>JALSQW010000070.1 GCA_026985095.1 Acidimicrobiia bacterium | reverse complement strand
GTTCGGTGTTCGGGGTGGCACCCACCGCAGTCGCCGCCGAGGTACTCGCTTCGGAGACCGGCATGCCCGCCGACACCCTGGACAAGCTGCTGGTCGAACACCACCACCCGGCCCGACCGCCCGACCCGGCCTTCCAGCTTCCCGCCGGCACCACGGTGATCGTCGACGAAGCCGGCACCGCCGCCACCCCCAAACTCGCCGAACTGGCTCGTCTCGCCGACCAGCACGCCTGGCGGGTGGTGCTGGTCGGGGATCCCCGCCAGTTCTCCGCGGTGGGCCGGGGCGGCATGTTCGCCCATTTCGTCGACACCTACGGGGCCGTCGAACTCGACCAGGTGCACCGCTTCCGCCACCGGTGGGAACGTCACGCGAGTCTTCGCCTCCGAGCCGGCGACCCGGCCGTGCTCACCCACTACGACCGGCACGGCCGCCTCCACGGCGGCACCGTCGAGCAGATGGAAGCCGACATCATCGACCACTGGCAGGAGGCCCGCAGCCGAGGCGAGACGGTGGCGCTCATGGTCAACCGCACCGACACCGTCGCCCGCCTCAACCACCTCGCCCAACAGGTGCGCATTGCGGCCGGTGAGCTCGACCCGAACGGGCCCGCCCTCCACGTCGGCGAGCAGCGACTGCTGGTGGGTGATGAGGTGGTCACCCGCCGCAACGACCGGCGCCTCCGCACCCACCAGGGGGTCATGGTCAAGAACCGCGACCACTGGACCATCACCGCCATCCACCCCGACCGAAGCGTCACCCTCGACGGCCCCACCGGCACGATCCGGCTCCCCGCCCACTACGTGGAGAAGCACCTCGCGCTCGGCTACGCCCAGACCAGCCACGCCACCCAAGGCCGCACCGTCGACATCGCCCTCCTCCTCATCGACACCCCCACCGACGGCCGCGGCATCTACACGCCGCTCACCCGAGGACGGGACGCCAACCACGTCTACGTCGCCGTGGAGGACAATCAGACCGCCGCCGACGTGCTCGCCCAGGCGCTCACTCGAGACTGGATCGACGAACCCGCCATTGCCCGCCGATCCCAGCTCGACCCGGACCGCGCTCGGGAGTTCCCCGAACCCGAGGCCCGTGACGATCAGGCCGACCTCGAACGGCTCATCCTGCACGCCATCGACGAGCTCCGAGCGCGAGCCCGGGGGCTACACTGGACGATGGAGCAGGTTCGTGCATGAACATGAGGCAGACCGAACGCGAACTGTTCCAACGCCGTCTACACCCGTGCCGACGCTATTCGCCGACCTCGCTGGCCGTCGAAGCGAGCGACGATCCGCACAGGATGTTGATGCGCTCGACGAGCTCACTCGTCGAGAAGCCTCGGTCTCGCGCTTCGTAGGCCACCAAGGCCTCTCGCAGTTCACGCACCTCGGAGGTCACGAGTTGTCGATCGCTCGTGTTCAGGCCGCTTGCCGCAGATTCGACCGTTTCGAGCCTGTCGAGCAATTCGTTGGCCGATAACAGGTCATGACCGACGAGTCCGGACGTGGCGACCGCGCAGAACCGAGAGAGAGTTTCGACGTAGCTCGCCGGGAGAACCGTGTACCGGAGCTCGAGCGTCGCGACCCCATCGGGGGCGTCAGCCGCTCCCTCGTCGGCGAGGTCTGTCCAGAAGGCGATCGGGATCTCGAACGAGTACTCGCCTTCCGGGAGCTCATCGTCGAGGGGGTTGATGACCTCCATGATGAAGGAGATGGAAGCTCCGGGGCGAACGACTGCCCGAGTGGTGTCAGCGGCCGACGGTTCGATCAGCCACTCGCCATCCCGTCGGACGAACCTGAACGATGTCGCAGTTGGGGATACTGCGATGGCGGTTGGCCACTCGTTTGTGACGATGGTCTCCCAGGCAAGGCCGTTCGCCTGCCCTGATGCGTCGCCGGCTCGAACCATTCGCAGGAAGAACGGCGGTGGTTCTCCAACCAGGTTGCCCGAGAGGCGTGCCCTCCCGTACGGATCAGTCGACGCGGGTTGCACCCTCACCAGATCGCCAGACGAGCCGTCACTGTTGTCGATTCGAGCCACTGGGTTTGCGATGACATTCGGCGGCGGGATGTTGCCAGTCGCAGCGACGTCGTCGAAGTTCGTTGGCCCGACTCCTGCTGAGGCACAAGCTCCTAGGGCGATCGCGCCAGCAGTGAACAATGCGGCTCGCCACCATAGACCTCTTGTCACGATGTCTTCCCGTCTCTCGAGTTGTCCGATCTGCACCTTCGTCGCACACGCCCCTACCGCCTAGCCGTCGAAGAGTCGCATGGCCGCACCTGTTGCCCTGCTGAGGGCCGTGGCCTGCGCGGCAACTTCCGTGTAGTCCCATGCTTCCCCGGTTCCGGCATTGACGACCTTCGCAGGGTCCTGGGAATGCCGGAAGAGACCAGCACCTTCCGGTATGACCGACAGGAGCACCGCTCTCTTGCCTCCCGTGGCAAGTGAGATGTTGTCAGCTCGCAGAAACGCCATGACGCGGTCACCGACCGCCAGATCGATGCCATGCTCGAGTTGTAGGAGCACCTTGACATCCTCATCCGGGTAGCGCAGCGAAGGAGTTCCGACTCCTTCGAGGGAACCCTCCGGCTCGGGAGGCTGCAGCTGAAGGCCGATTGCCCGAGCCTGCTCGGGTGTGATCACGAACTCGACTCGGCCTCCGACGAGAGTTACCACAACACGGTCGGTGTACTCCGAGACATCGACCGCCGATTGCGGACGCGCCCCAAGGATCGTCTCGACCGCGATCTCGATATCGGTGTACGGCATCAGATCGGCGTACAGCTGGTGGAGGTCGTCGCTTGCCCGCGCTGCCGAAGCCCAGTCCCCTTCCGCTGTGTTCAGCACTGCTGGCCGGATTGACGTCACGGTGCCGCTGAGGGCTACGTCGGAGACATCTGTGAGGCGGCTCAACGTCAGCTCGGGGAGATCAAGGTGCCGGCCGTTGACCAATTGTTGGTCGGCAAAGGCACTCACCGGGGACCAGAACATGAAGTACGACAAGACGGCCAGGCCAACACCGACTACCGAGCTTGTCAACCAGATCCAGCGACGGATGAGTTGTCTCGCGGGCCTCATCTCTCTACCTCCGGGCTAGCAGGCGTAGTTGTGGGCATGGCGATAAACCTGGCATCGAGCCGCGACGTCGTCGCTGCTCAGGTCTCGTCTCTCCGAGTGCCCCGGCGGGCCGCAGCCAGGGCACATCGTGGCAACAGCGTTGTTGACTCCGCTCGAGTGACCCAACCCAGAAGTCGAATGCCCGAAGCCAGCGCCGTGACCCCACTCGTGGGCTGCCGTAGACATGAGGTCACGCCCGCTGAAGGAGCCATGCGCCGCCGATGTGTTCGTGTTCCATGACTGAGACGAATCGATGTGGAGCTGGTAGCTCTCAATATGGTCGTTCCCAGTGCCTGACACGTCCGTGATGACGTAGTTGGCTACACAACCCACTGTGCAATCTGTGTCGTAGTGCACATGGGACACGGAACCAGAGTCGTACACATTGTTGAGTGCATGCCCAGCTTCCCAGACTGAGTGCCCAGCAGAGATGGCTGTTCTCGTTGCTCCGGTCGGAACCTCGGCTAGCCAGTGCCAGGTGTTGTCCGCGTACGACCAGTGGTCGAAGCAGTCGCCATCTCCTCCCACTGAACCCCCTAGTCCACCTCCTCGGCATGTCCAATGCGACGTCACGGAACCATGCGTGGCGTCGGCTCGCTGCTCTCCGAACCACCAGAAGGCGATGGAGATAAGGGCTCCGATGAGAAGGGGAAGGACGGGAAGTGTGTTTCGTACTCCTCTGCGTACCATGCTCGGGCTCCTAGTTGCGATCCGTGGTCGGGATCGGTCTACAGCACCTCTACTGTGTTGTTGTCCGCGGCTGTCCAGGCGGTTGCATCCCGTTTCTGTCGGAGACGAGGGAGGCTGGCGTGAAGGGGACGGTCGGGTCGGGTTCCTCGTCTTCGGGGGGCTTCCCGCGTCTCACGTTGTGATGATGCGCCTCGGTTGCAGGTCTCGGGAAGCTCATCGAGAGATCCATGTGGCCGACGCCTCCGCGAGGTCCGTGGAGTCTGGCATCGGCGGATGGAGCGAAGGCGAGCCGCCCGCCCGCGCGGCTTCATCCACCACTCCGCCACGGCGCCTCAGGCTCGGGTCCCAACCGCGGGGGAGACATCTGTCGACGCCTGCCAGCGCATGCCCCTTCTCCTGGCTGGGGCCATCTTCTTGGTCTGGTCGAAGGCGCCGACCTCGGGGCGGAGCTGCGCGCCGGTGTCTGCCTTCGACCCGCCAGCACTTGCCACTCTCGGTATCCGTGCTGTCACAACGTCCAATAATCCGTAGCATGGATCGGAGACCGAGGACCCGTGGAGATGAGGATCGACGGGGAGTCTGATTCCGAGATCATCGGGCGGTCGCTTACGAAGCCCGAGGCCTTTGGTGAGATCTATGAGCGCCACGGGATGGCCATAGCCGCCTACGTGATGCGGCGGGTCGACCCACACCGGGTCGAGGATGTGGTCGCGGAGGTGTTCGTCGCGGCTTTCCGCAGGCGCCGACGGTACGACCTCGGGGAGCCGAACTGTCTCCCCTGGCTCTACGGGATCGCTCGGAACGTGGTTCGGAACGAACGCCGTTGGTGGCGACGACATCGGATCGAGAGGCTTCGGCTACCCGTAGAATCCGTCGTCGAGGACATCGCGGACGCTGTTATCGAGCGTGCGGATGCCGAAGCGCTACTTGCTCGCATCTCTCCGACGCTCGCGTCGCTTCGTGACGAAGAACGAGTGCCCCTCCAGATGCTCGCCGAAGGGTTCACCTACAGCGAGATCGCGGCCTATCTCGACTGTCGGGTAGGCACCGTCAAGTCGCGCGTCAGTCGAGCGAGGGCGAAGATCCTCGCTCTGTACAGGGGAGTCGGCCGATGAGTACCTGGCGCGGTGACGATCTGCCGCCTGACGTGAAGGCCGCGATCGACAAGCGGGTCGCAGCCGCCCTCGAGGCCGAATACGCCCGTGAGCGGCAACTCGTCCAAAGAAGCCACCAACCGAAGCGTAGAATCCGTCACGTCGCCGCCGTGGGAATGGCCGCGGGTCTCGTGGTAGTGCTGCTCGTGGGTGTTCTGAGGGATCGAAGCACACCGTCGGATGTCGGTAGTGGCGGAACCTCGGTCCCGGTGACCATCTCGGTCGTCGCTCCTCCCCAGACGCAGGAGACGGCGGTGGCACCTGCTTCTGAGTTGCATCCTCGCGACGTCGACTCGCTCGTTGCGGCACTCCAGGCTCGGGAAGGCGACCTCGATGCCCTCGCAGAACCGCTTGATCGCATGGGGTTCACAGGCACGCTTCATCAGTTCTGTGTACGGGATGTCCCGATGCTGGTCCTCGAATACGACACGGAGCCGGATCGCATCCGTGAGTCAGCCAGCATCCCGCCAGACGCCCGGATACTCGAGAGCAGAGACGGCGATGTTCTGACGCAGTGGGTAGCTCCACCGAGGTTCTTCGCGCAGGGCAGGATCATCGTGCTGGTACTCGGACCAGACGACGCGACCCTCGACCTGCTGACGCGGTTGCTCGGGGATCCATTGACACCTGCTGGCCGGGGAGTCGGCCCTAGTGTTCCGTGCACGACTCCTCCGAATTGACCGCGCTCGAGCCTGGATGCCCACTTCGGGAATCGTCCCATTCGCGCTGAGCTAGCCGTCTACGAGCCAACGGACTTCGTTTGGCACCCTCAGCGGACCCCAAGAGCCGAGAGTCCGCGGAAAGTCCGCGAAAGGATGAGAAACGGTGGAAGAGGCTGAAAGGTGATGAACACGAAACACCCAAGCGCCGCACCGGTTCTTGCCGGCTCGCACGCTCTGGCGGTACCCCCTGATCTTGACTGGGTCAAGAGGTCGCCGGTTCAAATCCGGCCAGCCCGACCAGCGAGAGGCCCTGCGCCGCAAGGGCTCTCGCCATTCAGCGGGAGAGCGTTTCCGCCTTCGAAACGCCAAGAGTCCGCGAGGAGTCC
>JALSQW010000069.1 GCA_026985095.1 Acidimicrobiia bacterium | reverse complement strand
GGGCGATGATGTCCGCGATGGTGGGGCCGTCGTCGGCTACGGCCGTGGATGGTGGCGAGGACCCGCCTGTGCAGGCCGCCGCCACCATCACCACCGTGAGCGTGACGCCCAGGATCCGCCGTGTCACCATGCGTGGATCCAAGCTCTCGGCACCGGATCCCCTAGTACATCGGGAAGCCCACGTACGGCGGTGGGCCAAGGGGGTCGGCGTTGTGGTCGGACCACTTGAAATCAAGCGACCACCCGGTGTGGTAGAGCGAGGCGTAGCGGGAGCCGTAGTTGTACCCGGTTGTGGTGCTGTCGTACTTCATCCGAACCGACACCTCTACGCAGTTACCGCCCCTCTTGGAGGTGCTGGCGAACGCGAAGCTGTCGGAGCCGCTTTCGTCGTAGTCGTGGTAGCCGCTCCAGCTGCAGCCGTTGTTCGTGTAGGTGGCGCTCGTGTGGCTGGGCGACGCCGAGGCTGGAAGAGCCGTCGTCACAACCAGCACCAGCGCCATTGCGAGGACGAGCCGGAGTCTCATCGCGCTCCCTCCTTTCGCTTCCTTGTTTGCAGAGGTCGCCGTCTTCCTGGCGGCCTCACTATTGGATTCGCCGATGTGTGGGTCTGGGTTCCCCTACTGGTCTGGGAGCCGGTCGACGATCTCGACGGGTCCGTAGGTGGTGCGGGAGATGACGGTGTTGGCAGGGATGCCGATGACGGGGTCGGCGTCGAGCCAGGTGGTGGACTCGGCGAGGAGGGTTCCATCGGCGGCGATGGTGAGCATCCCGCGGCCGGGGGGTGGTCCGGGGTCGTCGAGAGCGATGACGATGGTGCCGTCGTCCCGTCGGCCGACGAGGTCGACTGGCAGGATAGCGAGAACCTGGAGGACGGCGGCTCGAAGTCGGGGGTCGGTGGCGTCGCGGAGGAGGTCGGCGGCGAGGTCGAACAGCTGCACCTCGAGGGGACGGGTGTCGCCGCCTTCGGCGAGCGTTGCGGACATGGCCGCTTCGAGGTCGTCGGGGATGGTCGGCCAGTCGGTCTCGAGGATGGGGTCGGCGACGTCGGTGAACCGTTCGACGACCACTTCGCCGACCCGGTCGAGGGTCGGTCCGTCGTGGGCTTCGTAGGCACGTTTGGTTGCCTGATCGAAGAAGATCGGTGTGGAAGCCGTCGTTGCGAGCTGGAAGAAGCGTTTGTCGGGCCGGCGCCACTCTTGGCGTTCGGTGGGCAGCAGGTAGACGACGTGCTCCCGATCGACGCCGAGATCGCTTCCGGGTCGGACCACCAGGTCGACCGCCTCGGATTCCCGGTAGAGGAACGATCCGGAGGGAACGTCGAGGGGAACGGCCCGGCGGGCGGCCTGGGCGATGTCGCCGAGCGCGGCCGCGGCCGCACCGGGTCGAGACACGACCGCCAGTCCCGCGACCACCACCAAGACGGCGGCCGCGACCGCCGGGATCATCCATCGGATCCGCCGGTGTCGAGGGCGCCGTTCGGCAGCGATGGCCTGTTGCAGCTTGCTCAGCGCTGCCTGTTCCTCCGCGGCGGTCGGCTGCGGGTTGCCGGCGAGGCGCCGCAAGATGCCGAAGGGATCGGCGTGTTCACCCATATCCCGTGTTCCTCACGAGAAGATTCGTCGTCGGGAGGAATCAGGTTCCGAAGTCGCCGCCGAGCGCGGGTGAGCCGTGACTTGACCGTGCCGATGGGGATGCCCAATGCCTGGGCGATCTCCTCGTACGACAGTCCAGCCAGGGCGAACAGTCCCACCACATCCCGCTGATCCGGGCTCAGGCTGCCGAGCAACGTTCCGATCGGTCCCACCCGATCCCAGACGTCGACGCGGGCCACCGCATCGTCTTCGAACCCCACGGCGGGCACGGCGCGGCCGCCGAGACGTCCGAGAGCCCGACCCTGCCGCCCACGAGCGCGGTACACATCACGGACCAGATGGGCAGCGATCCCGAACAGCCAAGGCCTCGCGCTTCGGAAGCGGGGATCGAAGCGGTACCGAGCCGCAAAGGCGCGTACGAAGACCTCCGCAGCCACGTCGGGGCCGTCGTCCCGTCCCACTGCGCTCACCACGTAGCGGTAGACGGTTCGGTAGTGACGTCGGAAGATCAACGCAAGGCGCTCAGGGTCGTCGCGCGACGCGGCGATCACCTCCGCGTCGGTGGCTTCAGCCCGGCTCATCGTCCACGAGCCTGCCACACCGACGGCATCGTGGCCGCTCATCCGCTCCAGTACGAGATGGATTCGGCCTTGTTGTTGAGTACCGACAGGTTGTGGACACGGCCGCTACCGGTCGTGCTTTCCGTGATGCCCGCCCGGTTCGGCTTGTCGTGGTGCTGCAGGCGATAACAGCCGTTCCACGACGATGAGATCCGGTTCCTCCAGGTCGCCCCGGTGTTCCACCAGCCGCCCGTGCAGGACGAGCCCACGACCGTGATCGAACTTCCAGAGCCGTTGAAGCCGTCGAAATGGATCCCCAGCGCAAACGACGACAGCAGCGACTCGTCGGTGCTCGACCCCGCGAACAGGTCGGCTCCAGAGAACTGCGCTGGGATACGGAGCTTCCCATCTGTCGCGTCGATGATCGCGGCCCCGAGCGTTGGGTAGCAGCGGGGTGCACCGAACACGAGCGCGCCGTCTTGGAGTTGGTCGACAACCCCAATCACACAATGCGACTCGACCGAGCCGTCCGAGGATGCCGCCACCCCGTCTGTGGCGGTACCCAGTACGGCAGCCACGACCAATGCCACCGCGGAGAGCACAAGGACCTTCGACATCGATACCTCCAGAGGCTTGCTCCCACAGTCCTTTCCAATGATTCGCCGCAGTCGCCTCCAGGGTTCCCGGGAACCCATCCCCGCCGATCGCGAATCCTGAGACCGGCTACGGATCGACCGTGCAGTCCACGATGGCGTCAGCGGCTCCGGTGTTGCCCTCATCGAGGAGTGCGGCGTGGAGACGCCCAATCGAGCCGAGATCGTCGACCTCGTAACCCAAGGCCCGTACGCATGCGACCACGGCTGCCTCCTGCTGGGCCCGATCGGCTTCGGACGGGACGTGGTCGCGCATGAACACGGTCTCCACCTCCGAGGTCAGCGACACGCTGCAGTACTGCCATCGGGCCTCCGCCTGGTCGGTGCCGGCCTCGGTGCCTCCAGAGACTTCGAGTCCCCATGAGCCCGCCGGATCGAACTCGATCAGTTCGGCCGAGAACCCGGCGTCGCGGACACATTCGACCACCGCCAACAGCGCCCGCTCCATCTCGGCGGGGGTCACCACTCCGTCGGCGAGGATCTCGTCTTGGAGGGGGTCCCGAGGTGCGGGTGGGAGGGTGGTGGCGGCCCGGCCGGTGTCGGTCGGTCCTCGAACCACCACCGTCGGCGCCGGTCGCGTTGCCGGCATGCACGCGGCCAGAACGACAGCCATGGCCGTCATCGACACGGTTGCAGCGCGCCAGTGCCTCGTCACCGCCGACTCACGGGGCGCATCCGCCGGAGTGGTCGACCCGGAATCCGGACCAGATGCCGGTATTGCGCAGCACGTCGGCGTCGGAGTAGTCGAAGTGCCGCGCCGAGGGCGTTCTCCGAAGGGCCGGGAACTCACCGGAGCTACGACCATCCCAGATTCGGAGGACGCAGCTGCTCGTGGGCGTGTAGTACCGCATCTTCAAGCTCACGGCCGTGCATGGCCCCTCCCAGTACGAAACGACACCAGTCGCGGTCCCGACCGAGCCGGTGTAGCCAACCCACTGAGCCTGGCCCCACCAATAGCAATAGCCGTCGACCGACAGCGTATCGGATCCTTCGTGGGCCGCGGCGGTGGGCGCCGGCATGGTCAGTAGCGTGCCCGAGACGACGATCCCGAGCGTTGCTGTGACCGTCGAATCATCTGTATTCGCTCCTCTCTCGTCCTCCCTGACGGAGTGTGCGCTTCCTGACGGAGTGTGCGTCCCTACTCAATGATTCGCCGCAGCCGCCTCCAGGGTTCCGGGAACCGATCGAGGGAGGATCGCTCGGGCAGGCCACGTCCACAGACGTGACCTGCTCGGCGGATCGCCGCTCCTCTGCCGGCTGTCACCATTCCAGGTAAGGGGGAGGTGGTCTCCTGCCGGCAGGGTCTGTGCGGACGAGACACCGTCGGTTGCGATTAGAGCAGCGGCGACACCTGAGGTCCGATCGATGCTCTTCTCAGAGCTAGCCTCCGACGATTGCCTCGGCGGCATCTCGACAGGTGGCGAGCCCAGCGATGGACGGGTCGCTCAGCACCTCTGCGATGTTTCGGTCGTCGACGTCGTTGCCGTGCTGGTGAAGACAGTCGAGGAAAGCACGTTCCCATGCCGCGCGCTCGGACTCGGACAGGCCGTTCTGCGCGAAATACAGGTCGCTCACGCCCAGCACGAACCGCGAATAGCACCGCTCCTTCTCGACGTCTGCCGCCTCGACGGTCGACGGGTCGTCGCCCGTGATGCCGAAGCTCCAGCCGATCCCGGGCCGGAAGTAGTTGAGTTCCATGTCGTAGCCGGCGTCTCGGACACACTCCACGGTCGCGAGCAACGCGCGCTCCATCTCGGCATCGGTGACGCGGCTGTCGCTGAGGATCTCCGCCACCGGCACGTCGGGGCCTCCACGGGACGGGAGGTCATCGTGACCCCCCCGCCTGCCATCGCGTTCGTGGGCGTCGTCGCGACGGAACCAGGTCTCGCCGTGCACGATGCTGCCAAGACCACCAACGCGGCTACGAGGTTCCTCGCCGCCCGCGCCGGTGGGGTACAGCGTCGCGGCCGCTCCACTGGCGACGGGGCCCCCGTTCAGTGGTCCAGCCGTTATGGGGGCTCTACGCGACCATCGGGGGTGCGGGGCTGCGGGCTCGGATCTTGAGGTTCTTCGCGGATTCGTGGGGAGGGAGGCTGATCGGGGTGTCGGGAAAGGCTTCGTGATGGGCGTCTTCGGGGGGACTCCGCCGCTTATGGTCTTGCTTCCTGGCTCCGTTCGGCTTCGCCGAAGCATGCGTCGTAGTCGTCGGGCCATCGGTCGTAGGCGGCCGACAGTTCGTCGCGGTCGCTGCTCGGCACGGCGTGGCCTCGATCGACGAGACACTGCCGAATCGCCTCGTAGAATTGGGTCTCCTCTTCTCTGGTGGGACCGGCCTGGTCTGCCCAGGCCCGTTCGACTTCGATCAGATACCGAGGCCGGCATCGAGCATCAGCCGACTCGACGAGGTCGTCGAATCCCTCCGGCGACGGCGCCGTGAACGTGTACTGGTAGGCGGATATGTCTTCCCGATAGGTGGTGTCCACCTGGAGACCGGCTTCGCGCATGCACTCGGCGTACGCGAGGGCGGCGCGTTCCATCTCGGCGAACGTCACCTCACCATCCGCCAGGATCTGCCGCTGGAACTCGCTCAGGTCGGGGGTCGCGAGTCCCCGAGCGCCGGCTTGGCTGGTGCAGGCAGCGACGGTGAGAGCGAGGATCGGGATCCACCGTGCCCACGACGAGAATCCACTTGCATCCCTCAGAGCCATCCTTCCGCGGGCATCAGGGACCATATCATGACGACGTCTGTGTCCACTCGTGCTCCCAGGTCGTGACCCTGCCTTTGCCCAGCAGCGTGGAGTCCGATCCGATCGTATGCGCCACCCACGTGTACACCGCCGCCACGTTTGTTGGTCCTGTCACCGAGTACGACGGGATGGCTGGGTCTTTCGACCAGTTCGTCAAGTAGTGGCAACCGCCGTTGAGGTCCCGCGTAGAGCTGGTGTAGGAGGAACTCTGATCTTCAACCTTCAACTGCCACCTACAGCCGTCATAGGTCCACGTTCTCGTCAACGCAAGAGCGGGGATCGCTGTCAGCATCAGGATGAGAACAGCGGTGCCCAGGGCGATCTGTCGTCGTCGGACCATGACGGTCCGTCTCCTTCCTCATCCCCCCTGACACGGTGGGTGTCCCGGTCACTACGATCAGTATGCGGATGGTGTGTGTGTGTGTGTCAAGGGGGTCGTGTTCGCGGTCGGGGTCGGGCCGATGCCCGCCCGGGGGACGGTCAGCGGGCGGCTTCGCTCCAGCAGCGGCGCCGCAGGGCGTCGTCGGCGGCCCGGTAGGCGTCGGGGTAGTCGACGGCGTCGATCCCGCCAGCC
>JALSQW010000068.1 GCA_026985095.1 Acidimicrobiia bacterium | reverse complement strand
TGCGACCTGCTGCGATCCCGTATCGAAGTGGCAGAATCGCTCTCAGAGGCCCGAGGCAAGCTCCACTTCGGCGCCACCAAGACGTACCGCCGGCGGATGGTGATCATCCCCGCGTTCCTCAGCGAACTACTGGCCGAGCACCTCGCTCGAGAGGTGGACGACGACCCCGACGCGTTGGTCTTCACCTCGCCGCTGGGAAAGCCGCTACGAAACTCAAACTTCCGACGTCAGGTCTGGTACCAGGCCGTCGCCGACGCCGGGCTCCCCGACGAACTGCGCATCCACGACTTACGACACACCTGCGCCGCGCTGCTCATCGCCGAAGGGGCACACCCCAAAGCAATCCAGGTGCACCTCGGTCACTCATCGATCTCGGCGACGATGGACCGCTACGGGCACCTCTTCCCATCCGACATGGAGGCTCTCGTCGCAGCGCTCGACGAGGTGCGCAGCGAAGCTCTCGCGGACCAAATGCGGACCAACCGCGGACCAGACGTCATTGAGCTGACCGGCCAATAGGCGGAATCCCTTGCGGCACAAGGGATTTCAGCGGCACGCCCGGAGGGACTCGAACCCGTGGACCTTCTGATCCGTAGATCCCCACGACCCGTCCACCAACGTCCACAGCCGTCCAGGAGCGTCGCTACGCAAGGCCTCCCCGCCCACCGGCGTCCACAGCCGTCCACCGGCGTCCACACCGCTTGGTTCCCAACTTGGCTCCCAGCCGCGGCCCGCAGTGTTAGCATGATATCCGTGCTATCGTGTGATCGATGATCCGGGGCTTCCGTGATCGAGCAACCGAAGACCTGTTCAATGGTCGCAATTCGAAGGCTGCTCGCCAACGGCTGCCCCACGCGCTGTGGAAGGTGGCGGCCAGAAGGCTCGACGCACTTGACCAAGCCGAGACCCTGGACGACCTGCGAGTGCCACCCGGCAATCGCCTCGAGGCACTCCGTGGAGACCGTCGAGGGCAGCACAGCATCCGGATCAACGATCAATACCGAATCTGTTTCCGATGGACGGAAGCGGGGCCGGTCGATGTTGAGGTAGTCGACTACCACTGAGGTGACGATGGTCCGCATTCCAACTCATAGACAGCCAACACATCCAGGGGAGATGCTGCTCGAGGAGTTCCTCAAACCGCTCGGCCTGACCCAACGTGAACTCGCCGAAGCCATCGGGGTGCCCTACCAGCGAGTCAACGAGATCGTGAACCAGCGGCGAGGGATCACCCCGAGCACTGCACTCAGGCTCGCCAGGTACTTCGGCACTTCCAGCGGGTTCTGGATGAACGGTCAAGTACGGTGGGACCTCTACCACGCCCAGCAAGCCGAAGGAGATGAGGTCCGGCGCATCCGGCGTCATCCTCGTGCCGCATCGGGGTGAGCAGCCTCTGCCCGAGCGCCGAGAACGTCAGAAGGTCGATAGGCGAGCCTCATGCGAAACCGCTGAGCGAGGGCCTCGCCTGGCCAGTCACACCGTCGCTCCGATGGAGCATGGCTCCCGAGAATGGCGCGACCGGCCCAACGGCCAGCCCACGGCCCCACCCCCGACGCGGCGAAACCCCCGGCTGACCGGGGGTTTCGCGTCGCACGCCCGGAGGGACCCGAACCCCCAACCTTCTGATCCGTAGATCCCCACGACCCGTCCACCAGCGTCCACAGCCGTCCACGAGCGTTGCTGCACAAGGCTCCCGGATCTACCGGTGTCCACAGCCGTCCACCCGAATCCGCAGCGAATGGCTCCCAACTTGGCTCCCAAAGCGATGGCGAAGTCGTACATTCGTGATATCATGCAACCATGACCAAGCAGACCACCGTCCGTCTTCCCGATGAGCTTGCCGCCGAAGCCGAGGCCGTCGCCCGGGTGAAAGGCACCAGCGTCAACGCCCTCATCGTCGAAGCGCTCCAGGCCGAGATCGAACGGGTCCGCCAGGACGAGAGCTTCACCAGCCGCGCCAGGGAGCTCCTCGAACGTGACCGGGAGCTCCTCGAGCGCCTGGCTCGGTGACGCGTTCCCTGACACTGGCCGAGTACTTCTGGCTCGCCGAACAGGTCACCGCAGTCGATGCGAAGACGCTCGTTGGTCAGTCCCGTGTCGGTCTGGCCTCCGTGTCGGTCTGGCCGACTCGGCACTCCGAGCGCCTGAAGCGAGGTTCGGTGACGTCGAGTTCTACCCGGACGTCTACGACAAGGCGGCGGTGCTCATCTGTCGGCTCGCCTGGAACCATCCGCTGCCCGACGGGAACAAGCGGGCCGCCTGGGCAGCACTCGTCATGTTCATCGATCTCAACGACGGATCGTGGGAACCCGACCCACCGGATGTCGACGAGGCCGAAGCGGCCATGCAGGCGATCGCCGCTGGTGAAGTCGATGAAACCCGGGTGGCCGGGTGGCTGAGAGAACGGGTCCGGTTTCACAACCATGGGTGAGAAGCACGCCGACCCAGCCGCGAGAATGGCTCCCACGGCCCGTCCGCCAACCCGCGGCCCCACCCCGGACGCGGCGAAACCCCCGGCTGACCGGGGGTTTCGCGTGGCACGCCCGGAGGGACTCGAACCCCCAACCTTCTGATCCGTAGTCAGAATCAGGGAGTACGACCAACAGTGGCGATTCGGCGGAATCCGTTGTGCCCATTGCGTGTTCGCCTCTCGTGGGTTCTCATCGTTTCTGGTGGTTTCTCGTCCTCTCGCGGACCAAATGCGGACCAAGCCGGATGGATGGCCGGTCACGCTGTTGGACGGACCTGCAGGACCCTTCGCGCGTCACCGCCGGGGACGCAGTTTTGCTTTGTGCCGCTATGGGACTCGGAGGACGTGGACGGGGTCTCGCCATGCGGCGATGACTGCTGGGGGTGTGGCGGCGATGCCGGCGGCGAGGAGGGTGAGGACGGCGATGGCGGCGACGAAGGTGTGGTCGGGGGGTTCGGTGGTCCACCGGAACGTGAGGGCGGTGCCGGCTGCGGCGCCGATGGCGATGCCGATGGTGGTGACGATGAGGGTTTGGGTGACGACGAGGCCGGTGATGGTGCCGCGTCGGGCGCCCAGGGCGCGGCGGCGGCCGAAGTCCTGGCGGCGTGCGGTGACCGACGTGTAGACGATGAGGGCGATGAGGATGAGTCCGGCGGCGAGGACGGCGGCGATGAGGGAGCGGGAGAAGCGGCCGAGTTCACCGGCGACGGCGGCACGGACGTCGGCGAGGGTTTCGGAGGTTGTGAGCGACACGGCGAACGGGTCGTCGGCACCCAAGACGGCGGCGACGGCGTCGGCGAGGGCGGCGACGTCGTCGGGGACCTGGGCGAGGACGTAGACGGTACGCAGCGTTTCGGTGTTGGAGTGGTTCTCCGGTGCGGCGAGCAGCGACGTGTTCAGGCCGTCGAGCGGATCATGGGCGACGAAGCCGCCGACCACGGAGATCTGGGTGTCGCCGGTGTCGATGCCGCCGACCGGCAGCGCCAACCCGAGCGTCTCTGCGGCGATGGTTCCGGTGAGGGCTTCTCCGGGGTGCGGGAGGCGTCCGTTGACGTCGATGACGTCGGGGAGGTCGCCCCACATGGTGCGCACCGCCGCCGGGAGGCCGCCTGCACCGATCGCCGCGTTGGAGCCGTCTCGGGCGAACCCGACGCCGAAGACCCACTCGACCTTCGACAACGCCGCGATCTGGGCGACCGCGTCGGGCGGGATGCGGGCGCTGCCGTCGGTGTCGGTGGCGACGATGAGGCGGGTTCCGGCCTCGTCGATCTTTGCCAGCACGTCTTGTTCTGCCCGTACGGTCTGGCCGGTGGTCGCCAGGATGGATCCCACGGCTGCGGCGACCACGACGGCCAGCATCACCGACGCGACCGGGGTGGAGACCGCGACCCGCCACGCCTCGGACACGACCGCACGCATCCCCATGCGAGGATCAGAGGGCAACGACATCATCGGCCGCCGCGACGATCTGCTGGTCGTGGGTCGAGATCACCACCGTCGCTCCCGCACCGGCAGCGTCCCACAGCGCCCGCAGCACCACCGACGCCGATTCGGCGTCGAGGTTCCCGGTCGGTTCGTCGGCCAGGATCACGCTTGGCGATTTCACCAGCGCCCGGCACAGGCCGACGCGTTGGGCCTGGCCGCCGGAGATCTCGCCGGGTCGCCGTTCGGGTGGCAGGTCCACCCCGAAGCGTTCCAACAACACCCGGGCCCGCCGCTCGGCCTCGCCGCGTGGCATGCCCGCATACAGGCCACCTTCGGCGACGTTGTCGAGGATCGTGCGGGTCTGATCCAACGCGGCGTCCTGGAACACGAATCCGATATGGCGGGCCCGCAGCGCCGAACGCTCCCCGTCACCCAACCCGCCCGCCTCGACGTTGTCGACCGACACGTCCCCCGCCGTCGGGGTCAACAACAAACCCAACAGATACAGCAGCGTCGACTTCCCCGACCCCGACGGCCCCGACACCACCGACACCCCACCTGCCGAAAACCCATGGGACAGACCGCCGAACAGCTCCTCGGAGCTGCGTCGGTAACGGAACCGGAGATCCGACACGCCCAACATCACGGCCCCTCGACCACCGGCAACACCACCACATCGCCCGCCTCGACGCCGTCGACAACCGCCAGCCCATTCGAAGCGGCAAGGACCACCACGCCGACTTCGCCGCCGTCGGGCGTCCTGACGAACGTCGACCCATCCGGAGCCGTCTCGATCGCAGCCACCGGCACCGTCGGACCCGACACCTCGGGCACCACCACGACATTCACCGGATAATCCGACCGGCCCCCCAACGGCACCACGTCGGCACACTGGGCGCCGCACAACGACCCGCCATCGGCAGCCGTCAATACCAGATTCAGCTGACCACGCAGATCGTCCTCCACAGCTTCGGCGATCACTCCCTCCCACACCCCACCGGCATACGACACCTCCACGTCGGCCGACAACGGCACCAGATCCCGCTGCTCCAACGCCAACGGAATCGTGAACACCGGATCGCCGGTCACCCGCCGCACCGTCACCTCACCACCCGCCAACGACGCCCCGACCTCCACCACCGGATCCAACACCACCCGCGCCGGCAAACCATCGACGAACATCACATCGCCCCGACGCACCACCCCGTCGTCGTCGACCCCCAAAGCGTCCTGCCACGCCTTGACCGCCGCACGCGTCGAACGGCCGAACACCCCGTTGACGGCACCGTCGAAGAACCCGCCCAACGACAACAGCTCCTGCAACTGGGCCACATCGGGCCCTTCGACCTTGTAAGACAAGTCACGGAACGACGGCACCGCCCCCTCTGCGATCACCACCGGACGCAGATCCACCGAATACACCACATCACCCGACGACACCGTCCCACCCGGCTCCACCTCGACCGATGTCACCGTCCCCACCGCTGCGTTGCGTGCCAGATCCACCACCGGCCACTCCGCCACCGCAGCGAACGACAACGACCGTCCCACCGAACCCACCTCGATCGTGTACTCCACCGGTGCCGCCTCCGCCAGCGGATCCTCCGGCGTCACGAACGCCTCCCGACCCGCCCACCAGCCGACCCCAACCAGCCCCACCACCGCCGCGAGCACCGCCACTACACGCAGCACCCTCGTCACCTGCAACCTCCACTGTCGCCCGGCCTCACCGCAGAACCCCAGAGCACGCGCGCCCCCGACACGCCCGCAACCCTCCGCCCGGGTCGCCGAAGAGCAACCCTCCACGCGACACCATCAGCCGGTCCACGCACTCATCCGGCATCCGCCGAGCCTCGCCTTCCAGACCTCGCTTCCGTCCACTAGCCACCATAGGGATCCTGGGGACAGGTCTTCTCGGCTTCCGGCCGGCAGCGCCGCCCATTCTGGGAGTGTCCAACTCACGGGGGGAAGTCCACGTGGTTTGATTGCGGCCGGTGTGGCGCTGACCTGATTCGGCGTGTCTGTCGAAGAGGCGGACCCGAGAACGCGAAATATTGTCGTTGACGGAGGATGAAGGGTCGCATACGCTGAGTGGTACAGCGCCCACAAGGAGTGGTGACGCCGCTCGCTGGTATTCCCCAGAGTTGCTCGTCGGAATTCCCCACCTTGGGTTGTTGTGGACGTTAGTGGGGGTCACCTCCTTGGGGTCGTCGTTTTCGGGCTCGGGCTTGGTGGGTTCGGAGCCGGTAGCTGTCTCCGTCGATGGTGATGACGACGGAGCGGTGGAGGAGGC
>JALSQW010000067.1 GCA_026985095.1 Acidimicrobiia bacterium | reverse complement strand
TCTGGCCCGACTCGGGGTCGGTGTGCACCCGGAAGGTGGGGTCCTCCTCGGCCAGCCGCGAGAGCGCCATGGCCAGCTTCTCCTGGTCGGCCTTGGTCTTGGGCTCGATGGCCACCGAGATGACCGGCTCGGGGATGTCGATGGACTCGAGCACGATCGGATCGTCGCCGTCACCCACCAGGGTGTCGCCGGTCACGGTGTCCTTGAGGCCGACGACCGCCCCCAGGTCGCCCGCGGTCAGCTCCTCCACCTCCTCGCGGTGGTTGGCGTGCATGCGCAGCAGGCGGCCGACGCGCTCCTTCTTGCCCTTGGTGGAGTTGTAGACGTAGGAGCCGGCCTTGAGGGTGCCGGAGTAGACGCGCACGAAGGTAAGGCGGCCCACGTAGGGGTCGGCCATGATCTTGAAGGCCAGCGCCGCCAGCGGACCGTCGGCGTCGGGGGTGCGCTCCACCTCGCCCCCGTCCGCGGTCATGCCCTTGATCGGGGGGACGTCGAGGGGCGAGGGCAGGTACTGCACCACGGCATCGAGCAGGAGCTGAACCCCCTTGTTCTTGAGCGCCGAACCCAGGAAGGCGGGGGTGACGTCGAGAGAGATGGTGCCCTTGCGGAAGGCGTCCTTCAGCTCTTCCTCGGTGACCTCTTCGCCCTCGAGGTACTTCATCATCACGTCCTCGTCCAGGTCGGCCGCGGCCTCGACCAATTTGTCGTGCCACTCCGCGGCCACCTCCTGGTACTCGGCGGGGATCTCGATCTCCTGGATGTCGGTGCCCAGGTCGTTGCCGTAGGTGTAGGCCTTCATGGAGATCAGGTCGATGATCCCCTTGAACTCGTCCTCCTGGCCCATCGGCCACTGCATCAGCACCGGGCGCGCGCCCAGGCGCTGCTTCATGCTGCTGAGCACGAGCAGGATGTCGGCGCCGGTCTTGTCCATCTTGTTGGCGAAGGCGATGCGCGGGACGCGGTACTTCTCGGCCTGCCGCCAGACGGTTTCCGACTGCGGCTCGACCCCCTGGCTGGCGTCGAAGACCGCCACGGCGCCGTCGAGGACACGCATCGAGCGCTCCACCTCGATGGTGAAGTCCACGTGGCCGGGGGTGTCGATGATGTTGATGCGGTGGTCGTGCCAGAAGGCCGTGGTCACCGCCGAGGTGATCGTGATGCCGCGCTCGCGCTCCTGCTCCATCCAGTCCATCGTCGCCGCACCCTCGTGCACCTCCCCGATCTTGTGGATACGGCCGGTGTAGTAGAGGATGCGCTCGGTGATGGTGGTCTTGCCGGCGTCGATGTGCGCGGCGATCCCGATGTTGCGCGTCTTCTTGAGGTCGAACTCCGTCTTGACCGCCA
>JALSQW010000066.1 GCA_026985095.1 Acidimicrobiia bacterium | reverse complement strand
GGGTCAAGAGGTCGCCGGTTCAAATCCGGCCAGCCCGACCAGCGAGAGGCCCTGCGCCGCAAGGGCTCTCGCCATTCAGCGGGAGAGCGTTTCCGCCTTCGAAACGCCAAGAGTCCGCGAGGAGTCCGCGGGAGTCCGCGCGAACGTGGCGTCGAGACGCTCCGCGGCGGCCTGATCGAGACCCTCGAAGAGGTGCCCATAGGTGTCGAGGGTGACCTGGATCGAGGAGTGTCCGAGCCGGAGCTGGATGACCTTGGGGTGCTCGCCCTGGGCGATGAGCATCGCCGCATGGGTGTGTCTGAGGTCGTGGAAGCGGAGGGGCTCACCGACCGAGGCGCGCACCGCCGGCAGCCAGGCACGCCGACGGAAGTTGGTTCGCCGGATCGGCCCTCCCAGGGGCGAGGTGAGGGGTCGGATGTGACGTTGCGGGCATGGCGCCAACCCAACGTGACGTCGAGGCGTCGTTCCCGCGCCGGGCGTTGTTGGTCTTCGGATCCGGTGACGGCGTCGATCTGGGCGAGGAGGGTCTCGGCGTCGGTCGACCAGTGATGTCATCGTACGGACCGGCGACGTCGGTGAACCGTTCGGTGGCGGTCTGGCCGACCCGATCGGCGTCGCCTCCGCCGGTGGCGCGGTACGCGACCTCGGCTGCGGGGTCGAAGAACCGTGGCGACCACGGCACTGAGGTCGGATGCCCGATGAGCATCGGTCGGTAGCGGACCCGCTGCCGGAGAACCGGTCGATGGGGACGCTCAGCCGCTGGCACGCCAGGGCAGGTGTCGAAGGAGGGCGCCGACGAGCACCCACAGCCCGATGATGTAGAGGGCGATGACCCAGGCGCCTTCGGCTGGGGTGTAGCCAGGGACGCCGGTGAAGGTGCTCCACCACATGAGGCTCGTGGTCTGACCGGTCACCAGGAACACAGGGGAGGTTGGTGCCCACAACCTGGCGACTCCGGTGATCCGAGGGGTCAGGAGATAGGGACCCCAGACGGGGAGGTTGAGACTGATCGCGGCGTCGACGGCCATCAGCCCTAGGCCGGCGGCAACGCCCCCGAGAGACCGGGTCGTGATGAGACCACCGAGAAGACCGACGAGGCTCCACAGGGTCAGAACGAGCAGGGCGGCCGCCACCTCGGGGAGGAAGCTACCTCGGGGTGCGCCGATCGCGGCCGAGCCGACCAGGAAGCCGCCGAGAGCGGCACCGCCGGCAGCCAGGGCGATTCCCACCGAGAGCAACGTGACCAGGACGGACAACGCGGTGGCCGTCTTTCGGAGGCGAACCGTCCGGCGATCACCGGCCGTGAGCTCGTAGAACCAGGTGCGGCGCTCGAAGTCGCGGCCGGTGAGGAAGGTACCCAAGGCGATGGCGAGGATCGCGCCCGGGGCCGTGGCAGCGAGGCCGAGGATCGCTTCGGCGGCACCGACGACCGAGCCGAAATGGAGATCCAGCCGCGCTCGGGTCGCGGCGGCGCCGAGGGCGCGGAGTTCCTCATCGATGGGGGCGCCGTCGATCACGGTGATCCCCGAGTCGCGCATCAGCGCGATCGCAGCCTGTCGAGTCTCGATGGTGGCGAGATCGGCGCGAACCTGTTCTCGTGCCTGCGCGTTGACGAACCCCACCACGAAGGCGGCAACGGCCACGAGCACGCCGATGGTGCGGAGGAACGGGTTGGTGGTGACGATCGTGGCCTCTGCTCGGACACCAACGGGGCGCGGGCTCATCGGTCCGGGGCCGGGAGATAGTCGAGACGGGAGAGTCGACGCCGTCCGAGGAGGCCGAGCGCGCACACGACGATGGCGAGAACCACGTACCCAGTCCACATGGTCTCGGGGAATCGGGTCGCTGGGCTCGGACCGATCCACCAGAGGTACCCGAACGTATCGATCGTCAGCCGGCTCTCCGGTGGCCACAGCGGCACGCCGGCCTGAGCCACACGTATCGTCAACAGCCACGGAGCGACGCCGGGGACCTGCGTCGTCAGGAACACGTCTACGGTCACGTATGTACCCAAAGTCAGTCCGGCGGCCCATCCTGACCCCAAGGCGAACGTGAGCGCTACTGCTGCCGCAGCCCAGAGGGTCACCAAGAGGACCGTGGTCGTCCACGCAGCGGCGAGGTGCCCCCACCCCGGCCCCGCCGGAGCGAAGAACGGATCGGATCGATACCAGGCATTGAAGCCGACCGCTGCCAACGATCCCAGGACGCCCATGCCGGTAGCCAACACCGCAGCCAGCACGGGAAGCGCCAGGAGCTTGCCGTCGAAGATCGCCGGCCGTGACGTCCCCGAGGTGAGCCACCAAAAGAACGTCCCTCGGCGGAGGTCGGTACCTGCGACCCCCATGGCGATGATCCAGCCGAGAATCGGTCCCCCGGCACCGGCAGCGAACCCCAGTGCTGCCTCGGCCGATCCCGGCACGCCGGAGCGGTACACGTCGAACCGGTCGGAGACGTACTGGTCCTGCAGTCCCTCGAGGCGCGCGGCGATCTCTTCGGCTTCCCGCGTGGTCCCTGCCGCGGCCAGCTCGGCGGTGAGTCGCTGGATCTCTACGGCGAAGTACTCCAAGTTGGCGTCGAGCGACTCGGCCGCATAGCTCACGTTCCGCCACACCACCAACGGAACGAGCACCAGCAGCGCCAGTAGCACTCCGCTCACGACCCGGAACCGGAGGAGCACTCCGAGCTGCACTTCAGCGGTACGGAGGCGGCCGGTCACCGTCCCTCCTGGCCGGCTTCCATGAAGAACGCCTCCTCGAGGGTCGCCGGTCCGGTGTCACCTCCGGCGACCTCGATCCCATCCCTCCGCAGCTCCTCCACGATGGCAGGGAGGTCGTTGCCTTCTGCAGGGAGCACCACCGTCCGGCCGATGCGGAACCCACCTCGGAAGGCGAGCACGAGTTGGGCTCGCTCCGGGTCGGAGCAGCGGATCCGGATCACGTCACCCCACGACCCGCTCGTCAGCTCTCGGGACACTCCCTTGGCGATCAGGTAGATGCGATCACAGATGCTCTCCACCTCGGCGAGTCGGTGACTCGACAACAGCACCATCGCGCCGCGCTCCGCCCGTTCCACGAGATCATCGAGAATTGCCCGGATCCCCATCGGGTCGAGACCCGCGGTCGGTTCATCGAGCATCACCACCGGCGGGTTCGCCGCCGTTGCCGAGGCATACGCCAGCCGGCGCCGCATCCCCGTCGAGTAGTCGCGGACCCGGCGTCGGGCGTCCGTTCCCTCGAGGCCGACCGCGTCGAGCAGCTCGAGGAGTCGACGACGGTCGAACCGCACGCCGCGCAGGCCCAAGGTGACCTCGAGATGCCTGAGGCCGCTGAGGTGGCCGTAGAAGCCCGGCTCCCCTACCCAGCACCCGAGCCACGGTCGCGGCGTCCGTGGAGCACAGAACTCTCCATCGAACCGGACCTTTCCCCCGGTGGGTGCGATGAGTCCCGCCACGATCGCCAACGTCGTCGTCTTTCCCGCCCCGTTCGGTCCGACCAGGCCGACGATCTCACCCGGGGCGACCCGCACCGACACATCGCGGATCGCCCACACCGGTGGTCGAGCCACGAACCGCTTTGCCAGCCTGTCGACCTCAAGCACGGCGCGACGCACGGCGGGGGAGATCAGCGACGAGGGGGAGGGCCGAGCGGCCTTCACCCCCCCTTGCCGAATCAGGCGAGCGAGCAGGAGGAGTCGACCGTATGCCGGTGCTGGCGCTCGTCCGAGGAGCGGACGCCATCTCCGACGAGGCCACGCATGGCACGGTCGGACGCGGTGTACCGCGTGGCACGCGTTCTTCCCTTCCTCTCGGCCTTCGAGTTGTCGGTATTTGCTGTCACCTCCTGGATGAGCATGTGTCGCCTGGCCGCGACCGCATCATCATGGGACACCGATGGCGGTGACGACGAAGGTCTCGTCACCACGGCATGCCGGTACCGGGGGGTCCACGTAATCAGGTGCCCCGGTGCTGCCTCCGGCTTCGATCCGGTCGCCGCTTCGAAGCCGCATCTCCTCACCGGTCGCAGGGTCCACGAAGCGGACGGTCCGTCCGTCGTCCTCCAGCCGGGAAGGGAGTGGCCAGACGAGGAGGAGCCGCTTCCCGCCGTCGAGGACGAGATGGACGCATCCCTCGGCCGTGACGTCGAGCGTTCCCGCTCCCGACGCCGTGGCGTGGAACGTGGTGACCTCACGCGGGTCCCAGGTGGGCAACGAGACCCCACTGCGGGGTGTGCATGCCGCGATCAGGATGACCAGCGCGCCGACCAAACATGTCGCTTCCTTTGTCGGTGTGCTGTTCTTGCTCTTCACTTGGTGAGAACCGTCACGCTCAGCGCGGCTTCGGCTGATTCGATCATCGTGAAGTACCCGTTGCCGTTGGCGTCGTAGCCGTGCTGGACTCCGAACGCAGTCGTGCCCCAGGACCAGCCGCCTCCACTGTCGCCAGGCTGCGACGAGTCATTTGTGGCCCTTGCGAGTTCACCAACGGTGACGCCGTTGTCGTCGACCACGACCACGTCGACAGCCGTGACTGTGTGATTGCAGGTCCGACTGTTGCTCGCCCGGCCATAGAAACAGACGCTCTTTCCGTTCATCGCCGATGTCGCCTGTAGGGATGTCACGTCTCGAATGGTCGATGCGCTGGCATAGAACTCAGCGAGTTCGACATGGGTCGTCGTATGGTACTCCACATCCCCGCGAAGCCCGTATTCCTCATCCTTCCACGGCGCGGAGTACGGCGTGACGCCTGGTTGTTCGAACTTGTTGATGCCGCTGCAATGGCCAGCGGTCAGCACGCCATTCCCGTTGGGGCCGCTCACGGACCAGCCACTTGTGCACTCCCGCGCTGAATCGTCCAACATCCAATTGCCCCCTCGGGTGTGGGTTCGTACCACGAAGGGACCGTCTCCCGGGAAGACGACCACTTGAAGATCTCGCGCTCGGAGGTCGCCGACCGACCCAATGACTCCTGCACTGTGCAACCGCTCGGCCGCAGCGGCCGCGAGCTCCATGGCGGTCGGTGCGCGACCCGACTCGGGAAGCATGAACTCGACCTCGATCCTGTTCGTCGGCGCGTCGTAGAAGACGACTACATTCCGATAGCCCATGTTCTTCACCGCCAACGCTACGGCGCGCACACGACGGGCCCAATCGTCCGAGGAGATCGCTGGTCCGGGTCGCAGCCGCACCTCCAACCCGAGACCCGCAGCCTCTTCGGCCACGCCGGGCGGCACCTCGCCAGCGAACCGAACGTACCCGACAGCGGCTGGCACGGGGTCCACCCAGATCGCAGCAATTCGGTCCGGGTACCGATCGATGAGTTCCTTTGCCCACTGCTCGAATCGCTCCTGGTGCCCGATAGCGTCCCCAACCTCGGCGACGGAAAGGCCACTCTCCGCCGCAAGGCGTCCGATATCGTCGGCACTCGCTGTCGCATCATCCTGGAAGACACCGCCGTCCGACGCGTAGGTCTTGCCTACGATGTCGTCGAACGTCCGGGGTCCGTCCGTACCGCTCCACGCGGCCACCGCTGATGCCGTGCCGCTCAGGATGAGGAAGACGGAAATGATCAGGATCCTCAGTCTTCGAAACGGTGTCACCTCTGCCTACTCCTTCCCGCTCTCACGATTGGTGTCCAGCTCCGATCGCTCGTGGGTACCGCCTCCTCCTGTCGCAGCCAGGCTCTCCGCCGTGCTCAGAGCGCCACGCCGTCAGCGAGAGCCCTCGTGCCCCTGCCGGCGAGCTGATGGCCGAGCGCGGCTGCCGTCGATCCATGGCTACTCCTCCTCTGTTGCCTCCTACTGATGATTCGCCGGAAGGCGCGATCGGGTTCCCGCTGGTTCACGGTTCGGGGAGGCGATCGGCGAGCTGGGGCGGTTCGCGGTGGGATTCGTCGATGACGGTTCCGGCGGGGATGCCGAGTTCGGTGTCGTCGACCAGGAGGGTGTGGCGTTCTCCGATCGGCCATCCGTCGGTGGTGATCGTGATCTGGATGCGGACGGACCGTTCGCCGGCGGTGAGGAAGGTGAGGGTGGTGGAGCCTTCGGGCTGCGGTGTGACCTCGTCGGGGCCGAGGAGGCCGAGCGTCTCGATGAGGGCGCCTCGAAGTTCGGGTTCGGTGAGGGGATCCCGGAGCAGGTCGAGGACGACGTCGAGGCGCCGTTCCCGTGCCGGCCGTTGCTGGTCTTCGGATCCGGTGACGGCGTCGATCTGGGCGAGGAGGGTCTCGGCGTCGGTCGACCAGGTGATGTCATCGTACGGACCGGCGACGTCGGTGAACCGTTCGGTGGTGGTCTGACCGACCCGATCGGCGTCGCCTCCGTCGGCGGCGCGGTACGCGGCCTCGGCTGCGGGGTGGAAGAACCGTGGCGTGCCGACGGTGGTTCGGATCTGAACGAACCGTCCCGCGGGCCCGGTCCAGGTCTCCGTGATGGTGGGCAGCAGGTAGGGGAGCCAGTCGACGTCGAGACCGAACTCGCTGCCAGGCCGCACCGCCAGCGACGTCTCTTCGGCCCGGACGTACAGGAACGCTCCGTCGGGGACGTCGAGGGGGCCGGCCTCCCGGGCAGCGCGGGCGATCTCCTCGAGGGAAGCCACCGCCGGTATTCGCCCAAGGCCGAGCACCCAGAGACTCCCGGCGACGACGGCAACGACCGCGGCTGCGGCTGCGAACCATCGGAGAGCCCTGGCACGACGCGTGTGGCCGCGTTCGGCGGTGACGGCGGCGTCGAGACGCGCTCGGGCTGCCCGCCGATCCGCCTCGGTCGGGACGGGGTCGCCGGCTTCGTCGCGGAGCCGCTTCAAGATGTCGTCGAACTCAGTCATCGTCTGTTGATTCGTCGATGGGAGCGATCTGGTTCCGCAGCTTCTGCCGGGCCCGGTGAAGCCGCGACCGGACGGTGCCGATCGGGATCTCGAGCGCGGCAGCGATCTCGCCGTAGGAGAGCTCGCCGAGCGCGACGAGCAAGAGGACGTCGAGCTCCTCAGGTCGCAGCGATCCCAACGCGGCAGCAAGGAGCGGACGGGTCCGTTCGGCGTCGACCCGATCCGCCACCGCGTCGGCCGCGTCGGGCTCGTAGCTCGGCGGAGAGAGCCGCTTGAAGGCGCGGCTGCCCCGGAACCTGCGCCTCAGGTGGTCGGCCACGACGTTGGCGGCGATCCCGAAGAGCCAAGGTCCTGCCGAGCGATAGCCGGAATCGAAGCTCTTGCGGGATCGGAACGCGCGGGTGAACACCTCCGCGGCGATATCCGGTCCGTCGTTCGCCCCGACGGCTCGGACCGTGTACCGGAAGATCATCTCGTAGTACCGGTCGAAGAGTTCCCCGAATCGCTCCGGATCCTGCAACGAGGCTTCGACTACCTCCGCATCGCCCATCAGGTCGTCCACACCGTCAGGATGACACGTCGCGGGGCAACGTTGTCAGCTTCCCCAGTACGACACCGACTCGGTGCGGTTGTCCATCCACGAGGGCAGCGTGTGGGTCGCCTGCGACCCGACCGTGTCCACCCGTGATCCGGAGCGGTTCGGCAGATCGTGATGACGCAACCGGTAGCAGCCATTCCACGACGACGAGATCCGGTTCGCCCACGATGCCCCGGTGTTCCACCATCCCCCGGTACACGAGGAGCCCACCTCCGAGATGGAGCTGCCCGTGCCGTACCGGCCGTCGAAGTGGATCCCCAACGTGAACGAGGCCACGGACGCCGCAACCGACGGATCGAGGAACAGGTCCCTTCCCGAGAGACCCGCCGGTACCTCGTAGGTGCCACTGGAGGCCGCCGTCACCGCGGCCGCCAGCGTGGCGTAGCACTCCGGCGGCGTGGTCACCAACTCGCCAGAGGGGAGTTCGTCCACGACCCGAACCACGCAGTGGGATCTCGCCGGCGGAGCCGTTGCGGCTCCCGCCGATGCCACTGCACCCAGAACCATCGTTACCACGAGTCCGAACACCAACCAACGCATGACGAACCTCCACAGGTCGCTCATCGTGTATTCGTCGATCGAGCCGATCGAGTTCCGCGGCGTGATCGCAGCGGCCTGCACGGCGGACGGGAACTCGGATGGGCTGGTTGACGAATCGTCCAATGAGACGGGCCGGAAGCACTCCTCCACAGGTCGCGCTTCCGGCCCCGTCTCGCGCCGGACTTCGCCAACGGACACGCACGGCTCCGGACCAAGAGTCCGCGAAGAGTCCGCGAGACGGCGAGAAACGGCGGAAAACGATGAAAGGCACTGAACACGAGAAAGCCAAGCGCCGCAACGGTTCTCGCTCATTCGCCCACGCTGGCAGTACCCCCTGATCTTGACTGGGGGTCAAGAGGTCGCCGGTTCAAATCCGGCCAGCCCGACCAGCGAGAGGCCCTGCGCCGCAAGGGCTCTCGCCATTCAGTGGAGGAGCGCTTCCACTCTCGAAACGCCAAGAGTCCGCGAAGCTGCCGGGTCTTCCCTCGACGGCGCTGCTGCGGGGAGACCGCCACCTGGTGGATCCCCGCGCAGCGACCGTCGACGACGACCAGGCAGGCGGCGATGATCTCCTCCTCTTCCCGCAAGGCGGCGAAGCCGGCGACGCGATCGACCCGCCGTACGATGACCCGCCACCCCTGCTCCGGTCGCCGTGCGCCGCCGGCGAGATGGGGCCGTGAAGAACCCCCGCCGCGCCGGCACGTTCGTCAGCCCGCCGCACCGCGGGGTGATGCGGAACCGCAACGGGAGGCGAGCGGTGGCGTCCTTCACCGTCCCACACGGCCTCATCGCACGGCTGTCGCAGGCGGGGAGACGCGGCCGGCGTCGGCACGAGGGGACCGGCGCCCGAGAAGCCGGTCGGTAGGCTACCGCCACGCCGAGACGACGGAGGACCCCGTCATGGGTATGGGAACGACCAGACGGATCTGGCTGGGGACGATCGTGGCCGTGGTGATCTCGGCGTGCTCGAGCGCAGGTTCCACCACGACGACGGATCCGATCGTGCCGAGCGTCCCGGCGGATTGGACCACCTACGCCGACGGCGCCTTCTCGATCATGTACCCTGCCGACTGGCAGGTGTTCTCCATCGACGAGACGCTCATCGGCGACGTGATGGCTGACGTCGGGGACTTCCGAGGTGGGATCCTCATGGCGGCGGGCCTCCCCGGTGGGGACGGCAGCTACAGCCCGAACGTCAACGTGATCGCTGAACCCGCTCCCGTCGGCGGTGACCTCGATCGCTACGTGGAGTTGAGCCGGCGGAACATCGAATCGTTGTTCTCCAGCTACGAGGTGACCCGGACCGACCGGACGACCATCGACGGGCGGGAGGCGGTGGTCGTGGGCGGATCGTACGACCTGGCGGAGCTCTCCGAGGGGGCCGAAGGCCGGTGGTGGGTCATCCAGCTCGTCACCTTGGTCGAGGACACCGGATGGACCGTCAGCTGCGGAACGAGCGGACCCGACGAGGCCTCGGTCGTCGACGAGATCGATCGCTGTCGCGCCGTCGCTGCCTCGTTCCGTATCGTCGGGTCCTGATCGTCACCGCCGGGGGGCCGGGGGCGGCCGCAAACGCTCATGACCGATAGCCTGGTGCCGACACGATGAACATGAGGAGCCTCCGGTGATCTCGACGCGGGCCATGTTCCGTCTCGTCGTGGCGGTCGCGACCGTCGTCGCCGCCACCCTGGTGCCGGTCGTGGACGGCGCGGCGGGGCAGGGTGGTCCGTCGGTCCTCACCCGGGATGATCGGATCGTCGAGCTCTCTCCGACTCGGAGGGTCCTGCGTCCCGACGGGATCACGTCCGAGGCATCGGCCGATCCGTTCCTCGAGGACCCCAACGGTGTCGTGCCGCTGGCCTCGTTCATGGAGCGGTACTCCCTCGACCAGGATGTCTGGGAGGTGTGGCGCTGCGACGTTCCGGGGAACGTCCTCACCTTGAGTCACGCCGAGATCCTCGACATCCTCGCCGGCACCACGACGTTCTACAACGGTCTGTCCAACGGCGCCTACGACCCGCGCTTCGTGACCGGAGGCGATGTGACCGCCCCCTCGTCGGACGAGTGCCGCGACCGGGTCGCGTCGGCGCCGGGAGGGCATCGGACCGACGCCGAGGGGGCGTTCATCGTCACCGACGACGGGCTCGCCGGCTTCGGAGGCCCCGGCTACGAATGCGGGACCGCCGCTCAATGCGCCTCGACCCCGGCGAGCTACCCGGACAACGCTCGGGCGGTGGTGGTCGGTGGCCAGACCCTCCGCTCGTTCCCGCTCGTGGCGGCCCACGAGCTCGGCCACGCCCTCCACTGGCCGCACTCGTCGTCGGGCGGGACGAACGACTACGACAACTACTCGGATCTGATGAGCGGCAACCGGAAGGCCAACGGTGCCTCCAACCCCGAGCCCTACGCCACCTTGGGGCTCAACCGCTACCGCTCGGGCTGGATCGACCCGACCGACCTGCTCGTCCACACCTCGGGCGACCGCATCATCGAGCTGGTGCCCTACGATCGTTCCGGCACACAGGTCGTCGTCATCCCGATCGACCTCCCCACCCGGTTCGTCACCCTGGACGCGCGTCGGGCTCGCGGGGTCGACGCCATCCCACCGAACGGAACGACCGGTGTCGATTGGGAGGGCGTCGAGGTCCACACCATCGATCAGGCGTGTCCGTCGGGCTACTGGTCGCTGTGCGCCGGCCTCGACGCCTCCCAGACCCAGCTCCCCGCCGATCCGGGAGGCGACGCCCACGTGCTCCAACCCGGCGAGTCCGCCACCGTCGAGGGTTTCACGATCACCGTCACCGCCGCTACCGTCGACGGCTACGTCGTTGAGATCGACGACCCCGCGGTCGGGAACGAGCCGATCGGTACGCCCCCGTGTCCCTCCGGGGTCACCTGCGACACGGTGGCGCTGGTGGACGCGGGTGGGCGATGGTCGGTCCTCGACGCGCTCGACAGTCCGGTGACCAGCAACGACTTCTACTTCGGCAACCCCGGCGACATCGCCTTCATGGGCGACTGGAACGGTGACGGGACGGCCACCCCGGGCCTGTACCGGCAGTCGGACGGGTTCGTGTACCTCAAGAACTCGAACACCGAAGGCGTCGCCGACATCACGTTCTACTTCGGCAACCCCGGCGACGTGCCACTGGTGGGGGACTTCGACGGCGACGGGGACGACACGGTGGCCATCTACCGCCCGGCCGAAGGACGGGTCTTCGTGATCGACGAGCTCGGCCGGGACGGCGGCGGCCTGGGCGCAGCCAGCTTCGACTTCTACTTCGGCAACCCCGGTGATGTGCCGTTCGTGGGTGACTTCGACGGCGACGGGATCGACACCGTCGGTCTGTACCGCGTCTCCACCGGGTTCGTCTACTTCAGGAACTCGTTGACGCCGGGCGTCGCCGAGCTGGAGTTCTACTACGGCGATCCCGGCGACGTGATCCTGGCGGGGGACTGGGATGGCGACGGTGACGACACGGTGGCGGTGTACCGGCCGTCGACCGGGAGTGTCTACGTGAACCTGGAGAACGCCCCGGGAACCGCCGACTACACCTTGCCGGTCGCGGGGGCGCCGGTGGCGGTGACCGCCGGGAGGCGCTGACCGGCTGCGGTAGGCTGGCGCCTCATGAGCGACATCCCCACGCCCGATGGATGGGAGACGATCGGTGATCTCGGTTGGATCGGTCTGCCCTACGGGTGTTTCGGGTTGATCCGCCGCACCGGAGCCACCCGCAGCAACGCCGTGTGGTCGTGGCTCGTGCTCGTGCCGTGGGCGGGCCCGACGACCAAGGCGTGGATCGACGGGACCTATCTCATCAAGGGTGAGCCCCTCCCGACCGAGGAGCGCCAGCACGCGGAGGTGTTGGCGCATGTGCGCGCTGAGCTCGACGGCCTCTACGGCGAGTCGGTCGGTGGGGCGGCCGTCGATCGACTGCTCAGGGAGATGGGCATCGACGAGCCGGACGACAACTGAGCCGACGACCGGTCGCCGGCTGTTCTCCGTCGCGGCGCGGCGCTGATTCGGCGACCGACGCAGCGATCCGGTCGGGGCCACATGCGCCGGCGAGGGTGCCGAACACGCACAGGACGCGAAAAGTTTCCTAGATCTTCCCGTATGGAGGAACAGTGTTCTTGTCGGCGGGACTCGCGGGCCCGTAGGGTCGAACGACCCGAACGGGAGGAGAGAGACGATGCCTGCCCTCAGGCGATCCGAGTGGTACGACCTCGCCAGGGACCTGAACTGGAACCTGTCGTACGTCACCGAAGACGAGGCCTTCCCCGAAGTGATGTCGAACAACTACGGCATCACCCCCAACGAGAAGTGGTGGGCCTGGGACGAGCCGTACAAGGTCTCCTACCGCGAGTACGTCCACAATCAGTACGGCAAGGACGCCTCGGTCTACTCGGTGAACTCCGTGATCGCCCGATCCCGGATGTTCGAGGAACTCGACCCGGGGTGGAAGTCGGCCATCGTCGCGCACTACGGTGCCATCGCCGTTCCCGAGTATCTCGCCGGACTGGGCGAATCGCGCATGGGACGCTTCGGGCGTGCAGCGGCATGGCGCAACATGGCCTTGTTCGGGACGCTCGACGAGACCCGCCATGGACAGATCCAGACCTACTTCCCCTACACGCTCCTCGACAAGGAACCGAGGATGGACTGGGCGCACAAGGCGCTTCACACCAACGAGTGGGGAGCGATCGCCGCTCGCCACCTCTTCGACGACATGTTCACCGCCAACGACGCCGTGTCGACGGCGATCCAGTTGACCTTCACCTTCGAGACCGGGTTCACCAACCTGCAGTTCCTCGGCATGGCCGCCGACGCGATGGAGGTCGGGGACCTCGATTTCGGTGCGCTGATCTCGTCGATCCAGACCGATGAGTCCCGGCATGCCCAGCAAGGCGAACCGACCGTCAGGATCCTCGTCGAGAACGGGTACGCCGACGTCGCGCAGCGACTCGTCGATCACATGTTCTGGAGGTCGTGGCATGTCTTCGCGCTCCTCACCGGTCTGTCCATGGACTACTACACGCCTCTCGAGCATCGTTCCCATTCCTTCAAGGAGTTCATGCAGGAGTGGATCGTCAAGCAGTTCCTCGACCAGTTCCGCGACTTCGGCCTCGAACCGTCGTGGTACTGGGAGAGCCACTTCCTTCCCGAACTCGACTGGTACCACCATGCGCTCCACCTCGGCGTGTGGTTCTGGAGGCCCACGGTGTGGTGGAACCCCGACGCCGGTGTCTCCCCGGCCGAGCGGGAATGGCTCGAAGAGAAGTACCCGGGATGGAACGACACGTTCGGCGTCTACTGGGACACCATCGGCGACAACATCCGGCGTGGGGAAGAAACCAAGACGCTTCCCGAGACCTTCCCGATGGTCTGCAACATGTGCCAGATCCCCGTCGTCACGCCGGCGGGCTTCCGGGCAGGCAAGTTGGAGTCCCCCGAGCCTCACATCCACATCCACGAAGGCCGGCAGTACGTCTTCTGCTCGGAACCATGCAAGTGGATCTTCCAGCTCAACCCGTCCCGGTTCGCTGGACACACCTCGGTCGTGGACCGGTTCCTGGGCGGCGAGATCCAACCGCCGACGATCCCCGGCGCATTGGAGTGGATGGGCCTGAGCCCGGAAGAGATGGGACAGGACGCGACGAACTACGCCTGGGCGTACGAGGGCCTCGAAGCCCCCGGCGCGGCGGCGTCCTGAGCGAGGAGGAGCGACATGGCACTGTTCCCGATCCAAGGGATCTATCAGGACGACTTCGTGGTCCTGCTGGTCCCCATCGACACCGAGGATCCGATGACGGTCGTAGCCGAGAAGATCGCCCATCATGCGGCGGGCGTTCGAGTGCCTCCGGCAGCCGGTGAGCTTCGGATCAAATACCAAGGCGAGCTGCTCGATCCCGAGGTCACCGTCGTCGACGCCGGGGTTCCACCCCTCGGCGTCCTGCAGGCGGTCACCGGGTGACCGTGGCATCCCTGGCATGGCACGAGGCCTTCGCCATCGACGAGCTGTGGGAAGGCGACTTCCTCGACCTCGAGATCGATGGCGAGCCCGTCCTCGTCGTACATCTGATCGGCGGCGCCATCAAGGCGTATCAGGGCGTCTGTCCCCACCAAGAGGTGATGCTCGCCGACGGGGACTGGGACGAGGACACCGGTGTGTTGGTGTGCGGTGGGCACCGGTGGGAGTTCGACATGTCCTCCGGCGTGGGCATCAACCCGGCCGGGTGCGCGCTCTACGAGTACCCGACCAAGGTCGATGACGGTGTCGTCTTCGTCGGCGTCCCTGAGGACGGAGAACGCCACTACAACCGATGCCCCGGATCATGACCGCACGCAGAGAGGAGAGACCGAGGTGACACCCGACGCAACGACCAAGATGGTGGGACCGGTGGTCAGAGGTGCCGACGCCGAGATGGCCGACGCCATCATCGAGGCCATCGAGATCGACAATCCGGACAAGGAGATCCTCGTCGACGACCAGCGCGGGTACATCCGCGTGAGCTGTCAGGGTGAGTGTCGCCTCACACGGAAGACCCTCTCGGAGGTGCTCGATCACGAAGTCGACATCTCCGAGATCGAGCCGGCGCTGTCGGCGTTCGCCGGCCGCATTCGCATGACCGACGACGCCATCGTCTGGTACCTGGAACGAGAGGATTGACGATGACCACCATGAGACGACGGAAAGCACGCACTTGGTCCCTTCTCGGTGAGGTCAAGCGCAAGCCATCGGCCTACGAAGCCGTCACCGCGAAGTTCCACTACCACTTCCGGCGCGACCCGGCGCCTTGGGAGCTGGACCCCGAGATGGCGTTCAACCGGTGGTACCTGGAACATCGGGAAGGCTCACCGTTCAACGTCGACGACTGGGAGGGCTACCGGGATCCGGCCAAGCTCACCTACAAGGACTACGTCACGCTCCAGCACGAGCGCGAGCTGTACGTCGACGGGCTGGTCGACCGGTTCGAGGCGGTCGACCACGCGGCGTCCTATTCCGAAGGATGGACCGACACCTTCAAGGCGCTCATCGTGCCGCTTCGTTTCCCGGTCCACGTCCTCCAGATGGCGAGCTTGTACGTCGGGCAGATGGCTCCTTCGTCCTTCATCACCAACGCGGCCCATTTCCAGGCGGCCGACGAGATGCGGCGCCTCCAGCGGATCGCCTACTGGACCCAGGTCGTCGCCAACGCCAAGGACGGCGCGATCGCCCGGACCGAAACGGCTCGGGACCCGTGGGAGCGCGCCGAGGCGTGGCAACCGCTGCGGGAGACGCTCGAGACGATGCTGGTCGCCTACGACTGGGGTGAGGCGTTCGTCGCGCTCAACCTCGGGGTCAAGCCGGCCTTCGATGCGATGGTCAATGTCGCCCTCCGTGATCTTGCGCGTCGCAACGAGGACGAGTTCATGGCGTTGCTCTGCGAGGAGTTCGACCGCGATGCCGCTCGGAGTCGGGCGTGGACCACGGCGTTGGTTCGCTACGCGCTCGAACGGGACCCGACGCTTGCCGACGTCGTCAACGGTTGGCTCGACACGTGGGCGCCGAAGGCCATCGCCGCGGTGGAAGCGATGGGCGTGCTCTTCGAGCAAGCTCCTGAGCCCGTGGCAGGTGAGGAGCTCGGAGAGATGGCGCGAGAGGGGCAGCGGGAGATCGCCGGCGCCGCCGGCCTGGCCTGACCGATGTCGGCCCACTCGGTGGCGCTGTCCACCGGTGAGAGCTTCCTGGTCGCCGACGGGGAGCGGATCCTCGCCGCCGGTCGCCGAGCCGGGGTGTGGCTGCCGTTCGAGTGCGGCTGGGGCAGCTGCGGCACATGCAAGGCGACCCTGATCGACGGTGAGGTCGAGACGTTGTTCCCCGGCGCGCCCGCGATCAAGCCCCGCGACGCACGACGCCGCCGCATCCTGGTGTGCCAGACCACGCCCCGGTCGGATCTCGTTCTCGATCCGGGATCGGTGGCCGAGGCGGCTCCCGAGGGGCTGGCCGTGGAAGACCGCGTCGGCACGGTCGTCGCCAACGACGACCTCGGCCCCGATGTGCGCCGGTTGGAGATCGAACTGGACCGAGCAGTGCCCTACCGAGCGGGTCAATACGCGATCGTCGAGCTCGGGCCTCGCCTGCGTCGGTGCTACTCGATGGCATCGCCGTTCCGCGAGGGTCGGCGTCGGATCGTGTTCATCTACAAGCGTTACGGCACCCGTCCGGGTAGCACGGCGATGTGGCGCCTCGCCGAGGGTGACTCGGTGCGCGTTGAGATGCCGTACGGGGGGATGTGGGTGCGGGATGGTCGTGACGCCATCGTGATGGTGGCGGGCGGGACGGGCATCGCTCCGATGCTCGCCATGGTCGCGGAGCTCGCAGGCCGGCAGGACGAGCGGGCCGTGGAGGTGATCTACGGCGCCGGGTCGGCCGACGAGCTCGTCGCGGCGAACGAGCTGAAGGCGGCGATCGAGTCGCTCCGTGAGGGTCGAGTCCGATTGGTCGTCGAGTCGCCCGATCGCGGATTCGCGGACGAAACCGGGACTGTCGTGGACGTGCTGGCGCCGCTCGCCTCGGCTCGCTACTACGTGGCTGGGCCGCCGCGGATGGTCGAGGCCGTCTTGGGGCGCCTACGGGACGGTGGCGTGGGGATCGATCGGATCGCGTTCGACAGTTTCGGTTGACCCCGAGAACGGGCGCCGACTGGATCCGTGATGGAGCACCACTCCCGTGCCGGGTGCGGGTCGGTCTCGACGATGCCCCTGCCGTCGCCGAACGTGGTCGGGAAGATGGCGAGCGCTATCGGTGCTCGGCTGCCGTCAGGTTGGCGGTCAGGAACTCGACGACCTGCGGGAAGTGCGGCAGGAAGGGCTCGAGGTCGCTGTGGCCACCGCCCTCGACGATCAGCAGCTCACTGTCGGGGAGCAGCTCGTGCAGCTCCACGGAGTCACCGACCGGCACCACCTCGTCCCGATCGCCGTGGACCAGCATCAGGGGCACCGAGACGTCACCGATCCGGCTGCGGGGAGCGATCTCGCCGTACCGGTGGCCGATCATCGCTTCGATGATCCGCAGCAGGGTCCAGGTCACCGGCTTGGGGAGAGTGAAGTTGCGTTCCATGAGCTCGCCGGGATGGGCGAAGGACGACACCGCGACGACGGCGTCGACGTCCGCGCCGTCGGCCGCGGCGTAGATGGCTGCGGCGGCGCCCACCGAATGGCCGATCACCCCCACCGAGGTCACGTCGTCGCGGGAACGGAGGTGGTCCACGGCGACCCTGAGGTCCTCCGCGAACCGGGGCATCGACGTGAACGTGTCGTGCTCGCTCAGACCGTGGTTGCGGGCATCCATCACCATCACGTGGAGGCCGGCCTCGTGCAGTGCCGGCGCCAGCGGCAGCATGTGGGCGGCGTTCCCGCCCCATCCGTGGAGCGCGAGGACGGCCGGGGCCGGTTCGACCCCGGCCGGGATGAACCAGGCGTGGAGACGGAGATCGTGGGCGCCCGGAAGCCACACCTGCTCGTCGGGGAGCCCCAGGTCGGCAGGGGTCTGGTGGACCTCACGCCGCGGGGGAGCGAACGCCCGGCGGATCGCCGCCGGGGTGGCGGCGGCGACACCGGCGCCAAGCGCGACCGCGGGGAGGACGAGACGTTTCGCGTTCATGGGCTGATGGTAGGAATCCCCGGCCGGAATCCGTGGGGACGGGTCGTGGACGTGAGATCTGTCCTCGCCGGGCTCTACCGTGGCCCCATGTCCCCACCGCCCCATCCGTCGCTCGGCGCCACCGTGGCGGGTTTCTCCGTGCGTACCCAACGTCATGCCCGCTGGGTGGAGCGGTTCAGTGCCCAGCTCGGTCTCCACGACCGGCTCTTCACGATCCTGGTGCCTGCGGATCGACTCGGCGGCCTGGCGGAGGACCTGGCCCTCCGGTTCGGCGTCGCCCCGCCCGAGATACGGACGCACCGCCGCCGACGGATCAACACCGGCGCCTGTGGAGTCTCCCGAGCCGTGCTCGTCGCGCATCACGGCGAGGAGGAGATCGTCGCGGCCGAGTCGCACCGCGGGAGGCGATTCGGGGAACGGGCCGTCATCCGGGTGGGCTCCCCGACCCTCGCCGGCGTCGTCGCGCACGAGTTCGGACACCACCTCGTTCACGAGCTCGACGGCCTCGGTGTCCCCGGTCACGGCAAGATCTGGGTCCGGCGGTACGACCAGGCGGCCCTCGCCGTCACCGACCTGCTCGGCCTCGGACCCGGCGGCATGGCGCCGTGAGCGCAAAGCCCTCAACCGATCGGCCATCGCCGCCGATGGCACAAGTACGAGAGCGAGGGAGCGGACACTCGTCATGTCGGGTCTGATCTGGGGTTTCACCGCTGCATTCGCCGGGATCGTCATCGGCATGTTGCTGCGCGCCCTGCCTCCTCCCATACCCGGGGCTCCGGTCGTTCCCGTCCTCGGGGGCCCCCTCGCCACCTACGGTCGCCGCATCGCCGGATGGATCGCCGTGATCTCGCTCGTCGGAACGGGTATCACCATCGCGCCCGTCACGCCCTTGTGGATGGGCGGGACCGCCCTCGCCGCCGGCTACGTCGCCCTCGCCTTCGCCGTCGTGCGACGGGCGGTGGGCGGTCGCACGGGATCGGGCCTCACCGAACGGCTCGTCGCCGATCGGTTCGAACAGATCGTCGCACCGCTCCGCAACGAGATGCCGACCTGAGGCCCGAGGTCACGGCCGACCGCATCGGCGCACTAGGGTTCCAGCGATGACGCAACGTACGGGAGTCGACCGTCGGCGGACGCCAACGCATCGCGTCGACCGGAACATCCGCCGACCGGCACAGGGAGAGGAGTAGGGATGCGGCTCACCACGGCCATGCTCGCCGACGCAGCACAGGTACAGGGCGGGAAGCTGTTCCTCCTCGGCGGCGGCTTCGACACGATCTCGGCCCGGTCCGTGCCGGTGGTCCATCGCAGCCTCACGCTGGCGCTCGTCGCCGAGGTCGAACCCGAGGAGCGGCACCGCGACCTCGAGATCGAGATCAGCCTGATCGACGAGGACGGCCAGTCCCTCGACGTCGAGGCGAAGGGCAAGCTCCGGGTCGGCGCCCCGCCCAACCTGCCGCCGGGATCGGTCAGCATCGTGCCGATCGTCAGCCCCTTCTACAACATCCGCTTCCCCGAAGCGAAGGGGTATGCCTTCGTCGTCAAGTTCGACGATGAGGAGCTCGCCCGGGTCCGGTTCCGGGTCGTCCAGGTCCAATGAGCCTGGCGCGGCAGGCGCTCAACCTGCCGAACCTCATCTCGCTGAGCCGCCTCGGGCTCGTCGCCGTGTTCGTCTGGCTCGTGTTCGGCGCCGACCAGATCGGATGGGCCGGGGTGCTGCTCGGGATCATCGGGGGAACCGACTGGATCGATGGGTACCTCGCTCGACGGCTCGGCCAGGTCACCGAGCTCGGCACGTTCCTCGACCCGCTCGCCGATCGGCTCGCCGTCGCGGTCTCGGTCGTCGTCGGCCTCGTCGTCGGGGTCCTTCCGTCGTGGTTCGCTTGGGCGCTCATCGTCCGTGAGGCACTCATCGGCATCGGCGCGCTGTACGGGTGGACCCGTGGCGTCAGGCGGCTCGACGTGCGCCGATTGGGGAAGCTCGCCACGCTGTTGCTCTACTTCTCGATCACCGGCTTCTACCTCGGACGCGGGTTCCAGCTCCCCGGCCTCGTCGCGGCGGCCTATCTGGTCGGCGTGCCCGGCCTCGTGGCGTACTACGCCGTCGGCGTGCAGTACCTGACCGACATGCGCGTCGCCGTCGGGGGCGTCGGGAGCGACGGCGGTGAGCAGGTAAGCTGACCGGACCCGGGAGAACAGGAGCGGACGGTGAACATCCCCGCGGACCTCAGGTACGCCGAGAACCACGAATGGGCCAGGCTCGAACCCGACGGGCGGGTGCGGATGGGCATCTCGGACTACGCCCAGGACGCCCTCGGCGACATCGTCTACGTCGAGCTCCCCGAGGTCGGCCGGACCGCCGAGGCGGGAGAGGCATTCGCCGAGGTGGAGTCCACCAAATCGGTATCCGACGTCTACGCCCCGATCGCCGGAACCGTCGTCGAGGTCAACGCGAAGCTCGAGGAGAACCCCGAGCTCGTCAACCAGGATCCCTACGGCGAAGGATGGTTCGCGATCTTCGAGCCCGGCGAAGGCGCGACCCTCGACGACCTCATGGACGCCGCCGCCTACGAGACCTTCCTCGAAGGTCAACCCTGAGCTGTCACCGGCCTAGGCGGCCGGTGACAGGCCAGAAGTCTCAACCTTCGGTTGAGGGTCGGGCTACGATGGGTCCATGAACGAACGACCCATCGACGAGGGCGTCCCGGTCGAGCACGAGCCGACCATCGCGTTCGAGCCCGGAGGCACCGAGGTCGCGCCCACCGGGCGCAGGGTCGCGGGCGCTTTCGGGTGGGCGCTGGTGGTCGAGAGCGGACCGCAGGCAGGGCTGACCTACGTCCTGGGCGAAGGTGAGACGACCGCCGGCCGGGACCCCGAGGCCGACATCTACCTCGGCGACGTCACCGTCTCGCGCCATCACGCCATCTTCCACGTCGGGCCCGACGGTCTCGCCGTCAGGGACGTCGGGTCCACCAACGGCACCTACGTCAACGGTGTCCGGGTCGACTCGGCCCAGCTCGCCCCCGGCGATCAGATCTTCATCGGCAAGTTCCATCTCGTGGTCGCCAAGGGCTCGAACGGCACATGACCCGGCCCCACCTCCGTGCCGCGAGGACCCGCAGCATCGGCGAGGTCATCAACCTCCTCAAGCCCGAGTTCCCCGAGATCACCGTCTCCAAGATCCGGTTCCTCGAGTCCCGGGGACTGATCGAGCCCCAGCGTTCGGCCTCCGGGTACCGCATCTTCACCGAAGACGACGTGCGCCGCATCGAGTACATCCTGCGCGAACAGCGCGACCACTATCTGCCGCTCAAGGTGATCAAGTCCAAGCTCGTGGCGTGGGAACACGGTGAAGAGTCGCCGGTTCCCCCCGAGTCCGGGCCGCCCCCGGAGGCCTACTTCGCGTCCTCCGGCGTGTCGTTGACCCCTCGAGAGCTGATGCGATCGTCCGGGCTGTCGGCCGAACAGCTCGACGCGCTCGTCGACCAAGGGGTGTTGGAGCCCTTCGAGCTCCCCGACGGCTCGGCCGTGTTCCGCGACGACGACCTCGTGATCGCCAAGGCGGCGCATCGTCTCCTCACCCGCGGTCTCGAGGTCAGACACCTGCGCACGATCCGGCTCGCGGCGGACCGTCAGACCGACCTGCTCGGACAGCTCGCCGCTCCGTTGCTGCGCCACCGGAACCCGGACAACCGCCGCAAGGCCGCCGAGATCCTCGCCGACTGCGCCGAAGCCGCCACCCAACTCGAAGAAGCGTTGGTGCGCGGTAGGCTCCGCAGGCTCCTCGAACGACAATGATCGCCACCACGCTCACCTCGCTCGCCCTCGCCGCCGCGCTCGCCGTGCCGGTGGGAGGGCCCGTCCCTGCGTACCCGCAGGACGATCCCGCGCTGCCCGACGTCTCGGCCCCCGAATGGATCGTGTACGACGCGACAGCCGACGTCGTCCTCGCGAGTTGGAACGCCAACGACCGACGCTCCATGGCATCGGTCACCAAGGTCATGACCGCCATCGTCGTGCTCGAGAACGCCTCACCGGACGACATCGTCGAGGTCCCGGCGTTCGCCACGAGGACCAGGGGCTCGGTCGCCGGGCTCGTCGCCGGCGACCGGATGACCGTCAACGACCTGCTCGTGGCGATGCTCGTCCGCTCCGGCAACGACGCCGCCCTGACGCTCGCGGCCCACGTCGGAGGAGGCTCCGTCGACGCTTTCGTCGCCAAGATGAACGCCAAGGCTCGCGAACTGGGCATGAACGACACCCGGTTCGCCAACCCCAACGGGCTCGACGACGAGCAGCACTTCTCGACCGCCAACGACCTCCTCACCCTCATCAAGGCCTCCCGCGACTACCCCGACATCGGGCGGATCGCCTCCATCAAGCTCGTCAAGACCGCGGCCGACTCGACCGGACAGTCCAAGCATCTCAAGAACACCAACCGGCTCCTGGGGGCGTACCCGGGTGTCGTCGGCCTCAAGACCGGCGACACCCCATGGGCAGACAAGGTCCTCCTCGGGGTCGCCGAACGAGGTCCCCGGACGCTCATGACCGTCGTCATGGGATCCAAGGACCACTTCGCCGACACCCGAGAGCTCCTCGAATGGGGGTTCGCCACCTACGGTCTGCGGGACCGGATGCTGCGACCCTTCTACGCCGAGCAAGGCGGCGGCGGCTTGCCTCCCACGGACCTCGAACTGACCGAGGGACACGAACGCCGTCTGTACGCCATGCCGAGACTCGACAACGGACGGTGGGCGATGTCGTCGCTGGCGGACCTTCCCCGGTCGCGGGAGTTCGGCTCGTGGTTGAAGGAGGCGCTTCCCGGGGTCGTCGAAGGAGACTCGTGAGCCCGTCATGCGTCGAGATCGTCGCCGAGTCGACGCTGCGCGATCGTGTCGCCCAGCTCGGTGCACAGATCGACGCCGACTACCGGGACCGTGAACCGGTCGTCGTCGGGGTCCTCAAGGGGAGCGTGCCGTTCCTGACCGACCTCGGCCGGCACCTCCATCCTCGGATCGAAGTGGACTTCCTGTCCCTGACACGCTTCGGGCACGACGGGCGGGTCGGCATCGAGATGGACCTGTCCGTTCCCGTCGACGGCAGGGACGTGCTCATCGTCGAAGACATCGTCGACACCGGCCTGACCCTCACCACGCTGCGGAGGATCCTCGCCGCCCGGGGCGCATCGACGGTCCGGACCGTAGCCCTCCTGGATAAGACCGCACGCCGGATCGTCGACGTCCCCGTCGAGTACCGGGGGTTCGAGGTCGGCGACGAGTTCCTCCTCGGATACGGCATGGACTGGGAGGGGCGGTTCCGCAACCTCCGTTCGATCTGGGCGGTGATGGACCTCAACGGGTTCCGGGACGACCCCGAGGCGTTCGCCGACGTCGCCTACGCCGCTCCGACCTCCGCCCGACCCCGCCGATAGCGGACCCCGCGGTGATAGGCTCAACGGTATGAGCGACCAGGTCCTTCTCGAGCTGATCGGGGTCCGGATCGAGCTGCCGACCAACACGCCGATCCTTCTCCTGCGTGAACGCGAAGGCGACCGCTACCTCCCCATCTGGATCGGTACGGCCGAAGCGACCGCCATCGCCCTGGCGCTCGAAGGGGTCGAACCCGCCCGCCCGATGACCCACGACCTGCTCCGAGACGTGGTCGCGGCCCTCGGGGCCAGGGTGGAGCGCATCGTCATCACCGAACTGCGCGAGGGCACGTTCTTCGCGGATCTCGTGCTCGTCGCGTCCGACGGCACCGAGGTGGTCGTGTCGTCCCGGCCGTCGGACGCCATCGCGCTGGCAGCCCGGACCGGCGCCCCCGTTCTCGCCGAACGAGCCCTCCTCGACGAGGCCGGCGTGCAGATCCACGACGAGACCGAGGAAGAGGAGATCGAGAAGTTCCGGGAGTTCCTCGACGAGGTCACCCCGGAGGACTTCGAGGCCGGCTCCACGTCGTGAGGATGCCCGTCTCGCTGAAGGCGGGGCTGATGGTCGTCGCAGTGGTCCTCGCCGTGGGACCCATCGGTTACCTCGTCCTCACCGACCTGCACGTGTGGGACGCCATCTACATGACGGTGATCACCATCACCACGGTCGGCTTCTCCGAGATCGGCGGCCCCTACGGCACCGGCGCCCGGCTGTGGACCCTCGGGATCATCACGATCGGCACCGGAGCTGCTCTCTACACTGGCTATGCGGGCCTCGAGTACGGCGTGGAACGGTTGGTCCAGGGTCGAAGGGAGCGCAGACGCATGGTCCGGGCGATCGAGTCCATGGACGGGCACGTGATCCTCTGCGGGTTCGGGCGGGTCGGGGTGACCGCGTGGGAGACGCTGCGACACGCCGATGCCGATGTGGTCGTCATCGACGACGATGCCGAACGCGTCGGTTTCGCCATCGAACGCGAAGCCGTCGCCATCCTCGGCGATGCGACGTCGGACGACGTGCTGCGCCGAGCCGGCATCCAACGGGCATCGACGGTCATCTCCGCGGTCGCGTCGGACTCGGACAACCTGGTGATCGCCTTGTCCGCCAAGTCCTTGAACCCCGACGTCAGGGTCGTGGCCCGCGCCATCGGCGAGGACATCGAGAAGAAGCTCTACCTCGCCGGCGCCGATCGCGTGGTGGCACCCCAGTCGCTCGGCGGCCAGCGGCTCGCGTCCTTGGCGCTCAAACCCGACGTCACCGAGTTCGTCGATCTCGTCGTCAGTGGCAGGACCGTCGAGTTCGGGGTCGAATCCTTCACCATCGACCCGGACGCGCCCATCGTCGGCAAGACCCTGGCGGACCTCGACCTGCACCACACCGGCGGGGCCCTCGTCATCGGTATCGGTGAGGACCCCACCAGGGTTCGGCTCAACCCACCGTCGGACATGGTCTTCGAACCGGGCGAGATCGTCATCGCCCTCGGTTCCAGTGAGCAGCTCGACGCGTTCCGGAAGCTGGCGCTCGGACCCTGACGGGCTCGAGGTTATCCACAGGGATTGTTGACAAGTCGCGGCGATGGTCGCTAACTTCACCCGCGTAGTTCGACGGGCGGAATTACAAGCGTGTAGGCTGGACCAGCAGAGGGAGGCTCTATCGTGGGCGAAGCGACCCAACCCATCGTCGACGGCTATCGAGCGCCGCAGGTGACCAACCTGGTCGGCATCACCTACCGGCAGCTCGATTACTGGGCCCGGACGGGCCTGATCGCACCGTCGATCCAGCAGGCCCACGGCTCGGGGAGCCAGCGGCTCTACTCGTTCTCCGACATCGTCCAGCTCAAGGTCGTCAAGCGACTGCTCGACGCCGGGATGAGCCTCAAGAAGATCCGGCAGGCCATGGACATCCTGCGTGGCGAGCTCGACCGGGACAACCCACTCGAGGACGTCACCCTCCTGTCGGACGGCACCACGATCTACGCCGCCCACAGCGCCGACGAGGTCGTCGACGTCTTCCAACGCGGACAGGGCGTCTTCGGTATCGCCGTGCGTCCCGTCCAGGACGAGCTCGTGGGTGAGATCCATCGGCTGTTCCCCGAGCGCGCCCTCCCGGCCGCTTCGGCCCACGACGAGGCGAAGGCGAACTGACCGGCGCATCCGACCTCGCCGCCGGCCCAGCCGACCGGATCGAGTTCGCCCACGAGAGCGAGCGGGAGTTCGCTCGTCTCTTGGACTTCTACGACATCGCCTGGGAGTACGAGCCTCGTGCCTTCGTCATCGAATGGGACGACGACGGCACTCCCATCGGCTCCTTCCGGCCCGACTTCTACCTCCCCGACGACGAGCTCTACATCGAGATCACCACGATGAACCAGAAGCTCGTGACGAAGAAGAACCGCAAGATCCGACGCCTGCGGGAGCTGTACCCCCACATCCGGTGCAAGATCTTCTATCGACGTGACTACCTGAACCTCCTGGTCAAGTACGGGCTCGAGGCTCCCGACGTCGACGTTCCCGCACCCACTCGGATCCCCGGGCCCCCGGAGGTCGTCAACCTGGCCGACGTCGACGAGGCAGCAGGCTGAGCGTCTAGCCTCCGGTTCCCCGACCTCGAGGAGGCATCGTGCCCGTCTCACCGCTGCACTCGTTCCACGAACGGCTCGGCGCCCGCTTCACCGATTTCGGTGGTTGGACCATGCCCGTCCAGTACGCGGGAGTGATCGCCGAGCACATGGCCGTGCGTGAGGGCGTCGGGGTCTTCGACGTCTCGCACCTCGGGCGCTTCGCCGTGACCGGTACCGGGGCGACCGAGATGGTTCGAAGCCAGCTCTGCAACGACGTCGCGAGCATCACGCCAGGGCGAGCCCAGTACACGATGGCGTTGAACGACCGGGGCGGGGTCGTCGACGACATCATCGTCTGGCGCTTCGCCGGCGACGACTACTGGATCATGCCCAACGGCACGAACTTCGATACGATCCTCGGCCGCTTCCGGGACGGAGCCGGCGACCTCACGGTCGAGCCCGTTCGCGACGCGACCGCGTTGGTCGCCGTCCAAGGTCCCGACTCGCCCGAGGTGGTGCGCCGGGTCCTCGGGTCGATGCCCGGGCGGTTCCGCGTCGAGACCGGCACCTTCGAAGACCATCCGTTCTGGGCTGCAGGCACCGGCTACACCGGTGAGCGGGGAGCCGAGATCGCGGTGCCGGTCGCCACCGCCGAGGCGCTCTTCGGCGCGATCGTCGACGCCGGAGCGGAACCCTGCGGTCTCGGGGCGAGGGACACGCTCCGCCTCGAGATGGGATACCCGCTGTGGGGCCAGGACCTCGACGAGGACACCACGCCTCTCGAAGCCGGCCTCGAGTGGGTCGTCTCCTGGGACCATGAGTTCGTCGGCAGAGCAGCCCTGGAGCGTCAACGTCGGGAGGGACTCCCCAAGAGACTCGTCGCCTTCGAGACGGAGGACAGGAAGATCCCGCGCCACGGCCACGCGTTGCGCGGCGGCGCCTCCCACGGCACGGTCACCAGCGGGAACTTCTCCCCGGTCCTCGAGCGCGGGATCGGCATGGGGTACCTCAGCCCACCGTACGACGGCGCGAGCGTCGAGATCCTCATCCGGAAGGACTGGGTCCGCGCCGACGTCGTGACCCCTCCGTTCATCGCCCGGTGACCGCGACGACGGCCGCCGCCGTCGCCGCCGCTGCCGGTGGACGCCACGTCCTGATCTCCCGCGGGATCCGACCCGGGATACGCTCCGGCCTGGTGGCCCTCGGCGTGGACCTCAGCGAGATCCCGGCGGTGCGGTGTGTCGCTGCCGCCCCCCGACTCGAACCCGACGAGGTGTTCGTCGGCGGCTGTCCCAACCACCTCGGTGGCTTCGATCCGATCCCAGATCCGACCGTCGCCGTCGTCCGGGTCCCCGGCCCGCCGATCCACGGCACGCCGCGTGCCGTCGTCGTCGACCGGGATCCCGGTTGGAGGGCCTTCGGGGCGGCGACGGCCACGGCCCGCGCGCTGGCCAAGCACCTCGACCAGATCCGCGGCGTCCGCCTGGTCTGTCGACCGGCGTCACCGATCGTGATCGTCCTCACGCCGCGGTCCGCAGAGCGATTCGAGGGCCTCGGTCCGTTCCCCACCACCGCCCTCGACGGGTATCCCGAACTGCCCGGCGGGGTCCGCATCGAGATCCCCGACGGCTTCGAGGGCATCGACGTCGCCGCCTACGCTGAACGCTTCGCGAGGCGCGTCGCAGGCGAGGAGGAGAGATGATCGTCTACGGGATCGACGTGGGAGGTTCGGGGATCAAAGGCGCTCCGGTGGACGTCTCGACCGGAACGCTGATTGACGAGCGACGGCGGATCCCGACGCCGCGCCCGGCCGCCCCCGAACCGGTCATCGACACCATCGCCCAGCTCGTCGAGGAAGCGGGATGGTCCGGGCCCGTGGGGGTGGCGCTTCCCGCCGTGGTGCAGGACGGCATGGTCCGCACCGCCGCCAACATCGATCGCTCCTGGATCGGCGTGGACGCCAGATCCCAGCTCGTGGAGCGTCTCGGCCTCCCCGTCCATGTCATCAATGACGCCGATGCGGCGGGACTCGCCGAAGCGACCTTCGGGGCGGCCCAGGCCGTCGGCGGGATGGTCCTCGTCTTGACGTTCGGGACCGGGATCGGAAGCGGCATGGTGTTCGACGGCACGCTGGTTCCCAATACCGAGCTCGGCCATGTGGAGTTCCGTGGTATGGAGGCGGAGCGGTACGCCGCGGCGCGACTCGTCGAAGAAGAGGACATGAACCTCGAGTGGTGGGCATCGAGGGTCGGCGAGTACCTGCGGTACCTCGAGCGCATCTTCTGGCCGCGGTTGTTCGTGTTCGGTGGCGGCATCTCGAAACGGTTCGAGACGATCGCAGCCATCATCGAGACCTCCACTCCCGTCGTCCCGGCGCACTTCCGCAATCGGGCGGGCATCGTCGGAGCGGCGTGCGCGGCCGCAGGGGAAGCGACCGAGGCCTGAGGAGCCCGGTGCGGGCGGGGTAACCTGCGAAGACGACCGACGAGGAGAGCACATGGAAGACGTCACGGGAGCGCTCGAGGCCGTCGACGGTACCGTCCTGTTCACCCGCCGCTGGCGGGCCAACCCCCCGCGGGCCGTCGTCCTGATCGTCCACGGCCTCGGCGAACACTCGGGTCGATACGGCCACGTGGGAGGCTTCTTCGCCGATCGGGGTCTCGAGACGGTGGCCTTCGATCTGCGTGGACACGGACGTTCGGGTGGCTCCCGCGTCGATATCGACGACTTCACGACGTACCTGCAGGACCTGGCGAAGGTGATCGACACCGAGGTCGTCCCCATGGACCTCCCCTGGGTGCTGTACGGGCACTCCATGGGCGGGCTGATCGGAGCACTGCATCTCGAGGGCACCGAACGGCAGCCGACGGCGGCGGTGCTGTCGGCCCCCGCCCTCGACGCCGACGTTCCCCCGCCGCTGAAGATCGCCGCCGAAGTCTTCGGCAGGGTCGCTCCGGGTCTGCGGTTCCCCAACTCGATCAACGGTGAACAGCTCTCGCGCGATCCCCGTGTCGGGGAGGCGTACTTCGCCGATCCCTTGGTGGAGACGAAGACGACGGCTCGTTTCGGACGTGGCCTGTTCGCTGCCCAACGACGTGCCCGTGAGGCCATCGATGCCATCGCGCTCCCCACCCTCGTCGTCCACGGAGCAGAGGACGAGCTCGTTCCGCCGAGCGCCTCGGCGCCGTTGGCGGCCGTCGAAGGGATCGAGCGCAAGCTGCTTCCCGGACTCCGCCACGAGGTCCACAACGAGCCGGAACATCTCGAGGTCCTCCGCGACGTCGCGGCATGGATCGACGCGGCGTTGGATCAGACCAGCCCGTAGGCCGGCCGCACGACGTCGTCGATGAGGCGTCGACGGACCGGCCATGGACCGAATCCGGCTCGGAGCGTCATCTCGGTGATCCGGCCGAGGTCCTCCAGGGTCAGGTCGAAGGTCTCGGCGGCGAGCGCGAACTCGTCGGTCAGCTCGACACCGCTCATCAAGCGGTTGTCGGTGTTGAGCGTGGCGACGAACCCGCTCCGATACAGCGCCCCGAAGGGATGACGGGTCGCATCGGGGAACGCACCGGTCTGGATGTTCGAGGTGATGCAGACCTCCAGGGGGACGCGATGGTCCCGCACCCGGGTCGCCAGCGCCCCGAGCTCGTCGATCGTCGATCCGTCGAAGTCCGTGTCGTCGACGATCCGGACACCGTGACCGATCCGCTGGGAACCACACAGGGCGAGGGCCCGCCAGATGGAGCGGACGTCGTCGGCTTCGCCCGCGTGCAGCGTGATCCCCAGACCGACATCGCGTGCCGCGAGACAGGCAGGGAGATGATCGTCCGCCGGGAAGCCCGCTTCGGGGCCGGCGAGATCGAAGGCGACGACGCCGCTGTCGAGGAACGGAACCGCAGCGTCGACGACCGCCCGCGAATCGGTCTGATGGCGCAAGGCCGTCGCGATCGCGTAGACGGCGATCCCGGTCTCGGCAGTGGCCGCGGCGAACCCGTCCAGGGCCGCTTCGATGGCCTCTTCCCTCGTCATCCCGTGTTCGGTCAGCAGCGACGGCCCGAAGCGGATCTCTGCGTACACGACCCCGTCGGCTGCCAGATCGACCCCGGCCTCGTAGGCGACGCGCCGCACCGCTTCGGGCGTCTGCATGACCGCCACCGTGTGACGGAAGGCCTCGAGGTAGCGCTCCAGCGATCCGCCCCTGCCCTGCACGAACCAGGCGTCGAGCTCGTCGAGATCGTCGGTCGGGAGCCCGTCGTAGCCGACCGCGTCGGCGAGTTCGAGGACGGTTCGAGGACGCAAGCCGCCGTCGAGATGGTCGTGGAGGAGGGCCTTGGGCAAGGCACGGAGGGTCGCTCGATCCATCCCGCGAGGTTACCCCGTGCCGTGGAGGCGTTCGACCTGGGCCGGGAGCCACCAGCGGCGCCGGAACAGGACGTGCCCCTCGATGTCCTGGGCGACGACCTCGCCGGGTGAGAAACCACCGGACTCGAGGAAGGATTCGTGGGGCTCGTTGCCGAGGACCGCCTCGGAGGTGATCGGCCCCGCCCAGCCACGCCGGCGGACGGCGGCGACGAAGTCCGTCACCGAGGGTTCGCGGGAGGGGTGGCCGGAGGCCAGCATCGTTCGCATCTCGACGACGTCGTCCTCGAGCGACAACATCGCGATGGCGTCGATGCGCCCATCGGCTCCCGTACCGACGAGCAGGTCCCCGGCGAGCAGCGCAGCCCGAAGGGCCGATCCGGGAGCCACCCTGGTCCGTTCGGCTTCCGCCACCTGGGGCGGGAGGATCCCGGCGAAGGCTTCCGCGCAGGCTTGCACGGTGATCCGTTCGATCTCGGGAAGGTCGTCGCGGACGGCGGTTCGTACCAGCACCCTTCCGAACCTACACCGTCGCCGGGCGAGGCGGCGGCCGGCGCGACGGGTACGGTAGCGTTCCAGGGTACGGAGATCCGAGGAGGTCGGCATTGGAGGTGGTGATCCTCGGAAGCGGCCAGGACGGAGCCGTCCCGCAGCTCGGCGCCGAGCGGTCGGTGGCGGACCCGAGGACCGCGTCGAGTCTGGCGGTCGTCCCCGATGCGGGACCGGTCGTACTGTTCGACGCATCCCCCGATGTTCGCATCCAGTGGCTCACCGTCGCTCCCCGCCCGATCGGAGCGGTCTTCCTCACCCACGGCCACATGGGTCACTACGCCGGGCTGGTGCAGTTCGGCAAGGAAGCCGCCGCCACCCGGGAGCTCCCGGTCCACGCCACCCGTCGTATGCTCACCTATCTCGACCGCAACGAGCCGTGGCGCTCGCTCCTGTTCGAACGCTTCCTGGCCGACGTCCCGCTCGACCCCGGGGTGCCGGTGTCCGCGGGCGGCGGCCTCACGGTGAGCGCCACCGTGGTGCCCCACCGCAGCGAGTTCACCGACACCGTGGGCTTCAGCATCACCGGGCCCGAGCGTTCGCTCCTGTACCTACCCGACGTCGATCGATGGGACGGGTGGGACGCCGCCGCGACCATCGCACGACACGACATCGCCATCATCGACGGAACGTTCTGGTCCGACGCCGAGCCTCCGGGCCGCTCGCTCGCCGACGTCCCCCATCCGACGATCCTCGACTCGATGCGACACTTCGCCGACCTGGTCGACGACGTCACCATCGTGTTCACCCACATCAACCACTCCAACCCTGCCGGAGCGGCCGGGAGCGCAGAGGCCACCGAGGTCCGACGGCGTGGATTCCGGGTCGCCGAGGACGGGATGCGGTTCGACCTGGGAGGACGGGCGTGAGGATCGCGGACGTCGTGATCGCCGTGGGCGTCGCCCTCGTCGTCGTCGGCCTCGTGCTCCGGTTCGCTCCGTGGCTCGTGGCATGGTTCGGACGTCTGCCCGGCGATCTGCGTTTCGAACGCGACGGCCTCACCGTGTTCGTCCCCATCACGTCGATGGTGATCGTGTCGATCCTGTTGTCGGTCGTCCTGACGATCGTGGCCCGACGCTGAGTCGGAAGTCCCTGACGACAAGCGACCGGACCGCGTACGATCGGGGTGGAAGCGAAAGGGAGGTCACATGAGTCTGCGCAAGGGCATGCGAGTGAAGACCCTCACCAACCACGTCGGCGTGCCGCCCCGGCACGGCGTCGTCCTCCGGGTCGACGGGGACACCGTCGAGGTCCGCTGGGACGATGGACACGTATCGGTGCTGTCGGGCGCCACGCTGGTGCCCGACCGCGAGAAGGTGGACCGGTGACGTAACCTTCTCCCGGTGAAGGACGAACGTCGCCAGCCGAAGCGAAGCGACCCGGCCGTGGACGGTTCCACGGCCGGTCGGCTCCTCGTGGCCACCCCGACTCTCCTCGACCCGAACTTCTCCCGGGCGGTGCTGCTGATGATCGAGCACGACCACGAGGGAGCCATCGGCGTCATCCTCAACCGCGAGGTCGACCATCCGGCGGCCGAGCACGTGCCCGAATGGGCTGACCATCTCGTCGAGCCGCCTCACGTGTTCATCGGCGGACCGGTGGCACCCGAGATGGCCATCGGCCTCGCCTACCGGCCCCGTGTCGAGGACCCGGCCTGGCCCTCCGTCCTCGACCGGATCGGCACCATCGATCTCTCCGAGCCTCCGGGGGCGATCCCCGACGTGGAGGCGCTACGGGTGTTCGCCGGCTACGCCGGTTGGGGCGCCGGGCAGCTCGAGTTCGAGATCGCCGCGGGTTCGTGGTTCGTGCTCGATGCCCGTCACGACGACGTGTTCACCCGAGATCCGTCCGGCCTGTGGCGTCGTGTCGTCCGTCGGCAGCGCAGCCGCGTCGCGTTGTACGCCGACCATCCCTTCGACCCGGCCACCAACTGAGGGACCCTCCCGTCGGTATGCTCGATGCGATGTCGGTTCCCAAGCTGCGCAAGGCCGTCCGGGCGCGTCCGCCGGGGCTCGAGCTCGAACGCGAGCTGTGGGGGGCAGGCGCCGAGATCGTCGTCGGCATGGACGAGGTCGGTCGGGGTGCCTGGGCGGGCCCGTTGTCGGTCGGGGCCGCGGTCATCCCCAAGGACCGGAGGGTCTACAAGGTCAGGGACTCGAAGCTCCTGTTGCCCGCTGAGCGTGCCGCGCTCTTCCCGCGTTTGGTCGACTGGTGCGAGACCTGGGCCGTGGGACACGCGACCGCCGAGGAGTGCGACCTGCTGGGGATGTCCGCGGCGCAGCGTCTCGCCGCGCGTCGGGCGCTCGACCGCCTGGCACTGACCCCGGACGTCGTCGTGCTCGACGGACGGTGGGACTTCGTCGGTTCCGGCCGGGTCATCCCCGTCGTGCGCGGCGATGCCACCTCGGTCACGATCGCCACCGCTTCGATCCTCGCCAAGGTGGTCAGGGACGAGATCATGGACGATCTGGCGCCCGAGTACCCGGCCTACGGGTTCGAGTCGAACAAGGGGTATCCCGGGCCGCGTCACCGTGCCGCGCTGGCGATGCTCGGCCCTTCGGCGGTGCATCGCAGGAGCTGGTCCTACATGGAGGAGCTCCCCTGGGGAGGGCTCGAGCGTCGCCGCGCCCAGGGGACGCTCTTCGGGCCCGGAGGTGGACCGCCGCCGGTGGCCGGAGGGTCGACAAACGCGAGGTAGGCTGAGGCACATGAGCGACCCGATCCGACCCATCGCCACCGATCCGCTCGACTTCCTCGAGACCGACCATCTCCTCTCCGAGCGAGAACGCCTGCTGCGCGACACGGTGCGCCGCTTCGTTGCCGACCGGATCCTTCCGGAGGTCGCGGACTGGTTCGATGCCGGGACCTTCCCCAAGGAGCTCGCCAAGGAGATGGGCGCGCTCGGTCTGTTCGGGATGCATCTGGAGGGGTACGGCTGCGCAGGGACCAGCGCCACCGAATACGGCCTGGCGTGCACCGAGCTCGAATACGGCGATTCTGGTGTGCGGAGCTTCGTGTCCGTGCAGGGTTCCCTGGCGATGTTCCCCATCTGGGCGTTCGGTTCGGAGGAACACAAGCAGCAGTGGCTTCCGCGGATGGCCGCGGGGGAGGCGATCGGGTGCTTCGGCTTGACCGAACCCGACGCAGGAAGCGATCCGGGGTCGATGCGGACGCACGCTCGCCGGGACGGCCCGGACTGGATCCTCAACGGCACCAAGATGTGGATCACGAACGGATCCATCGCGGACGTGGCGGTGGTGTGGGCACAGACCGACGACGGGGTCCGCGGCTTCGTGGTTCCCACCGACACTCCTGGCTTCTCGGCGTCCGACGTGCACGGGAAGCTGTCCCTCCGGGCGTCGGTGACCTCCGAGCTGGTCCTCGACGACGTTCGCCTGCCGGGCGACGCCGTCCTCCCCGACGTCGTCGGCCTGAAGGGACCACTGTCGTGCCTGAACGAGGCCAGGTTCGGCATCCTCTTCGGTGCCGTCGGAGCGGGACGAGCCTGCTACGAAGCGGCGCTCACGTACGCCGAGGAACGGACCCAGTTCGGCCGACCGATCGCGTCGTTCCAGCTCACCCAGCGCAAGCTGGTCGAGATGATGGTGGCGTTGCAGCGGGCGATGCTCGTGGCGCTCCACCTGGGTCGCAAGCGCGACGCCGGCACCCTGAGCGCACAGCAGGTGTCGTTCGGCAAGCTCGACAACGTGCGTCAGGCGTTGGAGGTGGCGAGGTCGGCCCGATCGGTCCTGGGGGCCAACGGCATCACCCTGGAGTATCCCGTCATCCGCCACATGAACAACCTCGAGTCCGTGTACACCTACGAGGGGACGAACGAGATCCACACCCTCGTGTTGGGGGAGGCCATCACCGGCGTCTCTGCCTTCTCGTAGCCTGCCGGGCCCGTCATATGCCCAGGCCGCGGCCGACGATCTCCTTCATGATCTCGGTGGTGCCGCCGAAGATCGTCTGCACCCTGGCGTCCAGGTAGGCCCGGGCGATCGGGTACTCGAGCATGTAGCCGTATCCTCCGTGGAGCTGGACGCCGCGGTCGACGACCCGCTTCAGCATCTCGGTGGTCCACCATTTCGCTTCCGCCGCCCGTTCGATCGACAGCTCCCCGGCGACGAGGTCCTCGATGCACCGGTCTACGAACACCCTGGCGACGTCGATCTCGGTCCTCATCTCGGCCAGGACGAAGCGGTTGTGCTGGAACGAGCCGATCGGTCGTCCGAAGGCCCGACGTTCCTTGGCGTAGGCGAGGGAGAGTTGGAAGGCGGCCTCGGCTCCGGCGACCGCGCCCACGGCGATGGACATGCGTTCTTGGGGGAGGTTGGCGACGAGCTGGAGGAACCCTGCGCCTTCGTCTCCGAGGCGGTTGGCGACCGGGACCCGCACGTCGGTGAAGAACAGCTCGGCGGTGTCCTGTGCATGGAGACCCATCTTGTCGAGCTTGCGACCCCGCTCGAAGCCCGCCATCGAGTCCTCGACCACCAGCAACGTGAGTCCCCCGTGGGGATCCTCGGATGTACGGGCCACGACGATGACGAGATCGGCGTTGAGGCCGTTGGAGATGAACGTCTTGGAGCCGTTGACGACGTAGACGTCTCCGTCGCGGACCGCCGAGGTCTTGATCCCCGCCAGATCCGAGCCGGTGGAGGGCTCGGTCATGGCGATGGCGGTCACCAGGGACCCGTCGGCGAGCCCGGGATACCAGCGGTCGGCCTGGGATTCGTCGGCGTACCTCAGGAAATAGGGCACACACACGTCGTTGTGCAGGGTGATCCCCAGGCCGGCGCCGGCGGCCCCCGATCGAGCGACCTCCTCGCCGATCACGGCGTTGTAGCGGAAGTCGTCCACGCCGCCACCGCCGTGCTCGACGGGGATCGCCATCCCGAGGAACCCGAGGGCCCCGGCTCTCTGGAACAAGGACTTGTCGACCCTGCCGTGTCGTTCCCACCGTTCGGTGTTCGGGAGGATCTCGGTGTCCAGGAAATGTCGGAAGCTCTCGCGGAAGAGCTCGTGCTCGGGTTCGAAGATGGTCCGGTGCATCGGTGGGTCGCTCCTGCGTCGATCGGGGCTACGGTACCTGGGTCGCCGATCCGGAGATCTCCGTGCCTCGTCTCGTCCTCGCCAGCCGTTCCCCCCGCCGGGCGGGGTTGTTGACGATGGCGGGCTTCTCCTTCGACCAGGTCGCCCCTGACGTCGACGAACGGCCGTTGCCGGGGGAAGCTCCCGAGGACATGGTCGTGCGGGTGGCAGCGGCCAAGGCGCTGGCGGTGGGAGGCGAACCAGGGACGGTCGTCGTGGCTGCCGATACCACCGTCGTGGTCGACGGCGAGGCGCTCGGGAAACCTGCGGACGACGCGGCCGCGGTCGCCATGCTCCTGCGGCTCTCCGGGCGGGCGCATCGGGTGCTGACCGGTTGGGCGGTCGCGGTCGACGGGTCCGTGCGTCGCTGCGGAGTCGAAGGGTCCACCGTTTCGATCCGGCCGGTGACCGAGGACGAGGCGCGACGGTACGCGGCTTGCGGTGAGCCGCTCGACAAGGCCGGTGCCTACGCGCTGCAGGGTGAAGGCCGACGGTTCGTCGAGGGCGTCGAGGGGTCGAAGAGCAACGTCATCGGCCTGCCGCTCGGTCCGGTGGTCGCGGCCCTCGCCTCGGTGGGGGTGACCCGGTCGGAGTCACCCGCGTAGGGCGGCGCCGATGATGCTGCCGAACCGCCGCCATGATGGACTCGCCGCGTAGCGGGTGAGGCGCTCGCCGACAACGGCTGCTTGCCGGTTCGTGACGAAGAACGGGGGTTTCGGGGCGACGTGGAGCTCTCCGGCGAGGAGCGTCCTCGGGGCGGGGGCGAACGGACCCCGCAGGACGGTGCGTTCGGGCCGTTCGAACATCAAGGCGTTGTGGACGACACCGACCCCGCTCTGGATGTCGTGTCGCCGATGCCCGGGGAACGCCCCCCAGGTCGCTCGGGGAAGCAGGAACCCGACCCCGGTCCACGTGTTGAGGGCGACCGTTCCGTAGCGGAGATCGCGGATGGCCCGTTCGACGGCAGGCGCCTCCGCCCGCAACGTACGGGGATGGGCCAGGACGTTGGCGCCGAGCGTGCCTGCGAGCCGGTCGTTGGCGAACTCGACCGCGGCGGCGAGGTAGGTCCCGACGTCGGGCGCAGGGAGCGCGGTCGTGGCGAGGACCGGTCCGAAGACCTCGTCGGAGAAGCACAGGGAGTCGGAATCGGGATCCACGTTCTCGATCAGCGTCACCGGGGTTCCGGTGGTGGTGAGGGCGCGCACCGACGGGTGGGCCTCGGCGAACCGGCGCACCCGTTCGGCTGCTCCGGGGTAGTACGCAGGTCGGGGTTCGAGCTCGGCGACGACCTGTTCGATCTCGGTGACGAGCCGCTCCGATCCCGGCCACCCTTCGGGCAGGACGAGAACCTGATTGGCGATGCAGTTGAAGCCGGAGTTGTGGAGCTTCTGGGTGACGAGGTGCTCGGCGTGGAACCGCAGGTCCGCGTCGGACCAGCGCCCAGGGACGACGATGGTGGGACCGACACCTCCCAGCTCGCTCGTCAGCGGCTTGTCGAAGATGGGACGATCGGCGGCCTTGCGGGCTGCGGCGTCGTCTCCGCGGCCGTAGACGATCGCGTCGTGGGTCCGGGCGGAGCCGGTCATGTGGACCGCATCGACGGCTGGATGCCGGACCAGGTACTCGCCCACGTCGGCGTCGCCGTAGGCGAACCGCACGTATCCGGCATCGACGAACGGGGCGAAGACGTCTTCGAAGATGGGTCCCAGGTAGTCGTTGACCGGGTTCATCTTGAGCATCACGACACTGCCCCGGTTGATGAGCATCGTCACGAGATCCAGTGGAGCGATCGATGCGATGTTCCCGGCGCCGAGTACCAGCGTGACCGTGCCCTGTGGATGCTCCTGCCGGTAGAAGGCGGCCATCGTGTCGCGGAGGTTGGACGTGTCGACGTCCGCCATCATGCGAACCTCGGCGGTGAGGCCGGACAGGAGCAGGCGTTCGGCGAGGTCCTTCGGGTACACCCGCACCGATACCCGGCCGTCGGATCCGACGCGGACCGGGAACCCGTCCAGGAGGTCGCGCCCGGTGGCGAGGCGCTCGAGGGTCTCGGCGACGGCGGTCGCTCCGTAGATCAGGGCATAGGGTCCCGACATCCATTCCTCGCCCACCAGCGGCGACCCCGCCGGGAGCCCCTTCGCCTCGGCGGCGACGGCTACCCAGTCGGTGGCTCTCCGGTCGGCACGCACGACGAGGCGTTCGAGGAGCTGGATCTTGTCGTCGAGGGAGGTCCGTGCCCACGCCGTGGCGTTGCGCGACAGGGCTTCGAGATCGCGATCGATGGCGGCGGTGTCCATCGGGACAATGTAGCGGCCATCCATCGGAGAGCGCCCGTCCGGGTTGGAGTAGCATCGCGGCCATGGATGTCGAAGGCGCGGCAGCGCTCGTCACCGGAGGGGCGTCCGGTCTGGGGGCGGCCACCGCCAAGGCGCTCGCCGCCGCAGGGGCGATCGTGACGATCGTCGATCTCCAGCAGCAGGCCGGCGAGGCGATGGCGGCGGAACTGGGCGGGGGAGCGCGGTTCGTGCGGGCCGACGTGACCGACGCCGGTGAGGTGGCCGAAGCGGTCTCCCTGGCGGGAGAGGATGCGCCGCTGCGCGTCGCGGTGAGCTGTGCCGGGATCGGTGATGCGCAACGGATCCTCGACCGTGCCGGGACGCCTGCCGATCTGCAACGGTTCCGTCGGGTGATCGACGTCAACCTCGTCGGCACCTTCAACGTGCTGCGGCTGGCCGCAGCCGAGATCGCCAGATCCCCCGAGTTGGATCACGCTGAGCGCGGGGTGATCGTCAACACGGCCTCGATCGCCGCGTTCGAGGGCCAGATCGGTCAGGTGGCCTACAGCGCCTCGAAGGGCGGCGTCGTCGGCATGACGCTTCCGGCTGCTCGGGACCTGGCCTCGGTGGGGATCCGTGTCAACACGATCGCTCCAGGGATCATCGACACGCCGCTGCTCGCGGGACTCAACGAGGAGTACCGTTCCGCGCTGGCGGCGAACGTGCCGTTCCCCAAACGGCTCGGAACGCCCGAGGACTACGCCATGCTGGTCATGGCCATCGTGTCGATCGGGTACCTCAACGGTGAGACGATCCGCCTCGACGGTGCGCTGAGGATGTCCCCGAAGTGAGCACCTCTCGGCGGCCAGGGCGGGTCGCGCCGTGCCCGGTCCCGCGGTCTACACTGGCGGGCCGAGACCGGACGAAAGGGAGACGATGGCCGGCAAGGGTGAGCTGTACAAGCGCAAGGACGGCAAGTGGGCCTTCCGGGTGAAGGCGTCGAACGGGCAGGTGGTGGCGACCGGGCAGGGCTACGCCGCCAAGTCGTCGGCCCGGAGCACGCTCGAGAAGCTGCTCTCCGGAGCCTACGCGGGCCCGATCGTCGAGGTGGACGGCTGAGTTCCATGGCTCGATGGCGGTTCCCTCGTCGAACGGCGGGGGAACCGTTCGCGTGAGGGACCGATGATCGACTTCTCCGATCCCGGGTTCCAGGCCGATCCCTACCCGACCCTCGCCCGCGTGAGGGAACGAACGGCGGTCTTCCCGCTGGAGGATCCGAAGGGGACCGGGGCGACGATCTGGTTCCTGACTCGCTACGACGACGTGTACGCCGCCCAACGGGACCGCCGTCTCGGTCGGATCCGTGGTTCCCGGCCGACCCGCGACGAGCTCGGGTTACCTGCGGACCGGCCGGATCTCGACGCGTACTTCGCCGTGGAACGCTGGTCGTTGCTGATGCTAGAACCGCCCGATCACACCCGTCTTCGTCGGCTCGTCGCGCGCGAGTTCACGGCCAAGCGGATCGCCGACCTGCGCCCGACGATCGCGGCCCACGCGGACCGGTTCTTGGACGAGGCGATCGAGCGGGAAACGTTCGACCTGCTGACCGACTACGCACAGCCGTATTCGGTCCACGTGATCGCCGAGCTCCTGGGGGCGCCCACCGAGGATTGGCGCCGGATGCTCGAGTGGTCCCATGCGATCGTGAAGATGTACGAGCTGGGTCGGACCGACGAACAGGTCGACGCCGCGGTTCGGGCTTCGGTGGAGTTCGACCGGTGGTGTCGGGATCTGATCGACGATCGGCGGGCGCATCCCCGCGGCGATCTGATCTCGGGGCTGTGCACGGTGGAGACCGACGAGGGGCGGCTGAGCGACGACGAGATCGTCTCGACGATGATCCTGCTCCTCAACGCCGGCCACGAAGCGACGGTGAACACGATGGGCAACGGGATGACGGCGCTGCTCCAGCGACCTCAACAGTGGCATCGAGTGGTGAGCGGCGAGGTGCCTGCGGCGGTGGCGGTGGAGGAGATGATCCGCTTCGATCCGCCTCTCCAGTTGTTCGAACGATGGATCCGGGACGGGGATGTCGAGTACGGCGGTCGGGTGCTCCCGGCGGGCGACAAGCTGGCGATGCTCTTCGGCTCGGCCAACCGTGATCCCCGTCACTTCGCGAACCCGGAGGTCTTCGACGTGGCACGGGGGGATGCCAGTCACGTGACCTTCGGGGGCGGGATCCACTTCTGTCTCGGCGCTCCGTTGGCTCGACTGGAACTCGATGTCGCGGTGGAGCGCCTCGCCGCCCGCTGCCCCGAACTGTCCCTGGCAGCGCCGCCCCGCCGCACCCCGACCTTCGTCATCCACGGCTACGAGGCGGTCGACGTCACTGTCCTGTGAGGACATGCTGGCGGATCCACGTGTGCATGGCGATCCCGGAGGCGACCCCGGCGTTGATCGACCGGGTCGAACCGAACTGGGTGATGGCGCAGACGGTTTCGGCGGCTTCGAGTGCCGCGGGGGAGCACCCCGGCCCCTCCTGGCCGAACAGGAGCACCACCCGCTCGGGCAGCTCGACGTCCTCGATCGGTACCGCTCCGGGAACGATGTCGACGGCGAAGATCGGGAGCGCCTCCCGGCGGGCCCACGCGACCAGGCTCTCGACGGTGGCATGGTGATGCACGTGCTGGTAGCGGTCGGTGACCATCGCTCCCCGCCGGTTCCAGCGTCGCCGTCCGACGATGCGCACCGATGCGGCGGCGAAGGCGTTGGCGTTGCGCACCACCGTTCCGATGTTGAAGTCGTGCTGCCAGTTCTCGATCGCGACATGGAACCCGTGGCGGCGGGTGTCGAGATCGGCGATGATCGCCTCCCGACGCCAGTAGCGATACTCGTCGACGACGTTGCGCCGGTCGCCGGCGGCGAGCAGTTCCGGGTCGAGACGATCGTCGTCGGGCCAGGGGAGCGGGTGCGGCCCGACGCCGACCTCGCGGGGCGGGTCGTCGGTCATCGGCTGGACGATACCCGGCTGCCGTGTCGGGTTGGCTGGTGACACGCCGACCGTTCGACGGTCACCTCCCCGCCGAGCGGTCGATCCCGAGGGCGTCGGCGACGGGCGCGATGGGGACCCGCCGGTGATGCGCCCAGGGGTCGGGGCCCTCGAGCCTGGCCGAGATCGTCCGAAGCGTGATCCCTGTCGGGGCAACGTCGCGGACCTCCTCCCAGCGCAGGGGCGCCGCCACCGGAGCGTGAGGCTTGGGGCGCAACGAGTACGGGGCCACCGACGTCGACGGGAAACGGTTCCGGAGCCAGTCGACGAAGACCCGTCCTCCTCGCTTGTCCTTGTGGATCTCGATCGTCAACAGTTCGGGATGTTGCCCGACGGCCGTCTCGGCGATGGCCTTGGCCGTGGACGCGAACGCGTCGTTGCGGAGCTGTCGTTCGGTGAACACGTGGACGTGGTAGCCCTTCGACCCGGTCGTCTTCGGGTACGAAGGGAGTCCGAGATCGTCGAGGGTCGCCTCGATCGCGTAGGCGGCGCTCCGGACGAGGGCGGTCGCGTTCGGGGGAGGGTCGAGATCGAAGATCATGACGTCGGGATGGACGAGGTCGTCGGCGAGGACCGGTGGCACGTGGAAGGTGATCGCTCCCTGATCGGCGAGATACAGCAGACCGTGGCGGTCGGTGATGACGGGGTAGGTGGTCGTGCCGCCGGCCTTCGGCACGGCCAGGCGTCCGATGGAGGGCGGGTAGTAGTCGGGGGCGTTCTTCTGGAGCCAGCCTTCACCCTCGATGCCGTCGGGGAAACGTTGGATGGTGAGGGGCCGGTGGACGACGAACGGGAGCATCCGGTCGGCGACCTCCGCGTAGTAGCCGACGACGTCGGCCTTGGTGATCCCGTCGACGGGGAAGAACACCTTGTCGGGGTTGGAGACGGTGACGGGTCGGTCGCGCACCGGGTCACCGATCGCAGAGAAGGGGCAGGGTGGGCCGAGCCGTGTAGTCGAAGATGAGGGACGTCTCGATGTGCGCGACCTCGGGCAGTGTGGTGAGCCCGCTGACGGCGAGGTCGCGGAGATGTTCGGCGTCCCGTACGACGACGTGGACCATGAAATCGTTCCGTCCGGTCAGGTGGTAGACGCCGACGACCTCTTCGAGGGCCATGGCGTGGGCCCGGAAGGTGGCGACCTCTTCGGCGGCGTGGCGTCGGAGGCGCACCGCGATCATCGCCTGGAGGCCGATCCCCATGGCGCCGTGGTCGACCTCGGCATGGAAGCCACGCAGGACGCCGCGATCGAGGAGGCGGCGGACCCGCTCGGAGCACGTCGAGGGGGCGATGCCCACCGCGGCGGCCAGTTCCTTGTTCGAGATCCGTGCATCCTCCTGGAGGAGGCGCACGATCTCGCGGTCCGTTCGGTCGAGTCGGGTCATGGCTGCGTCTCTCCGAATCATCTTCGGCGTGAGCGACGTCGGTACGGCTTCTCCATCATACTGGAGGCCATCAGGGACGGACTGTGCGGTCGATGCGGTCCGGCGGCGAACGAAAGGGGTCAGCGTGGAGCATCGGAGTTGGGCCGAACCGTGGAAGATCAAGATGGTCGAGCCCATCGAGCTGCGGACCAGAGACGAACGTGAGGCGGCGATCGAGCGGGCCGGCTTCAACACGTTCCTGCTGCGCTCCGACGAGGTCTACATCGATCTCCTGACCGACTCGGGCACCTCCGCCATGTCGGACCGTCAGTGGGCAGGCCTCATGCTCGGAGACGAGTCATACGCCGGATCGCGGAGCTTCTATCACCTCGTCGACGCGGTCCGTTCGGTGTACGGCTACGAGGAGCTCGTGCCCACCCATCAGGGACGAGGCGCCGAGCACATCTTGAGCCAGATCCTGATCCGTCCCGGCGACGTGATCCCCGGCAACATGTACTTCACCACCACGCGGTTCCATCAGGAGCACGCCGGTGGGACGTTCGTCGACGTGATCATCGACGAAGCTCACGATCCCGACAGCACCCATCCGTTCAAGGGCAACATCGACCTCGACAAGCTCGCCGCGGTCGTCGACACCTACGGTGCCGAGCGGGTCCCCTACGTCTCGTTCGAGACGAACGTCAACATGGCCGGCGGCCAGCCGGTGTCGATGAGGAACCTCGCCGACGTCTACGAGTTCTGCCGCCGGCATGGGATCCTCGTGATGCTCGACGCAACCAGAGCCCTGGAGAACGCCTACTTCATCCAGCAGCGCGAAGGCGGCTATCAGGACCGGTCGGTGGCCTCGATCCTGCGGGAGATCTGCAGCTACAGCGACGGAGCGACGGTCTCGTCCAAGAAGGACAACCTCGTCAACATCGGCGGGTTCCTGGCGTTGCGCGATCCCGAGCTGGCGGCCCGGGCCCGGAGTCTGCTCGTCGCCTTCGAGGGTCTCCACACCTATGGCGGCATGTCCGGTCGGGACATGGAGGCGCTGGCGAGAGGGATCGAGGAGATGGTCGCCGGGGACGAGCACGTTCGAGCCCGGGTCGGTCAGGTCGAGTACCTCGGGAACACCCTCATCAAGGCGGGGATCCCCGTCGTGCGTCCCATCGGTGGTCACGGGGTGTTCCTCGATGCGGCGGCCATCTTGGACCATCTCCCGCAGGAGCACTTCCCGGCGCAGGCGCTGGCTGCGGCCATCTACCGCGATTCGGGGGTCCGTGGGATGGAGCGGGGGATCGTCTCTGCCGGTCGTGACCCCGGCACCGGCGAGAACCGCCATCCCAACTTGGAGCTGGTGCGGCTCACCATCCCCCGTCGGGTCTACACGCAGTCGCACATGGACGTCGTGGCCGAGTCGGTGATGGCCGTCTACGAGCGACGCCACCGCGTCGGTGGGCTCCGGTTCGTCTACGAGCCCGAGCAGCTTCGGTTCTTCCAGGCTCGTTTCGAGGAGCTCCCGGCCTGAGGGGGCGAGTACCGTAGGTCCCGGAATCGAGGAGGAGGAGCGATGTACGGGGAATCGGTGATCGTCGGGGCCGTAGCGCTCGATGATGAGACGTTGGGCAAGATCGAGCGCACCTGGTGGGTGTTCCTCGTCGGCGGCAGCCTCTCGGTGCTGTTCGGTGTGGTCCTGTTGTCGGTGGATTGGACGATCGGCGGGGTCGTGACGTTCTACGGTCTGTTCCTGCTCTTCTGGGGTGTGTTCCGGATGGGGGTGTCGTTCCTGTTCCTGTCGCCGGAGCGGTGGTTGCTCTTCGCGATGGGTGCCGTTGCGGCCGTGTTGGGGCTCGGCGCCTTCATCTGGCCGGGTCCGACCCTCAAGGTCATCGCCCTCCTCATCGGATGGTGGCTGATCGTGACCGGGTTGTTCGATCTGGTCGTCGGTCTCGGGCGTTGGGTCGAGCCGCGTTGGCTCTACATCGTCCGCGGTGGCGTCGCCGTCCTGGTCGGCCTGTGGGCACTGTGGTATCCGGCCCGCATCCTGCTGGTGTTGATCTTCGTCCTCGGCATCATGATGGTCGTCTACGGGATCGTCGAGATCGTCCTGTCCTTCCAGATCAAGCATCTGCGCCGGCGGATCGCCGAAGCCGAGGCACGCGCCCTCGAGCAGCTCGCGCGTTACGCAGAGCTCGCGGACCGGGGGCTCATCTCCGCCGAGGAGTTCGACGCGCAGCGTCGACGCCTGGGACGCTGACCCGGGTTTTCGGTCAACCGGCGGTCCGAGGCGTCCGATAGCACATCGGAACCGAGGAGGGACCGCGTGGACGGCATCGATCCATCGCAGATCAGGCGCAAGCGCTTCGATTCGACGCGGCGCGGTTTCGATCCGCAGCAGGTGACCGCGTTCCTGGAGGAGGTCGCCGACGGTGTCGCGGCGCTGATGCGGACCATCGACGAGCTCGGTGCCGAGCTGAACGAGGCGCGAGAGAAGGTGGCCGACGTGATGGCTGCCGAAGAGGCGCTCCAGCTCACGATCCTGACGGCGACCAAGGCTCGAGATGAGATGCTGGCTCGGGCCGAGCGGGATGCGGGAAGGATCCGTGCCGAGGCCCAGATGGAGGTGGCCAAGATGCTGGAGGAGCGGCGGGTCCGCCGGTCCGAGCGCACCGGCGCCGAGCCGGAACCTGCCCCGGACATCCAGTTCGTCTCCGAGTCCTGAAGCGGCGCGGCAGATCTGCAGGGAGAGCACGGGTTCCGGCCGACACGCCGACGTCCGCGGCGACGAGGAAGGGGTGCCCGCCGGGATGTCGCCCGAGGTCAGGCGTTGGCTCGGTCGGTGTCGAGGTGACGGCGGAGGATGCGCCAGGTGGTCGGTTCGGCCAGGTCGTCGCGCATCGTCCGCAGGGTGGCGAGGAACGACGGGACCGCCGCCCCCGTCGACATCGGGTTCGGTCGAGCCACCTGGAGCACCCGCTCGTCGGGCCGGAGGATGAGCACGTCGGCGGCGGGCCATTGCGTCTCGATGCGTTCGATCTCGCTGGCGAGGGCGGAGCGCCCCATGCGGTCGAACATGTCCTCGTAGAAGCGGTGCCCGCGTCTGGGGTCGGTGGCCGCGAGCGGGGCGATCACGATGACCAGGTCGAGAGGCCGGGGACTGCCGAGCACGAGGTCGGCGTTGGTCCCCGAGGCGACGCCACCATCGACGTACCACCGCCCGTCGATCTCGACGGGCTCGTAGACGACCGGGACGGCGCTGGAGGCGGCGACGGCACGTTTGAGCGGCACGTCGGGCGCTGCGTCGGTGCCGAAGGCGGTTCGCGCGCGACGTTCCAGGTCGTAGGCGACGATGACCGTCGGGCGTTCGGGCCAGCCTCGGGAGAGGTCCCCCAGGCGTTCCTCGACCCAACCCTCGAGGCCGTCGGTACGGTACATCCCGGGACTGCCCAGGACGATGTTGATGTTGGGTCGGCGGAGCGCCGGAAGGATGCCCTTGGTCAGCCATCTCCCGACCCCTCCCGGCCGGGCTCGCGGGTACATCCGCTCTTGAAGCCATCGGGCGACGGCCTCGCGGGACTCGCCTTCGCCGATCATCGACCCGATGCCGAGCGCACCGCCGCGGACCATCGCTCCGACGAAGGCGCCCGAGGAGGTGCCGACGATCACGGAGGCCTCGTTGGGTTCCCATCCGGTCGCCATGCGGAGCGCCAGGAGCGCGCCGAAGTGATAGGCGGCACCGGTGATGCCGCCGCCTCCCAGGACGAGTCCGATCTCACTCACGGCGTCGGAGGATACGGCACCGGGGCCCGGGGTCGGTCGCGAGGGGGCGCCGGGATCGAGGCGATAGGCGGGCGGCGTGGTGCACGTCGGTGGCTCGTGAGGCGCTCGGAGCCGTAGGCTCGGGGCGCATGGAACGCCTCGACCTCGACGAGAAGGAGATCGCCGAGTTCCTCGACGGGTTGTCGGCCGGGCGCGAGCTCCCGGCACTGTCGGGCCACAAGGCCCGGCTCGCTACAGGCCGGAACGGGGCGATCGCCGCCTCATGGGGGCGCGACGGGCGGATCGAAGCCCATGCGGTCATCGCGCCCCACGGCGACCGGTACGCGCTGGAGACGGCGGTGGCGCCGCGCCTGGAGCACGCCGAGGGCGAGCGGCAGGTCCTCGACCTGACGCTGGGTCTCGTTCCTCGGGACGCGCCGTTCACCGTGTGGGCGTGGCGGCCGAGCCAGCAGGCGGCCCTCGAGGACATGGGGTTCGTTCCCCTCCGGGCGGTCGTGCGCATGCGACGTTCGCTTCCGGCCGCTCCGCCTCGGGTTCCCGATGGGGTGGAGCTCCGCCCGTGGCGTCGGGGTGTCGACGACGAGGCCATCGTCGCCATCAACCGAGCCGCGTTCGCCGATCATCCCGAGCAGGGGGCGATGACCGTCGACGAACTGGTCGCGGTCGCGAGGGTAACGGGTACCGAGCCGGATGACCTGGTGGTGGCGACCATCGATGGTGCCCCGGTCGGTTTCTGCTGGACGAGGCCGGTGACGCCACAGGAAGGCGAGATCCATGTGATCGCGGTCGAACCGTCGGTGACGGGACGGGGCCTGGGTCGGGCGCTCGTGCTCGCGGGACTGGAGCAGATCCATGGCCGCGGCGGTCGTCGGGCTCGGTTGTGGACCGACGCCGACAACGGTCGAGCGGTGGAGCTCTATCGGCGCTTGGGATTCGCCCAGGATGCCGTCAACGTCGAGTACGGCCCCTGACGGTCGCAGGGACGGCGGTCGAGGTCAGCCGAACCGCTGCCCGCAGGAGGGGCAGCGGGGATCCTGCTCCCGGGTCGGGGCCAGACACCACGGGCAGGGCAGGTCTCCCGGGTCGTCGTCGAAGGCCACCGATCCGGCGAGGTCGAAGGCAGGGCCGGTCTGCGAGAGTGGCCGCCGGCCGCTGATGGCCAGAGTCCCCAGGACGACGACACCGAGGGCCAGGATGATCTCGATCACTGCTTCCTCCTTCCAGGGCGCAAGCGTACGCGAGAGCGCGAAAAACCCCGGTATTTCCTCGACGGGGCGCAGCGGCGAAAGCTATGCCGTATCCGGCGTGTTGGACGCGGTGGTCAGACGCGGGGCCCCGTGGCGCCGGCAGCGGCCCGCTGGAGCTCGGCGACGAGGTCCTGATAGGGCTCCTTGGAGACGCCCGAGAGTTGCTGTTCGGCCTCGTAGACGAGGTTCATCGCCGCGTGGTAGACGACCCATCGGTCGAGCTGGGTCGGATCCATGGACTTGCCGTAGCCGCGTTGCAGCGCCTCGGCCGCCTGGGGTCCCGAACTCCGTCCGACCAGCCAGATCGCCTTCGACAGATCCCACTCGGGTGGGGCCAGCGTGGCCCATTCCCAGTTGATGAGCGTCACGTTGCCGTCGTCGTCGACGAGGAAGTTCCGCGGGCCGGGGTCCGTATGGGCCGCTCTCGGCTCGGAGGCGAACGGCGGCGTCACCGTGGACGCGGCCTCGATCAGTTCCAGGGGAACCCCGAGCTTGCCGCGGTACCGCAGGAGTCGACGCATCGTGGACGCGAAGTCGATCGTGACCCACTCCTGGTCGATGCCGCGGCTGAGGTTGGACAGGGGGTTCGGGGCCGAATCGTGGATCGTGCGCAGGATCTCACCGGCCTTGTGGGCGAGGCCGCTGTTCTCGGGCAGTGTGGCGAGGTTCCATCGGCCGGCATCGGCGAAGGTGGCCCACACCGTGCCCTCGATGATCCCACGGTCCATGATCCGGGGGATCCCCTCGAGCGACGACAGCGCGTCGAGGGCATGGCGCTCGCGGCGCTCGCGTGCCGGCGTCCCGTAGATCTTCAAGATCTTCGCCCCGTCCCCGTCGGTCCAGATCCGATACAGGTGGTTCGCTCCCACCCGACGGTTCGGACCGGTCAGGTCCTGCACCCGCCCGCCGGCGGCGAGACGTGTAGCCAGTTCGTACGTATCCACGATCGTGCCCCCTCACGTCCGGTCGGGTCCATTGTCGCATGATGTTCGGCGAACCGCGGTGACCGCTGTAGCCTTCCCGGTCACCGACACCGAGGCAGGAACCCGTGGCGATACGATTGACCCTTCCAGACGGCACCGTCCGCGAGTACCCGGACGGCACGACGGGACGCGACGTCGCCGCGGAGATCGGCCCTCGCCTGGCGAAGGCGGCAGTGGCCGTCAAGGTCGACGACGACTGGTTCGACCTCGACCGTCCTCTCCCCGGTGGGGGCGCGTTCAGCGTCGTCACCGACGGCACCGACGAAGGGCGGTCGGTCCTCCGACACTCTGCGGCCCATGTCCTCGCCCAGGCCGTGCTGGACCTGTACCCGGGCGCCAAGTTCGCCATCGGTCCGGCCATCACCGACGGCTTCTACTACGACTTCGACATCGGCCGGCCGTTCACGCCCGAGGATCTCGAGAGGATCGAGGCCCGGATGCACGAGCTGATCGACGAAGACCAACCCTTCGTCCGGGAGGAGATGTCGATCGACGATGCCCTCGAGGTCTTCGCCGACCAGCCGTTCAAGCTCGAGATCATCCGTGGGGTGGATGAGGGTGAAGGGGTCGGATCGAACGCCGTGAGCGTATACCGGAACGACGGCTTCGTCGATCTCTGTCGCGGACCGCACGTGCCGTCGACCGGTCGGATCCCGGCGGTGAAGCTCTTGCGGACCTCGGGGGCGTACTGGCGCGGCGACGAGCACAACCCGCAGCTCCAGCGCATCTACGGGACCGCATGGGAGTCGAGCAAGGCCCTCCGAGCGTACCTCCACCGTCTCGAAGAAGCCGAGCGGCGCGATCATCGACGACTCGGCAAGGAGCTCGACCTCTACTCGTTCCCCTCCGAACTCGGAGCCGGACTGGCCGTGTGGCACCCCAAGGGCGGGATCCTCCGGCGCACCATCGAGGACTACTCGCGACGGACCCACGCCGCGCACGGCTACGACTCGGTCGTCTCGCCGCACGTCGCCAAGGCCGACCTATGGGAGACCTCCGGCCACGTCGACTTCTACGCCGAGGGGATGTACCCGGCGATGGAGCTCGACCACGGGCAGCGGTACTTCGTCAAACCGATGAACTGCCCGTTCCACATCCTCATCTACCGCTCCCGGGCCCGCAGCTACCGGGAACTGCCCCTACGCCTGTTCGAACTCGGCACGGTCTACCGCTACGAGCGCTCCGGCGTGTTGCATGGGTTGCTGCGCGCCCGCGGCTTCACCCAGGACGACAGCCACATCTTCACCACCGAGGAGCGCCTCGGTCACGAGCTGCAGAACCTCCTGGACTTCGTCCTCATGGTCCTGCGCGATTTCGGGTTCTCGACCTTCGAGGCGGACCTGTCGACGCGGCCAGATAAGTACGTCGGCGATCTGGCGCTGTGGGACAGAGCCGAGGCGTCGTTGCGAGCGGCGCTGGAGACGGCCGAGCTGCCCTACGAGATCGCCGAGGGCGAAGGTGCCTTCTACGGGCCGAAGATCGACATCCATGTCAGCGATGCGATCGGGCGGCGTTGGCAGATCTCGACGATCCAGGTCGACTTCGCCCAGCCGGAGAACTTCGGGCTCGTCTACACGACCTCGGGGAACGATCGGGAACGTCCGGTCATGATCCACCGGGCGCTGTTCGGTTCCATCGAGCGCTTCGTCGGCATCCTCATCGAGCACTACGCCGGCGCCTTGCCGGGATGGCTGTCTCCGGTGCAGGCGACGGTGGTCCCGGTGGCCGACCGACACGACGAGTACGCCCGATCGGTGGGCGACCGCCTGCGCGAGGCGGGCATCCGCGTGGAGGCCGACCTGGCCGCCGACACCGTGGGGGAGAAGATCCGCCGGGCGATCACCCACAAGCACCCGGCCGTGCTGGTGGTCGGCGACAACGACGTGGAAGCGGGGACCGTCGGGCTGCGTCTCCGAGGCGAGGACAAGGAACGACGCGGGATCACGATCGACCAGGCGCTGGCAGAGCTCGAGGAGCTGACCGCTCCACCGCGCTGACCGGTGTGGCTGCACGGAACCCGAGCGCGGCGGGGACCCTCAGGGGCGGCGGACAAGGCGCCGCCACGAGGTAGGCTCCGCCACCGGAACGCCTCCCTCGACACGCTGTCGATACCCTCTGTGAGCAGGAGTAACCCGTGAAGACCCTCGTCCATGTGCTCTCGGCCTCCGTCCGACGGTTCCCCTGGGTGGTCATCGCCGTCACGATCGTGCTGTCGCTGGTGTTCGGATTCTTCGGGTCCGAGTTCCGACCGGCCGACAACGCCAACGAAGGGTTCGCTCCCGAGGCCCCCGAGATCGTCGCCGAGCGCCAGATCAACGAGCTCTTCGGTGCCGAGTCGAACCAGAGCGTCATGCAGGCGATCATCTCCTCCGACCGCGGCGACGTCATCACCCTCGACGGTTTGGCCGCCGCCGAGGCGGTCTCGGCGGCGGTCGCACGAAGCGAGCTCGCCCCCTACCTGGTGAGCAACGGCGACGCGCCTCCGATCGTCCATTTCCTCACCCCGGTCGAGTTCGCGATCGCCCAGGGTGCTCCCCGGCCGACGACGGACGCCGAGGTGAAGGCGATCTACCGGGCCGCGCTCGAGGAGATGCCCGCCCAACAAGCCGGTCTCGTGCGCGGTCTGCTCCCGGCGAGCGCTGATCCGACGGTCCCCTCGGCGCCGTCGGGGCTCATGATCGTCTTCACCACCGGGGCCGCCGGTCCGGAGGAGTTCGACTCGTTCGTCGCGGCCGCGGCGGCGGGCGCGGCGGCGATGAAGGCGGCCCCCGTTCCCGATGGCGTCAGCGTCGAGCCGTTCTCGTTCGAGCTGCTGTTCGCCGGCGACTCCGAGTTCCAGAAGGAGATCGGCCGGCTGTTCGCGACCGCCGGATTCATCATCTTCCTCGTCCTGTCGATCATCTTCCTCGTGCGTCCTCGCGATCGGAAGGACCGGCTCCTGTCGGTCGTCGGTCTCGTGGGGATGTCGGCGGCGGTCGTCGTCCTCCTCGTCCCGGGCCTGGCGGTCCTGTTCCCCGACCTGCTCGGGGAGTCCCTCGCGGACGTGGCGACCGGTCCGCTGCTGCTGTTCGCGGCGGCGGTGTTCGTGGGCGTCTACCTGATCTGGACCCTGTCGTCACGCGGTCTTCGCCGCACGACGGCGGACACCCTGATCACCTTGTTGACGATCGCCGCCGCCATCACCTGGATGAACGGCTACGGCTATCTCCGGTTCGGTGCGCAGTCCCAGATGGTACAGATCCTCCCGATCCTCCTCATCGGCCTCGGGGTCGACTACGCCATCCACGTCAACACCCGCTACCGCGAGGAGATGTCCGCCGGCGCCACCGTCGACGTGGCCATCTCGACCGCCATCCGGACCGTGGGGATCGCATTGGTGCTGGCCACCGTGACGACCGCCGTCGGGTTCCTGACCAACCTCACCAACGACATCCCCGCGTTGCGGGAGTTCGGGGAACTGGCCGCCTTCGGGATCCTCGCCTCGTTCCTCCTCATGCTGACCTTCGTGCCGGCGATCCGGGAGCTCCTCGACCGGCGCGCCGAACGCCGAGGGACCCTCGATGCCGGCGCCCTCGAGGGTGGCCAGGCCAAGCGGCTTCCCCGCCTCGTCGGACGCGCCGCCTGGCTGCCCAAGCACGCCGCCGTCGGCACCCTCGTCGCCTCGCTCGTTCTCGGCGGGCTGGGTGCCTACGGGACCTCCAAGGTGGAGGCCAAGTTCTCGTTCCTGGATTTCATCCCGGTCACGTCGCCGCTTCGCCAGACCTTCGAGACGCTGCTCACCGACTACGGGGGAGGGTTCGGTGAGCAGACCCAGGTGCTGGTGACCGGGGACCCGGCCACCGCCGGCGCGTTCAACGCCATGGTCGCTGCGACCTCGAACATGACCGACGACGAGGGTGTCGTGCTCGTCGACGGGTTCCCCGCCGCCGAGTCTCCGGTGGCCCTCGTCGCTCAGCTCGCCAACCCGCAGTCCCCGTCGTTCGATCCGGTCGTCGCCCAGGCCGCCGGAGCGGCCGGGATGCAGACCGGTTCCCTGGCGGTCGCCCCGGAGGCGGATGTCGTCGCCCTCTACGACACGCTGTTCGCGCAGGATCCGGAGCGTGCCGCCAGGGTCCTGCACCGCTCCGACTCGGGTTACGACGCGGCGCTGTTCACCATCACCACCCAAGCGGGTGAGAGCGGGGCGGCGAGACTCCGCGATGCGCTCATCGACGACTTCGCCCCGGTTCGCGAGGTCGGTCTGGACGCCGTGCCGACGTCGGACGAGATCGTCTCGAACGTGATCGTGACGACGCTCCAGAACTCGCAGCTCTCGTCGCTGCTGCTGACCTTGGTGGCTGCGCTGATCCTCTTGGTGATCAACTTCTGGTACGAGTCGAGGCGCCCCATGCTCGGGGTGCTGACCACCGTGCCGGTGGTGCTGGTCGTGTTGTGGTCGTTCGGGGTGATGGCGGCCGCCGGGATCCCCTTCGGTCCGGTCACCGCGACCATCTCGGCGCTGGCCATCGGCATCGGCGTGCCATACATGATCCACGTCACCCACCGCTACCTCGAAGATCGCGCCCGCACTCCGTCGGCCGAGGAGGCCGTGGAACAGACCCTGGTGCACACGGGCGGCGCCTTGGCCGGATCCGCCCTGACCACGATCGCCGGGTTCGGGGTCCTGGCGACGTCGTCGACGATCCCGTTCCGGCAGTTCGGTATCGTCACGGCCTACACGATCCTGCTCGCCCTGTTCGCCGCGGTGCTGGTGCTGCCGACCTATCTGGTGCTGTGGGACCGATGGCACCGGCGGAGGGGAGAGGACCCCGTCGATACCGACGTGCTGGCCGAGGCGTTGGAGGCGACGAGACCATGAGCGACGAGGCGCAGGCGGACCGGCGCGGGATCGAGATCCCACAGGAGGTGGCGCGGGCGGTGGCCGTGCCCGAGGATCTCGACGCTTCGGTGGTCGGTCCCTACAGCGTTCCGGACACGGTCCGGCGCCGGAACGCTGGGGCCATCTATCTGATCGCAGCGGCGGCCGTTGCCGTCGGGCTCGTCGTCGAGGCCCTCCCGGCACCGATGTGGTGGACGACGGTGGTTCCCCTCGCGCTCATCGCGCTGTACCACGTAGTTGCGGGGTGGCGCCTCGAGGTCCGTGAGCCCGAGGCGCTGGTCGAGGCGAACCGGGCCGTTCCGTTCCCGGTCGGGCATGCCTCGGCCCAGCTCGGCTTCTCGGGTCCGCTGGCCAAACCCATCTGGAACGTGCTGGTCTTCTCCGCCGACGAACCCCCCTCGGAGCGTGCCCTCGTCAGGGTCGATGCGCTCGATCGGTCCCTCGTCGACGTCTACGCGGAGGCGGTGCCTCCGGCCGAGCGTTGAGCGGCGCTCAGCGCTGGTCGATGGGGATGAAGTCCCGCACGACGGGGCCCGTGTAGACCTGGCGTGGGCGCATGATCCGGGTGTCGGGATCCTCGGTCATCTCTTTCCAGTTGGCGATCCACCCCGGAAGGCGGCCGATGGCGAACAGCACCGTGAACATCCTCGGTGGGAATCCGAGGGCCCGGAAGATGATCCCCGAGTAGAAGTCGACGTTGGGGAAGAGCTTGCGCTCCTGGAAGTACGGATCGTTGAGGGCGACCTCTTCGAGTTGCTGGGCGATCTCGAGCATCGGGTCCTTGCCGGAGGTCCGTTCGAGGACATCGTGGGCGAATCGTCGCAGCACCTTGGCCCGCGGGTCGTAGTTCTTGTAGACCCGGTGGCCGAACCCCATGAGCCGGAACGGATCGTTGGGATCCTTCGCTCGGGCGACCACCGAGGCGACGTCGGCGTCGGGATCGTCGAGGATGTTCTGCAGCATCTCGATCACGGCCTGGTTGGCGCCGCCGTGGAGCGGACCCCACAGCGCGTTCATGCCGGCGGCGACCGAGGCGAACAGGTTGGCTTGACTCGAGCCGACGGCTCGGACGGTCGCGGTGGAGCAGTTCTGCCCATGATCGGCGTGCAGGATGAGCAGCACGTTGAGGGCCCTGGCCACGACCGGGTCGACCTTCAGGTCCTCGACCGGGAGCGCGAACATCATGTGGAGGAAGTTCTCCACGTACGTCAGGTCGTTGCGCGGATAGACGTAGGGTTGCCCGATCGACTTCTTGTACGCCCAGGCGGCGATCGTCGGCATCTTGGCGATGAGCCGCTTGGCCGACTCTCCGACGGCATCGGGATCGGACGGGTTGTAGTACTCCTCGTAGAACGTCGAGATCGCGTTCGTCGCCGACGACAGGATCGCCATCGGATGTGCCGAGCGGGGGAAGGCATCGAAGAAGCGCTTCATCTCCTCGCTGAGCAGGGTGTGGGTCTTGACCTCGGCGGTCCACGCATCGAGCTGTTCGGCGTTGGGGAGATCACCGAACAAGAGCAGATAGGCGACCTCGAGGAACGTGCAGTTGGCGGCGAGATCCTCGATCCGGTAGCCGCGGTGGCGGAGCTCGCCGGCGGCGCCGTTGACGAAGGTGATGGCGCTGCGGGTGTTGGCGGTGTTGGCGAACCCAGGGTCGAACGTCACGTACCCGAGCGTCCCGCGGAGCTTGCGGATGTCGAGGCCGGCGTTGCCCGTCGTCGGCTCGACGACCGGGAGTTCGAGGTCCCCGGCATCGGTGGTCAAGACGCCTTTGCGGTCACTCATCGCGGATCGGCCTCCTTCGGATCGAGGTGGGTGACGGGTCTGGCCCGTACCGCCTGATTGTAGTGACCACGATCGGGGCCCAGATCCCGTGTAACCTCGGCCCGAGGAAGGACGACGTGCTCGATCTCAAAGCCAGGAAGAAGGTGGCCCCGATCCTCGACCCGCTGGCGCGCGGGCTCGGGAGGGTGGGCTTGACGCCGACCGCGGTGACGTTGATCGGTCTCGCCGTGACGTTCGCCGGGGCCGCGATGATCGCCCTGTCGTACCTGACCGTCGGTGCGGTGGTGGCGGGTGTCGGGGTCTTCCTCGACGCCCTCGACGGGCCGCTGGCCCGAGCCCGCGGGACCGCCACGGTGCGGGGGGCGTTCATCGACACGATGTCGGACCGGTTCGGCGAGATCGCCATCTGGGTCGGTCTGGCCGTGTGGCTGCGAGACGATGCCGTGTCGTTGCTGTTGTGCACCCTCGCCTTGGCCGCGTCGTTGCTGGTGCCGTACGTGCGAGCCAAGGCCGAGTCGTGGGGTGCCGAGGGCAAGGGCGGATGGATGGGACGAGCGGAGCGGATGATCCTCGCGCTGTCGGGGATCCTCGTGGCGGGCGTCTTCCCCCAGGTGCTCACCCCCGTGCTCGTCGTCTTCGTGGTGCTCGTCGGGTTGACGGTCGCGCAGCGGATCCGTAGGACCTGGCAGCAGCTGCCAGGGTGAGCGATCTCCCCGGGTACCTGCTGTACCGCGGGCTGTCCGGCACCTTCGGACTGCTCCCGGAGCCGGCGATGCGGTCGGTCGGACGGGCCCTGGGCATGGCGGCCTACCCGGTGGGCGGTCGACGGGCCGAGATCGCCAGGCGGAACATGCGCCGCGTGCTGGGGCCCGAGACGCCCGACGACGTGATCGAGGCCGCGGCACGGGAGGTGTTCGCCAGCTACGGTCGGTACTACGCCGAGCTGTTCTGGTACCGGCCTCGTCGATGGGACGCGGTGCTCGAACGGACCCGGGTCGACGATCTGGGCCCGGTCTATGCCGCCCGAGATCGAGGCAAGGGGGTGGTGTTCGCCCTTCCCCACGTCGGGAACTTCGATGCGCCGGGGGTCATCGCCCACGAGCTGGACCTTCCGTTGATGGCGGTGGCCGAGCGCCTTCCCAACCGGCGCATCACCGACTGGTTCGTGCAGGTACGCCGGAGCCTGGGGATCGAGATCGTCTTCGCCGGCGACGGCCGCAAGACGACGAGCCGCCTCATCGGGCATCTCCGTTCCGGTGGGGCGGTGGCGCTCCTGGCGGACCGGTCGGTGACCGGCAACGGGGTGGAGGTGGAGTTCTTCGGTGAGCGCACGGTGCTGCCCGCCGGCCCGGTGGCGTTGGCGGACCGGACCGGGGCCACGCTGCTGACGGTGGGCCCGTTCTTCGCCGACGGTCCCGGTGCCGACATCGTGGTCAGGGACACCTTCGAGATGCCGATCGAGGGGGATCGGGCCGCCCGGATCGCCGAAGGGACGCAACGCCTGGCGCACGAACTGGAGGAGCTCATCTCCACGCACCCCACCCAGTGGCACGTCGTGCAACCGAACTGGCCGTCGGATCCTGGGTGGAGCGGCCCGGGCTCGGAGCGCTCCGAGCCATGAAGGTGGGGATCGTCTGCCCGTACGACCTCGGTCGCTTCGGTGGGGTCCAGGATCAGGCCATCCGTCTCACGAGGTGGCTTGCCGCGGCAGGCCACAGCGCCACGCTGGTGGGTCCCGGCGACGAGGGGCCCGACGGTGCCGTCCTCCTCGGCCGGACGACCACGGTTCCCGCCAACCGAGCGGCCACGCCGATCGGGGTGGATATCCGGATGCTCGGCCGGCTCCAGGACCATCTCGGGTCGATGGACGTCGTCCACGTCCACGAACCGATGATGCCGGTCGTCGGTCCGGCCGCCCTGCAGGTGGAAGGCCCGGCCAAGGTCGCGACCTTCCACGCCGATCCGCCGCGGTGGGCGCGACGCGCCTACCGATCGATGTCGGCGGTGGCTCGCGCCATCTTGCGCCCGGCGGATGTCGTGACGGCCGTCAGCCCGGTCGCGGCGTCCGCCATCGCCAAGGTCGCTCCCGACTGCCGGATCGTACCCAACGGCATCGACGTGTCGGACTATCCCGATCGTCGTGGAGACCCTCGTCACGTGGTGTTCCTGGGTCGGGACGATCCGCGCAAGGGACTGTCGGTTCTCCTGAAAGCGTGGTCCTACGTGATCGAGGCCGAGCCGGAGGCCCGGCTCACCGTCGTCGGGGCACGGCGGGAGCGGGCACCCGACGGGGTGACGTTCCTCGGGCCGGTGTCGGAGGAACGCAAGCGCGCCGAGTTGGGAGCGGCGGGGATCTTCTGCGCCCCGAATCGGGGAGGGGAGAGCTTCGGGTTGGTGGTGCTGGAGGGGATGGCGGCGTCCTGCGCGGTCGTGGCGTCCCGCATCCCCGCCTTCACCCATGTGCTCGACGAGGCGGGCATCTTCGCTCAGCCCGGTGATCCGGTGGCCCTCGCCGATCGCCTCCTTCGGCTCCTCCGCAATCCCGATGCGGTGGAACGGTTCGGCGCGGCCGCTCGGCGGCGGGCCGCGCAGTTCGACGGTCCGGTCGTGGCGGGCCGCTATCTCGACGCGTACGCAGAGGCGATCGACCGCGCCTCGTGACCGCGCTCGGTGACCGCGTCGCGTCGGCATGGCAGCCCTGTTGAGCGAGATCGGGGGGTCGGTACACTTCCGGTGTCCCCTCGAGGAGATGTGAACGTGGAACCGAGCGTCGAACACGGCACGGATCGCGTCAAGCGCGGTCTCGCAGAGATGTTGAAGGGCGGCGTCATCATGGACGTCGTCAACGCCGAGCAGGCCAAGATCGCCGAGGAGGCCGGCGCCGTGGCGGTGATGGCTCTCGAGCGTGTCCCGGCCGACATTCGCGCCCATGGCGGTGTGGCCCGCATGGCGGATCCGGCGAAGGTCCAAGAGATCATCTCGGCGGTGTCGATCCCGGTGATGGCCAAGTCCCGGATCGGCCACTTCGTCGAAGCCCAGATCCTCCAGTCCCTCGGTGTCGACTACGTCGACGAGAGCGAGGTGTTGACCCCCGTCGACGAGAACCACATCGACAAGCGAGCGTTCACGGTTCCGTTCGTGTGCGGCGCCAAGGATCTCGGTGAGGCGCTTCGTCGCATCGGGGAGGGAGCGGCGATGATCCGGACCAAGGGGGAACCGGGCACCGGGAACGTGGTCGAAGCCGTGCGCCACATGCGCAAGATGAACGCCCAGATCCGCTGGTTGACGACGGTCGACCGCAACGAGATGATGGCCGCCGCCAAGGAGCTCAGGGCGCCCCTCGGCCTGGTGCAGGAAGTCGCCGAGACGGGACGGCTGCCGGTGGTCAACTTCGCCGCCGGGGGCATCGCCACGCCGGCGGACGCGGCGTTGATGATGCAGCTCGGATGCGACGGGATCTTCGTCGGTTCGGGCATCTTCAAGTCCGGAGATCCTGCCGAGCGCGCCCGAGCCATCGTCGAGGCCACGACCTTCTACGAGGACCCGGAGACCTTGGCCAAGGTCTCGAGGAACCTCGGGGAGGCGATGGTCGGCATCGACATCGACACCCTCGGCCCGACCGACCGGATGCAGGATCGGGGTCTCTGAGTGATCGTCGGCGTGCTCGCCCTCCAGGGTGATTTCCGAGAGCACATGGCGATGGTTCGCCGTCTGGGAGCCGAAGCCGCCGAGGTGCGAACCCCTGCCGAGCTGGCGTCGGTCGACGCCTTGATCATCCCCGGCGGGGAGTCCACCACGATCGGTCGGTTGGCGACGGCCTGGGGGATGATGGCCCCGCTCCGGGAACGGATCGGGGCCGGGATGCCGACCCTCGGGACCTGCGCCGGGTTGATCTTCCTCGCGGCGGGCGCGGTCGGCTCGGATCAGCCTCAACTCGGGGTCCTCGATGTGGTCGTGGCGCGCAACGCCTTCGGTCGTCAGGTCGACTCGTTCGAGGCCGATCTCGAGGTCCACGGGTTGGACCGTCCCTATCACGCCGTGTTCATCCGAGCTCCCTGGATCGACAAGACGGGAGCCGACGTCGAGGTGCTGGCGTCCATCCGCGACGCGGAGGGACGGGAGCATCCGGTCCTCGTCCGGCAGGGCAGGATCCTCGCCGCCGCGTTCCATCCCGAACTGACCGACGACGATCGGATCCATCGCCTGGCGCTGGATCTCGGAGAGGGGAGCTGAGCGGTGGCCGGACATTCGAAGTGGGCCAACATCAAGCATCGGAAGGGTCGACAGGACGCCAAACGCGGCAAGCTGTTCGCCAAACTGATCCGAGCCATCGAGGTGGCTGCGCGTTCGGGGGGCGGGGATCCCGCCGCCAACCCGACCCTGAACCAGGCGATCCAGAAGGCTCGCGACGCCTCGGTGCCGAAGGACAACATCGATCGGGCGATCGCCCGTGGCACCGGGGAGGTCGAGGGGGTCACCTATGACGAGATCTGGTACGAGGGATACGCCCCCGGCGGGGTTGCGGTGTACGTCCAGGTGCTGACCGACAACCGGAACCGGGCGGCCTCCGACGTGCGGTCGACGTTCACCCGCGGCGGGGGGAGCCTGGGTGAGCCCGGTTCGGTGTCGTACCTGTTCGAGACCAAGGGCTCGATCCTGGCCAGAGGCGACGAGGACGCCGTGATGGAGGCGGCCCTCGAAGGCGGCGCCGAGGATGTCGACGGATCGGACGGACTGTGGGAGATCACCACCGACCCGGCGGATCTGCAGGCGGTCAGGGCGGCCCTCGAGGGAGCCGGCGTCGAGATCGAGTCGGCAGACATCACCCAGATGCCGGTGACCACGGTCGAGCTCGATGCCTCCAAGGCCCAGCAGGTGCTGCGCCTGGTCGACGCCCTGGAGGACCTCGACGACGTCCAGTCGGTCTACGCGAACTTCGATATCCCCGACGAGATCCTCGCCCAGGTCGGCTGAGTTCGCTCCTCGTCGCGGCCGCGGGCGATGCTTTGCGGCGTTGCGGGACGGCCCTAGGATGACCAAACACATGTTCGTATTGGGTATCGATCCGGGCCTCACGACGACCGGGTACGCGCTGGTCGCGGGCGCCTCCTCGGGTGAGCGGGCCGTCGCAGCCGGCGTGGTGCGGACGGCCGCCGGGATGCCCGTCGAACGCCGGCTTCTCGAGCTGTACCGGGACCTGACCGCGATCGTCGCCGACCACCGGCCGGACGCGGCGGCCATCGAGCGGGTCTTCGTCAACCGGAACCTCCAGACCGCCACCGGGGTGCTTCGAGCCTCGGGGGTGGCGCTCCTGGTCCTCGCTGAAGCCGGGATCCCGGTGGCCGAGTACACGCCATCGGGGGTCAAGAAGGCGCTCGTCGGCTCAGGTGACGCGCCCAAGGCGCAGGTCCAACGGGTCCTCGAGATGCGGCTGGGCCTCGGCGCGGCGCCCAGGCCGGCGGACGCCTCCGACGCCCTGGCCATCGCCCTGTGCCACCTGCAGCATCTTCCGGCCATCCGACGAGGCGTGCTGCGATGATCGGGCGCCTCAGGGGCGTGCTCGTCGCCCGGTCCGCCGAGACGGCCACCGTCGACGTCGGTGGGGTCGGATACGAGATCGTGATGCCCCCCGCCGTCGTGGCGGATCTCCCGGCGATCGGCGAGGAGGTGGTCGTGCACACCCACCTGCACGTTCGAGAGGACGTTCTTGCGCTGTACGGGTTCGATTCGGCCGACGCCCGGGATCTGTTCCGGGTGCTGTTGGGGGTCTCGGGGATCGGCCCGCGGGTCGGGATGGCGATCCTGGCCACCCTGTCGCCCGACGATCTGCGGCGTGCCGTCGTCGCCGAGGACGCGGGCGCGTTGACCGCGGTGCCGGGGATCGGCAAGCGCAGCGCCCAGAAGCTCCTCCTGGAGTTGCGGCCGCGTCTCGAGCTGCCCGACGCCGAGGTCGTCGGCTCGGGCGGCGCCGCCGAGATCCGTGCCGGACTCGAGGCGCTCGGCTACCGACCCGACGAGATCCGGGAGGCGGTGTCGGCGGTCGCTCCGGGCACCGGCGTCGAGGAGGGCCTGCGGCAGGCGCTTCGGCTCCTGGGGCGAGAGCGATGAGGGAGGAGGGGCTCCTGACGGCGGCGCTGGATCCCCAGGAGGCAGCGATCGAGGCGGGTCTGCGACCGCGCCGCATGGGCGAGTTCGTGGGCCAGTCGGCCCTCAAGGAACGGTTGTCGATCCTCATCGAGGCGGCGATGGGTCGGGGTGAGCCGGTCGATCACGTCCTGTTCTCTGGGCCTCCGGGACTCGGGAAGACGTCGCTGGCGGGGATCGTGGCGGCAGAGATGGGCGCCCAGATGCGGGCGACGTCGGGTCCGGCCCTGGATCGCCCGGGGGACCTGGCCGCGGTCATCACGAACCTGGACCGTGGCGACGTGCTGTTCATCGACGAGATCCACCGTCTGCCCCGCCAGGTCGAAGAGGTGCTCTATCCCGCCATGGAGGACTTCTCCCTCGACATCGTCGTCGGGAAGGGCCCGGCGGCGCGTTCGATCAAGATCGAGTTGCCGCGGTTCACGCTGATCGGGGCGACCACGAGGGTCGGACGGGTTGCGCCTCCGCTGAGGGACCGGTTCGGGTACGTGGCCCGGCTGGACTATTACGAGTCTGAAGACCTGGCGGCCATCGTCCATCGGTCGGCGGGCATCCTCGAATGCGAGCTGACCGCCGACGGCGCGGCGTTGATCTCACGGCGGAGCCGCGGCACCCCCCGGATCGCCAACCGGCTGCTCCGGCGGGTGCGGGACTACGCGGCCGTACGGGCCGATGGTGTCGTCGATGCGGAGACGGCGATGCGGGCCTTGGAAGTGTTCGAGGTGGACGAAGGAGGGTTGGACAAGGTCGACCGGGCGATCCTGTCGGCGGTGATCGACAAGTTCGGCGGCGGACCCGTCGGGCTGTCGACGCTGGCGATCGCGGTGGGGGAGGAGCCCGAGACCGTGGAGGACGCCTATGAGCCGTTCCTCCTCCAGCAGGGCCTGCTCCATCGGACGCCGCGGGGACGGGTGGCGACGCCACGGGCGTACGCCCATCTCGGTGTGGCACCTCCCGACGCCGGTGCCGGGCAGGGGACCTTGCTGGCCTAGCTCCGGGCATCGACGTTCCCGGCGCCTCCCGGTACTCTGGCAACCGATGGTATACAGACCGCCACGCAGTGTGGCATCGCTGTGGCTCGCGTTCGGGCTCGTGGGCGTGCTCGCCGGATGGGGGCCCGTCGGGACAGCCGCCACGGCAGTGACCGACGACGCCATCGTGCCCGGGCCGCTTCGGGTCGACGCCACCGTCGAGCATCTCGGGGTCGTGTGGACGGTGAGCGGCGACCGCGATCTGGATTCCACCATGGTGGTGGAGTACCGGAAGACGGGGACCGCGACGTGGCTGCAGGGGGCCCCGGCCGTGCGGGCCTCTCCCACCCTCCGTGTCCAAGACGGGCCGCTGGGGATCGACGCGTGGGGAGCGAGCGCGATGTTCCTCGAGCCAGGGACGAGCTACGACCTTCGGGTGACGATCACCGACCCCGATGGCGGCGGCGAAACCCGACGGACGACCGCGACGACCCGCGTCTGGTTGGTCGCGGATCCAACCGGGACCGATCGCTACGTCGTCCCCGGCGACGGGGGAGGCAGCGGGACCGCGTCCGATCCGTTCCGGGGTCTCCAGACCGCCGCCGACGCGGCTCGCCCAGGCGACGTGTTCCATGTCGCGGCCGGCGTCTACGCACCCTTCACCATCACCACCTCCGGGGTCGAAGGGAGTCCGATCACCTTCGTCGGGCCCGATCGGGGCACCGCCACCATCGACGGGGCGGGCACCGACCGAGGCGTCGTCACCGTCGGCCGGTACGACCGAGTCACGAGGTACGTCATCGTCCGTGGCTTCACGATCCAGAGCGGCCATTGGGGGATCGACGCCCAGCACACGCAGAACATCGTCATCGCCGACAACGTCATCCGTGACGTCGACGATGGCATCACCAATCGACGCGGCAACGCCTGGGAATCGAACCAGACCGTCGCCGGCAACGTCATCACCGGCCGCGTGCGATGGCCCGGCACCGGCATCCCGCCCGAACGGGGGATCGACCTGCGGGGATGGGGCAACATCGTCGCTCGCAACCGGGTCCAGTTCTTCGGCGACTGCATCTCGGTGCAGCCTTCGACGGGACCGTCCTACGGCAACGACGTGTTCGGCAACGACGTTGCCTACTGCGTCGACGACGGCATCGAGATCGACGACAACCAGGCCAACGTTCGGGTGTGGCGGAACCGGGTCACGAACGCCCGCATGGGGGTCAGCGTCCAGCCGATCCGAGGCGGGCCGGCGTACATCTTCCGGAACGAGTTCTTCAACCTCGAGAGCGCACCGATCAAGATGCACAACTTCACCACCGGGTTCATCGTCGCCAACAACACCGGGGTGATGCACGGCAACGGCTACGGCGACAACGGGGCGATGTGGCGCAACGCCGTGCTGCGCAACAACCTCTTCGTCGGTACCCGCTACGCCTTCGAGTTCACGACCGTCCCCGACGAGGGATTCCGCGACCTGGACTACGACGGGTGGGGGACGAGCCGTCAGATCGGCGGCGCCACCGCGCCATGGTTCAAGTGGGACGACGTCCGCTACGACCGGATCGGCGACCTCCCTCCTGGGGTCGAGGACCATGGGATCGAGGTCTCCTTCGGGGACCTGCGGGACGCTGGGCTCCCCGGGGCCTGGAACGTCGCCGCCATCCCCGGCGCTGCCGACCTCCGGCTCGCTCCCGGGTCGGCGGCGATCGATGCCGGGATCCCGCTTCCCAACCTGGATGGCCCCTTCGGCGTGGTCGGGTCTCCGGATCTGGGAGCCGTCGAGTTCGGGCGTCCCCGACCCGTGTACGGACCACCGGCGGCCGCCGACCCCGACGCGGTCACCGTCGGCCTCGTCGATCCCGCCACCGGGGTGTGGTGGCTGCGGGACACGGCAGGATCGATCCGCGCGTTCTTCTACGGCGACCCCGGCGACGTGCCCTTCGTCGGCGACTGGGACTGCGACGGGATCGACACGCCGGGGCTCTACCGACGCTCCGACGGCTTCGTGTACCTGCGCAACGACAACGACCAAGGTGTGGCCGACGTCCGCTTCTTCTTCGGCAACCCGGGTGATCTGCCCCTCGCCGGGGACTTCGACGGCGACGGGTGCGATACCGTGTCGATCTGGCGCCCGTCGGAAGGCAAGGTGTACGTCATCGACGAGCTGGGCTCGGGGGCGACGGGTCTCGGAGCCGCCGAGACCGAGTACTCCTTCGGGAACCCCGGCGACGCTCCGTTCGTCGGGGACTTCGACGGCGATGGGATCGATACCGTGGGCCTCCATCGTGAGTCGACGGGCCTGGTCTACCTCCGCAACGCCCACACCACCGGCGTCGCCGACGCGTCGTTCTTCTTCGGCGACCCGGGCGACCTGCTCGTCGCCGGCGACTGGAATGGCGACGGCATCGACAGCCCCGGGGTCTTCCGTCCGGCCGACACCCGCTTCTATCTGCGGTACCAGAACGCCGCCGGGGTCGCCGACGAGGTGCTCCCCTGGGGTGACCCGTCGTGGCGTCCCGTCGCGGGGGTCTTCGGCGTCCCCTGACCGGGCGCACTGTGGCCCCCGATAGTCCGGCGGCGGCGCCCATCATGGGAGGCGCATGGACATCAGCGAGTTCGACTACGACCTGCCCGCGGAGGCGATCGCGCAAGAGCCGATCGAGCCCCGCGACGCATCGCGGCTGCTCGTCGTCCCCGGCCTCGTCGATCGCGTCTTCCGGGACCTCCCCGACCTGCTGGAACCCGGCGATGTGCTCGTCGTCAACCGCACCCGGGTCCGGTCGGCTCGTCTGCACGCGCGGAAGGACACCGGGGGCGTCCTCGAGGTGCTCGTCACGCGCCGTCTCGAGGAAGGTCGCTGGGAAGCACTCGTCCGTCCCGCTCGCCGCGTACGGCCGGGAACGGCGTTCACCGCCGGGTCGTTGCGGGGCACGGTCGTCACCGGACCCGAGCGGGGGAGGGTCGAGATCGAGCTCGAGGTCACCGGCGGCGGCGACGTGGAGGCGGCCATCGAACGTCATGGGACGGTGCCGCTTCCTCCGTACATCCATGACGCGCCTGCCGACCCGGAGCGCTACCAGACCGTGTACGCCACCTCTGTGGGATCCGCCGCAGCTCCCACCGCCGGGCTGCACGTCACCGAGGAGCTCATGGACCGCCTGGCGGCCAGGGGGGTGGAGATGGCTCCGGTGGAGCTCGACGTCGGGCTCGCTACCTTCCTCCCGATGCAGGGACCCACCATCGACGATCACCCGATGCACGTCGAGCGGTACGCCGTGCCGCCGCGAACCGCGGCCGCGGTCGAGCGTGCGCGGGCGGGGGGCGGACGGGTCGTCGCCGTCGGGACGACCGTCGTCCGGACCCTGGAGGCAGCCTCGGCGACCGGCCGGCTCGTTGCCGGCGAGGGCGAGACCGACCTGTTCATCACCCCCGGCCACCGGTTCCGCTCCGTCGACGCGGTGGTGACGAACTTCCATGCGCCGCGGACGACGCTGCTGGTCATGCTCGCGGCCATGGTCGGCGACCGGTGGAGGGCGGCCTACCGTCACGCCCTCGACCGCGGCTACCGGTTCCTCAGCTTCGGCGACGCCATGTACATCGCCGAGGTGCCACGGTGACGCCTCCGGTCACCTGGCACGAGACCGCCCGGGACGGCGCGGCCCGGACCGGGATCCTGCGGACACCGCACGGCGACGTCGCCACTCCGGCGTTCATGGCGGTCGGGACACGCGGGAGCGTCAAGACCGTCGACGTCGACGATCTGGAGGCGCTCGGAGCCCAGATCGTCCTCGCCAACACCTATCACCTGATGCTGCGGCCCGGAGCCGACGTCGTCGCCGCCGTCGGGGAGATCCAACGGTTCATGGGATGGGACGCCCCCGTGCTCACCGACTCGGGCGGGTACCAGGTGCTCTCCTTGCAGCCGAAGATCACCGAACGGGGTCTCGTGTTCCGCTCGACCTACGACGGTTCGACCGTCGACCTCACCCCGGAGGCCGCCGTGGCGGTGCAGGAGACGCTCGGCTCGGACATCGCGATGGCCCTCGACGTGCCCGTCGCGCTCCCGGCGACGCCCGAGGCCACCGAGGCGGCGATGGAACGGACCCTCCGTTGGGCGGCGCGTACCCTTCAGGCCCGACGCCGCGACGATCGCGCCGTCTTCGGGATCGTCCAAGGAGGCGCCGATCCGGACCTCCGGGCGCGGTCCGCCGCCGCCACCGCCGCGCTGTCCGTCGATGGGCAGGGTTTCGCCGGATTCGGGATCGGGGGCCTCGCCGTGGGCGAGTCCGCCGTCGAACGGGACCGGGCGTTGGTCGCTGCCGTTCCCGAGCTCCCCCCATCGCGTGCCCGCTACGTCATGGGACTCGGTGACACCGAAGGGATCCTCGCCGCGGTCGCCCGCGGCATCGACCTGTTCGACTGCGTCATCCCGACTCGGCTCGCTCGGCACGGCAAGGCGCTCACCTCCGTCGGGGACCTCTCGATCAAGCGGGCCGAGTTCCGCCTCGACGCGGGTCCGCTCGACCCCCACTGCGCCTGTGCGACCTGCCAGCGGTACGCCACCGGCTACCTGCGCCATCTCATCGTCACCAAGGAGCCGACGGGTCGACGTCTGTTGACCATGCACAACCTGAGCTACACCTACCGGCTCATGGCCGACGCGCGCGCCGCCATCGCCGCCGGACGCTTCGCACGGTTCCGAGCTCAGGTCGTCGAACGGCGCCGCACCGGGCGAGGGGCGCCGCCCGGAGACGGGATTCGATCGCGACGTCGCTAACCTGCAGGCTCGCGGCTCACGAGGGCCGCATCCATCGCGCTCGCGGAGGTAGACGGGTGTTCCAGGGTTCGATAGGCGCAGGCCTACTCGCGCAGGCATCGGACGGAGGTTCGGGCAGCGCCCTGGGCTTCCTGCTCCCGTTGGTGGTGCTCGGAGGGCTCTTCTACGTGTTCCTGGTCATGCCCCAACGCCGGCGGGTCAAGCAGATGCAGACCCTCGTCGCCTCCCTCGGTCCGGGCGATCGGGTCCGGACCATCGGCGGGATCTTCGCCACGATCGTCTCCGAGGACGAGGACCGGTTCGTCATCGACGTCGGAGGGGGCACCACGATGACGATCGCCAAGCGGGCCGTGGCCGAGCGTCTCGAGGAGGCGACATGAGCAAGAAGCAGGCGCTCGTCACGTTGCTGGTGACCCTCGCCATCGCCTGGGGCTCCGTCTCGGCGCTCCTCGCCTTCGGAAAGACGCCGAAACTCGGCCTGGACCTCCAGGGCGGTTTCGCGGTCGTGTTGGTGGCCCCCGAGGGGACCGACGCCGAGACCCTTCAGAAGGCCGTCGAGATCATGCGTCGGCGGATCGAGAACCTCGGAGCCGTCCAGGAGCCCGAGATCTCGGTCCAGGGCAGTCGAGCCATCCTCGTCCAGCTCCCCGGCGTCGAGGACCGAGAACGAGCGCTTCAGGCCGTCGGTACGACGGGCCAGATGTCGTTCCGTCCCGTCCTCGGGGTGTTCCCCGACAGCCCCGTCACGCTCGATCCCACCGCCCCGCCGCCCGAAGGCATCGATCCGTCGACGCTCGATCCCGACACCGGCCTGACGATCGACGACGATCCGTCGACCACCGCCTTGCTGCGGGGAGACGACGGTCTGGTCTACCTCGTCGGTCCGGCGTTCCTCGTCGGATCGGACCTGAAGGGCGGCGAGGCCCGCTTCTCGGGGACCTCCGGCGTCGGTGGGGCCGGAGGCTGGGTCGTCGTTCCCGAGTTCACCTCGGAGGGCGGAGAGAAGTTCCGGAAGGCCACCGGAGAGCTCGCGACCTATCCGGTGGGCGACCCGCGCCGGCAGATGGCGATCGTCGTCGACGGGGTCGTCACGTCCGCCCCGGCGGTGGCCGCCGGGGTCGATCCCCAGCAGGGCCTCGACCCCAACGCCGTCGTCATCACCATCGGCACGTCGGAGGATCCCGAGGCCGACGCCCAGGATCTGGCCGCCATCCTCCGCTACGGTGCGTTGCCGACGACCTTCGAACGTGAACGCGTCGAGAGCGTCTCGGCGTCGCTCGGCGCAGACTCCCTCAAGGCGGGATTGCTCGCCGGTCTGGCCGGTCTGTTCCTGGTCGCGATCTACATGATCGCCTACTACCGCTCGCTGGGGTTGATCGCCATCGTCGGCCTCACCGTGTTCGGTTCGCTGATGGTGACCACCTTGACGCTGCTCGGGATCTTCCAGGGCCTCACCCTGACCCTGGCCGGCGTCACCGGCATCATCGTGTCGGTCGGCATCACCTCGGACTCGTACATCGTGTACTTCGAGCGGATCAAGGAGGAGCACCGTGCCGGGCGGCCGCTGCGCCCCGCCGTCGACCACGCCTTCCGAGGCGCCTTCCGCACGGTGCTGACCGGAGACACCGTCACGTTCCTCGGTGCGGTGCTGTTGTGGCTGCTCGCCATCGGGCCGGTGAAGGGCTTCGCCCTCACCTTGGGCCTCGCCACCCTCATCGACGTCGTCGTCGCCTACTTCTACACGCGGCCGGCCACGGCGTTGCTGGTGCGTTCCGGGCTGCGTGACCGCGGTTGGTTCTCGATGGATGCCGCCACGGGGCGGAGGGCAGAGACCGGCACCACGGAGAGAACCCCGGCGGAGGTGGGAGCATGAGCGTGCTGGGCCAGATGTACAGGGGCGAGACGGAGTTCGACTTCGTCGGGCTCGGCAAGAAGACCATCATCGTCTCCGGCGTGCTGGTCGCGTTGTCGATCGTCATCATGCTGATCCGGCCCTTCAACCTCAGCATCGACTTCACCGGCGGGACGATCATCAGCGCCCCCAACGTGGCCGACGCCTCGGTCGAGGAGGTGCGGGCGGCGTTGCGGAGCATCGGTGAGGGCGGCGCGACCGTGCAGATCACCGGGGAGGGGTTCATCCTCGTCAGAACGGAGGCCCTCGGCGTCGAGGAGCAGGATCAGCTCCTCGAGGTCGTCGCGGAGGCGGCAGGCGCCCCCGTGGACGAGGTCAACATCGACGCCGTCGGGCCGACCTTCGGGGCCGAGGTGACCAGCAGGGCCATCCGGGCGCTGGTGATCTTCCTCGTGGTCGTGGCCCTCTTCATCACGTGGCGCTTCGAATGGAAGATGGCCGTCGCGGCGCTCACCGCCCTCTTCCACGATCTCGCCATGACCGGCGGCATCTACTCGGCCATCGGGTTCGTCGTCACGCCGGCCACCGTGATCGCGGTGCTCACCATCCTCGGCTACTCGCTGTACGACACGGTCGTCGTGTTCGACAAGGTGAGGGAGAACGTCGAGGAGCTCCGGCAACGCGTCACGTTCACCGAGATCGTGAACCGGTCGATGAACCAGGTGCTGATGCGCTCCATCAACACCTCGTTGACGTCGCTGCTGCCCGTCGGCAGCCTCCTGTTCGTCGGCTCCTACGCCCTCGGGGCCGAGACCCTGCGCGAGTTCGCCCTGGCGCTGTTCATCGGGATCGCAGTCGGGACCTACTCGTCGATCTTCATCGCCACCCCGCTGCTGGCCCTCTGGAAGCGCAACGAGCCCGAATGGCAGCGAGCCAGGCGCCGAGCGGGCCGACAGCAGACGGCCCCGTCGAAGGCCACCAAGGCTCCTGCAGGAGCGCCGGCCGCCCCGAAAGGCACGCCGGCGCGCTCGCCCGCCCCGGCTGCCGGGGCCACGCCGAGACCCCCGAGGAAGCGGAGGAAGCGGCGGTAAGCTCCGTCGATGGACACCGTCGACGCACCTCGCCTTCCCCGCTCCCGGCGCCGCGTGGGGACATCGAGATGACCGGTCCGGTGGAGGCCCGGACGCCCGAGGAGATGTTCGACGATCTCCTCGCGGCTCATCGCTCCCACCACGGGGCGATCGACGAGGGGCTGCTGGCTCGGGCCTTCGCCGTCTCCCGCCAGCGTCACGAGGGGCAGATGCGCCGTACCGGCGATCCGTACATCGTGCATCCGCTGGCGGTCGCCGAGATCCTCGCCTCGTACGGGCTGGACTCCGAGACCCTCGCCGCGGCGCTGCTGCACGACGTCGTGGAGGACACCGAGGTGACGCTCGCCGAACTCGAGGAGGAGTTCGGCGACGAGGTGGCGCTGCTCATCGACGGGGTCACCAAGCTCGATCGGGTGAAGTTCTCGTCGCGAGAAGAGCAGCAAGCCGCCACGATCCGGAAGATGGCCATCGCCATGTCGAAGGACATCCGGGTCCTCATCATCAAACTGGCCGATCGCACCCACAACCTGCGGACCATCGCCCCGCTGCCCGACGACAAGAAGCAGCGGGTGGCCTCCGAGAGTCTCGACGTGTACGCGCCGCTGGCACATCGACTCGGAATGCAGGAGATCAAACACGAGATGGAGGAACGGTGCTTCGCCATCCTCTACCCGCGGAGGCAGGCCGAACTCGACGAGTTGATCCGTCGCCGGGCGCCCGAACGCGAGACCTACATCGAGAAGATGACCGAGACGGTGGGGGACACCCTGCGGGACGCCGGCCTGGAGGCGACGGTGACCGGGAGACCGAAGCACCTCTACTCCATCTACCGAAAGATGATGTCCAGCGGACTCGACTTCAGCGAGATCTACGACCTGATCGGGATCCGGGTCATCGTCCCGGAAGTACGCGACTGCTACGCCGCACTTGGGCTGATCCACACCCTGTGGCCTCCCATCCACGGGCGGTTCAAGGACTACATCGCGATGCCCAAGTTCAACCTCTACCAGTCACTGCACACCACCGTCGTGGGCCCCGACGGGAAGGCCCTCGAGGTGCAGATCCGCACGGCCGCCATGCACGAATGGGCCGAGCGAGGCATCGCCGCACACTGGCGGTACAAGGAGGGTGATACCACCGGAGAGCTCCCGCTCATGGCCGACCTCCGGTTCCTCCAAGAGGAAGCGGAGGATCCGGCCGAGTTCCTCGCCAACCTCAAACTCGACCTCTACCAGGACGAGGTGTTCGCGCTGACGCCGAAGGGGAACATCATCACCCTGCCGAAGGGTGCCACGCCGGTCGACTTCGCCTACCGCATCCACACCGACGTCGGTCACCGCTGCGTCGGAGCCAAGGTGAACGGGCGGTTGGTGCCGTTGGCCACCGAGCTGGCCTCGGGCGACATCGTCGAGATCATCACCTCCAAGGCCCAAGACGCCCGACCCAGTCGGGACTGGCTCGACTTCGTCAAGACCTCACGAGCCGCGGCGAAGATCCGCCAGTGGTACACCCGAGAACGGCGGGAGGTGGCGCTGTCGGAAGGTAGAGAGGCCGTCGTCAAGGCCCTGCGTCGCGAATCGCTGGCGGTCTCGGGCCACGACGACGATCTCATCGCGGTCGCCGAAGAGCTCGGGTTCGGGGACCTCGATCTCCTCTACGTCGCCGTCGGCGACGGGCGCATCTCGGCCGGGACCGTCGCCGGGCGCCTGGCGCGGCGGCGAGAACCCGAACCGGCGGAACAGGACCTGCTCGATCGGCTCGGTACCCCGCGGCCCCGTCGGCGGCGGCCGACCCGAGGGATCATCGTCGAGGGCATGGCGGACATGCTGGTCCGGATGGCGCGCTGCTGTGCCCCGGTGCCTGGGGACGACATCGTCGGGTTCGTCACGGTGGGCCGCGGGGTCAGCGTGCACCGCGCGGACTGCGCCAACGTCGGGACCCTCTCGGAGCGCCACGAACGCATCATCGACGTGGCCTGGGCGCCCGAACAGACCGACACGTTCTTCGTGTGGATCCAGGTCGAGGCGTTGGATCGGCCTCGACTGTTGCGGGACGTCACCGAGGTCCTGTCCGACCTCGGGGCCAACATCCACAGCTCGTCGTCGGGGACCGGACGGGACCGGGTCGCGATCCTCCGCTACGAGGTGGAGCTCTCCGACCGGCGGATCCTGGAACGCATCCTGGCGGACCTCCGCGCCGTCGACGGCGTGTTCGACGCATACCGGCTCGTCCCCGGCGACTGAACCTGCTGTCGAAGCGCCGGGAGCCCTAAACCTTTCGGGCCTCCGAGACGATACATCTCCTATGACGTGGGGCCCCTTCCGGGCCGTCCGCCTCGACGAGTCCGGGTTCACGCTCATCGAGGCGATGACGGCTGCCGTGATCCTCGTGGTCGCGATCGTGTTGACGATCACCCCGATCGCGGTGTCGATGCGCGCCATCGACCGCTCCAAGGAGGTGACGGTCGCCGAGAACCTCGCCCAGGCCCGCATCGAGGAGGCCAGGAGTCTCGATTACGCCGACGTCGGCAACCCCGGCTTCGCGCCCGACGGCATCCTCGATCCCTCCATCGTCCGGACCGTCGACGGCCGCGACTACGTCGTGACGACGGACGTTCGCTACGTCGGGGCGACGACCGGGCTCGATGTGGTCGCCCAGGGCGGCGACGGCGTCCAGGGGAGCTTCGATCCGGGGGTCAACTACAAGCTGGTCACCGTCACGGTGACGTCGTCGACGGGGGCCATCGGCCCGGTGAAGATGGAGACGATCGTGGCGCCACCCACCATCGGAGCGCTCGAGGACGTCGCCATCGTCTCGGTCACCATCGAGCGGCACGAACCGTACGACCCGTCCTCTGAGCCCGACCCGTGGCTCCAGCTCGTCGGGACCACCACCTACCTCCCCCACGACCAAGGGCCCGAGCAGATCTTCCCCGACGTCGTGCCCGGGACCTACAGCATCGACCTGTTCGACGCCCGAGGGTGGCAGATGCATCCTGACACGATCGCCTCGGGTGCCGACACGGTCGACGCCGTCGGGGGGTGGAACGCCCAACGCACCATCCGCGTCTACCGCCCGGCCTCGTTGACGGTCACGGTCCTCGACGACACCGGGGCGCCGATCCCCGACGCCACCGTCACGGTCACCGACATGGCCGACGGTCGCACCACCACCAATGCCGCAGGCGACTACGTCTTCACGGACCTCGTCCCGGATCGCTACTCGGTCAACGGGAGCGCCCCCGGGTTCCTCGGGTCGGCCGTCGAGGTCGACGTGCCCGGACCGGGAGGCGGGACCAGCGCCGCGGTGACGTTGGTGATGACGCCGTATACGGCGATGCCCGTCGACATGACCTTCCACGTCGACTATGCAGGCTGGTCCACCTACTTCACCGCCGGTGCCACCGTCACCGTCACCCACCCGGTCCTCGGATCGTGGAGCGGAACCACCGACGAGTACGGCGACCTGACCCTCACCCTGCCCGAGAACGAGACCGGCTACACGGTCACCGCCGAGACCGGATGGGGCCATGCTCCCACGACGACGTCCTTCGCCACCACGACGACCCCGACGACGGTCTCCCTGTCGCTGGGCAAGCCCTTCGCGACGGACCGGTTCGCGCTCTACAGCGGCCCGATCGGCCCGACCGGCTTCTACCGCTACTGGGTGGAGACCTGGCGCAACGGACGCTGGCGATGGTCCCAATCGACCGCCCTACCCTCCAACGCCTTGGGCAAGGCGACCTTCATCGTCCCTGAAGCCAACAACCGTCGCGTCCACGTGCGGGCGTACTGCGACACCGGCACCGAACTCGCTCGGAGGACCTTCACCATGACGGGCGCCAACCGGAGCTGGAACGTCCCGGGGAGCTGTCCATGAAGACCCCCAAGGTCGCGACATTCCTCGGTGACGAGGCCGGCGTGACGCTCGTCGAGACCATGGTGGCGATGATCATCACCACCGTCCTGCTCGTCGCCTTCTACGGCTTCTTCTTCACCTTCGGGGACGAGGTCACCTCCCAAGAGCGGCGAGCCCGGACCCTCGAAGCCGCCCGTCCCGTCGTCGCCGAACTCGTCCTCGAGCTCCGCCAGGCCGTTGATCTCGATGGAGACGGTGCCGTCGTCGAGACCCTCAACTCGGCATGGGATCAGCTCGATCTCGTGTTCTACTCGGACCGACTCGATGACGCTCCTGGTCCCGAGCGCTACCGCTATCACCTCGGCGCATGCGTCGGCAATCGTTGCGAGCTGCTCCGGTCGGTCACCGTGGCGGACGTCGGGTCGGGCCCGAACTGGACCTACAGCGGCCTGCCCTCGACGCGGGTGGTGCTCACCGACGTGCTCGACGACGGCCCGGAACCGTTGTTCCGGGGCTCGTCGCTGCGGACCGGCACCGAGATCACCACGACCGTGTGTGGGGGAGCGACCCCCTGCGATTTCGAGCTGCTCCGGATCCGCCTTCGGGTCGATCCCCGGACGGTGCGCTCGGGGACCGCGGTCGTCGACATCCAAGAGGACGTGAGGTTCAGGAACGATGGCTGAGGATCGGAGCACGCATCGTCGCGCCGCGACCCGGACACGCACCGAGGCGCTCCACGTCCGTGCCGGTCGGGAAGACGGGGTCGCCCTCATCACCGTCGTCATGGGCGTGCTCGCCATCGTGCTGCTCACCATCATGATCCAACGGGTGGCGGTCTACCAGCTCTCCCAGGCCGGTTTCCAGGCGAAGGAGGACTCGGTGTTGGCGACCACCGAGGCGATGCTCGAACGGTACGCGGCGAAGCTGACGATCGATCCGGCCTACTACCAGAACTACGTCGACGAGGCGGAGGCGCCCCGGATCTGCACGGACCCGGACTCCGCCGGCTACGGCAGCCAGGTCGATCCCGGCAACGCCTGGTTCGGGGACTGCACGACGTGGGACTACGTCGAGGTCGATCCGGCGTCGTGGTACTCGCATCCGCTGCTGGGGGACGGCACGTCGCAAGACGCGGCATTGATCCACGTCACTCCACCCCAGGACGGAGGTGGGGTCAACGTCGTGGTGGCCGGGCGACAGGCGTCCCACGTTTCTCCCCGGGTCGTGGAAGCCGAGATCCGAGCCCAGTCGATCTCTGAGTTCGTCCGCATGGTGGAAGGAGAGCTCCGGTACGGTTCGGGAGCCAAGACCCACGGGCCGGTGTACGCCGGCTACCGGGTCGGGTACCGATCCGGCGGCGAGGCCTACGCCAACGTCTACGCCGAGTACCGCATCGGCGGCTGGTCGTCGTTCGGGCCACCGATCTGGAAGAACGGGGCACAGGGGTGGGACAGCACCGGCAACTACAACGCCGACGGTGAGACGATCCGCGACGTGTACCCCGACCCCATCGACTTCGACCGCTTCTGGGACGATCTCGCCCTGTTGCAGACGGCAGCATGCGACGGCGGGGGCATCTGCCTCGACCCCACCCGTGACGCCCGCATCCCTGCAGGCGTCGACGCCTACCTGCTGGAGACCGTCAACGGCACCGGAGACTCCCGCATCCGAGTGTCGTACGCGACCACCGTCCCGGCAGGGTGGTCCTGTCAGACCGCCGAAGAGCGCTGGTGGCTGCATTCCCAGGACGCCGCATGGCAGTACCTCGACACCTTCGACCTCCCCGCCAACGGCGCCGTGTGGGCCAACAAGCACGTCGTCATCGGCCGGAACGCCTCCACACCCTTCGTCCTGTCGGGGGCGATGACCGTCTACGCCGGGACGTCGTCATCACGCCAGAACATCATCATCGGGACCGACATCGACTACGGCGCCGGACTGAACGGAACCGACGTCCTCGGCCTCGCCGCCTCCGACGAGATCTGGATCAACCCCTATGCGGTCGGCAGCGACCGGGTCCTCAACATCTCGGGCGCCCTCCTCAACCAGAACGGAGCGATGAAGGTCGCCTTGAGCTGCGGCACCGGCGGTTCGAGCGTCGTTCCCGCCGCCTCGGAGCTGAACACCTTCGGATCCAACGCGTCGCTGGGCACCGGGAACATGGGATGTTGCTTCACGCCCCGCAACTACAACTTCGACGAACGCCTCGAATCGCTCCGCCCCCCGTTCTTCCCGCTCCTGTCGAACGAATGGGACTACACGAACTGGCGAGAGGTCGAGACGCCCTGCTGGGCGAAGCCGGCAGGGTGCGGCGGCTAGCCGCACGCGGTCGCTTCCCCGGTGACCCTGCGGGACGCAGGCAGGCACCGAGCGGTGGAACCCGGACCGTATGCTGCGGGCATGATCATCGACCATGCCGCCTTGTGGGCGGCCGAGACGAACACCTACGTGGCGGCCCCTGCCGCCGGCGGTCCCGGCGTCGTCATCGACGCGCCCCCCGACCTCGACGGCATCGTCGCCTTGCTGGACCGCCACCGGATCGCGCCGGTGGCGTTGCTGGTCACCCATGGCCACATCGATCACACAGGTGGTTCGGGAACACTGGTCGCCCGCACGGGCGTGGCCGCCTACCTGCATCCCGACGATGAGTTCCTCGCCGCCCATCCCGCCGAGCAGCTCCAGATGCTCTTCGGGGGTATCCCCCCTGGCGACTACCGCCCGCCGGACCGCTTCACCGCTCTCACCGATGGCATGCAGCTCGCACTGGCCGGTCTCGACATCACGGTCGTCCACACGCCCGGACACACCCCTGGCCACTGCGCCTTCCATCTCCCCGGCGAGGGGATCCTGTTCTCGGGCGACCACCTGTTCGCCGGATCGATCGGTCGCACCGACCTGCCGGGCGGCGACTTCGCCACGCTGATGGAGTCGATGCGCACCAAGATCCTTCCCCTCCCAGACGACACGGAGGTGCTTCCCGGCCATGGGCCGGCCACCACGGTGGGTCGGGAGCGGACGCGCAACCCGTTCATCCGCGACCTCCTCGGGGCGTGACCGATGCCGGAGGTCGGCACCCCCGAGGACGGTGGGCTCCTGCGGGCCGCTAGCCTTCCCGCTCCATCGACGGCTGGAACGAGTACGTGACGCGATTCCGCGGCCCGAAGGGCACCGACGACATCTTGCCGCCTGCTTCGCGGGTGTGGTCCCGCGCCGAGCTGACGTTCATCGAGCTGAGCGGCACCTACGGATACGAGCCGGCCATCACCCCGATCTTCGAGCCGACGGAGCTGTTCGCCCGGGGCGTCGGAGAAGCCACCGAAGTGGTCGACAAGCAGATGTACACCTTCGCCGACAAGGCGGGACGGTCGCTCACGCTCCGTCCCGAGGCGACCGCCTCGGTGGTGCGGGCCGTCATCGAGGCCGGAGGCGTCCACGGGGTCATGAAGGCTTCGTACTGGGGCCCCATGTTCCGCTACGAACGCCCACAGGCCGGCCGGAAGCGTCAGTTCTACCAGGCCGGCGTCGAATATCTCGGCGAGGGTGCCCCCGAGGCCGACGTCGAGGTGATCGAACTCGGTTACCGCTTCCTGCAGGACATGGACGTCCCGGAGGTGGAGGTGGCCCTCAACACCATCGGCGATCCGGCCGACCGTGAGGCCTATCGCGCCGAGCTGACGGCGTTCCTCCAGGAGCGGATCGACCTCCTGTCCGAGGACGCCAGGACACGGATGGAGCTCAACCCGATGCGGGTCCTCGATTCGAAAGCGGACGTCGAGGCGGTCGCCGGAGCTCCGGTGCCCATCGACCATCTCGGCCCGGAGGCGTTCGCCCACTTCGAGGCGGTCAAGGCAGGGCTCGATCGACTCGACATCCCCTACCGGATCGAGCCGAGGCTCGTGCGCGGCCTGGACTACTACAACCGGACGGTCTGGGAGTACGTCCCTCGACGCTACGACGCCGCCCAGAGCGCCGTGGGCGGCGGAGGACGCTACGACCAGCTCTTCGAACTGCTCGGTGGAAGGCCGACCCCAGCGGTGGGCCTGGCCATGGGCATCGACCGGATCATCCTGGCCGCGGGAGGCGACGAGCTCCCCAGGATCTTGGACCTGTTCGTGGTGGCCGCCGGCCCGGCCTGGCGCGACGAGGCGTTCGCCTGGCTGTCGCGACTGCGCCACGCGGGCGTTCGCGCCGACATGGCGTTGGGGGACCGGTCGGTGAAGGCGCAGTTCAAGGCGGCGGACCGTCGCGGCGCGAGAGCCGTCGCGGTCGTCGGCGACGAGTGGGCGGCGGGCACCGTCACCGTCAAGGACCTGGAGACGGGCACCCAGCAGGTCATCGCGATCGAGGAGATCACGGCATGGATAGCGGAGCATTGAAGGACACGTCCGCCGGAGCCTTGCGGGCCGGCGACGCAGGACGGACGGTGCGCCTCGCCGGTTGGGTCGCCCGTCGGCGAGACCACGGGGGCGTCGTGTTCCTCGACCTGCGGGACGCCGGCGGCGTCGTGCAGGTCGTCGTCAACCCCGAAGACCACCCCGAGTTGGAGGACGTCGTCCACGCACTGCGTCTCGAATACTGCGTCGCCGTCGTCGGTGTCGTCCGGCTGCGGCCCGACGGCACCATCAACCCGGACCTCCCCACCGGCGAAGTGGAGGTGGCCGTCGAACGCCTCGACGTGCTCAGCCCGTCGGAGCCGCTCCCGTTCCAGCTCGACGATCGCGTCGACGTCGACGAGGTGAGACGCCTCCAGTACCGCTACCTGGATCTTCGGCGGCCACGGATGGCGGAGAACCTGCGAGCTCGATCGCGGGCGGTGCGGGCCATGCGTGACGTCATGGAGGAGCAAGGATTCCTCGAGGTCGAGACGCCGACGTTGATCGCGTCGACCCCGGAGGGCGCGCGGGACATGCTCGTTCCCTCGCGGCTGCGCCCCGGTCACTTCTACGCGTTGCCGCAATCGCCCCAGCTCTTCAAGCAGCTCCTGATGATCGGTGGCGTGGAGCGCTACTACCAGGTCGCCCGGTGCTACCGAGACGAGGACCTTCGCGCGGATCGGCAGCTCGAGTTCACCCAGCTCGACTTCGAGGGGTCCTTCTGGGGCCAGCAGGACGTTCTCGACACGCTCGAAGAGATTGCGGCTCGGGTCACCGAGGCGCTGCGTGGCGTCGAGCCGGCGCGGCCGTTCCCCCGCCTCACCTGGCACGAGGCGATGGAACGCTACGGCACCGACAAGCCCGACATCCGCTTCGGGATGGAGATCGTGGACGTGTCGCACGTGTTCGCCGCAACGGGGTTCCGGGCGTTCTCGAACGTGCTCGGCAACGGCGGATCCGTCCGCGGCATCAACGCAGGGCCCTTGGGTCTCGCTCGCTCCGGTCTCGACGGCCTCGTCTCGCGCGCCCAGGAGCTCGGAGCGAAGGGTCTCGTGTGGATGGTCGTCGGCGACGACGGCTCGCTCCGTTCACCGGTCGCCAAGTTCCTGACCGACGAGGAGCGACGCGGGGTCGTCGCGGCACTCGACGCCTCGGCGGGCGACACGCTGCTGATCGCTGGCGACGAGACTCGGGTGGTGCTGGAGGTCCTCGGTCGTCTCCGCCTCGACCTGGGGCGTCCCGGCGACCATGAGGACCTCGCGTACCTGTTCGTCGTCGACTTCCCCGTCTTCGAACGGAACGAGGACGGAGAGCTGGTGCCGCTCCACCATCCCTTCACGGCGCCCCGCGATGTCGCCGAGATGCGAGAACACCCCGACGAGGCGATCTCCAAGGCCTACGACCTCGTTCTGAACGGCTCCGAACTGGGTTCGGGGAGCGTCAGGATCCACGACCCCGCCGTGCAGGCCGAGGTGTTCGAGATCCTCGGCATCTCCAGCGAGGAGGCCGAGCGACGGTTCGGGTGGTTCCTCGAGGCCCTCCGGTACGGGACACCTCCGCATGCCGGGTTCGCCATCGGTGTCGATCGCATGGTCGCGATCCTGCGCGACCAGCCGAACATCCGGGAGGTCATCCCGTTCCCCAAGACCCAAACGGGGGCGGACCCGCTCACCGGCTCGCCGGGCCGGGTCGCCGAGACGCAACTCGCCGAGTTGGGCATCTGCCTGCGTCCCGAGGTGGTCGCCGCCTGGGCCGAGGAGGAGTCCGACGGCGAGGCCTGATCCTGCGGTGCACGTCCTGCAGCAGGCCGCTCGACGACCGTCCATCGCCCCGTCGCGCCGTGGGCTCGGCCATCGGCATGCAGGTCACCCGGCTAGTGTCGTGCGCGGCGGCCGCACCCTCGATGTCCACCCCCGGCGTCGCGGCGCCGGCCGCGGGCGGGAAGGAATCCATGTCGGACCCCGATCTGTTCAGTGAGCAGCGCCAGGAGCGTCGGCTTCGTTCGGCGCCGCTGGCGACCCGGATGCGGCCGACCACCCTGGACGAGGTCGTCGGTCAGCAGCATCTCCTCGCGGCCGACGCCGCCTTCCGGGCGATGCTGTCGGCTCGCCGGCCCGCTTCGATGATCCTGTGGGGTCCTCCAGGCACCGGCAAGACGACCCTGGCTCGGCTCATCGCGGCCGAGATCGGTGCACGGTTCGAGCAGCTGTCGGCGACCTCGGCAGGGGTCAAGGACGTACGAGCGGTCCTGGCGACGGCCGCCCGGCGGATCGACGAAGAACGCGGACGGACCGTGCTCTTCCTCGACGAGATCCACCGGTTCACGAAGGCGCAACAGGACGCCCTGTTGCCCGGTGTCGAGGACGGCGTCGTGGTCCTCGTCGGGGCTACCACCGAGAACCCGTTCTTCGAGGTGAACGCTCCGCTCATCTCGCGAGCGACGGTGTTCCGGACCGAGCCGCTCGCTCCTGACGACCTCGCGGTGCTCTTGCGGAGGGCCGTCGACGATCCGATGCGCGGCTTGGGAGGGATCGCCGTCACCGGCGACGCGATCGAGGTCCTCGCCGGCCGGGTGGGGGGCGACGCCCGCATGGCCCTCAACGCGTTGGAGGCGGCCGCAGCGGTCGCGGAGGGCTCGGGTCGCGACCGGGTCGACGTGTCCGATGTCGTCGAAGCGCTCCAGCGTCGAGTGATCCGGTACGACAAGGCCGGGGATCGGCACTACGACGTCGTGTCGGCCTTCATCAAGAGCCTGCGCGGCTCGGACGTGGATGCCGCCCTGTACTGGTTGCACACGATGATCGACGCCGGCGAGGACCCCAAGTTCGTGGCGAGGCGGATGGTGGTCCTCGCTTCCGAGGACATCGGCCTGGCGGACCAGCAGGCGTTGTCGGTGGCCCTCGACGCGTTCAGGACGGTCGAGGTCGTCGGGCTCCCCGAGGCCGCCTATGCCCTGACGCACGCCGCGATCTACCTGGCGGCGTCCCCGAAATCCAACTCGGTGGCGCGAGCGATGCGAGCGGCCAAGGAGCTGGTCGCCGAGACATCCGGGGCCTCCGTCCCCGCGCACCTGCGGTCGGGAGCCACCGAGGGCGACCGGGCCTTCGGCCACGGCGTCGGCTATCGCTACGCCCACGATGCCCCCGAGGGTGTGGTCGCCCAGGTGCACCTTCCCGTCGAGGCCGCGGCCGAGACGCTCTACGAGCCGGGAGATCGGGGGGAGGAACGCGACATCGCCGCTCGCGTCGCCGCCGCCGACCGCATCCTCGGCAGACCCCGGCGAGAGCGCCCCGGAGAGGACCGCTAGCCTGGGCGCATGTTCGTCCGTCTCCGCTGGTTCGTGTTCGGTGTCGTCGGGACCCTCGGGGCCCTGGCGTGGCTGGCGACGAAGGTGAAGGGCGCCAAGCAGCGACTCACGCCTTCGAACCTGGGACGGGCCGCCGCGGTGGCCGGCGCCGGACTCCTCGAGGCGGCGGGTCGGCGCCTCGCCGCGGCGGATCGAGTGGAGGCCGGAGACGGGGCTAACCTCGCCTCCCCATGAACAGCAACGAGATCCGGCGCATCTTCATCGAGTTCTTCGCCGAACGGGGCCACACTCCGGTCCCGTCGGCGTCACTGATCCCGGTCGATCCGACCCTGCTGCTGACCGTGGCCGGCATGGTGCCGTTCAAGTCCTACCTGCTCGGTGACGAACGCCCGCCGTACCCGCGTGCCGTCTCGAGCCAGAAGTGCATCCGGACCGCCGACATCGACATCGTCGGCACCACCGCCCGGCACATGACCTTCTTCGAGATGCTCGGCAACTTCAGCTTCGGCGACTACTTCAAGGAGAAGGCCATTCCGTGGGCGTACGAGCTGCTCACCGAAGGATGGCAGATCGACCCGGATCGGCTCTGGTACACGGTCCACGACAGCGACGACGAGGCCGCCGAGATCTGGATCGACGAGGTGGGGATCCCGCCCGAGCGTCTGCAACGCCGCGACCGTGACAACTTCTGGCAAATGGGTGTCGCCGGCCCGGCCGGACCGTCGTCGGAGATCTTCTTCGATCGGGGACCCGACTACGGCCCCGACGGCGGTCCGATCGTCGACGAAGAGCGCTTCACCGAGATCTGGAACCTGGTCTTCATGCAGTACGTCCAGGACGAGCCCTACCACGTCGTCGGTGATCTCCCGGCCAAGAGCATCGACACGGGCGCCGGCCTCGAACGGGTCGCCATGGTCCTCCAAGGCGTCGACTCGACCTTCGAGACCGACGTCATGCGGAGCATCATCGCCGCCGCCGAGGGCGCCACGGGTGCCCGCTTCGGGGCCCACGAAGGTTCCGACGTGTCGCTGCGGATCTTGGGAGATCACGGGCGGGCCGTCACCTTCCTGATCGGCGACGGCGTCATCCCGTCCAACGAGGGCCGTGGGTACATCCTGCGCCGGCTCCTTCGGCGCAGCGTGCGGCATGCGTACCTGCTCGAGGCCAAGGATGCCATCATGCCCACGCTCGTGGCCGCCACCGTCGATGCCATGGGAGCGGCCTATCCCGAGCTCGTCGCCAAGCAGGAGCTGATCACCACGATGGCCGAGCGGGAGGAGTTCCGCTTCCGCAAGACCCTCGAATCGGGCCATCAGCTCCTCGAACAGGCACTCGAGGCGCTGGAGGAAGGTGCCGTCCTTCCGGGTGAGACGGCGTTCAAGCTCCACGACACCTACGGTTTCCCCGTCGAGTTGACCGAGGAGATCGCGGCCGAACGGGGTCATCGCCTGGACCGGACCGAGTTCGAGACGATGATGAACGAACAACGCGAACGTGCCCGAGCGGCCTTCCGGGGCGGATCCGGGGCGGCGACCGCCGACGTGTACCGGACGCTGCTGCGCGGCATCGACCAGACCGAGTTCCTCGGCTATGAGCAGGAACGGGCCGAAGGTCGGATCCTGTCGATCCTCCGTGAAGGCGACGTCGTCGAACGGGTGGAGGAAGGCCAGCAGGTGGAGGTCTTCATGGACCGGACACCCTTCTACGCGGAGTCGGGCGGCCAGGTCGGAGACACGGGCGTGATCGAGACGACGACCGGGAAGATCCGGGTGACCGACACCCAGTTCACCCTGCCGGGGGTCCACGGCCATCGGGGGACCGTCGTGACGGGCACGATCCAGGTCGGCCAGGAAGCCGTCGCCTCGGTCGATGCGATCCGGCGGGAACGGATCCGCAAGAACCACACCGGAACCCACATCCTGCATTGGGCGCTGCGCGAGGTCCTGGGCTCGCACGTGCATCAGGCAGGGTCGCTGGTAGCACCCGACCGCCTCCGGTTCGACTTCAGCCACTACGAGGCGCTCGACCCCGAGGCCGCCATCGCCGTCGAAGAGATGACCAACGAACGGATCATCGAGAACGCCAAGGTCACGACGGTCGTCACCTCCAAGGAGGAGGCCGAGAGGATGGGGGCGCTGGCGTTCTTCGGCGACAAGTACGGCGACCGGGTCCGGGTGGTTCGGGCGGGGGACTACTCGACCGAGTTCTGCGGCGGTACCCACGTGCCGAGCACCGGACAGGTCGGACCGCTCGTCCTGGTCTCGGAGGGATCGGTCGGTTCCAACCTCCGCCGGGTCGAGGCCCTGACGGGAGCCCGCGCCTACGAGTACCTCAGCGACATCCGGCGGCGGCTGGAACGCACCGCCGCGGTGCTGCACACCCAACCCGGCAAGGTCGTCGAGGCCGCCACCGCGCTGGCCGAACGGATCCGCAACCAGGAGGAACGCCTGGCCGCGTTCGAGGACAAGGAACGGTCGGCGCTCGCCGCATCCCTGCTGGAGTCCGTCGAAGAACGCGACGGGCACCGGCTCATCGTCGCCGAGGTCCAAGGGACGAACGCCGACGGGCTGCGGGCGCTGGTGTTCCAGATCAGGGACCGCCTCGAGTCGGGCATCGTCGTCGTCGGCACGAACGCCGACGGCAAAGGCGCGCTCATCGCATGGGTCTCGGACGACCTCGTCGCCCGAGGCGTCTCGGCGGGCCAGCTCGTGGCCGCCGGGGCCGCGGTGCTCGGCGGTGGCGGCAGCCGAGACCCCCGCCTGGCGCAGGCCGGAGGCCCTTCCGGGGACCGCATCCAGGAGGCCCTGGAGGCGGCCCGTGACGCGGCCCGGCAGGCCCTCGTCGATCTTGGTTGACGCCGGGAGGGTCCTCGCCCTCGACCCTGGTGAACGCCGGATCGGTGTCGCTGTCTCGGATCCCACCGGTACCATCTCGTCACCGCTGACCGTGCTCGACGCCCGCGCCGGCGACCTGGCCGATCGGCTTCGGGCGCTGTGCGACGAATGGGACGTGGCCACGATCGTCGTCGGCTTGCCGGTCGGCTTGAACGGCCGCGAAGGCCCGGCGGCGGCCGCCGCGCGGCGTCTGGGTGCCGTGGCCGCCGACGCCACCGGACGTCAGGTCGAGATGCTCGACGAGCGGTACACGACCCGGATGGCCGAAGCGGCGCTCGTGGAAGGGAACGTCAGGCGCAGGGAACGGCGCGGGAAGATCGACATGGTCGCCGCCGCGGTGCTCCTCCAGGGCTACCTGGATGCCCGCCGGCAGCGGATGCGGACCTCCGAGGAGGAAGACGGGAGCGATGGTGACAGGGACCGGCCGTAGGACCAAGGCCGCGCTCGTCGCCGCCGCCGCCGTGCTCACCGTCGGCGCCCTGGCAGGACTCGCCACCGTCCTGGCCGGTGCTGTCGCAGGGAGCGCTCCGACGGTCACCGTCACCCCCGGCATGCCGGTGACCGTCGTGTTGCCCTCCGGCGCATCGGCACGGACGATCGGGACCATCCTGCAGGACGCAGGGGTCGTCGACGGCGCCGATCTGGAAGCCGCCGCGCGCTCGCGGGGCGTCACCGGCCTCCTGCGGGCGGGCGAGTACTCGTTGGAGACGGGCATGACGGCCGACGCCGTCGTCGAGGTCCTCCTCGCCGGTCCCATCGAGCATTCCGACCGCCGGGTCACCGTCATCGAGGGGTGGACCCTCGCCGAGGTCCTCGCATCGCTGGCGGAACAGACGCCGTACACCAGCGCCGATTACGAGGCGGCCCTCGTCGGCGGCGGCGTCACGTCGCCGTACCTCCCCACCGATCTCCCCGACGGGGTCCCCCCGCTGGCGGCATGGGAAGGGCTGCTGTTCCCCGCCACGTACGAGATCGCCGACGGCGACGCTCCGTCGGCGATCTTGCAGCGGATGGCCACCGAGATGGCCATCCGCCTCGACCGCGAGGACTGGTCGCGGCTGGGAGAGCTGGGCGTCGACCGCTATCAGGCGCTCATCGTGGCGTCCCTCGTCGAACAGGAAGCGAAGCTGGACGAGGATCGACCGCTCATCGCCCGGGTGATCTACAACCGGCTCGCCGCGGGGATGCCGCTGCAGATCGACGCCACGGTCATCTACGCCAAGGGGGAGAACACCGGCAGGGTCACCGCCGCGGACCTCGAGACGGAATCCCCCTACAACACCTACCGTGTCCCCGCGCTGCCGCCGACGCCGATCGGAACCGTCGGTCAGGCCTCCCTCGACGCCGCCGCCGACCCCGCCGACGGTGACTACCTGTTCTACGTGGTCGTCTCCGCCGACGGCGCCCACGGGTTCTCGGCCACCTACGAGGAGCACCAGGCGAAGGTGGAGAAGGCCAAGGAGGACGGGATCCTGCCATGAAGCTCGCGGTCCTCGGCGACCCGATCGACCACTCGCTGTCGCCCATCATCCACCGTGTCGCGCTCGATGCGGCCGGCATCGACGGGACCTACGAAGCGATCCGGGCCGACGCCGATCGCCTTCGCGTCGCGGTCGATCAGATCCGACACGGCACGCTGACCGGCATCAACGTCACGATGCCACTGAAGGAAGCCGCGTTCCGCGCCGTGGACCGCGTCACCGAGGTGGCGTTGCGCACCGGCGCCGTGAACACGGTCTGGGCGGGCGAAGGGGCGGTGTTCGGCGACAACACCGATGTGGCGGGGATCACGGGGGCCTGGCGGCGGGGCGGCCTGCCCGACTCCGGACCGGTGCTCGTCCTCGGCGCGGGCGGGGCGGCATCCGCGGCGCTGGTCGCGAACGCCGGTCGGCCCATCCACCTCGCCGCCCGCCGACCGGAGCAGGCCACATCCCTCCTCGCACGCACACGGGTCCAAGGTCGAGTCGTCGAGTGGGGGACCCCGGTCGCCGGCGCCGTCGTCGTCAACGCCACCCCCGTCGGGATGGGCGGCGAAGGGCGGCTTCCCGAGCGCGTCCTCGAGGCCGCATCCGGGTTGCTGGACATGGTGTACCACACCGAGCCCACCGCCGCGGTGCGACACGCCGCCGCCTGCGGCCTGCCGACCGTCGACGGGATCACCCTGCTGGTGCACCAGGCCGTCGACGCCTTCGAGCGATGGGCCGGCGTCCGGCCCCCGGTGGAGGCCATGGAGCGCGCCGCCCGGGCGGCCATCGCCTCCAAGTAGACCTCTCAAGAAGACCACTGCGGTGCCGATTCATCCTTCAGACGAAGGAGAACGGTGGTCGGAGACGTCCGCAACGTCGGCAGCATGCTCCTCGAGGACGGGCTGCTGACCCGGCAACAACTCGAAGCCGCCCTGGCCAGCCAGGCAGAGACCGGCTTGCCGCTACGACGCGTCCTCGTCGACGACGGGATCGTCGCCGAGGCCGAGCTCATGCGGTCCATCGCGAAGCGCCACGGCGTCGAGTTCGTCGACCTGGCCGAGATCACGATCGACCCGGCCGCCGCCGCCATGGTGCCCGAGAACCTGCGGACGCGCTACAACGTCCTGCCGATCGGTTTCGAAGGAGACGACCTGGTCGTCGCGATGTCCGATCCGGGGAACGTGCTCGCCATCGACGACATCCGGGCCGTGTCGGGTCGCCCCGTCACGATCGTGGTCGCCACCCCCGAGGACATCGAGGAGGCCTCCGCCCGTTTCGGGCGTTTCGACGAGTCGGTCTCCGACCTGGCCGAACTGGCCCTCGAGGACGAGGACGCCGACACCGACACCGTGTCGCTGGAGAGCGCCGCCGAGGAAGCCCCGGTCGTCAAGTTGATGAACTCGGTCATCACCAGGGCGGTGGCGGATCGTGCCTCCGACATCCACATCGAGCCCGGCGAGCGTGACCTTCGGATCAGGTACCGGATCGACGGCGTCCTCCACGAGGTCATGACCACGTCGCGATCGATCGCCAACGCCGTCGTGTCCAGGATCAAGATCATGGCGGAGCTCGACATCGCGGAACGGCGTGTGCCCCAAGACGGGCGGGTCGCGATGCGGGTCGCGGGTCGTCCGGTCGACCTGCGGGTGGCGACGTTGCCATCGATCTACGGCGAGAAGGTCGTCATGCGGATCCTCGACAAGTCCGCCGGTGTCGCCGAGCTCGAGGACCTCGGGTTCCTGCCCTACAACCTCGAGCGGTACCGGGAGGCGTACGTGAAGCCGTACGGGACCATCCTCGTGACCGGCCCCACCGGGAGCGGCAAGACCACCACCTTGTACTCGACGCTCGCCATCCTCAACCGCCCGAACGTCAACATCATCACCGTGGAGGATCCGGTTGAGTACCGGCTCGACGGGATCACCCAGGTGCAGGTGAACCGCAAGGCCGGGCTGTTGTTCGCCACCGCGCTGAAGTCGATCCTCCGAGCAGACCCCGACATCGTGCTCATCGGCGAGATCCGAGACGGCGAGACCGCCAACATCGCCGTCGAAGCTGCGCTCACGGGTCACCTGGTCCTGTCCACGCTGCACACCAACGACGCTCCGTCGAGCATCAACCGGCTCATCGACATGGGAGTCGAACCGTTCCTCGTGAGCTCCGCCATCGACACGGTATTGGCCCAGCGGCTCGCCCGTCGCCTGTGCGAGCGATGCAAGGAGCCCTACGAGCCTGAAGCCGAGCTCCTCGCAGACGTCGGCTGGGAGGGGCCGATGGCCGATCCGACGATCTACCGGGCGGTGGGCTGCAAGGCCTGCTCCAACACCGGGTACCGGGGACGGATCGCGCTCAACGAGGTCATGCCCGTCAGCGAGGAGATGGCCCGGATGGCCCTCGAACGTCGGGCGAGCGACGACATGCGCAAGCTCGCCATCGAACAGGGTATGCGCACGCTTCGCCAGGACGGGCTCGCCAAGGTCGAACTCGGGTTGACGTCGCTCGAGGAGGTACTCCGTGTCGTCGTCTGAGTTCTCCGTCGAACGGATCGAGGACCCGGAGCTGGCCCTACGCGCCGTGGAGCGTCAACTCGGGCGGTCGCTCGTCGACCGGCGTCTCCTCAACATCGACGACCTCGAACGCTACGCGCTGGACGCCCACCGCGCCGGGCTCCCGCTCACCCGGGTCCTCATCGAGTCGGGGCGGGTCGACGCCGGGGACGTCCTCGACGTCGTGGCGGACCGGATCGGTCTGGCCCGGTGCGTCATCGACGACGACTTCCTTCCCGACCCGACCGTGCTCGCACTCCTCGATGCCGGCAGCGCCCACCGGCTCCAGGCGCTCCCGTACGGGAAGGACGGGGCAGGTCGGGTGCTCATCGCGGTCGCCGACCCCCTCAACGAGAGCAAGCGGGGCGATCTGCGCCGGGCCGTCGGGAGTGAGGTCAGACTCGCCCTGGCCGACGCCGACAAGCTGGCGGCAGCGGTCGACCGGGCCTACGGGCCGTTGCGGTCGCTCGAGTCGATCCGCGGGTCCGTTCCGAGGCCCTCCGAGTCCGACGACAAGATCCATGTCAACCGCCTCCTCGGGATCCTGATCGACATGAAGGGATCGGACCTGCACCTGACCGCCGGGACCGTGCCCCAGGTGCGGGTCGACGGCGAACTGATCGGTCTCGACGAGTTCGGTGTCCTCAAACCCGCCCCGTTGCGGGCCATGCTGTACGAGATCCTCACGAACCGCCAGAAGCAACAGCTCGAGGAGCGGCGCGAACTGGACTGCTCCCACCCCCTCCCCGGGAAGGGCCGCTTCCGGGTCAACATGTTCTTCCAGCGGGGCTCCATCGGCGCGGTGATGCGGGCGATCCCGAACGAGATCGTGCCGCTGTCGCAGCTCGGGATGCCCGAGGTGGTGGCCGACCTCGCCCAGCTCCAACGAGGTCTCGTGCTGGTCACCGGACCGACGGGGTCGGGCAAGTCCACGACGCTGGCGTCGATCCTCGACCTGGTCAACTCCACCAGGGCCGGCCACATCATGACGGTCGAGGACCCGATCGAGTTCATGCACCGCCACAAGCGGTCCATCGTCAACCAGCGGGAGGTCGGGGCGGACACGCTGTCGTTCTCGGCGGCGCTCAAGCACGCCCTCCGCCAGGATCCCGACGTGATCCTCGTCGGGGAGATGCGGGACCTCGAGACGATCGCCACCGCCATCACCGCCGCCGAGACCGGGCACCTGGTGTTCGCCACCCTCCACACGCAGAACGCGCCGAAATCGGTCGAACGCATCATCGACGTCTTCCCGGCCCATCAGCAGCAACAGATCCGAGTGCAGCTCGCCAGCTCCCTCCAGGCGATCCTCGCCCAGCAACTCCTGCCGCGCCGAAGCGGATCGGGGCGCGTCGCCGCCGTCGAGCTGATGATCGTGACCGCGGCGATCCGCAACCTCATCCGGGAGTCGAAGCTGCACCAGATCACCACCGCCATGCAGGCCGGTGGGAAGTACGGGATGCAGACGATGGATCAGGCCCTCGCCGCGCTCGTCAAGGACGGTACCGTCGAGTACTCGGTGGCCGTCGAGCGGGCCCACGACCTCGGCGCCCTCCGTTCCCTCGTCGACGAGAGGTTCCGCGCATGACCACAACGTTCCAGTACCGCGTTCGCGACCGGGCCGGGAAGATCCACACCGGCGATGTCGAGGCCTCGTCGGCCGAGCTGGTCGCTAGGAACCTCCGTGATCGCGGCCTCATCCCGTTGTCCATCGAGCGGAAGCGAACGACCGGGCTCAACCAGGAGATCCGCATCCCCGGGTTGACGAACCGGATCAAGCAGAAGGACGTCGTCATCTTCTCCCGCCAGTTCGCCACGATGGTGAACTCCGGCCTGTCGTTGCTCAAGGCGCTGGCGGTGCTGGTGGACCAGACCGAGAGCCCAGGGCTGGCCGAGGTCATCGTGCAGGTCAAGGCGGACGTCGAGAAGGGAACGAGCCTCAGCGCCGCGCTGGAACGGCACCCGAAGGCCTTCTCCCCGTTGTACGTCTCGATGGTCCGCGCCGGCGAGATCGGGGGTGTCCTCGACGAGACGCTCGACCGGCTCGCCGACATCTTGGAAGCGAACCTGAACCTGCGCTCCAAGGTCAAGTCGGCCCTGGCGTACCCGACGGTGGTGGGCCTCCTGATCGTGGCCATCACCACCGGGATGATCGTGTTCGTGGTGCCCGTGTTCGTCGGGATGTACGAGGACGTCGGCGGTGGCGTCGCCCTTCCCGTGCCGACCCAGATGCTCATCGTCGCTTCGAACCTCCTCACCACCTACTGGATGGCGGTGATCGGAGGCGTCGTCACCGGATGGGTGGGGTTCCGCCGCTGGAAACGGACCGAGTCCGGCCGGTACCGATGGGACGCGCTCAAGCTCCGCATCCCCGTGTTCGGGAAGCTGTTCCACAAGACCGCCCTGAGCCGCTTCGCCCGCACGTTCGCCGTCCTCAGCCGGACGGGGGTGCCGGTCCTCCAGACCCTCGATATCGTCGCCGAGACGTCCGGCAACGCCAAGGTGGAACGTGCCGTCGAGGACGTCAAGAGCTCCGTCCGCGAAGGTGAGTCCCTCGCCCAGCCGCTGTCCCGCCATGACGTGTTCCCGCCGATGGTCGTCCAGATGATGACCGTCGGCGAGGAGACCGGGGCCCTCGACACGATGTTGTCGAAGGTGGCGGACTTCTACGATCGGGAGGTCGACGACATGGTGAACGCCATGACCAGCCTCATCGAGCCGTTGCTCATCGTCGTCATGGGGATCACCGTCGGCGGCATCCTCATCGCCCTGTACCTGCCGATCTTCTCCATCGCGAGCTTCGCGGGCTGACCATCGCCGGTCTCGGAGCGACTCAACTTTCTGGCCGTCGGCGCCGATACATACCCACGGCCGAGATACGGCCCTCATGGAGACCACAGGAGGTCCTTCCAGGATGCGTTGGATGCGAGAGCGTCTGGCCGGGGAAGAGGGGTTCACCCTCATCGAACTCATGGTGGTGGTGCTGATCATTGCAGTGCTTGTGGCCATCGCCGTGCCTTCGTTCCTCGGTTTCCGGACCAAAGCACAAGATCGTGCCGCTCAGGCCGATCTCCGGAACACGTTGGTGGCAGAGAAGGGCTGGTGGACCGACACCGGCGCCTTCACGACCACCGAGAGCGAACTGAAGTCCTTCGAGCCGAACATCGAGGTGACGACGAACGCCATCGGCACGCTCACCTCCGCCGACCCCGTCGGCGTGTACCTGTCGGTCGCGTCGAACGACGACGCGGTCTGCCTGGTCAAGGTGGCCGACTCGGGGAACGTCTTCGCGATCTTCGACGACTCGACCGCCGCAGGCGGCACGTACTACCGGATGTGGGACTCCAGCGGGACGCCGGCATGTCCGACGTCCGCCGGAGCGGCCCCGGCCGGGTGGAGCTCGAGCGGCTTCCCCACGACGCCGTAACGTTCAGGGGTACCCGATCGACCCGTGGGGCGGCCATGCGGCCGCCCCACGGTCGCGCTCGGTACCCTGGTGCGCCGCATGACCATCATCGCCCTCACCGTCCTCGGCCTGTTCGGTCTCGTCGTGGGATCGTTCCTCAACGTGGTCGCCCACCGGGTGCCCGCCGGCATGTCGATCGTCGCCCCGGGGTCTGCATGCCCGGCCTGCGGCCATCCGATCCGTCCTCGGGACAATGTGCCCGTGGTGGCATGGTTCCTCCTGCGAGGCCGCTGTCGGGACTGCGGTACCGCCGTCTCGGTCCGCTACCCGATCGTCGAGGCGTTCACCGCCGCGGCCTTCGTCGCGGTGGGAGCGACCCTCGGTCCGGTCTGGGTGCTGCCCGCGTACCTGTGGTTCGTCGCGGTGACCATCGCCCTGACCCTCGTCGACCTGGACCACAAGCTCATCCCGAACCGGATCCTCTACCCCGGCACCGTCGTGGGGGTCGCGCTCCTCGCTGGAGGGGCCATCGTCGATGGCCGGCCGTGGTCGTTCCTGGTGGCGCTCGCCTCGGGGACGGGGTTCTTCCTCGCCTTGCTGGCGCTCGCCCTCGTCGCCCGGGGAGGGTTCGGCTTCGGCGACGTGAAGCTCGGCTTCCTCCTCGGCGTGTTCACCGGCTACGTCGGATGGCCCAACGCGGTCGTCGCCTTCGTCGCGGCCTTCCTGTTCGGCGGGTTGGTGTCGGTCGCCCTGCTGGTCGGCGGTGTCCGCGGGAGGAAGGACGCCATTCCCTTCGGCCCGTATCTCGTCGCCGGCGCCTACACCGCGGTCGTCTTGGGGGACCGGATCGTGGCGTGGTACCTTCGGTGAGCCTCGACCTGCACGGCCCCGACGCCGCTGCTAGGTTGTTGGCTGCACGAATGACAGTCGTGTAGTTCGAGCGGCAGGTGCTGGGCCCGCTGGGACGAGGGGCGTTCGAGACCGGTTGCGGAGTGCCACATGACGGTCGCCGTCGGCGTGGATATCGGAGGATCGGCGGTGAGAGCCGCCGTGCTCGACACCGCGAAGGGCAGGAGGATCCTGCGTCGATTCGCGGACATTCCGCTGCCCAGAGGCGCCGTCGTCGCCGGGGAGATCGTCGACGAGAGCGCCGTCGCCGAAGCGCTCTCGGCACTGTGGAAACGCAACAAGCTCCCCTCCAAGGGGATCATCGTCGGTACCGCCAGTCAACGCCTCGTCGTGCGGCGGGTCGACGTTCCGCAGATGGAACCCGACGAGCTGCGCGACGCCTTGCCCTATCAAGTGCAGGACTCGATCCCGATCGCGGTCGAGGACGCCATCTTGGACTACGTGCCCCTCGAGCAGTTCACCACCCCCGACGGCGAACCGATGTCCTCCATCCTGGTCGTCGCCGTTCACCGCGACACGGTCGACACGCTGCTGCGGGTCATCGAACCCACCGGCGTGACCCCGGCGGCGATCGACCTGCAGGCGTTCGCTCTCGTGCGTGCCACCTTCGGCATCGAGCCTGCCATCGACAACCCGCTGCAAGCGATCATCGACATCGGCGCCTCCCTGACCCAGGTGATCGTCGCCAGGGGCGGTGTTGCCGAGTTCGTCCGTCTGCTGCCGATCGGTGGCGACGAGTTCACCGAGGTGCTCATGGATCGTCTCGGCTGGTCACGGACCACCGCCGAGGAGCGCAAGCGCGACATCGGTGTGGTCCCCGAAGGGCCGCCCGAGCTCGCCGGGGACGACGACGACAACAAGGCCCTCGGCGCCCTCACCGCCCAAGCGGACGTGCTCATCGACGAGATCGTCGGTTCGATCCGGTTCCACGTCCGGCAGGTCGACGGCGGAGCCCTGTCGGGTGCCGTCGTCGCCGGCAACGGCGCCCGTCTTCCCCACCTCGCCAACCGGCTCGGAGCCGCGCTGGGGGTATCGGTGCGGCCGGCCCGGATCCTCGACCACATCGATCTCGGACGGGTGCAGCTGACCGAAGAGGAGCTCCTCGACGCCCAACCGGTGCTTCCGGCCGCCGTCGGCCTGGCGCTGTGGGGGATGACCTGATGCGCCCCATCAACCTGCTCCCTCCGGAGGCCTTCGAGAAGCAACGGTCGCGGCGCGTCCTCGCCCGCGTCGCGATGATCCTCGTCGCGTACCTGGCGCTGCTGGTCATCGTCACCATCGCCTGGTCGGGACGGATCGCCTCCGCAGAGCAGGCCCTCGCCGAGCAAGAAGCCGTCAACCGCGAGCTGGAAGCCGAGCTCACGGGGCTCCGCCCCGCCGCGGACCTCCTCGACCGGTACCAGGCCGACGCGACCCTGATCGAGACCGCCCTCGCCACCGACGTGTCGTGGGGTCGGCTCCTCAACGACCTGGGTCGGATGATCCCCGACCGGGTCTGGCTGGAGAGCTTCAACGGCACCGTCCAGGACGTCTCGGGCGATCCGACGGCGGCGGGTTCCATCCAGGTGACCGGCGTGGGCTTCGACGTCCCCGACATCTCGGCGTGGATCAGGGCACTGGACTCGGATCGCTATCCGGGCGTCGGCGGCGGATGGGTCTCGAGCGTCACCGAGTCCACGATCGGCGAGGCGCCGGTCGTGCGCTTCGTCTCCCAGACGGCGCTCACCGACGCGGCTCGCTCCGGGCGAGCGGCCCAGAGGATCCCCGAGGTCGGAGGATGAAACGCAACGTCGTTGCCGTCGCCCTCCTCGTCGCCCTGGCGATCACCGCCGGATGGTGGCTGTTCATCATGGGACCACGCAACGAACGGATCGGCCAGCTCGAGGATCAGCGCATCGCCGCCCGGGACCGGGAGAGCACCCTCCGAGGCCAGATCTCCCGTCTGCGGGAGATCGCCGACAAGGAGGTCTCGTACCTGTTCGCTCTTGGCCAGATGGAGGCAGCCATCCCTGAAGATCCCGACGTGGCGGCTTTCCTCGAGGAAGTGAACTTCCTGGCGGACCGGACCGGTGTCGAGCTCATCTCCCTCAACCTGGCCCCACCGACCGCTCCCGCCGAGGGACAGGATCTGTACGAGATCAACGTCTCGATGAGCATCAACGGCCAGTACTTCGAGGTCCTCGGCTTCCTCTACGGGCTCGAGGCGATGGAACGCCTCGCGCGGGTCGACTCGGTGTCGCTCACGCCGGTGCCGCCGGTCACCGAAGACGAGTCGGAGACCCCCCCGGACGAGACGGCGACGACCTCCACCACCGCACCGAGGCCGCGACCGGACATCACGACGCTGGACGTCGAGATCGGCGCCGTCGTGTTCACCCGTCAGCCCCTGGTCGTCGCTCCTGCCGACGACGGCGGATCGCCGCCGGAGGGCGAGCCTCCCGGTGACGGCGAGTCGTCGACCCCGCCCGACGAAGGGGTCGGGGAATGAACGCCCGTCGTCTCGACGCGTTCACCGCCACCGTCGTGGCCGCCGTGATGATCCTGACCGCGGTGGTGTCGGGATGGATGCTCGTCACCTCCGGCGTGCTGTGGCAGGCCGGAGGAGGGGACCGCCCGCTGCAGCCGGCCGTCGAAGCGCCCGCCGAGTCCGCCTCCGGCGATGGGGTCAAGATCAACGGTTCGTTCCAGCTCTCTCAACCGCGGGACCCGTTCCGGCCGCTGATCACCCCGGACTCGCCCCTCGGAGGCATCCCCGGCGTCGGCGGGGCACCCGGTGACGGGACCTTCAACCCCGGCACCAGCGTCACCCTCGTCGAGATCCGCGACGTCGGCGGGACCTTGCGGGCCACGATCATCGTCAACGGGGTGAGCTACGACGTCGGAGAAGGCGAGACCTTCGCCGGCTCCTATAAGGTCGTGAAGCTCACCGCCGACAGTGCCGTCATCATGTACGGCGACACGGTCTTCGAGTTGAAGGTCGGCCAGCAGATCCTGAAGTGAGCCACGTCGCCTGCCGACGTGCCTACCCTCCCTTCGATGCTCCGATTCTTGACCGCAGGCGAATCCCACGGCCCAGCCCTCGTCACCATCGTCGAAGGGCTCCCGGCCGGTGTCGAGGTCACCGTCGACGGCCTCGCTCACGAGCTGGCTCGTCGGAGACTCGGCCATGGTCGCGGTCGACGGATGGCGCTCGAGCGCGACGAGCTCGAGATCCTCGGCGGCGTGCGGTTCGAACGGACGCTGGGGAGTCCGGTCGCCGTGGTCGTCAGGAACACCGAGTGGCCGAAATGGCGAGAGGAGATGAGCCCAGGGCCGGGGCAGGCATCCCGCCCGGCCCGGGCCCCGCGACCGGGCCATGCCGACCTCGCCGGCATGCTCAAGTACGACACGAAGGACGCCCGCGACATCCTGGAACGGGCCTCGGCGCGGGAGACCGCAGCGAGGACCATCGCCGGCTACCTCGCCAAGCAGCTCCTGTCCACCGTCGGCATCGACGTGCTCAGCCACGTCGTGGCCCTCGGACCGGTGGTCGCGGCGAACGTCACCCCACCCAGACCCGCCGATCGCGATCGCATCGACGCCTCGCCGGTCCGCACCGCCGACCCGACCGCCGAAGCCGCCATGGTCGCGGCCATCGATGCCGCCAAGGCGGATCGGGACACCCTCGGCGGGGTCGTCGAGGTCCTCGTCTACGGCGTGCCCCCGGGGATCGGCAGCCACGTCCACTACGACCGCCGGCTCGACGCGGCGCTGGCCGCCGCCCTCATGTCGATCCAAGCCATCAAGGGCGTCGAGATCGGGGATGCCTTCGCGGTGGCCGGGCGGCGAGGCTCCGAGGCGCACGACGAGATCTATTACGACGATGAGGGCTTCACGCGGCGCACCGACCGGGCGGGCGGCATCGAAGGTGGGATGTCGATCGGGGAGACGATCCGTCTCAGAGCGGCGATGAAGCCGATCTCGACGCTGATGCGGGCGCTCGATACGGTCGAGGTGACGACCAAGCAGCCGGAGAAGGCGATCCGTGAGCGTTCCGACGTGGTGGCGGTACCGGCCGCGGGCATCGTCGCCGAACAGATGGTCGCCATCGTCCTCGCCCAGGAGATGCAGCGGAAGTTCGGTGGTGACACCGTCGCCGACTTCGTCGCCGCCGTCGACGCGTACCGGGGCAGGATCGATGCCTACTGACGGTCACCTCTGGCTGATCGGCATGATGGGCGCGGGCAAGACCACGGTCGGGAGGATCCTGGCGCGGCGGATGGACAGGCCCTTCATCGACGTCGACGACGTGATCGTCACGGTCGCCGGGAAGACGGTGGCCGAGATCTTCGCCACCGACGGTGAGATGGCCTTCCGTCGGCTCGAACGCGACGCCGTCACGCGGATCGCCGCCGGACCGCACGCCGTCGTGGCGACCGGCGGCGGCGCCGTGCTCGAGCCGGCGAACGTCGAGACGATGCGGCGAACCGGAACGGTGATCCTCCTCGACGCCCGGCCGACCACCCTCGCGGGACGGGTCGGGTCGACCGGGCGCCCGCTGCTGGCGGACGGAGACACCGAGGAGCTCCTCGCCGGGATCCTCGACGCCCGCGCGACCCGCTACGCCACCGCCGCCCACGGCGCCGTCCCCACCGACGAACTGGCTCCCGAGGCGATCGCCGATCGGATCGAGGAGCGATGGACCGCTTCGTGATCCCGACGGGCACGTCACGGCCGTCGATCGTCGCCGTCGGGCCCGATCTCGTCGACCGCATCGGAGAGCTGCTCGACGACCGGCCTGGGCGGGCGACGGTCGCGGTGGCCTCGCAACCGACCACGGTGCGGATCGCCGGGGCCGTCGCCGAACGCCTCCGGGCGGCGGGTCTGGGCACCGTGCATGTGCCCTTCCCCGACGGTGAGGCCGCCAAGACCATCGAGGTCCTCGGCGACGCGTACCGGGCGTTGAACCAGGCCGGACTGACCCGCGACGACACCGTCGTGGCCGTCGGTGGGGGAGCGCTGACCGACGCCGCCGGGTTCGTCGCGGCGACCTACCTGCGGGGGATCGAGGCGGTCTACGTCCCCACGACCCTCCTCGCGGCCGTCGACGCCGCCATCGGCGGCAAGACGGCCATCAACGTCGACGGCAAGAACCTGGCCGGTGCCTTCGCCCATCCGACGGCCGTGGTCGTCGACGAGAGCATCCTCGCCGCCCTCCCCGTCGATGAGGCGGCACAGGGCCACGCCGAAGCGCTCAAGGCGGGCTACGTCGGGGACCCCGAGCTGGTCGCGATGTACCGCGCCGCCAGCGCCGCCGTGGACGTCGGCGCCGTCGTTCGGCGGGCCGTCGGCGTCAAGGTGGAGATCGTCCGGCGGGACTTCGAGGAACGGGGACCGCGCGCCCACCTGAACCTCGGACACACCGTCGGGCACGCCGTGGAGGCCGCGACGGGCCTCCGGCACGGATCCGCGGTGGCCATCGGGATGGTGGCGGCCGCCGCGGCATCGAAGCACGTCACCGGCTTCGACTGGATCGACGACGTGCGTGGGATCCTGGAGGGTCTGGGACTGCCCGTCGCGGCGCCCCATGTCGCCCGCGACCGGCTCGTCGCCCTCATGGCACTCGACAAGAAGCGCACCGCCGCGGGCCTCCGGATGGTGCTGCTCGAGGACGTGGGCGTCCCCGTCGTTGTCGACGTCGGCGACGCTACCGTACGGACCGCGCTCGACGCCATCGGTGTCCGCCCCTGACCCGCACGACAAGGAGCATCGTTCGCCCATGATCTCGACCAACGACGTCAAGCCCGGAATGGCCCTCGACCTCCCCGACGGGTTGTTCCAGGTCGTCGAGTACCAGCACGTCAAACCCGGCAAGGGCAAGGCCTTCGTCCGGATGAAGCTGAAGAACGTCCGTTCGGGCGCCGTGGTGGATCGGACGTTCCGGGCCGGGGAGAACGTCCCCAGGGCCACGATCGATCGGAGGGACTTCCAGTACCTGTACAAGGACGACCTGGGGCTGCACTTCATGGACCAGGAGACCTACGAGCAGATGGCCGTTCCCTCCGAGACCGTCGGCGCAGCAGCCCAGTACATCACCGAAGGTGCCACGGTGAGGATCGCCATGTTCGAAGGCACGCCCGTGAACATCGAGCTTCCGGCTTCGGTCGAGCTCGCGGTCACCCACGCCGAGCCCGGCGTCAAGGGCGACCGGGTGTCGGGGGCCACCAAGCCGGTCACGCTCGAGACGGGTAAGGTCATCCAGGCGCCGCTGTTCGTCGACGAAGGCGACGTGATCAAGGTCGATACCCGCACCGGGGACTACATCACCCGGGTCTCGTGAGCGGGTCGTCGTTCCGCCAGGAGGCACTCGAGGCGCTCTACGCGGCGGAAGCCAACAACGCCCGCGAACCCGACGTCGACGGTCTTCGGTCCCGGGCGGCGCGTCTCGCGATCGCCGTGTGGGCCGAGCGCGAACGACTCGACGACCTCCTGCGGGAGGTCGCCACCGGGTGGCGGGTGGAACGCATGCCGGCCATCGACCGCAACATCCTGCGCATCGGGGCATGGGAGCTCGCCGAGACCGACACCCCGGTGGGCGTGGTCCTCTCCGAGGCGGTGGAGCTGGCCAAGCGTTTCTCCACCGCGCGGTCCGGGCGCTTCGTCAACGGGGTCCTCGCCGCCTTGGTCCCGCGGCTCCGGCCGACCGGCGGCGCCGACGATCGACGCCCCGCCGCGGGCTGCTAGGTTCCCTGCAACGTCCCCTTTTAAGCCGGTCCGGTGAGGCCGGGAAAGGAGCACCATGACCTCCCGACGTGTCCTCGACGACGCCGACATCCGCCGAGCGATCCGCCGCATCGCCCACGAGGTCATCGAACGCAACCGCGGCGCAGACGATGTCGTCATCCTCGGGATCCCGACCCGCGGCGTCCCCCTGGCCACGCGTCTCGCGGCGGCCCTCTCGGACATCGAAGGCACGCCCACCCCCGTCGGCTCCATCGACATCGGTCTCCACCGCGACGACCTCGACCGGCGCCCACGCGTGGCCCTCGGGCCCACCTACGTGCCCGAACCGCTCGACCACAAGACCGTCGTCCTCGTCGACGACGTCCTGTACACGGGCAGGACCGTCCGTGCCGCCCTCGACGCCCTCGCCGATCTCGGCCGGCCAGACCGCGTGCAACTGGCGGTGTTGGTCGATCGCGGTCATCGGGAGCTCCCGATCCGCCCCGACTTCGTCGGCAAGAACCTCCCCACCGCACCCGGCGAACGGGTCACCGTGCGTCTCCGCGACGTCGACGACGACGAGGGCGTCTGGATCGAGGACGATCGATGAGGACGCTGCTGGGAACCGAGGACCTCGATCGCTCTGCCCTCGACGGTCTGCTCGACGACGCCGAGACGTTCCTCGAGGTCCTGGAACGGCCGATCCCGAAGGTCCCCGCTCTCCGGGGTAGGACGGTCGCCACGATGTTCTTCGAGCCGTCCACGCGGACCCGGTTGAGTTTCGAGCGCGCGGCGAAGGCGTTGTCGGCCGACACCTTGTCGTTCTCGCCGGGGACCTCGTCGCTGTCGAAGGGTGAGAGTCTCAAGGACACGGTCCAGACGATCGCCGCCATGGGCGCGGATCTGATGGTGGTCCGTCACCGGGCCGTGGGGGCTCCGGCCCGGGTCGCCGAATGGACCGGGTTACCGGTCGTCAACGGTGGCGACGGCGCCCACCAACATCCCACCCAGGCCCTCCTCGATGCCCTCACCATCCGCCGGGCCAGAGGGACCGTGGAGGGGCTCCGGATCGGCATCGTCGGGGACATCGCCCACTCGCGAGTGGCCCGTTCCGACGTGTTCGCCTTCGCCACCCTGGGCGCCGAGGTCACGCTCATCGCTCCCCGCACGCTGCTTCCCGTCGACCTCACCGGGTGGCCCTGTGACGTGTCGACCGACCTCGACGCCGTCCTCGGCGACCTCGACGTCGTGTACCTGCTCCGGGTCCAGACCGAACGGGGCGGAGCGTCGGTGTTCCCGTCGCTGCGGGAGTACCTGCGCCGGTTCGGGCTGACCAGGGAACGGTTCGCCCGACTTCGCCCCGACACGGTGGTCCTCCATCCCGGGCCCATGAACCGTGGTGTCGAGATCGAGGCCGCGGTCGCCGACGACCCGCGGGCGCTCGTCCTCGACCAGGTCACCAACGGCGTCGCGGCACGGATGGCGGTCCTGTTCCAGCTGCTCGGGGGCGCCGATGCTTGATCTCGTGCTCCGGGGCGGCCGTGTCGTGACCGACTCGTCCGTCGCCGTCGTCGACGTCGGCATCGCTGGAGGCGAGATCGTGGCCCTCGGCGGCCACCTGGGCGAAGCGGCCACCGAGATCGACTGCTCCGGGGCGCTGGTCGGTCCCGGCTTCGTCGACGTCCACACCCATGTGCGCGAGCCCGGCCAGGAATGGAAGGAGGACGTCGCCTCCGCATCGCGGGCTGCCGTCGCCGGGGGGTACACCGCCATCGTGGCCATGCCCAACACCGATCCGGCCATCGATTCGAGTCCCATCGCCCGCTTCGTGGTCGAGCGTGGCAGCGAGGTCGGCCTCCTCGACGTCGTCGCCGCCGGCGCCATCACCGCCGGGCGGCACGGGACCCGTCTCGCCCATCTCGACGACCTCTGGGACGCCGGGGTGCGCCTGTTCACCGACGACGGCGACGCCGTTGCCGACGCGGCGATGATGCGCCGAGCCCTCGAGTACATCGGCGATCGCGGTGGCGTCCTCGCCCAGCATGCCGTCGACCCGTCGCTCGGTGCGGGGGCCATGCACGAAGGATGGGTGTCCTCCCGCCTCGGTTTGACCGGGATCCCGGCCGTCGCCGAGACGACGATCGTCGCCAGGGACCTGCTGCTCGTCGCCGAGACCGGCTGCCGCTATCACGTCCAACACGTCGCCGCCGCCGGCACCGTCGAGCTGATCGCGTCGGCCAAGGACCGTGGCCTGCCCGTCACGGCCGAGGTCACACCGCATCACCTGACCTTCGACCACACCGCCGTGCTCGGCACGACCGATCCGGTGTACAAGATGATGCCGCCGTTGCGCGAGCCAGACGACGTCGCCGCCCTTCGCGACGCGTTGCGCGCCGGTGTCCTCGACATGGTGGCCACCGACCACGCGCCCCATGCGGACCACGAGAAGGACGTGCCCTTCGAGGAAGCCCCCAACGGGGTGACCGGACTCGAATGGGCGGCTGCCGCCGTCAACACCGCCACGGCGCTCGACGAGCGGAGCTTCTTCGAGGCGATGTCGGCTGCACCGGCGCGCCTGGTGGGGCTCACCGACCACGGCCGGTACCCGGCGGTCGGTGTTCCCGCCAACCTGGTCGTGTTCGATCCCACCGTCACCTGGGTACCTTCAGAGACGATGTCCCGCTCGCAGAACTCCCCGTACCTCGGACGTCCCCTCACCGGAGCCGTCAGGGCCACCGTCGTCGACGGCAGGGTCGTCTGGGACACAGGAGGTGGCGCCGATGCGCCGTGACGGCGTCCTGGTGACCGCCGACGGAACCGCCTTCCAGGGCAGGATGCTGGGGTCGCCGGGCCCGGCGACCGGTGAGGTCGTCTTCAACACCTCCATGACCGGCTATCAGGAAGTCGCCTCCGACCCGTCGTACGCCGGGCAGGTCGTCGTCATGACCGCACCGCAGATCGGTAACTACGGCGCCAACGCCGAGGACGAGCAGTCCGATCGGCCCTACGTCGCCGGATTCGTCACTCGCTCCCTCAGTCGGATCGCCTCGAGCTGGCGGGCCGAGGCCCGGTTCGACGAGTACCTGACCCACCACGGGGTGACGATCCTCACCGACGTCGATACCCGGCGTCTCACTCGCCACGTGCGGCGCCACGGCGCCATGCCCGCCGCCATCGGCGACCTCGCCGACCTCGCCGACCTCGCCGACCTCGCCGCCTCGTTGCCGCCGATGACCGGCCAGGACCTCGTGTCGACGGTCACCACCGAGTGCGCCTGGACCGAAGACCCCCACGGTGCCCCGGTCGGTCGCGTCGTGGCGTACGACTTCGGGATCAAGCGCGACATCGTTCGCGCCATGGTGGGGCGGGACCTCACCGTCACCGTCGTCCCCGCGTCGACGAGCGCCGACGACGTGCTGGCCCTCGAACCCGACGCCGTGTTCCTGTCCAACGGCCCGGGGGATCCCGAACCGCTGCAGGGACCGGTCGCGGCCGTGCGGGACCTGCTCGGGAGGATCCCGATCTTCGGGATCTGCCTGGGTCATCAGGTCCTCGGTCTGGCGCTCGGCGCGGGCACCTACAAGCTGCCCTTCGGGCACCACGGAGGCAACCATCCGGTCCGGCGGTTGGCGGACGGACAGGTCGACATCACGTCACAGAACCACGGATTCGCCGTGGACCTGTGGGCGCTGACGGATCGCACGGCCCCGACGGCGCCCGGGATCCCGGGGGCCGATCTGCTCCCGGACCGCGTCGTCACCGACTTCGGGGAGGTCGAGCCGACCCATCAGAACCTCAACGATGGCACCCTCGAAGGGCTCCGCTGCAGGGACGTCGAGGCCTTCTCCGTGCAGTACCACCCGGAGGCTGCGCCTGGACCCAACGATGCCGCCGTCCTCTTCGACGAGTTCCTCGAACGCATCGTCCAGGACGGCTGCTGATGCCCCGACGCGACGACATCGGATCGATCCTCGTCATCGGCTCGGGTCCCATCGTGATCGGTCAGGCCTGCGAGTTCGACTACTCCGGCACCCAGGCGGTGAAGGTGCTCAGAGAGGACGGGTACCGGGTGGTGCTGGTCAACTCGAACCCCGCCACCATCATGACCGACCCCGACTTCGCCGACGCCACCTACGTCGAGCCCATCACCCCGGAGGTGGTGGCCGCCGTCATCGCCAAGGAGCGTCCCGATGCCCTCCTCCCCACCCTCGGCGGGCAGACCGCGTTGAACGTGACCACCGAACTAGCGGCCGCCGGCGTCCTGGAACGCCATGACGTCGAGCTCATCGGCGCCGGGCTCGACGCCATCGAGGCGGCCGAGGATCGTGGCCGGTTCAAGGAGCTCATGTCCGCGGCCGGGATCGCGACCGCCCGTGGGACGTACGTGCATGACGTCGACGAAGCCGTCGCCGCGGCGGCCGAGCTGGGCTACCCGGTGATGGTCCGCCCCTCCTACATCCTGGGAGGAGGCGGAACGGGGCTGGCCGGCGACGAAGCGGAGCTGCGGAGCATCGTCGGTGCCGGCATCCTCGCATCACCCGTCGGCGAGGTGCTCGTCGAAGAGTCCGTCCTCGGCTGGAAGGAGTTCGAGCTGGAGGTGATGCGCGACGCCCACGACAACGCCGTCATCGTGTGCTCCATCGAGAACATCGATCCCATGGGCATCCACACCGGCGACTCGATCACGGTCGCGCCGGCGATGACCCTGTCGGACCGCGAGTACCAGGCGATGCGGGACGATGCCATCGAGTGCCTCCGGGTCGTCGGTGTCGCCACGGGCGGATCCAACGTGCAGTTCGCGGTGGATCCCGCCACCGGTCGGCGCATCATCATCGAGATGAACCCCAGGGTGTCCCGGTCGTCTGCCCTGGCGTCGAAGGCCACCGGCTTCCCCATCGCGAAGATCGCCGCCAAGCTGGCGGTCGGCTACACGCTCGACGAGATCGCCAACGACATCACCCGAGCCACTCCGGCCTCGTTCGAACCCGCGCTCGATTTCGTCGTCGTCAAGGTCCCCCGTTTCGACTTCGGGAAGTTCCCGTCGGCGGAACCGGTGCTGGGCACCTCGATGCAATCGGTGGGCGAGGCCATGGCGATCGGTCGGACCTTCCCCGAAGCGCTCCAGAAGGCCCTCCGCTCCCTGGAGACCGGACGCGCCGGCTTGAACGCCGACCCCGGCGAAGGCGCGCTGGTGCGCCTCGACGACGACGCTCTCGTCGAGGCTCTCGCCACTCCGTCACCCGATCGCATCTTCGCCGTCGCCGAAGCCCTACGCAGGGGCATCGATCAGGCGGAGGTCACCTCCCGCTCCGGGATCGACCCGTGGTTCGTCGACCAGATGTCGCTGATCGTCGAACACCGCGCCGAGCTGGAGGACGGCGAAGGCCTCGACGCAGCCAAGCGCCTCGGGTACTCCGACGTCCAGATCGCGTACCTCAGTGACCGGGAGCCCGACGAGATCGCCGCCGGTCGCGACGCGACCGGTGTCACCACCACGTTCAAGACCGTCGACACGTGCGCGGCCGAGTTCGAGGCCTACACGCCGTACTACTACTCGACCTTCGAGGACGAGACCGAAGCGGCAGGCGGTGGCCCCGGCACGGTGATCGTGTTGGGCTCGGGCCCCAACCGCATCGGGCAGGGCATCGAGTTCGACTACTGCTGCGTCCACGCAGCCTTCGCCCTCGCCGAGATGGGCCACGACTCGGTGATGATCAACTGCAACCCCGAGACGGTTTCGACCGACTACGACACCTCCGACCGGCTCTACTTCGAGCCTCTCACCGGAGAGGACGTCCTCGCCGTCGTCGCCGTCGAGTCCCCCGAGGCGGTCGTCGTCCAGCTCGGAGGCCAGACCCCCCTCGGGCTCGCCCCGACCCTGCAACGCCACGGGGTGACGATCGCCGGGACGTCCCCGGACGCCATCGACGTCGCCGAAGACCGGGAACGGTTCGCGGCACTGTGCCGCCGGCTGGAGGTGCCACAGCCGCCCCACGGGACCGCCCGTTCGGTCGCCGAGGCCATGGACGTCGTCGACCGGATCGGACTGCCCGTTCTCGTCCGGCCGTCCTACGTCCTGGGTGGGCGCGCCATGAGGATCGTCTATTCGATCGACGAGCTTTCGACGTACCTGGCTGAGCTGTACGGCGGAAGCAGGGCGGGGGAGTTCGACCTCGCCGAGGCGCCGGTGCTGATCGACCGCTTCCTGGAGTCCGCCACGGAGGTCGACGTCGACGCGGTGTACGACGGGACGGACCTGTACGTCGGCGGGATCATGGAACACGTCGAAGAGGCCGGAGTGCATTCGGGCGACTCGGCATGTGTGGTGCCACCGCCCACCCTCGCCGCCGATGCCGAGGCCACCATCCGGCGTCACACCGCCGCCCTCGCCGACGGTCTCGGCGTTCGTGGATTGCTGAACATCCAGTTCGCGGTGAGGGGCGGCGAGGTGTTCGTGCTGGAGGCGAACCCCCGCGCATCGAGGACCGTCCCGTTCATCTCGAAGGCCACCGGCGTGCCCCTCGCCAAGATCGCCACCAGGGTGATGATGGGCGAGAAGATCGCCGAGCTCGTCGCCCGCGGGGTGATGCCGTCCGAGACCCCCGAGCTCCCGTACGTCGCGGTCAAGGAAGCCGTCCTGCCATGGAGTCGGTTCCCCGGCGAGGACACGGTGCTCGGGCCCGAGATGCGGGCCACCGGCGAGGTGATGGGCGTCGGCCCCGACTTCGGCGTCGCCTACGCCAAGGCGCTGCTCGCGGCCGGCCACCGTGTGCCGTCGTCCGGAGCGCTGTTCCTGTCCCTGTCCGACAACGACAAGGCGCTCGGGGTGGAGGTCGCACGCATCTTCCGGGAGCGGGGCTTCAAGATCTTCGCCACCCACGGGACCGCCGGACATCTCGCCCGCCACCAGATCCCCACCGTCCACGTCGACAAGGTGGGCGAGGGACCCTACGACCCTGTCCGGCTCATCGAGGAGGGCCAGATCGGTCTGGTCATCAACACACCCCGTGGGCGGCGCGCCCGAGGCGACGGCCGGAAGATCCGTATCGCCGCCACCCGCCACGGTGTCCCCTGCGTCACGACGGTCCAAGGGGGCCTGGCGGTCGCCCGGAGCCTGGCAGCGGGGGCAGAGGCCTTGACGAGCGTCTCCAGCCTGCAGGAGCACCACGCCCGGCTCGGGTCGCGATGAAGACCACCGCGGTCCGCCTCGGACCGGCCACGCTGGCCACCCCGCTGGTCGCCGCTTCCGGCACCGTCGGCTCGATCCACGAGTTCGCCGACGTCGCCGACCTGACCGCCTACGGCGCGGTGACCGCCAAGTCGGTCGCACCCACCCCGTGGCCCGGCAACCCGCCACCGCGGCTCGCTCCCGCCGGCGACGGCATGCTCAACGCCATCGGCATCCAGAACCCCGGCATCGACGAATGGCTCGCCCGGATCGCTCCGCGGCTCACCGACCTGCCGACGGCGGTGTGGGGGTCCGCCGTCGCCCACGACGCTGCCGGGTTCGGACGGGTCGCGGCGGGCCTGGAGCGGGGTGGCGTCGCGGCGATCGAGGTGAACCTCTCGTGTCCCAACCTCGCCGAGGGAGAGATCTTCGCGCTCGATCCCCGTGCTTCGGCGCGAGCCGTCGCCGCCGTCGTCGCCGCCGTCGACCTCCCCGTCGGGGCCAAACTCTCTCCGGACGCCAGCGACGTCGTGGCGGTGGCCGAGGCGGTGCTCGACGCCGGAGCCGACTGGCTGGTGTTGACCAACACCGCACGCGGCGCCGGGTTCGACGTCGCGACCCGGCGTCCGCTGCTGGCCTCCGTCACCGGCGGCTACTCCGGGCCGCCGCTCAAACCCATCGCGTTGCGCTGCGTCGTCGATGTCGCCAAGGCGTTCCCCGAGGTCCCCATCGTCGGCTGCGGTGGTGTTCGCTCCGGCGACGACGTCATCGAGTACCTCCTCGCCGGAGCGCACGCCGTGGCCGTCGGCACCGCCCATTTCGTCGATCCCCGGATCGGAGCCACGATCCTCGCCGAGGTGCGACGGTTCATGAGCCGCCACCGGGTCGACACGGTCGCCGACCTGGTGGGAGCATGGGAGCCATGGTGACGTCCACGTCTCGGATCATCGTCGCCCTCGACCTGCCGACCGCCGAGGCAGCCGTGGAGCTGGCCGCCGCAGTCGCCGAGCACGTTGCCGGGTTCAAGGTCGGTCTCGGTCTGCTCCACGGCCCGGGCCCCGGTGTCGTCTCCGCCCTGGTCGGCCTCGGCCGTCCCGTCTTCGCCGATGCGAAGCTCCACGACATCCCCAGCCAGGTCGAAGCCGCCGCAGAGCAACTCGGACGTCGCGGCGCCCGGTGGGTGACGGTGCATCTCTCCGGAGGGAGAGCGATGGTACGAGCCGCCGTCGAAGGACTGGCCAGAGGTGCCGGGGATGCGCCGTCGGGCATCCTCGGGGTCACGGTGCTCACCTCCCTCGACGGCAACCGCCTCGGAGAGGTCGGGATCCAGCAGAGCCCTGGCCGCCTCGTCTCGAAGATGAGCCGGCTGGCCCTCGACGTCGGCTGCGAGGGCGTCATCACCTCCTCTCGAGAACTCAAGGTCGTCGCCGACGTCGCCCCCGATCTCCTCAGGGTGACGCCCGGCATCCGGCAGCACCCTGGAGGGGACGACCAGACGCGTAGCGCCACTCCGGCCGAGGCCCTCGCACGAGGCGCCGATCTGCTCGTCGTCGGACGCCCCATCACCCGAGCCGCCGATCCCGTCGGCGCGGCCGCCACCCTCGCAGCCGAGGCCGCCGAGGTCGGTGTTCGGCGCCCCATCGCCGGCCTCGAACCCACGGCTTGATAGAGTTCGGCCGTCGCTTCGCCGCGCTCGGCTCCGGCCGTTCCCGGAGGCGAGGAGGCGACGCACGACGCCAAGAGGAGGATCGATGCCACTACCGGAGATGACCGACGAGCAGCGCGAACGTGCCCTGGAGCGGGCCGCCTACGCCCGCCGGGCACGAGCCGAGATGAAGGAGCTCCTCAGCACCGGGAGCCTGACGTTCGCCGAAGTGCTCCAGCGGGCCGAGGAGGACGACATCATCGCCGGCACCAAGATCGCGGCGGTCGTCGCGGCGCTGCCCGGGATGGGGAAGGTGACCACCAAGCGCCTCCTCGAGGAGCTCGACATCGCCCCGAATCGGCGGATCCGAGGACTCGGATCCCGGCAACGCAAGGAGCTCCTCGATCGCTTCTCGTGAGCCGGACCACCCGATGCCTCGGCGCGGGCGACTCGTCGTGGTCTCCGGCCCGTCGGGCGTGGGCAAGTCATCGGTCGTCGCCGGCGTCCGCCGCCGCACCGGTGCCGCCTTCTCGGTCTCGGTGACGACGCGGCCGCCACGACCGGATGAGCGCAACGGCGTCGACTACTGGTTCGTTGACGACGAGACCTTCGACCAGATGATCGACGACGGCGCGCTCCTCGAATGGGCCGACTACGGGGGCTACCGGTACGGCACGCCCCGCACCGAGGTGGTGCGGATGCTCGAGGCCGGCCGCG
>JALSQW010000065.1 GCA_026985095.1 Acidimicrobiia bacterium | reverse complement strand
GACAACAACAGATCGCCAAGCTCCAGACGCGAACGGCTGTCCTCCCCCGAATCCAGATCCTCCACATCGATCCCGCTGCCGAAAAAGTCGGTAAAGATCGAGTTGTAGTACTTGCCCCCGGCATTGTCCCGAAACTTCAGCGTCACGTCGTTCTCCACGTTCGTCGAGCCGGCGCCCGAACCGATGTACGTCGCGTTGGCGATCGTCGGGACGGCGAAGGGCTCGCCGTCCTCCGGGTCGGTGCCGCCGTCGTGCTCTCCGGCGCGGTTGCCGATCTCCGGAGCCTGCAGCGAGAACCAGAACTGACCCTTGCCCCGGAAACCCTCGTCGTAGTCGAACGTGTCGTCGCCGCAGAAAGCGCCCACCAGGTAGCGTGTGTGCGGCGCGCCGCCGAAGAACTCGAAGCAGTCGTCCTGATTGCCGAAGACCTCCACGAACTCGATCGTCGTGCCCGAGCCGACGGCGCCCATCGTCAGGCCGTTGATCTCGTTGCCGGCGCCGATGTCCGTGCCGCCGTAGCGGATCGAGACGTAGCGGAAGACGCCCGAGTCGTCGGCGTCGTCGTCGCCGCCGTAGCGGGCGCGCGGCTCCGTCGTGGGGATGCCCTCGATCTGCGTCTCGCCCGGCGTGGAGTTGAGCCGTCCGTTGCCCAGCAGGATCACGCCGCCCCAGAGCCCGCGCGTGTCCAGCGGCAGATCGTTCGGGTCGTTGACGTCGTCGGCCTCGGCCGTGAAGATGATCGGATGCGTGGGCGTGCCCTCGGCGTAGATCTTGCCGCCGCGTGCGACGATGAGCGCCGAGGCGTTCTCGCCCTGTCCGGGCTTGCCCTTGACGACCGTCCCGGCCTCGATGGTGAGCGTCTCGCCGGCTTCGACGAAGACCAGGCCGTCGAGCACGTAGGTGTGGTCCGCCGTCCAGACCACGTCGCCCACGAGGTCGGCGTCGGTCACCGTGATCACGTCCTGCGCCTCGGCGCCGCGCGGCGCCAGGATGCCGGCTTGCGAGAGCAAGGTCCATCCGCTGATCCACAGGTCGTTCTCTCCGAAGGCGCCCCGGTAGTCGGTCGGCACGAAGAACGGATCCGAGAGCGGCGTCGCACCCGTCAATGCCGGACTGCCCGGCGACGGACGAGGATCCAGACCGCCGTCCGCCGAACGGCTGATCCCTCGAAGCGCCGGGTCCAACACCGCATTCCCGTTCGCCGAAAGATGCTCCCGAACGAACGACTCCGGAGCGATCGCCTCCAGCGTGTTCCCCGCCCCGAAGCCCCACCACAGGTTCGACGACAACAACAGATCGCCATGCTCCAGACGCGAACGGCTGTCCTCCCCCGAATCCAGATCCTCCACATCGATCCCGCTGCCGAAAAAGTCGGTAAAGATCGAGTTGTAGTACTTGCCCCCGGCATTGTCCCGAAACTTCAGCGTCA
>JALSQW010000064.1 GCA_026985095.1 Acidimicrobiia bacterium | reverse complement strand
GCGGCCGATGCCGGCACCCTGGATGCGCCCGGAACGGCCGTCGCGGAGGCCGCGCGGGACCTGGCCGAGGTGGCGGCCGATACTCGGCGGGCTCCCGGTCGTCCCACGGACCCCGGCAACGGCAACCCACCCACGGACCCCGGGAACGGCAACGGCAACGCCAACGGCAACGGCAACGGCAACGGCAACGGCAACGGCAACGGCAACGGCAACGGCGGCCGGCCATGACCGCGGTGCCGTATCGCTCAAGTGCCCGCCTCCTCGGCGTCGATCGTGGACCGATGGCCCGCACCAGCCCGACCACCATCAGCCGTGCCCCGATCGTGGCTCCACTCACGATCCAGGCTGCCCGCGGAGGCGACCCGGCGGCGGTCGGTCGAATGGCCACCGCGGTCTACCGGCGTCTGCTGGCGTTCTATCGCTACTCGGGCCTCCGGCCCGACGAAGCCGAGGACCTCGCCGCGGATGCGATGGAGGCGGTCATCACGAAACTGCAGGATCTGCGCCGCCCCGAGTCCTTCGATTCGTGGGTATGGGCCATCGGGCGGACCAAGCTCCGCGGGTTCCTCCGGACCGAACGGCGCCCCCGAGCCGTCGAGCCGATGCCGGTGGTGGCCCCCGATCCGGCCGAAGTCACCGTGCTCAACGAGGAACACGCCGACATCCGCGCCGCCCTTGCTCGGCTCAGCGACCGCGACAAGGAGCTCCTCTGGCTGCGCGAGGTGGAGGGTCTCTCCTACGGCGAGATCGGGTCTCGACTCGGCGCGGCGTCGGGTGCTGTCCGGGTCGCATGCATGCGGGCACGGCGTCGTCTCCAACGCGCCTACGAGCAACCGCTCCCACACGATGGAAGGGACACCCGTGGCGAACGACCGACGTGACGGGGCGGAGAGAGGCGCCGCCCTCGTCGAGATGGCGCTCGTCGCTCCCCTCCTCCTGCTGCTCCTGTTCGGCATCATCGAAGCGTCGTGGGCGTTCTCCCAGACGGCGGACCTGCGCCACGGGGCGAGAGAAGGCGCCCGCCTCGCCGCCGTCGACTTCGGGGACCGGGACGTCATCCGATCCGAGGTGTGCGACCGCATGGACCTGTCGACCGATCCCGCCCGAGTCGAGGTCGTCTTCTCCGAGCTGAACGGAGCCGGAGATCGGAACGATTCGGCCCGCATCACCGTGCGGCAGCAGTACTCGAGCCTCACCGGCTTCCTCGACGGCATCTTCCAGGACAAGATGCTGACCTCGTCGATCGAGTTCAGGCTCGAGCGTCCCGTCGACGGAACGGCATCGTGGTGGGGGCCACCCGATGCCGACGATCCGTCCAGCATCGACCCGACCCTCGACTGCGTCCCGTGATGGAACAGCGTCGCATCGCGTCCGAGGAGTCCGGGGCGGTCCTGGTGATCGTGGGTCTGCTCATGGTCGTGCTCCTCGCCTTCGCCGCGGTCGCCGTCGATCTGGGGGCGGCGTTCGTGGAGAGGCGCACCGCGCAGAACGCCGCCGACATCGGCGTCCTCGCCGGTGCCCTCCAGACCGCCGGTTTGCCATCGAACACCGACGACGGCGACTTGTCGGCCCTCGGCCCCCGGGAGGCGGCCGAGGTGGAGATCCGGCGCATCGTCGACGAGAACTACGGAACGTCCGATCCCGATTGGACGACCTGCACCGACCCGGACAAACCGGCGGAGTTCACGATCGACGCCTTCGGCACGCCGTGCATCAGCTTCACCGGCTCCCTCCAGCGGATCCGGGTGAAGGTGCCGGTCGTGCGTATCCCGACCGGCTTCGCCCGCATCGTCGGCATCGAGTCGATCCCCGTGGACGCCTTCGCCGAAGCCACCCTCGAGATCGACCAGTCCGGGGACGTCCTGCCCTTCGGGGTCGCCTCGCTCGCTCCTCCCACGGTGGCATGCATCTCCGATGCACCCAACGCCCCGGACCCCTGCGACGGATCTGACGCCGGGAACTTCCAACGTCTCGACATCACCCTGTTCGGCAACGCCGGCCTGGGAACGACCCAGGACTGCACCAAGGACAACCGCACGCTCGCAACCAATATCGCCCTCGGCGCCGACCATCCACTGTCCGACTCGGGTGGGCTGTCCGACGACGTCGAATGCAACTCGGGACCGAACTTCGCGGCCCGCCCTCAGGTCATCGCCTCCCAGACGGGGACCCCCCAAGGACCCCTCCACGACGGCATGATCGGCGGCGTCACGTTCGGAAGCACGAAGCTGTTCGACGGCCGGCTCACCGACGTGACCACCTCGGCGACGACCGTCTCCCTGTATGGAGAGACCCTCGACAACACGCCGCTGTGGTCCTTCATCCCCAACGGCCTGACGGGCGTGCCGGACAGCTGCCGGAGGGAGTCCTTCGACGACTCGGTCGACCTCGATCCCGCCGATGGACTTCCCTCGAACCAGCACGACTGGGACTCGGATCTGTGGGACGCCGCCAACCCGGAGCCGGCACCGATCGGGGAGACGAACGAGTCGTTCGAGCACATGGCCCGCTGCCTCCGCGACTACGTCAGCGCGGGCTCGACCACCGACCTGTTCACCGTCGACGCGATCGACGGGGATCCGACCAACGCGACGTTCGATCTCCAGCGGTCGCCTCGGTGGGGCTATGCCCCGGTCGGCACGTTCGGCTCGGGGGTCTCGGTGCCGTACACGATCACCGCATTCGCCCCGATCTACATCGAGACCTTGGCGACCCGCTGCAACGGCGCGAGCGGATGCTCGGCGACCTGGAACGCCGGAGAGAGCCCGCAAGGTTCGTTCGGCCAGGATGTCCGCGCCGCGGTGGCGTTCGTGATCCCCCTCGAAGCCCTCCCCGACGCCGTCAACGACGCCGCTCCCGGAACCAGCGAGAACCTCGACTACGTCCTCACCCGCTGACGACCGGTCCTTCGGACCGACGCTCCGGGCCTGCCGATGCGATTCAGCGGTCTCCTTGGTCGGTACGGTCGTCGCCGTCGCCGTCTGATCGATCAGGCGATGGACCCGCTACCGGCGCCGATCCACCGTCGCCGGCGGGTCCCGGAACCCGTGGCGGCTCCCAACCCTCGCCGTGGGATGTCCCGGACGCCACGAGTCGCGGCGGCAGGACCGCCAGCGGCAGCGGCGCGCCGCGGCGGATCTCGATGACGGCGGCCGCCCACGACCCGAGGCCCCAGATGAGCCCGACGAGATAGACCAGGCCTCCGATCCGAGGGACGAACCAGATGGCGAACGTCCACACGATCGCTCCGACCAGGAACCCGCCGAAGAGCCCGCCTCGCCCCCGCAGGAGACGGATGCCGGCTGCGGTCACCGCCGGAACCGGACCGATGAACGCGCCGGCGGCCATGGCGAGCATCAGGACCAACGCCAGGGGCACACCGACGAGGGTGAGACCGACCAACGCGATCGTCGCGGGGACCGCGAGGAAGACCACCAACCCGGCGATGAGCGTCCTGCCCGGACGGGCGAACGACGCCGCGACGGCGTGGGGAGCGGTGCGGCGGAACGCCCAGAACGACACGATGCCGGCGACCACGAAGCCGAGGAACCCGACGACGTTGGCGAGCACGAGGAACACGCCGAAGATGAAGTTCGACTGGGCGGGAAGCGCCACGACCTGACCGCCGATCCGGGCCGCCGGATCGATCGACGCCTCCCGGGTCGAACGGTACAGGACGTTGCGCGCGATCTCGGCCGTCGGGGCCACCCGGAGACGTTCCACCGCGACATCGAGGTCTCCGCCGACGGTCCCGGCGACGGTGACGAACAGTGCTCTCCCGCGCACGTCCCGCCCCACATCCCCGTCGACGTCGACGGTGGCGCCGAATCCGATCATGTCCCTGCCGACGTTGCCGTCGACCCCGATGACGGCGGCGGTGGCGAGGACATCGTGGCTCACGGCACCCGAGACGACGACCTCCCTGGCGACGGCCCGCAACGACCCGCCCACCCGGCCGCCCGAAGCGATCTCGACCCGGCCTCCGCCGAGCACGAGAACGTCGCCGGTGACCGACCCTTCGATGACGAGATCGCCCGTCAGCATCACCAGATCCCCGTCGATCACCCCCTCGACGATCCCCGACGTGGCGACCACGTAGACGTCTTCGGTCACCGGCTCGTCGACGGGGACGATGAACAGATCGGTGGTGACGACCTCGGCGATGGGAACCGCCAGCAACAGGCCGACGATCGCCACGGCCGCGACGGCGAGGAACCCGTCCGGGCCGGACCGGGGCCTAGAGCGGGAGAGCGTCACGGACGATGTCGAGGAGCGGCCAGGGTGCGAGTCCGAACAGGATGGTCACGCCCACCGCCACGGCGAAGACCGTACGCGCCGTGGTGGACGCTTCGATGGGACCGACGCCGTCGGCGACCGGATCGATGAACATGACCTTGATGACCTTGAGGTAGAAGTACAGCCCGATGACGGTCGTGACCAAGGCGAGGACGACGAGCCACAGGTACCCGGCGGAGGCGGCGGCGGTGAACACCTGGATCTTGCCGACGAACCCGGCGGTGAACGGTATCCCACCGAGGCCGAGGAGCAGGACGGCCATCGCCATCGCCAACTCCGGCGAGCGCGTCCGCAGCCCGGCCCACTGCACGAAGGAGGACGGCCCTTCACGCGGTCCGGTGACGACGCCGGCGATGACGAAGGCCCCGAGGAGCATGGCCGCATAGGTCGTGACGTAGAACAACATCGCGGAGATGCCGAAGATCCCGGCGGTGACCGCGGTGAGGATGTACCCGGCGTGAGCGACCCCCGAGTAGGCGAGGAGCCGTTTGACGTCCGTCTGCACGGCTGCCAGCGACGTGCCGAGGATGACGGAGATCCCGGCCACGATGGCGATGATCGATGCCCACTGGTCGATCTGGGCGGCGAAGCCGGCGGCGAGGACCCGTCCGATAGCGATGAACCCGGCCAGCTTGACACCGGCGGCCATGAGCCCGACGGCGCCGCCGGGAGCCCCCTGGTAGACGTCGGGGGCCCACTGGTGGAACGGGGCCGCAGAGACCTTGAACCCGAGCCCGACGATGATCATCACGATGCCGACGAGGAGGACGCCACGTTCGGTGACGATCGTGTTGGAGAAGAAGTCACGGATCCCACCCGCCCCGTAGATCGTCGTCGAGCCGATCGCGGCGAACGACAGCGCGATCCCGTACACGAAGACGGCCGACGCCAGCGAGCCGAGCAGGAAGTACTTGAGTGCCGCCTCGTCCGCATCGATGCGGTCTCGGGTGAACCCGGCCATGACGTAGAAGCTGATGGAGGCGGTCTCGAGCGACAGGAACAGGAGCACGAGATTCGACGACATGGCCATCCCGTGGAGCCCGGCGACGGCGAGCAGCAGCAGCGCAACGAACTCGGCCCCTCGATCGCCCAGCGTCTCGACGAGGTCCCACGCGGCGAGGAGGCCGAGAAGGCCGAGGCTGAAGATGGCCACCCCGGCGAACGCCGAGTAGGCGTCCATCACCACCATCGGCGCGCGCATGATGGAGAGCCCTCGGGCCGAGTAATGGAGCGTGCCCGGCTCACCGCCGAGCAACAGCCATTGCATCACCGCCAGGATCGCGGCCACGGCGAGTGCCACGCCGGCGATGAGGCCCCATTCCCGCCGGTCGCGACCGAGGAGGACCGCCGAGGTGACGACACCGAGCATGCCGATCAACAGGACCAGCTCCGGCGCGATGGGCAGCAACGCGGCGTTCTGCATCAGTCCTCCCCCGCTTCATCGGCCCGCACCACCAACGTCGGCCCGGGGATCGGCGCGACGTAGTCGGTGGTCGCTTCGATGCGTTCGATGACCGCATCGACCGAAGGGCCGATCCGGTCGAGCATGGGTTTGGGATACACCCCGAGCGCGACGATCAGCACGATCAGGGGAGCGACGATGGCGACCTCCCGGGCCACGAGATCCTTCAGCCCTTCGTTCTCGGGGTGGACGACCGGCCCGGTGAAGATGCGCTCGTAGGCCCACAGGAGGTAGATGGCGGCGAGGATGACCCCGAACCCGGCCACGATCGCCAGCCCGGGCACGGTCGGGTAGCTGCCGAGCAAGATCGTGAACTCCCCGACGAACCCCGAAAGCGACGGCAGGCCCGCCGACGCGAACGCCATGAACAGGAACACGCCGGCGTAGACGGGCATGACCGAAGCGATCCCACCGTACGCGTCGATGCGCCGCGTGTGGCGCCGGTCGTACAGCATGCCGATGAGGAGGAAAAGGGCGCCGGTCGTGAGCCCGTGGCTGACCATCTGGAACACGCCGCCCTGGATCCCTTGGCGGGTGAGGGCGAAGGTCCCGAGCAGGATGAACCCCAGGTGGCTGATCGACGAGTAGGCGACGAGGCGCTTGACGTCGGGTTGGACGATGGCGACCGCCGCGCCGTAGATGATCCCGATGACCCCGAGGACGGCCATCACCTCGGCGAGATCGACCGACGCCTGCGGGAACAGGGTCAGGTTGAACCGGAGGAAGCCGTAGGTGCCCATCTTGAGGAGCACACCGGCGAGGACCACGGAACCGGCGGTCGGGGCCTCGGTGTGGGCGTCCGGGAGCCACGTGTGGAGCGGGAACAGGGGCACCTTGATCGCGAAGGCGATCCCGAAGGCGGCGAACAGCCACAGTTGGGTGCTCGACGACAGGCCCAGGTCGAGCATGTCCCGGAAGTCGAAGGACGCGGTGGCGCCGACCTGGTCGCCGGTGATCAACGCCAGGGCGATGATGCCGGCCAGGAGGAACGCGGAACCGAACGCCGTGTAGAGGACGAACTTGAGCGCCGCATATGCACGGTTCCCGGAACCCCAGATCCCGATCAGCAGGTACATCGGGACCAGCACGATCTCGAAGAACGCGAAGAACACGAGCAGATCGAGGGACACGAACACGCCGAGCAGTCCCGCTTCGAGGACGAGCATCGACACCATGTAGGCCTTGGTCCGATCTGCGATCGAGCGGGATGCGGCGATGGCGAGCGGGAACAGCACGGCGGTGAGGACGACGAGGAACAGGGAGATCCCGTCGATCCCGAGCTTCCAGCCGATGCCGAGGGTCTCGGACCAGACCGCAGCCTCGATCATCTGGAAGCCCGCCTCGCCCGCCTCGAAGTTCCACAACACCCACAGCGCCATGCCGAGCGGCAGGGCGCTGGCCGCCAACGCCATGGGGAACACGAGTTCGGGGCGACGCTTGGGGAGCGCCGCGACGGCGACGGCGCCGAGGACGGGGAGCAGGATGAGCACGCTCAGGGCGGGGAACATCTAGATCACTCCCCCATGCACCAGCGTCCACACCAGCAAGACGAGGACCCCGCCGCCGAAGACGGCGGCATAGGAACGGACCCACCCCGATTGCAGGGTCGACATCGCGGCACCGAACCCGCGGACGGTGCGGCCGAGCCCGTTGACGATGCCGTCGATGACCGTGCCGTCGAGCACGGCGGCGAACCAGGCGCTGAGCGCCTTGCCGGGCAGGACGAACACGCGCCCGTACAGATCGTCCACCCAGTAGCCGTGCAGCGTCACGTACCAGAACCTGCCGGCTTCCGCCGGCAGCTCCGCGGTCGTGTAGCGGCGCCATGCGACGACGATCCCCAGGACCACCAGGACCAGAGACAGGCCGGCGAGGGCGGCGACCACCCCGATGCTCTCAGGCGGGAGCGACTGGGTCACCAGCTCGAAGGACGGCTCGAGGAAGCGCTCCAGCGCGAGGCGCCAGGGGGTGTTGAGCGCACCGGCGAAGGTGGAGGCGAACGCGAGGATGACGAGCGGCCCGGTCATGACCCACGGCGACTCGTGGGGATGAACGTCGTCGGACCACCGCGGCTCGCCGAGGAACGTCATGGCCAGCCATCGGGTCATGTAGAAGGCGGTGAGGAACGCCGTGAACAGTCCGATCGCCCACAGTCCCGTGTAGAGACCTCCCTTGGCGAACGCGGCGCCGAGGATCTCGTCCTTGGACCAGAACCCGGCCAGGGGGAAGACACCCGAGATGGCCAGCCATGCGATCACCATCGTCCAGAAGGTCACCGGCATCACCGTGCGGAGGCCGCCCATCTTCCGCATGTCCTGTTCGCCGCCGAGGGCATGGATGACCGAACCGGCGCCGAGGAACAGCAGAGCCTTGAAGAACGCGTGGGTGACGAGATGGAACATGCCGGCGGTGTAGGCGGCCATGCCGACACCGAAGATCATGTAACCGATCTGCGAGATCGTCGAGTAGGCGAGGACCCGCTTGATGTCCCGCTGGCTGATCGCGATCGTCGCTGCGAACAGGGCGGTGAGCACCCCGACGGTCGCGACGATGGCCTGGGAAACGGGAGCGAGCTCGAAGAGGGCGCCGGTGCGGGCGATCATGTACACGCCGGCGGTCACCATCGTGGCGGCGTGGATGAGGGCCGAGACCGGGGTGGGGCCTTCCATGGCGTCGGGGAGCCACACGTACAACGGGAGTTGCGCCGACTTGCCCGTCGCTCCCACCAGCAGCAGCAGCGTGATCACCGTGGCCGTCCCCACCGACAGGACCTCGGGCGCGGATCCGAAGACGGTGCCGAAGTCGAGGGTCCCGAAGGCGGCGAAGATCACCATCAGCGCCACGAGGAACCCCCAGTCGCCGATGCGGTTGACGATGAACGCCTTCTTGCCGGCCGCCGCCGCGCTGGGTCGCTCGAACCAGAAGGAGATGAGCAGGTAGGAGCTGAGCCCGACGAGCTCCCACCCGACGAACATGACGGCGAAGTTGCCGGCGAGGACGAGCGTCAGCATCGAGGCGATGAACAGGTTGAGGTAGGCGAAGAACCGGCCGAAGCGGGGATCGCCGTGCATGTAGCCGATGGCGTACAGATGGATCAAGGCTCCGACGCCGGTGACGACAAGGGTCATGGTCACCGCCAGGGGATCCCACAGCAACGTGGCGTCGACACCGAGAGCCGGGATCCACGAGAACAGCTCGACGGTGGCAGGATGGACCGTGCCGCCGACGAATCCGACCCCTGAGACGACGGCGAAGGCGAACGAGGCGGCCACGGTGACGGTGGCGAGCCAACCCGCGCCGGGCTCCCCGAGGCGGCGGCCGAGGAACACCAACACCGCGGCGCCGACGGCGGGAAGGGCGATCAGGAGCCAGATGAGGTCGGTCATCGGGTCATCCCCTCAGCTCCGCGAACTCGTCCACGTCGGCCGAAGCCCGCCGATGGAAGATGGCGACGATGATGGCGAGTCCGACGGTCACCTCTGCGGCGGCCACGACGATGACGAACAGGGTCGCCACCTGCCCTTCGACCTGGCCGAGCGCCTTGGAGGCGGCGACGAAGGTCAGGTTCACCGCATTGAGCATCAGCTCGATGGACATGAACATGACCAGGGCGTTGCGCCGGAGCAGCACCCCGGCGCCGCCGAGGGCGAACAGCACAGCGGCGAGGCCCATGAACCACCCGGCGGTGAGCGTCATGTCGGCTCCTCTCCGTCGTCGACGGGACGCGGGCCGGTCGGGCCGTACCGGGCGAGGGCGATCGTGCCCACGGCGGCGATGGTCAGGAGGAACACCGTGCCGAGGAACGGGACCGTCCAGGTGCCGAACAGCTCGTCGGCGATGGTCTCGATCGTGCCGTTGAGATCGGGCACCGCGAACGATGCGCTTCCGGTGACCCAGGCCCCCGAGCCGGCGACGACGATGACGCCGGCGAAGCCGATGGCGAGGATGATGCCGATGGGTCGTTGGTAGGGGAGGCGTTCGCTGGTGTCCTCGTCCCGATCGACGCCGATCATCATGATCACGAACATGAACAGGGTCATGACCGCGCCGGTGTAGATGATGACCTGGATGGCGGCGATGAAGTGGGCGTCGAGGAGCACGTAGAACACGGCGATGGAGAACATCGTGGTGAGCAGCCCGATGGCCGAGTAGACGGGGTTCCGGGCGACCAGCATGACGAACGCTCCGGCCAGGGCGGCGAGGGCGAACACGGCGAACACGACGAACTCGGCCACGTCAGGCCCCTTCGTTTCCGTCGTCGACGTCGGCGTCGGTTTGACCGCGTTCGGGCGGCTCGGCGCCGAAGGTGGCGCTGGGCGTCCACGCGACGAGCCCTTCGAAGGCGGCCCGGCCCGACGATGCGGTCGCCCGGAGCCAGCCGTTGCCGAGCTTCAGCTCTTCGAGGTCGATGAGCGGTCCGGCGGGTTGGGGATGCCGGGGCGTGCCGTCGGGCTCGACGAGGAGCTCGTCCTTGGTGTAGATGGCGTCGTCGCGGTCGGTGACGGACATCTCGAAGAGATGCGTCATCGTGATCGCCTCGGTGGGGCACGCCTCGACGCACATCCCGCAGAAGATGCAGCGCAGCATGTTGATCTCGTAGACGAACCCGAACCGTTCACCCGGGCTGACCGGGGCGTCGGGCGGGTTGTCGGCGCCGCGCACGTAGATGCACCGGGCGGGGCAGATACCGGCGCACAGTTCGCAACCGATGCACTTCTCCATGCCGTCGGGATACCGATTGAGGACGTGGCGGCCGTGGAAGCGTTGCGGCTTGACCCGCTTCTCCTCGGGGTACTGGGTGGTGACCTTGGGCCGGAACATCTGACGGAACGTGACGGCGAACCCGCGCCACGGTCCGAGCATGTCGGCGAACCAGCTCATCGTCGGCCTCCTACGCCCATGGCAGTCCGAACCTCCGTACCCCGATGGCGACCATGGCCAGCATGATCCACACGAGCGAGACGGGGATCAGTCGCTTCCAGCCGAACGCCATGAGCTGGTCGTAGCGGATCCGGGGCAGGGTGCCGCGAGCCCAGATGAAGAGGAACACGACGACCCACGACTTGATCAGGAACCAGATGACGGGGAGGACGTACCGCAACCAGGTCGGTCCGAACAGCGGTCCGTTCCATCCGCCGAGGAAGAACGTGGCGGTGAGCGCCGCCATGTTGAACATGTTGATGTACTCGGCGAGGAAGAAGAAGGCGAACCGCATGCCGGAGTACTCGGTGTGGTAGCCGCCGACGATCTCCTGTTCGGCTTCGACCAGGTCGAACGGAGCCCGGTTCGTCTCGGCGAAGCCGGCGATGAGGAAGATGACGAACGAGGGAAGCAGCACGATGTTCCAGGCGGGGAGCAATCCGCCGAAGGTGCCGCTTTGGGCTTCGACGATGCCCGCCAACGAGGTCGTGCGCGAGAACATGATGACCGGGACCAGCGCCAGTCCGAGGGCGGCTTCGTAGGAGATCATCTGGGCGGCCGAGCGCACCGAGCCCAGGAGGGGGTACTTCGATCCGGACGACCATCCGGCGAGGGCGACGGCGTAGACGCCGAGCGACGAGATGGCGAGGATGTAGAGCACGCCCACGTCGAGGTCGGTGACCTGGAGGGTGTAGGTGGTGTCGCCGATCGTGACGGGCGCGCCGATGGGGATGACCACGAAGACCAGGAGGGCGGTCACGACGGCCAGTACCGGCGCGGCGATGTAGAGCAGGAACTGCGCCTTGCGCGGGGTCATCGACTCCTTGAAGAACAGCTTCAGACCGTCGGCGAGGGTCTGAAGGATGCCCCCCGGTCCGGCCCGGTTCGGTCCGTATCGGTTCTGCATGAACGCCACGACCCGCCGTTCGACCCACACGAGGACGAGGACGGTGAGCACGAGGAAGGCGAAGGCGACGACCACCTTGATGCCGGAGACGACGAGGAGCTCGAGGCCGCTCACGAGGCATCCTCCCTGACGACGTCGATGCGGATCGACCGGGGTGCTCCGAGCGCTGCGGTCTCGACCAGGTTGAAGGGCACGTAGACGGCCCCTTCGGCGAGGCCGGCGTCGATCACCACCGGCAGTTCGACGGAGGCGCCCGCGGAGACCAGGACCCGGTCGCCGTCGCGGACCGCCAGGATCGAAGCGTCACGAGGGTGCATGTGGATCGCCGCCCGCGGCGCCAGGCCCGCCAGGCCGGGACAGTTCCGGAGCATCGCACCGTCGTCGTAGAGGACCCGGGCGCTGTGCACGGCCGGTCGTTCGGTGACCGTCGGCACCCCCGTGTCGACGGGGATGTGGCGCAGCGGCTGGTCGGCTCCCCGGAGGGGAACCACGATCCCCTCCCGACCGTCGCCCCAGTCGAGCATGTCCCAGGTGACGCCTCGATAGGCCGGGGCGACCCTGGCGATCTCCTTGTTGAGCCGCTCCGCTCCGGTGGCACCGAGCGATCCGCCCATGGCGGTGGCGATGTCGTCGAGGATGGACCATGCAGCCCGGGCCTGGCCCGGGGGTGGGACGATCTGGTTGACCTTCTGGACACGGCCTTCGAGGTTGGTGACGGTACCCGCCACTTCCCCGAAAGCCGCCACCGGCAGCACCACGTCGGCGAGGCGCGAGGAGTCGGTCAGGAACAGATCGAAGGCGGCGACGAACCCCGCGGCTTCGAGGGCGGAGCGGACGAGGGTCGGGTCCGGGTGATCGCGCATCGGGTCTGCTCCGAACAACACGAGGACCTCCCGGTCACCCGAGACGAGACCGGTGAGGATCTCGGTGGCGCCGCCTCCGACGCCCTCGGGGAGGGCGCCCCACTCGTCCTCGAGCGCGGTGCGGGCAGCCGTGTCGGTGACCGAGACCCGGCCGGGCAGCAGGGTCGGTGCGAGTCCCATGTCGAGGGCACCGAAGACGTTCCCGCGCCGGACCAACGGCATGATCGTGGCCTCGGGGAGGTCCCTGGCGAACGCGGCGACCGCTTCGGCCAGCCGCGGGTCCTCTGCCAGCCCGGGGCGCCCGACGAGCGCCACCACCGGCCCCTCGTTCAGGGCGGCGCGCACGGCGGCGAGGTCGCCGTCGCCGGCGGCGAGCTTCTTGAGGGTCGCGGGGCCTTCGCCGGGTCGGTACCGCACCGTGTGGGTGGCGACCAGGTCGAGGCCGGTCACGCGAGGATGGACGACGACGAGGCGGGCTCCGAGGTGGGCGGCCGCGCGGCGGACGCGCAGGTACAGGACGGGGAACTCCTCCTTGAGGTCCGGGCCCCACAGGAGGATCGTCGCCGCCCGTTCGAGATCGTCGATGCGGGCGCGCGGATGCACCGCGGCCGCGAACTCGGGGTCGAGGCCGTCGTCGAGCTGGGCGTCGAGGTGTGGGGTCACCACGATCGACCGCATGAACTTGGAGAAGGCGTACGCATCCTCGTTGGTCGCCCGGGCGCCGCCGATCCCGGCCACGGCCGTACCGGGCACGGCACCGAGTCGCTCGGCGACCAGGCCGACCGCCTCGCCCCAGGAGGCTTCGCGGAAGGTGTCACCCTCACGGATCAACGGGACGGTGAGCCGGCGCGGGGAATGGATGTGCTCGTAGATGAAGCGATCCTTGTCGGACAGCCATCCTTGGTTCGTCGGGTCGTTGTCGACCCCGGAGATCCTGACGATCTCGTTCTGGCTCGATTCGACGGAGACCTTCGAGTGGACGGAATCGACGAGTGAGACGGACTCGACCGCCTCGAGGTCCCAGGGTCGAGCCCGGAACCGGTACGGCTTGGCGGTGAGCGCTCCGACGGGACAGATCTGGACGGTGTTGCCCGAGAAGTACGACACGAAGGGCTCGTCGGGGAAGGTGTTGACCTCGACATGGTTGCCGCGCTCGACGAACTCGATGAGGGGATCGCCGGAGATCTCCTCCGAGAACCGGGTACAGCGGGCGCACAGGATGCATCGCTCCCGGTCCAGGTAGACGAGGTCGGAGATCGAGATCGGCTTCTCGTGGTGGCGCTTCTCCTCCACGAACCGGCTCTCTCCCGGCCCGTAACCGAGCGTCTGGTCCTGGAGCGGGCACTCGCCGCCCTTGTCGCAGACGGGGCAGTCGAGGGGATGGTTGATGAGGAGGAACTCGAGGATCCCCTCGTGGGCCTTCTCGACGACAGCCGACGCGGTGTCGACGACCATCCCGTCGGCGACCGGCATCGTGCACGACGTGGTGAGCATCTTTCCCCGGGGGGTCTCGACCTCGACGAGACACATCCGGCACATCCCGACCGGCTTCATCCGTGGATGCCAGCAGAAGTGCGGGATGTACGTTCCGGCCTTCTCGGCCGCCGCGATGAGCAGCTCCCCGGCGGTCGCCTCGACCTGGCGACCGTCGAGGGTGATGGTGACCTTGTCGGACGCGTCAGCCAACGGAGGCTCCTTCGCTGGTTCGGATCTTGGCTTCGACCTCGTCGCGGAAGTGGCGCATGATCGACGTGATCGGGGACACGGCCGACGGGCCCAGCGGGCAGATCGTCGTCATCGCCGGCGGCCATCGCAAACCCGGACTGATGTTGTCGCAGACGTCGAGGAGCAGGTCGAGGTCGCTGGGCCGTCCGGCACCGTTGAGGATCCGCCACAGGATCCGTTCGAGCCAGGTGGTACCTTCCCGACAGGGGGTGCACTGCCCGCAGGATTCGTGGGCGAAGAACTTGACGATGCGGTGGGCGGCGGCGACCACGTCGGTGGTCTCGTCCATCACGATGACGGCGCCCGAGCCCAACATGGAGCCGTTCGCGCCGACGTCGTCGATCGTCACCGGCGTGTCGAGGTGCTCGTCGGGGACGAACCACGGCGCCGATGCCCCGCCGGGGATCCACGTCTTGAGGGCCCGGTCGCCGGGGATGCCGCCGCCGATGCCGTAGATGAGCTCCCGCCACGTCATGCCCATGACGATCTCGTAGTCGCCGGGTCGGTTGACGTGTCCCGACAGCGAGAACATGCGGGTGCCGGCGGATCGTTCCGGCCCGATCGCGGCGTAGGCGGCTCCGCCGTTGGCGACGATCCAGGGCACGTTCGAGATCGTCTCGACGTTGTTGACGATCGTCGGTTTGGCGTAGAGGCCGGCGACGGCGGGGAAGGGGGGTTTGATGCGCGGTTCGCCCCGTCGCCCCTCGAGGGAGTTCAACAGGGCGGTCTCCTCGCCGCAGATGTAGGCGCCGCCGCCGAGATGGACGGTGATGTCGAGCGAGAACCCGGAGCCGAGGATGTCCGATCCGAGGTAGCCCGCCGCGTAGGCCTCGTCGATGGCCTGCTGGACGCGCCGGGCGGGCTTGGGGTACTCGCCGCGGATGTACACGAAGGCGTGATGCACGTCGAGCCCGTAGGACGAGATGATGATGCCCTCCACGAGCTGATGCGGGTCGCGTTCGAGGAGGATCCGGTCCTTGAAGGTGCCCGGCTCAGACTCGTCGCCGTTGACGACCAGGTAGCGGGGACGGAGGTCCTCGGGCAGGAAGCCCCATTTGACGCCGGTCGGGAACCCAGCGCCTCCTCGGCCGCGGATGTTGGAGGCCTTGACCTGGGCCTTGACGTCGTCGGGGGTCATCGAGCTCAGCGCCGTTCGGAGGGCCCGGTACCCGCCGGTGGCCTCGTAGGTGGCGAGGGTGTGGGAGTCCTGCGGGTGGGCCTCCATGCGCACGGTGAGGATCCGGTCGGTCATCGGCCTGCCCTCTGCGGGCCGCTGGCGGCCGATCCGTAGGGACCGAAGGCCGGGACGGGGGCGATGGCGCCTTCGGGATCGGCGGGACCGGGGTCGAAGGAGGCGCGGCCGCCGAACAGCGCCTGCATCTCGTCGGAGCGGACCACGTCGGGTCGTCCGTCGGCGAGCCAGCGACACAACGCCACGGCCTTGTCGGGGGTGACGCCTTCGACGAACTCGTAGTTCACCTGGAGCGCCGGGGCGCCGCCGCAGGCGCCGATGCATTCGACGTGCTCGACGCTGAACATGCCGTCGTCGGAGGTCTCGCCGTCGACCGTGCCGGTGGCCTCTTCGACGGCGGCGAGGACGTCGTCGGCACCCCTGAGGAAACACGAGATGGACGTGCAGACCGACACCAGGTAGCGGCCGACTCCGTCCCGCTTGTACATGGTGTAGAACGAGGCCACCGAGTGGACCTGGGCGGGCGTGAGGCCGATGAGCTCGGCGACCTGGCGCATGCCTTCGTCGGTGACGTGACCGTGTTCGAGCGATGCGATGTACAGCAGCGGCATGACGGCGGAGCGAACGTCGGGGTAACGCGCCATGAGCTGTTGGGCGCGTTCCTGGTTGGCGTGGCTCCAGTCGGCGATGGGGTTGGTCATCGGTCGACGTCTCCGAGGACGGGGTCGGTCGACGCCAAGGTGGCGACGACGTCGGCGATCAGCGAATCGGCGAGCATGGCCGGGAGGGCCTGCACGGCGGCGAACGACGGCGTGCGCACGTGGAGACGCCAGGGCTTGGGACCGCCGTTGGACACGAGGTACATCCCGAGCTCTCCGCGGGGGCTCTCGACGGCCTGGTAGGCCTCGCCGGCGGGCACCTTGAACCCTTCGGTGAAGAGCTTGAAGTGGTGGATGAGCGCTTCCATGGATTGGTCGATCCGGAGGCGGGGCGGTGGGGTGACCTTGCGGTCGTCGCTGCGATAGTCGCCCGGCGGGATCGTATCGAGGATCTGGCGGACGATGCGGAACGATTGCTTCATCTCGTCCATGCGCACGAGGTACCGGTCGTAGACGTCGCCATGTTGGCCGGTGGGGACGTCGAACTCGTATCGCTCGATCCCCGAGTAGGGAAAGGCCTTCCGCAGATCCCACTCGATGCCGGAGGCCCGGGCGATGGGGCCGGTGACGCCGTATGCGTGACATTCGGCCGGGGTGATGACGCCGACGCCGACGGTCCGGTCGAGGAAGATCGGGTTCTCGTTGAGGAGCTCCTCGTATTCGGCGATGCCCTTCGGCACCTGTTCGAGGATGTCTTCGACGTCGTCTTCCCACCCGTCGGGGAGGTCGGCGGCGACCCCGCCGACCCTGATGTAGTTGTGGTTCATGCGCAGGCCGGTGACCTTCTCGAAGAAGGCGAGGATCCGTTCCCGTTCCCGCCAGCCGTAGAGCATCATCGACAGGGCGCCGACGTCCATGCCCTGGGTGGCGACCCAGATCAGGTGGCTGGCCACGCGGTTGAGCTCGGTCATGAGGATGCGGATCGCCTGGGCCCGTTCGGGGATCTCGATGCCGAGGAGTTGCTCGACGACCAGCGCGAACGCCAGCTCGTTGTGGAACGGCGACAGGTAGTCCATGCGGGTGACGTTGGTGGCGCCCTGCACGTAGGTGAGGGTCTCGGCGGTCTTCTCCATGCCGGTGTGGAGGTAGCCGATGATGGGCTTGGCTCGTCGGATCGTCTCGCCTTCGAGCTCGAGGTGGAGTCGGAGCACCCCGTGGGTGGAGGGGTGCTGGGGGCCCATGTTGATGATCTGGAGCTCGTCGGCGGGGACGTCGGGTCGCTCCAGGTAGTCGTCGACGACGGCCGAGCCCTCCTCGGTGTCGACCCGCGGATCGACGTCGGCGGGGAGCAGCTCCTGGGCACCTTCGTCGGTGGCGGCCGCGAGCCACGGCGGTTCCTCGGTCCCGGCAACCCACATGTCGTGGACCCGGCGGAACTCGTCGGCACCGGTGGGGACCTCGACCGCCTCTTCGGGCGGCTCGACGGTCGGGGCGAAACGGTCGCCTCCCGGGTAGTGCGGCGTGTCGCTCATGTGGCCTTGTGCGCTCCTTTGAACTGCACGGGGACCGAGCCCACCGAGTAGTCCTTCCGCAGGGGATGGCCTTCCCAGTCGTCGGGGAGGAGGATGCGGGTGAGTTCCGGATGACCTTCGAAATCGATGCCGAACAGGTCCCAGGTCTCGCGTTCGTAGAAGTCCGCCCCGGCGAAGACCGGCGTCAGGGAGGGAACGATCGGGTCGGTCCCGGGGACCGGCACGCGGATCCGCAGTCGGAGCCGGTCCTTCATGTCGAGCAGCTCGACGACGACCTCGAACCGGGGGCGTCCGCCGAGATGATCGACGCCGCACAGATCGATGAAGGTCTCGAACCCGAGCTCCTTGGCGGAGGCCGCGAAGGCCACCAGGTCGGTCCTCTCGACGTGGGCGATGGGCTGGTACGGGCCGTCCACGGGGACCCGTTCCTCCCACCGCACGTCGGGATGGCGCGCGGCGAGGGCTGCGAGGACCGGATGGTCCGGGACGAAGGGCACCTCGGCGGTGGGGGCGTCGTCGACGTCTGCTTCGGCGGGCATCTCGGCTCCGGTGTCGTCGGTCATCTCAGATCACCCCGGTCCCGTGCCGGATCTCCCCCGACTTGATCGCCTCGTGGAGGCTGAGGATCCCGTGCATGAGCGACTGTGGCCCGGGCGGGCAGCCGGGGACGTACATGTCGACGGGGACGATCTCGTCGACGCCTTGGACGAGGGCGTAGTTGTTGAACATGCCGCCGGTGGATGCGCATGCACCCATCGAGATGACCCACTTGGGTTCCGCCATCTGGTCGTAGACCTGCCGCAGCACGGGGGCCATCTTCTGACTCAGCCGCCCGGCGACGATCATCAGGTCGGCTTGGCGGGGCGAGGCGCGGAAGACCTCCATGCCGAATCGGGAGAGGTCGTAGTGGGACGCTCCGGTCCCCATCATCTCGATGGCGCAACAGGCGAGGCCGAACGTGGCCGGGTACATGGATCGGGTCCGAGCCCAGTTGACGACCTTCTCGAGCGACGCGAGGAGGAACCCGGGGTTGTGGACCTCGCCGGCCATCAGGCGGCCTCCTCTTCCAGGTCGGGGGCGACGACGGGTCGGTACCTGCGCCGGACCGAGACGTTCCAGTCGAGAGCGCCCCTCTTCCAGACGTAGGCGAGGGTCTCGAGGAGGAGCAGCATGAAGATCCCGACGGCGGCGATCCCGGCCCATCCGAACTCGTCCATGCGGACGGCCCAGGCGAAGAGGAACACGATCTCGACGTCGAAGATCACGAAGAGCATGGCGACGAGGTAGAACTTGACGGGGAAGCGCTGGACGGGCTCTTGGAGCGGCACGATCCCGCATTCGTACGGGGCGAGCTTCTCGGGGGTCGGGTTGTTGGGGGCGATGCGCCACGACATCCACAGCGATACGCCTGAGAAGCCGAGTCCGAGGAGGACCATGAGGGCGATGGGGAGATAGTCGGCCGGTGTCATCTGGTACGCCTCCGGAACGGAAGCCTAGCCCTGCCTGCGATGCGCGAAGTTCATTCGCAGCCGTCTCTGAGGCGTCCGGGACCGGGTAGGGCCGGTCGGCCCTAGAGCCCTCCATGGGCCCGGAGATACGCTTTCGGTATGAGACGTTCGGCGCTGCTCGTCGTGATGTCGGCGTTGATCGTGGCCGGCTGCTCGGGTGGGAGCACACCGGCGGCTCCCCCGTCGACGACGACCCCGTCGACGCCGCCGTCGTCGGTGACGGCGACGGCCGCTCCCACCACCGGGGCGCCCGCGACGTCGACGACGACCCCGACGACGACCACCACCACGACCACGACCACGACCACGACCACGACGACGGCCACCACCGTGTACCTCGTGGGCGATCCGAGCTCGACGTGGGTTCCCGAGCTCACCGACGAGCCCGGGGTGCAGGGTTCGGGATGCTCGCCGGGATCCGACGAGCTGCCGTCGGGGATCTGGTTCGGGTACCTCGTCACCAAGGGCACCCACTCGGTCACCTTCGACCTCGCCTGCTTGCTGGGTCCACCGGCGTCGTTGCCGTACCTCACCCAGGACGACCTCGACGCCGACGTGGACTGGTACGTCCGCAACGACAACCCGAAGCTCCGGGAGGTGCCGGTGGCGGATGGCGCCGTGGTCTACCAACTCGACGGGAACGCGGACTTCTACCTCACCGTGGCGTTCGCCGACTGGCCGCTCCCCGGGCACACCTACTCGTCGGTGGGCACCTGCCCGGGCGCCGGGTGTCCGGTCTGGTTGTACGTCAACGGCGGGGTGGTGACCGAGATCATGGAGAGGTACTTCCCATGAGCCATGGATCCACACGACGATGGGCTGCCGTGGCGACGATCGTCGGCCTGCTCGCGGCGGCGTGTTCGGGCGGGGGCGCGACACCGGGAGCCACCACGGCTGCCCCGACGACGACGGTCGCGCCGTCCACGACCACGACCACGACCGCGGTGCCCTCGACCACGGCCCCGCCTCCGGCGACCACCTCCTCGACGGTCGCCACGACCACGACCACGACCACGACCACGACCACGCTGCCGCCCCGGGTCTACCTGGTCGGCACGCCCACGCTGGGTCTGCCCGAGAAGGTCTCCACCGAGCCCGGGGTCCAGGGCTCGGGGTGCACACCGGGCACCGATGCGCTGCCGGCCGGGATCTGGTTCGGCTACCTGGTGGCCACGGGCGCCGACTCGGTGACCTTCGACCTCGCCTGCTACCTGACCGAACCGGCGTCGACGCCGTATCTCACCCAGGACGACATCGACGCGGGGATCACCTGGTACCTCCGCAACGAGAACCCGAAGCTCCGGGAGGTGCCGGTGGCGGACGGGGCCGTCGTCTACCAGCTCGACCTGACGGGCGGAAGCGAGTTCGTGGCGGTTCCGTTCCCTCAGTGGCCCGAGCCGGGCCGCTACTACTCGTCGATGTGCCCGGGCGCCGAGTGCCCGGTGTGGCTGTTCGTCAACGGCGGTTCGGTGACCGAGATCATGGAGGCGTACTTCCCCTGATCGCCACCGGTGCCGCCAGGCTTCCGACCGGTCGGAGCTGATGATCGCTCGCCGCCGCAGGTAGCCTCTCGGTCACCGACGAGAGGGAGCATCCCATGACCACCACCGTCACCGGAGACACCGTCGATCGGACCGCATCGCGCCGGCGAGCGATCGCCGGCGACATGGTCGTCCTGATCCTCCTGGTCGTCGTCGGGTTCGCCTCCCACGCCGAGTTGTCGGCGATCCCGCGGATGGTCGGCACCGTCGTCGTGTTCGGCGCGTCGTGGTTCCTGGTCGCCCCCTTCTTCGGGTTGTTCGACGTTCCGGCATTGACCCGACCGGTCGATGCGCTGTGGCGGACGGCGCTGGCGTGGCTCGTCGCCGCTCCCCTCGGGGCGTTCCTCCGCTCGGTGGCGTTGGATCGCGCCACCATCGTCGTCGTGTTCGTGATGGTGACGATCGCCGTCAACGGCACGGGACTCGTCCTGTGGCGCACCGCACTGGCATGGTGGAACGGGCGCCGCACCGCGACCCGACGACCCGGGCCTCAACCGGCCAGGTAGACCTCGTCGCCGACGGACACGACCGCCGTGCCGTCCAGATGCTCGACCGAGGCGATGAACCCTCTCGTACCCTCCGACAGGAACGCGAGCTCCTCGGCGATCTCGTCACGCGGCCGCGGCTGACGACCGCCGAGCAGGAAGGTGGTGAACTCCCGGCACGGGGCTGCGGGTCGTAGCGGAGCCAGAGCGATCTCCTCTCCCGACCCGGTGACGACGATCAGGCCCCCGGTCAGGTCGTTCATCCGCAGCGGTGGGCCGTCGACGATCAGGTTCTCGCCGGCGATCCCCGGCGCCACCCGATCTCCGAAGCGCCTCGCCATCGCTACGTAATGGCCGGTGAACCCGACCGACAGGGCCCGGTTGCCGCCGCCTCGCGTCCGGGGATGACGGCGGTGGTGGGCGTCGACGATCGGACCGCCGGGGTCGATCCCCACCACGCCGTCCACACCGAGCTCGGCGGCGGGCACCGCCGTCAGGTAGGCCGGGTCGTAGTAGCCGTGGGGGACCTTCAACGGCTCGCGTTGCACCTGGATCCGCACGACGCGGCCGATCCTGGCGCCGGAGGCCTCAGACATCGTGGCCCCGTTCCCGAAGGACGCCGTTGAGGAGATCCGGCCGGTCGGTGACGATCCCGTCGACACCGAGGTCCAGGTACCGGTCCATGTCGGAAGGCTCGTCGACGGTCCACAGATGGATGTGCGCCCCCGACGCGTGGATCGCGTCGATGAGTTCGCGGTCGATCCGCAGGACCCGATGGTCGTGGGGAAGCTGGTAGGCCGCGAACTCGCGGGCGAAGGTCCGGCCGAGACGGGACGCCGCGTACATGGCGGCCACCGCCGACGGCCCGGCCGAGACGGCCACCGCACCTCGGGTGATACGGCGGAAGCGGGCGATGCGGCGGTCGTGGAACGACCCGACGAGCACCTTCTGCTCGGCGCCGTGGAGCCGGATCTCCTCGGCGACGGCCCACTCCATGCCGGGCGCCTTGAGGTCGATGTTGAGATGGACGTCGGGCCAGGTCTCGAGGACGTCGGCGAGGCGAGGGATCCCGATGCCTCGACCGCGGAGCGGATGACCGCCTTCCGCATCGAAGTGGTAGGCGGCGTCGAGCTCGGACAGCTCCGCCCAGCTCCGCAGTGCCACCGGACCATGCCCGTCGGTGGTCCGGTCCAGTGTGGCGTCGTGGTGGACGACGACGACCCGGTCCCTGGTGAGGCGCACGTCGATCTCGAGGTAGCGGTAGCCGAGTTCCTCCACGGCGCCGGCGAAGGCCCGCATCGTGTTCTCGGGCCACAGGATGCGGCTCCCCCGGTGAGCGAATCGGATCGGGTGTTCCAGCGCGAGGTACGGATGCAGCGCCATGGTCCGCCGAAGGCTACCGCCCGACCACCCTGCCGGCGGCGACCACGGCGCCCACCAGGTCGGTGTCGGGGCGGTACGGGATGTGCAGATGGCTCGGCGCATCGAGGACCACCAGATCGCCGCGGTCGCCCGGCATGAGTCGCCCCCGATCGGGTCGAGCGAGGGCCAGCGCACCGCCTCGGGTCGCCGCCCACAGCGATTGAGAGGGCGTGAGCCCCATCTCGATCGCCGCCAGGGCCACCATGAACGACATCCGCTCCATCCATGCGGTGCCCGGGTTGCAATCCGTGGCGATGGCCACCGTCACCCCGGCGTCCCAGGCCCTGCGGGCGTCCGGATACGGCGCCCTCATCGACAGCGACACGCCCGGCAGGAACACCGCCACCGTACCGGCCTCCGCGAGCGCGGCCAGATCCTCGTCGCTGACATGGTCGAGGTGGTCGGCGGCGACCGCTCCGACCTCGGCGGCCAGCCGTGCGGCCCCGACGCGGGAGAGCTGGTCGGCGTGGACACGGGGGCGAAGACCATGGGCGATCCCGGCTTCGAGGATGCGTCGGGACTCGTCGACGTCGAAAGCGGCCTCGTCGCAGAAGACGTCGCAGAACTCCGCCAACGGCGCACAGGCATCCATCATCGGGCCGCAGACGAGGTCCACGTAGGCGTCGCGCCGATCGCGGTACTCGGCCGGGACCACGTGGGCGCCGAGGAACGTCGCGACGACATCGACGGGGAGCTCGTGGCCGAGCCGGTGGGCGACGCGGAGCATCCGTCGTTCGGTCTCGACGTCGAGCCCGTAGCCGGACTTGATCTCGATCGTCGTCGTCCCGGCCCGCAGCATGCGTTCGACGCGATCCGCGGCCTGAGCCACCAGCTCGTCCTCGCCGGCGGCCCGGGTGGCAGCCACCGTCGACAGGATGCCCCCGCCGGCGGCGAGGCGGTCCTCGTACCGCTCACCTCCAAGACGACGAGCGAACTCGTCGGCGCGGTCGCCCGCGAACACGACGTGGGTGTGGGCGTCGACGAAGCCCGGAACGACAGCCCGGCCGGCGACGTCGAGGACCGGCAAGCCCCGGTAGGGCCCGGGAAGCCGGGTCTCGTCGCCGACCCACACCACCGTCCCGGCTTCGATGGCGACGGCGGCGTCATGGAGCACCGCCAGGTCGCCGGGGACGTCGGACGCGTTCGTCACCAGCTCCCCGATGCCGCCGACGACCAGAGCGCCGGGGTCGCTCACCGCGCCATCGGGATCCGCACGCCCCGTTCCTCCGCGACCTCGATCGCTCGGCGGTACCCGGCGTCGACGTGCCGCATCACGCCGGTTCCCGGATCGTTGGTGAGGACCCGCTCTAGGCGGATCCGGGCCTCCTCGGTGCCATCGGCGACGACCTGGGCCCCGGCGTGGATCGACTTGCCCATCCCGACACCGCCGCCGTGGTGCACGGCGACCCAAGCCGCTCCCGAGGCCGTGTTCAACAAGGCGTTGAGGATCGGCCAGTCGGCGATGGCGTCGCTGCCGTCGGCCATGTCCTCGGTCTCGCGGTAGGGCGAGGCGACGGATCCCGAATCGAGGTGGTCCCGGCCGATGACGATCGGCGCCGACACGACGCCCTCGGCGACCAGGTCGTTGAACATCAGCCCGGCCTTCGCTCGCTCCCCGTATCCGAGCCAGCAGATCCGAGCCGGGAGCCCCTGGAAGGCGACCCGATCGGCGGCCATGTCGAGCCAACGGTGCAGGTGGGCATCACCGGGGAAGAGGCGCTTCAACGCCGCGTCGGTGGCGGCGATGTCCGCCGGGTCGCCCGACAGCGCCACCCAACGGAACGGACCCTTGCCTTCGCAGAAGAGATCCCGGACGTAGGCAGGAACGAAACCCGGGTACGAGAACGCCTCGGCGAAGCCGCCCTCCCTCGCTTCGGCCCGCAGGTTGTTGCCGTAGTCGAACACCTCGGCTCCTCGGCGCTGGAACCCGACCATCGCCTCGCAGTGCATCGCCATCGAGGCCCGGGCAGCTTCGACGTACACCGCGGGGTCCTCGGCTCGGAGCTCGGCCGCCTCGGCCAAGGTCATCCCGCGGGGGATGTACCCGTTGAGGGGATCGTGGGCCGAGGTCTGGTCGGTGACGATGTCGACGGCGACGCCCCGCCGGAGGAGCTCGGGGAAGACCTCGGCGGCGTTGCCGAGGACCCCGACCGACAGTGCCCGGCCGGCGGCCTTGGCCGCGAGGACCTCGGCGAGGGCGTCGTCGAGATCGTCCACGCGCTCGTCGAGGTAGCGGGTCTCCAAACGACGGTCGATCCGGGCCGGATCGACCTCGACGACGAGGGCAACGCCGTCGTTCATGGTGACCGCCAGCGGCTGGGCGCCGCCCATCCCCCCGAGGCCGGCGGTCAGCGTCAACGTCCCGCGGAGGGTGCCGTCGAAGCGCTGCTTGGCGATGGCGGCGAAGGTCTCGTAGGTGCCCTGGAGGATGCCCTGGGTGCCGATGTAGATCCACGAGCCGGCGGTCATCTGGCCGTACATCGTGAGCCCCTGTGCCTCGAGCTCCCAGAAGTGCTCCCAGTCGGCCCAGTCGGGCACCAGCAGGCTGTTGGCGATCAGGACCCTGGGCGCCATCTCGTGGGTCCGGAAGATCCCCACCGGCTTGCCGGATTGCACCAGGAGCGTCTCGTCGGCCTCGAGGGACCGGAGGGAAGCGACGATGGCGTCGAACGCCTCCCAGTCGCGAGCCGCCTTGCCGCGGCCGCCGTAGACGACGAGCGCGTCGGGGTTCTCGGCGACCTCGGGATCGAGGTTGTTCATGAGACAGCGCAGCGCCGCCTCCTGGAGCCATCCTCTGGTCGACAGCTCGTTCCCGCGGGGCGCTCGGACGGGGCGTGGTCCGGACATGGGTGCTCCTCCTATCGGTCCGTGGCGAACGCGGCGGCCCTGATCAGGTCGGCGGCGGCTTCGATGTCGGGCCCCGGTGGCCGATCCTCCACCAGCCTCGGTACTCGCCCCCGGAGCGTCTCGAGCATCGAACCGGTGGCGGGGGCGGGTCGCAGCGGCGCCCGCTGCTCGATCCCCTGGGCCGCGCAGATCAGCTCCACCGCCAGGACCCGGGTCGTGTTGTCGATCACGTCGAACAGTTTCCTGCCCGCGCCCCACCCCATCGATACGTGATCCTCCTGCAGGCCCGACGTCGGGATCGACTCGACCGATGCCGGATGTGCAAGGACACGGTTCTCGGCCACCAGCGACGCCGCGGTGTACTGGGTCAGCATGTAGCCCGAGTCGATACCGGGGCGGGTGGCCAGGAACGGGGTGAGCCCCGACGACCGGTCGGGATCGAGGATCCGGTCCGTGCGGCGCTCGGAGATCGAGCCCAGCTCTGTCAACGCCACGGCCAGGAAGTCGAGCACGAAGGCGAGGGGCTGGCCGTGGAAGTTGCCACCCGACACGACATCACCGGTGTCGGCGAAGACGATGGGGTTGTCGACCACCGAGCCCAGCTCGATGCCGAGCACCCGCTCGGCGTGGGCGATCGTGTCCCTGACGGCACCGTGGACCTGGGGGGCGCAGCGCAGCGAATAGGCGTCCTGAACGGCATGGGTGAAGTCGTCGGCATGACTGGAGCCGATCTCGGAGCCGTCGATGAGCGAGGCGATCCGCGCCGCCGAGGTGACCTGACCGGGGTGGGGACGAAGGGCGTGGATGCGGGCTTGGAAGGGCCGTGCGGAGGCCATCAACGCCTCGACGGACATGGCGCAGATGGCGTCGGCCGAATCCACCAGAACCCGGGCTCGATCGACCGCCAGGCAGCCCATCGCCAGCATCCCTTCGGTGCCGTTGAGGAGGCTCAGGCCCTCCTTGGCTTCGAGCTGGAGCGGAACGATGCCGTGGTCGGCGAGGACCTCGGAGGCAGGGACGGGAGCGCCGTCCACGACGATGGCGCCTTCGCCGATGAGCGGCAACATGAGGTGAGCGAACGGTGCCAGGTCACCCGAGGCGCCCACCGATCCCTGACCGGGGACGGCGGGAAGCAGGTCCCTGCGGAGCAGCTCGAGGAGCAGCTCGACGACCACCGGCCGCACGCCGGAGTGGCCCTGGGCCAGGGTGCGGGCTCGCAGGAGCAGCATGGCCCTGACCACCTCGGATGGCAGCAAGGGCCCCACCGCGGCAGCGTGACTGCGGAGGAGGTCGACCTGGAGCTCGGCGGCCCGGGAGGGGTCGATCCGGGTGCTGGCCAGGGCGCCGAATCCGGTGGTGATGCCGTAGACCGTCTCGTCGCGAGCCACGACCCGCTCCACCAGATCCCTGGCGGGCCGCATCCTGGACTCCAGATCGCCGCCGGGGACCGCAGCAGCCTCCTTGCGGGCGACAGCCACGACCTGGTCGATCGTCAGCGGTGAGCCATCGACGACGATCTCCAACGGGTGCCTCCTGCGCGGTCGGTGACGCCACGGAGCCTACCGTCGCGGCGATCGGCCCCCCGCCATCCGCGTCGGCGACCGTCTCGGCTCGCGGGCCAGGAGCTACGGCCCCCGCCCGCCGCGGTAGCCTGCATCCATGAGCCCGGCCGTCCATCCCGACATCGCTCCCCTGGCGTTCCTCCTCGGAACGTGGAAGGGCGACGGCACCGGGATCTATCCGACGATCGACCCCTTCGCGTATCGGGAGGAGATCGTCATCTCCCACGTCGGCAAACCGTTCCTCGCCTACCGACAACGGACCTGGCACGCCGCGACCGGCGAGCCCCTCCATGCCGAGGCCGGCTACTACCGCGCCCCGGCGGCGACGGCGGCCGAGCTCGTCATCGCCCAACCGAGCGGCATCGTCGAGGTCGACGCCGGACCGATCGACGGCACGACCCTGTCGCTGCGCTCACAGATCGTCGGGCGCACACCGTCGGCCAAGCAGGTCGACTCGGTGGAACGGAACCTCGTCGTCGACGGCGACACCCTCCGCTACGACCTGTACATGGGTGCGGTCGGTCAGCCCCATCAGATCCACCTGAAGGCGATCCTTCGCCGCGTCGAGGACTGATCAGGCGCCCAGTGCTTCGCCCAACCGCGGCGCTTCCCGCTGCCGCAACCCGACCCGGACCTTCATCAGCTCGACCTGCTGGGCCGCGTACTTCTCCCCGCCCGGGACCGGATGATCGGCCAGCCACGCTTCGATGTCGGCGGCCACGTCGGGCTCGGAACGGTACGGCACCAGATCCAGGATGCGCCGAGCCGTCGACGGGGGGATGACCGCCAACATGGCGTTCCACTGCGCCTTCATCAGCTCCCACACCAGCGGGCCGTTGGTGCGATGGCCCAAGAGGATGGCGAGGACCCAGAACGAATCCTGGGCGCGGACGTCACCGTCGAGGACCATCTGGAACATGCGCTTCGCCGCGTCCGCTTCGGGTACCGAAGCCGCCGCCCGCAGGTACTTGACGACATCTTGGGGATTGTCCGCCTGCCGGGACCGTTCGAGGAAGTGTTCGAACTCGGCCATCGTGCCGTTCCACGCCGTGATGCCGAGCGCGGCATCGGCGACCTCCGCATCGACCGCCGTCCGATCGACCTCGACCCGGGCCAGGAGCTCGAAGGCCCGTTCGGTGGCATGGTCGTCGGCGCCGAGGGTGCCGAGCGACCGCAGGAGCAGCCCCCGCAGTCGACGGGTCCGGTCGTCCTCCCCCGGGCCGGGTTCCCATCCGAGGCGATCGACCTGGGAGCGGACCAGGTCGCGAACGAACCGCTGCAGCGCCGGTCGATCGGCGCCGGACACGACACGGGCGAGTTCACCGAGACCGGCGAGCATCTTGCCCCACAGGTCCGGCTCGGTCTCGTCCGACCGCTGCTCGATCAGCCTCAGGTAGCTCGCCGCCGGCTCGGCGCCCCTGAGCACGAACGCCCACCGGTCGGAGACCACCGAGTAGCGTTCGGCCTCTTCGAGGTCCGCCATCCGGGCGACGACGTCGGCCGCGAGCTCGGGGGCGTACCGGATCCGGTAGAACCCGTCTCCACCCGCGTTGAGGAGCAGGTGGGGGCCGGCGTGCAGCTCCTGGGTCCGTCGTTCCATGAGGAGCCGCGCCCGGCCCGAGTCGCTGCGGTACAACAGCGGGATCTTCCAGACGGTCTCGTCGTCGCCGAGGTACCGGAACCGTCGCTGCTCGAGGCGGTAGTCCGCGGGACCGCCGTCGACGTGCACTTCGGGGAACCCGCCGGTGAAGATCCATCCGTCCATGATCTCGGCGACCGGTTCCCCGGTGACGTCCTCGAGCGCCGCCCACAGGTCGGCGGTCTCGGTGTTCCCGTAGGCGTGCCGCTCGAGGTACGCCGAGATGCCGGCTCGGAATCGGTCCTCACCCAGGTACTGCTCGAGCATCCGCAGGACCGACGAGCCCTTCTGGTAGGTGAGGGCGTCGAACATCTCGTTGGCATCTTCCGGTGAGGCGACCGGGAACTCGATGGGCCGGGTGCTGGCGACGGCGTCGGTCTCCATCGATCCCGCCCGGGAGGCGGCGAACGCGAGCCAGCGTTGCCAATCCGGGCGGTAGGCGTCGACGCACTTCATCTCCGCGAAGGTGGCGAACGCCTCGTTGAGCCAGATCCCGTTCCACCACTTCATCGTGACGAGATCACCGAACCACATGTGGGCGATCTCGTGCGCGATGACGTCGGCGACCCGCATGAGCTCCGCCTGGGTCGCCGTGTCCCGATCGACGAGCAGCGCCGTCTCTCGATACGTGATCGCGCCGAGGTTCTCCATCGCTCCCCATGCGAAGTCGGGGATGGCGATCATGTCGAGTTTGTCGCCCGGGTACGGGATCCCGTAGTAGTCGGTGAAGTAGCGCAAGGCGTGGGCACCGACCTCGAGGGCGAAGGGCGTCAGGTGCTCCTGGCCGGGCTGATGGACGATCCTCAACAGCGTCCCGTCGACGTCCACCGGTTCGGTGGCGACCAGGTCGCCGACGACGAACGCCACCAGATAGGTGGACATCTTCATCGTCGGGGCGAACCGGATGGCGACCTTCCCTTCGCCTGCAGGTTCCCTCGCGACCTGTGGCCCGTTGGAGACCGCGAAGAGGCCCTCGTCGACCACCAGGGTCACCTCGAAGGTCGCCTTGAGGTCCGGTTCGTCCCAGCAGGGGAAGGCCCGGCGGGCGTCGGTGGCCTCGAACTGGGTGGTGGCGATCACCTTCTCGTTCCCGGACGCGTCGGTGTAGGTCGACCGGTAGAACCCGCGGAGCTTGTCGTTGAGGACACCGGTGAAGGACGCCTCCAACCTCCATGGCCCGGCCGCGGCGGGGCGCTCCAGCGTGAGGGTCGCTCGTTCGGCGGCCTCGTCCATGGTGACGTTGGCGACGATGCGTTCCCCCGCCGGCGACACCAGGGCGACGTCGCGGATCTCGAGTTCGGCAGCGTTGAGGACGACGGCGCCCACCGCCTCGACGACGTCGACCTCGACGGAGACCCGACCCGTGAAGCGCGCCTGCGCGAGGTCCGGTTCGACGGTGAGGCGGTAGTGGGTCGGGATGACCGTGCGGGGCAACCGGTGGTCGGCTTGGCTGGGCACGCGGCGTCCTCCTTCGGGGCATCGAGGGCACCAGATGGTACCGCGGGCTTCAGGCCCGCCGGCGTGCGGTCCTCAGCGGTTCTGGACCTCGCCGGTCTTGACGGAGTCGACGGCCTTGCCCACGATGATGTTGTCCAGGGTCCTCGACAGCAGCTCGTAGGTGGTCGGGCCGCTGATCTTGCCCACGATGATCCCGTCGCGGTCGACGAAGAACGTCTCGGGGATCCCGAGCACACCGAGGGCGAACCCGGCCGTGGAATCGTCGTCGACGACGTAGACGTACTCGTCGCCCCGTCCGAGCTCGTCGAGGAACTGTTGGGCGGGCTCGAGGGAATCCTGGTAGTTGACGCCGATGAACGTCACCCCGAAGTCCGCGTAGTTCGTCGAGGCCGCCACCAGCGCCCCGTGCTCCTCTCGGCACGCCAGACACCATGACGCCCAGAAGTTGATCACGAGGATCTCGCCACGCATGTCGGTGAACGACATCTCCCCGTCCTCTTCGAGGAAGGGCAACGTCAGATCGGGAACGGGTTCGCCGATCAGGGGCGAGGCGGCGACGGTGACGTCGGTGCCGAAACGGCCGGCGAAGACGATGCCCAGCCCCACGATGAGGACACCCACGACGATCGCCACGACCACCGTGATCTGGGACCGTGGCGTCGCCTCGGTCGCGCTCGTCTGGGTCATCCGTCGCTGCCCGAGGCGAGCATCTCGGCGGCCTGGGCCCTGATGTCGTCGGGGACGCCGTCGGCGGACAGCAGCGTTCGGAGCGGCTCGGCGGCCCCCTCCGGGTCGTCGAGGCCGTACATCCGAACGTTGGCGAGGAACCAGTACGCCGGCGTGTAGCCCGGATCGAGCGCGATGGCGCGCTCCTCGAAGGTGACCGCCACGTCGGGACGCCCCGACAGGAACGTCATCCATCCGACGTTGGCGAGCGCCTCGGCGTTGGGTTCCTGCTCGAGGACGACCATGTAGTGATCGAGCGCCTTGTCGAAGGTGCCTTCCTCGAAGTAGCGGCGGGCGAGGGCCATCCGCATCCCGAGGATGTCCGGGTTGTCGGCGATGACCGCCTCCATCTCCTCGTTGCTGACCTGGTCCAGATCGACCCCTCCCGACCGCGCCACGTCGCCGACGACGCCGTTCAGCGCGTTGGACGGGCGGTCCTGGAGGGACCGCACACCGAGGAACGAGACGACCACGACACCAACGACGAGGATCGCCGCGCCGGCCAGGACCCGCCTCCGCGACCGGTACGGCACGATGTCGACTTCCTTCGCTCCGTCGTCGGGGACCTCGGCGATGAGCCGGCGGAGCTCGTCCGCTTCGGCCCGATAGGACGCGACCAGCCGGGCATGGGTCTCGACGTCAAGCTCACCGGTGGCGACCTGCTCGTCGAGCTCGACGAGGTCGCGCTCGACCTGTTCGAGCTGATCGACCAGGCGCAGTCGCTCGGCGTTCATCGGGACCCGACCTCCGAGTCGACCGGCGTCTCGTCCGGTCGCCGGAGCCGCACGACCGCGTAGACACCCACGGCACCGAGGAGCACCGGAAGCGCCCACAGGGCGATACCCCAGCGTTTGCCTCCGGGGTCGAGCACGATGGATTCGCCGTAGTTGGCGACGAACTCGTCGATGATCTCCTGATCGGTGGCACCCTCGGCGATGCGCCGCTCGATCAGCACGCGGAGATCGCGCGCGACGCCGGACTGCGAATCTGCGAGGGACTCCCCCACACAGAACGGGCACTTGAGTCTGATCTCGAGCTGATAGGCCCGCGCTTGGGGGGTCGGCACGGTCGGGCCCGACCGTCCGGCGAGACCGACGACGATGACGACCAGGGCGGCCACCGAGACCGCCCCGACGATCAGGTTCCGAGCCCGTTCAGACACGGCTCTCCTCCGGATCGGGTGCCGTCACCGGCAGCGTATCGCGGCGACGCACCTTGCGTCCGAGGGCGACGAAGCCGCCGAGGATCATGATGCCCCCGGCGACCCACACGAGCCACTGGAGCGGGAAGATGAACACGTCGAGAGCGATGGTCTCGGACGATCCGCCGGCGATCGACAGGTACACGTCCTCGAGGATGCCGGTGTGGACGGCCGGCGACGCGATGGCCTGGGAGGCCCCGCGATACCGATTGACCCGTGGCGCCAGCTCGGCGACGAACGTGGAGCAGTCGTCACGCAGCAGCGTCATGGTCGACCCGTCGACGATGCGGTTGGGCGTGACCTCCTGGAAGGTGCCGTCGTACCGCACGCAGTACCCGTCGACGATCCCGCTGTCCCCGACGGCCAGCTGCAGTTGGCCGCGCACCGCGAGCGCGGACGAGGTGGCGATGGCCACGGCCAGCAGCGCGAGGCCGATGTGCGAGATCTGTCCACCCCAGTACCCGAGGTCGTTGCGGAACACCGTCCAGGCCGCCTCCCGACCTCCGGATCCCGTGGCGCGCCTGGCCCCGGCCTGCCGGAGGAAGAACCCGACGATCGTTCCGATCACGAAGCCGGCCAGGGCGATCACCCCGAGCACCGGGATCGACGAGACGCCGACGACCACGGCGAAGGCGGCGGCGACGAGTCCCGTCGCGATGCCTCCGCGGGTGCGCTGCCAGAGGATCTGGGGTTTGGCGACCCGCCACGGTGCGATGGATCCGACCCCGACCGCCAGGAGCAGCGCGAAGGCCAGTGGGATGGTCACCCGGTCGAAGAACGGCCGACCGATCGAGACCTCCCGACCACTGAGGGCATCGATGATCAGCGGGTACAGCGTGCCGAGCAGGACGGTGAAGGCGAAGAGCGTCAGGATCAGGTTGTTGACCAGGAAGAACCCTTCCCTCGACACCACCGAGTCCAGACGCGGCGAGGAGGCGACGAGGTGGATCCGAGTGGCGAACAGCGCCAGGGACGAGACGAGGAGAACGACGAGGAACGCCAGCAGCGCCGGCCCGATCAGCGATTGCGAGAAGCTGTGCACCGAGGCGATCACCCCGGAGCGGGTGAGGAACGTGCCGAGGATCGTGAGCGCGAAGGTGGCGATGACGAGCACGAAGTTCCAGGCCTGGAGCATGCCCCGACGCTCCTGCACGATGGCCGAGTGGATGAACGCCGTACCGATCAGCCACGGGAGGAAGGCGGCGTTCTCGACCGGATCCCACGCCCAGTAGCCGCCCCAGCCGAGCACCTCGTAGGACCACCATCCACCGAGGATGATCCCGGCGGTGAGGAACAGCCACGCGATCAGCGACCAGCGGTGGGTCCGCACGAGCCAGGCCTTCCCCTGGATGCCCTGCGCGAGTGCCGAGATCGCGAAGGCGAACGGGACCGTGAACCCGACGTAGCCGAGGTAGAGCATCGGCGGGTGGATCGCCATCAGGATGTGGTTCTGCAGGAGCGGGTTCGGCCCCAACCCTTCGAGGGGAGCGACGGCGTTCCCGATCGGGAGCCAGGAGCTCGACGCGCAGGCACCACCGACGACCTCGGTGCAGATGGCGAACGGATTGGCGACCGAGGCCATCATCCCGAACCAGAAGACCGCCACGGCGCCCATGACCGCCAACGCGCCCACCCCGAGCCGGTCGTCCCCGCGGACCTTGCCCGCCAGCACCCATGTGAAGCCCGCCAGCATCAGTCCCCACAGGACGATGCTGCCTTCGAGCGCGGCCCATCCGCTGGCGAGGAGGAACACGAAGGGGGTCGTGGTCGCCGTGTTCCGGGCGATGTAGGCGATCGAGAAGTCGTGGGTGAGCACACCGAGCTCGAGGGCGGCGAACGCAACCACCGCGCCGAGGGCCAGGCCGGTGACGGACCAGCGCACGGACTCGTCGACCCGCCCGCCCCGGCGCACGGCGCGCACGCCGGTGTACGCCAACGTCGACGCCGAGACGAGACCGAGGAGAACGCCGAGGTATCCGAGGAGGGCGATCACGATCCGGGGAAGGGCTCGTCGGGATTCTCGGGTGAGTAGTTCTCGTCGTGCTTGACGAGCATCGTGTCGGAGTGGAACTCGGAGCCGTCCCACGATCCCTCGACCACGACGCCGATGCCCTCCTGGAACAGGTCCGGCGGCGCTCCGGTGTGGTCGACGAGCACCGTCTCGCGACCGTCGGTCACCTCGAAGACGGCGCCGGTGGCGGATTCGGCGACGGTGCCGGGAACGACCTGCCCGCCGAGCCGGAGCCTGGCGTCGTCGGCCTGTCGCTGCATCAGCTCGGTGGGGGTGTTGAAGTAGACGAGGTTCGAGTTGAGATTGGCGATGAGGAAGCCCAGTGCCACGACGGCGAGGCCGGCGGGGACGAGGAACTTCCAGTACCGCTTCACGGCCGTTCCTCGATCCGTGCCCGTCCGCGACGCAGCCTCCACGCGATGGATCCGACGAACAGCGCCAGCGTCCCATAGAAGACGAGATAGGCGAAGGTCACCCACGCCCATTGGCCGCTCATCGAGCGCCTCCGGGCTCCGGCGACAGGTCGGGGGCGACGACCGCCTCGCCGGCGACGGGACGCTCGAAGGTGGCTTCGCGGGCGACGATGGCGTCCTCGATCCGAGCGAGTTCCATCCGTTTGGCGACCAGCGCCACGTACACGACCGTGAAGGCGACCACACCGGCGATCAGGGCGATGACCATGAGCGGATCCTGGATGGCGGGTCCGTCGGGCCGGATGATGCTGGGTGGCTGATGGAGGGTGCGCCACCACACGACCGAGAAGTGCACGATCGGGATCTGCACGATGGCGAGCACCCCCAAGATGGCGCTGCGCTTGGCCCTGGCGTCCGGATCGGGCGTCGCACGTCGCAACGCCAGGTACCCGAGGTAGACGAACAACATGATCGCGGTCAGGGTCAGGCGGGCGTCCCAGGTCCACCACACGCCCCACGTGGGTTTGCCCCAGATCATGCCGAGGAGGATGGCCAGGCCGGTGAAGTAGACCCCCACTTCGGCCGACGAGGCGGCGAGCCGGTCGAAGACCATCCGCTTGGTCGCCAGGTAGCCGATGCTGCCGACGAGGGTGACGGTGAACGCCAGGTACGCGAGCCACGCGGCCGGGACGTGGATGTACATGATCCGGATGAGGTCGCCTTGAACGGCATCGGGTGGACTGATCATCGACAACGAGAGAGCGACCGCGACGGCGACGACGGCCACGTACCAGGGCCAGCGCCGGTCCCGGATCTCGGCTTGGGCGGTCATCGGCTCTCCTGGAGGGGTCCGGAGCTGACGACCCCGACGATGCCCAAGACGAGCACGACGACGATCATCAGCAAGATCCATGAGAGGATACTTGTCCCCTGGCGCAAGCCATCGAGCGACTGGGTAGCGCCCAGCAGCAGCGGGATGGCGAGCGGAGCGACGAGGAGCGGGACGAGCGCCGCGGTCCCCGCCCCGGAGGCGACGATGGAGGAGGCGATGGTCGCCAAGGTCCCGAGTCCGATCGCGACGAGCAGCACCACCAACGCCAGCCATCCCACGCCGATCAGGTCGATGTCGTACAAGGCGATGGCGGCCACGCCGACGACCAGCTCGAAGACCACCAGCAACGACGAGGTGGCGAGCGCCCGACCGGCGAACACGGCGACGGGATCGAGACCGAGGAGGGCGGCGGCGTCGCGCTGCGGGCCGGTCTCATCGGCTGCGCCGCGGACGCCGACGAGGACACCGAAGAGGAGCACGACGACCCAGTACAGACCGGGTCCGACACGGTGCAAGGTGGCCTGATCGGTGCCGATGGCGAGGGGAACCAACAGCAGGGCGATGATCCCGAAGGGGACGGTGACCCACAGCACCTCACCGCGGCGGCGTTCCCTGGCGAGATCGCGCCGGGCCACGGCGAGGGCTTGACGTCGGATCCCGCTCACCGCAGCACACCGGCCTCGAGCTCGACGCAGCGGTCGGCCATCTTCGCCACCCGGTCCCGATCGTGCGAGACGAGCACCGCCGCGCCGCCCCGGTCCAACGTCCGGGCGACGAGACCCTCGACGAGATCCACCGCGTCGCGGTCGAGGGCGGAATGGGGCTCGTCGAGGAGCAACAGATCGCGTTCGACCATGAGCTCCCTGGCGAACTCGGCTCGCCGCTGCATGCCGTGGGAACAGGCTCCGGCCGGGCGCTCGGCGGCGCCGGCGAGTCCCACCATGGCCAGGGCCTCGTCGACCCGGCTTCGCGCCACATCCATGACCTCGGCGGCGAAGGCGAGGTTCTCGCGGAGGGTCAGCTCGGGGTAGAGCGCGGGGGTGTGACCGACGAGCCCGATCCGGGGACGAAGGTCGTAGCGGTCCGTCGTCGTCAGGTCGACGCCGAGCACGCGGGCGAGACCTTCGGTGGGTCGGCTCAGCGTGCCGAGGACACGCAGCAGGGTGGTCTTCCCTGCGCCGTTGGCGCCGAACAACCCGATCGCCTGGCCGGGATCGACGACGAGATCGACCGAGCGCAGGATCGTGGTCGTCCCGACTCGAAGCCCGACGCCACGGAACTCGACGATGGGGACGCTGGGGGTCATCGATGGGGAGGCTACCGGTTCGGCGCCGTCTGGTTCCGCCCCCGATCGCGGGAATACCCCGGGGGGTATTATCGTTGTGCCTCGGGACCAGGGCCACCGGCTGGCCCGCGCGAGAACGGAGATTCACCCAACATGGCAACCGTCACCCTGACCAAGGACAACTTCGAGAAGACGATCATGGACAACGACACCGTCCTGGTCGACTTCTGGGCCGACTGGTGTGCCCCGTGCAAGATGTTCGCGCCGGTCTACGAGAAGCTCTCCGAGCAGTACCCCGACATCGTCTTCGGGAAGGTCGACACGGAGGCCGAGCCCGAGCTGGCCGGGTACTTCGGGATCCGCTCGATCCCGACGCTGATGGCGTTCCGCGACCAGATCGGCGTCTTCTCGCAGCCCGGCGCACTGCCCGAACAGGTCCTCGACGACCTGATCAAGCAGATCAACGATCTGGACATGGATGCGGTCCGTAAGGAAATCGCCGAGCACGAGGCCGGCGAAGGTCACGACCACGACCACGACCACTGAGCCGACCGACCCTGACCGAACCTCCCCAGGCCGCACCCCGGGGAGGTTCGTCGCGTCCGAGGATCGCGCCCAACCCGGTTTGCACTATCCTGATGGTGCGAATTACTGTCCGTCCGGTCAGACCGACGAACCGAAAGGACCAGTCCGGTGGCATCGTTCCTCTTGATGCTTCGTGAGGGGGTCGAGGCCGCCCTCATCGTCGCCATCCTCCTCGCCTACGTCGATCGGGTCCAACGATCGGATCAGAAGCGATGGATCTGGGTCGGGACCCTCGGCGCTGCCGCCGTCTCCCTCCTCGTCGGCGCCGTCCTGTGGATCACCGTCGGAGAGCTCGAAGGTGTCGCCGAGAACCTCGTCGAGGCGATCGTCGCCCTGGCCGCCGCCGGGCTGTTGACCTGGATGATCTTCTGGATGGGGCGCCAGGCCCGCCAGATGCGCGACAAGCTCGAGATGAGCGTCGACGTGGCCTTGACGGTCGGCGGGACGCTGGCGTTGGCGTCGATCGCCTTCGTCGCCGTCCTCCGCGAAGGTCTCGAGAGCGCGTTGTTCCTCATCTCGACCACGGTCGGCGAGGATGCCGGCGCCGGTCAGCTCGTCGGGGCGATCCTCGGCATCGCGGCCGCGATCGCCATCGGCTACGGCTTCTACCGCGGCGCCGAAGCGATCGACCTCCGCAAGTTCTTCCGGGTGACCGGCATCCTCATCATCCTGTTCGCCGCCGGACTTGTCGCCAAGGCGGTCAACGAGTTCCAGGAGGTCGGTCTCCTCCCGACCTATGTCGACAAGCTCTTCCACATCGGGTTCCTGGACCCCGACCGCTTCGCGATCGCCCGGTACCTGAAGAGCATCTTCGGCTGGCGAGCCGACCCGTCGCTGCTGACGTTCGTGTCGTACTTCGCCTATCTGATCCCGGTCGGCTGGACCTTCCTGCGCATGACCCGATCGGTTCCCACGACGACGGCGAAGACCGCCGAGCAGCCCAGCGACGCCTGACGCTCTCCCTCCTCAGGACCGACCCGCGGCGATGAGCGCCTGGGCGTCGTCGAGCCGTTCGCGATGGACCATCACCAGGTAGTCCCGCCGACCCACCATGCCCGGTTCGGCGATGACCGACGCCGGGATCCCGGCCGCCGCCAACACACCCCAGGCGGCATCCGCACCGTCGCGGGTGGCGAAGATGCCCGCTGCCACCAGATCGTCGGGACGCGCCATCAGCCGCTCGCCCCGCCGGTGAAGTTCCACCCGGCCAACCGCATGGACGGCGCGTGGATGAACCCGGCCCCGAACTCGGAATCGGCGAACCGCCCGTCCGTACCGACTCCCAGGACCCGCCCGGGAGCGAGCGCCTCCACGAACGATTGCGTGAACCGCAGGTTCGTGACGGCCCCGGTGATCCGTCCGTTCTCGATCATGAACGTGCCGTTGCGCGTCAGTCCCGTCACCGACAGGGACTTCGGGTCGAGCACCCGGCAGTAGTTGAACGTCGCCACGTAGAGACCCCGCTCGACCTCGGCGATGAGATCCTCGGCGCTGCGGTCACCACCGCCGACGAACACGTTCGTCGGGAACGGCCCGTACGACTCGGAGCCGGGCCCGTAGTGACCGGTCGATTCGGCACCGGCCTTCTTGGCGGTCCGGCGATCGTGGGCGAGGCCCACCGTCGTTCCGTCCCTGACGAACTCGACCCTGCGCTTGGGGGTGCCTTCGGCATCGAAGGGGACGCCCATCGCCCGGTCGTCGGTGACGTCGTCCCAGATCGAGAATCGCTCGTCGAACTGGGTCTCGCCGATCTCGGCGAACGACCGTCCCTCGAGGTGCATCTTGGCGTTGAACCCGTAGAACGCCATGAACACCGCGATGGTCGCCACACATTCGGGGGCGAGAACGACCTCGTACTCCCCCGGTTTCGTGTCGAACGGATCGGCCGACTCGCGGGCCCGTCGGGCGGCGAGCGATCCGACGGCTCCCGCGTCGAGGCTCCCGAGCGACACCCCCGCCGCGTGCCCCGACCCGGCAGAGGTCGGGGTCTGGTGGATGCCGTCCAAGATGGCCTGACTCGACCGCCCTTCCGCACGTTGCCCGGCGGTGTTGGCGAACACGATCTCCCCGCCGTTGGTCTCGCAGTAGCCGGCAGCCAGCAACCCGGCGCCGGCCTCCACGAACGACCTCACCCGTTCCGCCCGCTCACGAGGGGAGGCATCGGCCGTCGACGGATCGAAGTGCTCGATCCCCGGCACCGCCGCAGCAGGGGCCGGTCCCGGCCAGTCCGGATCGACCGGAGACAGCCGGGCCGCGGCGACCGCAGAATCGACCAGCGCATCGAGACCTGCGGTGGACGTGTTGGTGGTCGTCGCCAACGCCACCCGCCCGTCGACGGCGACCCGCAACGACAGCGTCTCGGAGTCCTCGGCGACGTTCTGGTGGATGAATCCGTTGGCGAACCGGGTCAAGGCGAGGTTCCCCACCGAAGCCCGAGCGTCGGCGTCGACGCCGGAGGGGACCCTGGCGAGGGTTGCTTCGACGAGATCCGAGGCGCGGCTCATGCCCGCACCCCCACCCGAACCTGCGAGAACCGGGCGGGCGACGCCGGATGGCCGGTGTGGGCGACCTGCATCGGTTGGCCTTTCCCACAGTTCGGCGTCCCCCAGAAGACCCACTCGTCCTCACCGGCGAGCCGATCCAAGGTGGCCCAGAATCGGGGAGTGATCCCGGTGTAGGTCGGGTTCTTCAGCATCCGTCCCAGTTTCCCGTCCTTCACCTCCCATCCGATCTCGCATCCGAACTGGAAGTTCAACCGCTTGTCGTCGATCGACCACGACCGGTTGGTCGCCATGTACACGCCGTCCTTCGTGTCGGCGATGATCTCCTCCAACGACGAGTCGCCGGGGAGCAACCCGACGTTGGTCATCCGAACCATCGGGAGCCGGTTGTAGCCGTCCGCCCGGACCATCCCGCCCGGCGGAAGGCCGGCGATCGCCGCCGTGTCCCGTCCCGACAGCACCCCGACCCAGATCCCGTCCCTGACGATGTCGACCCGTTGGGCCGCCGTGCCTTCATCGTCGTAGCCGAAGGTCCCCAGCGCTCCCGGGAGGGTGGCGTCCGCCGTGATGTTCATCAGGTCCGATCCGTAGCGGTGCGTACCGAGGCCGGCGAGCTCGAGATGGGACGTGCCGGCGAAGGCCGCTTCCCAGCCGAGGATGCGGTCCAGCTCGATCGCATGGCCGACGCTCTCGTGGATCTGCAGGGCCAGTTGCGACGATTCCAAGATGAGTGCCGTCTCGCGTTCTTCCATCTCATCGGCGGTCAACAGCGCAGCAGCCTCTTCGGCGATCCGCTGGGCGTTGCCGGGGAAGTCCCATCGTCGAACGACCTCGTAACCGCCCGTCTCGAACTGACCGAACGACTGGGGATACGACCGCCGTTGGATCTCGCGCTCACCCACGGCGGTGGCGTCGAACCCGCCGCCGGACTCGACGAGATGCTGATGGATCCGGTGGCCCTGAGACGAGACGAACCACTTGTCGGTGTCCCAGAACGTCATCGAGGACTGGGCGATCGCGATCCCGTCGACGGCCCCGACGATGCGGTTCACCTCGAGCAACAGGTCGACCTTGTCGGACACCCCGACGGCGAACGGGTCCTCCTCGAACGGCGTCTCGTAGGTCGCGTCGACGACGGGCACATCGGCGAACTCGAGGGGAGGCCCCGGCACCAGGGCGCTGGCCTTGGCGATCTCGGCGGCACGTTCCCCGGCCCGCCTGGCGTGCCGTTCGGTCAATTCCGGCGTGGCGAAGAACCCCCACGACGATCCGTACAGCGCCCGTACCCCGACACCCGCCTGTTCGGTCCGATCGAGAGCCTGCACCGTGTCGTTCTGCACGTCGATGCGTTCTTCCTTGGCGAGCACGACCCGTGCGTCGGCGTAGGTGGCACCCGCCGCGAGCGCACCCTCGACGGCAGTTCGCGCGTACTCGAACACTCTCCGGCCTCCGTTGGTCGTGGACGAACCAGGCTAGCGGCAACCGGAACCGGGCCCGGAGCGGCCGCCAGTCGGTAGCGTGGCGTCATGGAGCACGACCACTGGCCCGGCGAGTACGCGTACTGTCCCCGCTGCGGCACCGCACTCGGCGACGTCCGCGCCGGCGGACGCGTCCGCAAGGGATGCCCCGACTGCGGCTGGATCCACTGGAGGAACCCCGGGGTCGGGGCTGCCGTGGTGATCCGCGACGACGCGGGGCGCCTGCTGCTCATCAAGCGGGGACCGGCGGCGACCAAGGCCGGCCTGTGGGCGATCCCGGCCGGGTTCGTCGACTACGGCGAGGACGTCCGAGACGCCGCGGCGCGTGAGCTGGAGGAGGAGACGGGCCTGATCGCCGAGATCGGCCGCCCCGTGTGGGTCCAATCCAACTTCCACGACCCCGCCAAGCTCACCGTCGGCATCTGGTTCGAAGGGACCGTGACCGGAGGACGGCTCGAGGCAGGCGACGATGCCGTCGACGTCGGGTGGTTCGCGCTCGACGAGCTCCCGCCGCTCGCCTTCGAGACCGACCGAGCCCTCATCGCCCAACTCGACGCGCTGCTCCCCCCGCCGGGATCGCCCTCCACCGACGATCCGAGGCGCTGAGGGTCCCCTTCCGGTCGCCGCCGCCTCCCGCTGCCGGGACGCGCCAGATCACTCGTCGCGCAGGTACGCGGGTGGATGCCCGACGGTCTCGAGGAACCGGACGAGGTCTGCGGGTGCGATCGACGTGGACATGGTGTTGTCGAGGGGATGGAGCCACACCACGTCGTGTGCCATCAGCGTCGCGTCCAGCCACACCGGGACGAGACCCTCCGGGTCGTTGACGACCGCGAAGGGACTGACGGCGCCCGGAACGACCCCGAGACGAAGGTCGAGCCGCCGGGGACTCCCGAACGACAGACGCCTGGTCCCTGCCTGAGACGCGATCGCTTCGAGGTCCGCCCTGCGGTCGGCGTCGATCGTCGCCAGGATCATCCGGCCCTTCTTGTCCCGCAGGAACAGGCTCTTGGTGTGTCCCCCGGGGAGCCGATGGCGGAGGGTCCTGGCTTCCTCCACCGTGAAGACGGCACGATGGTGGACGGTCCTCGTCGCGACCCCGAGCTCGTCGAGGTGGGCCAGGAGCCGCTCGGGCGTCCAGGTCATCCCTTCGCCTCGACGAGCGCGTCGCCGAAGGCCTCGAGGGACCGCGCCACCTCCCGGTCGCCGTGCGCCGCCGAGATGAACCACGGTTCGAGGGCGTCGTCGACCGGCATCACGCCGCGCCGGATCATGCCGCGGACGACGGCTTCGTACAGGTCCGCGTCGTGATGGGCCGAGTCACGGAAGTCGGCCGGCGGCTCCTCGCCGAAGAAGACCGAGAACATCGACCAGTGGCCGACCACGTGGCCGGGCACGCCTTCCTCGGCGAGGATCCGTTCGATCCCGTTCATGAGCGCCTCGCCGGACTTGCGGATCTGCCGGTACGGCTCGCCGGAAGCGAGGATGTCGATGGTGGCCTTGGCCGCGGCGACCCCGACCGTGTTCCCCGAGTAGGTTCCTGCCTGGGTCACGCCGCCCTTGGCCCAGTCCTGGATGATGTCGTCCCGACCGGCGATCGCTGCGATCGGGAAGCCGTTGCCCATCGATTTGGCGAACGTCCCCACATCGGGTTCGACCCCGAAGACCTCGGCCGCACCGCCGAGCGCCATCCGGAACCCGGTCTTCACCTCATCGAAGACGAGGACACTCCCGTACTCGTCGGCGATCCTCCGCAACCCCTCGAGGTAGCCGGGCTGCGGCATGATCCCGAAGCAGTTGCCCATCATCGGCTCGACCAGGATCGCCGCGATCCGATGCCCCTCGCTGCCGAACGCGCGCTCGACGGCCTCCAGATCGTTGTAGGGCAGGACACGGACGGTGGACCGGATCGCCTCGGGGATCCCCGACGATGCCTGCCATGGCACCGGGGATCGACGGGAACCGAGATGGCCGACGGGAGCTCCGGCGGTGGTGAACAGCACGTAGTCGTGGGCGCCGTGGTAGCAGCCCTCGAACTTGACGATCAGTTCCCTGCCCGTGTGGGCCCGGGCGAGGCGGATGGCGTGCATGGTCGCCTCGGTTCCGGTGTTGGTGAACCGCAACGCGTCGACCCAATCGATCGCTCGCTTGAAGCTCTCGGCGGCTTCGATCTCACGGGCGGTGGTCATCGCGAAGGTCGTCCCCGATGCCGCCGCTTCCTGGACGGCGCGTACCACCCGCTCATCGGCGTGCCCCAACACGATGGGGCCGAATCCGAGCTGGTAGTCGATGTACCGGGTGCCGTCCATGTCGACGACGTAGGCGCCTTCGCCGTGGTCGATGACCATCGAGTCGTCGTCCCCCCAGTAGCGGAAGCCGCTCGACACGCCGTTGACGAGCGCGTCCTTGCCGCGGGCGAACCAGTCGGCCGTTCTCGGTCCCTGCAATCCCATGATGTCTCCTTGATGTCGCGATGAAGAGGGCGATGAAGAGGATCAGCGGTCGTCGTCCGTCGAGTCGATCTCACCCCTCGGGCGCGTACCACCAGGGCTTGGCCTGGAGTTCGGGTTGCCAGTGCAGATGCCGAACGTTAGTGAAGGCGAACAGTCCATCGAGGCCGAGCTCACGGCCGTTGCCCGACGCTCGGATCCCTGCCAACAGGCCCGCAGCGTTGTCCACGACCGGATCGTTGACCCACACGCCGCCGACACGCAGCTCGCGGAACGCCCGTTCGACCAGCACCGGGTCGCGGGTGTAGACGCTGGCCCCGAGGCCGTAGTCGGTATCGGCGGCGAGCGCGAAGGCTTCGTCGACGTCGTCGAACACCATGATCGGCAGCACCGGACCGAAGGTCTCGTCCCGCATCAGGTCCATCGAATGGTCCACGTCCACCACCACCGTCGGCTCGAAGAAGTAGCCGGGACCGGGCACGGGCGCGCCGCCGGTGAGGATCCGCGCGCCCTTGTCGACGGCATCCGCGAGGTGCCGCATCACCGTGGACCGTCCCACCTCGGACCGCATCGGCCCGACCTGGGTCGCGGGCTCCATCGGATCGCCGACCCTGAGCGCGCCGGCCAGCTCGACGGCGGCGGCGACGAACCGATCGGCCACCGATCGATGCACGTAGGTCCGCTCGGTGGAGGTGCAGACCTGGCCAGCGTTGAGCATCGCCGCCCACACGACGCCTCGCGCAGCGAGCTCCGGCTCGACGTCGGCGAAGACGAGGGCGGGGTCCTTGCCGCCCAGTTCGAGGTGGGCGGGTTTCACGAGCTGCCCGCAGGCGGCCCCGATGGCACGTCCCGCGGCCGTCGAACCGGTGAACGCGACCATGTCCACGCCCGGGTCGGAGACGAGCCGCTCACCGACGTGGCGGCCACCGGCGACCACGTCGACGACGCCCGGCGGAACGTGGGACGCCACGAGGGCGCCCACCTCCAACGTCGACGGGGTCGCCTCCTCGGCGCCCTTGATCACCACGGTGTTCCCCATCGCCAAGGCAGGAGCGACCTTGAAGGCCAGCAGGTCGAGCGGATAGTTCCACGGAACGAGGCAGGCCACGACCCCGACCGGGACATGGCGCGTGAACGAGAGCTGCCCCGGCTCGTTGGACGGCACCACCCGTCCGGCGAGCTGCCGCGCGAGTTCGGCGTACTGGCGGAAGATCGTCGCTGCGAAGTCGACGTACAGGAGGTTCCTGGCGAACGGTCTGCCGGTGTCGAGGGTCAGGAGCCTCGCTAGTTCGTTCCGACGATCGAGGAGCTCGTCGGCGACGGCCCGAAGCGCCGCGGACCGGTCGTCCTGGGCCGCGTCGCGCCACGCGGGGAACGATGCCCGGGCGGCATCGACCGCGGCCCGAACCTGGGCGTCGGACGCGGCGGGGATCGTGGCAGCGGTCCGTCCCGTCGTCGGATCGACGACCTCGATCGGATCCCCGGCGCCGATGACCGCCCTCCCGTCGATGATCAGCTCGGATCGCATCGATGAGCCCTCAGTACGCTCGCCGGCGCCTCGACAACGCACCTCCCGAGTAGCTGCCGAGGTCGACGACGAACGCCAGCCCGAGCCACAGCCAGTCGAACCCCCACACGCCGGTCGGTGCCACCAGCGCCCACATCAGGGTCGTCCAGGGGAAGAAGATGAACCCCACCAGCACCCAGAGGAACGACGAGAACGCCGCCTTCCACCGGACCTGATCGAAGAGCCACCACACCAAGATGGCCACACGCGGGCCGATCATGGCGGCGATCGCGACCAGACAGCACACTCGGGCTCCTCCCACGTCGGGGCGCCGAGACTACGCGCCGGGCGTCGAGCCCGCCAACCCGCAGGCGACCCGACTTGCGGACGCCGCCGGGGCTCCCGAGACTCGGCACATGGACCGCTCCGAGCTCTTCTCCCTCTACCGGGCCCACGTCAACGCCGGCAAGGTCGACGTGTTCGAGCGGTACGGCTTCGACGCCGTCATGGGGCGCCGGGAAGGCAGCCGGTTCTGGGATGCCGACGACGATCGCGTCTGGTTCGACTGCCACGGCAACGGCGGCGTGTTCAATCTGGGGCATCGCCACCGAGGGATCATCGACGCCGTCGTCGCGGCGCTGGCCGACGGCGACATCGGGAACCACCACCTCGTGTCGTCGCTGCGGGCACGCCTCGCCCTCCGACTGGCGGGCACCACCGGCGACGCCCTTCCCGGGGTCGTCTTCGGGGTGTCGGGAGGCGAAGCCGTCGATCTGGCGATCAAGGTGTGTCGGGCAGCCACCGGCCGGCGCCGGGTCGTGTCGGTGCTCGGCGGGTACCACGGCCACACCGGCCTGGCCCTCGCCGCCGGAGACGCCGCCTACCGGGATCCGTTCCTCTCCAGCTCCCCCGAGTTCGTCCAGGTGCCCTTCGGCGACCTCGACGCCATGGAACGTGCCGTCGACTCGACCACCGCGGCGGTGATCGTCGAGCCCGTCCCGGCGACCCTCGGCATGCCGATCCCAGATCCGGGCTACCTGCCCGGGCTCCGGCAGATCACCCGCGCCGCGGGAGCCAAGCTCGTCGTCGACGAGGTCCAGACGGGCCTCGGCCGCACCGGCGCCATGTGGGCCGTCGAGCACTGGTCGATCCGACCCGACGCCCTCGTCACCGGGAAGGGCCTCAGCGGCGGCATCTACCCGATCAGTGCGACCCTGATGACGAAGGAGCTGCATCGGGTCTTCGACGAGCATCCGTTCTCCCACGTCAGCACCTTCGGTGGGGCCGAGCCCGGATGCGCCGCGGCCCTGGCCGTGCTCGACGTCGTCGAAGCCCCCGGCTTCCTCCCTCGGGTCCGCGAGCTCGGCGCCCGGTTCGCGGCCGGGTTCTCCGGCCTGCCGTTCGAGCTCCGGCGGTTGGGCATGATGATGGGGTTCCGGTTCCCCGCCGCGGACGCCGGCATCCTCGCCGCCAAAGCCCTGTTCGACCGTGGGATCTTCGCCGTGTACGCCAACAACGACACCGCGGTGCTCCAGTTCCTCCCGCCGTTGACGATCGAGGACGCCGAGATCGACCAGATCGTCGCCATCGTGCAGGAGACCTTTTCGTGACGGTCGCCGACCGGCTTCGGGAGCTCGACGCCGCGGTGGAGGCGCACCTGCGGGGTGCACCGGCGACGTTCGAGGTCCTCGGATACGGGGAGATCTCGGCGGTGCTCCGTCTCGACGACGGCCTCGTCGCCAAGCGCCTGCCTCCGATGTCGCACGACGACTTCGCCCGCTACGCCGCCGTCGTCGACCGCTACTTGGAGACGCTGCGCGACCGCGGGGTCCACGTCGCCACCACCGAGCTCCACCGGCCGGCGGCTGGCGACGCCACCTACATGGTGCAGCCTCGATACGAGACGCTCCTCGGCGACCGGCTCGCCGCGGGGTCCCCCGATGACGCCTCGGCGCTGTTCGCCGCGTTGCGGGACCACGTCGTGGCGGTCGTCGACGGCGGCGTCGGCCTCGACGCCCAGGTGTCGAACTGGGCGGTCGGTCCCGACGGGCACCTGATCTACTTCGACGTCACCACCCCACTGCTCCGCGGACCCGACGGCCGCGAGGCCCTCGACACCGAGCTGTTCCTCGCGTCGCTGCCCGCACCGCTGCGGGCACCCGTGCGCCGCCTCGCGCTGCCCGGCATCCTGGCCACCTACTACGACGTCCGTCGCGTCCTCCTCGACGTCGCCGGCAACCTCGGGAAGGAACGGGTCGACGTCCTGGTCCCCGCCGCCCTCGCCGCGTTCTCGAGCGTGGTCGAGAACCCGATCACCCTCAGGGAGGCCCGTCGGTACTACCGCGTCAACGCCATCTTGTGGGAGACGCTCCAGCGGCTCCGCCGCGCCGACCGCTGGCGGCACCGACGCCGAGGGTCCATGTACCCGTTCCTGCTGCCCCCACCCATCCGCCGCTGACGAGCCACGCGGTAAGGTCACCGCATGTGCGACACGATGGTCGTCGTCCACGACGACGGCGTGCTCTTCGCCAAGAACTCCGATCGCGATCCCAACGAGGCGCAGATCCCCGAGTGGCACGCCCGCCGGCACCACACCGACGCGACCGTCCGCTGCACCCACATCGAGATCCCGCAGGTCCCCCAGACGAACGCGGTGCTGATCTCCCGTCCCTTCTGGATGTGGGGAGCCGAGATGGGGACCAACGAGCACGGCGTGACGATCGGGAACGAGGCGGTGTTCACCGATCAGCCATATGCCGCGACGGGGCTCACCGGCATGGACCTCGTTCGCCTCGGCCTGGAGCGTGCATCGTCCGCGGAGGAGGCGGTCGGGATCATCGTGGAGCTCCTCGAGACCCACGGGCAAGGTGGCGGATGCGGGTTCGAGGATCCGACCTTCACCTACCACAACAGCTTCCTCGTGGCCGACCCGACCGACGCATGGGTCCTGGAGACCGCCGGGCGCCTGTGGGCCACCGAGCGGGTGGTCCGCGGGGTCCGGACGATCTCGAACGGGCTGACGATCCCCGGCTTCGCCGAGGACCATCGAGATCGGCTGCGGACCCGATTCGCGGCGTGCGACACGCGTATCGCCCTGACGACCAGGCTCGCCGCGGGCGCGGTCGGGGTCGGGGACCTGCTCGGGGTGCTGCGTAGCCATGGGACCCGCCGGTGGCCCCGCTACCACCTGTGGAACGGGACCCTGGACGTCCCATGCATGCACGGAGGTGGCGCCGTTGCATCGTCGTCCAGCGTCGCGGGCTGGGCCTCCGACCTCGGCGAGACGCCTCGCCACTGGATCTCGGCGACCTCCGCCCAATGCCTGGCACTGTTCAAGCCGGTCTCGGTGGACGAGCCCGTCGATCTGGGTCCCATCCCGACCGGCGTGGCCGACGAACGGACCCTGTGGTGGCGCCACGAACGCCTCGCCCGGGCCACCATGCGCGACCCGGCGAGGCTGGCGCCGCTGTTCCTCGACGAACGCGACCGGATCGAGTCCCGCTGGTTGAACGATCCTCCCCGGTCCGTCGAGGCGTTCACCGAAGCCGACGCGCGCCTCGCTGCCTGGTGGCACCGGGTCGACACAGCCGGGCCGACCATCGACGTCCGTCCTCCCTGGGCGCGCCGGTACTGGGCCCACCGCGACCGACAGGCGGGCCTCGGCCGGTGACCGGGCCGGCGAGCCGCTACAGTCGCCCTGTCGCTGGAGGTTGCCGTGGTCGAGGAACTGTCCCTGTTTCTCGGAGGGGAATGGACGACCGGTTCCGGCGACGAGCGGTATCCGCTCGTCAGCCCGGTCACCGGCCGGCACGTCGCGGACGTCCCCATCCCGTCGACAGCCGACGTCGACCGGGCCGTCGCCGCCGCCCGCGCCGCCCAGGACGACTACCGCCACTGGTCCGCCTTCGAACGCGCGGCGCTCCTGCACCGCATCGCCGAGGCCATCGAGCCGATGGTCCCCGACATCGCCCGCATCCAGACCCTCGAGCAAGGCAAGCCCTATCACGCCGAATCGCTCGACGACATCGCCGAAGCCAACGAGTACTTCATCAACGCCGCCGAGGACGTCAAACGCCTCCGCGGAGACGTCATCCCCACCACCGACCGCAACAAACGGATGTTCACGTTCCACCGACCCGTCGGGGTGTGGGTTGCGATCACCCCATGGAACTTCCCGGTCACGATCCCGCTGGAGTACCTCGGACCGGGACTGGCCACCGGCAACGCGGTCATCGTCAAGCCGCCTCCGTTCACCTCGTGGGCCCTGCTCGAGCTCGCCAAGGCCTTCGACGAAGCCGGCGTCCCGAAGGGTCTCGTCTCGATCCTCCCCGGCGGCGCCGACGTCGGCCAACGTCTCGTGAGCCACGACGGCGTCGACGGGATCGGCTTCACCGGCTCCAGCGAGACCGGACGCAAGATCATCGCGACGATGGGCATCAAACGCTCGATCATGGAGATGTCCGGCAACGGACCGACCATCGTCACCGACGATGCCGACGTCGAACGCGCCGGGCGCCTGGCGGTCTACGGGGCGCACTACAACGCCGGGCAGGTGTGCTGCGCCACCGAGCGGGTGATCGTCGTCGAGACGATCCACGACCGGTTCGTCGACGCGGCGGTCGCCGCCGCCGCCGAGGTGCGCCTCGGTGATCCCTTCGACGAGGCGACGACGATGGGGCCCCTCAACAACGAAGCCACCGCAGCGAAGATGGACCGGCACCTGTCCGACGCCGCCGAGCGCGGCGCCGACGTGCTCGTCGGCGGGAACCGGGCCTCCGGGTTCCCGACCGACCTGTACTACGACCTGACGATCGTGGATCGGGTCCCCGAGGACTCGGCGCTGGCCACCGAGGAGACCTTCGGCCCGGTGCTGCCGATCATCCCGGCCCGCGACGACGCCGACGCCGTGGCGATCGCCAACCGCAGCCATCTCGGCCTGCAGGCGGCCGTCTTCACCTCGAGCCTCCACCGCGCCTTCTGGTACGCCGACCACGTCCGTTCGGGTACGGTGGTGATCAACGATTCGACGGACTTCTGGGAGACGTTCCAACCCTTCGGCGGAGCCGCCGGAACCGACACCGGCTGGGGCAGAGGCTCGATCGAGGAGTTCACCGACCTCCAGACGCTGGTGATCGACACGGAGAGCGTGCGATGACCGTCGCCGTCGGTCTGCACGGTGTGACGAAGCGGTTCGGGGACGTCGCGGCCGTCGACTCCGTCGACCTCGAGGTCGCCGACGGCGAGTTCTTCTCGCTGCTCGGTCCGTCCGGCTGCGGCAAGACGACCACCTTGCGGATGATCGCCGGCCTCGAGTTCCCCACCGAGGGGAGCATCCGGATCTTCGGCGAGGAGGTAGCACTCGCCCCGCCCAACAAGCGGCCCGTCAACACCGTCTTCCAGTCGTACGCCCTGTTCCCCCACATGACCGTCGCCGAGAACGTCGGGTTCGGGTTGGCCATGTGCAAGGTTCCCGACACCGAGCTGCGCCGGCGGGTGGCCGAGGCGATCGAGCTCGTCCGTCTCGGGGGGATGGAGCACCGACGACCCACCCAGCTCTCCGGAGGCCAACAGCAACGGGTGGCCCTCGCCCGGGCGCTCGTCAACCGCCCCAAGGTGCTCCTCCTCGACGAGCCCCTCGGCGCCCTCGACCTGAAACTGCGCCAGGCGATGCAGGTGGAGCTGAAGGACATCCAACGCGAGGTCGGCATCACGTTCGTCTACGTGACCCACGACCAGGAAGAGGCGCTGACGATGTCCGATCGCATCGGCGTCATGAACGAGGGGAGGCTCCTCCAGGTCGGCACCGCCGAGGACATCTACGAGCGGCCGGCCAACCGGTTTGTCGCCGACTTCATCGGCGAGACGAACTTCCTCGAGGGCGTCATCGTCGCCGAAGGCCACGTCGAGATCGGCTCGTCCCACAGGGTCAGGGCGCAGACGAACGCCCCGGTCGGGACGGCCGTGACGCTGATGCTCCGACCCGAGAAGATCCAGATCCACCGGCTCGAAGAGGTCGTCGACGGACGCAACCGACTGGAAGGGACCGTCCAGCACCGGCTGTACTTCGGGGATTCGCTGTTCTATCAGATCGAGCTGGCCACGGGTGACATGATCGACGTCCGCGTCGAGAACGTCCCCTCGCTCCCCCGATGGGACGCCGGCCAGCGGATCGCCGTCAGCTTCCACCACGACGCCGCGGACGCGCTGACCGAATGACCACCACCGAGGAACGCCCCGCCCCCGCCGCCGAGCCCGAGTTCGAGCGCAGAGCCGAACGGGCCAAGGCGGTGCGGGGGTTCCTCCAGGCGCTCCCCTCGTACGCCTATCTCGTGTTCTTCTTCGCCATCCCGTTGCTCATCGTCTTCGTGTTCTCCTTCGCCTCCCGGTCGAGAACGGGCAAGCCCGTCCTGTCGGACTGGAACCTCGATTCGTACGCCAAGCTGCTCCAACCCGTCGTCGCCGAGATCGCCGCCCGGAGCCTGTGGTTGGCGCTCCTCAACACGGTCCTGTGCCTCGCCATCGGGTACCCGTTCGCCTACTGGCTGGCGACCCGTCGATCGGCCCGCTACCGGGCGGTCCTGCTGGTGCTGGTCCTCATCCCGTTCTGGTCCAACTTCCTCGTCCGCACCTACGCCTGGCGGGTGCTGCTCGGAGAGCACGGGTTCGTCACCGAACTCGGCAGGGCCCTCGGGCTCTGGGACAAGCTGCTGTTCACCCAACCGGCGGTGTTCATCGGCCTCCTGTACGGCTACCTGCCGTTCATGGTCCTACCGCTCTACGCGGCCCTCGAACGGATGGACTGGAGCCTCGTGGAGGCCGCCAGGGACCTGTACGCCTCGGGATGGACGGCGTTCCGGAAGGTCACCCTGCCGCTGTCGAGACCGGGGGTCATCGCCGGGTCGATCCTGGTGTTCATCCCCTCCCTCGGCGCCTACGTCACCCCCGACATCCTGGGAGGCGCGAAGACGACGCTGCTGGGCAACTACATCGTGCGCCAGTTCACCGCCGCCCGCAACTGGCCCTTCGGGGCGGCCCTCTCGTTCGTCGTGCTGGTCGCGATGCTCATCGCCACGATCATCTACTTCCGGACCGACGCGAGGACGATATGAACGTCCCGACCCATGCCGCCGCGTCCCGCACCACCGACCGGGCCCTGTCGGTCCACGGCGTCGCCGTGTTCCTGTTCCTCTACGTGCCGATCCTCCTTCTCGTGGTGTTCTCGTTCTCCGGCGCGTCGAACCTGAGCGTGTGGGGCGGATGGAGCCTGCGCTGGTACCAGAAGATGTTCAGCAACGACCCGCTGCTCCGGTCCATGCGGAACTCCGTCGTCGTCGCCGTGGTATCGACCGGCATCTCGACGGTGCTGGGCACCGCCGCGGCCCTGGCGCTGGAGCGCTACCGGCGCTGGCTGGGGAAACGGACGTTCGATGCGTTGCTGTACCTGCCGGTGATCATCCCCGACGTCACGATGGGCGTCATGCTGCTCATGTGGTTCACGACGATCAGCTGGCCCCTCAGCCTGACCACGATCATCCTGTCGCACATCGCCTTCAACATCTCGTTCGTGGCGATCGTCGTCCGCGCCCGCCTCGCCAACCTCGATCCGTCGCTGGAGGAGGCCGCCGCCGACCTGTACGCCGACCGGTGGCAGGCGTTCCGGCGAGTGACGCTACCGCTCATCATGCCCGGCATCGTCGGCGGCGCCCTCCTCGCGTTGACCTTGTCGCTCGACGACGTCGTGATCACCAGCCTCGTCCAGGGTCCGGGATCGACGACCCTGCCGGTCTTCGTCTTCGGGCTCATCAAACGACAGGTCACCCCTGAGATCAACGCCGTGTCTACCGTGATGCTGCTCGCATCCATGGTGCTCGTCTTCGGGTCGCTCGCGTTCCAGCGGGACACCAAGGCGGAACCGAGCCCGGAGGCGCCATGACGACCGGAACTCAACGGACCGAACCGACCGAACACGAACCGACACACACGAGGAGAAAGGCAACCATGCACAGGATCAGATCGATAGGGATGCTCGCCCTGACGGTGGCGCTCGTCGCCGCGGCGTGCAGCAGTGGGAACTCCGGAAGCGACCTCGAGTCGGTCGCCCAAGGCTGCGAGGTCGACCAGGTCGACGGCGACCTGAGCCTCTACAACTGGAGCGAGTACATCGATCCCGATCTCGTCCAGAAGTTCCGAGACACCTACGGCGTCGACGTCGTCGAGACCTTCTACGAGTCGAACGAAGCGATGCTGGCCCAGGTCGAGGCGGGCGGCGCGACGTACGACCTGATCGTCCCCTCCGACTACATGGTCGACATCATGCGCCAGGAGGGCCTCCTCGTGAAGCTCAACAAGGACGCCATCCCGAACCTGGCGAACCTCGACCCGAAGTTCACCGGCCTGCCGTTCGACCCCGACGGCGAGTACTCGGCTCCCTACCAGTGGGGCACCACCGGCATCGGCTTCAGCTACGACGTCGTCGACGATGCCGCCGACCTGACCTGGGGGCTGATCTTCGATCCGGAGATGAGCGCGCCGCTCACGGGCCGCATCTCGCTCCTCGACGACGAGCGAGAGGTCTTCGCGGCGGCCTTGAAGTACCTCGGCTACTCGGTCAACACCACCGACCAGGCCCAACTCGACGAAGCCACCGCCCTCCTCAAAGCCGCCAAGGACCGCGTGGCGACGTTCACGTCCGACTCGTTCGAGGACCTGCTCGTCTCCGGTGAGGTGGATCTCGCCCACGGATGGAACGGCGACTTCTTCGCCGCCTTCGACGAGGCCGACGCATGGGAGGACTACGGATACGGCATCCCGAAGGAGGGCGGCGTCGCCTGGGTCGACAACATGGCGATCCCGACGACGGCCGAGGCGGTGTGCACGGCGCACACGTTCATCAACTTCATCTTCGATGCCGCCAACGGCGCCCAGCTCTCGGAGTGGAACTACTACGCCAGCCCGAACGCCAAGGCCAACGAGCTGATCGATCCGGAGATCCTCTCCGACCCGGCGGTCTACCCGACCCCGGAGACCTTCGAGAAGCTCGAGTTCCTGGCCGACCTCGGGGACTTCGCCACCAACTACGCGGACGCCTTCACCGAGGTGAAGAGCTGAACGCACCGCACCGCCGAAGGGGCCGCCCGCCGGGCGGCCCCTTCGCGTCGGCGCCCCCGGTAGGCTGCCGGCCATGCACGACCTGGTCGGAACCTGGGAGCTCGTCGAGTGGACCTTCACGGTCGACGGAGTCCGCGAGGCGCGGCCGTTCGGCGGTGACCCGGTGGGTCTGCTCACCTACACCGCCGACGGGTGGATGTGGGCGGCGCTCATGAAGCGGCATCGCAAGCCCTTGCCGACCACGACGATCAGCGCGGCGCCGGTGGTCGATCGGGCCGAAGCCGCCGCCGGGTACCTGTCGTACGCCGGCCGCTACACGATCGTCGGCGACGAGGTCGTCCACCACGTCGTCGTCTCGTTGATGCCGAACTGGGTCGGTGACGACCAGCGCCGCCACATCGAATGGGTCGACGCGCCCGACGGCACCCGTGATCTCGTCCTCAGCACCCCCGACACCGCCACCGACGGAGGACGCAAGGCCGTCAACCGCCTCCGCTGGCGGAGAACCTCGCCGGCCTGACGGTCCCGTCGCCCTACAGGTCGTCCAGGAAGGCGATGATCCTGGCCCGATCGGCGGAATCCAACGCCACGAAGCGATCACGGGCCGCCTGCGCCTCGCCTCCGTGCCACAGGATCGCCTCTTCCAGTGTCCGTGCCCGGCCGTCGTGGAGGTACCCGGCGTAAGGGTTCACCTCGTCGACCCGCCCGATCCCCCACAGCGGCGCCGTCCTCCACTCGGTCGCCTCGAGGCCAGCGGCGTCGGCGAGCCCCGGGCCCATGTCGTGCACGAGGAGATCCGTGTAGGGATGGACGACGCGGCCTCCGACCCATCCCTGGTCGGGCGACGTGGGGAGCACAGATCGGTGGCAGGCGGTGCATCCGACGGCGTCGAACAGCTCCTCCCCGGCGACGACGTCGGCGGCCGTCGGGTCTCGACGCTCGGGGACCGCCAAGGTCGATGCGTAGAAGGCCACGGCCGCCAACCGATCCGCGGAGATTTCCGGGGTCCCGCCCCCCGGGGCCCGCCCGCAGGCCTCCTGCGGACCGGGACAGTTCTGCCGAGGATGGAGGGGTGAGGTGATCCCCATGTCGCGCAGGTACGCGTCGGCGGCCTGGTCCAGCACCGACGCTTTCGACGCCTTCCATCCGAACCGCCCCAGATCGGGACCGACCCGAACGGCCCTCCCGCTGATCCCGTCGCCGTCGGCGTCGTCGGGGTCGGCGTAGGCGATGACGGCGTCGGCGGGAACCGCGGCGAGGAGCCCGAGGCCGATGAGCGCCGGAGCCGAGCGCACCGTCCCGGGGAGATCGACGATCTCGCCGCCGAACGCCGGTGCGGACACCGACACCTCCGGTCGCCGAAGGACGACCCGGGTCCCGTCGGGATAGGTGAACGGCTCCTCCACGAACGCCACGTCGACCCGGGCCTCCGGCGGAACACCGGGCACGGCACGGTCTTGGATCTGGATCCCATAGGCCGGTGGAGCCTCCCCGGCGATACGGTAGACGACCGGTCCACCCGCCCAGGGGGCGTTGGCCTTGCCGTCGCGGACGTGACAGGCGGCGCAGGCGGCCGCGACGTAGGTCGGACCGAGCCCGTCACGTTCCAGATCCCGACCGACGGCTGCCGGCACCCACGGTTCGGTGAAGAACCGGTCGCCGATCCGGAACCGTGCCAGCTCGAGGCCCGACAGCCCGGCGTCGGGGTTCCCGAAGGCCATGGACGCCGGGGCCTGGGCGGCTCGGTGATCGGTGGCCCCGTAGGTGGCCGACCCGGTGCAGGCGGACGCGACGACCGCGAACGCCACCAGCCACCATCGAACGCTCCGGAACATCGGTCGGATGCTACGCCGCCGCCCATCTCGGAGGCGCAGCTACAGTCGACGACGAGGAGTCCCATGGCCAGAAGTTCGACACCGGGTTCGACGCTTCCTCCCCCGAGCCCCCGGCGACGGAGGCTCGGGGCAGGCCGCGTCCTGCGGACCGTCGCCGTCCTGGCCGCCGCGGCCGTGGCGGTGTTCTACGTCGGGGGAGGCTGGTACTACGCGAACGAGATCCGTGACGGGGCGCTGGTCCTCGCCCCTCGGACCGATCCTGCTCCGAGCGGGACGGTCGTCGAGATCGACGATGCCGCCGTCGTCCTCTCCATGACGGCCGGAGCAACCCTCCCGCCCGGTTTCCAGGGCATCCGCGACGGGGACGGGTATCTGCAGGTGGGACCCATCGCAGGCACCGCCACCGCCGAGGCCACGGCCGAGATCGTCGAAGCCTGGGGCCCACCGCCGCAGGCGGGCGACCCGATCGCCATCGACGGGTTCGCCTACCCCGACGACCCGGGGACCGCGTTCGTCTACCCCTTCACCGAGATCACCTACGACAGCGACATCGGCGCCATGGACGCCTGGTACCTCCGCGGGAACAGCGACCTGTGGATGATCTTCGTGCATGGACGCGGCGCCTCGAAGGCCGAGGCGCTGCGGATGCTTCCCGTCGCCTTCGACCGCAGCTACCACGCGCTCGTCATCGGCTACCGGAACGACCCGGGGCTTCCGGAGGATCCCAGCGGCTACACCCAATACGGGCTGACCGAATGGATCGACGTCTCGAACGCGGCGGCGTACGCCCGGGCCAACGGCGCCGACCGGATCGTCGTCGTCGGCTACTCGATGGGCGGGGCCGCGGTGCTCCGCTACCTGCAGGAATCGCCGCTGCGGAACCAGACGGTGGCGGCGATCCTCGACTCGCCCGTCGTCGATCTCGAGGCGACGATCGACCACAACGCCCGGTCGAGGGAACTGCCGCTGCTCGGGACCGTGCCGGGTTCGTTGACCGCCGTGGCCAAGCAGCTCGCCTCGTGGCGGTTCGGGATCGACTGGGACCGCTACGATGTCACGGACCGCTGGCAGGACCTCCACACCCCCATGCTCGTCTTCCACGGCACCGCCGACACGTCCGTTCCCATCGGACCGACCCGCCGGCTCGCCAACCTCCGCCCCGACCTGGTGACCCTCGTCGAGACCGGCGCCGACCATGTCCAGAGCTGGAACCTCGACCCCGACGGCTATCGGGCGGCGGTGGAAGCGTTCCTCGACGCCAACGCCTGACCTCGGTCAGGATCTGAACCACCGGTCGATGGCCACGCCAACCCCTCACGCCCGATCCTTGATCTGGCGCACCGTGGCACCACTCGATAATGCCACGAACGCGATCACCTGAGCGACCATGCCGACCAGCGCAGTGAGCAGACCCGCTCGCGCTCCCAGAACGAGGGCGTCGATTGGCGGACGGGGAGACGCCACAAGAGCCCGAAGTCCCAACAGCAGCACCGATACGAGCCAAGCACCGGAGTAGAGGACGGTGCCCTGCGCGCTGAAGATGGCTGCGGTCTGGATCGGACCCGATCCCAACGTGCGATACAGGGCGATCTCCGGCCGCTTGAACCATCCGACGATCGCCAAGATGCCGCCCAGCACCAGCCCAACGACCAGCCACCCCTCACGGGTCGCTCGGGTCTCGTATGCGACCGTCGGATCGATGGTGAGGTCATCGGCGACGAACACCGCCGAGACGGTGACTTGGCCTCCGTTTCGGTCGAACCACGCTCGCAGCGCCGCCGCCCCGGCGTCTGCCGCGGCGGCAGGGAACTCCACCCAGCACTGGGTCACCGCGCCGGACGGTGGTCCTGTCGCGATCAGCCACGCAGCCGCCTCGGGGATCCGAGGGCCGGGACGGAACGTATCGGTCGTCGGGTAGGCGCGACCGTCGACGACCAGCCCTTGACCTGCCGCCAGGCCGATCGCGTCGGCCATATCAACCGGTACCAGCAACGAGGCCGATGGCGCACCGCGCCGTTCCTTCTCGCCGCTCCAGAGCGCGGCGACGGGGCCGACACCCACGGCGAGCTCGGCTTGCTGGCCCGGTGCTCGTGCCAACGTCACCGGATCGGTAAGCGTGAAACCCGCGGCCGCGAGTACATGATCCCGGGAACCGAGAGCCACGCAGCGTCCCGCATGGAGGCCTGGCGTCTCGCCGGTCGCATCGGTTGGGACGGCGCCGATCCTGTAGGTGTACTTCCCGGCGAGAGCCTGGGCGTGCTCCGCGGCGAGCGCTCGCTCGACCTGGATCTGCTCCGTCGAAGAGACGGCGAGGATGAGGCCGACGGCCACGGCGAACAACGCCCATGCTCGCCAGGTGTTCGCCGCAAGCGAGAGGGTGATCTCGCGGATGATGACGCGTGGTCGCCAGTAGGTCACTCGATCTCCCTGATTCGGCCGTCTTCGATCGCGATCCTCCGATCGCATCGACCCGCGACCTCCTCGTCGTGAGTGGCAAAGACCAAGATCGACCCTGCGCTTCGGACGTCCAGCATCGTGTCGACCACAAGCCGCGTCGTCGATCGATCGAGCTCGCCGGTCGGTTCGTCGGCCAGGATCAACGACGGACGTCCGACCAATGCCCGTGCGATCGACACACGCTGGAGCTGCCCGCCCGACAGTGTACGGGCGCGGCGCTCCGCCACCGACCCGAGCCCGAGCCGATCGAGGAGTTGCATCGCCAGTTCCCGTCGCACGGTGGTAGGGAGACCCGATGAGAGGAGACCGGCGGCGACATTCTCGACCACCGACCGACCGGCGAACACGAGAGGGGTTTGGAACACCCACGTTGGATCCGGCCCTGGGACCACCGGTCCGCTCCGCTCGATGACGCCTGCGGTGGGGCGAAGCAGCCCGCCGATGAGGTTGAGCATGGTCGTCTTCCCTGATCCCGACGGCCCGACGAAGGCCAACGTCTCGCCTTCATGGATCGTCACCGTGGCGTCGCTCACGACGCGCGGACCAGACCGGTACCCGAAGCTCACGTCTACGAGGAGGATGGGCACTGCGGTGCCTCGAGGACGTCGACAGGGTTCACCAGGATCTCGATCTCGTCATCGAGAGGCTCAGCGATCTGGGTCGCTCCGAGTGACCCGCCCTCGACCGTGATCGGCACCACCCGGTGGTCCCCCTCTTCCTTGACCCAGATGCAGGTCTGTTCACCCGTATGGTCCGTCATGACGGACGAGGTTGGCACGAGTGTCGAGCGTCGAGGCTGGATGAGTCGAATGACGCCGTCCATCCCGTACGCGTCGGGTGTCGAATCAGCTCCTGCCTGATGCATCAGACGACGGAAGGCTTGGCGAACGGTCGCTCCGAGGGCGTCGGGATCGTCGACGATGCCCAGCACCGTCCCATCGACGACCAACTCGTAGCTCCCTGGTTCGATTCCCGCGAGCCGGTCGCCGGTCGGCTCGGTGAGTTGCAGGCGCCGCAGCGGCCGCGCACCTTCGACGATGACCTCACCCAGTGTGGGTGCCGGATCGAGCACTGAGACATCAAGCTCGTCGACCTGCACCGTGGGTGCCGGAAGCCAGATCACGAGGCCCGGATCGAACTCGCCGGTCGGTCGGTCAACTCCCAGGCTACGCTCGAGCTCCTTGATCGCGGCAACGGTGCCGCGGTCGTAAACGCGGTCGGGAACCGATTCGATCCGGCCGGATGATGCAAGGAGATGCTCCAACATCAGGACGTCGTCTCCCTCGGATCCGAATCGCAACGTGCGGTGGAACGGTCGATCGGTTGCAGCCGCGATCCGCATGACCCCGTTGACGGCAAGGACCTCGTCCCAGGTTCGAATCGTCTCTCCAGGACGCACGAGGACATCGGTCACGACCCCGTCCAGGCCCGAGGAGCGAAGGGTCACGGGCTCTCCGAAGGTCGGGAGGACGCGGACTGCCCGCGCCTCATCATCGGTGCTCGTTGCCGGGAGGGTGTACACAGGCTGAGGCGAGACCTCGAGGTCGGGCACTCGATCGGTCGTTGTGGTCAATACCCACGCGAGGCCGACAGCAGGCGCAACGACGAGTCCGATGGCAAGCCCGAAGGCGAACCAGCGCCAAGGAGAGTTCCGCCCCTTAGAGCGGGGGTACGGGTCAGAAGGAGCGCCAGGGTCCGAAACCACTGAACACCTCGCAGTCCGAGATCGCCTCGTATTCGGCGGGATCAGCCGATGGGTCCGATTCGATGTCCGCGATCAGTGCCTCGATCGCCGCACGATCCGGGTCGTTGCCGAGTTGGATGGTACGGCCCTCCGGCAATGCTGCGAGGAGGCAGGATGCCAGACGGTCGGCTTCCAACGCGCGCTGGCCCTCCGTCTGGGGATGTTGTTCGAAGTAGACGGTCTCGACATCTGCCAGAAGGCCCTGGCACTTCTGGTCCAACGCCTCGGATCGTGTTCCCTCCTGGTCGTCGCCCGGTACCCAATAGTTGATCCTCATCCCCGGCCCGACACTGAGATCGAACGCGTAGCTCCCGTGCGCCCCTCCCTCCTCCATGCAGCCGATATACAACGAGTAGGCCGCTCCCATCTCCGCGGTCGTCACCACGCCATCGCCGAGTATCTCGGCAGTCCTGGCTGCGTGCTCCTGAAGCTGGGGTGCGGTCGTTGCCGGCCCGGCCACTGAGGTCGGGAAGACCGACGAGGGGGTCGAAGGCCGCTGCTGGACGGCCGGCCGACACGAGACGACAAGCAACGCTACGACGGTGACGAGCACGACCCGATTCATGCGCTCACCCGACCCTACCAGGCGGCCGTCGGTCGGAGCGTGGGGCCGGCCTGTTGGCCGACCCCACGTATGCGGATGCCCACTTCGGGGCCTAGTACCAGAGCTTCTGTCCCCATGCGATCCCGTTGGCCTTCCCGAGATGGTCGGTCCATGCGGGCACCCGGTCCGTGTACTTGTGGATTCTCACATCCCGGTTGGAGTCGCCGGCGCTCCATGCCGATGAGCCAGTGACCCAGAAGCCACGATTCGGGTCGTAGTAGCGCATCTTCACCTTGATCAGCTCGCAGCCGTAGTCCTCATGCGTCTTGCCGTCCGCCTGGTCGCGCCACAACGAGTAACCGTTCCACTCGTCGATTCGACAGCCGTTGGGGAACAGGACGTTGTTCCGGCTGGCCGCCAACGCCGTACCGGTGATGGCGATCACGAAGAAGGCGACGATGGTCAACATCGAGAACCATCGACGTCCGCCTACTCGAGCCATGGTCATCTCCCTTCATTGACCACGGCCGCTGCCCGAGGCTTCCACTCGTCCGATCTTGACACACACACACACACGTCAAGGGCATCCGAGACGATTGCCACAATCCCGGTACCGGCCACGACGGTGTCGACCTCCCGGGTTCTCGCACCTCGCTGTCCTCTCCGGCAGAAGTCATCTCTCGGCGACCGCTGAGCGAGGCGCACTCCGACGTGATCACGAGAGCCGCCGAAGTCTCGACGGCGGTGCCGTTCCGGTTCATGAGCTCCGCGGCCACGCCAACCACAGGTCGGCGACGTTGGTTCCCGTGGGGCCGGTGATCAGCAGGTCGCCCGTCGCGGCGAGGTACCGATACGAGTCGTTGCGTTCCAGATGCTCCGCGGCATCGAGGCCGGCGGCCGCTCCTCTGGCGACGGTGCCGCCGTCGACGACGGCGCCCGCCGCGTCGGTGGGCCCGTCGATGCCGTCGGTCCCGGCGGCCAGGAACACGGCGTCGGTCCCGGCGATGGCGATGGCGGCGGCGAGCGCCGCCTCCTGGTTCCGGCCACCCCGACCGTTGCCCCTGACCGTGACCGTCGTCTCCCCGGCGTAGACACCGACGTCGGTGTCGACGGGGGCGGTCGCCGCCTTCGGCCCCGCCTCGCGGGCCTCGCCCGTCAGCGTCGTCGTCACGACACGAGCGGACGACCCGACTCTGCCCACGGCTTCGGCGGCGGCCCGCGCGGCCTTGGCGCCGTTCCCGACGAGCCTGAGATGCTGATGGGGGTGGGCCGTCTTCGGGGTCTCGGGGAACACACCCGCGGCACCGGCTCGGAGGTGACCGAGGACCGGGGAGGGAAGTCGTCGAGCCAGATCGAAGCGCTCGACGACCGCCAACGCGTCGGCGTAGGTCGTCGGGTCGGGCACGGTGGGCCCCGAGGCGATCACGTCGAGCGGATCACCGACGACATCGGACAGGATCAGCGTCAGGAGCGCTGCGCGCTCGGCCGCCTCGGCGAGCCGGCCGCCCTTGATCGCCGACAGATGCTTGCGGACCGTGTTGATCTGAACGATGTCGGCCCCTGCTCGCAGCAACAGATCGTTGCTCGCCACGAGATCGGGCAGGGTCAGCCCGGCGGCGGGAACCTCGACGAGGGCCGAGCCACCCCCCGACACCAGGCAGACCAGGAGATGCTCCGGCCCGGCCGATCTGGCCAGCGAGAGGATCGCCGTGCCCCCGCGGACGCTTCCCTCGGTCGGGGTGGGATGGCCACCGACGACGACCGGCCACGGCCCACCCGACGGCTGCGGGGCGACGATCACCCCGTCGGCGGGAAGGTCGCCGATGGCCTCGGACAGCCCGGTCGCCATCGCCACCGATGCCTTCCCGAAGGCAGCGACGGAGATCTTCACCGGTCGTCCGACGACTGCCCCTCCACACGCGACGGTCCCGTCGTCGCTCACGGTGATCGCGCCTCGCACCGACCGGCGCGGCTCGACCGCGGCGACGCCGGCGGTCCAGGCGTCGATGAGGATCTGGCGGCGGTCCATGGAGACGAACCCTATACCGCGGCCGCCGACGCGGCGGAGCCCGCCGAGGGATCGGCGGGCTCCGTGGCGCGCTGGGCGCTCAGGCGCCCTGGGCGGCCTGTCGCTGGTCGATGAACGTCTGGCGCATCTGCTGCAGCTCGTCCTTGGTCAGTTGGCCGTCGTCCAGGTACTCGGCGGCGGGCCCGTCCGGGTCCCGCAGGGGATGCCCGTCGGGGAGCTGTGCCAGCTCGTCGGCGGTGATGACACCGTCGTCGAGGAACTCCCTCACCTTCGGTCCGAGGCCGCGCCGACGCCCGGCGTTCGGGAACTGCTCCTTGAGCTGCTCCACCTTGGCCTGCATGGCGACGACGATGGCGTCCGCCTGACCCTGGGTGATGGTCCCATCGGCGACCAGCGCCTCGAGGACGTCCGACAGCACGACGGCCGGTCGTGGCGGCTTGGCCTCGGTCGTCGTCTCGGCCTCCTGGGCCACCGCCGGGGTGACGGCGACGACCGCCGCCGTACCGGCGCCGCCGACGAGAACGCCGGCAGCCAACATGGATGCGATGATCCGCTTCATGGTGTGCTCCTTTCTCGAGCATCGCGTGACCACAGCATCCGAGGGTCATGTCAGGGACCTGTGAAGCGCACCTGAGAAGGACCTGAGAGGGGTCAGGAACCTCGGTGGGCGGCGCCGAGATCGAACCCCACCGCGGCGCCGCCGTCGCTGGCCGCCTCTGCGAACACCGACCCGCCGTGGTCCTCGGCGATCTGGCGCACGATCGATAGGCCGAGTCCCGAACCGGGGAGACGGCGGGCGTCGGCGGAGCGGTAGAACCGGTCGAACACCCGGTCCTGATCCTCGGGGGCGATCCCCGGGCCCCGGTCGATCACGGTGACCCGCGCCCCGCCGATGTCGATCACGATCGGAGCCTCCGGCGGGCTCCACTTGTCGGCGTTGTCGAGGAGATTGTCGAGGGCACGGCGCAGCGCCGCCGCCCGACCCTCGACCACGCCCGCGGCGTCGGTTCGGACCGAGATGGACCGGCCCGTCCGCCGGGACCATCGCTCGGCGGCGTCGGTGGCGAGCTCGCCGAGGTCGATCCGTTCGATGGGCTCGTCGGCGTACCGGTCCGACGCCACGTCGACGACCTCGCCCACCAGGTCGGTCAGCTCGACCACCTCGGCCTCCAGACTCGCCACCAGGGCGGCTCGCTCGGCGGCGGGCAGATCCTCCGCCTTGGCCAGCAACTCGATGTTGGCTCTGAGCGCCGTCAGGGGCGTCTTCAGCTCGTGGCCGGCGTCCCTGACGAGCCGTCGCTGTTGCTCACGGGACGACTCGAGCGCCGCCAGCATCGTGTCGAACGCCCTCGCCAACCGACCCAGCTCGTCGCCTCGATCGACATCGATCCGGGCGTCGAGGTCCTGCGTGGCGGCGACGTGCTCGGCGGCGTCGGTCAGCTCGTCGATCGGCCGGAGCGTCGATCGTGCCACCCACAGGCCGACGAGCCCGGCACCGATCGTGCCGAGGATGCCGACGCCGGCGAGGACGAGCCCGAGGCCGGCGAGGGTGGCGTCGACCTCATCGAGCGGCCGGGCGATCTGCACGGTGCCCAACGCCGGGATGTCGGCGGAGACCATCCGCACGTGGATACCGTCGATCCGCAGATCGGCGATGGTCGGTTCTCGGCCCACCGGGCCGGGAGGCGGGAGGTTCAGCGTCTGGTCGGGCGGAACGATGGTCGAGCCGTCGGGAAGGGTGAGCTGGTAGAACAGCGTGTCGAAGGACGGGCGACCCTCCGGCGGCCCGAAGAACGGGCGTGGGACGATGCGCTCCCGGAACGTGGGACGGAGGTCTCCCGATGCTCGGGCGACGATCTCCATCCGCTCGACCAGACTGGCGTCGATCTCGGCGAGGAGCTCCTGGCGGGCGACGAGGTACGAGGCCCCGGCGACGGCCACGACGGCCACGGCCACCGCCAGGGCCGACACCAGCGCCAGCCGGCGACGGATCGTCACGGTTCCCTCACGACATAGCCGACGCCCCGGACGGTCTGGATCAACCGTGGACGCCCGCCCGCTTCGGTCTTGCGACGGAGATAGCCGATGTACACGTCGAGGGGATTGGAGGTCGTCTCGAAGTCGATGCCCCAGATCTCCTGGTAGATCGTCGCCCGATCGACGACGACCCTCGCGTTGCGCATCAGCAACTCGAGGAGGTCGAACTCGGTCTTCGTCAACGCCACCTCCTCACCGGCGCGCGTCACCTCCCGGGCAGCGACGTCCAGGCGCAGATCGGCGACGGTGAGGGCCTCGGCCACCGCCCCGTCGGCCCGGCGGAGCAGCGCCCGGATACGGGCGAGGAGCTCCTCGAGGGCGAAGGGCTTGGCCAGGTAGTCGTCGGCTCCGGCGTCGAGGCCGGCGACCCGGTCGGAGACGGCACCGAGAGCCGTCAGGACCAGGATCGGCAGGTCGTGGCCGCGGGCTCGCAACAGCCGGCAGGTCTCGAGACCGTCGAGGACCGGCATCATCACGTCGAGCACGATGGCGTCGGGCTCGTCGGCGCCGACGGCGGCGAGCGCCTCGGCACCGTCGGCTGCGGTCGCGACGTCGTAGCCCTCGTAGCGAAGGGCCCGAACGACGGCCTCACGGACCGCGTGATCGTCCTCGACGACGAGGATGCGACGGCTCATCGCCCGAACCCTACGACGTCGACCCGAGCTGGGGACAGCGCCGGCGAAGGTTCTCAGCCGATTCTCATCCCCCATCGGGCGCGGTAGCGCAGGGAGCGTGTTTGGCTTCGCAGCATCCCGAGAGGAGCCCGACGATGAAGCGACTGATGATCCTGGTGGCGACCGTTGCGGTCGTCGCCGCGGCGTGCAGCTCCGGTTCGAGCGAGCCCACCGAAGGCGTCGCCACCTTGGAGTCGACGACCACCCGCGCCTCGACCGACACCGCCGCCGTCTCGCCCGACGACGAACAAGCCCTCCTCGCCTTCGCCCAGTGCATGCGCGACCACGGCGTCGACATGGAGGATCCGACCGTCGACGCCGACGGGAACCTTCGCATCCGCCCGCCCCGCGGCGCGGCGAGGGACGACTTCGACCGAGAAGCGGCCAGGGAAGCGTTCAACGCCTGCGCCGACCTCCTCGAAGGCGTCGCCCTCGGACCCTTCGACGGCGACCTCACCGACCTCGAGGACACCCTCGTCGAGTACGCGGCCTGCATGCGAGACAACGGCTACGACCTCCCCGACCCGGACCTCTCCGACGGTCTCCGCAGCTTCGGGCGGCCCGGCGGCATCTTCGGGAAGGAGATCGACCCCAACGATCCGGACTTCGTCGCCGCCAACGACGCCTGCGAGCACATCTTCACCGATGCCGGCTTCGAAGGGCCACGGTTGGGTCGTGGACCGAGGAGCGGAGAGTGAGCCGCAAGCTCGTCGCCTCCATCCTCGCGGTCGCCCTCCTCGCCGCCGGTGCCCTCTGGTTCGCACGGTCCGGGATCGGCGACCGCGACGGACGTGCCGACACGACCCTCCCCGTCGCCGCGCCATCGAGGACCGCCGAGGTGCTCCGCACCGACCTGGTGGTCACCGAGGACATCGACGGGACACTGGGATTCGTCGCCGGTGATCCGATCGTGAACAGGCTCCCCGGCACCGTCACCGCGTTGCCGGCCGAGGGCACGACCTACGGGTTCGGAGACGTCCTCTACCGCATCGACACCACCCCGGTAGTCGTCGCCGAAGGGACCATCCCGATGTACCGGCCGCTGAGCTCCCGAAGCACCGACGGACCCGACATCCAACAGCTCGAAGCGATGCTCGTCGCCGGTGGGTACGACCCCGACGGGAACATCGAGATCGACGAGGACTTCACGTCGGCGACCCGCACCGCGGTCGAGAACTGGCAGGACGCCCTCGGCATGGACGACACCGGCGTCGTCGATCTGGGGAGGATCGTGTTCGTCCCCGCACCGATCCGGGTCGTCGAGGTGCGCCCGATCGTCGGAGCCGGCATCCGCGACGGGGAGATCGTCGCCACGACCAGTGCACCGGCGACCAAGGTCACCGCACGCCTCGACACCGCCGACCAGGGCCTCCTCTCCGAAGGTGATGCCGTCGTCGTCGAACTGCCCGACGGCCGCGACGCTCCCGCCACGGTCACCTCGGTGGGCTCGGTGGCCCAGCGCGCTCCGGACGGCTCCAGCTTCCTCGAGGTCGAGATCGAACTCGACGACCCGGCGATGGGCGAAGGGCTCGACGAGGCACCGGTCACCGTCACCTTCGAGACCGAACGCGCCGAGGAGGTGCTCGCGGTTCCCGTCACCGCCCTCCTCGCCCTCGCCGAGGGCGGCTACGCGGTCGAGGTCGTCGATACCGACGGCACCCACCTGGTCGGCGTCGACACCGGCACCTTCGCCGACGGCCTCGTCGAGGTCGTCGGCGACCTGACCCCGGGAACCGCGGTCGTCGCCCCATGACCGACGTCGTCCTCGGCCTCGAAGCCGTCCGCAAGATCTATCCCGGAACCCCGCCGGTGCACGCCCTCGACGGCGTCGATCTCCACGTCCGCCGCGGCGAGCTCGTCGCCGTCGTCGGTCCCTCCGGCTCAGGCAAGTCCACCCTCCTGCACATCATGGGGACCCTCGACCGCGCCACCGACGGCACCGTCACCGTGGCCGGCTACGACGTCTCGCGACTCGGCGACCGCAAACTGTCCGCGCTCCGGGCCCACAAGATCGGGTTCGTGTTCCAGCAGTTCTTCCTCCTCGCCGGCGAATCGGCCATCGACAACGTCGCCGACGGCCTCCTGTACACGGGGATGCCCCTGCGACGGCGCCGCACGCTCGCCGCCGAGGCGCTCGATCGGGTCGGTCTCGCCGACCGGCGCCACCACATGGCGACCAAGCTGTCGGGAGGCGAGCGCCAGCGGGTTGCGATCGCCCGGGCCGTCGTCGGTCGGCCCGACATCGTCCTCGCCGACGAACCGACCGGGAACCTCGACAGCCGTTCGGGAGCCGCGATCGTGACACTGCTCGAAGAGCTCAACGCCGAAGGCACGACCATCGTCGTCATCACCCACGATCGCGACATCGCCGCCGCCTTCCCTCGCCGTGTCCACCTCCGGGACGGCCGCATCGAGTCGACCGCCGGAGCGCCGAAATGACCGGCACCCTGGGGAGGTCCCGCCTCGCCCCCGCCGACGCCATCCGGGCCGCCGGCATCGGCCTGCGGACCCGACGGCTCCGGAGCTTCCTCTCCGCCCTCGGCATCATGATCGGCATCGCGGCGATGGTCGCCGTCCTCGGACTGTCGGACTCCTCCAAGTCCGACCTCCTCGCCCAACTCGATCGCCTCGGCACGAACATGCTCCGTGTCGAAGCGGGTCAAGGCATCGGGCTCGGTTCGGCCGAGCTCCCGGCAGACGCCGTCGCGATGGTGTCGAGGGTCGGACCGGTCCAGACCGTCGCCTCGGTCTCGGACACCGACGCCAAGGTGTACCGCAACGACCTGATCCCCGAGGGCCAGACCGGCGGCCTCACCGTCAAGGCCGCCGACCTCGACCTCCTCGACACGCTCCAGGGGACCATGGCCCACGGGGTGTTCCTCGACGAGGCCCCGGCCGACTTCCCGGTCACCGTCCTCGGCTCGGTCGCCGCCGACCGGCTCGGGATCCACGACCTCGCCCGACGGCCGGCCGTGTGGCTCGGCGGTGGCTGGTATCCGGTGGTCGGCATCATGGACACCCTCGACCTCTCCCCCGACCTCGACCGCGCCGCCTTGGTCGGGTACGGTGCCGCCGACCGCTTCCTCGACGCCGACGCCATCCCCACCGCCCTCTACGTGCGGACCCGACCAGAGTTCATCGACGACGTCCGCGGGGTGATGGCGGCCACCGTCAACCCCGAACATCCCGACCAGGTCGAGATCACCCGGCCCTCCGACGCCCTGGAGGCCAGAGAGGCGGCGGACTCGGCGTTCACCAACCTCTTCCTCGGCCTCGGCGCCGTCGCCCTGCTCGTTGGCGGCGTCGGCATCGCCAACGTCATGGTCATCTCGGTCCTCGAACGTCGCGGCGAGATCGGGCTCCGCCGAGCCCTGGGCGCGACCAAGCGCCACATCGCCATCCAGTTCCTCGGCGAATCCCTGCTCCTGGCCGCCATCGGCGGCCTCGGCGGCGTCGCCCTCGGGGCCGGTGTCACCGCCGCCTACGCGTCGTACCGGGGCTGGGCCGTCCTGGTGCCGGAGGTTGCCGTCGTCGGAGGCCTGGTCGCGGCGATCACCATCGGTGTCGTCGCCGGCCTCTATCCGGCCCTGCGCGCCGCCCGCGTCAGCCCCACCGACGCCCTCCGCACCCTCTGACACCCTTCCCGAGCGCCGGACCCGAACGACCAGAGCCGTTCCCGCCGGCGCCCCTCCGCCTCGGCCGTCCGAGGGGAGGCCGCCAACGCCCCGGTGGAGGCCGACGGTCCGCCAGACGGCGGGCACGGTGCGGGCTGCCAAGATGAGCCCGGCGAAGGAGGAGAACCCCTGCATACGCTCGGATGGCCCGCGGTACTGGCATCGTTGTCCCTGATCGGGCTCGTCCTCGGATTGGCATGGTGGCTCAGACTCGGGATCGAGAAGGAGATCGTCGTCGCCGCGGCGAGGGCCGCGGTCCAGCTCCTCGCCGTCGGCGTCGTCTTCGCCGCCATCTTCGGCTCCTCCACCGCGATGCTCTGGGCGGCGTCCTGGGTGGCGGGGATGGTCCTGGTCGCCACCATCGTCGTCCGGCGTCGGGTCGGCATGCCGCTCCCCGGACTCGCCGCGGTGACCGCAGCCGTCGTCGCCGGCACGACCACCGTCAGCCTCGCCGTCACCTTCGGCTTCGGCGTGATCGATCTCGACCCGGTATCGCTCGTCGTGGTGGGAGGGATCACCGTCGGCAACGCCGTACCGTCGGCGGTGCTGGGCGCCAAACAGGCGATGTCCCTCTGCCGAGACGGATGGGGACAGATCGAAGCCCTCCTCGCCCTCGGGTTCGCCCCCGGCCAGATCGTCCGGTTCATGGCCCCCCGAGCCGCCCGATCGTCGATCGTGCCCCAGGTCGAGCGCACGAAGGTCGTCGGCCTGATCGCACTCCCGGGGGCCATGACGGGCCTCCTCCTCGCCGGCGTGTCCCCGATCGACGCCGTCGTCATCCAGCTCCTCGTCATGTACCTGGTGCTGGGGACGGCGACCTCGTGCATCGTCGTCGTCGTGGCCACCATCGTCCGCACCGCCGTCACCCCGGATCTTCGGGCTGCCGACTGGACCCGGCCGGGGGCTCACGCCTGACATCCCCACCGCGCGTACCCTGTCGGGCATGGAACCGTGGACGATCCGAGGACGCAGCGCGCTGATCACCGGCGGCAACGCCGGCATCGGACGAGCGACGGCGACCGAACTCGCCCGCCGAGGAGCCGATGTCACCATCGGGGTTCGCGACCGGGGCCGAGGCGAAGCCGCGGTCGCCGCCATCGAGGAGGAGACCGGTCGCAGCGTCGGGATCCTCGACATCGATCTCGCCTCCATCGACTCGGTCCGGACCGCAGCCGAACGCTTCGCCGCCGACCACCCGCGGCTCGACGTGTTGCTCCTCAACGCCGGCGTGTTCTACGGCCGGCACCGCACCACGGTCGACGGCTTCGAGGCGACGATCGGCATCAACCACCTCGGCCACTTCCTGCTCGCCGGTCTGCTGTTCCCCCGGCTCCTCGCCGCCGGAGCGGCCCGAGTGATCACCGTGGCCTCCTCCGCCCATCACCGACCGAGGACCTTCGATGTGGACGAGCTCCCCGACTGGCGAGGCCGGTACCGGGGCATGGACGCCTACGCCCGCTCCAAGCTCGCCAACGTCCTGTTCGCCACCGAGCTCGCCCGCAGGACCGCCGGGACAAGGGTCTCGTCGTACTCGCTGCATCCCGGGATGGTCTCGACCCGGATCGCCCAGGACGGCGACACGGTGCTGGTCGGCCTCCTGTGGAAACTCGGGCGCTTCCGCTTCCTCGGACCCACCGACGGTGCCGCCACCAGCGTCATGCTCGCAACCGCACCCGACATCGAGGATCGATCCGGGCGCTACTTCTCGGAAGGTCGAGAGGCCCGTCCGAGCCGCCTCGCCCAGGACCCGCAGATCGCCCGACGGCTGTGGCGTCGAAGCGAGGAGATCGTGGGACTTCGCTTCCGACCCGACCGATGATGTGACCTCGCGCTATCCTGGCACCTCCGACGCACGGGGATCGACGACGAGGAGCGCGAGTGACCGCACACACGGAGTTCGACACCAGAGCACTCCGCGACGCCCTCGGCCGGTGGGCGACGGGGGTGACCATCGTCACCGCGCCCGACGGCGACGGATTCGTCGGCATGACCGTCAACAGCTTCACGTCGGTGTCCCTCGACCCTCCCCTCGTCCTGTGGTGCATCGGCCTGGACGCCTGGAGCCTCGACGCCTTCACCGAGGCGGAGCACTTCGCGGTCAACGTCCTCGCCGCCGACCAGATCGAGCTCTCCAACCGGTTCGCCCGGCGCGGGGAGGACAAGTTCGCCGACCTCGACGTCGAGATCGGGCTCGGCGGCACCGCCCTCCTGCCCGGATGCGTCGCCAGACTCCAGTGCCGCAACGTGGATCGACACGACGCCGGCGACCACGCCATCGTCATCGGTGAGGTCGTCGCCATCGAACACGCCGACCGGCAACCCCTCCTCTTCCACGCCGGCCGCTACGGTCGGTTCCTGCCCGCAGACCGATGACCACCAACGACCCGGTCGATCCCATCGCCTTCGAGAAGGAGGCCCACGCCAGGGTCGAGAGCGTCGACCCCGACGTCGACCTCGACACGATGTCGGCCGTCTTCAACATGCTGCGAGTGGTCAACCGGCTCCTGCACGATCTCGACACCCATGTGTACCGTCCCCACGGGTTGACCTGGGCCGGTTTCCGGGTGCTGTTCAGCCTCTGGGTCGAACCGGGATCGCCACCGGCGAGACTGGCGACGCTCTCTGGCGTGTCACGAGCGACGATCTCGAGCGTCCTCAACACCCTCGAACGCAACGGGCTCGTGCGACGCACGAAGGAATCCACCGATCGCCGCGTCGTGACCGTGGCGATCACCCCCGCCGGCGAGCGGGTGGTCCGCGATGTCTTCCTGGCCCAGCACGGCCGAGAACGGGCGTGGCTCGAGGACCTCGATCCGGCCGAGATCGCCACCCTCAACGGGATCCTCCGCAGCCTCCTCGACCGCCCGGCGCCAGAACGCTGACCGTTCAGCTCGCGTCGAGATCGAACCAGACGTGCACCTGTCCGGTGCCGACGGAGTTCTCGTAGGCCGACAGCATCGTTCCCGGCCCCGTCCACTCCCGACCACCGAGGGCGCCGGCCATGATCAGGTAGTGACCGAAGAAGCCCTCGGGCGAATGCGGACGGTACTGCGGGTACAGGTCGATGACCGCGGCGTGATCGCCTCGCTCCCAGTAACCGAGGATCTTCTCGTCCATGCCACGCGCCTCGGGGGTGATGATGTGGAACGGGTCGTAGGAGAGATGATCCAGGATCTCCCCGAGCGGATAGAACCGGTGGCTCATCCCGCCCGCGGCCAGGATCGCGGCACGGGCCCCCGAACGTCGGATCGCCTCGCCCAGCGACCGCCCGAAGGCGAGGAAGTCGTCCGGCTGAGCCGTCTGGCAGATCCCCACCGACAACACCTTCTCTCCACGGTGGAGGTAGTCGAGGAGGATCAGCGTCGGGTAGTGCTGCGGCAACGCCGGGCTCACCGCGTTCGTCGTGCGGACGCCCTGCTCCTTGGCGGTCTCGTGGAGGGTCTTGGCCAGCTCCGGAGCCCCCGGGTAGTCGTAGGGTTTGTCGCTGATGGCCCGGGGCATCTCCTCGGACGTGTAGACGCCACGGAAATGATCCGCTCCGGCGAAGACATGCTCGGTGGTCGTGAACCAGTGCGTATCGATGATGACGAACGTGTCCACATCGGCGGCGTCGAGCCGCTCACGGAGCCGGCCGAGGCCCTCGACCAACGTCGTGTCGCGACCATCGCCCCACTGGCGCCGGACGTCCTCGGGCACCGTCAACGTCGGGATGTGGGCCACGAACGCCGCTGCTGCGATCTCTCCCATGATGTTCCTCCTCCTCAGTCGGTCGGGGCGGCGAGGCCCCGCTCGAGGACGTCGTCGACGACCTCACCCCAGTCTCGTTCCTTCTGCGTCGCCATGTGGGCCAGCGCGTACGTCCGCACCGGCGACGCCAGGTAGTAGCGCTCGTACAGGAAGTTGCGGGCGGCCAACGCCGACCCCGCGAAGTCCCACGCGGCCCGGTAGATCCGGGCCCGCTCCACGGCGTCGACGTCCGCGCCATGCAGGTACCGGTCGATGAACGGCCGCAGGTCGGGATCGGCGAGCTCAGCTTCGGTCGGCGTGGTCAGCAGGTTGTGGGATCCGAGCGCCTCGTAGAGCTCCCGGATCCTGGCGAACCAACCCGGCAGCGTCGGGCGCAGCGCCCGGAACGGTCGCTCGTCGGGGAACCACACGCCGTTGCCCCACTCGTAGGCGCCCGCTTCGGCTGCCTCCAACGCCGACCGTGTCAGCTCCGCGTAGGTCCAGATCTCGCCGAGCAGCATCGACGATCCGGGGTTCCGGTCGCCCACGGCGTCCACCATCTCGGCGGCCAGCGCGTAGGCGAACTCGAGCTTCGCCAGGGCACGGATGGTGGTGTGCTGCATGATGTTGGCCGTCCATCCGGTGGACATGACCTTCATGTAGATCTCGGGATCCCCGTCGACGAACACCCGCTCCTTGGGGACCTCCACGTCGTCGAAGAACACGACGGCATCCTGCTCGTCGAATCGCCGGGAGAACGGCCGGTCGAAGGCGGGAGCGTCGACCGCGTAGGGATCCCGGCAGAGGAACACCAGGCCGGGCGTGTTCATCGGGATCCCGAAGGCGACCGCGTGCTGCGGACAGTCCTTGGGGACCGGCTGGCCGGGATAGACGACGAGCTCGTCGGCGTAAGGGGCCAGGGTGGCCAGGACGCGGGCCCCGCGAACCACGATCGCATCGCTGGTCTCCCCGACCTTGTGGACGGCGTACTCGCCATGCTGGTCGGTGACCGACAGGCGCCGGTCGACGGTCGGGTGGATGATCGCGTGGGTGGTCGACAGATCGTTGCGGGCCACGTACCGGTGGTAGGCGACGACGTTGGCGGCCCCCTGTTCGTTGCCGTTCATCGCGAAGACATCCGCGCGACCGGCGAACCCGGCCAGGGTGACGTTGATGTAGTCGGGGCTCCGTCCAAGGAGCCCGGCGTGGGATCGTGCCATCCGTTCGAGCCCGACCCGGCGCCGTCGCAGATCGTCCTTCGAACGGGGAACGAGGTGACTGACGTTGATCTGCCCGAGGTCCGGATCGTCGATGAGGCACTCGTCGGCGTACTCGTGTTGGAGATCGAACAGGTCGGCGATCGCCTGGGCGGCCCCTCGGAGGGCAGGGTGGGCCGTGACATCGGAGATCCGTTCGCCATCGAGCCACAGGGCACGCCCGTCGTCGCGGATCCCGTCGAGGTACTCCTTGCCGGTCCGTGCCATCGATCCTCCTGGGGGTCGGGACGGGACGTCCCTCGGAACTCCAGGTCGTAAGATATCACATCATCTCGGGCGGCGCGGCCTCCGATGATGCCGCCGCGTCAGGGGGCCGGTCGGCGGTCGACCACCCGCTTCGCCTTGCCGGCGAAGCGCTCCAGACTGTGCAGCGGAACCGCCCGGACCTCCACGCGCATCACGATCGCCTCGCGAAGCTCGTCTCGCAGCTCACCGAGCTCACGATCCGAACCTTCGTGCTCGACGACCACGGTGATCTCGTCCAGACGGCCCGGCTCTCGATCGATCTCGATCCGGAACTCGGCTCCGGGGCTCAGCCGTTCCACGACGATCTCCTCGATCACCGTCGGGTACACCAAGGCACCTCGGACCTTGATGGCATCGTCGAGACGACCCCGGAGCGACTCCACCGCCGGGAACCCCTCGTCCCCCTGGCCGGGAAGCTCGACGGTGAGGTCCCGCGTCCGGTACCGGAGGATCGGCGAGAACTCCCGGAACGGCGTGGTGATCGTGATCTCGCCCAGCGCTCCGGGCTCGACCGGCACGTCGTCGTCGAGGTCGAGGAGCTCGACGACGAACTCCTCGGTGTCGATCAGGAGCTTCCCTCCGTAGGGAGCATCCGCCGGCGAGAACCCCAGGATCGGCCCGCCGCTCTCGGTGGAGCCGTACAGCTCCTGCCAGCGGAACCCTCCGCCGAGGGCCTCGACGACCTCCCGGCGCAGCGCCTGCGAGGCGCACTCGCCACCGATGAACCCGACCCGGAGCCCCCACGACGCAGGATCGACGCCGGCACCGGCGGCGTGCTCGATGAGGAACCTCATGAAGCTCGGCGTCGCCGACAAGCCGGTGATGGGCAGCTCCTCGAACCAGGCCAGCATCCGATCGACCCCCCCGGGACCAGCCGGGAGAAGCCCTGCGCCCGAGCTCTGGGCGAGGAGATCCAACGCGGGACCGCCCACCCACAACCCGTACCCGTGGGTGTTCAACAGGACATCGCCGGCGCCGAACCCCGCGTAGGAGGCGCGGTGCGCCAACCGGACGCCGCCGCGTTCGACCCAGTCTCGCCGCGAGTATCCGACGAAGAGCCGCGGACCCGTCGTGCCCGAGGTGGCACAGACCCGATAGGCCTCCTCCAACGGAGAGGCCGACAGTGGGAACAGCCCGTAGCTACGGAGGTCCGCCTTGGTGCACGTCGGCAGGTCGGCGAGTGCGACCGAGTCCACCCCATCGTGCAGATCGCGGTAGAACGGTACCCGCTCGCGGGCCATGCGCACCGTGCGAGCCAGCGCCTCCGCCCGGTCCCCGACCTCGCCGATCCCCCACGGCGGCATGTCAGCCTCCTCCCTCCGCCTCCCGCCGCTTCTCCTCTTCCCGGATCCGGCGATAGTCGCTCCCCCATGCGACGAACTTGGCGCTCTTGGAGTCCGTCGGCGGGAAGCCGACGTCGTGACTCGGCGCGGGTGCCTCCCCGATCGTGGTCGTCAGACGCCCGACACCGGTGACCTCCACCTCCACGACGTCGCCGGGTTCCATCGGTCGCGAGTTGGCCGGCGTCCCGGTCAGGATCAGGTCCCCGGGCAACAGCGTGATGTAGCGGGCGAGGTCCGCCACCAGGTAGTCGATCCCGAAGTTCATCTCCTCCAGGGATGCCTCCTGCACGATCGCGCCGTTGCGGTAGGTGCGCAGCGTCGATCCCCGTACGTCGACGCCTCGCACGAGACCCGGACCGACCGGACAGAACCCGTCCTGGCCCTTCACCCGCAGCATCGACCCGGCGTCGGTGTCCCGGAAGTCATGCACCCCGATATCGTTGGCCGGGATGAACCCCGCCAGGCGCGACCACACCTCGCTCGGGGCGACGTCGCGCATCGGTTCGGCGACGACGACTCCGAGCTCGCCCTCGTAGTTCAGGTAGCGGCACCCCTGCGGACGGTTCGTCCGGCCCCGATGCCCAGCCAACGCGGTGGTCGGCTTCATGAAGTAGGTCGGTGTCACCAGTTCAGGGGCGTCGAACTCGACCCGACGCGATTCGTAGTTGAGATGGACACAGATGATCTTGGTCGGATCGAACGGCGGCAGGTAACGGGCGTCGGCTTCGACGATCCGGCGACCGTCACCGAGGACGAGCTCGTCACCATCGGGCTCGACCCACTGCGGCCGGCCCTCGTGGTGGATCCGGCGTAGCTCCCGGCGGGGACCCTCGAGGACGCTCATCGCCCGGCCTCCACGATCTCTCCACCGACGACGCCGAAGGCGACGGAGCACACGTAGCCGTCGCCCACCTCGGCGGGGGCGAGGTCGGCGATCTCGTCGAACTCGGAAGCCCCGAACTCGAGGGACGCCGGACCCACGAGCACCTCGCCCATCTCGAAGCCTTCGATCCGGGCCCTGGTCAGCTCCGCGACCGCCGGCTCGTCGCCTTCGAGGGCCGGCCACAGGCGGGTGTGGATCAACGGGGTCGCGATCCCGGGCGGGTACCAGTCCGAGCGGGTTGCCTCGAGGTCCACGGCGGCGGTCACGAGGCGACGTCCCGCCGACGAGACGTGACCGGAGAACCGCGCGCCGGGCTCCTTGCGGTAGCCGCCCACACCGAGCTCCACCGGCCTGGTCATGGCGATGTCGCCGAGCTTCTTGGGGAACCCCTGAATGAGCCCTCGAACCAGCGACAGGTCCGAGTCGACCCAGATGAACGGGACCCTTCCCGCCCGCCGACCGGCGAACCGGCCGTGGAGAACCAGATAGGCCTCCTTGTACTGGCCGCGAGCCGGATCGTCACGGACCGAAGGATCCACGTCGGCCGCCGAGCACCAGTCGGCGAACACGAACGATGCCGAGCCGTCGCCCGCCGGTTCGAAGCCGTCCGGCAGGTAGGCGGCGACGCGCTCCGGATCGGCCCGGAAATCCACGCCGATGATCTCGCCCGAGTACCGCCACGGCGGCGGCGGGACGAGCTGGGAACGCCCGGTGGGGCTGAGCGGCAGGGTCCAGCCGACGAGGCTCATGGGGTACCTCCCTCGAAGGATCCACGACGGATCGACACGTTCTTGACGTCACAGTAGAACTCGAAGCTCCAGGAGCCGCCCTCCCTGCCGATGCCCGACTTGCGGGCACCGCCGAAGGGCGAGGCGAGCTCCCGGACGAAGAAGCAGTTGACCCACACGGTGCCCGCCACGAGGGCGGCGGCCATCCGCAGGGCCCTCGCCTCGTCCGTGGTGTAGACCATCGCCGCCAGACCATACGCCGTCCCGTTGCCGAGGGCGATGGCCTCGTCCTCGTCGACGAACGTCTGGAAGGTGAGCACCGGCCCGAAGACCTCCTTCTGGACGATCTCGTCGTCCTGGTCCACGTTCCCCAGGATCGTGGGCCGGAAGTACAGGTCCCCGAACGGGTGCGGCTCACCACCCAGCAACGCCACGGCGCCGGCAGCGAGGGCGCGGTCGACGAACCCGCAGACGCGGGCGAAATGCTCGGGGGTGATGAGCGGACCGATCCGCGTCGTCTCGCTCCGCGGATCACCGACCGGGAGCCGCTCGGTCTCGGCCCGGACCATCTCGAGGAACCGGTCGGCGACGGTCTCCTCGACGAGGATCCGGGTCCCGGCCAGGCAGACCTGCCCGGCGTTGACGAACTGCCGGGACACGGTACGGGCGGCCGCCTCGAGATCGGCGTCGGCGAACACCACGAACGGCGACTTGCCACCGAGCTCCATCGAGGTGGGGACGATGTTGCCGCCGGCGACCGAGCCGATCCATGCGCCGGTCTCGGTGGAGCCGGTGAACGAGATCCGGGCGACGTCGGGATGCCGTACCAGGGCCGCCCCGGCCTCCTCCCCGATGCCGTGAACGATGTTGAGGACACCGGCTGGGAGGCCCGCTTCGAGGGCCAGATCGCCGAGCAACGAGAGCGTGAGCGGCGCCCATTCGGGCGGCTTGAGCACGACGGTGTCGCCCGCCGCCAAGGCCGGGCCGACCTTCCAGGTCCCCAGCATGAACGGGGCGTTCCACGGGACGATGAGCGCTGCCACCCCGGCGGGTTCGTAACGGACGTGATCGATGGTGGACTTGCCTTCGATGGGTGGATGCCGGAGGCGGCTGCGAGCCCACTCGGCGAAGAACGACACGTTCTTGGCGCCGCGGGGGATGACGTTACGGCGGTTCCCGACGATCAACGAGCCGTTGTCGTGGGTCTCGAGCGTGGCGATGTCGTCGACCCGGTCGAGGATCAGCGCTGCGAGCCGGTCGAGGATCGCACCGCGACCCTCCGGCCCGAGGCCGGCCCAGGCATCGAAGGCGCCGCGAGCGGCGGCCACCGCGGCCTCGACCTCGGCTTCGCCGCCTCGAGCGACGTCGGCCAGGTGTGAACCGTCGATCGGACTGTGAACCGCGAACGTCTCGGACGACCCGACCCGGTCGCTCCCGATGAGGTGCTCGGTCGGCACCTCCACTCCCCCGACCGTCGCCATACGCTCCTCCTCGACCGAGATGATGAGCCTTCACATTACCGCGTGCGTTCCGGGCAGCCCCCGTCTCGAACGGATCCTGGACCCCCGTTGGTACGCTGATCGAACCATCACACCGAGGAGGACCGATGACCACGCTCACCGTCCAGGAGGCCGTCACCGAGATCCGGCCCGACGGCCGCCCCTACATCGACGGACGCCACGTCGACCCGGTGTCCGGCCGGGCCTTCACCGACCGCAGTCCGATCAGCGGCGAGGAGGTCGCCGAGGTCGCCGAAGGCGGCGCCGAGGACATCGACCGGGCCGTCGCCGCCGCCCGCGCCGCCTTCGAAGACGGCCGCTGGCGAGACCTGACCCCCCGCGCCCGGGGACGAGTACTCGTCCGGCTCGCCGACCTCCTGGTGGAGCACGGCGACGAGCTCGCCCTGCTGACGACCCTCGACATGGGCAAACCGATCCGGTACTCGTCGAAGGTCGACCTGGTCCAGGCCGAGATCAGCTACCGCTGGTACGGAGAGGCCGCAGACAAGCTGTACGACGCCATCAGCCCCACCGGGCCCGACGCCCTCGGCCTCATCACGCGAGAGCCGGTCGGCGTGGTCGGAGCGATCACTCCGTGGAACTTCCCGCTCATGATCGATGCGTGGAAGCTCGCCCCAGCCCTCGTCGCGGGGAACTCCGTGGTCCTCAAACCGGCGGAACAGTCCCCGCTCGTCGCCCTCCGGATCGCCGAACTGGCGGCCGAAGCCGGCGTCCCCCCGGGCGTGCTCAACGTCGTGCCCGGCTTCGGCGAGGACGCCGGCAAGGCCCTCGCCCTGCACCGCGATGTCGACGCGATCACGTTCACGGGCTCCACCCCGGTGGGCAAGCTGCTCCTCCAGTACGCCGGCCAGTCGAACATGAAACGGGTGTCGCTCGAGACGGGCGGCAAGACCCCGAACATCATCTTCGCCGACGCTCCGGACCTCGACTTCGCCCTGTCCGCCATCGGGTTCTCGATCTTCTGGAACACCGGCGAGATGTGCGTGGCCGGGTCGCGGCTCTTGGTCCAGCGCCCGATCCTCGACGCCGCCATCGACAAGGTGAAGGAGCTCGCCGCCGCCTGGCGACCCGGGAATCCCCTCGACCCGAAGACCAAAGCCGGACCGGTCGTCGAGGAGGAGGCCCTGGAGCGGATCCTCGGCTACGTCGAACGAGGCGTCGCCGAAGGCGCCGAGCTCGTCGCCGGCGGGCGTCGGATCCTCGAAGAGACGGGTGGCTTCTACGTCGAACCCACCGTGTTCGCCGGGGTCCGTAACGACATGGCCATCGCCCAGGACGAGATCTTCGGTCCGGTCCTGGCCGTCATCCCCTTCGATGACGAGGAGGAGGCCCTGCGCATCGCCAACGAGACCCGCTACGGGCTGTCGGCGGCGGTGTGGACGTCAGACCTGGCCAGGGCCCACCGCATGGCCCGAGGGCTCCGAGCGGGCACGGTGTGGATCAACAACTTCGATCAGGCTGACATCACCGCCCCCTTCGGCGGGTTCAAGGAGTCGGGCTTCGGGGGCAAGGACAAGGGCGTCCACGCCCTCGACAAGTACACCAACGTCAAGACGACCTGGATCAACCTCGGTCGCGGCGGCCGCTGAGGCCCGACTCGGCGAACCCAGGGTTCACCACACCCCTCCAGGGGGCTCCACAACCCAGGGTTCACAACAGGCTGGCCTTCGGGACTGCCGACGCCTTGACCCCCCCGACCCGTCATACGATGACTCCAGAGGTCGTCGCACCCCGTGACCGACAGAGAGGAGGACGTGATGACGCGACGCTCGATCCGGAGGCTGATCGCGATCGTGACGGTGAGCCTGTCGCTGAGCTCGGTACCGCCCGCCCACGCATGGTCCTATTGGAACTGCGAGTTCGATGGCACCAGTTGGATGGGAGCCGGGGTCGGGTATGCCAAGACCACGGAATGGGACTTCACCTGCACTGCCGTGTCAGCAAAGGTCAAATACAAGGTAGACGGCTACTGGTACTCCACCGGCAACGCCTACGGATCACGTTGGGTCGTTCAGGAGACCCTGCACGTCTACCCGAGCGACGTCACGGGAGCCCATCGCGGAAAGGACGCGCAGAAGGGATGGAGTTCCTACAGATACTCGTACTGACGGGGCCGGAGTGACCCGTCGCACCATCGTTTCGCGCCGAGCCACCCGAGGGGTGACGATCGGTTTGACTACGCTGGTCACGTTGGTGATGCTCGCCGCCTCCGCATGCGCCCCTCCGACCGACGACACGGCCCTCCGCTCTGGGCGCCTCGCAGGCAACTCCACCGGATTCCAGCGCGAGATCCTGGCCGACGGAATCGTCACCCGGGCCGAGTACGAGCGGGCCATCGCCGCGACGATCGCCTGCATGCAGCAACAGGGGTTGGCCGTCACAGGCCCGCTCGAGATCAATGCAGGCCGCTTCCTCGGCTACGTGGTAGGCCTGGGACCCGACGAAGGGCCGGGCGGCGCTCCTTCCGACACGTTCGAATCGGTTCAGACCCTGTGCGAGGCCACCTACCTCGACGGCATCGCCGCGGCGTGGATCGTCCAGCAACAACCGACCGGGTCCGAAGCGGAGGCGGTACGAATCGACTACGTTGAATGTCTGCGTGAACGAGGCCTCGACATCGATAGCAATGCGAGCATCGATTCCTTCGAGTCGGACCCCACGTTCGTCGCGGACCGGCGCGCTCGTCCGTGTATCGAGCAGTACTCGACCAATGTCTTCCTCTTCAGCCAAGACTGACGGGGGCTCCACAACCCAGGGTTCACCACACCCCTCCAGGGGGCTCCCCAACCCAGGGTTCACCACACCCCTCCAGGGGGCTCCACAACCCAGGGTTCACCACACCCCTCCAGGGGGCTCCCCAACCCAGGGTTCGCCGAGTCGGGACGCGGAAAGGCCCGGGAGCAATCCCGGGCCTTTCCGACGAACGGGGTTCGTTCAGCGGCGAGGCTTCGCCACGTTCACCGTGAGGGAACGACCGTCGAGGTCGGCACCGTTCATGGCGCTGATGGCGGCTTGGGCCGCATCGTCGTTCGCCATCTCGACGAACCCGAAACCGCGGGAGCGGCCGGTGTCGCGATCGGTGATGACCACGGCGTCGACGACCTCACCGAACTCACCGAACACGGTGCGGAGGTGGGCGGCGTCGCTGGAGAAGGGAAGGTTCCCGACATAGAGCTTGCTGGACATTGCTGTTCGCTCCTTGGAGCTTGGACCGTCGTTGACAACGCCCCGTGGGTTGCGCACTCCGGAACCGTGCCCGAGGGAGATCGGGACGGCGACGGAGCCCCACGGCGACTTCACCCGACGGAACGAAGGAGCGAAGAGGCGCCGCACGCTGAGCCGTGCGCTGAGGGAAGTGTACGCCACCGGCGCCGGTACCGGGCGGATCTCCGGATCGGCCCTTGACGCAACCGACGAACCGTGCTTCACTCCCCCGACACAACGCGCTCATCCAGAGCGGTCGAGGGACAGGCCCGAAGACGCCGCGGCAACCGACGGAGACGCACGGTGCCAACGCCTGAACGATGAGACGCCGACGGCGGACCCCCGCCCGAGGCGCTCGCCGAGCGCACGGACGACGAGGAGCACGCCGATGACGACACCACGGACCCCCATCATCACGGTCCCTTCGCGCCCCATGGCGATGATGCCCAGCTCCCGGGTGGCCTCCCCGGACGCGGCATCCCACCGCTCCTGACGAACGCCACCACCCGGGAGGGAACCAGGCGTTCGGTACCCCTACCGAGCATGGAGCGAAGGAGCGAACCATGACCATCCACACCCACACCAACGACGTCGACCTCGAGACCGTACAGACCCTCGCCCGCGCGATCGCCGCCGAACCCGAGCGGGCGGCCACCACCTGGCGGGCGTCCGCCACCTGGACCGGCGCGTTCCGCTCCGAGGTCCGCATCCGAGCGTTCGACCCCATCCCCTCCGATGAGCCGACCGCCCTCGGCGGCAGCGACACGGCCCCCAACCCGGTCGAACAGCTCCTGGGAGCGCTCGCCAACTGCCTCGTCGTCGGCTACGCCGTCAACGCGGCAGCGGCCGGCATCGACCTGCGAGGCCTTGACGTCGACATCGAAGGCGATCTCGACCTGACCACGTTCCTCGGACTGGGCGGAACGCATGCCGGGTTCGACGACATCCGGGTCACCGTACGGATCGACACCGATGCCGACGCCGAGGCCGTCGGGCGTCTCCACGACACGGTCGTGGCCACATCCCCGGTCGCGCACACCCTGCAGCGGCCCGTCCCGGTGGCCGTCGCCCTCGCGGAGGGGGCGTGAGCAGACCCGCCGCCGGCAACCGTGGGCTGACGAAGCCCTCTGCGGGCTCCCCGAACCCTGGGTTCGGGGAGCCCACCACGGCGATCGTCGCCCGAGCCCGACGGGCGCGCCATCATGGCGACGACACCGAGAGGACGCGACCATGACCTCGCCCCACGACTTCGGGTTCGCCACCCGCGCCATCCACGCCGGGCAACGCCCGGACCCCGAGACCGGAGCCAGGGCTCAACCCATCTACGCCACGACGTCGTTCGTCTTCGAGGACGCCCAACACGCCGCGGACCTGTTCGCGCTCCAGACCTACGGGAACATCTACACCCGCATCGGGAACCCGACGACGGCCGCGTTCGAAGAACGGATGGCGTCTCTCGAAGGAGGCCTGGGGGCGGTCGCCACCGCCTCCGGTCAGGCCGCCCAGCTCATCGCCGTCCTCTCGTTGTGCGAAGCGGGCGACGAGATCGTGGCCTCGAGGTCGCTCTACGGCGGCACCTACACCCAGTTCGACGTCACCTTGCGCAAGATGGGGATCTCGGCGACCTTCGTCGACCTCGACGACGAGGGCCGGCTCGTCTCCGCCATCTCCGGGCGCACCAAGCTCATCTACGGCGAGACGATCGGCAACCCCAGGGCCGACGTGCTCGACATCGGCGCGGTCGCCGACGTCGCCCACGCCCACGGGCTTCCGCTCGTCGTCGACAACACGTTCGCCACCCCCGCCCTGTGCCGGCCGATCGAGCACGGAGCGGACATCGTCGTCCATTCGGCGACGAAGTTCATCGGCGGGCACGGCGTCGCCATCGGCGGTGTCATCGTCGAGTCGGGGACGTTCCCCTGGGACAACGGTCGGTTCCCGCAGATCACCGAGCCCTCCCCCGCCTATCACGGGCTGCGGTTCTGGGAGAACTTCCGCGAGTACGCCTACCTGACCAAAGCCCGCGTCGAGCTCCTCCGGGACACCGGAGCCTCCCTGTCACCGTTCAACGCCTTCCTGTTCCTCCTCGGCCTCGAGACCCTGCCGCTTCGCATGGACCGCCATGTCGCCAACGCCGAGGCCATCGCCCGCTTCCTCCGGGATCACCCAGCGGTATCGTGGATCTCGTACCCGATCTTCGACGACAACCCCTGGACGCCCCTGGCCCGCCGGTACACGCCGAAGGGACCGGGAGCGGTCTTCACCTTCGGGCTCCGGGGCGGGTACGAGGCAGGTGTCCGGTTCATCGAAGGCGTCGAGCTCGCCTCTCATCTGGCCAACATCGGCGACGCGAAGACGCTCGTCATCCATCCGGCGTCGACGACGCACCAGCAGGTGCCGGTCGACGAGCGCGAGGCAGCCGGTATCTCCGACGACATGATCCGCATCTCCGTCGGGCTAGAGGACGCCGACGACATCGTGTGGGACCTGGGCAACGCCCTGGAGCCGGCATCATGACGCCGGTACCGGAAGCCTCCGCTCGGGACCGCCTGCGCATCCTCCGCAACGCCGAGTCGGTGGCGCTCGTCGGTGTCTCCGCCAACGAGCTGCGCTCGTCGAACTTCGTCGCCACCTACCTGGTCCGGACCGACCTCCGGGTCTACCCGGTCAACCCTCGCTACGAGGAGGTCCTCGGCCTCCGCTGCTACCCGTCGTTGGCGGACCTGCCCGAGGTCCCCGACATCGTCGACGTGTTCCGGCGGCCCGAAGATCTTCCCGGCGTCGTCGACGAAGCCATCGAGGTGGGCGCCAAGGTGGTGTGGTTCCAGCTCGGCCTCCGCAACGACGAGGCCGCCCGCCGAGCCCTCGACGCCGGGCTCGAGGTGGTCCAGGACCGCTGCCTCAAGATCGAGCACGCCCGCTTCGCCGGCGGTCTCCACCTCGCCGGTTTCGACACCGGGGTGATCTCGAGCAGACGCCGGCGGGAGATCGGACCCTGACGCCGCCGGCCGGCGAACCTAGGATGCGCCGATGACCGGACCCGACTCGATCCCGACCACACCCCGGCGCCCATGGTGGAAGCTGGCCGTCCAGTACGGCCTGACGATCCTGGTCGTGGTGGTCGTCTTCGGCTTCGTCATCCCGAAGCTCGCCGACTACGAGAAGGTCCTCGAGGTCATCGGCAACATCAACGCCCTCGAGTGGCTCATCCTGGGCCTGCTCGCTGCGTTCTTCCTCGTCGGCTACGCCCTGGTGCTGGTGGCGGTCATGCCCAGCCTGCGGTTCCGGGAGGCCCTCGTCGTCCAGACCACCGCCACCGCCATCAACAACTCGATCCCCGCCGGAGGAGCGTTCTCGCTTCCCCTCCAGTTCGCCATGTACCTGTCGTGGGGCTTCGCCCCCGAAGCGGTCACCGCCGGGTTCGTCGCCGCGGGAATCTTCGATCAGATGGCTCGGCTCGGCCTCCCGGTGTTCGCCGTCACCGGCATCGCCCTCATCGGGGCCGCCGCCGGATGGATGTGGATGGCGGCGATCGTCGGGATCGGCGTCGTGGTGGGCCTGGCCGTGGTCATCGCACTGGTGTTCCGATCGGAGGAATTCGCCCGCCGCGTCGCTCGCGGCCTGGGGAGACCCATCAACGCCGTGCTCACCAGGCTCCATCGCGATCCCGTCGATGCCGAGGGCACCGTCCTGCGATTCCGGGCCAATGCCATCGGGATCGTCACCCGACGGTGGCGGGCCGTGGTAGCCGCCACACTGGCCAACAACCTCGCCATGGTCGGCCTGTTCCTGGCCTCGGTCCGGGCCGTCGGCATCGGTGAGAGCGAGATCCCGTGGCCCTGGATCGTCCTGGCGTTCTCCCTCGGCCGGCTTCTGGTGATGATCCCGATCTCGCCGGGCGGTCTCGGCCTCGTCGATCTGGGGTACATCGGGCTGCTCACGTTGGGTTGGCAGACGACCAACCCCGCAGCGACCCCCGACGCCGATCTGATCGCCGCCGGGGTGTTGCTCTTCCGCGCCCTCAGCTACCTGCCGCCGATCCCTGTCGGCCTCGCCTCGTGGGTCTTCTGGCGGTCCAACTCGAGCTGGCATCAGGACTGGCGCACCGCCGACCGGGGCCAAGCCGGAGCCATGTCCTCCTGATCGGCGAGCCCGAGCGGGAACCGATCAGAACACGCCGCCGAAGATGATCCCGAGGACGAACATCGCGACCACCCAACCGATCCACCCGAGCACCAACGTCCCGATCGCCGACCCGGTGCCGAAGTCGAGACCTTCACGGATCGCGACGACCGCCGCCGCCAAGGACCACACGGCCGCGACGAACCCGAGGAAGGGGATGACGCCGATGATCAACGGGGAGGACGCGAAACCCAGTACCCGCAACATCTCCCCCAGGTCCGCGGTCCCACCGAAGATCCTGGTACCGATCCACGCGGTCAAGGCCGCCCACAGCACCCAACCGACCAGCGCTCCGACGACGGATCCGATGACCGATCCGACCAACCCTCTCCCCGCGAACGACAGCCACGTCCCGACCCCCGACGAAAGCCCCACCAGCACCACCACCACGGCGGCCTGAACGGTGAACGACGGGTCCGCCTCCACAGCGTCGTACAGGTCCTTGTCGAGCTTCGCTGCCCGCCACATGTTCTCGAGCATCGTCCCTCCCGTCTCGAGCCTCGATCGCCGATCCTACGAGCCGCGGGTCGGGGTCGCGCCCCGGGCCTCCATCGACCCGGTCCCGGCCCGGCTCACCTCATGCGCCGCGTGGGGATGCACCCGACCAGGCGTCGGGACCGGCACGCCGCCGGCGTGCCGACGCCCGGACGCCAACGCGACGGGGCGGCGGAGGAACTGCCTCCGCCGCCCCCGAACCCGCGAACGGGCTACTTGAGGATCGGGTACCGCTGGACGAAGGTGAGCCGACCCCACCAGGTCCCGAGGCCCCAGACGTCCTCCATCCGCGCGAGCATCAAGCCGATGAGCGTCAACCCGTAGACGATGTGGTCGTCCACGATCGGGTTGTGCTCCGGCGGCAGCACCGCCAGGTACATGAGGAACAGCATCGCCGCGCCGGCGACGGCGCCGATCCGCATGAAAACGCCCAAGATCAACGCCAGGCCGATGCCGAGCAGGCCGATCATGAACAGCCAATCGACCCACGCCTGACCGGCCAGGCCCTGGAAGAACTCCGCGAAGGGCCCCTTCGTGGCGAACGTCAGGAACCCGGTCGTCGGAGAGCCACCGTTGATCCACGCGGCGGATCGATCGATCGTGCCGTCCTCGAGACGCCCGGTGGCGAACCCGAGTGCGAACGTCTTGTCGAGGAACGCCCACAGGAAGATCCATCCCAGGGCGACCCGAACCAGCGCGAACACCTTCCGCGCGGCTGGGAACTCGTGCGTCACGACGAACGAACCCGCCTCTTGCTTCGCCGTCATCGACGACATCTCACACCTCCTTCTGGTTGCGTTCTGCAACCATCTGCAGGATGCCTGCCCGCGGCTCGGTCCACAAGGGGCGAAGGTCCCTACCACGCCAGCCACGAGGCAACGGCGCGACCGATCTGTGGTCCCGAGTCCTCCTGGAGGAAGTGGATGCCGGGAACCGTCACCTCCGTCTGGTTCGGCCATCCCCGGCAGAACTCCCGCTGCGGGCCCACCAGGATGGCGCCCGGATCGGCGTTGACGAACAGCTTGGGGACCGGAGACCCGGCGAGCCACGAGGCGTAGTCGGAGACGATCGCATGCACGTCCGCGGGTTCCCCGTCGATCGGGATCTCCCGTGGCCACGTCAACGTGGGCCGCCGACCCTCACCCGGTTCACGGAACGGACGTCGGTACTCGTTCATCTCCTCGTCGGTGAGTTCCCGCAGGACCGATCCGGGGAGGATCTTCTCCACGAAGACGTTGCGCTCGAGGACGAGTTCGTCGCCGGCAGAAGAGCGCAGGCCCTGGAAGATCCGACGCGACGCCTCGGGCCATTCGTCCCACGACACCGGACGAACGATCGCCTCCATGTAGGCGATGCCGGACACCGCGTCGCGATGGCGGTTCGCCCAATCGAACCCCAGGGCGCTCCCCCAGTCATGAACGACCAACGTCACCCGCTCGGTGGCGTCGACGACCTCGAGGAACCGATCGAGGTAGCGACGGTGATCCACGAAGCGGTACTCGGATCCGTCCACCTTCGCCGAGTCCCCCATCCCGAGCAGGTCAGGGGCGACACATCGCCCGACGTCGACGAGCTCCGGGATCACGCTACGCCACAGATACGATGAGGTCGGGTTCCCGTGAAGGAACACGATCGGGTCGCCCTCACCCGCCTCCACATAGGCCATCTCGACGCCGGCGACCTCGACGAACCGCTTCTCCATCCGACCTCCTGCGCTCGGCACCGAGCGTACCCGACGCGTTGGGTGTCCACCGCGGCCAGAATGCGCGAATGCCGCGTTGGTTCGTCTGGTTCGTGCGGATCGTCCTCGCCCTCCTGGGCGTCTTCGCGGCGTTGGCGGTGTGGGCCTACTGGCCCGAGTCGGCATCGGGCGAGGTCGCCGGCCTCGAACGGGCCGGCGATCCGTATGACGCCGAGATCGTTCGCGACGCCTACGGCGTGCCCCACGTCTTCGGCCGAACCGACCCCGACGTCGCCTATGGCCTCGCCTATGCCCATGCCGAAGACGACTTCCTCACCATCCAGCAGAGCGTCATCGCTGCCCGTGGAACCCTGGCCGCCACCTACGGCAAGGAGGCAGCCGCCAACGACTACATGGTCCAGCTCCTCCGGGTGTGGGACACCGTCGACGCTCGCTACGACACCGATGTGTCCCCCGAGATGCGAGCGATCGTCGAAGCGTACGCCGCCGGCCTGAACCAGTACGCCGCCCTCCATCCCGACGAGGCGCTCGTCGGGCTCTTCCCCATCGAGGGCAAGGACATCGTGGCCACCTCGGTCCACAAATCGCCCTTGTTCTTCGGACTCGAGAAGACCCTCATCGCCCTGTTCGGCGAAGAGCGCCCCACCTTCGAGACCGCCTTCGCCGAGACCCGCTTCGGATCCAACGTCATGGCCGTCGGACCCGGACGCGCCGCCGATGGACACACGATGTTCGTCTCCAACTCACATCAACCATGGGAAGGCCCGGTCGCCTGGTACGAGGCCAGCGTCCATTCCGATGAGGGATGGGAGTTCACCGGCGCCCTCTTCCCCGGCATGCCCGTCCACGCCCTCGGCACCAACGGCGACCTCGCCTGGTCCTTCACCGTCAACCACCCCGATCTCGTCGACGTGTACCTCCTCGACGTCGACCCCGAGGACCCTTACCGGTACCGGGTCGACGGCGAATGGCTCGAGATGGAACGCCGCCCCGCCCCCATCACCGTGAAGCTCGCCGGACGGTTCCGCTGGACCGTCACCGAAGAGGTGCTGTGGTCGATCTACGGTCCGGTCCTGCGCCGTCCCCACGGCACGTACGCGATCCGCTACGCCGGCATGGGATCGGTCGGGATCTTCGACCAGCTCTATGCCATGGCCAAGGCTCGCAGCTTCGACGACTGGATCGCCCCACTGCGTTCCCAGGACGGGCTCCCGACCTTCAACGTCGGCTACGCGGATCGGGAGGGCACCATCTACTACGCCTACAACGCCATGCTCCCGTTGCGCGACGCCGGCTTCGACTGGTCGGGGATCGTTCCCGGGGACACCAGGGCCACCCTGTGGACCAGGTACCTGCCCTTCGACCAGCTCCCCTCCGTCATGAACCCGCCGGCGGGGTTCATCGTCAACGCCAACTCGACACCCTTCCAGACCACCACCGGCGCCGGGAACCCCGATCCCCGGGACTACCCGGACAGCTTCGGCATCGAAGACGATCCCACCAACCGTTCCCTACGGGCTCTCGAGCTCCTCGCTGCCGACGATTCGATCACGCTCCCCGAGCTCGTCGCCATCAAGTTCGATGCGACCTACGACGAACGCTCCCTCCCGGTCCGGTGGGCTCGCCGCCTGGCGGAGGCCGATCCGGCGAGGTTGGTGTCGGGCCGCGAGGTGCCGGTGGCGGCGATCGAACGCGCCCAAGAGCTCCTCCGGTCCTGGGACCGCTCCGCCGACGTCGCCGACGAGGCCACGGCCCTGGTGGTCGTCACCCTCAGCTTCGTGTTCGACGCGGTCGAGGGCACCCCGGCGATCGACTTCGAACCGTCCCGTCTGACGACGACGTCGGTGGGCGACGATATCGTGGAATCGGCGTTCGTCGACGCCGTCGAATGGCTGGCTCGACGCCGGGGCGATCTCTCCCCTCGGTGGGGCGACGTCAACCGTCTCCGCCGCGGCGAGCTGGACCTCCCACTGGCCGGCGGACCCGATCTTCTGCGAGCCGTCTACGGCGAGCGGCAGGACGACGGCACCCTGACCAGCATCGCCGGCGACTCCTACATCCTCTTCGTCGACTGGGATCCGCGAGGCGATCCGACCGTGCAGAGCATCCACCAGTTCGGAGCCGCGACCCTGCGGCCTGCATCGCCCCACTACGCCGACCAGGCTCCGCTCTTCGCGAACGAAGAGATGAAGCCGACCTGGCTGTCGGCGGACGAGGTACGCGCTCACGCCGTCATCTCCTACGCTCCGGGTGACCGGGACCACGGCCCCACCTCCTCGCCGTGACCACGCCTCAGGTCTGACGATCGACACCACCGACCCGGCCCGACCGAAGTCGAATCGACGACAGCCATCCGAGCCGCGCCGGCTCTGGTTGTCGGGGGCGCCCGACTCCCCTCGTGCGGCCGGTCCGTTCCCCTCCCGGCTCGGTCCGGCGGCATACCTCCCGCCGACCGGGCATGATCACCAACGGGCGGTGTCGATGACCTGTGCGGCCAGTGCCACCACCTCGTCGAGGTCCACACCCGACGATCGCCACGGCTGGGCGGCCAGACGGTCGGTCGCCCGCTCCACCGCCTCCCACAGCTCTGCTCCCCCATCGGTGATCACCCCGTCCGCCACCGCACCTCGTCGGACCAGGCGGGCGGTGGCTTCCTCGAGGTCGTCATCCCTCCACCCCCGCGAGCGGGCAGCCGCCACGATGTCCTCCTGACGGCGGGACGTCGACAGCAGCATCCCTTCGAGAGGCGACAGATCGAACCGCTGGAGGGCGAGGATATGGCCGTCGCCACGATGCTCACGGAGCACGGTCGCAGCGGCGAACAGCGTCGGAGCGGCATCGTCCGGCCATCGGAGCGCGTTCCATGCCGACGACAGCATGCGACCGTCGTATCGACCGGCGGCGCGGACGGCCGCGAGGTGCTCGGCGAGGTCTCGGACCGCCTCCCCGTCCCCGAAGACCGATCGTGCCGCCTCTGCCAGATGAGGCACGGCGAGCGCAACGACCTCAGACGGGAGATGCTCGTCCCAGGAACGTGACACGAGCTTGGCGACCATCACAGGCGGGAAGAACGCGAAGGCGTTGCCGATGAGGGCCGGTGCGGGCCGACCCATCGGCGCGGCGCGGAGAACGAAGTAGCCGCGGGTGGGCTCGATCCCCAGCGTGTCGAAGATGGCGCCGACATGAGGGTTCCCCCACAGGAACTGCACGGTTCCCAGCTCGAAGACCTGTCTCCCGAGGGTGCGGATCTGCTGCATCGCGACAACCTACCAACCGGCGCCGACCTCCGGAGCCTCCACGCCGTACAGTGGCCCGATGCTCATCCGACGTGTCCACGGGCTCGACGCTGCAGGCCAGGTTCGAGGGCCGGCGATCGTCATCGACACGTTCCGTGCGTTCACGACCGCCGCGTTCCTCCTCGACGCCGGTGTCGACCGCCTCCTCCTCGCCACCGAACTCGACGAGGCGCGGGCCCTCGCCCACGACCTGGACGCCGTGTTGTGTGGTGAGGACGGTGGACGGCGGCCCGACGACTTCGACCTCGGGAACGCCCCCGGTGAGGTTCGAGCCGCCGGACACCGCGTGCGCGGCCGCACGGTGGTGATGCGCAGCACCGCCGGCACCCGCTGCCTGGTCGGTGCCCATCGCGCCGGCGCCCGACCCCTATGGGCGGCATCCCTCGTCGTCGTCTCCGCGACCGCCCGGGCCGTCGCCGACAACGCGCGACTGACCATCGTCTCGGCCGGTCGCTCGGGCGTCGAACCCGCGCCCGAAGACGACGTCACCGGCGACCTGATCGTGGCCCGCCTCGAGGGACGCCCCATCGACCCCAGGGCCGTCGCCGAGCTCCGGGATGCGGTCACGGCTCGCCGATTGGCGACCGCCGACTGGGCGCACCCCGACGACCTCGATCTCTGTCTCGACGTCGATCGGTTCCCGTTCGCCATGGAAGCCCGATCCGGAGATGGGACGATCGAACTCGTGGCGGTACGCTGAGCACCCAGCCAGGAAGGGAAGACCCATGACCGAGATCAGCCGGTTCCCCGTGCCGTCGATCGACGAGCTCCCCGACGACCTTCGGGAGATCGTGCTCGCGGTCCAGGAACGCACCGGATTCGTCCCGAACGTGTTCCTCGTGCTGGCCCACCGACCGGCAGAGCTCAGGGCGTTCATCGCCATGCACGACGCACTCATGGACAAGAAGGAAGGTCTGACGAAAGCCGAGCGGGAGATGATCGTCGTCGCCACCAGCGCGCTCAACGACTGCCTCTACTGCGTGGTCGCCCACGGCGCGATCTTGCGGATCCGCGCCAAGGATCCGCTCCTGGCCGACCAGCTCGCCGTCAACTACAAGAAGGCCCCCTTGAGCGAGCGGGAGCGACTCATGATCGAGTTCGCGATCAAGACCGCCGTCGACTCGGGCGCGCTCGACGACGACGACTTCACCCGGATGCGTGAGGCCGGTTTCTCGAACGACGAGATCTGGGATATCGGAGCGATCACCGCCTTCTTCGCCTACTCGAACCGGATGGCGAACCTCACCTCGATGATGCCGAACCCGGAGTTCTACGGCATGGGTCGATGAGCCGTCCGCCGGTGCCCCTCGGCTCGACGGCTCCGAGCTCCGCCCCCCGTCCCGCGGACACCGATCCGACGAGCCTCGCGCCCGTGTTCGCCGCCACCGGCGCGGCGTGCCGAGACGCCAGGGTCGAAGGACCCTGGCCTAGGGCGTGGTCATTCGACTACACTGAGTGACGCCAGAGGAAAGGCGGCCGCCATGGCGAAGGAACCGGTTCGCGAGACGTCACGGTACGTGCGACGATCGGCCGGTTTGCCCCGACTCGAGGACCTTCGAGTCGCCGCACCAGCCGCGCAGATCGTCATCGACCTCACCTCCGTCGAGACCCGCTACCAGCGGCATTCGGGCGCCCTCCCCCACCTCAGCGACGACGAAGCCTGGCATCTCCAACGGGAGGACCTGCCGCACCCGGTCGCCGACCGGTGACGTTCGGGGAAAACCGCTCAACCGTCGGCGTTCCCGGACCGATACCTGGTCCATGCGTTGGCGTAGGAACAAGGACAGAGAGCCGTTCTCGAAGGCGGACACGGAGCGTCACGAGGCCAAGGCCACGGACCGTCTCCGGGGGCTCGACAACATGACCAAGCGGATCGCCGAACGCGACGCCGCCGAGGTCGAGGCTCGGCTCCGCAACATGGTGTACGGGACCAACCGGGAATAGCCCGCTGCCGCCTGCGCCCGGTCGGGCGCACGCGGCGTTCGAACGCGCCGACACCATCACGACGACGCGTCGGCCACCGGTCGCCAGAACACGGCCATCTGCCCGAAGCCGGCCACGACCCCGCCGAGGCCGAGGGCGAGCCCGACCCAACCGTCCAGCAGCTCCGCCAGGCCGATGGACGCATCGACGGACACCTCCCCGGGACCCGCGATGGCGATGGCGAAGGCCACCGCCGTCAGGACGAACACGTACTCCCACCCTTCATCGGGTCGCGCCGTCACCCAGAAGCCGACCTTCCGATGCACCGTCCAGAACGCCACCGTCATCACGCCGATCAGCCCGGCAGCGGCCAGGCCGGTCAACGCACCGACGATCAGCAGCACGCCGACCCCGATCTCGGTCGCGGTCGACGCCAGCCACTGGAGGGGAGCATGCCGGAACCCGATGCTGGCGAACCAGTTCCCGGTCTTGACGCGTCCCTTCGCGTGCTTGACGCCGTGAGCGAGGATCACCGCGCCGACCGCCACCCGCAGGATCACCACCGCGATGTCGTACTGACCGACCATGGCAACCTCTCTCCTCTGCCCGAGCCGTCTGCCAGGATCAACCGGCTTCGAGGCGGTCCTATTCGCGACTTCCCCACGGTGGCCCGCCCCGCGGCCCACCGGCGCGTCGCCCCGGTGCTCGGGTAGGGTGGGGGTGCAGGGAACGGGCACCAGGGGGATGTGATCATGCAGCTGCGATCGACCGACGTCGAAGCGACCGAGTTCTCCACCGCGATGCGGGGCTACGACCGCGACGAGGTGGACGCCTTCGTTCATCGGATCTCCCGGGCGATGGCCGACCTCGAGGAACGGGTCAACATCGCCACCACCCGAGCCGAACGACTCGACAAGGAGCTCCGCGACCTGCGCCGAGCCGACGACCGCGCCGCCCAGGTCTATGCCGAAGCGGTCGTGGCCAAGGAGAACATGCTCGCTCGGGCCAGCGCCGAAGCCGCCGACATCGTCGCCGCGGCCCGCGAACGGGCGGCGACGGCCGGCGACACCGGAGCCGCCATCGAGGCAGCGGAGGCTCGAGCGTCCGAGATCCAGGCCGAGGCGCGCAGGGAGGCCGACGCCATGGCGACGGCCGCCGCGATCAGGCTCGAGGAGGCGCGCAAGGAGGCCGACCGGCTCATCGCGTCGGCGCGCGAACGCGCCCAGGAGGAGGCCCAGCGGATCCTGACCGACGCCGAGGCGGAGCACATGGAGCTGACCGCTGCCCTCCGACAGCTCCGAGGCCTCGTCGCGGACCTCGAAGCGCGAGCCGCGACGGCCATCGATCGACCGCAGGCACTGGCCGATGTCGAGATCGCCATCGGCGAGGCGGAAGAGGTCTCCGTCGACCTCCGCGACCGGCTCAGGGGCACACCGGCCGCGGCGACCGCGATGAGCGGAGAGCGCACGACCCGGTACCGGTCACGATCGGCAGGGCTGCCGACCATCGGTGCCGATGCCGAGAGCATGAGCGACTCGCTGAGGAAGCTCCGCCCGCCCGCCGGCGACTGAGCCCGTCCGGAGACGGATCAGGAGAAGACCGTGCGGGGACGCTCCTCGAGCTCTCCGTCGACGTAGATGTCCACCTTCTCGTTGTAGAACGAGACGTAGCCGGCGACCTCGATCGACTCGGCCAGCGGCGTCGTATAGCCCCAGACGATGTCGTCGAAGGTCTCCCCGCCCGCCGTGACGGACCAGTACTCGGCGGTGCCCTTGTAGGGGCAGCTCGTCCTCGTGTCGGAGGGGGTCAGCAGATCGAGCCGAACGTCGGTCTTGGGGAGGTAGTACCGCACCGGCAGCCCCGTCTCGAACAGCAGGCGCGGCTGGTGTGAGTCGGCCACCTTCACGCCGTTCACCACCACCTCGATGTGGCGGGAGCTCTGCAACACGTCGATCCTCGTGTACGGATCGCGGGCGTGCACGTAGACCTCTTCCTCCTCCTCGAACCAACGGTCCATGGCGCCCCAATCGAACGAGACGTACCCGCCGATCTCGTCGATCTTCGCCTCCGACCAGACCGATGCGGCGCCCGGAGCCTCGGCACGGGCGGTCTTGACGGTGTGGATCACCGCCGTCCCGCGACTCGGAGACCGCGTGGTCTCGCCGGTGGCGACGAGGTACTCCATCTGCACGTCCTCGGGCGGGAAGTAGTAGGTCGGGTAGTAGGGCTTCTCCCACACCAGCTTGACCCGGGTGGAGTCGGCGATGGGAACACCACCGAGATACGTCCGGACCCGCTTCAGCCCGTTCTCGACCTTCACCCTGCCTCGGGCACCGCTCATCGCACCATCTCCTCGTCGACGTGTCAGGGAGAACCGCACCAGACGGGCGCTATTCCCGCCGCCGCGATCGGAACCCGACACGATGTCGGATTCCGCCGGAATGCCCCTAGACTCGGAAACCGACACGGTGTCGGCTTTTCGAGGAGCTCGGTCATGGCCCACAACTCGTCTCGGCGGTGGTTCGGACTGGCGGTGCTCGCATTCGGCGTCTCGGTGATCATCGTCGATGCCACGATCGTCAACGTCATCGTTCCCTCCATCATCGGGGACCTCGGCCTCGAGATCGCCGACGCCGAATGGGTCGTCACCATCTACTCGGTGCTCTTCGCCGCGTTGCTGTTGCCCCTCGGCCGGGTGGGTGACCTCCTCGGACGCCGGCGGATGTTCCGGATCGGGCTGATCGGGTTCGGTGCCGCGAGCATCCTCGCCGCCGCCGCACCGTCGGGTGCCGCCTTGATCGGCGCCAGGGTCCTCCAGGGTCTCGCCGCCGCCATGATCCTCCCCTCCACCCTGGCCAGCGTCAACGCCCTGTTCCGAGGCAAAGAGCGCGCCATCGCCTTCGGCGTCTGGGGATCGGTGGTCGGTGGTATGGCCGCCCTCGGACCGCTCCTGGGAGGATGGCTGACCACGACCTTCGACTGGCGATGGGCGTTCTGGATCAACGTGCCCATCGTCCTGGTGGTCCTCGTCGGCTCGGTTCTGGTGGACGAGACGATCGACCGGACACACGCCCCAGGGTGGGACGTCGGCGGCATCGCCACCTCGGCGGTCGGACTCGGCGGGATCGTCTTCGGCCTGATCGAAGGGAACCGGTACGGTTGGTGGACGCCCATCCGGGAGTTCCGGGTCGGCTCGTGGACCTGGCCATCGACCGTCCTGTCCCCCGTCCCCGTCGCGATCGCCGTCGGGGCGATGGCCCTGGTGGGGTTCGTCACCATCGAACGCCGGCGCGGCGCCGAGGGGAGAACCGTCCTCCTCGACCTGGGTCTGCTCCGCCTGCGGAGCTTCCGCAACGGGAACCTCACCTCGGCGGTGCTCGGACTCGGCGAGTTCGGCGTCATCTTCGTCCTGCCGCTGTTCCTCCAAGCGGTCCTGGGCTTCACCGCCTTCCGGGTCGGCCTGGTCTTGTCCTCCCTCGCCCTCGGCGCGTTCATCGGCGGCCCCTTCGCTGCCGGCCTCGCCCATCGATACGGCCCCCGTCGCGTGGTCAGCGCCGGTATGGCGATCGAGGCCGTCGCCGTCTTCGCCATCGCCTGGGTCCTCGACCCCGCCATGTCCGTGACCGCGCTCGTGCCGCTCCTGTTCGTCTACGGGATCGGCGTCGGCCTGGCCACCGCCCAGCTCACCAACGTCATCCTCGTGGAGGTCCCCGCCACCGAGTCGGGTATGGCGTCTGGCGCCCGCACCGGGTTCCGCCAGATCGGATCCGCGCTCGGGATCGCCATCATCGGCACGGTCCTGGCCACGTCCCTGGGCGCCCACACCGCCGACAACCTGTCCCGGATCCCCGGTCTGCCTCCGGCGGTGGCCGACACGGTGACCGAGATCATCAAGACGACGGGAGGCCAAGCGCTTCCCGAGATCGCCGCCCGACCGGACTCCGGACCGGTCGTGACCGCCATCGAGGAAGCCTTCGGCTCCGCGGCGACGACCGCAGGCCTGACCGCCGCGGCCTTCATCGTGTTCGGGTTCCTCCTGTCGCTCACCCTGCCTGACGTCGCGGAAGCCCCCGAGCGGGACGACCCCGCCGACGACCGGTCGACCCCCAACGAGCTACCCGGTGCGGAGACCCCGCTCCACCATGTCGGCGATGCGTGAGGCCAGGGCGGTTCGATCGAGCCGACCGTCCTCCTCGTACCAGCGGTCGACGGCATTGAGGATCGATAGGACGAAGATGCCGGCCAGTTTCGGATCGACGTCCGCCCGGAACGATCCGTCGGCGACCCCCTCTTTGAGCACCGTGCGGAACGCCTGCTCGTAGCGGTCTCGCGCCGCGACGATCCGCTCCCGCGATGCCGGTTCCAGCGAGCGAGCCTCGTTGAGGTACGTCCGGACCTCGTCGCGGTGGTCGAGGATCACGCCGAGATGACCTTCGATGAGCCGGCGGAGCCGCTCGGAGGCCGGACCCTCCGCCGCGAGCGCCGCGTCCGCGGAAGCTTGGAAGAACTCCGCCCCTCGCTCGACCACGGCCACCAACAGTTCCTGTTTCCCCTCGACGTGGCTGTACAACGAGGACCCCAACAGTCCGAGCTCGCGGCCGAGATCGCGCATCGAGGTCCCGTGGTACCCATCCCTGGCGAAGAGGCGCCCGGCGGCGCTGATCACGTCCTCGCGCGAGTGGCTCATGCGTCGTAGCTGAGCTCGAGGCGATCGGTCGTGGGATGCGCCTGGCAGGTCAGCACGTACCCTCGGTCGAGCTCGGCCTGGGTGAGCGCGAAGTTCCGGTCGAGCTCGGCGGCGCCGACGGAGACCTTGGCCCGACAGGTCGTGCACATCCCCCCACGGCAGGACCAGGGAGCATCCGGCCGAACCTGGAGCACGTAGTCCAGGACCGGAGCGCCGTCCCGAGGCACGATCACCGTGGCGGTCCTCCCATCGAGCGTGAACGTCACGGGAACGCCCTCGTCTGCCGGCACGGCCGCCGGTTCGGGGCGCTCCGGCGCGGGTTCCGCGAAGAACAACTCGTCGTGGATGTGCTCGGGCGTCCATCCCCTCGCCGACAACGTCTCGGCCGCCTCGTGCACCATCTCGTAGGGTCCGCACAGGTACCAGTCGTCGATGCTGGAGGCGTCGACCACGGCGTCGAGCAAGGTCCCGAGCTTCGCCCCGTCGATGCGTCCGCTCAGCAACGGCACGACCGACGGTTCCCGCGACAGCACGTGGATCAGCTGCAGCCGGTCGGGATACCGGTCCTTGAGCGCTTCGAGCTCCTCCAGGAACATGATGCTCCGACGATGCCGGTTGCCGAAGATGAGGGTGAAGCGACCTTCGGGCTCTCGTGCGAGCACGGTCGACACCATCGACAGGACCGGCGTGATCCCCGACCCGGCCACGACCGCTCCGCGATGGGACGCACGGCCGGGGTCGATCTCGACGACGAACTCGCCGACCGGCGGGGCGACCTCGAGGACGTCACCGACGCGGAGCTCCTTGGTCGCGTAGGTCGAGAACAGCCCCCCATCGATGCGTTTCACCCCGATCCGGAGCGGCCCGTCGGGAGCCGGTGAGCAGATCGAGTAGCTACGACGGACATCCCGCCGGTCGATCTCGGCCCGGACGGTCACGTGCTGGCCGGGAAGGAAGGAGAACTCCTCGGCCAGGTCGTCGGGAACGTCGAAGACGATCGCGACGGCGTCGTCGGTGAGGGTCTCCACGTCGGCGACGCGCAGGGGATGGAAGTCGGCGGCTGGGGGCATGTCAGATCTCCTTGAAGCGATCGAAGGGTTCCCCACAGTGCTCGCACACCATCAGGGCCTTGCATGCCGTCGATCCGAACTCGCTCACCGTCCGGGTCGACGCCGAGGCGCATCGCGGGCACCGGACGGGATCGGCTCCGTCCGTCGGACCGGGAGGAGCGATGCCGAAGGCCTGGAGCTTCTCTTTGGCCTGGTCGGACATCCACTCGGTGGTCCACGGCGGCGAGAAGACCATCTCCACCGTGACCCGCTCGATCCCCGCCGCCGCCAGGGCCGCGACGATCTCGTCCTCGATGAGGTCCATCGCCGGACAGCCCGAGTACGTGGGAGTGACGACGACGCGCACCGCGCCGTCATCAGCCACGATCACGTCCCGCAGGATGCCCATGTCGCCGATCGTCAACACGGGGATCTCGGGGTCGACGACCTGCTCGAGGATGGCCCACACCGTCTCGGGCTCGTGGATGGCGGTCACCATGCGAGCCCCGGATAGGACCGCTGGAGCCACTGCATCTCGGCGAGCATGTGGCCCAACGCCTCGGTGTGGAAGCCCGACCGCCCCCCGACCCGCACCGTCGTGTCGTCGGGCTCGGACAAGGTCGCCTCGGCGATGACCGCGAGCACCGTCCGCCGCCAGGGTGCCTCCAGCGATGCCGGATCGACACCGATCCCGGCCGTGGTCATGGCCGCATCCAGCTCGTCGCCGGCGAACAGCTCGCCGGTGAACCGCCACAGTTCGTCCAAGGCCTGCTGGGTCCGGCGATGACTCTCGGCCGTCCCGTCGCCGAGCGTCACGACCCAGTTGCGCGAATGGCGAAGGTGGTACCGCGCCTCCTTGAGGGCCTTGGCGGCGATGCCCGCCAAGGTCGGATCGGCCGAGCGCTCCAAGGCCTCCCACAGCGGCACCTGGTAGGCGTCGAAGAGGAACTGTCGCACCATGATCACGGCGAAGTCGTCGTTCGGGCGCTCGACGAGCAGCAGGTTGGTGAACTCCCGCTCGGATCGGAGGAACGCCAGGGCGTCGGCGTCCCGTCCGTCGCCTTCCACCGTGGCCGCGTAGGTGAGGAGATGATGCGCGACGCCGAGATGGTCGAGAGCGATGTTGGCGACCGCCAGGTCCTCCTCCAGTTCGGGCGCCCACGAGATGTACTCGGCGAGCCGTTGCGCCAGCACCAGGTTGTCGTCGCCATGGCGAACCAGGTAGGTGGCCAGCGGTCGGCTGGTGGTGATCGTGTCCGTCACATGTACCCCACTTCCTCGGGGATGTCGTAGTAGGTCGCCTGGCGGTAGCCCTTGTCGGCGAACGGTTCGAAGAGCATCTCGGCCTCGGCGGGATCCGCGGCGACGATCGACGCCGACGGCGCGACCCAGATGGCGACGCCGTCGGTCTTGGTCAGGAACGCATCTCGGGCGCGGGCGATGGCGTCGCGGGCGTCGACGGCGACGATCGAGCCCGCATGGAGGAACTGGGCGCCGCGGCGGTGCCGGATGAAGGCCTCCCAGAGCGGCCGGGGCGACGCGTCTTGGCCCGCGGCGGACCTCGGCAGCTCCTGGTGCTCGTCCCAGCGGGAGATCGCCCCCTCCGGGATGACCCAGAGGCTGACCCCCTCCACCCGCCGCAGGTAGGTGTCCCTGGCGTTGAGCAGCGCCGTCTCGGCATCGGGGGCGTGAACCGACTCGGAGTAGACGTGGGTGACCCCTCCCCGAGGGCGGACGAACACCTCCCATCGGGACCAGAGATGATCCTCGCTGCGCCCGACGATGGTGTCCTGCTCTCCGGCGATCTTGGGAACCGAGTAGCTCATCGGGAGCTCCTCACGCCGACCGGGCGGCGGACCGCTTGACTGCGTGGGCAACGGCGGCTTCACGCACCCAGGCGCCGTTCTCCCATGCCTCGATCTTGTGGGCCATCCGTTCGCGGTTCATGGGGCCGTGACCTTTGACGACGCGCCAGAACTCGTCCCAGTCGATCTCACCGAAGTCGTAGTGCCCGCGTTCGGCGTTCCAGCGCAGGTCCGGATCGGGGATCGTCAGCCCCAGGTACTCGGCCTGAGGCACGGTCGCATCGACGAACTGCTGGCGGAGGTCGTCGTTGGAGACCGGCTTGATCTTCCATCTCATCGACTGGTCCGAGTGCGTCGATTCCGAATCGTGGGGACCGAACATCATCAACGACGGCCACCAGAACCGGTCGAGGGCGTCCTGGGCCATCGCGCGTTGCTCCTCCGATCCTCGGGCGAGGACCATCATGATCTCGTAGCCCTGACGCTGATGGAAGCTCTCCTCCTTACAGATCCGCACCATCGCCCTCGAGTAGGGGCCGTAGGAGGTCCGGGTCAGGGCGACCTGGTTGGTGATGGCGGCGCCGTCGACGAGCCAGCCGATGGCGCCGATGTCGGCCCAGGTCAAGGTCGGGTAGTTGAAGATCGACGAGTACTTCTGGCGACCCTCGTGGAGGAGGCGAACCAGCTCGTCCCTCGAGACGCCCAGCGTCTCGGCCGCCGAGTACAGGTAGAGGCCGTGACCTGCTTCGTCCTGGACCTTGGCCATGAGGATGGCCTTGCGCTTCAAGGTGGGAGCTCGGGTGATCCAGTTCCCCTCCGGCTGCATGCCGATCACCTCGGAATGGGCATGTTGGGCGATCTGGCGGATCAGCGTCTGCCGGTAACCCTCGGGCATCCAGTCGCCGGGTTCGACCTTCTCGTCCGCGGCGATGATCTCGTGGAATCGCTCTTCGGGGTCCAATCCATCTCCTCGGTCGGTGCACCCAGCATAGCAAACGAACGTTCGTTTGTCGGAGCCCGGTGGGGTCGCGTCGAACCCACCGCCGAGGCGCCGAGGGCCGTCAGCCGACGAGGGAACGGATCTGGCGGATCGCGACCACCGCCGCGGCCGCGTCGGTGACGCCGTCACGAGCCAGCAGACGCATGAATCGGATGAGCCGACCCTCCCCCCTCCGGCGCTCGAGGAGGTACACGTCGACCGCTTCGTCCGCCGAGAGCGTCTCACCGGTCGCCAGCACCCGTTCGGCGAGTTGCCGACGCAGCAAGAGCAGGTCGTCGCCGAGGGCGCGGATGGCGTACCGCTGCCAACGGGTCTCGGCGGGCAAACCTCGTACCTGCTCCTCCAGCCAGTCCAACCGGAACGCCTGGCCGACGCGGAAGAAGATCCGGGCGACGTCGTCGATCGGCCGCTCGGTGAGCCGAGCCAGGTCGATGATGTCGGGGCCGTGGACCAACTCCTGCTCGTAGGCATGCCGACGAGCCAGCGCGGGCGGAACCCCCGCATCGACGAGCTGCGCGGCCAACTCGTCACGATCCCGTCGCCAGTCGTCGGGCCCGACGAGTCTGATCTGATCGGCGAGCGACGCGAACGCTCCCCTGGTGAACCCGATCTCCTCGTCGACACGCCGGCCATTGGGACGCCCCAGGTACCAACGGGTGACCGCCTCCACCAGATCATCCACACCGGCGAGGAGCCGGTGCGCGACCGCTGGCGGAACGGCGGCACCGAGCTGTTCGATCTCGTGCCAACGGACGTCGGCGTCGGTCACGCCCCGCGCCATCCGGTAGGCACGAACGATGTTGGCCGGGCCTGCCCCCGTCTCGAGGCCGAGCCGCGACACGAAGGTGACGCCTTCCGAATCGATCACCTCGTTGGCCGCCGCCGTGGCGATGAGCTCGCGTCGAAGCGGATGATCGGCGAGGAGGTGCGAGAACCGCTCGGTGACCGAAGGCGGGAAGTACTCGACGAGATCCTCTTGGAACACCGGATCGTCCGGGAGGCCCGAGGCCACCAGCGCGTTCGTCAGGCTCCGCTTGGCGTAGGCAAGCAACACCGCCAGCTCGGGGGTGGCCATGTCCACACCATCGCGCGACCGTTCCAGCATCGCTTCGGTCGACGGCAAGAACTCGAGCTCCCGATCGAGGAGCCCCTCGTCCTCGAGCTGCACCATGAGATCCTCGTACGTGTCGATCCGGGATCGAGACCGGACCTTCTCCTGCGCCAGGATCTGGGCCTGCAGGAAGTTGCTGTACACGACCGCCTCCACGACCTCGCCGGCGGCGACGGCGACCACATCGTCCCGCTCGGGGCGGTCGATCTCGTCCCGCTCCATGGCCAACCCGAGCAGGATCTTCAGATTGACCTCACGGTCCGAACAGTGAACGCCGCCGCTGTTGTCGATGAAATCGGCGAAGATGTGGCCGCCGGCCCGGGCGAACTCGATCCTGCCGAGCTGCGTGAACCCCAGGTTGCCGCCTTCCCCCACGACGCGACAGCGCAGATCGGAGCCATCGACTCTGACGGCGTCGTTGGAACGGTCCTGCACCATCTCGTTCGTCTCGGTTCGCGCCTTGACGTAGGTGCCGATCCCCCCATTCCACAGGAGATCGACCGGAGCGGTGAGGATGGCCTTGATCAGCTCGCCGGGCGCCATCTCGGATCGGTCGATGCCGAGGACACGGCGGGCCTGGTCCGACAGGGGAATGCTCTTGGTGGCACGGGACCAGACCCCGCCGCCTTCCGAGATCACCGATCGGTCGTAATCGTCCCAGGACGATCCCGCAAGGGCGAACAGGCGGGCCCGCTCGTCGAAGGATCCATCCGGATCCGGATCGGGGTCGATGAAGATGTGGCGGTGATCGAAGGCGGCGACCAGTCGGATCGTCCGGGACCGCAACATGCCGTTCCCGAACACGTCGCCGGACATGTCGCCGATCCCCACCACGGTGATGGGATCGCGGTCGACGTCCACACCGAGTTCGAGGAAGTGCCGCCGCACCGATTCCCATGCGCCCTTGGCGGTGATCCCCAACGCCTTGTGGTCGTATCCGGCCGACCCGCCCGACGCGAAGGCGTCTCCGAGCCAGAACCCGTAGCGGAGCGCGATCTCATTGGCGGTGTCCGACAGGCGAGCGGTTCCCTTGTCGGCGGCGACGACCAGGTAGGGATCGGGCCCGTCGTGGACCCGCACCCCTTCGGGGTGGCGAACCTCGCCCTTGACCAGGTTGTCGGTGATGTCGAGCAGGCCTTCGATGAAGATCGAATACGCCTCCCGGACCGTCTCGAAGTCGACCCCGCCGTCGGGGATCCGGCGGACGACGAACCCGCCCTTGGCACCCGTCGGCACGATCACCGCGTTCTTGGTCATCTGGGCCTTCATCAACCCGAGGACCTCCGTCCGGTAGTCCTCCATCCGGTCCGACCATCGGATCCCGCCGCGCGCGACCCGGCCGCCACGCAGGTGAACCCCTTCGACGTCGGGGGAGTAGACGAAGATCTCGTACAACGGGCGCGGCGCCGGCATGTCGGGGACCCGATCCGAGCGGAACTTCAGCGCCAGGCTCCGGCGTGGCGACCGGAAGGCGTTGGTCCGGATGGTGCCGTCGATCAGGTTCAACAACGACCGCAAGATGCGGTCCTCGTCGATCGACGCGACCGCGTCGAGGTCGTGCAGGATGTCCGACCGGAGGGTCGCCTCGGTCCCTTCGTCCCCGTCCGGTCCGAAGCGAGCCTCGAACAAGCGGATCAGGTTGTGGGCGATCTCGGGATGGGCCGCCAGCGTCGCGTTGATGTAGCCCTCGGAGAACACCGGTTTGACGAGTCGCCAGTACCGCCGGTAGGCCCGAAGGACGGTGATCTGGCGATGGTCGAGGCCCGAGGTCACCAGGAGCCGATGAAGCGGATCGGACTCGGCCTCGCCGGTCAGGCAGGCGACGATCGACGCCGCCACCCGGTCGGCGACCACGGGAACGTCGAGTTGCGTTCCCTGGGGCCCGAGGACCCCGAAGTCGTGGATGAACGTCTCCCCGTCCCCTCCCAGGAGGCGGGTCGGGACCTCTTCGACGACCCGAAGCCCGAGGTCCTCGAGAAGGGGTAGGACCTGTGAGAGCTCCATCTTGCCGTCCCGACGGTAGATCGCGAGACGGGTGAGCTGCTCACCGGCAGCGACCTCGTTCTGGATGCCGACGAGGATGCGACGTCCTGACGAGTACAGCTCCTCGAGGGCCACGATGTCGCCGGCGACGACCGGCAGCTGGGTCGATGCTCGGTAGTAGTCCGGGAACCGGGGACACCACCGTTCCGCCAGGTCGCGGGCGAGATCCTCGTTCACCCGCCCGGCGAGTGCCTCGGCAACCCGATCGTCCCAGGTACGCGCCAGCTCGAGCACCTCGGCCTCGAGCTCGTCGAAGGGCACATCGGGCACCTGGCCATGCTCGATCCAGATCGTAAAGTGGAGTCGGGCATCTCCGGATTCCCCCAAGGACAACCGGTAGTCGACGGACGATCCGCCGAACCGCTCCAGGAACAGCGCCTGGAGCTTCCGGCGCAGATCCGCGTTGAACACGTCGCGGGGAAGGACCACCAACACGCTGACGCTGCGCAGGAGCAGGTCCTTGCGAACGAACAGCCGGACCCGATGGCGCTCCTCGGCGCCGAGGAGCGCCACGAGGTTGCGCCGCAGGTCGGGGATCGACGACGCGAACAGGTCGTCCTTCGGGAAGCTGTCGAAGAGCTGGACGAGCAGCTTGTAGTCGTGGGATCCCTCGATGACGTCCTCGGCCTCGAGGATGGCTTCGAGCTTGCGCCGCAGGATCGGGATGGATGCCGCCTCGGTCATATACGCCTTGGACGTGAACAGCCCCAGGAGGCGGCCTTCGCCGACCACCGTCCCGTCGGGGCCGATGTGGCGGACACCGATGTAGTCCATCCGGGCGTCGCGGTGCACCGTGGCGTGCCGGTTCGTCTTGGTGACCACCAACAGGTCACCTTCCTCGTACCGGACGCGGAGATCCGGCGGGAGCTCCGACAGGGGCACCGGTGCGGCGAAGTGAGACGCCTGGTCGTCGCGGAGGATCCCGAGGCCGGAGCCGGCGATGGCGTGGATCGCCGGACCCGCGTCGGTCGGGACGATCTCGTACTCCCGGTACCCGAGGAAGACGAAGTTGTCGTCTCGCAACCACTCGAGGAAGTCCACGGCTTCGTCGACCTCGGCCGGGGTGTAGCGAACGACGCCATGGCGAGCCAGCTCGACCATCCGGTCGATCGCCCCACGCAGCGGCTCGAAGTCGTGCACGACCGCCCTCACGTCCTCGAGGACCTGGCGGAGCTCCCGCTCGAGTGCCGCCCGCTCGGGCTCCGGGAGACGGCGGTCGAGCTCGTGGTGTTGGAAGGACTCCGTGTGTTCGCCGTGGCGGGCGGGCACGATGTCGATCAGCGTTCCGTCGTCGGTTCGAACGACGCCGATCACCGGATGGATCGAGCGCCGGAGGTGGAACCGGTGACGGTCGAGGACGTTCGTCACCGAGTCGACCAGGAACGGCATGTCGTCGGTGACGATCTGGACGATCGTGCCCTCGGACTGGTAGCCGACGGCCTCCGGGTCGGGGTCGAACACCCGAATGACGAGCGGCCGGTTGCCCCGTGAAGCGAGGAACCTGAAGGCGTCCTCGATCTCGGCGAACAGCTCGTTCTCCGGGACGTCCTCCAGGTCTTCTGCCGGGAGCCGGCGGACGAATGCCTGGGCGAAGGCCGCCAAGGCGGCCGCCGTTCGGGGGTCGAGATCGTCGGGGATGTGGCCGGCGAGCCGCGCGTCGATCCGCGACTCGTCCGCCTGATCGGACGCGGTAGTTGCCACGACGCGAGGTTACCCCAACCAGGCCCCGACAGAAGGCATCCCGGCGCCGCAAGCCGGTTCAGCGGGCGTCCCTGCGAGCCGATGATCCCTATGCCGATGCCGATCTATCTCCTCATCGCGACCGCGGCCGCCTTCGCCGCAGCGCTCAACTGGCGCTGGGGTGTCGAAGCCTGGCGTCACAACCGGAGGATCCGCCGGATCCCGCACCGCATCCACGTCAACGGCATCCGCGGGAAATCGACCGTGACCCGCATCGTCGCCGGGCTCCTCCGCGAAGCCGGCTACGCGACCATCGCCAAGACGACCGGCACCGCGGCCGCGGTCATCACCAGGGCCGGCTTCGACATCAAGATCCACCGCAATGGACCCCCGACGATCCTCGAGCAGCTCGACGTCATCGAACGTCACGCGGCGGCGGGTCTCGACGCCCTCGTCATCGAATGCATGGCGGTCAACCCGATCTACCAGAAGGTGTCGGAAGAACGGATGATCCGCTCCACGATCGGCATCCTCACCAACGTCCGGGAGGATCACCAGGACCTCATGGGAGAGACCCTTCCGGAGATCGCCGTCTCCCTGATGTCCACCTGTCCCCGCAACGGCATCCTGATCACGGCGGAATCCAACCCGGAGATCGTCCCGATCATCGCCGAGGAGGCGAGGCGCCGCGGGACGTTGGTCGTCTGGGCCGACGCCGACGCGGTGACCGAGGAGGACCTGGCACGATTCGGATACGTGGCGTTCAAGGAGAACGTGGCCATCGGGTTGGCGCTGGCGGAGCTGTTGTGGATCGACCGCGAGACCGCGTTGGAGGGCATGGCGGCGGCGCCGGCCGATCCCGGCGTCCTGCGGATCCGCCGGGTGCTCCTCGGCGGCAAGCACGTCACCTGGGCGAACCTGTTCGCGGTCAACGACCGCGAGTCCATGGTGGCCGCCATGGAGCGGCTGGAACCGTGGCGCACGCCGAACACCACCGTCGTGGGGATCCTGAACAACCGGCCCGACCGCGCTCGCCGGGCGATCCAGTTCGCCGACGTCGCCGTACGGGACCTGTCCTTCGATCGCCTGGCGACGTTCGGAGCGTTCGAGGAGACGGTGACGACGCGTCTGGTCGCCAACGGCTATCCCCGGGACCGGATCGTGAACCTCGGGGAGCGGCGGGACCCGTCGGTCGACGAGATCGTCGAGGAGTTGGTGGTGAACGCACCCACCGACGACGTGATGCTCGTGGGGTTCGTCAACATCCACACCCATCAGGCCGAGATGCTGATGGAACTGCTCGAGGGCGTCGAAGCCGTCCGCACCGCCGATCTCGACGTCCCGGCGACGATGCCGGCCAGCGCCGCCCGCCGGGCGGCTGCGGCCGCGTTGCGCACGACCCGCGACGACCGGGCCGTCGAGGAACCGGCACCGACGGTCACCGCAGACGACGACAGCGGCCGGGTGGCGTGATGGACTACCTCCTCGGTCTCGAGATCCCCAGGTTCGCGTTCCTGATCGGCGTCATGGTGTCCCTCGTCCTCTACGAGAAGCGGCATCTGACCACCGGGAGCCTGATCGTGCCCGGCTACATCGCGGTCTACGCCCTGCAGCCGCTGGTCATCGCCGCGACGATCGCCAACGCGCTCGCGTCACGCTGGCTGATCGACGATCTGCTGGCTCGCAAGATCGTGCTGTACGGCCGCGACCGCCTGGTCGCCCTGTCGATCACCACCATCACGATCCAGGCGCTGTTCTTGGCGTTCAGTCCCCGCGGACCGTACCTGTGGCGCCCCGACATCCCGTTCCTGGTCGGCGTCGGGTACGTGATCCCGGCGGTCATCGCCCACGACATGGGACGCCAGGGAACCCGGAGAACCCTCCGGGTCGTCCTGGGGTCGGGCCTGCTGGTGGCGCTGCCCGTGCTCACCGTCGCCTATGTGTTCCCCGCTCTCAACGACCTGGGGCCGGGTACGGGCCGCTTGGCGACGGCGATCCCCGCCCACTGGATCCCGCTGGCGGTCCTCCTCGGGGCGATCGCCTCATGGGGTCTCCATCACAACTTCGGGTGGAGAGCGGGAGGGTTCGTCGGTGCGGCGTACGTGGCGGTGCTCGCCGCGACGTGGGCCCAGGTCCTGTTCATCGCCGGGGTGGCCACGGCGAGCTGGTTCCTGGTGACCAAGGTGTTGATGCAGCACTCGATCGTGTTCGGACGTCGGAAGTTCGGGACCTCGCTGGTGGTCGCGGGGGTCCTGTCGTGGACCGCGCTGACGGTGGTCGCGCCTCCCGGGGCGATCCCGCCCGATGTCCTGCCGATGGCGGGGATCGCCCTCAGCCCGCTGTTCGTCCCCGGTCTCATCGCCAACGACATGGAGCGAGGCGGAGCCCTGCGTACGCTGGCAGGCACGGCCCTCGCGGCCGGCTTCGTCTACGCCACGATCGCGGCGCTCAGGTCCGTGACGGCGGGCAGCGGGATCGACCTGGCCTGGACGACGACGGCGATGGCGATGGCGCTGACGATCTTCAACGGGCAGCTCGCGACGCTCGCGCGGGACCTGAGACCGCGGCTGGGTACGCGGCGACCGGCCCTGGGCTGATCACCGGGAGGATCCGGCGTCGGAGCCGAGCAGGTCGCGACCGCTTCCGGTGCCGCCCTCAGGAGCACTCCTGGATGCTGTGGAGGAACAACGTCGTCGTGTCCTTCGACTCGTTCCCCGACGTGTCGACGGCGACGACGATGATCTCGATCGCCATCGGAGACTGACGAGGGCCGACCGTTCCGGCCGCGAAGGGGCCCACGACCCCCGTGTAGGTGCTCCCCGAGGACGTCAGGACGATCGTGGTCGAGGAGGCACCGACGTTCCAGGAGGCCGTGACCCGGTCGATGGCGACGTCGTCGACCGCATCCACGATGATGTCGGCCTGGCGCGGCAGGGCCGACGGACACGAGCGGTCGGCGTCATCGAGCTCCCAGATCTCTGCGGGCGACACGGCCAGGCGACGGATCGTCGGCGCGATCGTGTCGGGGGCGACCGTGGTCGTCGTCGAGGTCGGGGGCGTCGTCGAGGTCGTCGTCGAGGTCGGGGGCGTCGTCGAGGTCGTCGTCGAGGTCGGGGGCGTCGTCGAGGTCGACGTCGAGGT
>JALSQW010000063.1 GCA_026985095.1 Acidimicrobiia bacterium | reverse complement strand
AGTTCTTCTACGGGGATCCCGGTGATGTGATCGTGGCGGGGGACTGGGACGGGGACGGGGACGACACCGTGGCGGTGTATCGGCCGTCGACGGGGTCGTTCTACGTCAACCTCGACAACGCCCCCGGATCGGCGGACTACGTGCTCCGAGTCGGTGACTACTGGAAGGTGGCTGCAGGATGACAGAGACCGGCGCGATGAGAACGATGATGCAGCGATGGTTCGTGGCGGGCTTGGCCATCGTGATCGGCGTGGTGGGGTTCCTCGCCTTCGGCGCGGCCCCGGCCTCGGCGGGAGGGCCCGTTCCCGATCCCCCCGATCCGCTGCCCGCCCCGGCCGAGAACGGCATCTACCCGATGATCTTCCCCATCGTCGGGGACAACTACTACAGCGATACCTGGGGCGCCTGCCGATCCGGGTGCACCCGCGGCCATCTCGGCGTGGACATCATGACCTACGGCAAGAAGGGCGTTCCCGTCGTCGCCGCCGCGTCGGGCACCGTCGGGTGGGTGTCGAGCTCGTGCTGCGCCATGCAGCTCGTCCACGACGACGGCTGGTCGAGCTGGTACATCCACCTCAACAATGACACCCAGAACCCGGACGGCAGCTACAGCGACGACGGGAAAGGCTGGGGGTTCGCTCCCGGGATCGAGCCCGGCGTCCATGTGGAGGCCGGGCAGCTCCTCGGCTGGGACGGCGACTCGGGCAACGCCGAGAACGTCGCCCCGCACGTTCACTTCGAGCTCCACACTCCCGACGGGACCGCCATCAACCCGACCCCGCACGTCGACGCCGCGCTTCGGCTCACCGAACCCGGGGTCGTCGACACCGCTTCGCCGTGTCCCGACGGAGCCGAATGCGAGGTGCCGGTCTTCGTCGACGCCGGTTCCCGCTGGTACCTCCGCGACGAGCTGCGATGGGGCACCACGGTGAACGCCTTCTATTTCGGGGATCCGGGCGACGTCCCGATGATGGGGGACTGGGATTGTGACGGGGTGGCGACCCCGGGTCTGTACCGCCAGTCGGACGGGTACGTGTACCTGCGCAACGCGAACACCGAAGGCGTCGCGGACGTCAAGTTCTTCTTCGGGGATCCTGGGGATGTGCCGTTGGCGGGCGATTTCGATGGCGACGGGTGCGACACGGTGTCGATCTTCCGTCCGTCGGAGGGTCGGGTGTTCATCATCAACGCCTTGGGGTCCAACGACGGGGGGTTGGGAGCTGCCGAGTTCGATTTCTTCTTCGGGAACCCTGGGGATGTGCCGTTCGTGGGCGATTTCGATGGTGACGGGGTCGATTCGGTGGGCCTGTATCGGCGCAGCACCGGGTTCGTGTATTTCCGGGATGCGTTGTCGTCGGGGGTGGCGGAGCGGGAGTTCTTCTACGGGGATCCCGGTGATGTGATCGTGGCGGGGGACTGGGACGGGGACGGGGACGACACCGTGGCGGTGTATCGGCCGTCGACGGGGTCGTTCTACGTCAACCTCGACAACGCCCCCGGCACCGCCGACCACACCCTGTGGGTCGGGAGCTACGCCGGAGCCCTGGCCCCGTAGTGGAACCCGCGTCCGGTAGCCTCCCGGGTCATGGACACCGAGGCCACGCTCGTGATCGTTCCCGCCTTCGACGAGCAGGACTCGGTCGGCGACGTCGTGCACCGGGTCCGGGCCGTGGGGTTGCCGTGTCTGGTCGTCGATGACGGCTCCGTCGACGCGACCGCCGACAAGGCGCAGGCCGCCGGCGCCATCGTCGTGCGGATGCCTGTCAACACCGGCGTCGGCGGGGCGCTCCGAGCCGGGTTCCGCTACGCGGTCGCACACGGCTTCCGCCGTGTGGTCCAGGTCGATGCGGACCTCCAGCATCCGCCCGAGGCGGTGCCCGACCTCCTCGCCGCGCTCGACGCCGGCGCCCAGCTCGCCATCGGGAGTCGCTTCGCCGACGGCTACGAGGTCGGCACGGCACGTCGGTGGGCGATGCGGTTCCTGGCGTTCGTCGTCCGTCTGCGTACCGGCGTGATGCTCGACGACGTCACCTCGGGGTTCCGGGCCGTCTCGGAACCGCTCCTGTCGGTGTTCGCCTACCGCTTCCCTGCGGAGTACCTCGGTGATACCGTCGAAGCGATCCTCATGGCGCATGCGACCGGGGCGGCCATCTCCCAGGTGCCCGTCCCGATGGCTCCGAGGCGTCACGGCGAAGCGACCCCGTCGTTGCGGGCCGGCGGGCATCTCGCTCGGCTGGTCGTGGCGTTGATCGCGGGCAAGCCGTCGGAGATGGCACGGTGACCGCAGCCGCCCAGGCGCTGGTGGTCGTCATCGCCCTCGGAGCGCTGATCGTCGTGTTGTGGATGGTGCGGCGGGGGCTGCTGAAGGAACGCTTCGCGCTGATCTGGCTGGCCGTCGGCGCCGGGATGGTGGTGCTGGTCCTCGTGCGGCCCCTGCTCGACCGGCTGTCGGAGGCGATCGGGATCCGCTCGGGCACGACCACCCTGTTCCTTCTCGCCATCCTCGTGATCCTCGGCATCCTCCTGCAGCTCTCGGTGTCGTTGACGGCCCTCGAGGAGCGTCTCAGGGACCTGGCCGAAGCGATCGCGCTCGATCGTGTGCGGTCACCCGACGGGGAACCCGGCTCGCCGATCGAGGACACGGACGACCGGTAGGACCATCCGCCGGTACGCCTCCAGGATCCCGTCGACGAGACCGGCACCTCGCGGAGCCCGGACCTGGGTCATGCTGGAGATGGCGGAATCCATCGACGCCAGGAGGACCGAGTCGCCCTGGGTGCGGATGCGTTCGACCCGTCGCCGGGCGGCGGCATGCACGTCCCTTCGGCCCTGCGTGTCCCGCCATGCCCTGCGCTTGTGTGCGAACCAACCGTCCCGGATGGCGACGACGGTGATCCCCGCCTCGACGGCGACCAACGCCGGCCACAGCATCACCCGCGTCGATGGGCGCCAATTGGCGGCCAAGAGGCGCCGACGGTTCCGCTCCAACCAGTACATCTTGTCGGGCGAACGATCGAAGTCGTAGTCGTGGAGGACCCTCGACGCAGGGACCCGGACCGTGCGCATCCCGGCGAGCCGGAGCCGCCAGCCGAGGTCGACGTCCTCGTGGTACATGAACAGATCCTCCCGGAAGCCTTCGAAGCGCCGCCACAGTTCGGTGCGCATCGCCATGGCGGCGCCGGAGGGGAACGCCACATCCACCGGGCCGGGCTCGTCGGGAGGGATCGGTTCGTCCAGATCGCTGACCCACGCCAGCCCGTGGTAGCCGAGATGCCCGCCGGACGTGTTGAACCGGTCGGGTCTGGCGGACTGGGCGATCGTCGCCATGGCCGCTCCGACGCTTTGCTCGTCCAGGGCCGCCAGGAGGGGAGGGAGCCATCCGTGCTCGGGGGTCGTGTCGTGACCCAGCAGCGCCACGTAGGGTTGGGTCGCCTGCGCGACGGCAAGGTTACATCCGGCCGCGAAACCGATGTTGTCGGCCCGTTCGATGATCCTCACCCCCCGAGCGCGGACGACCTCGACGGTGGCGTCGGGTGAAGCCGAATCGACCACGATGACCTCTGCCGGCCCCACAGGGTCGGACAGGAGCGCATCGAGCACCGGGCCGACGAGGTCCGCGGAGCGATGGGTCACCATCACCACCGTGACCGGGGTCGGCCCGGGAGGGGTCACTGACCCCAGAACCCGGCGATCGGGTTCTGCGATGCGTCGCCGAGGACGATGACGACGTTCGCGGAGGCCTGCGTGTAGGTGTCTCGCAGGTAGAACGTGGCGCTCGACGGACGGAACACCCCGACGGTGTCGATACCGTCGTCGTTCCAGTCGCCCACCACGATCCGGTCGCCGGCGGCGGCACCGGTGTAGTCGAAGACGATGTCGACGGTCGGGTCGGTGAGCGAGTTCGTCAGGTACAGGGTGCGGGTCGACGGTCGCCACACGCCGATCGTGTCGATGCCGTCACCGTCCCAGTCCCCGGCGACCGGGACGTCCCCACGCTCACCGAAGGGCACCACGACGTCGGCGACGCCCTGGGTGTTGGAGTTCCGGAGGTAGAAGCGCTCCGTCGACGGCCGGTAGATCCCGACCGTGTCGACGCCGTCGCCGTTCCAGTCACCCGCCACCGGCAGATCGCCGGGATCACCATAGTAGATGTCGATATCGGCGACGCCCTGGGTGTTGGAGTTCCGAAGGAACAGGAACCCGGTGCTCGTGCGGTACAGACCGACGGTTTCGACGCCATCGCCGTCCCAGTCGCCGATGAACGGGATGTCGGCGGGATTGCCGAAGTAGAACGTGTCGACCGAGCCGTCGGTGCGACGGATCGTCCAGATGCCGGTGGCGGGGTCCTGAAGCCCCACCGACGCCGAGCCGTGCTGGGCCGGCGGCGGGTCGTCGGGCGGCGGGGTCGTGGTCCCACCGATCGACGCGTCGAAGTAGCGTGACCTCAGGCCGAAGACGCTCGCGACCCACGACGAGGTGCGGGTCGCCACCGCCGGTCCGGCATCGGTGGAGCCCGTGAACTCCACGGTCTTGGCGCTGCCGGAGGTGTAGCGCTCGGTGACCTCCACCCGGGTGAGTCGGGCCATGCCGACCGCCGCGGCCGCCTGGTCGCCGGGGACGGTCTTCGTCCACGACCGGTACGGGTTGGGCGGCTGCAGGGACCACGGGTCGTCCACGGACGCGAGATAGGGCAGGGCGGCACCGCCCCACTTGTCCTGCACCGCCTCGGTGGCGCCGCCGTTGGACGACGAGTAGAACGTCTGGGCGATGGAGCCGTTCGGCGCCTCGGGGTGGGTCAGGACGACGCCCTTGGTGGCATCGACGGCGTCGGTCCACGACGCGGTGCCGTGACCCCATCCGACGTACCGCTGGCTGAGCGACGTGTCGTAGACGTGACACCGACACGACCGCGTGGCGGGGTCGATGCCGTAGACGGATTCGGCGGCGTAGCCGCGGGCGGCCACGGCTTGGGCCTCCAGGGCGGCGGCGGGCCACGAGTAGGAGACCTCCGAGATCCCGTAGGTGTAGTCGTCGACGTCGATCTCGAGGATCACCTCGAACCCGCCGCCGTTGTCGACGAGGTGGATCGCCGCGCCCCGGCCGTACTGGCATGGCCGGTAGATCCCGGCGTTCCAGTCCCACAAGGTGCATCCGGCGATCTCGATCTTCGTGGTGGGCTTGTCGAGTTCGCCGTCCCATGTCAGATCCAGGTCGCAGGGTCCCGCCGGGGCGGTCGTGATCGTGCCTCCTCCGGCGTCGCTGATCGTCAGCGTGCATCCGTCGGGGCCTTGAGCGATCTCGAGTCGCTGGTCGGTCTGGACGGTCCAGGTGTCGCTGCCTCGAGTGACCGTGACCGGTGCGTGAAGGGGGTTCCCGTCGCCCCAGTCGACGGCTCTGGCGATGAAGGTGATGTCGCTGACGTCCCGTTCCAGGTTGACGAGGAGGTTCGGGACGGCGGGGATGTCGACCCCGATCGTCGACGGCGTCGTCCCTGGGTAGTAGTGGGCGAGGATCTCGGCGGAGGTGGCGCCGTCGTTGGCCATCGCGTAGGCGCCGTACTGGCTCATCCCGACGCCATGGCCGAAGCCGGCGCCGTCGAAGACGACGTCGTCCTCCGCGCCGAGGGCGACCCCCGGGAGGACGACGATCAGCACGGCGGCGAGGAAGGCGATGGCCCTGGCCGCCGTCGTGCCATGCGATCCGAGCCGGTCGGTTCTGGTTCGCATCGGGGTCATTGTGGTGCCGTTCGGTCGCTTGTCAACGTGCAGCGCCTCCTCAGGACGTGCCGACGATCTTGTAGATCTTGCCTGCGAGGGAAACGACGTACAGCTCACCGGCCGAGTCCTCGCCGAACGAGGCCAGGGCCGGCACGGTACCGACCGCCGACGTCCAATCGCGTCGATCGGTGGCGACGCCCCCGCGCATCGTGAACGAACGGATCCACCCGGCGCCGAAGTCGCCGTAGAAGTACGTGCCGGCCAGCCCCGGGATCGCCGAGCCGCGGTAGACGTATCCGCCGGTCACCGAGTTGCCTTCCCCGTGGCCGTACTCGAGGACGGGCATCGTCAGTCCCGTCGGGTCGCACCCCGAGGACGGCTCGAAGCAGTGGGATCCCTCCATGAGGTCCCAACCCAGGTCGATGCCGCCGGCGCCGGCGGGCACGACGTCGATCTCTTCCCACGCGTTCTGCCCCACGTCGCCGATGTACAGCTCGCCGGTGCTGCGGTCGAAGGACCACCGCCAGGGGTTGCGGACCCCGGTGATCCACACCTCGCGGGCGCCGTTGGTGCCGTCGTAGGGGTTGCCGGAGGGGATGGCGTACGGGCTCCCCGAATCGACGTCGAGTCGCAGGATCGCGCCGAGCAAGGTGGTGGGATCCTCACCGTTCTCGTCGGGATCGCCGCCGCTGCCGCCGTCGCCCATGCCGATGTACAGGAAGCCGTCGGGCCCGAAGGCGATCATCCCGCCGTTGTGGTTCGGGTAGGGCTGGTCGATCGACAGGATCGTGCGTGCGGGCGTCGGGTCGGCGACGTTGCTCGCCGGGTCGGCGTGGTACTCGACGATCCGGGTGTCTCCTGCCCCGTCGGTGTAGTTCACGAAGAACCGGCCGTTGGTGGCGTAGTCGGGATGGAACGCCAATCCGAGGAGGCCACGCTCGCCGCCGGTGGTGATGCCCGGGATCGTCAGGAAGGGGGTGGTGAGCACGGATCCGTTGGCGACGATCCGGATCGACCCGCCCTTCTCCACCACGAAGAGGCGGTCGTCGCCGGGCGGCGCGGTGAGCAGCAGCGGCTGACTGAGGCCGGAGGCGACGACCTCCACCAACCCGATGTCGGGGATGGCGGCGATCTCGCCGAAGACGCCGGCGACGGGCGTCAGGTTCGAGGCGCCGGCGGAGATGACGGTGTCGGCGACGCCCTCGGTGTTGGCGTTGCGCAGGTAGAACGTGCCCTCGTCGGGCCGGTAGATCCCTGCGGTGTCGTCCCCGTCACCGTCCCAGTCCCCCGCCACGATCCGGTCCCCCGGGTCCCCGTAGTAGTAGGAGACGTCGGCGACGCCGGCGGCGTTGGAGTTGCGCAAGTACACGAACCCGGTGCTGCGCCGATACAGGCCGATCGTGTCGACCCCGTCACCATCGAAATCGCCCACGAACGGCTCGTCACCAGGGTTCCCGAAGAAGAAATCGAACTCGGCAGCTCCCAACCCCCCGTCGTTGGACCCCAAGGCGTTGATGATGAACACCCGACCCTCCGACGGACGGAAGATCGACACCGTGTCGCACCCGTCGCCATCGAAATCGCCCGCCAACGGCACATCCCCAGGATCCCCGAAGAAGAACTTGACGTCCGCGACGCCTTGGGTGTTCGCGTTGCGCAGGTACACGTACCCGTCCGACTGGCGATACAGACCCGGGGTGTCGATCCCGTCGCAGTCCCAATCGCCCATCATCGGGACGTCGCCGGGGTTCCCGTAATAGAACCGAGCGGTGTGGCCGGCCTCGTTCCGGAGCGCCCAGATGCCGGTGGCGGGGTCGACCGTGCCGACCGTGTCGGGGGCGCCGGCGAGGGCCGGTGCCGCCGGGAGGCTCAACGCGGCGGCGAGCAGGAGCGTCGTCAACGTGCGCATCGGGGGGTCCTTCCGGTTCTCCACCTCGGCCGACCGTCGTCGGCCCTCGTCATGTCATCGGCCGATCGGTCCCCCCGGTTCAGCACATTCGTCGCCTCGGCGGCCGAGATGCAGCGTACGTGACCTTCGGGCCTACACTCGCTGTCCGTGACCTCACGCATCGCACCGAAGCTCCTCCTGGTCCTCGTCCTCGCCCTGGTCGCTGCGGCCTGCACCCGGGGCGGCGCCGACGAGACGACGACCACCACGGATCGACCGGAGACCTCCACGACGTCGACGACGACCACCACCACATCGTCGTCGACGACGACCACCACCACTACCACGTTGCCGCCCATCGGGGACACGATCAACGGTCTCCCCGCCGAGGAGGAACTCACCCAGCGGCGGGCGGTGACCGTCAAGATCGACAACCACCCCGACGCCCATCCCCACTGGGGCCTCGACAAGGCCGACGCGGTCTACGAGCTCCTCGTCGAGGGCGGCTTGACCCGCCTCATCGCCGTGTACCACCAATCGGACGCCGAAGTGGTCGGTCCGGTCCGATCGGGCCGACCCACCGATGCGGGCCTGGTCAAGCCGCTCGGGGCGCCGTTCCAGATCTCCGGCGCCCAGCCGTGGGTCAAGCAGATCTTCCGCGACGAGGGGGTCTACATGGTCGACGACCTCGGCATCACGACCTACCGCACCGATCAACGCAGGCGACCGCACAACCTCCTCAGCTCGACACCCCTCATCCGCGACTACGCCGACGGACGGGGATGGCCTGACGATCCGCCTCCGCCGCTGTTCGAGTACGGCAACGATCCGACGCCGCTGACCGACACCGCCACCCGGATCGAGCTGGCCTTCTCCGATCGGCCGCCCTCGGTCTTCGAGTGGGACGGTGAGCGGTACCTGCACTTCTACGGGGACGACGAGCACGAGTGGTACGACGACAAGACCGACACCCGCGGTCAGGTCACCGTCGATGCGATCGTCGTCATCGAGGCACGCAAGTACACGGCCACGGCGCCCGGCGGGAACGGCACCCCGGTTCCGGCCATGGATACGGTCGGATCTGGGGATGCCCTGGTGTTCCGCGACGGCGGGGTCCTGTCGGCGACCTGGGAGCGCGGGTCGATCGACGAGATGATCCGGATCTTCGACGCCGACGGCGCCGAAGTGGTGCTGCCGCCCGGTCGACCGTGGATCGCCATCTTCCCGACGAACCGTACGGTCGTCTGGGACTGAAGGTGGGTTCCCGTCACGCCGGGAGCGCCGCCGAGATCGCCGCCGCGGTCCGCGACGGTCGACGCTCGACGGTCGACGTCGTCGATGCCGCCGTGGCCCGGGCGCTCGCCTCCCAATCGGAGATCAACGCCTTCACCTTCATCGACGTCGACGGCGCCCGTCGCCGCGCCGAACAGATCGACCGTCTCCTCGCCGACGGCGTCGACGTCGGCCCGCTCGCCGGGGTTCCCGTGGCCGTCAAGGACCTCATCGACCAAGCCGGAGTGCCCAACACCAAAGGCGGATCGTTCCCGCCCACGGTCCCTGCCCGGTCGGCTCCGGTCGTCGAGCGGCTCGAAGCGGCCGGGGCCGTCATCATCGGCCGCACCGGCTTGCACGAGTTCGCGTTCGGGTACACGTCCGAGAACGAATGGTTCGGGCCGGTCCGCAACCCGTGGGATCCGGCCCTGTCCCCGGGAGGGTCCTCCGGTGGATCGGGCGCCGCGGTCGCCGCCGGTGTCGTTCCCGTGGCCATCGGCACCGACACCGGCGGGTCCGTGCGGGTACCCGCTGCGCTCTGTGGGGTCGTCGGGCTCAAGGTCAGCCACGGCCGGGTGCCGCTCCGGGGGGTGTACCCGTTGGCTGCGTCTCTCGACACGGTCGGGCCCTTGACCCGCACCGTCGAGGACGCCGCCACGGTCTTCAGGGTGATCGCCGGCGACGATCCGGAGGATCCGTGGTCGACGCCGCGCCCGGTCGAGCCTCCCGCCGGGCCCGTGCCGCTCGGCGGACTGCGGGTGGGCGTTCCCATGGCGTGGATGGACGTCCCGACCGCCGCCGCCGTGACGACCGCCTTCGACCGAGCCCTGGAGGCGCTGGCTGGTGCGGGAGCGGTCGTGTCGCGCCTCGCCGCCCCCGAGTTGGCGCTCGACGATGCGGCCCGTACCGGCGCCTTCGTCGAAGTGGCCTCCGTCCACCGGGACCGGTACCTTGCCGATCCCGGCCGCTACGGCGCGGCGGTGGCGTCCAGGATCGCCGAAGCGATCGTCACGCCGGCCGATGCCCTGGTGGGCGCGATCCGCTGGAGGGCGGGCGCTCGTCACGCGCTGGAGCGGATCTTCGCCCACGTCGACGTGCTCGTCACCCCTACCGTCGGCGCCACCCGCAAGCTCATCGGTGTCGACGACATCGACGTCGACGGGGTGGCGGTCTTCCACCGAACGGTCCTCGCCTCCTACGCCGCTCCTATCAACGGCGTCGGCCTGCCCGCCCTGGCGCTTCCGCTGCCCGGCGACGCGGACGTGCCACCGGCGTCGCTCCAGCTCATCGGCCCGATGCTGGCCGAGACGCGGGTGTTGCAGGTGGCGGCGGCCATGGAACGGGCAGGGATCGTGGTGGTCGGTGAACCGCCGCTGTGGTTCGGCAACGGAGAACGACGATGATCGAGATCGACGGGCATACAATGGGAAAGTTCGCAACCGAGAGGACGCTGGGGCAGCGCAGGGAGCCTCCCGCATCCGCGGGGCCTCATCCCTCACCGATCAGGAGCATCCACCGTGTCTGAAGAAACCACGGCCGACACGCGTCCGGAGCCGGAGCCGATCGACGACGTCGTCATCCGTTTCGCCGGCGATTCGGGTGATGGCATGCAGCTTGCGGGAACGCGGTTCACCGCCAGCTCGGCGTTGTTCGGCAACGACCTGGCCACCTTCCCCAACTTCCCGGCCGAGATCCGAGCCCCGGCCGGGACCCTCGCCGGCGTGTCCGCCTTCCAGGTGCACATCGCCGATTGGGACATCCTCACCCCCGGAGACAGCCCGGACTGCCTGGTGGCCATGAACCCCGCTGCGCTGAAGGCGAACATCGGCGATGTCGTCAAGGGGGGTCTGGTGATCGTCAACTCCGACGCGTTCGACGAGCGGAACCTCCACAAGGCGGGCTACGAGACCAACCCCCTCGAGGACGGCAGCCTCGAGTCCTATCACCTGCTCACCGCACCGATGGAGCAACTCACCAAGGAAGCGGTCCAGGGCACCGGCGTCAAGGGCCGTGAGGTGCTGCGGTCGAAGAACTTCTTCGCCCTCGGGCTGATGTCGTGGATGTACCAGCGACCGCTCGATCCGGTCATCGACTGGATCGAGAGCAAGTTCGGGGACTCGCCCGTGGCCGCGGCCAACACGGCGGCGTTGAAGGCCGGGTACAACTACGGGCTGACCACCGAAGCGTTCCACCATACGTACTCGGTGGCGCCGGCGACGCTGCCTGCGGGGGAGTACACCAACATCACCGGTAACCAGTCGCTCGCCTGGGGGCTCGTCGCGGCGTCCCAGGCTGCCGGTCTCCCGCTGTTCTACGGGTCCTACCCGATCACCCCCGCGTCGTCGATCCTCGAAGCGCTCGCCCGGCTCCGGAACTTCGGGGTGCGGACCTTCCAAGCCGAAGACGAGATCGCCGGGATCGGCACCTCCGTCGGGGCGGCGTTCGCCGGGCACCTCGCGGCGACGGGGACGTCGGGTCCCGGCCTCGCGCTCAAGAGCGAAGCGTTGTCGCTGGCGCTGATGGCCGAGCTGCCCCTCATCGTCGTCGACGTTCAACGAGGCGGGCCGTCGACGGGACTGCCTACCAAGGTCGAACAGTCGGATCTGCTGTTCGCCATGTACGGGCGCCACGGCGAGGCCCCCTTGCCGGTGATCGCCGCGGCGACCCCGTCGGACGCGTTCGAGGTGGCGATCGAGGCCGCCCGCATCGCGCTCAAGTACATGACGCCGGTCATCCTGCTGTCGGACGGCTACATCGCCAACAGCTCCGAACCGTGGCGGCTCCCCGACCTGACTCGGATCCCGGACCTGACGGTCGACTACGCGTCCGGGCCGAACCAGGGCGACAGTTTCCTCCCGTACCTACGTGACCCCGAGACCCTGGCTCGACCCTGGGCCGTGCCGGGCACCCCCGGCCTCGAGCATCGCCTCGGGGGGCTCGAGAAGCAGGACGGCACCGGCAACGTGTCGTACGACCCGATGAACCACGAGCACATGACGATCCTGCGGGAAGAGAAGATCGCCCGGATCGCGAACGACATCTCGCCGGTCGAGGTCTTCGGCGACCAAGATGCCGACCTGCTCGTCCTCGGCTGGGGATCCACCTTCGGCGCGATCCGCGCCGGGGTCAACCGGGCTCGCAAGCGGGAAGGGAAGGTGGCACACGTGCACCTTCGTCACATCAACCCGTTCCCCGCCAACCTCGGTGACGTCCTCGCCCGCTTCGAGACGGTGCTCGTTCCGGAGCTCAACCGTGGGCAGCTCTCACGACTGATCCGTGCCCGGTACCTCGTCGACGCGATCTCGCAATCGAAGGTCCAGGGTCAGCCGTTCAAGGCGACCGAGATCGCCATGAGGATCATGCAACTGCTGGACGGGAAGGACGAACGATCATGACCGATACGGCGCGATACACCCGGGCTGATTTCCAGACGGATCAGGAGGTCCGCTGGTGTCCGGGCTGCGGCGACTACACGATCCTGGCGTCGGTGCAGAACTTCCTCGCCGAGCTCGACGTGCCCCGAGAGAACCACGTGTTCATCTCCGGGATCGGATGTTCCAGCCGGTTCCCCTACTACATGAACACCTACGGGATGCACTCCATCCACGGTCGGGCGCCCGCCATCGCATCGGGCGTGGCGGCGGCCAACCCGGATCTGCACGTGTGGGTCATCACCGGCGATGGCGACGCGCTGTCCATCGGCGGCAATCACCTGATCCACGCCCTCCGGCGGAACATCAACATCACGATCCTGCTCTTCAACAACCAGATCTATGGGTTGACGAAGGGTCAGTACTCGCCGACGAGCGAGGTGGGGAAGCGAACCAAGACGAGCCCCATGGGATCGATCGACTGGCCCTTCAACCCGGTATCGCTCGCCCTCGGCGCCGAGGCCACCTTCGTGGCTCGCACGATCGACATGGATCGGGCGCACACCGCCGAGATCCTGACCGCCGCCTACGAGCACGAGGGTGCGGCCTTCATCGAGATCTACCAGAACTGCAACGTGTTCAACGACAAGGCATTCATCGAGCTCACCGGGCGCGAGACGCGCGACGCCAATCGCATCTATCTCGAGCACGGCAAGCCGATCGTGTTCGGCAAGGAGGACGACAAGGGCGTCATCGTCGGCCCCGACGGCGCGCAGGTCGTCGATGTCGCCGACGTGGGGATCGACCGGATCCAGGTGCACGACGCCAAGGCCCCGGAACCCGGCGTCGCCTTCGCGCTGTCCAGGTTGTCGGTCGGGCCGCACGGTCCGACGCCGCTGGGCATCTTCCGTGATGTCTCCCGGCCGACCTACGAGCGTCAGCTCACCGACCAGATCGCTCAGGCCCAGGACCGGCAGGGCCCCGGCGATCTCGACGAGCTCGTCCGCTCCCTCGGCACCTGGACGGTCGAGTAGCCGCACGCCGTCCGCGGCGTGCGATGATGGGGGCGATCATGCGTGCCGCCGTCTACCAGGGCCCCCACGATCTCCGGGTGGAGGACGTCCCCGACCCGACACCGGTGGATCCCCGAGATGTGGTCGTCGCGACCCGCGGCGCGTCGATGTGCGGGTCGGACCTGTACCTGTACCAGGGCGAACTGCCCGGACTCGCCGTTCCCGGCGCCACGATCCTCGGCCACGAGATCGTCGGTGAGGTGGTCGCGGTCGGTTCGGCGGTGTCCCGGTTCCGGGTGGGAGATCGGGTCACCTTCCCGTTCTCGGTGAGCTGTGGGACCTGCCGAACCTGTCGGCGGGGTCTCACCGGCCACTGCGAGACGTCGAAGCGGGCGATCTACGGCTTCGGCGGTCTGGCTGGGAGCCATGCGGAGTACGTTCGGGTACCGCTCGCCGACGGGCACCTCCACCACGTCCCTGCCGGTGTCTCCGACGAGACCGCGGTGGTGGCGTCGTGCAACCTGCCGGCGGCGCTGATCGCCGTCGACAGCGCCCAGATCGCCGCCACCGATACCGTGGCGCTGGTCGGAGCGGGCCCGACCGGGCTGTTGGCGTTGCAGCTCATCGCGCACCGCACCCGACGTCCCGTGCTGGTCCTCGACCGGGTCGGGCATCGTCTCGCCCTGGCCGCCGCGCTCGGCGGCGTGCCGGTGGACGTCGATTCCGACCCGGTCGCCGAGATCGTCGCCGACGCCACCGATGGACTCGGTGTCGACGTCGTCGTCGAGTTCGCCGGACGGGGCGACGCGTTCGACGTTGCGGTCTCCATCCTCCGGCCCGGCGGCGTGCTGGCCGGCGGTGGCGTCTACCGGGTCGAGACGGCGCATCCGACCGATCTCGGGATGCTGTTCGCCAAGGACCTTCAGCTCCGGTTGAACGGCCTCGCCAACGTGCAGCCCCACATGGGCGCGGCCCTCGGAGCCGTCGCCGGCGGGAAGGTCGACCCGTCGGTGGTGTTCTCCCATCGGGTGTCCCTCGACGAGCTTCCGGCAGCGGCGGAGGCGTTCTCCCGCCGCGCCGAGGGATTCCACAAGATGCTCATCGAGCCATGAGCGCCGGCGACCTCGTCCACGTCCGTTTCCTGAAGTGGCCCGACCGGGTCCACTGGCGCTACGACCTGCGCCGTCTCGGCGAAGACGAACACGGCGTGTGGCTCTACGGCGGGGAGCGCACCGTCATCCAGCGGGCCGACGAACCCTCCAGGCATCCGCAGTCGGCGTTCCTCACCCTCGTTCCGTCCGAAGGGTGGCATGTCCCGATCTTCAATCTGGAAGGGCCCTACGAGATCTACGTCGACATCAACACGCCGCCGAGGTGGGACGGGGCCACGGTGTCGATGGTCGACCTCGATCTCGACGTGGTGCGGTACCGCAACGGCCCGGTGGCGGTCATCGACGAGGACGAGTTCGCCGACCATCGGGTCCGGCTCGGGTACCCGCCCGAGGTCGTCGCGGCCGCGGAACGCACCGCGACGACGCTCGTGGCCGCCCTGGTCGAGCGGGTGGAGCCGTTCGGAGACGCGGCGGGCCGATGGTTCGACCGTGTCGCCTCCTCGACCTGATACCGTGCGGCCATGACCGACCGACGCGACACCGACACGATGCGGGCACGATGGGACGAGCGGTACCGGACCCAGGGGTACGTCTGGGGCCTCGAGCCGAACGTGTTCGTTGCCGAACTGACCGAGGATCTCCCCCCGGGTCGAGCCCTCGATCTGGGGTGCGGCCAAGGCCGCAACGCCATCTGGCTGGCGCGCCGAGGCCACGAGGTGACCGGCATCGACCTGTCTCCGGTCGCCATCGACCAGGCCCGTCGGCTGGCCGCCGACGCCGGCGTCGAGGTGACCTTCGAAGCTGCGGACCTCACCACCTGGGATCCGGGAGACCGGACCTGGGATCTGATCGTGCTGTCGTACCTCCAGCTCCCCGCCGACGCCCGTCGCACGGTGCACCAGACGGCCGTGAAGGCCCTCGCTCCGGGAGGGAGGATCGTCGTCGTGGCACATCATCTCGACAACCTCGAACGAGGCATCGGCGGACCACCGGATCCCGCCGTCCTCTGCACCGAGGACGACGTCGTCGCCGACCTGGTCGGACTCGAGATCGAGCGGGCCGAGCCGGTACGGCGCCACGTCGCCAAGGGCGACGTGGCGGGCGACGCCATCGATCTGGTGGTCGTGGCGAGGAAGCCGAACTGACGTGACCGACGCCGGGGCGATCCTGTCGTACCTGGCCGCCTTGGCCCCCGGAGGATCGACGCGGCGGACGGTGGTGACCGCTCGCCGCAGCGATCTGGCGTACCTGGGTTGGGTGGATCCTTCGATGGTCTTCCACGGCGGGGGATCCGAGCGGCCGCCGATCGTCGAGGCCACCGAGCGGCTTCGATCCCTCTCTGCCCTCGATCGGCTTCACGCCGACGAGCATCTGCTGCGAGTCGGCTGGCTGTGGACGGCCGGCACCGTCGACGGCGACCGCCATCTCTTCCCGGTGCTCTCGGCCCGTGCCGAACTCCAGCGGGAACGCAAGGGGTTCCGGGTCGTGGCCCTCGCCGACCCGGAGGTGACCCCTGGTCTCGTCGAGCCTGCCGTCGCGGAGGTGCTCGAGGACGCGCTCGGCTCCCTGTTCACGCTGGCAGGCCCCGCCGAGCCAACCGCCTCCCTGGCGGCGGGATACCCGGCCGCGCGTAGCTGGCTCAACGAGTACTTCGGTGCTGCCGACCTCCCACGTCCGCGTGTCGTTCCGGTCTCCAACGACCCTTGGAAGCTCAGTGACCGCGAGGAGCTGCTGCTGGTCCTCGGGGTCGGGTGCTATCTGGCCCGCGACGTCGACGCGGCGACGATCCGCGCCGACCTGACGGCATGGTCGAAACTGGATCTCAGCGGATCGGCGTTCGAGGCGATCTATCTGGGATCGTCCGTGGCCGCCGCCGACACCGGATCCGGCGGCCCCATCGAGTCGGCCTATCCACTGAACGACGCCCAGCGGGAAGCGATCGGTCGGTCCCGCGTCGAACAGATCGTCGTCGTGTCGGGACCCCCCGGCACGGGGAAGAGTCACCTGGCGGCCGCCCTCGCCGTCGACGAGGTCGCCCGTGGCCACTCGGTGCTCATGGCCGCCCAGACCGAGCAGGCTGTCGACGTCATCGCCGACCTCCTGGGCCGGTACCCGGGTCCCCGTTGGGTGCGCTTCGGTCGCCGCGAGCATCGCCGACGCGTCGCCGACGACCTCGCAGGGGGGATGGCGGTGCCGTACTCGGGAGCAGACGTGGACCGGCTCGAGGGACGCCTCGACGATGCCCGAGGTCGACGGGCGCGGGTTCGGCATCGGATCATCGGGAAGCTGGAGGACGAGCTGGCGTTGACCCGCGGTCTGGCCGATCGCCAGCAGATGGCGGCGGACGGTTGGGCCGTGCCCGGGGTCGCCGAGGCGGGGTTCGACGTCGCCCGGGCCGAACGCATGCTCGCTCGGGCCCGCGACGACGGGGGACCCTTCGGGTCGTGGTTCCGGGAGCGGGCGGAACGCAAGATGCGTGCCCGACTCGGGGTCCATCCCGACGCCACCCTCGACGACGTCGCCGCGGCGTTACGCCTGGCCCGGGCCGAAGCGGCGGTCCGCAACGGGCTCCGCGGTGGTGGGACCACGTTGGACACCGAATGGGAGGAGCTGGTCCGTGCCGAGGCGGCGTGGCGGGAGGAACTCGGCCGGGTGGTCGAGGCGCGGCGCCGGTCGCGGGAGAACCGCCGATCGGCGTCGGCGCGGTCGGTGTCGGCGCTCGCCTCGGCGCTGCGGGCCGGCAAGACGAAGCGCCGCCGTGCGTTGCAGGATCTCCGCGCCGGCGGGTTCCTCGACGTGCTGCCGCTGTGGGTGGGGACGCTGAAGGAGATCGACGACACGTTGCCGAAGGAACCGGCGGTCTTCGACGTCGTGATCTTCGACGAGGGCAGTCAGATCGATCAGCTGCGCGCTGCCCCGGCGTTGGCTCGGGCTCGGCGGGCGGTCGTCATCGGCGATCCCAAGCAGCTCCGGCACGTCTCGTTCCTGTCGGACGACGCCATGGCGGCATCGGCCGACGAGCACGGCATCGAGGCCGAGACGCTGCGGATCCTGGACGTCCGGCGGAACAGCCTCTTCGACGTCGCCGTGGGCGCTTCGGCCGTTTCGGCGCTCCGGGAGCATTTCCGATCGGTGCCGCACATCATCGGGTTCTCGGATCGTCGGTTCTACGACGGCACGTTGAAGCTCATGACCCAACATCCTGCCACCGAGCGTCTGGACGCGATCCGCATCCGGAGGGTCCGGGGGAGCCGGGACGACGAGGGGGTCAACGGGGCCGAGATCGACGCCGTGGTCGAAGAGGTGGCGGCGGTCGTGGATCGGGGAGGGTCGTCGATCGGCGTGATGAGCCCTTTCCGCGCCCAGGCGGACGCCCTCGAGGAGGCGCTCGTCGATCGCTTTCACCCGGATGCGTTGGAGGCCGCCGATGTCCGCGTCGGTACGGTCCACGCCTTCCAGGGCAACGAACGGGATGTGATCGTCGTGTCGCTGGGCGTCTCGGTCGCCGACGTGTCCGGTTCGCTGCGGTTCATCGAAGAGCCGCACCTGTTCAACGTGATGGTGACCCGGGCCCGCCACGAGATGGTCGTGGTCACGTCGCTGGGTGCCGGAGAGGAAGGGGCGGGGCTCCTCGCCGACTACGTACGGTGGGCGGCCGAGCCGCCGCTGCCGTCCCGCGGGGCGGCCCCGGCGCGGGGGTGGGTGGGTTCGCTGGCGAGGGAACTCGAGGCGTTCGGGCTGCCCGTGGTGGCGTCCTATCCGGTGGCGGGGTACGAGGTGGATCTCGCCGTCGGGGCGGGCGCAGCCGCGATCGGTGTGGAGTGCGAGGTCTTCGAGGCCGACCCGCGCCGGCACATCGAACGGCACATGGATCTCGTCCGGGCGGGATGGCGGCTGGCCGACATGTTCCAGAGCCGCTGGCTGGCGATGCCGGAGGAAGCCGCGGAACGTCTGGCGGAGGTCGTCCTTCGCCCGGACGGGTCGGATCAGATCGATCCGAACCGACCCGGAGGCCAGTAGCGGGTCGTCACGATCCACCCGATGCACGACACCGGAACGGGGCCGATGACCCGGGAGTCCCGTGATGAGGCGGCTCGGTCGTCGCCGAGCACGAACGCCGAATCGGAAGGGATCTCCCACAGGTCCATCGGCCAGGTGGGGCCGTTGGCCCACGGCTCGGCGAGCACCGCACCGTCGATGTGCACCTGCCCGTTGCCGATCTCGAGGCGCTCTCCGGGCAAGCCGACGACGCGTTTGACGAGGTTGCGCTCGGGATGGCCGGGGTCCTCGAAGATCACGATGTCGCCGCGGCGAAGCTCCTTGTCGCCGCGCCGGAGTGCCACCACCCAGTCCTTCGGCTCGAGGGCCGGGCGCATCGAGCCGTCGACGACGGCGAAGCGTCGGAGGCGCCCCGCAGCGGCTGCGATCCCGACCAGGCCGAGGGCCGCCGCGGCCGTGACCCATCCTCGCTTGCGCATGTCGATCCCCTCCGTCGGTCGAGTGTACGCGTCTCTTGTAGGGTGAGGGCACAAGGAAGCGATCACGACTGGAGGTGACGATGCAGCTCCTCGAGCGCATCCTGCGACCCCGCCACGAGGCACATGCCCACTGCGACCTGTTCTGCGGAACGTACGATCCGGCTCAGGCGATGGTCGAGGCGATGTCGTGTCTCAATATCGCCAAGAAGTACCATGCCTCGGAGGATCCGGTGTTCCGAGAGCGGGCGATCTTCATCAAGGAAGCGCGCGCCGAGCTCGTCAAACATCACCTGTGGGTCCTGTGGACGGACTTCTTCAAGCCTCACCACCTCGAGCAGTTCCCCGAGCTCCACGACCTGTTCTGGCGCGCCACCAAGGCCGCCGGGGCCGCCAAGAAGACGATGGACGTGGAGGCCCAGGAGGAGATGATCGCGCTCATCGAGGAGGTCGCCGACGTGTTCTGGCAGACCCCCGAGTCCGCGACCGCAGGCGTCTACCCGCCGAGCTGAGACCCCGCTGCCGCCCGGTCGACCTGGTGGTCGATCGAGGCGGCGCGTCCGACGACGAGGTCGTACAAGAGCGCCCCGACCGCCAGTGCCGTGGCCGTGAAGGCCGCGGTTCCCACGGCGGTCGCCACCAGGTTGGAGACGGTCACTCCACCAGGCATCGTGCGCATGGCCACGGTGGCGGCAGCGAACGCCGCGAACCCGCCGAGGACGGCGGGAGGGACGGCTCGGCCTGCCGTGGCGACGACTCGGCGGAGACCGGCACGGGCGATCGGGTCGCGGTACCAGACGGCCCCCAAGGTCGCGGTGTACAGGCCGAGGGACACGACGCTGGCGGTGGCGACGCCCGCGATCCCGAACCGGTCGCCGGCCAACAGGTAGATGGGAACCGCCACGACGGTCGCGACGGTCCCGATGATGACCGGAGTCCACATGTCGCGTCGGGCGTAGAAGCCCCGCGTCAGGACCTGAAGGGTCCCCCAGATCGGAACGGCGAAGGCGTAGAAGAACAGCGCGCGGGCGACGGCCGCTGAATCCGCCTGGAGGAACTGGCTCCGTTCGTACAGGGTGCGGACGATCGGGACCGCCAGCGCCGCCAGCAGGGCGGTGGCGCTCAAGGACAGGACGAGGACCCACCGCAGGGCACGATCGACGGTGCGTCGCATCCGCAGTGCCTCCCCCTCGGCGTGGAGGCGGGCGAGGAAGGGGTAGGCCGCGACCGCGGCCGCTTGGGCGATCAGCCCCACCGGTACGAGCATCGTGCGGCGGGCGTACAGGAGGTGGGTCTGTGCGGCTTCGCCGACGAGGCCCCCGAACACGCTCATGAAGGTCTCGTCGAGCGCCACGATCGACTGGCCGATCATGAGTGGGAGGGCGATGAGGACGTACTGGCGGACCGCGGGGTGCCTCCACTGTGCCGCCCACACGATGCGCATCCCCGCCCGTCGAGCTCCCCACCATTGCAGCGCGAGGTTCCCGAGGAACGCGCCCGCCACCGCACCCCACACGAACCCTTCGGGATCCGGCCTGCCGGTCGCGACCGCGTAGCCGACGCCGCCGGCGATGATGCCCAGGTTGTAGACCACCGGGGCCAGGGACGGGATCGTGAAGTGCCCCTTGGCGTACTGGACGGCGACGAACATCGCTCCGACGACGAACGCGAACTGGGCGGGGAGGACGATCCGGGTCAGGCGCACCGTCTCGGCCACCTGGGCGGCGTCGAACCGCGGGTAGATGGCGCTGATGACCGGCGGTGCCACGACCCACCCACCCACGATGAGGACCGTCACGGCGATGGTGAGCCAGCGCACGATCGCCGTGAAGCCGATCCAGCCTGCGCTCTCGTCGCCGTCGGCCAGGTATCGGGAGAAGATCGGGATGAACGTGATCGTCAGGAACCCGCCGGCGAGCAGGTAGTTGGCGTAGTCGGGGATGCGGAATGCCGCCACGTACGTATCGGTCACCCCGCTGGCGCCGAGGAGCGCCGCGAAGATCATCTCCCTCACGATCCCCAACAGGCGCGAGGCCAGGATCCCGCTGCCGACGATGATCGCCGCCACACCGATCCTCCCGCCCGAGAGGCGGTCCTGTTTCAGGCGATCGTCATGGTCCATGTCGACGTCACGCTACCGACACGATCGGGGTTTCCCGTACACCCCGGTCACGCCAGGTCACGGTGCCGGAGGAGCAACGTGACGGCGCCGATCGACACGACGACGAGGACCACGACCTTGCCGATGGCGCCCCATGCGCCGGGCATCAGGTCGCCGAGCGCGACATCGGGGAGGGCGGCGACGACGTCGGAGCCTCCGAGGCCCGCCAAGGCGACGATCCCGAGGCGCCACGGGGAGAGGGACGCCACCCCCTGGAGGGCGCTGGCGACCCCGTTCTCGAAGACGAACACGAACCCCAGTCCGAGGAGGACGGCGCGGTCGCTCAGGTAGCCGAGGGGTACGAACAGCGCCGTGTAGGCGACGGTGGCGACGATCGATCCGACGGCGAGGGGCACCACGAGGTGCCAGGAGCCCGATAGGACGCCGTAGGCGCCGGCGAGGGCGAGGGCGCCGACGAGGTTGAGACCCACCGCGGCGGCGCCGGCTCCGGCCAGTTTGGCGCCGGCGATGATCCAGCGGGGGATGGGGCGCAGCACGATGAACGACATGGTGCCGTCCCGACGTTCGTCGCCGAGGGCTCCGGCACCGATGATCAACGCCACGATCGGCAACAGCAACGGGAAGTAGAGGGCGACGGTGGTGTCGACGGCACGCTCGAGGGCTCGGTCGGCTCGGAGGTTCGCCGCCGACAGGAGGTAGATGAGCGCCGGTGCGAGTTCCAGGAGCCCGAACCCGACGAGCCGCTTGAGGGTCAGGCTCCGCCGGGCGGTCATCGTGGCCAGGGCGGTGGCGGCGGTCATCGGCGGTGGACCAGATAGCGGAACACGCTCACCAGCGACGCGTCCTCGGGTCGGAACGACACGATGCGGGCATCGACCTGGCGGGCCACGGCGGCCAGTCGGCGGCCGAGGCCGGCGAGATCCTCGGTCTCGACGTGGAGGACCTGATCGTCGATGGAGACGCCGTGGACGAGGGCATCGGAGACCAGCGCGGCAGCCAGCTCTCGAGGACGGTCGGCCTCGACCCGCACCCGATAGGGGATGTCCGCCATGGCCTTGCGGATGGCGGGGACCGTTCCGGCGGCGGCGAGCTTCCCGTCGACGATGGCGAGCACCCGGTCGCTCATCCGCTCCACCTCTTCGAGGACGTGGGACGACACGATGACGGTCCGACCGTCGTCGCCCATTCGACGGAAGATGTCGATCAGATGGGAACGCTGGACCGGGTCGGTCCCGTTGAGGGGCTCGTCGAGGACCAGGATCCGAGGATCGCCGACCAGCGCTGCGGCGACCTTCGCTCGCTGCCTCATGCCCTTGGAATACGCGGCGAGCCGGCGGTGTGCGACGTCGCTCAGGCGCACCGTCTCGAGGGCACGATCGGCAGCGGAGTCGGGATCGGACACGCCGCCGAGCACCGCCGCGTAGCGGACGTACCTGCGGGCGGACAGATCGGGATAGAGCGCGTTCTCCTCGGGAACCAGACCGATCTCGGCGTACACGGACGGGTCCGTCCTGGGTCGTACACCGAGGACCTCCACGGTTCCCTCCGAAGGGCCGATGAGCCCGGTCAGCATGCGCAGCATGGTCGTCTTGCCGGCGCCGTTCGGCCCGAGGAGGCCGGTGACCCCGGCACCGAACGAGCAGGTGATCCCCGAGACCGCGACCTTCTGGCCGAACCACTTCGACACGCCGTCGACGACCACGGTCGGCGACTCGACGAGCGCCGGATCCTCCGTCACATCGACCTCCGGTACCGGCGGACGACGAGCAGGAGACTGATCCCGGCGACCGCGGCGATCATCACCGCCGACACCCATGGCGCGAACCCGGCCTGAGAGACGATGAGCTCCTGGGTGGCGCTCCGGCCGTAGATCCAATCCCGCACGTAGTTGGGATGCTCGATCAAGGCGGCGAGCGCGGCGAAGCGGTGGCCCGGCAGGACGGTCGCTTGCACGACGCCTGCGACGAGACCCATGCCGACCAGCATGACCGCCAGGTAGACCCCCGAGGCGACGGCCTTGCGTTTGGTGTACGCCGCGATGAGGAGCGCCGGTGGTGCGTAGGCGAGCGCGTAGACGGCGGCGGTCAGCACGATCTTCGGGAGCTCCCCGGCGCGGGCGATCAACTCGGCCATGAGCGTCTCGCCGGTCAATGCGGAGAAGCCGATGTACATCAGGAACTGGGGCACGAGCAGGAACAGCGACAGCACCGCCAACAGGGCGCCGAACCGGGCCCACACGTAATCGTCCGGGAGCAGCGGGCGGGAGCTGTAGACCGACAGCACGCCGTGACGCCGGTCGGGGATGAGCAACTCGGGGGCGGCGAGGGCGACGAACAACAGCACGGTGGTACCGATGAGGCTGAAGTACTCGGCGTGGCCGCCGAAGGGGGACTCGGCGTCGGGAGCGAAGTTCGACAGCAGGAACGAGAAGCCGACGAACGCCACCGCGGGGAGGACGGCCAGGGCCAGCAGGAAGAACGGGAGGATCTTGTAGCGGGCCTTCCGGTGGAAGCCGAGGATGCGGAACATCCCGTCGCGCACGGTCGCCGTGACCGCCCCGCGCCGTCCCAGCCGGGGCCCGTCGTAGCGGACGTACCCGAGGTCGTACACGACGCCGCGCCTCGCCGTCATCGGGAACCCTCCACGGCCAGGAACACGTCCTCGAGGCTCGTCGATCGCGGCCCCATGGAGCGGATCCCGGTTCCCGTGTCCGCCAGCGCATCGCGTACCAGGAGGAACGGGTCCTTCCCGTCTGCGGTGACGAGCAGCCTGGTTCCGGAGCGTTCGACCGCCGCTCCGGCGGCGACGAGCACCGCTATCAGGGGCTCGGGGTCGTCGATGAGATCGACCTCGACGGTGTCGACGTCCACGAGGCTCGCCAGGGGGCCGGACCTCAGGACCCGGCCTCCTTCGAGCATCACCACCCAGTCGCAGGTGCGTTCGATGTCGCCGAGGACGTGGGACGAGACCAGCACGTCGATACCGAAGGAGCCGAGCCGGGAGATCAGCTCCAGCATCTCTTCCCGACCCTCCGGATCCAACCCGGCCGTCGGCTCGTCGAGGAACACGAGCTCGGGATCGTGGACGATCGCCTGCGCCAGCTTGGTGCGTTGCTTCATGCCCGTGGAGAAGCCACCCAGCGGCCGGAACCGCTCCTCCTCGAGGCCGACCAGGGTGAGGACGTCCGATGCCCGCTGGCGGGCGGCCCGCGATGGGAGACCGCCGAGCGCGGCGGCGTAGATGAGGAAGTCGGCGGCGGTCTGGTCGGGGGGCAGGCAGTTCCCCTCCGGCATGTACCCGACGCGGGCGCGCACCTCCAACTCGTAGGCTCGGGTGTCCAGGCCGAACACCTCGGCGGTGCCCCGGGTCGGGGTCAGCATGCCGAGGAGGATGCGGATCAGGGTGGTCTTGCCGGCACCGTTGGCGCCGACCAGCCCGACCCGCCCCGGCGGGATCTGCAGATCGACGTCATGGAGCGCGACGACGCTGCCGTACGCGTGGCTCAGGCCCCTCGTCTCGATCGCCGGTCGGTCCATGACCCGCGAATCCTCGCAGATACGGTGAGGTACTCCCTCATCTCAGCCGATCGGCACGGTCGGCCAGCACCACCCCGAGGAGGATCAAGGCCCCACCGAGCACCATCCCGGCCTGGAGCCGCTCGCCGAGCAGCACGATGCCGCCGACGACCGCGACCAACGGCACCAGGTACCCGACCAGTGAAACCTGGGTGGCGGAAACGTCCTGGAGGAGCCGGTAGTACACCACGAACGGTACGACGGTCGAGACGGTGGCCATGTAGACGACCAATCCCCACCCGGCGGCGGTGAGGCCGGTCGGCGCGCCTTCGAAGACGAACATGGCGGGCACGAGGAGGGCCGCACCGAACCCGAACTGGAGGCCGGTCACCGGCAGGGTGCGGTAGTCGCCGGCCGCTCGTTTGGCGTAGGCGCCCGCATAGCCGATCGCGGCGACGGCGGCCAGCGACAGACCGAGCGCGAAGAGGGGGCGCCCCCCTTCGGCGAGGCCGCTGTCCCCGGACAGGCCGAGGGATGCGACCCCCGCGAAGGCGGCGGCCAGGCCCACGATCTTGGCCCGGGTGAGCTGCTCGTCGTCGAGCATGACGTGGGCGAACACCGCGGTCGCCAGTGGGATCAGCGCCGCCAGGAGACCCACGAAGCCGGCGGAGGCGGAGGCGTAGGCGAAGGTGAACAGGACGTAGGGGCCGGCGAGGTTGAACACGGCCATCACCCAACCGATCCGCAACTCGTCGACGGTGGGACGGAGCTCCCGGCGGATCGCGACGAGTCCGAGCACGACCAGACCGGCGATCGCGGCCCGCCCGGCCACCATCGTCCACACCTCGACGTCGGCACCGAACGCCGCTCGGGTGGCGACGCCGCCCGTGCCCCAGCCGAGCGCGGCGACGACGAGCGCGGCCCACTGCCGAAGCGTCATCGGGCGTCGCCACGCCGGGGGTGGTTCACCGGCGCCGACGGCGCAAGCCGGCCAGCACGGCGCGCCACACCGGCTCGGTCGTCGAGGGCCGATCGGGGGGCACCGGCGCTGGGGGGGGTGGCGACGGAGCTTCGCGAGGGGCTTCGGATCGTGCCGGCTCGACGGTCCCGAGCCGTTCCCTGAGCTCGGCCAGCCGCTCACGCAGGAACCGAGCCTCGGTCTCGGCCTTGGCGGCTCGTTCCCGGGCCTCGGCGAGTTGCTGTCCCGCTTCGTGCAGGTTCCCGAGCTGGCCGAGCATCTTGTTCCACGCGTCGACGGGCACGAGCATCGTTCCCGGCGGCGGTTCGGCGGGGACGTCCGCGGTCGCCGAGGCGGGCCGTTCGGCTGGGGCCGCCGACCCCGTCGCGGGCCTTCCCAACGCCTCCGCCCGGCGCTGGACCGACTGCATCGACACCATCCGGAGCGTCACGTCTCCGACCTCCTCGAGATGGCTGTCGATCGTGCCTCGACGGGCCCATTTGCGCAACGTGTTGATCGGGATGCCCGTGGCCCGCTCCGCTTCTCGCAGGGTCACCATGTCGTCGCTCGAACGAGGGGTACGACGACCCGACGGGCGCGGAGGAACGGAGCGTCGCGCCATCGACTCGCGGAGCGCCTCCGTCTCCCAACCGTGCATCGGATCCATCGGTCGATTGTACGGTCCTCGGTCGCCCACGAACCACCGCGGCGGGATCGACGATGGCGGCGCCGATGGCGGCCCGCGGACTCCTAGGATGGCGCCGCACCCCACGAGGCGACACGATGACACAGCGTGACACATTCGAGCGGGACGTCCGCGATCTCGTGCGGTCGGTGATCGCCGGGGTCCTCGACGACGAGCCGCCGCCCGCCCGTTCGAGGACCACGGTCGGCTCCGCCGGCGGGGAACCCGACTCCGAGGGATCGATCGCCATCGGGGCCGATCATGGGGGCTATGCGCTCAAGGAGCGTCTCGCCTTCAAGCTCAAGGAAGCCGGATGGGACGTGCACGACTGCGGCACCGACGGGACCGCGTCGGTCGACTACCCGGACTTCGCGCACGCCGTGGCCCGCCTCGTCGCCCAAGGAACGTGCCGGTGGGGGATCGCCATCGACGGCGCGGGCATCGGCTCGGCGATGGTGGCCAACAAGGTCCCGGGCATCCGCGCCTCGATGTGCTACGACCTGTCGACGGCGCGCAACAGCCGTGAGCACAACCACGCCAACGTGCTGACCCTCGGTGCCGGCCTCATCGGCGACGTCCTCGCCTGGCAGATCGTCCAGGAATGGCTCTCGGTGCCGTGGGGCGGGGGACGCCACGCTCGGCGGGTCGACAAGATCACCGAGATCGAGCACCTCTACTCGAGGAGCGGGACGTGACCGAACTCCTGGATCGAGAGATGCTCGTCGAACTGGTCACCCGGGAGGTCCTCGCCGCCTTGGCCGAGCGCAGCGACGTCTGCCGGACCCCCGAGAAGGTGCGTCAGGTGATCGCCAACGGCGCCGACCGGGTCAACTACCACGGTGACGGCGCCGACGTCCCGAAGGACCTCGCCAAGTACATCGACCACACCCTGCTCAAACCCGATGCCACCGCAGCCGACATCGACCGGCTCTGCGCCGAGGCCGAGGAGTACGGGTTCGCCTCGGTCTGCGTGAACCCGACCTGGGTGAAGCGGGCGGCGACGAACCTCCGAGGCACCGACGTCAAGACCACCTCGGTGATCGGCTTTCCCCTCGGGGCGAACACCTCCGAGATCAAGGCGATGGAGGCCCGCCGGGCGCTGAGGGACGGCGCCAGGGAACTCGACATGGTCATCAACATCGGGTTCCTCAAGTCGGGGTTCACCGACCTGGTGGTCAAGGACATCGAGAAGGTCGTCGACGCCGGCCACGAGGTCGGCGCGCTGGTCAAGGTCATCATCGAGGCCGGCTTGTTGACCGACGAAGAGAAGGTGATCGCCTGCCTCCTGGCGAAACGGGCGAAGGCCGACTACGTCAAGACCTCGACGGGCTTCCTCGCCGGGGGTGCCACCGTCTACGACGTGGCGCTGATGCGCGAGACGGTCGGTCCGGACATGGGGGTGAAAGCCTCCGGCGGGGTCCACACCGCCGAAGAGGCCGAGGAGATGATCGCCGCCGGCGCCACGCGGATCGGCGCCTCGGCCGGGGTACAGATCGTGAGCGGACAAGGAGCATCAGATGACGAGCGGTATTGATCTGCGGTCCTACGTCTTCCTGGACAGTCTGCAGCCCCAGTACGCCGCGTTCCTGGGCACCGTCGCTCAAGGTTTCCTGCCGCTGGCGGGGGAGGCGTCGTTGTTCGTCGAGGTGGCGCCCGGGATCGAGATCAACCGACTCACCGACATCGCCCTCAAGGCGACGAAGGTCACCCCGGGGATGCAGATCATCGAGCGCTACTACGGGCTGCTCGAGGTCCACTCGGCTCAGCAGGCCGAGACCCGAGCCGCGGGGGCGGCGATCCTCGACGCCATCGGGTTGACCGAATCGGACCGGATCAAGCCGAAGATCCTCTCCAGCCAGATCATCCGCCGCATCGACGATCACCATGCGCAGCTCATCAACCGGACCCGCCACGGTCAGATGATCATCCCCGGCCAGACCCTGTACGTCCTCGAATGCGAACCCGCCGCCTACGCCGCGCTGGCGGCCAACGAAGCGGAGAAGGCGTCGGACATCAACGTCCTCGAGGTCCGCTCCCACGGGTCGATGGGACGCATCTACCTCGGTGGCGAGGAACGGGACATCGACGTCGGCTGGCGGGCCGCCACCGCCGCCCTGGAAGGCCTCGACGGCCGCGAGATCTGAGCACGAAACGGAACACCGGAAGGAGCAACGACGATGGCAGAAGCCCTGGGAATGATCGAGTGCCGCAGCTTCGCGGCGATGGTGGAGGCCGCCGACGCGATGGTGAAGGCGGCGAAGGTGGAACTGGTCTCCTACGAGGAGACCGGCGGCGGCTATGTGACCGCCGTGGTTCGCGGCGACGTCGCGGCGGTGAAGGCCGCCGTCGATGCCGGGACCCGGGGCGCCGAGAAGGTCGGCGAGGTCATCGCGACCCACGTGATCGCCCGCCCGCATCTCAACATCGATCTCGTCCTGCCCCTCGGTCGTCACGCCGAGGCGCAAGAGGAGCTGAGCTGACCGTCCCCCGAGAGGAGGTCCGCCCGTGAACCTGGCCAAGGTCACCGGCACGCTGGTCGCGAGTCGGAAGGAACCGTCCATGGAAGGGATGAAGTTCCTCGTGCTCCGGCAGCTCGACGCCGCCAACTCCGAGACCGGCGGGTATGTCGTGGCGGTCGATGCGGTCGGCGCCGGCGTCGGAGAGATCGTCATGTACGCGTCGGGAAGCTCGGCCCGCCAGACCGAGATGACCAGGGATCGGCCCTGTGACGCGGTGGTCATGGCCATCGTCGACACCTGGGAGCTCGACGGCGAGACGGTCTACACGAAATGACGCGGCTGCCGGACCCCGCCGAGATCGAAGCGATCATCGCCCGCGTGAAGGGGAGGGTCGCGGCGGCCACGCTCGCCGGGCGACCCGGAAGGGCGCTGCGGACCGCCGAAGCGCTCGCCGCGGTCGAGGCGCAGCTCGGCGACGGGATCCATCCGTCGATCGACGCCGCGGTCGCTGCCGCGGCACGGGCTGCGGCCCGGTACCGGGAGCTGGGCCTCGACGCGCGCAAGCAGGTCACCGCGTCGATCCGGGAGGCCATGCTGAGCAACGGTGAACGGCTGGCCGAGATGGCCCGGCTCGAGACCGGGCTCGGTCGAACCGTCGACAAGATCGAGAAGAACCGGCTGGTGACCGTCAAGACGCCCGGGCCCGAAGACCTCGAGCCCCAGGCCGAGACCGGCGACCACGGCATGGTCGTCACCGAGTACGCCCCGTACGGGGTGATCGGGGTCATCAGCCCGGTCACGAACCCCACCTCGACGATCATCAACAACACGATCGCCATCACGGCAGCCGGGAACGCCGCGGTCTTCAACGTCCATCCGGGCGCGAAACGGGTCTCGGTGGAGAACATCCAGATGCTCAACCGAGCGATCGTCGCCGCCGGAGGCCCTCCCGACCTGGTGACCGCCACCCCCGACCCCACGATCGAGTCCGCCAAACAGCTCATGGCGCATCCGTCGGTGCCGGTGCTCTTGGTGACCGGCGGGCCCGGCGTCGTGCGGGAGGCCCTCAAGATGCCGAAGAAGGCGATCACGGCCGGGCCGGGCAATCCCCCGGCCGTGGTCGACCAGACCGCCGACATCGCCCAAGCCGCCAAGGACATCGTGTTCGGCGCGTCCTTCGACAACAACATCATCTGCGTCGACGAGAAGACGACGATCGTCGTCGACACGGTGGCCGACCGGCTCGTCCATGCCATGGTCGACGCCGGGGCGTACCGCCTCAAGGAGCATGAGCTGAAACGGCTCGAGCGGGTGATCTTCACCGACGTCGGCGCCCCCGGCAAGCCATGGCCGGTCGAACCGCGGTGGATCGGTCAGGACGCCTCCGCGATCCTGGCCGAGATCGGCGTGCAGGTCGACGGCGATCCCCGGCTGCTCATCGCCGAGGTGCCGCGGGAGCATGGTCTCGTGTGGACCGAACAGATGATGCCCGTGATGCCCGTCGTGCGGGTCAAGGACGTCGAGGACGGCATCGACCTCGCGGTGCGGTCCGAGCACGGGTTCCGCCACACCGCCTCCATCCACTCGACGAACGTCGACACGATCACGGCGATGGGGCGAGCCATGAACTGCTCGATCTTCGTCGCCAACGGTCCGAACCTGGCCGGGCTCGGGTACCGCGGCGAGGGGTACACGTCGTTCTCGATCGCCAGTCCGACCGGGGAAGGGCTCACCCGACCTCGCACGTTCTCGCGGATCCGGCGGGTCACCGTCGTGGGAGCGATGCGCATTGTCTGACCGTCGGGATCCCGCCATCGGCCTGGTCGAGCTGTCGTCGATCGCCACCGGCATCGTCTGTGCCGACGCGATGGTGAAGGCCGCCCCGATCGGGGCCATCTACACCGGCACCATCCACCCCGGCCGGTACCTGGTGCTCGTGTCCGGGGACACCGCATCGGTCGAGATCGCGCTCGATGTCGCAGCCGACCGGGGCGGCTCCTCGGTCACCGGGTCGGTCTTCCTCCCCGACGTGCATCCGGAGGTCGTCGCCGCGATCGTCGCCGCCCGTCACGACGCGGGCCCCGAACCCGAGGCCCTCGGGATCATCGAGACCGCCACGGTCCCGCCGGTCGTGGACGGCGCCGACGCCGGGGTGAAGGCCGCGGACGTGAACGTCGCCGCCGTCGTGCTGGCCGACGGCCTCGGAGGCAAGGGGTACGTCCTGTTCGGCGGGAGCGTCGGTGACGTGGAAGCCGCCGTGGAGGCGGCGACGGGGCGCATCGAGCCGTCGGGTGCCCTCGTCGCAGCCGAGGTCGTCGCCCAGCTCCATCCCGACATCCGCGCCAACCTCGGGGCCGAGCTGCGCTTCAACCGGCGTCTGGCCGCCGGGGGAGGACGCTGATGCAACTCGGCCGGGTCCGCGGCACGGTCGTGGCGACGATCAAGGCCGAGGGTCTCGCGGGCGTCCGCTTCCTGATCGTTCAACCGCTCGACGACCACCTCCGCCCGGACGGGTCGACGGTGGTGGCTGCCGACGCCGTCCACATGGCCGGCCCCGGCGAGCTGGTCTATATGGTCGCGTCGCGGGAGGCTGCCGAAGCCCTCGAGCCGAGGTTCGTGCCCGTGGACCATGCCATCGTCGGGATCGTCGACGAGGTGGCCCTCTCATGAAGATCGGTACGGTGGCCGGGACCGTGGTGTCGACGATCAACCATCCCTTCTTCGACGCCAAGACGCTGCTGATGTGCCACGTCCTCGACGGCGACGGCCGACCCGGCGGGTACACGATCGCCGTGGACGCGGTCGGTGCCGGTGCCGGCGAGACGGTGCTCATCGTCGACGAGGGGAACTCGGCCCGCCAGATCTTCGGCATCTCCACCGGCCCGGTCCGGGCCGTGATCGTGGGCATCGTCGACGCCGTCGATGGCGACGCCGGGCTCGAGAGCTCGACGACGCCAGGCGCGGCGCGTCGGACATCCAGACGGTCCCGGTAGCCTCCCGGCGATGAGGTTCGTCACCCTGGTCGTCGCGGTTGCGGTCGTCGCCGCCGCGTGCGGGGGCCGAGCACCCCAGACCTGCGCCGAGGTCGCCGACGACACCATCGAGTTGACCCAGCAGCTCATCGACGACGTCGAAGCCGAGGTGGGGGACATGTCGGTGGAGGAGCTCCTGGCGACCCAGGGCGACCTTCCGGCCATCGACCGTTTCGCCGAGCGATCCACCGAGATCGACGAGCAGGCGAGGGAGCTGGGCTGCACCCAGTCCGAGCTCCGTTCCCTCGTCGTGGAACGCCTCGACCGCCTGCACGCCGACACGCCCGTCGGGCGCCTGATCATCGACGGGATCGCCGCCGGCGGACTCTGATCGATCCGGGAGCGGCGGGCCGATCAGGTCAGCAGGCTCGCGGCGGCCTCGTCGAGCACCCAGGTGGTCTCACCCGCGCCGTCGGCGACGATCCGAGCGGGCAGGATCGCGTCGCCCTCGAGGATCTCCCGCAACGCTGGGGCCTTGGTCTGCCCGGTGACGAGGAACACGATGGTGCGGGCGGCGCGAAGGAGGGTCGAGGTCGCCGTGAGGCGCCAACTCTCGAAGGCCGGAACCCAGTTGGCGACGTAGCCGAACCGGTCCACGTCGAGCGCGGCCGTGCCGGGGAAGAGACTCGCGGTGTGCCCGTCGGCGCCCATCCCGAGGAAGACCACCTCGGGGGCGATCGCTCCGCCTCTCACGAACCGAGGGACGATGCGGTTCTCGTAGTCGGCGGCCGCCCGGTGGGGATCGGACATCGTCGTGTCGGGCGCATCGAAGCCGACCGGGACGTGGTCGACGAGCTCGGAGCGGACCATCAGGGCGTTGGCGTCAGGGTGGTCCGGCGGCACCCACCGCTCGTCGGGAAGCCAACACCACACCCGCTCCCACGGCAGGTCGCGACGGCGAAGCTCCCGGTACACGGCGCGGGGGGTGGATCCTCCTGCCAGGCCGATGTCGATGGTGGAGGCGGCCGCCTCGATGTGTCCGGTGAGGATGTCGGCCGTTCTCAGCGCGGCCGCTTCCGGGTTGGCCTCCACGACGACGTGCATGGGGGAACGGTAGCCGACGGCCTCCTACCATGAGCGACATGGGCGACGTGCGAGAGATCCCGATCCCGATCGGTGACGACGAGTCGGTGACGGGTCTCCTGGAAGGCGGAGCCGGGGATGCCGCGGGGATCCTGCTGGCTCACGGTGCAGGCGCCGGCCAGCACCATCCCTGGATGGTGTTCATGCGGGGCGCGCTCGCCGCACACGGGTTCCCCACCATGACCTTCGACTACCGGTACACGGCGCGGGGTCGCAAGGCTCCGGATCGGTTGCCGACCTTGCTGGACGTCCACGAGGCGGCGGCGGACGTGCTGTCGGGGATCGTCGGCGAGGTCGTCCTGGCGGGCAAGTCGATGGGCGGGCGGGTCGCATCGCATCTGGCCGCCGATCGCCGCGGTGCGGCACCGGCAGTGGTCTACTACGGCTATCCGCTCGTGCCGATGGGAAGATCCGAGCCGCGGGACACGTCCCATCTCGCGCGGATCGCCTCCCCTCAGCTCTTCTTCGCCGGAACGAGGGATCGCCTCGGGCCACCCGATCTGGTGCGTCGGGTCGTCGCCGGGCTCCCCGACGCCCAGCTCGTCGTGGTCGACGACGCCGATCACTCGTTCGCGGTGCCCAAACGCACCGGGAAGACCCAACACGAGGTGCTCACCGAGATCGCCGCCCGCACCGTCGAGTTCCTCCGGGCCCGGTGATGCCCGGCCCCCGGCTCCCTCCGGGGCGAAGGGAGATCGAGGGCGCCTCAGTAGGGGGGCGGGACGTACCTGGCGGAGACGGGATGGCCGTCGACGGTCTCGAGGATCCACACCGACCCCTTCTTCCACTCGAGTGCATCCTCGATGGGGACACCCTCGGCGGCGAAGTGGCCGATGAGGCCGCCGATGATGTCGCCGTGGGACGACAGCACGGCGGACTCGCCGCGGAGGGACCGGATCAGATCGATGGCGGCTTCGGGCCCCTGGTGCTCGGCGAGGGCATCGTCGGTCTCGAGGTCCACCCCGAGCCGTTTCGCCAGCGGGGCGACGGTCTGCACACAGCGCCGGTAGGGCGACGACACGACGCGCGTCACCGGGAACGCCTGGAGGAGGCGCCGGAGGGCCTTGGCCTGGCGCCTCCCGTCGTCGTCCAGGGGCCGTGTCGCATCGGGCGCCTCCCAGCGCGACCGTTTCCCGGCCAGGCCGTGGCGGATCAGGAACACGGTCCCGGCGGTGGGATCGGCAGCGAGGCGGTCGGCGCGTCGTAGCACGTTGCGGTCGTTGACGTACGAGATCCGCTCGATCGCCTCGTCGAACGGGAGCCAGGCATGGTCGTCCACCTCGTCGTTGGCGACGAACTCCCCGGCGCCCTCCATCATCCACCAACGGACCACCTTACGGACCTTCCCGGCGTCGTACGAGATGGTGCCGATCGGCGTATCGGCGATCGGAGCGATGCCGGTCTCCTCCTCGACCTCGCGGATCGCGCATTCGATCAACAACTCGCCGGGCTCGGCATGACCCTTCGGAAGCGACCAGTCGTCGTAGCGGGGTCGGTGGACGAGCAGGTAGCTGGGCTGGACGCCGTCGAAGCGGTGGAGGACCCCGCCGGCGGCCCACTCGGTCGGTTGGGGAGGTCGCTCGGCCATCGGCTCGTCAGACCTCGATCCCGTGGGCCCGTTCGATGGCGAGCTGTTGGAGCGTCTCATGGGCGTCGATTCCCTCGGTGACGGGCACCTTGCGCCACCCATCGGCGGTCATCTCCCATGCGAGGGCGTCGTCGGCCAGCTCGACGTCGAGGATCTGCTGGAGGCGCCGTTTGAGTCTGGGATCCGTGACCGGTACGAGATCCTCGACGCGTCCGTTGAGGTTCCGGGGCATCATGTCGGCCGAGCCGATGTAGTAGACCCCCTCGTCGCCGGCCTGGCCGAAGCGGTAGATGCGCGAGTGCTCGAGGAACTTGCCGACGATGGACCGCACCGTGATGTTGTCCGACTGGCCGCGTACCTGAGGCCGGAGACAGCAGATGCCGCGCACGATGAGCTGGACGGTGCATCCGGCCTCCGATGCGGCGTACAGCTCGTCGATGATCTCCCGATCGACGAGGTGGTTGATCTTCATCAGGATGTGTCCGGCACGCCCGAGCGCAGCTTGTTCTCGGATGCGTTCGACGATGCGTTCCCGTAGCCAGTGCGGAGCGACCAGCAGCTTGCGGTAGTCGCCCGGCATGGCGTAGCCGGTCAGGTGGTTGAACAGGTCCGTCAGGTCGGCGCCGATGTCGTCGTCGGCGGTGAGGAGCCCCAGATCCTCGTAGATCCGGGCGGTCTTCGGGTTGTAGTTGCCGGTCCCGATGTGCGCGTAGCGGCGCAGCGTCCCTTGCTCGCGTCGGACCACCAGCAGGACCTTGGCGTGGGTCTTGAGGCCGTGCACGCCGTAGACGACGTGCACACCGGCGGCTTCGAGCATCCGGGCCCAGTTGATGTTGGCCGCCTCGTCGAAGCGGGCCTTCAGCTCGACGAGGACGACGACCTGCTTGCCTGCTTCGGCGGCGGCGATGAGGCTCCGCACGATCGATTCCTCGCCGCCGAGGGCAGGATCCTCCGGCATCGAGGTTCGGTACAACGTCTGTTTGATGGCGACGACGTCGGGGTCGGCCGCCGCCTGGGCGAGGAACGTTCCGGTGGAGGTGGCGAACGACTCGTACGGATGATGAACGAGGATGTCGCCGCGGCGGATCTCGGCGAACAGGTCGAGCCGGTGACCGCTGCGTTCGGCGAGTCGGGGTTGTGTGGTGGGCGTCCACGGCTCGTCCTTGAGGTCGGGGCGATCGATCCCGTACAGCTCCCACAGGGTGTTCAAACCGAGGGGTGCTTCGCGGCGGTACACGTCGTGTTCGTCGAGCTCGAGCCCGTCGAGGAGCAGCTCGAGGACGTTCTGGGGCATGTCGGACTCGACCTCGAGCCGTACCGCCCTCGCCGACAGTCGCCGGTATCGCAGGACCGACTCCATCGCCTCGAGGAGGTCGTCGGCTTCCTCCTCTTCGACGGCCAGGTCGGCGGTACGGGTGACCCGGAACGCGAAATAGTCGATGACGTCGAGTCCGCCGAACAGCCGTCCGAGGTGACTGCCGACGATCTGCTCGAGGGGCACGAACCGGCCGCCCGACAGCTCGACGAATCGGGGCACGTTGGGGGGGATCTTGACCCGGGCGAACCGGACGCCCCGGCCGTCGGCTTGGCGGACCAGCACCGCCAGGTTGAGCGACAGGTTCGAGATGTACGGGAACGGGTGGGACGGGTCGACGGCGAGCGGTGTGAGGATGGGGAAGACCTGTGCCTCGAAGGTCGCCCGCATCGCCTCTCGTTCGCTGGGCGCGAGCCGCTCGAAGTCGGTGATGACGATGCCGGCGGCACCGAGTTCGGGGACCAGCTCCTTGACGTACGACGAGTCGATCCGCCGGTTGAGGCTCTCGACGGCGGTGCGGATCGCCTCGAGCTGCCGGCGCGGCGTCAACCCGTCGGGTGGTGTGGAGGTGACCCCGCCGAGGACCTGCTCTTGCAGGCCGGCGACACGGACCTGGAAGAACTCGTCGAGGTTGGACGTCACGATGGCGAGGAACTTGGCTCGTTCGAGCAGTGGCCGGTGGGGATCCTCGGCCAGGGCCAGGACGCGGTCCTGGAAATCGAGGACCGACAGCTCTCGGTTCAGGTATCTGGTCTGTTGCTCGCGCATCGCCCTGCCATGGTATCGGGTCGGGAGCTCCCGCAGCCGGCGCTGAAGAGAGCTATCGGCGCCGGATGCCCGCTGCCGTAGCGGTTCGGAGGGTCGGGCCTCAGGACCGTTTCCGGTCGAGTGCTTCGACCTTGGCGAGCCGACGCCGGTGCCGTTGCGCACCGTCGAAGCGGGCCCGGAGGAAGGTCTCGACGATCTCCCACGCCAACGCCACGCCGATCACCCGTGCCCCCAACGCGAGGACGTTCATGTCGTCGTGTTCGACGGCTTGATGCGCCGTGTAGACGTCGTGGACCGTCGCGCAGCGCACGCCGGTGATCTTGGTCGCGGCGATAGATGCTCCGGCACCGGAGCCGCAGATGACGATGCCTCGATCCGCGTCTCCGTGAACGACGGCCCGTCCGACGGCGGCCGCGAAGTCCGGGTAGTCGACGGCCGCCTCCGAGTCGGTTCCCAGGTCGACGACCTCGTGGCCGGCGTCGGAGAGGAGTGCACCGATGTGTTCCTTGAGGCGGTAGCCGGCGTGGTCCGCTCCGATCGCAACCTTCACGTTCCGCTCCTCGTCCGATGTCGACGCCACGGTAGTGCGCCTCGGTTCCCTCCCTTCCGGACACCGCCGGCGGCGGGGTACGCTCAGATGATGCACCGGCTCGCCGTCCTCGTGGCCTCGGCCCTCGTCGTCGCGGCGTGCGCGTCGGGCCCGTCGGCCCCTCCGATCGACGGGCGCGACGTCGCCTGCGCCGACACGGTGTGCATCGCGTATCCGTCCGGGTGGGAGGTGATCGAGACAGGTCCCGACTTCATCCGTTTCCAGCATCCCTCGGCGCCGAATGTGGCCCTGGCGACGGTCGGTCCGACCAACATGGAGGCGGTCGTCGTACAAGCCGGGGGAACCTGGCCGGCTCGTCCCGTCGATGTCGTCGAGGCGTTCTGGCGCCTGCTGGAGGAGACCGGCGTCGGGGAGCTGGCGACGACGACCCCGGTGGGCGACGGCGCGGTCCGCTCCATGGGTGCCTACGAGGGTGGGCGGCTGTGGTACCTGTTGGTCCCGACCGGGACGTCGCGGGCGATCGGTGTCGAGGTGCGGGGGCCCGACGCGTCGTGGGAGTCGCACGCCGACGTCTTCTTCTCCGAGGTCGTCCCCATCCCGTAGCCGTCGGCGCCGCCCCTTTCGCAGGGGCCGGCCGTATCCTGGCCCGATGCAGGCCATCAGGATCGTCGGCGGCGCGCCGCTCCAGGGAACCGTCGCCGTGCTCGGAGCGAAGAACGCGGTCCTCAAGCACATGGTCGCGTCCTTGCTGGCCCCCGGCGAGCATCGGATCGTGAACGTCCCTGGGATCCAGGACGTCGCCTTGATGGGACAGGTGCTCCGTCACGTCGGCGCCGAGTGTGACCGCCACGGGAACGAGCTCGTCATCGGGGTCCCCGACGAGCCGTTCCCCGAAGCTCCCCTCGACCTGGTTCGTCGGATGCGAGCGTCGATCTTGGTCTTGGGGGCGTTGCTGGCTCGGACGGGCACCGCCCGGGTGGCCTTGCCCGGAGGGGACGACTTCGGCACGCGGCCCATCGACCTGCATCTCGGCGGGTTGGAGGACATGGGAGCCGTCTTCGAGCTGGTTCACGGCGTCCTGCACGCCTCGGCGCCCGATGGCCTTCACGGCGCCGAGGTGTTCCTCGAGTTCCCGTCCGTCGGAGCGACCGAGAACCTGCTGCTGGCCGCCGTGTTGGCCGACGGGGAGACCGTCATCTCGAACGCGGCGAGGGAACCCGAGCTCGTCGATCTCGCCGCGTACCTCCAGAAGATGGGTGCCAAGATCGACGGTGCGGGCACGTCGACGATCCACGTCGTCGGTGTCGACCATCTCGAGCCTGCCAGTCACCGGGTCGTCCCGGATCGCCTCGAAGCGGGGACCTACGCCGCGGCGGCGGCGATGACCGGCGGAGATGTGACGATCACCGACTGTGTGCCCGACCATCTTCGGATGGAGCTGTCGAAGCTCGCCGACGCAGGGGTCGCCGTCGACGTCGGAGAGGGATGGTGCCGGATCCGAGGGCCCGAGCGTCCTGTGGCGGTGGACTTCGCCACCTTGCCGTACCCGGGTTTCCACACCGACATGCATCCCCAGATGGTGGCGTTCCTGTCGGTCGCCGACGGGACGTCGATCGTCACCGAGAACGTCTACGCGTCACGCTTCCGGTACCTCGGCGAGCTGAACCGGATGGGCGCCGACGTCCACGCCGACGGTCAGCATGTCGTGGTCCGTGGGGTGGAGCGACTCAGCGGTTGCGAGGTCGACGGGTGCGACATCCGGGCGGCGGCGGCGCTCACGATCGCGGGACTTCGGGCCGACGGCGAGACGCTGGTCGTCGGAGCCGGGCATGTCGATCGGGGCTACGACGGCTTCGTTCCCAAACTCGCGGCGATGGGCGCCGATGTGGCGCGCGTCGAGATGTGACCCGAAAGGCGTCGATACGTCCCAGACGCCGGGAGAATGCGGCCGTGACCCATCTTCGTGCCATCGCTTCGGTGATCGTCGCCATCGGGGTGATGCTGGCCGCCCTGCCTGGTCCGGCGTCGGCCGTCACGCCGTCGGAGGCACAGGTCGAAGATGTCGAGTTCGTTCCGGTCGACGGATCCCGCTTCGAGATCCGCGACCGGGTGTACGGCGGCACCATCGTGGTGCGATCCGTCTCCGACGGGCTGTTCCTGGGCGAGATCGTCGGCCTCGACGACTACCTGGCGGGGATCCGGGAGGTGCCGTACTCATGGCCGATGGAGAGCCTGGCGGCTCAGGTCGTCGCCGCACGCACCTACCTCGCATACCAGCTCGGCGGCGGTCGGAGCGGCCGGGAGGCCGAGTACGGCTACGACATCTGCGCGACCTCGGCCTGCCAGGTCTACGCAGGGGCCGGCGTCGTCGACGCCGAAGGCGGTGACCGCTGGCTCGAGGCCGTCGACCGGACCCGGGGGGAGATCCTGATGTGGAACGGACGGCCGGCCGAGACCGTCTTCTCTTCGAGCGCAGGGTCCAGGACCCGAGCCAACCAGGACATCTGGGGTGGCGCCCCGGTGCCGTACCTCCAGCCGGTCGACTCGCCCGAGGAGGGGGTGAGCCCGTGGGCCGAATGGTCCTTCGGTGTCGACCCCGAAGCGTTCGTGGAGATCCTCCATGCCGACGGCTACGACGTGTCCGGGCGGTTGCGTGGGATCCGGGTCGACGATCCGGGGGAAGGGAACGGTCCCGTCGAGCTCATCGTCGACACCGACGGCGGGTCGGTGCGGATCTCGGCGACGAAGCTGAAGGGAGCCATGAACCGCGAGGCCGACCGGCTGTACCCGGGGGCGTTCCCCGCCCGCCGCGAGGACGGCAAGCGGCTCCCCCAGAGCCTGCCCTCGTACACCTACGAGATCGAGTTCGACCGAGGTGTCGGCACCGACGCCGAGCGCTTCTTGCCCTCCGATCGTGACATCCCTCGGCCGGTGGTCCGGATCGAGGGCGAAGGCTGGGGTCACGGCGTGGGCCTCAGCCAGTGGGGAGCGCGGGCGATGGCCGAGCAGGGAGCCGACTATCGGGAGATCCTGGCGCACTACTACGGCGGCCTGGAACCCGTCGATGGCGGCGAGTTCGTTCCCGATCGTGTCGTCGTCGGTCTCGGATGGGGCAAGGCGCTGATCTCGGTGGAGGCCACGGGCCCGTTCGAGCTCCGGATCAACGGCCGCCCCTCGGGCACCGTCATGACGACAGGGACATGGACCTTCCTCGACGGAGGTGACCGGATCATCGTCATCCCGCCGATCCCGCTCCTCGAGCAGCTCCGGTCGTTCCTCACCGGCTGGTGGCCGCGGTGACCGGGCCGGGTCGGTAGTCGCCGACTCCGGCCTACGATGCGGACGTTCGATCGCCGACCTTCGAGGGCATCGCGCATGAGCGAAGACACCGGAACCGAAGCGGCCCACGAGCCGCAGTCGAGCGTCATCGAGATCGCCGCGCCGGGCGAGGCGCCGCGCACCTTCGATGCCGGCGGGGCCATCGACTTGGAGGCCCTCAACTCCACCCTCGAGTACATCCGCCCGGCGCTGCAGGCCGACGGGGGAGACCTGGTGCTCCTGGGCACCGACGGCGGGAAGGTGTCGCTCCAGCTCGTCGGTGCCTGCGGGGGGTGCCCGTTGTCGACGATGACGCTGGTGGGCGGGATCGAGCGGATCTTGAAGGACCGTGTCCCCGGCGTCGAAGAGGTCGAGGCCGTGTGAGGAACGCCGGTCGTGCCGACGGTACGCTGGGCGCCATGACCGAACGAGCCGGCGTGTCCCTCCCCGACGATCTGCGCACAGCCATCGACGGGACGGCGTTCGCTCACCTAGCGACCGTGGATCCCGACGGCTCGCCGCACGCCACCGCCATGTGGATCGCCAGAGACGGCGATCTGATCGTGTTCAACACCCTCCAGGGCCGCCGCAAGTGGCGGAACATGCGCCGCGATCGGAGGGTCGCGGTGTCGATCTCGGCTCCGGGCGATCCGTACCGGAACTGGTCGATCCAGGGCCGGGTCGTGGAGATGCGCACCGTCGACGGTGTCGAGGTCATCGACGCACTCGCGAAGAAGTACCTCGGCGAACCCCGCTACCCGTGGCTACAGCCCGGCGACGTCAGGGTGACGGTGATCGTCGAACCGCTCCGCGTCGCCGGCGGCCGCTGACACGGGCCGGATTCCGGCGACCGCCGCCGCACGAGGACGCCGGAGGACGGTCCTCCTCACGGTAGGCTCGGCGGGCATGTCGAGCTCCTCACCTCCCGACGATCCCGCCGCGCTGTTGGAGGCGGCTCGTGTCGGCGACCGGCGCGCCCTGGCCCGGGCGCTGAGCATCGTGGAGGACCACCGGGCGGGAGCCGACCGCCTCCTCCGGCGAGCTTCCGGGCCTGCCGGTCGCCGATCGGCGATCGGCATCACCGGACCACCGGGGGCAGGGAAGTCGACCCTCGTCGATGCGATGATCGCCGAGCTCCGACGGCGAGATCGCACGGTGGCGGTCGTCGCCGTCGACCCATCGAGCCCCTTCACCGGGGGAGCGATCCTCGGAGACCGCATCCGAATGCAGCGTCACATCGACGACCGCGGGGTGTTCGTGCGTTCGATGGCCAACCGGGGACGGTTGGGTGGGCTGGCCACAGGGGTGAGCCCGGTGTTATCCGTGCTCGCCGCGGCCGGCTTCGACGAGCTCCTCGTCGAGACGGTGGGGGTCGGCCAGGCCGAGGTCGAGATCGCCGAGGAGGCGGACACCACCATCGTGGTCGTCAACCCTCGCTGGGGCGATGCGATGCAGGCGGCCAAGGCCGGGCTGCTCGAGATCGCCGACGTCTTCGTGGTCAACAAGGCGGACCTTCCCGGGGTGGATGACACCGTGCGCGACCTCGAGGGCATGCTCGAGCTCGCACCGGCCTCGGCATGGACGCCGCCGATCGTGACGACGGTCGCCACGACCGGGGAGGGTGTCGCCGAGGTCGTCGATGCCGTCGTGGCTCATCGAGCGGTGACCCAACGGTCGGGCGAGGCAGAGGTCCGTCGCCGGCAGCGTGCCCGAACCGAGATCCTGCATGCGGTCGAGTCCCGCCTGCGCAGCCGGATCCGAGCCCTCCCGAACCTCGACGCCGCGGTCGTGGCTGCGGTCGCCGAGGGAACCATCGACCCGTGGACCGTCGCCGACCGGCTCCTGGCTGCCGCCGACGGGGCGGAGGAGGCGACCGAGTAGCCTGGCCGGGCAGTCGATCTCCGAGGAGGAACGATGAGCCTGGTGGACTACACCGTCGACGGGGCCGTGGCGACGATCACGCTGAACCGCCCGCCGGTGAACGCCCTCAACGCCGAGCTGATCGGTGACATCGCCGACGCCATCTCCCGGGCCGAAGCGCCCGAGATCCGGGCGGTCGTGATCACCGGGGCGCCGCATTTCGCCGCCGGGGCCGACATCACCGGGTTCCAGGCCGCGTTCGAAGGGAAGATGGAGGAGCGTCAGGCTGCCGGCCTCCTGGCCGTCGTCGGCCGTCTCGAAGCCCTCGAGAAGCCGACGATCGCCGCCGTGGCCGGCTTCGCCCTCGGGGGTGGGCTCGAGCTCGCCATGGGCGCCGACTTCCGGTACCTCGCCGAAGGCGCCAAGGTCGGGCAACCCGAGATCCGGCTCGGCATCATCCCCGGAGCCGGAGGGACCCAGCGTCTCCCGCGCCTGGTCGGCTACCAGCGAGGCAAGGAGCTCTGCATGAGCGGTCGCCACGTCGAAGCCGCCGAGGCCCTCGCGATCGGCCTCGCCGACGAGGTGGTTCCCGACGACGACCTCCTCGCCTCCGCCCAGGCGGCCGCGGCCCGGTTCGCGGCAGGGCCGACGCGGGCGTATGCGGCGGTGAAGCGGGCCATCCGGCGTGGCTACGACCTTCCGCTCGAGGACGCCTTGATGGTCGAAGCCGAAGAGTTCGCCAAGGTCTTCGCAACCGAAGATGCCCGGATCGGGGTGAAGGCGTTCCTGGCCAAGGAGAAGCCCGAGTTCACCGGTCGTTGAGACCGGCTCGCTCCGGCGGATCACGGCGGCGGGTAGGCCTCGAAGCCGTCGAGGCGTTGACGCTCGCGGATGAAGGCGATGAGCCGAACGAAGTCCGCCTCCGAGATCCCGGCCACCGGCGGCATGTCGCCGAAGTTCCAATGGTGGGCCTCGACGCCGTTGACGACGGCGGAGGCGAATGCCCGATCGCCGTGGTGGTCGGGGTTGTAGATGATCGAAAGATGCGATGGGCCCACGGCGGTACCACGGAGGTCGGCACCATGGCAGGACGCACAGCTCGCCTGGTAGATCGCCGCGCCTTCCGCGACGAGGACGGGATCCTGGACCGGGATGTCGAACTCGGTCTTGCCGGTCATCGGATCGCGGGGCAACGCCGACGAGGCATCATCGCCGCCGCCGAACGCGACGATGCCCACCGCGACGAGGACGACGGAGATCCCCGTCGCCACGAGGAGTCGTCTCACGATGGTCTCAGACGCGTCATGGCGACCGTCATGCTATCGAGGGTCGACCGATGCCGCCGTCGACGACGGCTCGCAGGCGCACGCCCGGCGTAACCTGCCGGGCGTGACGCGCAGGTCGAAGCTTCCCCCGTGGATCGGTCCCGCCATCGGCGGGGTCGTTGTGATCGCGTTCGCGGTGGTGTTCGCCCTCGGATGGGCGTACTCGTCACGGATCGGCGCGGTCGTCCTCGACGCCGAGGCGACACCCCTCGACCTCGATCTGGTGGTGTCGGAACTCGGGGGCGGCCGCATCGTCGTTCCCCGGACGGAGCGGACGGTCGTCGAGGGCGTGTGGGGTCTCGCCGCCGACGATGCGTACGGACAGCTCGGATCGATCGTGCAGATCTCCGAGCGGGACGTCGAACGCGGGTTCAAGACCTTCGAAGGGTCCTTCTCGGCCGGGGATCGTGTCGCGGTCGATCAGGATGCGTTCCCGGGTGATCCGAGCCGGGCCCACGCCCTCGGGTTCGACAACGTCAGGGTCCCCGCAGAGCTCGGCCCCAACCCGGCCTGGTTCATCGACGGGCGGCGGACCACCTGGGTCGTTATCGTGCATGGGCGCGGTCACGACCGCCGTCAGGCGCTGCGGATCTTGCCGACCCTCGTCGAGGAAGGGTTCCCGGTCCTCGTCGTGAGCTATCGCAACGACGGGGTCGGTACGCCCGATCGGTCGGGTACCAGCACCTGGGGACTGGACGAATGGCGCGACCTCGATGCCGCGCTCGCGCTCGCGCAACGCAAGGGCGCCGCGTCGTTCGTGCTGATGGGTTTCGACACGGGGGCGGAGATCATCTCGATGACGCTGCACGAGTCGTCCCGCACCGCCGACGTCCTCGGAACGATCTTCGACGGCCCCGTCCTCGACCTCGACGACCTGGCTCGGGACGTGCAGCCGGGGTGGGCCCCCGGGCCGATCGGTGCCCTCGGCCGCGAGCTGGCCGAGATCCGTTTCTCCCTCGACTGGGAGCAGCTCGACCAGATCGCCCGCGCCGACCAGTTCGACGTTCCGGTCCTGATCCTCCACGGAGCGAAGGACGCCGTCGTGCCCATCGACCGTTCGCTGGCCTTCGTCGCTGCCCGGCCGGATCTGGCATCGCTGGAGCGTTTCGAACGGGCCGGCCACGGCGACCTGTGGAACACCGACCTCGGCCGCTATCAGGATGCGGTCGTCGGCTTCCTCTTCGCGGTGGCGGGGGAGGAATAGGCCTCCGCTCCCGCGACAATCCGATCATGCGCTACCTGGATCACGCCGCGACCACCCCGATGCGCCCCGCAGCGCGGGAGGCCATGGCCCCCTACCTCGGGACGGTCTTCGGGAACCCGTCGGGGATCCACGCCGTCTCCCGGCGGGCCAAGAACGCCGTCGAGGAGGCCCGCGAACGTGCGGCCGCTCTCCTGGGGGCGGCCAAGCCCCTCGAGATCGTGTTCACCGGCGGCGGGACCGAAGCCGACAACCTGGCGGTCGTCGGCGCCGGGATCGCTCGTTCCGGCCGCGGCGTGGTGATCTCCGCCATCGAGCACGCGGCCGTGGCCGAGTCTGCCCGTTTCCTCGGTCGCCTCGGCCGCGACGTCCGCGTCGTCGGGGTCGATGCCGTGGGTCGTGTCGCTCCTGACGCGGTGGCCGAAGCGGCGGGTGAGCTCGGCGATCCGATCGTGTCGGTGATGACCGCCAACAACGAGATCGGCACGATCGAGCCGGTCGCCGAGATCGTCGCCGCGGTCCGCGAAGCCGCTCCTGAAGCCATCGTGCACAGCGATGCCGTCCAAGCCGCGGTGTCCGAGGACGTCTCGGTGCGGGCCCTCGGCGCGGACCTGATCTCGGTCGCGGCGCACAAACTCGGCGGGCCCAAGGGCGTCGGTCTCCTGTACGTCCGCGACGGGGTCGAGCTCGAGCCGGTCCTCCACGGCGGGGGCCAGGAGCTGGGGCGCCGTTCGGGAACCCACGACGTCGCCGGCATCGTGGGGATGGTCGCCGCGATGGAGGAGGCGATGAGTGATCGGGACGGGTTCCGTCGACGAGTCGGCGCCGCGAGGGACATCTTCGAGCGGACCGTCGTCGATCGACTCGGCGAGGTCGTGGTGACCGTTCCCGCCGAGGTCAGGCTCGTCCAACACTGCCACCTGCGGTTCGTCGGCATCGACGCGGAGACGCTGCTCGTCAAGTTGGACATGGCCGGGATCGCGGCGGCGGCGGGGTCGGCGTGCCAATCGGGGGCGATCGAGACCAGCCACGTCCTCAGGGCGATCGGCATGGAGGCGACCGCGGCCGGTGAATGCGTGCGCTTCACGTTCGGATGGCCCGACGACGAGGCCGCCGGCCGGTCCGCCGCCGACGCGGTGGTGGCGGTCGTGGAGACCCTCCGATGAGGGCCCTGGTCGCCATGTCGGGCGGGGTCGACTCGTCGGTTGCAGCGGCGCTGATGCTGGACGCCGGCTACGACGTGGTCGGGGTCACGCTCAAGCAGTGGGAGGATCCCGACGGCACCTTGCCGAGCGCGGGATGTTGCACGGTCGCCGACGCCGAGGACGCCAGACGCGTATCGGCGCAGCTCGGGATCCCCTATTACGTGCTGGACCACGTCGAGGACTTCCGTCGCAACGTCGTGGAGCCTTTCGGCGCCGCCTACCTCGCAGGGCGCACCCCGAACCCGTGCATCGAATGCAACCGCACCGTGCGGTTCTCCGCGTTGCTGCAACGCTCCGAGGAGCTCGACTGCGACTTGCTGGTGACCGGGCACCACGCCAGGGTCACCCGCGACGAGCGGGGCTACCACCTGTGGAAGGGTGTCGACGCCGGCAAGGACCAGTCCTACGTGTTGCACATGCTCGGCCAGGATCAGCTGGCCCGGATCCGACTTCCCATCGGGGAGGTGACCAAGGCCACCGTGCGCGACATCGCGGGCTCCTTGGGGCTGCGCACGGCCACGAAACCCGACAGTCAGGATCTGTGTTTCGTCGGCGAGGGCGGCTACCGGGCCTTCCTGCGGCGCGAGTTCCCCCAGACCGCCGCTGCCGGTGACATCGTGGACTCCGACGGGACCGTCGTCGGACGTCACGGCGGCACGGCCGCGTTCACGATCGGTCAACGGAGAGGCCTCGGTGTCGCCGCCGGTGAGCGCCGCTTCGTGATCGAGATCCGCCCCGCCCGGCGAGAGGTCGTCATCGGTACCCGCGACGACCTCCTCGTCGACGGCTGCATCGTCACCGACGTGTCGTTCGTCGCCGGCGCGCCCCCGCCCACCAGGACCGTCGAGGTCAAGGTGCGCTACCGGTCTCGCCCTACCTCGGCGAGGATCGCCGAACGCGGCGCCGGACGCTGGGAGGTGCGCTTCTTCGATCCCCATCCGGCTCCCGCACCCGGGCAGGCGGCCGTGTTCTACGACGGCGACGAGGTGTTGGGCGGGGGCATCATCGACGGGATCGTGCGTCGGTGAAGATCACCGGGGTCGGCAGCCTCCCCCACACCGATCCAGTCGAAGCTGCCCGGTTCGTGATCGAGACCACCGACGTTCCTCACCTCCCGCAGCTGCCTCGCCGCCACCGGCAGGAAGGCATGCTCGTCCAATGGGGCGACGGTCTCTGCGGCCTGGGTGCGGCCGGGGCCGACCCCATCGGGCTCGCCGTCGGTGTTCCGCCGGGGCCGAGGGAGGAAGCCTTCGTCGGGGCCACCACGGCGATGGAGGTATTCGCCGCGGCCGGCGTCGACGTCGTCAAGACCCAGATGACCGGCCCGATCACCCTCGGTCTGACCGCTCTGGCCGCCGGCCGCCGGATCGACGGCCTCTGGACGTGCGTCGTCGATGGCCTCGCCCGCCGCGCCGCAGCGCACGTGACCTCCATCGCGGAGCGCCTCCCCGGCGCCGAGATCCACCTCGTCGTCGACGAGCCGAGCCTCATCGCCTTCGCCCCCGGTCGGCCGGAGGGGCCGATCTCGGTGGCCGATGCCGGGTCGGTCCTCACCGAGTTCTTCGCGGCACTGGACGTTCCCGCAGGTCTCCATTGTTGCGGCGACACCGACTGGGGGATGGTGGCCCGCCTTCGCCCGGCGAGCATCTCGCTGGACGTCCATGCCCTCGACGACGGGTTCCGGGAGCATGCAGCCGAGCTCGCAGAGGCGATCGGGGACGGGACCCGACTCGTGTGGGGACTCGTGCCGAGCCGGCCGGGGCCGGTCGATCGTTCCGTCGTCGAGAGACGGTACGGTACCGCCATGGCCCGACTCGTGATGGAAGGAGCCGCGACCACGGCGCTGATCGATGACGCGTGGGCGTCGCCGTCCTGTGGCCTCGCCGCCGTGAGCGCGAAGGCCGCCGCGACCGTGATGTCCAGGCTCCGTGAGATCGTTGGAGGCCTCCGTGCCCGATGACCACGGCGCGGTCGTCGGGCGGATCGAGGAGCTCCGCCGGCAGATCGAGTACCACAACTACCGCTACTACGTCCTCGACGAGCCCGAGATCTCCGATGCCGAGTACGACGAGCTCATGCGCGAGCTCCAGGAGCTCGAGGCGGCTCATCCGGAGCTGATCACGCCCGATTCGCCGACCCAACGCGTCGGCGCCCCCCCGTCGTCCGCGTTCCAGCCGGTTCGCCACCTCGAGCCGATGTTCTCCCTCGACAACGCGTTCAGCTTCGACGAGCTCGAGGCCTGGCGCGATCGTGTGGTGAAGATCCTGGGCCGGGACCCGGACGCCTACTCGTGTGAGCCCAAGATCGATGGCCTCGCCGTGTCGGTCGTCTACGAGCACGGCACCCTGGTGCGAGGCGCGACCCGGGGCGACGGGATCGTCGGGGAGGACATCACCGCCAACGTGCGGACCATCAACGCGATCCCCTTGAGGCTCCGCGGGGAGCCACCGCCGGTCCTCGAGGTCCGTGGCGAGATCTACATGCCCGTCTCCGCCTTCGAGGCCCTCAACCGGGAACGGGAAGAACGGGGGGATCCGCCGTTCGTCAACCCACGCAACGCCGCGGCGGGTTCGGTCCGTCAGAAGGACCCGGCGGTGACCGCCTCCCGCAACCTCTCGAACTGGATGTACCACCTGGGGCACGTCGAAGGAGGCCCGCAGCTCGAACGGCACTCCGAGTCCCTGGCCTGGCTCCGCGAGCTCGGCCTTCGGGTCAACCCGGCCAACCGGACGGTCCGCACGATGGACGAGATCGAAGGGTACGCGCGGTGGGCCGAAGCCAACCGCCATTCCCTCGACTACGAGATCGATGGCGTGGTCGTCAAAGTCGACCGGTTCGAGGACCAACGAGCCCTCGGGTTCACCGCCCGGGCACCTCGGTGGGCGATCGCCTACAAGCTCCCCGCCGAAGAGAAGACGACCAGACTCCTGTCGATCGAGGTGAACGTGGGCCGCACCGGCGTCGTCACCCCCTACGCCGTGCTCGAGCCCGTCTTCGTCGGAGGGGTCACCGTGACGACCGCCACGTTGCACAACGAGCGGGAGATCCATCGCAAGGACATCCGACCGGGGGATTGGGTCGTGGTTCGTCGGGCGGGGGACGTCATCCCCGAGGTCGTCGGCCCCGTCCTGTCCCGGCGTCGCAAGGGTCTCCGTCGCTGGCACATGCCCAAGACCTGCCCCTTCTGCGGGAGCCCCATCGTGAAGGACGAGCACGGCGTGCGGGCCTACTGCACCGGGGGATACGCCTGTCCCAGCCGACTGCGGGAATGGCTCGTCTACTTCGGCTCGCGCACGGCGATGGACATCGACGGGCTCGGCTACAAGACCGTCGATCTCCTGATGCGGGAAGGGCTCGTTCGGGACCCTGCCGACATCTTCGCGTTGCGGCCAGACGACCTCCTCGGGTTCGCGGGTTGGGGACCGAAGAAGGTCGAGAACCTGATGGCGGCGATCGATGCTGCGAAGGATCGCCCGTTGTGGCGGCTCCTGGTGGGGCTCGGCATCGATCATGTCGGGCCGACGGTCGCCAAGCTCCTGGCGCGGAGGTTCGGGAGCATCGACGACATCATGTCCGCATCCGAGGACGAGCTCGCTGCCATCGACGGGATCGGCCCCGAGATCGCACGATCGATCGTCGCGTGGTTCGGGGACGACGAGAACCGCACGCTCATCGACAAGCTCCGCTCCGCAGGTGTCCGCATGGCCGAGCCGGTGGAAGCGCGCGAAGGTCCATCTCTCGAAGGGATCACCCTGGTGTTCACCGGTTCGTTGGAGCGGTTCACCCGCGACGAGGCGAAGGAGGCCGTCGAAGCCCGAGGCGGCAAGGTGTCGTCCACCGTCTCGAGGAAGACCACGGCGGTCGTCGTCGGTCAGAATCCCGGCTCGAAACTGGCCAAGGCCGAAGCGCTGGGCGTCCCGATCGTCGACGAGGACACCTTCGCCGCGCTCGTCGAGCGTGGACCCGAGGCGATCGGGGGGCCCTGAGCGCGGTCACTGAACGCGAAACGACCAGGTGATCGAGCCCGGATCCGGCAGACCCGAGACCGTGTCCCACGCGGCCTCGACCACATGGAACCCGGGGGTCCACTCCTCGATGGTCTTGCCGGGGCCCGGCTGGTAGACGTGGATCCCGGTACCGGCCATGGTGATGACCTCGTCGTCGGGGATCGAGACGCCGTCGATGACGAAGCTGGCACGGTACGCAGGGTCGGTCCGGAACTCGATCTTCGCCTGTCGCAGTACCAGGTCGCCATCGCGAGGGGACAGCTCGCGCACCGGGCCCGGGAGGCTCGTCGGCGTGCCTTCGGGGAGGATCAGCACCGAGCCGACCACGATCACGATGAACGTGACCCCGAGAAGCCCGAGGACGATCCGGTAGCGGGTTCGCGACATGGACGTCAGCGTAGGCGAGCGGTGGGCCCATTCGACCCCGTCGCGTCCCCCGACACCGGCCAGGACGATGCGTTGGAGGCCCCCGGTCACGGTTCCTCGCATTCGGGCCGCGGCGTGGGGCCACTACCGTGGGTCCATGCGCAGGAACCCGGTCCTCGAACAGCTCGGCGGCTACCCCATCGCCACGATCCAGATGCGGGCCCGCGAGCGCCGCGACGCGGGACTGCCGCTCATCGACTTCTCCATCGGCGATCCTCGTGAGCCGACGCCCGAGTTCATCCGCACCGCCCTCGTCGAGGCGGTCGGAGCGGTGTCCCAGTACCCGACCGCTTCCGGCCTCGTCGAGTTCCGGCATGCGGTGGCGGCGTACCTGGAGCGACGGTTCGACGTCGAGGTCGATCCCGATCGCCAGATCCTCCCCTCGGCCGGATCGAAGGAAGCCATCTTCTCGACCCCGTTCGTCTTCGTCGATCGTGACGCCGGTGACCTCGTGGTCGTGCCGACTCCCGGCTATCCCGTGTACGAGCGGGGTGCCCGCTTCGCCGGAGCGGAGGTGCACCGGGTGGTCCTCGACGGCGACTTCGTCCTGCGCGCCGGTGACATCCCGCCGTCGGTGTGGGAACGGGCTCGGCTCGTGTGGACCTGTTCGCCGCACAATCCCTCGGGCGCCGTCACCCCCAGCGGTGACCTCGCCGAGTTGTACGCCGCCGCTCGAGCCTCCGACACGCTGCTGCTCGCTGACGAGTGCTACGTCGACGTGTACGACGAGGACGCCTACCCCGACGGCCCCGCGTCGATGCTGCAGATCGCCGGTCCGGCCGCCGAGGGGCTTCTGGTGTACCTCAGCTTGTCGAAACGGTCGGGGATGACGGGCTACCGGTCGGGGGCCGTCGTCGGCGACGCCGACGCGATCGCCGCGCTCAGGGCACTGCGGTCGACGACCGGCACGATCCCACCCGAGTTCGTGCAGGCTGCCGCCGCGGCCGCCTGGAGCGACGACGTCCACGTCGCGCAGCGTCGGGCCATCTTCTCGGAGAAGCGACGGATCTTGCGTCGGGCCTTCGAGCGCATCGGCTTCGAGATCGTGGCATCCCGAGCGGGCCTGTACCTGTGGGTCGTCGTCGACGACGACCTGGCGGTGACGGACCGGCTCCTCGAACACGGCATCGTGGTCTCTCCGGGGCGCTTCTTCGGCCCCGGTGGCGAGGGCTACATCCGTCTCGCCCTCGTTCCCACCGTGGACGAATGCGCGGCGGCCGCCGAGCAGCTCGTAGGGCTGCTCGGCCGGTGATAATGGCCCCATGAGCGATCAGCAGATCATCGAAGCCGCCTATCGGGACCTGGGTCGCCTCGCCGAGGCGAGCGACGCCGTCGAACGGACCGTCGCCGCCCTCGACCGGGGTGAGCTGCGCGTCGCGGAGAAGGTCGACGGAGAATGGATCGTCCACACGTGGGTGAAGGAAGCGATCCTCCTCTACTTCCGTCTCGCAGAGGTCCGGACCATGGGGGCGGGACCCTTCGAGTGGTACGACAAGATCCCCACCAAGACCGACCTCGCCGCCGCGGGGGTACGGGTCGTTCCGCCCGGGGTCGTCCGTTACGGCGCGTTCTGCGAGCCGGGAGTGGTCGTCATGCCGGGGTACGTCAACATCGGCGCCCGTGTCGGCGCCGGCACGATGGTCGACACGTGGGCCACCGTCGGTTCGTGTGCCCAGATCGGACGTGACGTCCACCTGTCGGGCGGCGTCGGGATCGGTGGCGTCCTGGAGCCGCCGGGCGCCCGACCGGTCGTCGTCGAGGACGGGGCCTTCATCGGGAGTCGCTCCATCGTCGTGGAGGGTGTCGTCGTGGAGGAGGGGGCCGTCCTGGGCGCCAACACGGCGATCTCGGCGTCGATCCCGATCATCGACGTCACCGGGCCCGAGCCGGTGGAGATCCGTGGGCGGGTGCCACGCAACGCCGTCGTCGTGCCCGGCACCCGAGCCAAGGAGTTCGCCGCCGGCGTCTACCAGCTGCAAACGCCTCTCCTGATCGGCTATCGGACCGAGTCGACCGACCGTAAGACCTCCCTCAACGAGGCGCTCCGCATCTTCGAGGTGGAGGTGTGACCGGCGTCGTCGACACCCTCGTCGAGCTCATCGACATCCCGTCGGTGACCGGGGAGGAGGAGGAGATCTGCACCGCTCTCGAGTTCCGCCTCGGCGCTACCCGGCCGGTCCGTCGCATCGGCAACGCCCTGGTCGTGGGCGAACCGTCGGGGAAGCCGCTCATCGCCCTGTACGGCCATACCGACACGGTGCCCGAGCAGGGCAACCGACCGGCCACCGTCGTCGACGGGAACGTCGTCGGCCTCGGGGCATCCGACATGAAGGGGGGCCTGGCGGTCATGGTCCATCTCCTCGAAGACGACGATGTCGGTGCCGGCCCCTACGACGTCATCGGGGTGTTCTACGACAAGGAGGAAGGACCGGCCCACCACAACGGCCTCGAGGCGGTCCTCGATGCCGTCGGGTTCCTCGCCGACGCGGCCTTCTCGGTGGTCATGGAACCCACCGACTTGAAGTTGGAACTCGGGTGCAATGGGGCCATGAACGCCGACGTGGTGTTCCGCGGTCACGCCGCCCACGCGGCGCGGCCGTGGCTGGGGGAGAACGCCATCACCAAGGCGGGGGAGTGGCTCGCCGCCATGCATCGGCGGGAGCCCGAGCCCGTCGAGATCGCGGGTCTCGTCTATCGCGAGACCTTCGCCGTGACGAAGGCCGCAGGGGGGATCGCCAACAACGTGCTCCCGGCCGAGTTCGTCCTCAACCTCAACCACCGGTTCCCGCCCATCTACGACCTCGACGAAGCCGAGGAGCGACTGCGGGCCGCCGCAGCCGTCGCCGACGAGATCGTGATCAAGGACCGCGCTCCGGCAGGGGCGGTTCCGCAGCCGAGCCCTCACCTCGATCGGCTCGACGCGCTCGTCGGGGGAGCACGGGCCGCCAAACAGGGCTGGACCGACGTGGCCCGCCTCACCGCCCGTGGCATCCCGGCGGTGAACTACGGTCCGGGGATCGTCGCCCAGGCCCATCAGGCCTCCGAGTACGTACCGGTCGTCAACGTGGAGACGGCTCTCGGGGTCATGCGCCGCTTCCTCGTCGACGGGTAGGCGCCACGCCGGGTCGATGCCGGCGCTGGAGCCGGTTCCAGGGGCCGCCCCGATGGCGGCGGTCGGGGCGGGACCGTGCCACGGTGCGCCGGTACGGTACCATCCCGCCGATGCCCGTCGAGATCGACATCGCCAAGGTCGCCGCCCTCGCGCGGATCGCCCTCTCCGATGAGGAGCTGGCTGCGTACGGCGCGCAGCTCGGGGTCATCCTCGAGCATGCCGAGCGGGTCCAGGCGTTGCCGACCGATGATGTCGAGCCGACGTCCCACCCACTCCCGCTCGTCAACGCCTTCCGCCCCGACGAGGTGTGGCCGTCCCTCGACCGGGACGACGTCCTCTCCCAGGCGCCCGACACGGTCGACGGCTACTACCGGGTCCCACAGATCCTCGACGGCCCATGACCGACCTCGCCGATCTCTCGATCGCCGACGCGGGTCGCGGCTTGCGCGACGGGGAGTTCACCGCCCAGGAGCTCCTCGACGCCACCTGGCGCCGTGCTGCGGTCACCGAGGCGCATCTCCACGCCTACCTCGTGCTCGACCGTGAGGGGGCACGTCGGTCGGCGGCCCGCGCCGACGAGGAACTCGCGGCGGGCACCGACCGGGGGCCGCTCCACGGCATCCCCGTCGCCGTGAAGGACAACCTCTCGACCCGGGGTGTCGAGACCACGTGCGCCTCCCAGATCCTGGCCGGTTACACGCCACCGTACGACGCCACCGCCGTCGAGCGCCTTCGGGACGCCGGGGCCGTGATCGTCGGCAAGACCAACCTCGACGAGTTCGCCATGGGCTCGTCTACCGAGAACTCCGCATACGGGCCGACTCGGAACCCGTGGGACACGGACCGAGTGCCGGGCGGCTCGTCGGGTGGCTCCGCGGCCGCCGTGGCCGCCGGCTCGGCCTTCGCGGCCCTCGGATCGGACACGGGGGGTTCGATCCGCCAGCCGGCCGCGTTGACCGGGCTCGTCGGGGCGAAACCGACCTACGGGCTCGTCTCCCGCTACGGGCTCGTCGCCTTCGCATCTTCCCTCGACCAGATCGGTCCGCTCGCCCGGTCGGTCCCCGACGCGGTCGACGTTCTCAGCGCGATCGCCGGATGGGATCGCCACGACGCGACCAGCTACCCGGGCGACGTGCCCGAGATGGGTCGGTCGCTCGACGCCGGCGTCCAGGGCGTTCGCATCGGTGTCGTCACCGAGCTGATGGGGGAGGGGATCGCCCCCGAGGTCCTCGCCGCGACGGCTTCCACCATCGAACGGCTCGCCGCGGCAGGCGCAGAGATCGTCGACGTGTCGATGCCATCGACCGAGTACGCACTCTCCGCGTACTACCTGATCGCACCGGCCGAGTGCTCGTCGAACCTGGCCCGATTCGACGGGGTCCGCTATGGGCTCCGGGTCGACGGCGGCACGGTCGAAGAGATGATGGCCAGGACCCGAGCGGAGGGGTTCGGTCCGGAGGTGATCCGCCGGATCCTCCTTGGCACCTACGCGTTGTCGGCCGGCTACTACGACGCCTTCTACGGCCAGGCCCAGAAGGTCCGAACGCTGGTCCGGCGCGATTTCGCCGCCGCCTACGAGCAGGTCGACGTCCTCGTGTCGCCGACGAGCCCCACCACGGCGTTCCGCATCGGGGAGCGTTCGGACGATCCGATCGCGATGTACTACTCGGACGTGTGCACGATCCCGTCGAACCTGGCCGGGGATCCGGCGGTATCGGTCCCCGTGGCCCTCGACGGAACCGGCCTGCCGATCGGGTTCCAGGTGATGGCCCCCCAACTCGGCGAGGAGATGATGTTCCGGGTCGCCGCCGAAGTGGAACGATCGGCGGGCTTCTCCTTCCGGGCACCGTTGGCCACTTCGGAGGTGGTCGAGCCATGAGCGTCATCCCGGAGGGCTGGGAGGCCGTGATCGGCATCGAGACCCACGTCGAGTTGCAGACGCGTTCCAAGATGTTCTGCGGCTGCCGGGTCGACTTCGGCGACGAACCCAACACGGCCGTCTGTCCGGTCTGCCTGGCGCTGCCCGGTGCGCTCCCGGTGGCCAACGAGGCCGCCATCGACGGGATCGTCCGCATCGGGACGGCGCTGGACTGCACGATCAACGAACGGTCCCTGTTCTACCGGAAGAACTACTTCTACCCCGATCTCCCCAAGAACTACCAGATCTCCCAGTACACGTACCCGGTGTGCGAGCACGGGCGCATCGTCGTCGACGTGGACGGTGAACCGACGGTGATCGGGATCACCCGCGTCCACATGGAGGAGGACACCGGCAAGAGCCTGCACATGGGCGAGGGAGGCCGGATCCAGGACGCCGATCATACGCTGCTGGACTTCAACAGAGCCGGGGTCCCGCTGGTGGAGATCGTCACCGAACCCGACATCCGCACTCCCGACCAGGCGCGTGCCTACGGCGCCGAACTGCAACGCATCGTCCGCACGCTCGGGGTGTCCGACGCTCGGCTCGAGGAAGGATCGATGCGGTTCGACGCGAACGTGTCCGTCCGCCGAGCGGGAACGTCCGAGCTCGGCACCCGTACCGAGATCAAGAACGTCAACTCGCTTCGGTCGATGCAACGGGCCATCGCCTTCGAGATCGAACGCCAGGTCGAGGTCCTCGCTGCCGGCGGGACGGTCGTCCAGGAGACCCGTCACTGGAACGAGGCCACGGGACGCACCACGGCCATGCGCTCCAAGGAAGAGTCCGAGGACTACCGGTACTTCCAGGAACCCGATCTGCTTCCCTTGTCCATCGACGAGCGATGGCGGAACCGGGTGAAGGCATCGATGCCCGAACTGCCCGCCCAGCTCCGGGCCCGCCTGGTGGCGGCGGGCGCCGACGAGCGGACCGCCGGGTTGCTGGCCGACAGTCCGCTGCTGGCCGGCTTGTTCGACGCCGCGGTGCGTGCCGGCGCCGAAGCGAGAACCGTCGCCTCGTGGCTCACCGGCGAGGTGGTGGCCTACGCGCGTCGCGTGGGCGCGAGCGTCGGTGAGCTGCACCTGACCGCGGAGCATCTCGTCGAACTCGCGGCGATGGTCGCTGGAGGGGAACTGTCGGCGACCGCCGCCAAGCAGGTCCTGACGGGCGTGCTCGCCGGCGAGGGTGGTCCCCGACAGGTGGCCGAGGCGATGGACCTCCTGCAGATCTCCGACTCGGGCGCCATCGAGGCCGTCGTCGCCGACGTCGTCGCCGACCATCCCGACGCGCTGGAGAAGATCCGGTCCGGCGACGCCAAGCCGATCGGCTTCCTCGTGGGGCAGGTGATGCGGGCCACCGGCGGCAAGGCCGATCCGAAGATGGTGCAGGAGATCATCAGGAGGAGCGCGGGCCTGTGACCGACCACCGCGTCTTGGCGGTCGAGTCGAAGGACTACCCGGACCTCGATTCGACGACGGTCTGGTCCCTGGTGGCGGACCCGGCTCGGCTCGCCGACTGGTTCCCGCTCGTGCCGCTGAAGCCGGTCTCGACGGTCGATCCGGGACCCGGCACCGAAACCCGGGTGTCGTGGCGGCGCGGGGCGTCGCCGGCGACGGCATGGAGGGCCGTCGTGACCGAATGGGACGCCGGCACCGCCTATCGATGCCGGATCGACCGGATCCCTGGGCTGGGTGAGGCCGAGCTGACCGTCAGCGTCGACACCCGCCCGGTCGGGGACGGGACCCGGGTCACGCTCCGGTTCGTCGCCGCCGCGGACTCCCGTCTGCGGGGGCTGCTGGCGGGCTTCGAGGCGAGGAGACGGCTCAGCCGGTCGCTCGACCGCATCGGCCGGGCGGCACGGCCGTGATGCGGGCGGTCGCGTTCGACTGCGACGGCGTCATCGTCGATTCGGAGCCCCTCGCCGAACGCGCCTGGTCGGCGGGCCTGGCGACCTTCGGCTATCACATGACCCCGGACGACGTCGAAGCCTGCCTCGGGGTGACCGAACGCGACTCGTACCGGTACTTCGCCGAGCGGGTCTCCCTCCCGTCCTACGACGCCGTCATGGGCGTCGTCGACGGGTTCCGCCGGTCGCTGTACGAGGATCGCCTCGAGGCTTTCCCGGATGCGGTGGAGACGATCCGGTCCCTGGCCGGCGAGGGGATCCCGCTGGCCGTGGCGTCGTCGTCCCGGCGCGGTCCGCTGGAATGGAAGCTCGATCGCTTCGACCTGCGGCGCTATTTCACGACGATCGTGTCGGGCGACGACGTCGAACGAGGCAAACCCGCCCCCGACGTCTATCTCGCCGCCGTGGAGGGTCTCGGCGTCCCCGCCACCGACGTCCTGGCCATCGAAGATGCGGTCAACGGCGCCGAAGCGGCCACGGCCGCCGGTCTGCGGGTCGTGATCGTGGACCGCAGCGGCGGTCTCCGACCCGGGTTCGCCACCGTGTCGGCCGTCGATCTCCACACGGTCCGGTCCTGGCTCGGGCTCGGTTGACCTCCTCACCGACCGCCGGTGGTCAGGCGTCGCCCTCGGGCGCCCGGACGATGGTGGTCGGGTACCGGGGAGCGTCGTTCTCCGACCACCGGCGGGCCGACCGTTCCAACGCCACCCACAGCGTCCGGGTGAACGGATCGAGGAGGATCGGCAAGGCGACGGTCATGGCCACGCCGACGACGAGCAACGCCACCCACGGCACGTCGGGCCACGTGACGATCATGCCGCCGACGAACACCCCCAGGAACGAGCCCTCGGTGATGCCCGTGTTCAGCATCACGGCCCCCAGCCAGTACCCCTGCTCCTGTTCGAACTCGAGGCCGCAGGTCGGACACGTCGGCGCCATCTTCAGCCAGCGATGGAACACGCCGCCCGATCCGCAGCGGGGACACCGCCGGGTGAGCCCTCGAGCCAGTGCCGTCGACACGGAGGGACGTCCTGTCGCCATCGGGTGAGGATATCGGGGACATCACCCAGGAGTCACTCGCTATCTTCACCGCGTGGAGTTCCTCTTCGACGTGCTCGCCGATGCGCTGCGCTACCTGGCCGATCCGGCCGGTGAGCTGGGCTCGGTGGTGGCGCTCACCCTCGTCGTCGCCGGGACGGCGACGGTCCTCGGTGTCCTGGCAGGCGTGCCCCTCGGCGTCGCCCTCGGGCTCTGGCGGTTCCCCGGTCGCGGCGCCGTCCTGACCCTGGTGAACGTGGGCATGGGGATGCCGCCCGTCCTCGCCGGCTTGGTGTTGCTGCTGTTGGTGTGGGGAGACGGTCCCTTCGGCGGGCTCGGGCTGGTGTTCACCCCCGCCGCGATGATCCTCGCCCAGACCCTCCTGGCGATCCCGATCGCGGCCGGTGTCACCGCCGGCGCCGTCCGGAACCTCCCTGCGGCCGCGTTCGAGCAACTCGCCGCGCTCGGGCTCCCCCCGCTGCGCCAGGGGGCCCTCGTCGGACGCGAGGCATCGGCGGGGATCTTCGCCGCCGTCGCTGCCGCCTTCGGACGGGTGGTCTCCGAGGTCGGTGCCGTCTTGATCGTCGGCGGCAACATCAAAGGCGAGACCCGCGTGTTGACGACCGCCATCGTCCAGGAGGCCCGGCAGGCGCGCTTCGGTGCGGCCCTCGGCCTCGGGATGGTGCTGCTCGCCATCGCCCTGGCCGTCAACGTCGTCCTCACTCGGATCCAACTCCGGGAGCGGCCCGGTGGGTGACCTCGTCCTCAGCGACCTCCGCCACCCGGACGACGGCTCGGTCGTCGCCGTCGACCGACTCGTCCTCGCCGAAGGCGAACGAACGGTGCTGTTCGGCCCGAACGGATCGGGGAAGACCACCCTCCTCCGGCTCGTCGCCGGCACCCTCGGAGACGGCACCGGGCTCCCGGTCACGTACCTTCCGCAACGTCCGTACCTCTTCCGAGGGACGGCCCGGAGCAACCTCCACCTCGGCCTCGACCCGTCCGAACGTCGACGCGCCGACGAACTGGCGGAGCGCCTCGGGATGGCCGGCGTCGTCGACCAGATGGTGGAGGGACTCAGCGGCGGCGAGCGCCAACGCATCGCCCTCGCCAGGGCCCTGGCCAAGGGTTCCGCCCTGGTGGTGCTCGACGAGCCCCTCGCCCCCCTCGACCTGCGGGACCGTTCCTCCACCGCCCTCGGGATCGCCGACGCCATCGGCGAACGGACGGCCCTGATCGTCAGCCACGACCGCGAGACCGTCGCCGTGCTCGGTGATCGTGTGGCGGTGATGATCGACGGGGCGATCGTCCAGAGCGGACGGGTCGGTGATGTGTTCGCCCATCCCCGCGACGACGTCGTCGCCGGCGTCGTCGGGGTCGGCAACGTGCTATCGGGCGTCGTGGAAGCGCGCCGCGGCCCGATGGTTCGGGTGCGCTGCGGGCCGGTCCTGTTCCGGGCCGTCGGCGACCACGAGCCGGGGACGCAGGTGACCGTGCTGTTCGGCGCCGAGACCGTCAGCATCCACCTTCCCGTCGATCGAACCGAAGCCGCCGCCTCACGTGTGCACGCTTCGCCACGCAACTCCCTCTCCGGGACGGTCGCGGACATCCGTGAGGTCGGGAGACTCCACGAGATCGTCGTCGACTGCGGGATCCCCGTCGTCGCGCTGATCACCCCCGGTGCCCTCGACGCACTCGACCTGAGGATCGGGATGCCGGTCGCGGTCACGGTCAAGGCGACGGCAGCCCGGGCGGTCCTGGCCACGTGAGACGTCTGGTCGCGTTCGCCGTCGCGGTGACGGTCTTCGCCTCCGCCTGCGCATCGAGTGGAGCCGCCGACCGGATCGTCGTCGCCGCCGGGACCACCGTCGTGGACTCGGGACTCGTCGACGAGCTGATCGCCGCCTACCGACGAGCGTACCCGTCGGCGCCCCGGTTCTCGGTCGTCGCGGCCGGCTCCACCGAGGTGCTCGCACTGGGCGAGCGCGGCGCCGCGGATCTGCTCATCAGCCATCTCCCGGCCGCGGAGGAGCGATTCGTCGCCGATCACCCCCAGGCGGAGGTGAGGCCCATCTTCGCCAGCCGCTTCGTGCTCGTCGGCCCCCCCGGACAGGGCGTCGTCCCCTCTGGGACGACGCCCATCGGTGCCTTCACCGCGATCGCCGCCGCGGGGGCCCGCTTCGTTTCCCGAGCCGATCGTTCCGGGACCCACGAACGGGAGCGGGACATCTGGCGGCGTGTCGGGATCGACCCGACCGGCCGCCCGTGGTACCTCGAGACCGGGCAGGGCATGGGGTTCACGCTCCAGGTCGCCGACCAGCGGGGCGCCTTCACCCTCTCGGAGCTCGGGGCGTTCCGTCGGGCCTCTGGAACGCTCGGGCTCGTCGTCGTCGAGCTGCGCGACCCCGAGCGCCTGCTCGCCAACCCGTACCGAGCCATCGTGGTGGATCCCGCCGCCACCCCCGCCGCCTCCGCGTTCGTCGAATGGCTCGCCGGTCCCAACGGTCGCTCGGCCATCGTGGACGCCAACCAGGAGCTGTTCGCCGAGGTCGTCTACGCACCGGATCCCGGTGCCTGACCAGGCGGTATCCTGCGCGCATGGAGCGGAGGAAGGTAGTGGTCGCAGAAGCGATCGCAGACGCGGGGATCGAAGCGCTCCGCGGAGCCCACGACGTGGTCGTCGCCGTCGACGCGGACCGCACGGAACTGCTGGGCCTGCTCGGGGACGCCGCCGCCCTCGTGGTCCGGTCCGCCACGAAGGTCGATGCCGAGCTCATCTCGGCGGCACCGCGTCTCGAGGTGATCGGACGAGCGGGGATCGGGGTCGACAACATCGATCTGGCCGCCGCCACTGACGCGGGCGTCATGGTCGTCAACGCCCCGAACGCCAACACCATCTCCGCCGCCGAGCACACCATGGCGCTCATCCTCGCCCAGGCTCGCCGTATCCCCGAGGCCGACGCCAGCCTCCGAGCGGGCCGCTGGGACCGCAAGCAGCTCCAAGGCGTGGAGCTCCACGGCAAGACCCTGGGGATCCTCGGTCTCGGCAAGATCGGGACCCTCGTCGCCCAGCGAGCCGCCGCGTTCGGTATGCGGATCGTCGCCTTCGACCCGTACGTGTCGGTCGACCGGGCCCGCCGGTTGGGGGTCGAGCCGCTGCCGTTCGACCAGGTCCTCGCCGCCGCCGACATCCTCACGATCCACCTGCCGCGGACCAAGGAGACCGAAGGGATCGTCGACGCCGACGCACTCGGCCGGATGCGACCAGGGGCGAGGATCGTCAACGTCGCTCGCGGCGGCCTCGTCGACGAGACGGCACTGGCCGAGGCGATCATGTCGGGGAGGATCGCGGGTGCAGCGATCGACGTTTTCGACACCGAGCCGGCCACGGCCTCACCCCTGTTCGACCTCCCGCAGGTCGTGGTGACCCCGCATCTGGGCGCCTCCACCAGGGAGGCGCAGGACAAGGCCGGCGTGGCCGTCGCCGAGGCGGTGGTGCAGGCGCTCGGCGGGGAGCTCGTGCCGTCGGCGGTCAACCTCGACCTCGGTCCCGCCGTGCCCGACGAGCTCCGGCCGTTCCTCGGTCTGGCCGAGCAGCTCGGCAGGATCTTCGTGGGCTTCGCCAAGGGCCTGCCGGCGGAGCTCACCGTGACCGCTACGGGCCGTCTCGCCGAAGCGACCGTTCGACCGCTCGCCCTGGGCGCCATGAAGGGCGTGCTCGGTGCTGTGTCCGAGGGTTCGGTGTCGTACGTCAACGCGCCGCTCGTGGCCGACGAGCGCGGGATGCTGGTACGCGAGGAGGCGGCCCCGGCGACGAGCGGGTACCAGTCCCTCATCCGGCTGTCGGGTGACGTGGGGCTGATGGAACGATCCATCGCCGGAACGGTGCTCGAACGCAAGGGACCCGTCCTCGTCGAGGTCGACGGCTATCAGATCGAGCTGCCGCTGTCGGCCCATCTGCTGTTGCTCCGCAACGAGGACGTGCCTGGGATGATCGGCAAGGTCGGGACGGCCCTGGGGGAAGCCGGGGTGAACATCACCGACATGGTGGTCGGCAGGAGCCCCGAAGGCGCCGCCGCGATGATGGGACTCTCCATCGATCGGGCGTTGAGCGACGCGGAGGTCGCCACCGTGCGGAACCTCGACGGCGTGCTCGCCGCCCGGGCGATCGACCTCACCCGATGATGGCGTAGACGAGCCATCCGGCCGCCAAGCCGTAGAGACCGGCGACGACGTCGTCCATGGTGATCCCCCATGGCCCATGGAGACGCTCGGCGGCGGCCACCCCCGGGAGGGCCTTGGTGATGTCCCCCAGTCTCGCGACGACCAGGGCGACGAGCCATGGCCAGCCGGTCAGGCCGACCAACGCGACGAGCGTGCCGGCGATCTCGTCGATCACGATCCAGCCCGGGTCGGCTCCATCGTCCGAGAACGGCTTGGAGGCCCACACCGACGAACCGAGGGCGACCGCGAACATGCCCAGGTGGAGCCACCAGGGTCGCCAGCCCACCGTCAGGGACACGAGGGCGGCCAACCCGGCCCCGAAGGTCCCGGCTCCCGAATCCGATCCCCAGAGCCGGCGAGGGATCAACCCGACCCCGAACCCGGAGGCGATGAAGCGACGAACGGTCATGTCCCACCCGGTAGCGTGCGGTCGACAGGTTACGTGAGGAGGAACATGCGTCCCGACCAACTCGCCGATCTTCGGATCCCGTCCGACCCTCAGATGGCTCCTGACGGCCGGCGGGTGGCGTTCGTGGTGACCCGCCCCGACCTCGACGGCGACCGCTACGAATCGAGGATCTGGATCTGGGACGGCGCCGAGGCCCGGCCGCTCACCGCCGGTCCGTCCGACGCCACCCCACGTTGGTCTCCCGATGGGACCCGGATCGCCTTCCTGCGCCGGCGCCACGACGACCCGGCCCAGGTCGCGATCTTGCCGACCGACGGGGGAGAGGCGACGACCGTCACCGGTTTCGACCTCGGGGTCACCGAGATCGCCTGGTCTCCCGACGGCACGCACCTCGCCGTGGTCGCCACGACCTGGACCGCGCCGTGGGCGGACCTCGACGACGACGAGCGGGCTCGTCGTCCCCGTCGCATCGATCGGTTCGGCTACCGGTTCGACGGTCGGGGTTGGCTCCATGACCGACGCGCTCACGTCTGGCTCGTCGACCCCGATGGCGAGGACGATCCGCTGCTGCTGACCCCCGGCGACTTCGACGAATCCCAGGTCGTGTGGTCACCGAACGGGACCGAGCTGGCCTTCGTGTCCGCCCGGCACCGGACCCGGATGCTCGACCCCGGCACCCAGGTCTGGACGGTCGCCGCCGTCGGCGGCGACCCGGTTCCCGTCACCGACGTGGGCACGTGGTCGCTTCCCAGCTACGACCGAACCGGACGGCTCCACGTGATCGGACTCCCCGGCGTCGACGTGCATCCCAACGTGTACCCACTGTGGCGGATCGGCCCCGACGGTTCGATGACGGCGCTCACCGGCGAGCTCGATCGGAACATCGCTCCGTTCGCGCCGACCTTGACGCCGCCGCCTCCGCGCTGGCTCGACGACGGCAGCGCCTTCGCCTACATCGAGGACCGCGGGAGCGTGGGCGTGATCCGGATCCACCCGGATGCCCGGGTCGATCGGGTCGTCACCGGTCCGCGGGTCGTGACGGGGATCGATCCGACCCCCGACGGAAGGCTCCTCGCCCTCGTCATCACCTCCCCGACCGACCCGGGGGAGCTGTACCGGTGGGACGGCAGCGGAGAGCCGGTGCCGGTCACGGCCCTCAACGACGGGTTCCGTCGGGACACCGAGCTCGTCGAGCCGGCGACGTTCGCCATCGAACACGACGGCGTCCACATCGACGGATGGGTCTACCTGCCCGAAGGCGACGATCAGGTGCCGGTGCTGCTCAACATCCACGGTGGTCCCGCCACCCAGTACGGGTTCGGGTTCTTCGACGAGTTCCAGGTCTACGTCGAAGCCGGCTACGGCGTCGTCGCGACCAACCCGCGCGGCTCGTCCGGCTACGGGGTCGATCACGTCCGTGCCGTGGTCGGTCGCTGGACCGAGGAACGTCCCCCCGATCTGGTGGATCTCCTCGCCGCTCCCGACGCGGCGGTGGCCGCGTTCGAACGGCTCGACCCGGACCGGATGGGCGTCATGGGCGGATCGTACGGCGGCCTCGCCACCATCCGGGTCCTCGCCGAGGACCATCGGTACCGGTCGGCGGTGGCCGAACGGGGCCTCTATTCGTGGACCTCGTTCACCGGTACGTCCGACATCGGGCCGTGGTTCGATCGTGTGTACCTCGGCAGCGACCCGCTCGAAGGGTGGCCCACCCGCTGGGCGGCGAGCCCTCTGGCGGTGGCGCATCGGGTCGAGACCCCGACGTTGATCATCCACTCCGAACAGGACTGGCGATGTCCGATCGAGCAAGCCGAGCAGCTGTTCGCCGTGTTCGTCGTCAAGGGCCTCGACACTGCCTTCGTCCGGTTCCCCGGTGAGGGTCACGAACTGTCGAGAGGCGGCAAGCCACGGCACCGCGTCGAGCGGTTCGAGGCCATCTTGGACTGGCACGCGACCCACCTGATGTGACCGCGACGCGCCATCGCGTCGGGCGTGCCAGAATCGGAGCCATGGAACCGACCAAACTCATCTGGATGAACGGCACCATGGTGCCGTGGGAGGACGCGACCGTGCACGTGCTGGTGCACGGGCTGCACTACGGGACGGGGGTCTTCGAGGGGATCCGCGCCTACGAGACCGAGCGCGGCCCCGCCGTGTTCCGGCTCACCGATCACATGGAACGCCTCGCCGACGGATGCAAGGCGACCGGCATCCCGCTGGAATGGTCGGTCGCCGACCTCGTCAAGGCAGGCAAGGAGATCATCGCGGTCAACGATCTGCGCTCCGGCTACATCCGGCCGATCGTGTTCTACGGTACCGGCTCCATGGGCCTGAACCCCGCCGGAGCCACCGTGGAGACCGTGATCGCGGCATGGGAGTGGGGCGCCTACCTCGGCGAGGAGGGCCTCCGGGACGGTATCGCCGTCGGGGTGTCGTCCTGGCGGCGTATCGACCAGTCGGCGTTCCTACCGAACGCCAAGATCACCGGCGGGTACATCAACAGCGTCTTGGCCAAACAGGAGGCGCTGGCCGCCGGGCTCGACGAGGCCCTGCTGTTGAATCAGGCCGGGTACCTCGCCGAAGGATCGGGCGAGAACCTGTTCCTCGTGCGTGACGGCGTCGTCCATACCCCACCGGTGTCCGCCGGGCCACTCGACGGGATCACCGCTCGGACGGTGCGGACGTTGCTGGCCGAAGACGGCTACGAGGTCGTCGAGTCGATGATCACCCGCACCGACCTGTACTACGCCGACGAGATGTTCTTCACCGGGACGGCGGCCGAGGTCACGCCCATCCGAGAGGTCGATCATCGTCCGGTCGGGGCCGGAGAGCCCGGGCCGGTGACCCGCCGGGCACAGGAGCTCTTCATGGCCGCCGCCACCGGCACGCTGGGGCGTCACGAGGAATGGCTCGACTTCGTCTGAGCAAGGCAACGGCGTAGCATCCCGGGGCGAACCCCCGCAACGAGTGAGGCCATGGGTCAACAACCGAACATCGAACTCGAGATCGAGGAGCTTCCCCGTCCCATCCCCGAGCCTGGTCCCGCACGTGCGTGGCGTCCTGGACGTCCAGGCGAGATCCAGCGGCCCGAGGACGTCCCCCACGGAGGGCTGTTCGGCACCCCCGGGCCGGACGCCGGCTTCGCCTTCACGCTGCTCGAGCGTGTCGAGCTGCCGCTCGCCGAGCATGAGCATCGCGCCGACACGGAGGCCGCGCTCGGGGCGATCATGATCGCCCGCTCGTCACATGAGGGGCGGGCTCCGGCGACCGGCGACCTCGAAGCCGCACGAGCCCTCACCGGCCTGGACGAACGACTTCCCGACGATACCCGAGCCTCGATGGCGACCTACCGGAAGGAACGGTTCGCCGGGTTCGCTCACGATCCGGAGCGGGTCAAGGCATGGGAGGCGACGTTGCCCGGATCGCTCCTGTACGCCGACGTCGGCGAGATCCTCCGGCAGATCACGACCGGAGCGGCGGCGCTGGGTTGACCTCACGACGAGTTCGGCGGATACCGGAGGCAGCATGAAGATCGTTCGCGTCGACACCGAGGTCGACGACATCACCTACGGCGGCGTGGAACCCGAGGGGATCCGCCTCTACCGCGGGTCGCCGTTCGTGGCGTGGGAACCCACCGAGACCGTCGTCGCGTGGGAGCAGGCGCGGCTGCTGTCTCCGGTGATCCCGACCAAGGTGGTGGGTGTGGGCAAGAACTACGCCGATCACGCCGCCGAGCTGGTCTCCGAGGTCCCGACGACGCCGATCATCTTCCTCAAGCCACCCACGACCGTGGTCGGCCCGCTGCAGCCGGTGCGATACCCGGAGGACTCCAACGAGGTCCACCACGAAGCCGAGCTGGCGGTCGTCATCGGCAAGGTCACCAAGGACATCGCTCCCGACGCCGTCGACGGGCACATCTTGGGGTACACGGCTGCCAACGACGTGACCGCCAGGGACCTGCAGCGTGCCGACGGCCAGTGGACACGAGCGAAGGGGTTCGACACCTTCTGTCCCCTCGGCCCGGCGATCGACACCGAGGTCGACCCGGGGGAGGGTCTGTCGATCGTGGCCCGAGTCAACGGTGAGGTTCGCCAGTCGGGATCGACCGGTGACATGGTGTTCGGCGTCGGCGAGCTGGTGTCGTTCATCTCCCGGGTGATGACCCTGCTGCCCGGCGACGTGATCTTGACCGGGACGCCCGCCGGCGTCGGACCGGTCCGTCCGGGGGATCGCATGGAGGTCGAGATCGAAGGTCTCGGGGTGCTCGTCAACCCGGTGGTGGGGCGATGACCGTCAGGGTCCGGTTCGCTCCGTCGCCGACCGGGTACCTGCATGTCGGTGGGGCTCGCACGGCCCTCTACAACTGGCTGTTCGCACGCTCGAAGGGCGGGACGTTCCTTCTCCGCAGCGACGACACCGACACGGAACGGTCGACCCCTCGGTACGCGGCGGACATCCTCGACGGGCTCCGGTGGTTGGAGCTCGACTGGGACGAGGGGATCGAGGTCGGTGGTCCGCACGCCCCCTACCGGCAGTCCCAGCGCCTGGAACGCTACCGGCAGGTCGCCTTCGAGCTCGTCGCTGCCGGCTGGGCCTACTGGTCGCTGGCCGACCCCGACGCCCTCGACCGGTGGCGGAAGGAGGCCAGGGAACAGGGTCGGGCTCCCGCCTACGACGGCTCCCTCGAGCCGCCGCCCGAGGAGGTGGAGCGGCGCCTCGCCGCCGGGGAACGAGCGACCGTCCGCTTCCGCGTGCCGAGGCCCGGACGGACCGAGTTCACCGACGTCGTTCGCGGCGACATGAGCTTCGAGCACACCCAGGTGGAGGACTTCGTCGTCTTGCGCTCCAACGGCACGCCGACCTACCACTTGGCGTCGACGGTCGACGACGTCGATTTCGGCATCACCCACGTCATCCGCGGCGAGGATCTGTTGTCGTCGACGCCCAAGCATCTCTTGATCGCCCGGGCCATGGGTGCCCGCCCGCCCATCTACGCGCACCTGTCGCTGCTGATGGGACCCGACGGCAAGAAGCTGTCGAAGCGCCATGGGGACACGGCGGTCGCCGCGTTCCGGGCCGCGGGCTACCTCCCCGAGGCGCTCGTGAACTACCTCGCGTTGCTGGGATGGTCGCCCGGGGACGAGGAGACCATCGTGTCGCGAGACGAGATGATCCGCCGGTTCGACCTGGCCGACGTCTCCAAGAACCCGGCGATCTTCGACCTCGACAAGCTGCAGTGGATGAACGGCGTCTACATCCGAGCGATGTCGGCCGACGAGTTCGTCGACCGGATCCTGCCATGGGTCGTCGAGGACCTTGGCCGGGAACCGACCGGCGACGAGCAGCGGATCCTCCGCGAGATCGCTCCCCACGTCCAGGAGCGGACCAAGCTGCTGGCCGAAGCCGCAGGCCAGGTGCGGTTCCTGCTCGTCGAGGAGGTGGACTACGACGAGCGGTCCTGGTCGAAGGTCATGAAGGGTGACGCTCCCGAGGCGTTGGACGGCGCCATCTCCGCCCTGTCCGCGCTCGAGGATTGGACCGTCGAGGCCATCGAATCGGCGCTTCGGGGCATGCTCGAGCGGCAGGGTCTGTCGGCTCGGAAAGGTCTGCAACCGATCCGGGTGGCGGTGTCCGGATCGACGGTCAGCCCGCCGCTGTTCGAGTCTCTCGCCGCGTTGGGTCGTCGCCGGACGCTCGACCGGTTGCGTCGGGCCCGGGATCGCCTCACGGGGTGAATCCGGCGCCCCGGAACTCCCAATGCCACGATTCGGTCTCGATCGGGAACCAGCCGTAGTCGCGGGCGTTGGCGTCCATCCACGCCCACTCGGGATCTCCGGGGCCGATGGTGGCACCGTTGGTGACGTCGATCGCCAGACCCACCCCGTGCTCGGACGTGCCCGGTGGAAGGACCCTGGCGCTCTTGCGTCCTTCGAGGTACGCCTGGTGGGCGCGGGCCTGGCTCTCGTAGCTGCGGTAGGCCCCGATGAGCTCGAGGTCGATCCCGTCGGCGGCTGCGTCGGCGCGCATCGCTTCCCAAGCGGCGGCGGCCGGTGGGAGGAGGCGGGCGGTGCCTCGGTAGGCGCCGGACACCTCGACGAGCTCGGCGGGGTCGAGACGTCCGTTGCGCTCCCGGACCCCCAGCGACGTGACGTAGGCCTGCAGCTCGCCGGCGGTGGAGACCCCGGCAACGGCCCGTACGGGCGCCAACGGCGACGTCGCGGCACCCAACATCGCTCCGAGGGTCACCGTGCCGCCCGTCCATGGGGTGGCCGCCGTCGCGAAGGCGGCGACGGCGTTGGGTGCAGATGGCGACCGCTCGCTGGCGGTGGCGGCCGGTCCGGTCCCGAGGCGGGCCTGGAGGATCGAGCGGAACCGATCCGCCGACGGCGGAGGGGCGACGACCTTGGAACGGATCTCCTCGATGCGCGAGGCGACCCGTGCGAGCGCTTCCATCGGGCGACCTGTCGGCGGGGGTGACCTGCGGTTGAGGGGTCGGCTCAGTGGACGTCGTCGCCCGTCCAGACGGCGGCGTCGGGATCGGTGGCGATGTCGTCGAAGGAACGACCGGTCAGGACCGATCCGGAGAACCGCTCGGTCAGGTCGGGGCCGTCGTCGCAGGCGGCGGTGTCTCGCTCCTTGACCAGGAGCCAGTCGTCGTCGCGGAGCCGGTCGAGGGCCCATCCACCGCCCAGGCGCCTTCCCGCCAGATCGAAGCCGAGATGGCCCCTCGCCACGGCAGCGTCGACGTCGTCGGCGTGCGGCGTCCATCGCCCGAAGTCCCACACCAGGACCTCTCCTGCCCCGTACGACCCGGCGGGGATGCGACCCTCGAACGAGGCGTAGGCGAGGGGATGGTCCTCGACGCGGACGGCGAGGCGTTTGACCGAAGGCCGGCACGACGGGCCCTTCGGTACCGCCCACGACCACAGGATGCCGGCGTGCTCGAGCCGGAAGTCGAAGTGGACCCTCGACGCCCGGTGATGTTGGAGGACGAAGATCGGTTCGTCGATACCGAACGGACGTGTGGCCATGACCGCACCGTAGCGTGCGGTCGTCCCACCGTGACCTGGGCGGCGTCGGGTTGTCATTCGGTGGGAACCGACCGTATCCTTCCGCCGCCCTTCGGGGGTGGTGTAATTGGCAACACAGCGGGTTCTGGTCCCGTCATTGGGGGTTCGAGTCCTCCCCCCCGAGCCGGCGGTCGGTCAACGGACCGCCCTTCGGCCCCGTCGTCTAGCGGCCTAGGACGCTGGCCTCTCAAGCCAGTAGCGCCGGTTCGAATCCGGTCGGGGCTACGTCGTGCGCCTTCCCGCCGGGAGGGTGTTCGCGGGCGACGGTCGTGGCGCTCAGGTGTTCCCGTTGACGGGGATGGCGGCACGGTTGATGACGTGCGATCGGCGGCTCGCGAGGAAGTCGATGACCTGGGCGATCTCGGCGGGCTTGGGCCAGTCGACGTAGTCGGCGTAGGGGAGAGCGGCCCTGGTGGCTTCGGTGTCGATGACGGTCGGCAGCAGCACGTTGGCGGTCACGTTCGTGTCGGTCAGCTCGGCGGCGACCGACCTGGCGAGGGCGATCACTCCGGCTTTGGCGATGTTGTAGGCGGCCTGCCCGGAGGGGGCGTCGATGGCGTTCTTCGAGCCCATCAGGATGATCCGACCCCAATCGGCGTGGCGCATGTGTGGGATCGCGGACCTGGTGGCGTTGAAGGCCGACCGCAGGTTGAGGTCGATCATGCGGTCGAACCGGACGTCGTCGGTCTCGGCGACGTCACGACCTCCCGCCCAGCCGCCGACGAGGGAGCACATGACGTTGAATGGGCCGAAGCTGTCGGCGGCTTCCTGCATGAACTTGTCCATCGAGGCGCGGTCGGTGGCATCGACCCTGCGCAACATGAGCTGATCTTCGTCGAGGTCCAGTTCGTCCTCCACGGCCCGGGCTTCCTCGGGCAGCAGGTAGGTGACGGCGAGCCGGAAGTTACGAGCCACGAGCATCGGCAGCAGCGCCCGGCCGACCGACCCGGTGCCTCCTGGGATGACGGCGACGTTCTGCTCGTTCATGGCCAGGACATTAGCCGGAGCCGGGAACGGGCATCGTCGACGGGCTAGGCTGGATGCGGCAGCGGCAAGAGGAGTCAAACGTGGCCAAGATCACCCTGGACGACATCGGCAAGATCTATCCGGACGGGACCCGGGCCGTCGGGCACGTCAACCTCGACATCCAGGACGGGGAGTTCCTCGTCCTCGTCGGGCCGTCGGGCTGCGGCAAATCGACGATCCTGCGGATGATCGCCGGGTTGGAAGAGATCACCGAAGGCAAGCTGTACATCGGCGACCAGCTCGTCAACGACGTGCCGCCCAAGGATCGGGACATCGCCATGGTGTTCCAGAACTACGCCCTCTATCCCCACATGTCGGTGTTCGACAACATGGCCTTCGGCTTGAAGCTGCGCAAGATGCCGAAGGAGGAGATCAAGCGCCGTGTCCTCGAGGCGGCCGAGACCTTGGAGATCACCGAGTTCCTCGACCGGAAGCCGAAGGCCCTGTCGGGGGGCCAGCGCCAGCGCGTGGCGATGGGCCGGGCCATCGTCCGTGAACCGAAGGCGTTCCTGATGGACGAGCCGCTGTCCAACCTCGACGCCAAGCTGCGGGTCCAGATGCGCACGGAGCTGAGCCTGCTCCACAAGCGGCTCGGTACGACGACCGTCTACGTCACGCATGATCAGGTGGAAGCCATGACGCTGGGCCATCGGGTCGCCGTGCTGCGTGCCGTGTCCCCGCAACGGCCCTACAACCTGCAACAGGTGGCGCCACCGACGGAGCTGTTCAACGAACCGGTGAACCTGTTCGTCGCCGGGTTCATCGGGAGCCCGGCCATGAACATGGTCTACGGGCATCTCGAAGCCGACGGTGACACCGTGTGGGCCGTGTTCGCCGGGAACCGGGTGAAGGTCGACCCGGTGGCGCTCGAGCGACACCCGGGGATCGACGAGCGCATGGGCGACCGACTCGTGTTGGGGATCCGCCCCGGCAACTTCGAAGCCGCCTCGCACGTGGCGGGAGCCGATCCGGACAAGCAGATCGAGGTGAACGTCGAGGTGACCGAGATGCTCGGTAACGAGACCTTCGTGCATTTCCTCCTCGACGAGGAGCCGGTGATGACCCCCGACATCCAGGAGCTGCTCGGCGCGGCAGCCGAGGAGGAGGCGGTCATGGGACACAAGACCCAGTTCACCGCACGGGTGAGCCCCGACGTTCCGGTCACCGCCGGCGACCGGCTGGCGTTGGTGATCGACACGGCGAAGATGCACTTCTTCGACCCGACCCACGGCGTCCGGATCGGCGCCACCCCGCCTCCGGGCATGGAGGCCATGGTCCAGTCCTGAGGACGGCCTACGGCGTCAGGCGTTTGAAGGACTCGCCCGGCGGCCCCGACAGGGCCGCCCCGTTGGTGGCGAGCCAGGCGTGGATGCGCTCGATGAAGACACCGGCCGCGGCCGGTTCCCTCCCCGCACCGCCCATGGTGGTGTCGGCCTGGGACGAGTGCGCGAGCAGGGCGGCGATCTTCCGTTCGACGTAGGGCTCGGGCGCCGGTTCGAGATGGTCGGGCTCGTCGGCGGACCACAGGAGCAGCGCCGTGGGACGGTGCGCCTCGAGGCCGTCGGCGAGCTGTTCGGGGAAGAACAGCGGGTCCCGGGCGGCGACGACACCGTCGTTGGTGGCCCACCCGGCGACGCGATGGTCGGGATGCATCTGGTAGCGCTGCCAGGGATCGTGGCCGAGGACGACGTCGGGCCGTTCCCGGCGGACGAGGCGGGCGATCGCTGCGCGCAGCCGCATCGAGTACTCGAGTTCGCCGTCGACGTGGCCCAGGTGGACGACCTCGGCAGCGCCGAGGATCTGGGCGGCTCGGTGCTGCTCTGCGATCCGCCGACGGGCCAGGTCGGCGGGATCGGCAGCAGGATCCCATGTGCCCTTCGAGCCATCGGTGACGATCACCATCGTCACCCGGCAGCCCGCGTCCGCCCACCGTGCCAGCGTCGCCCCGGCACCGAACTCGATGTCGTCGGGGTGGGCTCCGACGGCCAGGGCCCGGAGGGGCGACAGCGGTGCGGGGCCGTCCTCCCGGAGTGGCCCGTAGAGGTCCGTCACGGCGCGACTCCCAGCAGCTCGGCCACCATCAGATCTCGTGGGTGGTCGATGTCGAAGGCCAGACCGGGCCGGACCACGACCCGGGCGCCGGGCCCGGCGGCGGCCAGATGTCGGCGGAAACTGTCGACGCCGTAGGAGAACCGGAAGGGCCCGGTCGATGAGATCGCTGCCGTGCCTCCGTCCTTCGAGGGCGCCAGGGCGGGGGTGGCGCCGCCGGTCATGGCGGTGATGTCGGCGGTGTCGACGGCAGGGAGATCGGCGTGGAGCACCAGCCACCGATCGTCGCCGGCGTGGGCGACGACGGCCCGTGCGGCCCCGTCGAGGCCGCCGCCTGGGGGGTCGTCCAGAACGGTGACGTGGAGGCGCCGCGCCCACGTTCCGACCTCCGTGTCGGAGGTGACCACGACCGGTTCGCACCCCGCCGCCACGACCCGGTCGACCACCCGGGACGCCATCGCCCGTGCCAGCGCGGTGCGGGCGACGGCCGGGAGGTGCCCGTCGAGGCGGGCCATCCCGGCGAACGCCCGGATCGGGATGCCCCCGATCGTCACGGTCCCAGCACCTCGTCGAGCGTCTTGGGTGGCGGGGGAGGTCCGTCGGTGAACTCGGCGAGCTGGATGAGCACGCCCGCAGCCGAACGGGGATGGACGAAGGCCTCCTTCCAGCCCTCGTTGGTGACGTCGACGCCGACGATCTCGTACCCGCCGGCCCGGGCCAGTTCGACGGCCCGCTCGAGGTCGGACACCTTCACCGTCAGATGATGGAGGCCTTCGCCGCGCTCGCGGAGGAACCGCACGAGGAAGTTGCCCTCGTCGTCGAGGTCGACGGGGGCGATCATCTCGAGCTTCCCGCCCGGAAGGTCCCACTGCGCCCACCGGAAGTCGCGGCCGAAGCTGGAGCCGCCGTCGCGGAACCGGCCACCGAGGAGCTCGGCGACACCGGCCGCCGCGCGGATGTCGCGAACGGCGACCGACACGTGATCGAGGCGTTCCACCAGGTCGGCGAAGGGGAACTCGGCGGTGTCCATCAGTGCCCCGGGATCCGGATCTTCTTCTCGTACCAGCGAAGGAGGAGGCTCAGCGAGACGGTCAGCGTGAGATAGAAGGCGACGAGGATCCCGAACCCGGCGCGGAACTGGAAGTTCGATCCGGACCAGAGACGGGCCATCTGGGTGAGTTCGCGGACCGCCAGGATCGACGCCAGCGACGAGTCCTTGAGCAACGCGATGAGGTCGTTGCCGAGGGCGGGCATGATGTTGCGGATCGCCTGCGGGAGGACGATGAGGCGCGTGATCTGGCGTTCGCTCAGTCCGACGGATCGACCCGCTTCGAGCTGGCCTCTGGGAACGGCTTCGATCCCGGCCCGGAAGACCTCGGCGATGAACGCCGCGTAGATGAGCGACAGGGCGATGATCGCCCGGATCGTGTTGCTCGGCTGGGGGACGCGCAAGAGGTTGGAGAAGAACGGCACGATGACGAAGGCCACGGCGAAGATCGTCACGATGACCGGAACGCCCCGAACGAGCTCGATGAAGAACATGGCGAGCTGGCGGGGTACGGAATGCTTGGCGAGGCGGGCCAGCCCGATGAGCAGACCGAGCGTGATCGCGAAGACGAAGCTGACGGCGGTCACGACGATCGTGACCGACAGACCCTGCCGGATGAACCGGAACCCTTCCATCCATCGGTCGTGGGTGAGCGTCCATACGGCGATGAAGGCGAGGAACGCGACGATCCCCATGAGCCACCACGGGAACTCGCCCCAGTCGTAGCCGACGCTTCCGGGGGGGCCGGGCTCGACGACAGGTGCTTCGGTGATGGCTTCCATGGGGGCTCCTATGTGGCCGGTCTGCACCGAGAGATTGGCAGACGCATCGCCCGCGTGCACGTCGGGACGCGCCGGAGGCCGGGTCGACGACCCGGCCTCCGAGGTGGTCGTGCGTCGGGCCGATCAGCCTTCGAACTCGACGAACCACTTGTTCGCCAGCTCGTCGAGGGTGCCGTCGGCCTTCATCTCGGCCAGCACCTTGTTGACCGGCTCGACGAGGTCCGAGCCCTTCGGGAAGATGAACCCGAGGGGATCGCTCTGGAGTGCCTCGTCGAGGAGCTTCACCTTGTCGGCGTTGGCGCCCTTGTAACCCTGCCCGGCGGTGTCGTCGATGATGACGGCGTCGACGTCACCGTTGATGAGGGCCTGGACGGCGAGGCCGAACTGGTCGAAGGCGTCGATGCGGTCGTCGCCGACGAGCTCCTTGCCGAGCTCGTAGTTCGTCGTCCCCACCTGGGTGCCGAGGCGGTAGTCGCCGCCGACGAACTCGTCGACGGTGCTGAAGCGATCCTCGTCCGCTCGGACCATCAGCTTCTGCTCGATCACCATGTACGGGTCGGAGAAGTCGACGATCTCCTTGCGCTCGTCGGTGATGGAGATGCCGTCGGCGGCCGTGTCGTACTGACCCTGGGCGGTCTCGTCGATGACGGCCGGCCACCCGGCCTCGACGAACTCCGCCTTGCAGTTCAGCCGCTTGCAGATCTCGTTCCAGGCGTCGTAATCCCATCCCTGCCCCTCGGTCGATCCTTCGGGGATGAAGTTGTAGGGGGGATAGGCGTTCTCGACCGCGACCGTGATGGTCTTGCCGCCCAGGTCGTCACCGGTGGCGCCGTCGCCACCGGACGATCCGGACGAGCACGCGGCGGCCACGATGGCTACCACCGCGGCGAGTACGACCAGCTTCGCTGTCCTGTTCATCGTTGGATTCCTCCTCGTTCAGCCCACCCGCTCGGAGCGGGAGAACCCGAGGCTACTCGCCCGAACGGCCTTGCGCGGCCGAAGGGCCGGTCCTCGGCGCCCCCGTATAGGCTGGTCGCCATGCTGCGCAAGACCAAGATCATCGCCACGTTGGGCCCGGCCGTCGACTCGGACGAAGCGATGGAGGCGCTTCTCGATGCCGGGATGAACGTCGCCCGCCTCAACTTCTCCCATGGCGTCTACGACGATCATCGGCGCCACTTCGAGCGGGTCCGGCGTCTGGCGGCCGTACGGGGCGAACCGGTGGCGATCGTTCAGGACATCCAAGGCCCGAAGATCCGCGTCGGAACGTTCCCCGGCGGTCAGGTGACCCTCGAGGAGGGCCGCGACGTCCGTCTCCTTCCGGGCGAAGGTGAGGGGGACGCCGAGCGGATCCACGTCGCCTACCTGGATCGGGTCGACCTGGAGCCGGGGGCGCGGGTCCTGCTGGCCGACGGGATGATCGCCTTGGAGGTCGAGCGCGTCGACGACGGTGAGGCGGTCGCCCGGGTGGACGTCGGTGGGGTGCTCGGCGACCACAAGGGAGCGGCGTTCCCGGGGTCTCGGCTGTCGATCCCGCCCATCACGGACAAGGACCGTGCGGACCTGTCCTTCGGTCTCGAGCTGGGGTTCGACGCGGTGGCCGTATCGTTCGTGTCCTCGGCGGCGGACCTGCGCACCGTCCGTGAGGTCGTCGGTGACGTGCCGCTCATCGCCAAGATCGAGACCGCCGTGGGGTACCGCAACCTGGGCGACATCCTCACTGAGGCCGACGGGGTGATGGTGGCTCGCGGCGACCTCGGGGTCGAGCTCTCCCTGGAACGGGTGCCGCGGGCACAGGTCGAGATCTTGCGCACGACCAACGCCGCGGGGAAGATCTCCATCACCGCAACCGAGATGCTCGAGTCGATGACGACGTCGCCCCGTCCGACGCGGGCCGAGGTGACCGACGTCTACCGGTCGGTCCTCGACGGCTCCGACGCGGTCATGCTGTCGGCCGAGACCGCCGCCGGCCGGTATCCCGCCCGGGCGGTGCGGGCGATGGACATCATCTGTCGGGAGGCGGAGATGAGCCCCGACTACGGAAGGGCGAAGGAGGTGTCGCTGCTGGAGGACCGGTCGCGGTTCGCCTCGGCTACCGCCGAGGCGTCGGTGGACACGGCCGACCGGCTCGGGCTGTCGACCATCGTGGCGTTCACCGAGTCGGGTTCGACCGCCCGGTTGTTGTCCAAGTACCGACCGCACGCGGACGTGTACGCGTTCACGCCCAGCGACCGGACCTATCGCCTGATGGCGGTCTACGGTGGTGTCACGCCGCTGCGTTTCGAGCGGGTGGATTCCACCGACGAGATGATCGACTACGCCGAGCGGTACCTCCTGGCCCACGGGATGGTCCGGCGTGGCGACGGGTTGGTCATGGTCGCCGGTATCCCTCCCAACCAACAGGCATCCACGAACCTCATGAAGCTCCACGAGGTCGGCGCGACCACCGGCGGGGTGCCGGATCGATGAGCCGTGGCGGCAGGGGTACACTCGTGCCGCCCATCCGACGACGAGAGGTACCTGACGTGGGTCAACCGATCACCATCGACGAGACCGTCCGGGTCGGCGACGTCGTCGTCTTCGGCACGGACCGGAGCCTGACCGGCCAGCATGGGGAGGCCTTCGACTCGCCGGCGGCGGCGAGCGGCGGATCGAGCTTCGCGGCCGAGCTGGCGGCGGAGGTGTTCGCCGTCGATGAGGCGGTGGACCATGTCTACGTGTACATGAACGAGATCGTCGTTCGACGGGACGGGGGGTGGGACGACGACGCCGTGTCCCGGCTCGCGAAGGTGATCGAGCGGTTCTTCGTCTTCTATCGGGATGGGGCCGACGGCTCGGTCCCTCAGGCGTCGTCGCCGGAGTCGTAGACGGCGACCTTCACCGTCACCGACGAACCCAGTTCGACCCATTCCCCGGCGGGCGGGGTCATCTCCACGATCACTCCATCCTCGTTCTGCGAGTCGGTGGGGACCTCGACCTTGACGACGATCAGTCCCAGGCCGTCGAGGGTGTGGAAGGCGTCCTCGTAGGCCGTTCCCACCAGGCGCGGGAGCTGGACCGGGCAGTCGACGGGCTCACCGGTGACCTCACAGGGATGGACCGTGATCTGCTGATCGAGCTTGCGGTACCGCCAGCGGAAGGGTTCCTCCCGGACGATCCTGCCGTCCGGGTACTCGATGATGCGGGTGACCAACACGGTGAACCCCTCCTTGCCCTTCCGGACCTTCTGCTCGCCGGGATGGAGCTCGCCGGTGTCGTCGGCGACCAGGACCTCGTCGAACGGCACGATGTCGTGTCGGTCGGAGGTCTCGTCGGTGCACGTCTTGCCGCCGTTGTTGCCGAAGAACTTCACGGTGATCGACCGGCTCGTGTACTGGGTCTTGATCAGCACGATCGTGTCGGTGTTGTTGCGGAACTTGACGTCGGGAGCGGGGAAGCCGAGCGTCGCTTCCCGGCCCATCGGATAGCGGGAGAACCAGAGGCTGTGCGGGGTGTGTTCGACGTCTTCGTAACAGCCGTAGAAGACCGCGTTGAAGAACGTCGTGGCGAACTGGCTGACCCCGCCGCCGATGTTGGCGGGATGGTCGCAGCAGTACGGAACGCCTCCGATGATCGCCGGTGCGGCGACGTAGCCGTCCTCGACGGTGCGTTCCCCCACGTAGTCGTTGATCGAGAACGTCTCGCCGGGACGGACGATGGCACCATCCACCTCGTCGGCCATCCGTTGGATGTTGATCACGCGGGCTTCGCCGGCAGGATGTTTGGTGGTGAACTCCGAGACGAGTTCGAGGTCGCCCGCCGCTTCGGCGTCCGCCGTCGTGAAGTCGGGCTCGGCGCCGGTGTCGAGCGGGAACGGACCGAACCCCGAGCCTTCGGCAGCGTCGAGGAGGGCCGCGACCACGCCGGGAAGGTCGAGACGGGTGCCGTTCTTGCCGGGGATGATCGACACCTCGTTCGTCTCGAGATCGACGTTGAAAGCGGCATCGACGGGTTCGACCTCGAACTCGGGTCGGCGTGGCTCGAGGATCGCGCCGATCACGTCCTGGTCGAGGTCGATCGTGATCGCCGGCGGATCGTCGGCGACGGTCACGCGGACCGCGTCGGCGATCTGCTCGGACGTGAAGGTGATCAGGAACCCGGTCTCGTCGCTGCGGAGCGTCACCGGACCGTCGATGATCGACGCGACCCTTGCCGCGGCGGCGTCGATGTCGGCGCTCGTGGTGCGAGGTCGACGGTCGACGACCGGAAGCGTCGCGGCGGTGGTGTCGATGGTCTCGATGGTCCCTTCGACGATGCCGGTGGCCACGTCCCGGTCGATGGCACGTCCCGGCTTCGGGTAGTGGGTGACGACCTCCATGCCGTCGAGGGTGATGGATCCCGGATCGGCCGGATCCTCGATGGCCTGCTCTTCCCACTCGCCCAGGAGCGCGTCGACGGCGTCATCGTCGAAGGTCGCCGGCAAGGCGAGATCGATCGGGTCGCGGAAGCCGGAGATCCACGCTCCGAAGCGGTCGACCATGCCGTCGGCGGCACGTTGACGCATCGCGGCGTCGATGGCGGCGTCGATGTCGACGGTGAAACCGACGTCGTCGGCCGTCGCCACGAAGTCGGAGCCGTCGACGGTGAAGGTGGCCTGTTCGGCGCGGAGGCGTGCGACGTGCGCTTCGAGGGTGAGGCGGGCATCGTCGGGCGTCAAGCCGCCGATCGCGACGCCGCCGACCGACACGTTGCGGGGGATCCGTCCGCCGGCTGCCGCGCTGTCGGCGACGAAGACGCCGAACGGCAACAGCAAGATGGCCAACGGGACGAGGATGAACAGTGCGGCTCGGGCTCTCACAGATCGCTCACAGAGGGGATGCCGGGAGTGTATCCCGGCACCATCGTTGTCTCGGGTTCATCGAGCTGGCCGAGGGGGTCAGCCGCCTCCACCCTCGTCGGGCGGCGGCGTGTAGACGCCGACGACGATGACGATCTGGGATCCCTCGTCGGCGAAGCCGGACGGGCTCTGGCTCTGGACGATGCCATCTTGGAGGGGGTCGGTGACCGCCGTCTCGGACGTTCCCACGGTGAACCCCGCGGAGGTCAGCGTGTCGATGGCGGCGGCGACGTTCGACCCGACCACCGAAGGGACGGGGATCGGGCAGGCCACGTCGGCGCCCGGGATCATGCACGGATGCACCTCGATCTTGCGGAGCTTGCCGCGGTAGTGGTGGGTGAACGGCTCACGCTTCTCGGTCCCGTCGGGATAGGAGATGACCCGGGTGACGGTGATGCTCCAGCCTTTCGAGCCCTTGGAGACGACGTGCTCCTCGCCCGGGGGGATGGCGGGGTTCGGTTCGTACTTGACGTTGGGCTCGGTGTAGTTGAAGCGGTCGGACTTCTCCGCCGTGCACTCGCGGCCTTCCTTGTTGCCGAAGAACTTCACCGTGATCGACGTCGGGGTGTACGCGGTCTTGATGATCAGTGGATACGCCGTGTCGTTGCGGAACCTGACGTCGGGATGCGGATAGCCCAGCGTCGCTTCCCGGCCTTCGGGGTAACGGGAGATGTACAGGCTGTGGGGCTGGTGCTCGATGTCCTCGTAGCAGCCGAAGAAGATGGCGTTGTAGATCGTGGTGCCGAATTGACTGACGCCGCCTCCGACGTTGGCGGGACTGTCGCAACAGGTGACCTCGCCTCCGATGATCGCCCCGTCACGCTTGTAGCCGCCGGCGATGGTCCGCTCACCGACGGTCTCGTTGATGGAGAACTCCTCATCGGGCCAGACGATCGACCCGTCGACCGTGTCGGCCATCAACTGGATGTTGATCACCCGGTTCGCGCAGCATGGATGGTTGGTGGTGAACTCGGAGACCTTTCTGAGCGGTCCGTAGGCTTCCAGATCGGCGGTGGTGACCGCAGGTTCGGCGCCGAACTCCATCGGGAAGTCGCCGAAGTCGTCGGTCAAGGCGGCGTCGAGGAGGGCCGCGGTGATCGCCTCGGGGTCGAATACCGTTCCATTGCGACCAGGCACGATGAACACCGTCTCGGTGGCCATGTCGACGTCGTAGGTGGCGTCGACGGGAGGCATCTCGAACTCGGACCGGAACGGTTCGACGATGGCGCCGATGACGGTGGGATCGAGCTCGATCCGGACGGGTGGGGACAGCGACGGGTCGATCTCGACCGACGCTGCCGAGGCGATCTGCTCGGGACTGAAGATGAACGAGTAGCCGGTGGCCTGGTTGAGGAGGACGACCTGATGGTCGATCAGGTCACGGACCCGGTCGGCGGCCCGTTCCATCTGCGCCGCGGTCACCGCGGGGACCTGTTCGACGACGGGGAGCTCGACGGGTCGCCGATCCTCCGACAAGATGACGCCGGTCATCAGCTCGAGGGCGACGGCGCGGTCGATGGCGAGGCCGGACTGAGGAGCCTCGACCACGACCTCACCGTTCTCGATCCGGATGGCGCCGTTCCGAGCCGGCTTGGCCACCGCCTCGGCTTCCCAGTCCGAGAGCACGGCGTCGAGGGCCTCGGCGTCGAGCGACAGCTCGAGGGGGACATCGACCGGATCGCGGAAACCGTCGACCCATCCACCGATGCCACCGTCGCGAGCGTCGAGCGCGGCGGCCACGGCGGCTTCGGCGCCCACCGTGAAGCCGACGTCGTTGGGGACCAGCGAGAAGGTGCGGCCGTTGACCTCGAAGACCGCCGGTTCCGAACCGAGTTGGGCGGTTCTCGTTCCGATCTCGGCGATCGCGTCTTCAGGGGACATCCCGGACACGTCGATGCCTCCGACGGTGACGTTGCGGGGGATCTCGCCGCTGGAGGCGGCAGCGTCCATGGCGAAGACGAGGACGGGGAGCAGGAGCAGCAACGCCGGGACGGCGATGAACAGCGCGGTTCTGGTCTTGGGGCTGGCCATGATCTCCCGATGGGGTACGAGCGCGGCGAGTATATCGGTGGGTCCAGGTAATGGAGGGGGAGCCAGGGCTTGGACGATCCGTCGTCCGGCCATACGCTCGGGCCCATGGTCAGGTTCCCCCCGATGGTCGACGGCGAGCCGCTGACGGTGTCGGCGACGTTGTACCTCACCTACCGTCGATGTCCGCGTCAGGCGCTCGCCCGCGTACGCGGGATCTATCCCGACGACACCGTGGCGTCGTTCCGTGGGGGCCTCGCCCATCGGGTCTTCGCCCGCCATCTGACGGCCGGGCCGATCTCCGACGAGCGCTTCGAGCAGGTCTGCCGTGAGGAGATCGGCACGGGGATGAACGTGACGCTCTCGGCGGTCGGCTTGGGGCGGCCCTCTCGGTTGCGGCGGGTCATCGACGAGGTCGGCGAGCTCTATCGCCGCTTCCGGGACCGACGCTTCGATGGGTTCGTCGCCGCCGAGGTCGAGCTGGAGGCGGATGCGGGATCGTCGGTCCTGCTCCGGGGTCGGATCGATGCGGTGTTCGACGAGCCGGTCGTGAGGATCGTGGATTGGAAGACGGGCCGGATCACGGTCGACGCGGAGGAGCAGCTCGCGTTCTACGGCGTGTTGTGGGCGATGGCGCGCGGCTCGGCACCAGCGAGCGTCGAGGCGGTGTCGGTGGCGACCGGTGAGCGCTTCGCGGTGGACATCGATGCCGATCGGTTGACGGCGACCGTCACCGAGGTGGCGGCGATGGTGGACGATCTGCGAGCTGCGCTCGTCGTCGGGGCGGAGGGGCGGGCCCGGGCGGGCCCGTGGTGTGGTTACTGTCCGGTCCTGGATCGCTGCGACGAGGGTCGATCGGCGGCGGCGGTCATCGGAGGGACATGACCCGCGCGATGCACCGATATCCTGGCGGGATGCGCAAGACCCTCGTGGCGGTCCACGCCCACCCCGACGACGAGAGCAGCAAGGGCGCGGGGACGGTCGCCCACTACGCCGAGCTCGGTGTGCGCTCCGTGCTGGTCACGGCCACCGGAGGCGAGGCAGGCGACATCCTCAACCCGGCGGTCGATCCGTCGGTGAAGGAGCGGCTGGCGGACGTTCGTCGTACCGAGCTGATGGAGGCGGCGCGGATCATCGGGTTCGACGAGGTCATCCTTCTCGGCTACCGGGACTCGGGGATGCCCGAATCTCCCGACAACGCCCATCCCGACGCGCTGGTCAACGCCGACTGCGACGAGGTGCTCGGACGGCTCGTCTCCATCGTCCGCCGGGAGCGGCCGGCTGTGCTGCTCGGCTACGACGAGCACGAGTTCTATCCCCACCCGGACCACCTGTGCGTCAACCAGCTCATGAAGGACGCGTTCGAGGCCGCCGCAGACCCGGCGCGGTTCCCGGAAGCCGGCCCACCGTGGGCCGTCACCCACCTGTACGCGCCGTCGTTCACGGCACGCAGGATCGTGACGCTGCACGAGGCGATGCTCGCGCGGTCGATGGCGTCCCCGTTCGGGCGCTGGCTCGAGTTCGTCGATCCCGACAACGACGCCCGTAAGCGGCTCGTGTCGGTGGACATCTCGGATCACCTCGAGACCGCGCGTGCCGCCTTGCGGGCGCATCGGACCCAAGTCGACCCGGAGGGATTCTGGTTCCAGGTGCCGCTCGATCTCGTCCGTGAGATCTACCCGTACGAGGACTTCGAGTTGTTGGCGACCAGGAGCGACCCCGACCTGTCGTCGGGTGACCTGTTCTCCAACGTGGTCGAACCGGACGAGCAGGGGTGACGATCGGCCCGGGCGCCTCTCCGTGCCTTCCGGTGTGCTGGGCCGGTGTGCTGTAATCGGACCGGATGCCCGACGTCGCCCTCGCTCAACGGCTGCTCAACCTCCTCGGATCGATCCCCTCCGACCGTCTGCCCCTCGGAGCGGCAGGCACGATCCGATCGCTGGAGGACGCGGTCGAACGGAACCTCGAGCGTCCCCTCGTTGTGTGCCTGGCGGGTCCTTCGGGGACCGGGAAGTCGCGGTTGTTCAACGCCGCCGTCGGCCGGGAGGCTCGGGCCGTGGGGATCCGCCGCCCGACGACCGCCGATGTCGGACTCGCCGGGGGGGAGCTCCCCGAGCTTGTCGACGTCGAGGTGGTGGAGGCACCGTTCGACCACATCGCATTGATCGACCTGCCTCCGCTCGAACACGATCGGGAGCGCACCGAACGGGTCGTCGCCGTCTCGGACCTGTGCTTGGTCGTCACCTCCATGGCCCGGTACGCCGACGCCGCCACGGCCGAGGCGATCGCCACCGCCGAGCGCCTCGGCGTCCCCGCCACGATCGTCGTCAACCGTGTTCCCTCCGGCGTCCCGCCCGACCGGCTCCGCCAAGCCCTGATCCAGCGCCATGGGAGGCGCGACGTCGTCCTCCTTCCGGAGGACCCGGGAGGGCGGATCCTCGGGGAACCTTCCGGCATCGCCGAGCTGCTGCATCTGGCGGTCGAGAACGCGGCACGGATCCGTCGCTATCGCCACGACGCCGGCATCGACGCCGCCGCCGTCGAGGCGGGACGCATCGCCGACGAACTCGACGTGGCAGCGACCTCGGCTCGCCGCGCCATCGAGAGCATCGATCGGGAGCTCGCCCGTCGGTCGGTCCCTCCGGCGCTGCGTCCCATCATCGCCCAGGCGAGGTGGTCCGAGGCGATGGCGCAGGTCGACGCGGCCGTCCGCCATGAAGCCGCCGCGGTCGTGGCCGGCTTCGATCTGGAACTGCAGGCCGAGCCACACGACGGGGTCGTTGCCCTCGGTGCCTGGCGTCGAGCCGTCGACGACGCCGCCGTCGGTGCGATGCGCCTCCCGCTGCTGCGGTGGTTCGGCGAGCGCGGGGTTCGGCACCACCTGTGGCGTCTGGCCGTCGACGTCGATCGGCCGGTTCCGCGAACCGTGCGCTGGTGGCTCGGACCGCGAGCCGACGCCATCCGGTCGGCCGCCGCAGACGAGTTCGATGCGGTGTTCGGCGGGATGTTGGTCGGCCGGGTCGAACCGATCCGAGAGCGCCTCGAGCGAACGGCCACCGTCCCGACCGAACGGATCCGGTCCGTCGCGGACGAGATCCTCGCCGAGGCCTACCCCACGGCGCTCTTCCGGCTCACCCCCGACATCGCCGCCTTGCAGGCCGCGGCGGAAGCGGGCATCCCCTTCGAGGGGGAGCGATGAGCGACCTGATCGAGCTCGTCGACCAGCTCGACCTCGTCGTCGTTCGAGGCGATCAGATCGTTCCGAAGGCGACGATCCGGAAGGCCGCAGGCGTCGCCGCCGCGGTACGTCAACGGTGGGCGCTGCTGACCGACCGTGTGGTCGTGGCGCTCGTGGGGGGAACCGGCTCGGGGAAGTCGTCGCTCCTCAATGCGCTCGCCGGCAGCGACGTCGCCTCGGTGTCGGCCTTCCGACCTCACACCGACGAGGCGCTCGCTTGGTGCCCGACCGACGATCCCGTCCTCGACCGTATCCTCGCCGACCTCGGCATCGAACAGATCGTCGACAACGAGACGATGCCGTCCCTGGCGATCCTGGATCTTCCCGACATGGACAGCGTCGTGTCGTGGCACCGGGCCATCGTCGAGGACCTCCTGCCGCGGGTCGACGTCATCGTGTGGGTCACCGATCCGGTCAAGTACAACGACCCCATCGTGCATCGCGAGTTCCTGACCCCGCTGGTCCCGTACCAGGACCGGCTCGTCTTCGTCATCAACAAGGTCGATCAGGTCGTCGAGACCGACCGCGACACGCTCCTCGCCCACTATCGGGACGTCCTCGAACGTGACGGGTACCGGGAACCGTCGGTCGTGCCGACCGCCGCGCCGAGCGACGAGGCGGCCCGGTTCGGCATCGAGGATCTCGCTCGGTTCTTGACCAGCAAGATCGATGCCAAGCGCGTGATCGTGGACAAGCTCGCCCTCGACCTGGCTCGGACGGCACGCGAGATGGCCGAAGGTCTCGGGACGTGGCGGCGCACGAGCCTCCTCCCCGAGGATCCGTCGGGCCGTGACCTCCGCGAGCGGGTCGTCGAGCACCTCGAGCTCCTGCGGCGGACGGCGGACCCGATGACGGCGAGGTTGCTGTCGGTCGACGAGGTCGACGTGGATGCGGTTGCCGAGCACCTGACGCGCCGTGCCGAACTGGGGGCCGCCCTGGCGTCGGTGTACGTCGAGGCGGTACGGTTCCGCGCCGAGCGAGCGCAAGGAGCGTGACGGCGTGGGTGATCTGAACCCGGCAGCGGTATGGAACGAGTTCGGCGCACCGGTGCTGCAGTCGCTGGCCGTGCTCGTCGGGGCGGCCGTCGTTTGGGTGGTGGCGACCAACGGCGGGCGGCGATGGCTGGCGACGACCGAACGGCGGCTCGCCGATCAACCGGCCCTGGAGACCCAGGAACGGATGCAGCGCCTCCGGACGTTGTGGGCGGTTGCTCGCACCGCGGTGGCGATCGCGTTGTTGGTGGTCGTCGCGCTCACGATCTTCGCCATCTGGGGTGTCCCCATCGGGCCGGTGCTCGCGGTGGGATCCGTCGTCGGGGTCGCCGTCGGTTTCGGCGCCCAGAACGTCATCCGAGACGTGATCGCCGGGTTCCTCATCATCGCGGAGAACCAGTACGCGATCGGTGACGTCGTCGAGATCGCGGGGGTCGGCGGTGACGTCGAGGAGATCCGCCTCCGGGTGACGGTACTCAGGGATCTCGACGGGAAGGTCCACTACGTTCCCAACGGTGCGGTGCGGGTCGCGACCAACCTCACGCAGGAGTTCTCCCGGGTCGTCATCGACGTGTCCGTCGGGTACGACGCCGATGTCGACGAAGCATTGGCGGTGGTCGCCGACGAGGCCCGCCGCCTCGCCGAGGACGACGGATGGTCGGAGGCCTTCGTCACCGAGCCGCAGCTCCTCGGGGTGAACGAGTTGGGCGACTCCGCGGTCACGATCCGGGTCGTGTTCGCGACGGTGCCGGCTCGGCGGTGGGCGGCGAAGCGGGAGTTCCTGCGGCGAGTGAAACGCCGACTCGACGCCGAGGGCATCGAGATCCCGTATCCGTATCGCAACGTCGTGCTCCGCGGCGACGTCACCTCGCGGGAGGCGCCGTCGGATCCCGAAGCACGCTGACGGCTCCGGGAGCCGGTGTCAGGCGGATGTGGCTCGCCATCCCGAGGTGTTCACCGTCGGCTTCGAAGGCCGTCGGCGGGTCGGCGTCGATCTCGATGTTCCCGAAGCCTTCCCACAGGTGGATGCCGAGACGCTCTGGGACGGGACGTCGCAGGATCGATCGGATGAAGATCTCGGCGGAGCGGTGCACCTCGAGATCCTCGGCGGCAAGCGCCACGAAACCGGCGAGGCGACGGGGGGTGAGGAACAGGGGGACGTTGCCGAAATAGGTGTACGGACCGTGCACCTGGGCGAGAACGGCGAGCGCGTCGCTGCGCTCTCCGTCGCATTCGACCCGCAGGTTGGGGACCCGGCCTCGCCAGTCGGCGAGGAGCTTGGTGATCGCGGTCGTCGCGTAGTGCACGCCGCCGAACCGGAGCTTGGCGTGGGGCCGAGCCTCGGCCGCCTCGACCACGTCGGCGTCGTAGCCGACGCCGGCGGCGAAGGTGGCGTACTCGGAAACGCCCACACCGTCGGTGGTCGTCGCCTCGATGTGGAGCAGCGGGGTCGGGACCGGTTCGAGATCGGCGAGTTGCCGCGCCGCCTTGTGGGGGCGGCGAGGCAAGCCGAGCAGGCGGGAGAGGACGTTGGTGGTGCCGACCGGGACGATGGCGAGCGCCGTGTCGTGGCCCACGAGACCGTTGGCGACATGATGCACCACTCCGTCGCCTCCCATGGCGGCGACGACGTCGACACCGGCCCTGGCCGCCTCGGCGGCGCGGCGGCGGGTCGCGGCGGCGTCGATGGGCCATTCGGTTTCGACGGCGAACCGTTCCGAGAGCAGCGCGACGACCTCGCGGAACGAGGCGCCCGTGAAGCCGGATGCCGATGGGTTCGCCAGGAGGAGGAGCGTGCGCATGGCGCCGCGAGGGTACCGGCGGCGGCGCGGTCTCCGCCGGTCACCACGGCAACCGGGACGGTACCCTTCACCCATGAGGTACAGAGATCGTCGTGATGCGGGCAAGCGCCTCGCCGCGGCGCTCGTGGATGCCGATGTGATCGGGCCCGGTGACGACGTGGTCGTTCTCGGAATCCCTCGCGGTGGTGTCCCGGTCGCCGCCGAGGTGGCCGATGCGCTGGGTGCGCCGCTGGACGTTCTCGTCGCCCACAAGCTGGGCGCTCCGGGGAACCCGGAGTTCGCCATCGGTGCGGTGGCCGAGGACGGCACGGTGCTGGTCGACGACCGTCTCTTGGCGCGGATCGGTGTTCGGCGGGCGTACCTGGAGGACGAAGCGAAGCGGCAACTGGCGGAGGTCCGTCGTCGGGCCGAGGCGTACCGGCGGGGCCGGGCGCCCGTGCCGATCGAAGGCAAGACCGTCGTGGTGGTCGATGATGGCATCGCCACGGGTGCGACGTTCGAGGTCGCGCTTCAACTGCTGCGGAAGCGTGGAGCGGGCAAGATCATCGCTGCGGTGCCGGTCGGTCCCCCCGATTCGGTGGCCCGGTTGGGTGCGGTCGCGGATGCCGTGGTGGTGCCGCTGCAACCGGCGGAGTTCTCCGCGGTGGGCGCCTGGTACGACGAGTTCGGCCAGACGACCGACGACGAGGTGATCGCGGCGCTGAGCGGCCGATGACCTCGATGGGCGACGTCCTCGTCGGTTTGGCAGCCGGCGACGTTCTGGGTTCGGCGGCCGGTCCCGACGCAGCGCCTGGGTGGTCGGACGATACGCAACAGGCGCTGGTCCTCGCCGAGCATCTCCTTCGCCACGGTCGGGTGGTGCCGGACCGGTTCGCTCGGGATCTCCTCGAGTTCGCCGGTCCCGATGGACCTCCGGGCCGGTACCGGGACATCGGCAGCGGCTTCGCCGCGTTCCTCGATCACCTGTCCGAGGGAGCCGATCCGGCCGCCGCGGCCCAGCCGTCGGCCGGGAACGGTGCGGCCATGAGGATCGCTCCGGTGGCGATCCGTTTCCGCGACGATTTCGAAGGGGTCATCGACCAGGCCATCGACGCGTCGCTGGTCACCCACGCCCATCCGGTCGGCGTTGCGGCGGCGGTGGCGGTGGCGGTGGCCCTGTGGGCGGCGGCACGGGGTCAACGCGGCCCCGATCTGGTGCACAGCGCAGCCGATGCGGCCGCCATCGCCGAGCATCGGCTGTTCTCCGAGCGATACGAGCGGCTCGCGCCCGGCGACGACTGGCACACCATGTCCGAGGCCTTGCGGGCTGCGGTCGGCCTCGTCGGAGGCGTACCGGCGGAGATCGCCGAGTCGGTCGGGTCGCGGGCGGCGGAGACCTCTCGCCATCGCCAGGCATCGGGGACCGACCCCTACGCGCCGGCATCCGTGGTGACGGCGCTGACGGTGGCGGCCGGGAGCGAGCCTCCATGGGTCGCGGTCGAGACGCTCGTCGATCTCGGCGGTGATCGGGACACGATGGCGGCGATCGCCGGAGCGGTGGCGGTGGCATCGGGTGGGCGACCGCCGGCGGGGATCGTCCCGCATGCCGGTGTGTTGCGGGAGCTGGGGGAGCGACTCGCCCAGGGCGGTGACGGGGAGGGTCTGCCGCCCGTTGTGACGTTCGCCTGACCGGTAGCTCCTGTCAGGTTCCGGGTCGACTCACCAGCGCGCTTCGGTGCATTCGGTGTGGGAGGCGGGCTCGATCTGGACGGTGCCGTGGGCGATGCCGAACCGGTCCTCGAGCACGGACCCGGCTCGGTCGAGGATCCGATGGATGTCCGCGTCGTCGGCGACGACCAGATGCACGGAGGCGACGTCCATGTCGGAGGTCAGGGTCCACACATGCAGATCGTGGACGGCGACGACACCGTCGAGGGCGGCGAGGGCGGTGTGGAGGGCGTCGACGTCGACGTCGTCGGGAGCGGCCTGGAGGAGGATGCGGAGGGCCTGGCGGCCGAGGCGGATCGCCCGAGGCAGGATGAAGAGCCCGATGGCGGCGCCGAAGACGGGATCGGCGTAGGGCCAGCCGGTGAACGCGGTGACCAAGGCGGCGATGATGACGCCGACCGAGCCGATGAGGTCGGCGATGACCTCCAGGTAGGCCCCCTGGACGTTGAGGCTCTCTTCGGCGCCTTGCCGCAGCAGCGCCCATCCGACGATGTTGACGATCAGGCCGGCGACGGCGACGACGAGCATCGGTCCGGCGAGCACCTCGGGCGGCTCTTGGAACCGCCGGAAGGCCTCGTACAGCACGTAGATGGCGACGCCGATCAGGAGCACCGCGTTGGCGAGCGCAGCGAGGATCTCGAGGCGGTACAACCCGAAGGTGCGGTGGTTGGCGTCGCCGGCACGGCGGGCGACGACGATGGCGGCGAGAGCCATCCCGAGGCCGACGGCATCGGTCGCCATGTGACCGGCGTCGGACAACAGCGCCAGGGAGTTGGTGAGCAGGCCTCCGACGACCTCGATGACCAGGAACACGAGGACGAGGGCGAAGGTGACGGCGAGGCGGCCGAGATGTCGTTCGCCGGCCGAGAACGCACCGTGGTCGTGGTCGGCGCCCATCACCGGTCCTCGTGGAGGTCGTGGTCGGCGGCCATGTCCAGCATGGTGGCGACGTGGTCGTCGGTGAGCCGGTAGTAGGCGATACGACCGTCTTTGCGGAACGTCACGAGGCCACGCTCGCGGAGGATCCTGAGTTGGTGGCTGGTCGCGGACTCGCTGGCGTCGACGATGGCGGCCAGGTCGCAGACGCATAGCTCGCCGGCGTCGGCGAGCGCGTAGATGATGCGGATCCGGCCGGGGTCGGCGAGGGCCTGGAAACCGGCTGCGAGTCGGCCGGCCCGCTCCTTGTCGGGGATGCGAGGGGCGGTGGCGGCGACCCGATCGGCGTGGATGATCCTGATCTCGCAGGTGTCGGCGGCGGTGCGGCTCTCCATGGTCGACTGATGGTACCGATTCCATGTCTGAAGACAAGTTCAGATATGATCTTCCCGTCTGAGGGTCAGCTCATACATCCGGCTCATACGGACGGGAAGGAACGTCGTGTCCGAGGAACCCGAAGAGATCGTCGAAGGGCCATGGTGGAGGTTCCGGCCGCTCCAGTTCGCCATCGTCTCGGGGATCCTCCTCACCGCCACCTTCGCCCTCGACCGGTCGGGGGCCTTGCCGACGGCACCGACCGTCGGGCTCTACGTCGTGTCGGCTCTTCTCGGGGGGTTCCACTGGGCTCGGGAGGCCCTGGAAGCGTTGGGGGAGCGTCGCGTCGACATCGATGTGCTCATGCTGGCGGCCGCGGTCGGTGCGGGGGTCCTCGGTCTCTGGGAGGAGATGGCCTTCCTCGCCTTCCTGTACGGCGCCGCCGAGGGCATCGAGGAATGGACCTACGGGAGGACGAGGAGCGCCATCCGTGACCTCCTCGATCTGACGCCGGAGGTGGCCGCGCTCGTCGTCGACGGGGTCGAGCGTGAGGTCCCTGCCGAAGAGCTCCGGCCGGGTGACCGGTTCCGGGTTCGGCCGGGGGAACGGCTGGTCACCGATGGGATCATCGTCGAGGGCACGACGACCCTCGACGAGTCCACCGTCACCGGCGAGTCGATGCCGGTCGAGCGGGAGCCGGGCGACGAGGTGTTCGCCGGTTCCATCGACCTGACCGGCTCGATCGTCGTGGAGGCGACGCGATCGTTCAGGGACAACACCCTGTCGCGGATCGTCGAGATGGTGGAAGAGGCGCAGGACGGCAAGATGCGGACCCAGCGATTCATCGACCGGTTCAGCTCCCGCTACAGCCCTGCCATCTTGGGGTTGGGTGCCGCCCTCGGTGTCGTGCCGATCCTCTTCGGAGGCGATCCGGCGGTGTGGGCCGTCCGTGGGATCACCGTGGTGGTCGCCGGTGCCCCATGCGCCCTGGTGATGTCGACGCCGGTGGCGGTGGCGTCCGCCATCTCGTCGGCAGGGAGGAACGGCATCCTCATCAAGGGAGGGGCGGCGCTCGAGGACCTTGGCACCGTGGAGGTGGTGGCGTTCGACAAGACCGGCACCCTCAGCGTCGGACGGCCGGCGGTCACCGACATCGCCGCTGGCGCGACGACCGAAACCGAGGTGCTGTCGCTCGCGGCGGCGGTCGAGCGTCACTCCGAGCACCCCCTCGCCCGAGCCATCGTCGCCGTCGGCGACGATCACCGCGCAGAGGCGACCGGGTTCCGCTCCATGGCCGGAGCTGGGGCGACCGCCATCGTCGACGGACGCACCGTGTGGGTGGGGAACGTCGGCGCGGCGAGAGCAGCCGGGGTCGACCCCGACGAGATCGCCCGGTGGGAACGACGAGCCTCCGAGCTACGGGCCCACGGCAAGACCATCGTGTACGTCGGTTCCGATGGCCAGCTCGTGGGGCTCGTCGCTTTGCGCGACGAGCCGCGACCGGGTGCCGCCGCGGCGGTGGCGGCCCTCCGCGAGGTGGGGATCCGTCACGTCGTCATGCTCACCGGAGACGCCGAGCCGACCGCCAGGACGATCGCCGCCGCACTCGGCATCGACGACGTTCGAGCGGAGCTCCGACCCGAGGACAAGGCCGAGGTCGTCGCCGACCTCGAGGCGACGGTGGGGGCGACGGCGATGGTCGGCGACGGGATCAACGACGCTCCGGCGTTGGCGACGGCGACGGTCGGGATCGCGATGGGGGCCGCCGGCACCGACGCCACCATCGAGGCCGCCGACGTGGCATTGATGGGCGACGACCTCGGTGCGCTCGTCGATGTCATCCGTCTCGGACGACGGGTGGCGCGCATCAGCCGACAGAACGTGATCTTCGCCATCGGGATCCTCGTGCTCCTGGTTCCCTCGGCAGCGGTCGGGATCCTGTCGGTGGCAGGTGCCGTGCTCGCCCACGAGGTGTCCGAGCTCGCGGCGGTCGGCAACGGCCTCCGCGCCCACGTTCGCCGCTCGTCGCTCGTGAGGGAACGCGGCGCCGTTCGCGCCGGCTGATCGGCGTCGGCGTCGGGTCAGCCGGCGAGGAGCTTCTCTACCTGCTCCCGCAGGTCCAGCGGCCGGAAGGGTTTCGTCATGAACGCGTCGGCGCCGCCTTCCTGGGCCTTGTCGGCCATCTCCGGCTGGGCGTGGGCGGTGAGGATCAGGACCTTGATGTCGGCGGCGGTCTCGTCGTTGCGGAGGTTCCTGAGGACCTCCCACCCGTCCATCCCTGGCAGTCCGATGTCGAGGATGATCATATCGGGAAGCGTCTGACGGGCCCGATCGAGGCCTTCGATGCCGTCCTCGGCCGCATCGAGGTCCACGTCGATCACCCGCAGGCACACCTCGACCAGCCGCCGAACGCTGGCGGAGTCCTCGATGACGAGCACGCGTGGTCTCACACCTGGTATATCGGGTGTCGTGGCCGGCTCCTTCAACGGTTTCGGGAGCTCCCTCGATCGGGTCCCGCGGTAGCCTTCGGATCGTCCCGACCACGAGGAGGAGGCGTCGTGAAGCCGTTCCAGAACGAACCGTACTCGGACTTCGACGAGGAACCGGCCCGAACGGCCTACCAGCGGGCGTTGGCGGACGTCGCCGCCCGCTTCGGCGAGGAGGCGCCACTGGTCATCGGTCCCGATCAGGTCGGCACCAAGCAGCGGATCGAGTCGGTCGATCCGGCCCGTCCCGACGTGGTCGTCGGAACGGCATCGTCGGCGGCCGTCGAGCACGTGGACCGGGCGCTCGACGCGGCATGGAAGGCGTTCCCTGGTTGGGCGGCGCGCACCGCCGAGGAACGCGCCGGGCTGGTCCATCGAGTCGGTGATCTGATCGCGGCTCGGAAGTTCGAGTTCGCGGCCTGGCAGACCTACGAGGCGGGCAAGAACTGGGCGGAAGCCGAGGCCGACGTCGCCGAGGCCGTCGACTTCTGCCGGTACTACGCCCTCCAAGCGCTCGACATGGCCAAGCCGCTCCCGGTGTACGACCGTCCCGGGGAGCTCAACGAGTCGTGGCTCCAGCCGCTCGGCGCGGGCGTCGTGATCCCCCCGTGGAACTTCCCCCTCGCCATCTTGGTGGGCATGGCGATGGGGCCGGTTGCCGCAGGCAACACGGTCGTGATCAAACCGGCGTCCAACACCCCACTGGTCGGATGGGGGTTCATGAAGGTGCTGGCGGAGGCCGGTATGCCCGACGGGGTCGTCAACTTCCTCCCCGGTGCCGGTTCGGTCATCGGCGATGCGCTGGTCGACCATCCCCGGACGCGGTTCGTGAACTTCACCGGCTCCAAGGAGGTCGGCTTGCGGATCGGAGAGCGGGCCTCGATCGTGCATCCGGGTCAGCGGTGGCTCAAGCGGGCGTACATGGAGATGGGCGGGAAGGATGCGATGATCGTCGACGACACCGCGGACCTCGACGCGGCGGCCGACGACATCGTGCGAAGCGCCTACGGGTTCCAGGGTCAGAAGTGCTCGGCGGCATCGCGGCTCATCGCCTTCGACGCCATCCACGACAGGTTGCTCGACAAGGTCGTCGAGCGAGCCGCGGCCCTGTCGATCGGCCCTCCGGCGGAGAACCACGCCATGGGTCCGGTGATCTCGGCCGTTCAGCATCGCAACATCGTGTCCGAGATCGAGAAGGGTAAGGGCGAGGGGACCCTGGTGATGGGTGGACGGCCCATCGATCGGGACGGGGGCTGGTACATCGAGCCGACGGTGTTCACCGACGTCGCACCCAACGCCCGGCTCGCCCAGTACGAGATCTTCGGACCGGTCCTGTCGGTGATCCGGGTGGCCGATTTCGACGAGGCGATGACCGTTGCCAACGGGACCGAGTACGGGCTGACCGGTGGGCTCTACTCGTCGGACGAGGCCCGCATCGAGCGGGCCCGTCGCGAGTTCGCCGTCGGCAACCTCTACATCAACCGCAAGATCACCGGGGCGCTCGTCGGTGTGCAGCCCTTCGGCGGGTTCAACATGTCGGGATCGAACGCCAAGGCGGGAGGCCCCGACTACCTGCGCCTGTTCATGGAGATGAAGACCGTCGCCCGGCGACTCTGAGCGCGGGCGGCGATGCGTTCACGGGCGATCGCCGCCGTACACGTAGCGTTCCACGACGTTGCCGAGATGATCCTGCACGATGACGGTGTCGCCGTCGTTGTTCCACACCGGCGAGTCGGCGCACCAGAAGACGGCGCTCGGGCCCGACGTCCCGCATCCGGTGACGATCCGGATCGTGTTGCCGGGTGCCAGGGAGGTGCCGCGGGGGATCTCGAGTCGGTTGCTCGACGATTCGTCCCGGATGACCCATCCTCCCAGGTCGACGCTCGTGTACGACTCGTTGACCAGTTCGACCCATTCGGCGTCGAGGGCGTCGCCGTCGGGCCCGGGCGGGTCGAAGGACACCCCGTCGACCCGGAGTTGGGGACGATCCGGCGCGACACCCGATTCGGGATGGCCGCAGACGAAGGTGCCCCACATGCCCCGCCCCGACGCGTAGGCGCGATCCTCGAGAGCTTTGAACTCGTCCTGGAACTCATGGCCGTTCTGGAGGGCGACGGCGGCTCCGGCGACGACCAACTGCTCGTTGACGAAGGTCGTGTCGTCGGGCCCGTCGACGTAGACGTAGCGCAGCAGCCGACCGAACGGGTCGGTGTCCTCGGCTCCGGGGAGCATGACGATCTCGAAGTCGCCGAGCAGGTCGGTCAGTTCGGTCCGCGCCTGGTCGCCGTAGCACTCCTCGACCTCGGGGGCGTTGACCCCGAGGAGACGAACGTCGGCCTCGACGCCGCCGGTGATGACCCTGATGGTGTCGCCGTCGATCACCGCTTCGACGGTCGCGGGTTCGCTCAGGTCCGGGGGCGGGAGCGTCACCGAGGTGGTGGTCACCGAGGTGGGCGGGGCGCCGGCGGTGGTGGTCGTCGTCGACTCCAGGGACGGCGGAACGGCGTTGTTGCAGGCCGCGAGGAACACGGCGCCGGCGGCGATCGACCCGAAGAGACGCTTCATCGGCCAGAACGGTACCGGGCTCGTGCCGACAGTCGACGCATTCGGAGACGTGCCGGGGCGATAGCCTTCGCCCGATGCGGGTCCTGGTGGTCGAAGACGAGGTGGAGCTGGCCGAGGCGTTGGGCGTCGGCCTGCGGCGAGAGGGGTACGCCGTCGACGTGGCCCACGACGCTCGCGGGGCCCGAGAGCGCTTCGCCGTGGCTCCGTACGATCTCGTGCTGCTCGACCTCAACCTGCCCGACGGTGACGGGCTCGCGGTGTGCGCGGACATGCGCCGGGCCGGCGGTCCGCAGCCTCGGGTGTTGATGCTGACCGCTCGCGATTCGCTGAGCGACCGGGTTCGCGGTCTCGACGAGGGCGCCGACGACTACCTCGTCAAGCCGTTCGCCTTTCCCGAGCTGCTCGCACGGGTCCGGGCGCTGCTCCGCAGGGACGCCGCCGCGACCAGGGCGGTGATCGAGGCGGGACCGATCGGCCTCGACGCCGCGGCGCGAACGGTCACCGTCTCGGGAGCGCCGCTGGCGCTGACCGCCAAGGAGTTCGCCCTCTTGCGGTACATGATGCTGCATCCCGGCGAGGCCCTCAGCACCGAGCAGCTCCTCGATCACGTCTGGGACGAGCATGCCGACCCGTTTACCAACACCGTGCGGGTGACGGTGTCCAACCTGCGCCGGAAGCTGCGCGACGCGGGAGTCGACGGCGTCATCGAGACGGTCGTGGGCTTCGGCTACCGCTTCGGGGCGCCGCCGTGAGCGCCCTGTTGCGTTCGGTTCGCTTCCGGCTGGCGCTCACCTATACCGTGCTGGTCTTCGGGATCGCAGCCGCCGCGCTCGGTGTCGTCTACATGGCCGTGTCCCGGTCGCTGGTCTCCGAACCGGTGACCGCCGGGACGGCGTTCGCCAGCTATCTCGACCCGGCCACCGGCGAGATCGTCACGGTGGCCCGGGAGGTCCAGCTCCAGTTCGTCACCTTGGAGCAGGTCATCGATGCCCGGACCCTCGAGGAGCTTCGAACGATCTCGTTGTGGGCGCTCGTCGGCCTGTTCCCGGTGTCGCTGGCGGTGGGATGGTTCGTCGCGGATCGTTCCCTTCGCCCGATCGGTCGGGTGGTGGCGGTCGCCCGCGACATCGGAGGGGCCGACGACCTCTCCCGCCGGATCGGCCTGGAGGGGCCCGATGACGAACTGAAGGAGCTGGCGGAGACGTTCGACTCCATGCTCGACCGCATCGCCGAGGGCGTCGCGGCCCGCCGACGGATCGTGCAGGACATCTCCCACGAACTGCGCAACCCGCTGGCGGTGATGGCGACCACCCTCGATGTGGCCCTCGCCGACCCCGATGCCGACGCCGGATCGTTGCGGGCGGCCGCCGAAACGGTGCGACGGACCGTGGATCGCACCGCCAGGTCGGTCGACGACCTGGTGGCCTTCGCCCGGGATGTGACACCGGCGACGAGTCGTCGCCGCACGGACCTCGCCGAGGTGGTCGACGAGGTGGTGGACGAACACGCCGGAGCCTTCGCCGGAGCATCGGTCACCGTCGACCGGGGCGCCGTGGACCGAGCCGTCGTGGAAGCCGACCGCGATGCCCTCAAACGGGCCTACGCCAACCTGGTCGGCAACGCCGCCCGGCTCACCCGCGCGGGTTCGGTCGTCCGGGTCGGGAGCGGGACGATGGCCGGCTGGGCGTGGATGGCCGTCGACGACGACGGTCCAGGGATCGACCCCCGAGACCACGAGCACATCTTCCGGCGCTTCTGGTCCGAGGACGCTTCGAGCCTCCGGGGTGAGGGTCGCAGTGGCCTGGGGCTGGCCATCGCCAGACAGGTCGCCGAGGCGCACGGCGGTGCGGTCACCGTGGCCTCCGAGCTGGGCGCCGGCGCCGAGTTCACGCTTTGGCTGCCCCTCGGCTCGGAGGCCACGTCGGACGAGGTCGTCGCCGACGACGGCATCCACCCCCTCGTCTCGCCGTTGCGTGGGGGCGGCTAGACGGCTGTGGTGTCGCGGCCGGCTTTATGCCGGCTTTATCCGGGCTGTCGTAGCGTTCGGGGAGATACCGAGGAGGAGCTCTTCGTGGTGACCCGAGAGACCGACCAGACCGCTCCGATCGACACCGGCCGAACGTGGCGTGATCTTCCGCCGGCTCCGCCCGAGGGGGAGGCCCCTGCACCCGTACATCCTGGCGTTCCCGCTGCGTCGGCCGTTTCGCCGCGCCGCCGTGTCGGGGTGATCTCGGCCGTGATCACGGTCGCCGTTCTCCTCGTCGCCGTCGCCATGTTCGCGGCTTGGTCGGGGCGCAGTGGGCCGACCGACGGGGCGGGGACCGAACCCGTCGCCGTGGTGGCGCAGGCGATCTTGCCGTCCGTGGTCCAGATCGAGACCCCCGACGGGTTGGGATCGGGCTTTGTGTACGACCCGTCAGGTCGCATCTTCACCGCCGCCCACGTGGTCGCCGGCTCCGACAGTGTCACGGTGCGCCTCGGAGACGGCCGGTCGGCCGCCGGGACCGTCGTCGCCCGGAACCGGGAGAAGGACGTGGCGGTCGTCGCCGTCGACCTGCCCGATCTCGTCGCGGCGCCGCTGGCGGAGGGCGAGCCGGTCGAGGTGGGCCAGACCGTCGTCGCGGTCGGCAGCCCCTTCGGCCTCGACCAGACCGTCACCTCGGGCATCGTGTCGGCCCTCGACCGGAGCCTCGACGTGGGCGGTGCGACGATCACCGGCCTCATCCAGACCGACGCCGCCATCAACCGCGGCAACTCGGGAGGCCCGCTGGTCGGTCTCGACGGCCGGGTCATCGGCATCAACGTGGCGATCGCGTCGGCGTCGGGCGGCTCGAACGGGATCGGCTTCGCCGTGCCGATCGACACGGCCCTGGCCGTGGCGGGAACCGGACGTATCGACGGGCCCCAAGCGGCATCACCGTCGCAGGATCCCGGCTCGATCGATCCTCGGGAGCTCTTCGACGGCTTGTTCGATGGGCTCGCCGACGGCACGATCGACCCCCGCGATCTCCTCGGGAGCCTGCCGCCGGAGCTGCGCCAGATGCTCGACGAGCTCGGCGGCTTCGATCAGCTCGTCCCGGCGACGCCATCGGAGCCGCTCGTCACCGTGGGAGCGCTTCCCGACGGGTACGGTGTCGCTTCGACGAGGGTCACCACCGTCGGCTCGACCGTCCAGCAGGTCACGATCCTGGAGGGCGAGGCAGGTTCGGTGGCGGTTCGGGCGACGGCCGGGCCGAACGCGGCGGCGGTGTTCGAGTCGGCTGCCGGGAAACCGACGACGGTCGCCGGTCGGGATGCCGTGGTCGAGTCCGACGAGCTCAGGATCCGCCTCGTGTTCGTCGCCGAGACGGGTACCGCGGTGGAGATCATCGCCCCGGCCGCGCTCGGCGAGGCCGCCGTGCTCACGATCGCCGAGAACCTGGAGGTACGATGACCGACGACTTCGCGCTCAGATCGACCCAGCTCGAGCAGGCCCTCTTCGAGATGCGCAAGGTCGTGGTGGGACAGGATCGCGTCTTGGAACGGCTCATGGTGGGTCTCCTCGCCGACGGGCATTGCCTTCTCGAAGGCGTCCCGGGTCTGGGCAAGACGATCACCTTGCGGACGATGGCACGGGTCCTGGGCGGGACGTTCTCTCGGATCCAGTTCACGCCCGACCTCATCCCGTCGGACATCGTCGGGACCCGGATCTATCGGGCGTCGCAGGAGCGTTTCGACGTCGAGCCCGGTCCGGTGCTCGCCAACTTCGTGCTCGCCGATGAGGTGAACCGAGCCCCGGCGAAGGTCCAGTCGGCGATGCTCGAGGTCATGGGTGAGCGTCAGGTCACGATCGGCGACCGGACGTTCCCGGCCCCGGCGCCGTTCCTGGTGATGGCGACCCAGAACCCGATCGAATCCGAAGGGGTCTACCCGCTTCCGGAGGCCCAGCGGGATCGGTTCTTGATGCGGATCCCGGTGGGGTATCCGAGCCCCGACGAGGAGAAGGAGATCGTTCGGCGTTCCGGCGTCGGACCGGAGGTGGCGGCCAAGATCCTCGACCCCGACGACGTGACCGCGATGCAGCACACCGCGGCCGACATCTACGTCGATCCGGCGGTCGCCGATTACGCCATCCGCCTCGTGGTCGCCACGCGTGATCCCCACGCGGCCGGGATCTCGAAGCTCGACGGGCTCATCGAGTACGGGGCGAGCCCGCGAGCGTCCCTGGCGCTCGTCGCAGCCGGGCGGGGCATGGCGTTGCTGCGCGGACGTGGGTACGTGCTGCCGCAGGATGTCTACGACGTCGCCTATGACGTCCTCAACCATCGGCTGGTCCTGTCGTACGAGGCGCTCGCCGACGGCGTCACGGTCGACGACGTGCTCGTCGAGTTGCTGTCGACGATGCCGGCGCCGCGTCTGGCGGTGAAGGACGAGCCGAAGGCCCCGGCGCCGATGGATGCCGCTCCGGTGGTGCGGGAGCTGCCGCCGGACGCGGCGGGGCGGTCGTGAACCGACCCACCGAGCCGCATGCGGCGCTGCGGAGCCTCGAGCTGCAGGTCCTGCGACGTCTCGACGGCATCCTCCAGGGCGACTACGAGGGGCTCATCCCTGGCCATGGTTCCGAGCTGGGCGAGGCCAGGGTCTATCGGCCCGGTGACGATGTGCGACGCATCGACTGGAACGTCACCGCGCGCACCGGCGAGCCCCATGTGCGGGACACGATCGCCGACCGGGAGCTGGAGACGACGATCGTCGCCGACCTGTCAGGATCGATGAGCTTCGGGACGGCGTTGGTGGAGAAACGGGACCTGGCCGTCGCCGGGGCGGCGGCCCTCGGCTATCTGGCCCAACGCGGCGGCAACCGCATCGGGGCGCTGCTGGCCGAGGGCGACCGGAGACGCTGGTTGCCGCACCGTTCCGGCCGGAGGCACTTCCAGGGCGTCCTGTTCGCGATGCTCGACTCCGACCGTGACGCCGGACGGGCGGATCTGGCGGCGGCGCTGCGGGAGACGGACCGGCTGGCTCGCCGCCGAGGTCTCGTCATCGTCGTGTCCGACTTCCTCGACGATCCGTCATGGGTTCGGGAGCTGCGGGTGCTCGCACGACGCCACGACGTCATCGCGGTGGAGATCGTCGATCCCCGCGAGCTGGACCTGGTCGACGTCGGGGTCGTGGCGATGGTCGATCCGGAGTCCGGTCGGCGCCGCTGGGTGGACACGTCGTCGTCGCATCTGCGGGACCGGTTCGTCGAGGCGGCGGCGCAGCAGCGGGCGGCGATCGCGGCCGGGATCCGGTCGGTGGGTGCCGATCACATCGTGCTGCGTACCGACCGGGATTGGGTTGCGGACGTGGTCCGGCACGTGTCGCATCGGCGTCGGGGGAGGACGACGGGGCGTCGCCCATGACGTTCTTGGCCCCCGAGCGTCTCTGGTTGCTGGCGGTGCCGGCGATCCTCGTCGTGTGGTACCTGGTGGCGTTGCGGGGCGCCAAGCGACATGCGGTGCGGTTCTCCAACGTGGAGCTGCTCGACCGCGTGGCGCCGGATCGTCCCGGATGGCGTCGTCACCTCCCGGCGGCAGCGTTCGTGCTGGCGTTGGGTGTCGTCGTCGCCGCGTTCGCTCGTCCGGTGGGCGAGCTGCGGGTGCCGCGGGAGCAGGCGACGGTGATCCTGTCGATCGACGTGTCGTTGTCGATGGACGCCGACGACGTGCCGCCGACGCGTCTGGACGCTGCCAAGTCGGCGGCCAAGGAGTTCGTCAGGCTGGCGCCCGGGGAGCTGCGGATCGGTCTCGTGCCCTTCGCCGGGGTCGCATTGCCGGCGGTGCCGCCGACGACGGATCGGTTGGTCGTCGAGCGGGGCATCGACAACCTCGTGTTGGGAGAGGGTACCGCGGTGGGTGAGGCGATCTTCGCCGGTCTGGCCTTGATCGACGCCGAGCGCCGGGACGACGGTGGCGAGGTGCCAGCGGCGATCGTGGTCCTGTCCGACGGGACGACCACCATGGGTCGGGCGCCGGAGGAGGCGGTGGCGGCTGCCGTGGACGCCGGCGTGGAGGTGTCGACGATCTCGTTCGGTACTCCCGAGGGTCGGATCACCTACGAGGGTGAGGTGATCCCGGTGCCACCCGACGAGGCGTCCTTGCGTTCGATCGCCGAGGCGACCGGCGGGAGGTTCTCGACCGCCGCCACCGCCGACGAGCTGCAGCGCATCCTGGACGACATCGGTTCGGAGGTCGCGTTCGAGACCGAGACACGAGAGCTCTGGGAGTACGCCCTCGCCGTCGGGCTCGTCCTGCTCCTCCTCGGCGGTGGGATGTCGATCGTATGGATGTCGAAGCTGCCGTAGGGGGTCGAGTCGTCCACCCCCACAGGTGGGCGAGGCCATGATCGACACATGCCCGACCGCGGGTCTTCAGGGTGGTTCGGGTCCGGGGAGGGACCCGGCGCGGGCGGGGAGGTCGGTGGTCCAGGTGCCGTCGGGATCCCGGTGGAGACGCCAGCGCCCTTCGTGGAGGAGGACGTGGTGGCGGCGGCACACCAGCACGAGGTTGTCCAGGTCGGTGGCGCCGCCGCGGGTCCAGGGGACGACGTGGTGGGCGTCGCACCACCCGGGCACCCGGTGGCATCCGGGGAACACGCACCCGCCGTCGCGAATGCCCAGCACCCTTCGGAGCGCTCGGATCGAACATACGTTCGATCATGCCACGATCCTGTGACGAGAACCGGACCGGCCGGTCCGGGCCGCAGTGGACGAATCTCTGCTATGCCCCGTCGCCGACGAGCTCGTACCGCATGGACTGGTGGATCGTCATCTCGGTGGTGAGCGATCGCACCCCACCGGTCTCGTCCGGGACGCGAACGTCCATCGACATCGCCGCGTCGACCTCGACGTCGGCCGACACGACGAGGCCGGTGTCCGGAGAGAAGCGGGAGACGGCGGTGCTCATCGTCGGCTCGACGTGGATCACGAAGGCGATCTCTTCGAACGCCGCCTCGAGCTCTGCTCGATCCTCGGGACTCATCTCGGGATCCGCACCGACCCCGTCGGCGAGGCCGGTGAACATGTCCCGGAGGAGGCGGCCGAGGTCCATCTCGATCTCCTCGGTCTCATAGGAGCTCTCGACCACCACCACGTCGGTCCCATCCACGGTCTCGGTGGCCACGAGGGTGTGCGTGGCGGTCGTCACGATCGGGCCATCGGGCCCCTCGGTCTCGGTCACCTCCGTCCAGGAGTCGCCGATGGTCACCGGTTGATCGGGGAAGGCGGGACCCACGGGCCGTCCGAGCTGCTGGTTGCCGACGAAGCCGAGTCCCGCCGTGCCCTGGTTGCCCAGGAACCCGGACACATCTCCGAACTCGTCGCCGTCGACCGACACGATCGTTCCCTGGTCGTCGACGACCACCGTCACGTCGATCGGCGCGATCGCGCCGACGTCGTCGAGTCCTTCGGTTCCATCGGCGGGAACCCCGTCGACCGTCCCTTCGACCGACACGTCGGTGAGCTCGGTGACGATCCGGATCCGGGTCGTGCCGGGTTCGGGCCCGGGGCTCGTCTCGTAGCGGATCGGTCCTTCGAGCACCGAGTGGATGGCCACGTCGACGGGCAGGTCCCCGCTCTCGTCGGGCGGTACGTCGCCATCGTTGTGCATGGCGACGGTCTGGTCGATCGAGAGGAGGTACTCGACGGTCTCGACGTCCTCGTAGGCATATGAGAGCCGCTGCGCCTGGACCGTCCCGAACGCGGCGGACGTGGTCGAGGGCGCGTCCGGTGCCGTCGGTGGCGCGGCCGACGTCGACGTCGCCGCCCGACCGCACGCCGCGCCGACCAGGCCGAGCGCGACGACGGTCACGGCGATCCTGGTCCTGCCCATGGGTGCTCCCTGGTCGACTCCTGGTGGCATCGGCAGGTCGGACGCCGAAGGTGAGCCGAATCTCGCCCAGCGCGACCCTCAGCCCAGTAGCGGCAGCGTCTCCAGATCGGCGCCGAAGATCGTCTCGGCGTCGGCGCCGAACCAGCCGGTGAGGACCGAGGCGAACACCGACCGGTAGTCGACGGTGTGGATCATGTTGCCCCGCCGGTCGAGGTCGACGAGGCTCGGGGTCTCGCCGTAGCGTCCCCCCGCCACGGGAGCGCCGACGAGGAAGTGGGCGTTGGCCGTCCCATGGTCGGTGCCCGATCCGTTGAACGCCGGGCGCCGCCCGAACTCCGAGGTCGTCATCACGATCACCCGGTCCTGCACGGCGGCTGCTTCCACCGCGTCGAAGAAGTCGCCCAACGCCTCGTTCAGGGTCTCCATCATGCCCTGGTGACGGTCGGCCTGGCCCTCGTGGGTGTCGAAGTCGCCCCAGCCGTGGACGTACACGACGGCGGGCGGGCCGGGAGCGGTGACGAGCGCCGCGGCGACCTCCATCGAGGTCCCGAGATCCGACCTCCGTCGCCGCCCGGCCGGGGTCGGGTCGTCGGCGGGAGCGCCGTCGAGCTTCGCGTTGAGCTCGTTGGCGGCGTCGACGGTGATGCCGATGGCCGCCCTGACCAGGTCCAGGAGGACGGCGCCGTCGAAGTCGCCGGGAGCGAAGCCCTGCCACATGGCCATCAGCTCGTCGGTGTCGTCGATCCATCCCGGCACGGCGGGGGCCAGCCCCGACATGTCCTGCACCGACACCTGGAAGGACCGTTCGCCGAGGAGGGCGGGGGTCGGACCCGGCCCGATCGTGACCCCGGCGAGCGGATCCTCCGACCCGACGGTGCCGTCGAGGTACCGGCCGAGCCATCCGGTCGCACCGACCGAACCGGGCAGGCCGCTCCACCAGGTCGCCATCGAGGCGAAGTGGGACAGGTCGGGGTCGGGATAGCCGATCCCTTCGACGATCGCGACGTCCCCGGCGTCGTACCGGTCGGCCAGGAACGTCAACGCCGGGTGCAGGCCGATCTCGCCGTCGAGATCGAGGGGCTCGTCGATGGCCAGATCGCCGCGCAGGTCGTGGTAGCGACCGGAGGCGAACGGGACCACCGTGTTGAGACCGTCGTTGCCTCCGCCCATCTCGACCACCACCAGGGTGCGTCCGGTGGCGGATCCCAGCGATCCGACGGTCGGCGCCGTCGTCGCCGCTTGCAGGACGCCGGTGGGGGCGACCGTCGTCGCCGTCGGGTTCTTGCCCCAAACGGAGATCCCGTACCCGCCCACCGCCACCGTGGCGACGGACGCTCCGAGGGCGGCGATGAACCGGCGGCGGGTGATGGCCGGGCAGGCGCCGTCGGGGGTCTCGACGGCGCCGGTGTCGGGGGTCGTGTGCTCGTTCATGTGACGAAGTACTCCGGTGCGTTGACGGTCAATGCGGCGCGGACGAACGGATCGGTGGCGGCGTCGATCACCGTGCGGCTGTCGGCGCCGAGATCGAAGATGCCGAATCGGGCCGCCAGCTCGTCCGCCGACAGGTCGGGGACCTCCCGGGGCAGCGCCGCCGCCAGATCGAATCCGTGCACGAGCCGGTAGGGCCCGAGCAGCCGCTCTCCCTTCGGGAACCCGGCCACGTTCGGGGGAGCGAACGGGACGAACCGGACCGCCCGCAGGGCCTGGAAGATGCTGCGGCCCGCGGCCGGGGATCCGGCGCCGAAGACCTGGGCGATCCCTGCCGCTCGTTCCAACGGCGTGCGGACCTTGGTCCGGATCGCGTCGTCGCTCACGAACCCGGGATCGGCGACGATCTCCTCGACGAGCGCCATGATCGACCAGTCCCGGCGGAACACCGCCGCGATCCGCTCGTTGGTCGTCGGGTCGGGAGGGACGCCGACCAACTCGCGGTACAGCTTGGCGGAAACGAAGGTCGCCGTGGCGGGCTGGTCCAAGATGATGTCGATGGCGTCGGAGGCATCGAGCTCGCCGGTGACCCCGAGGAAGGTCTTGGTTCCGTCGTCGTGGCGGAACGGCACGAAGGTCGCTGCCCACGGGGTCAGACCGCGACGTTCCGCCCGGGGACCGGCACGGGGCACCACCCAGCCGCTGAACGCGCGGGAGGCGGCGACGACGTCGTCCTCGGTGTAGTTGCCGCGGCCGAGGGTGAACAGCTCCATCACCTCCCGGCCGAAGTTCTCGTTGATCCGACCGGCCGCGTTCTGGACACCGTCGAGGTAGATCAGCATCGCGGGATCGACGGCGATGGCGTGGAGGAGCTCGGCGAACGATCCGGTGGCGAGCTTCCGGATGGTGGCGTGCTGGACGAACATGAGATACGGCACCTTGACCTTCTGGATCCCGGTGGCGAAGTGGTCGTGCCAGAACCAGGTGAGTCGCTCCTCGATCCGCCGGGGCCCGTCGACGAGCTGAGCGAACCAGTAGCGGTACGGGGCCTCGCGCTGTTCCGGTGAGCGGGCCTCGTCCATGTCGGCGGGTGCGACGGGGTCCGGTGGCGGGGTGGGGACCGACAGGTCGAGGGCCATGGCGATGGCTTCGTCGACGCTGAGCGCCTTGACGATGGCGGGTTCGACCCCGAAGCCGATGCGGCGAGCGACGTGGCTGATGCGTTCCCGTTCCGAGTAGCTCATGTCCCCAGTGTCCGACGCGTCTGTTCGAGAACGATGAAGCCGTCGCGAAGAATCGCCGGTGTTCCCCGACGCCCCGGCGTCTATCGTCTCGGGGTCGCCGACCGAGGAGCAGGTGTGGACATGTTCGATCTGACCGGAACGGTGGCGCTGGTCACCGGCGGCAACGGCGGGATCGGCCTCGGCATGGCCGAAGGCCTGGCTCGGGCGGGCGCGTCGGTGGCGATCTGGGGCACCGACCCCGACAAGAACCAGGCCGCCGTCGAGCGCCTGCGTGCCCTGGGCGCCGACGTCGAGGCCTTCGTCTGCGACGTCGGTGACGAGGCGCAGGTCCTCGAGGTGTTCGGAGGGACCGTCGACCGGTTCGGCACCGTCGATGCCTGCTTCGCCAACGCCGGGGTCGGCACCCGGGGGACCCGGTTCGAGGAGATGACCTTGGACGAATGGAAGGCGATCCTGCGGGTCAACCTCGACGGGGCGTTCCTCACCCTGCGGGAGGCGGTGCGGCACCTCCGGTCGCGGGAGGCGCCGGGGTCGCTGGTGGTGACGTCATCGATCGCGTCGATCTTCGGGATGCCGCGCGGCGAGCACTACGCCGCCACCAAGGCCGGGGTGTCGTCGATGATCCGGGCCCTCGCCGTCGAATACGGCCGCTACGGCATCCGCGCCAACGCCGTCCTGCCGGGATGGATCGACACGCCCATGACCGCACCGCTCATGGGCAACGAGCGGTTCGTGGCGGCTGCCAGGGCACGGATCCCCCTCGGTCGGTGGGGTCGCCCGGAGGACTTCGCCGGCATCGCCGTTTACCTCGCTTCCGACGCGTCGCGCTATCACACCGGCGACACCATCGTCGTCGACGGTGGCTACCGGGTGTTCTGACGGCCCGAGGACGATGACGAGCCCGCGCCGGTATCGATCGGACGCGTCGCCCCGCCGGGGAGCCGGCTCGGCCATCATGGACGCCCGTCGGATCGTCGACCAGGCGGCGCTCATGGCCCGCCATCGGGACCCGTCGGCGCGGGCCGCAGGCAAGCTCCGTGACCGCCTCGAGGCGGCTCTCCCGGGTCCGTGCGGGTCCTCGACGACCGCCACGTCGCCGTCCCCGACCTGGCGGGCAACAACCTGCTGGATTCGTCCCGCAATGGCGTCGCCAGAACACGGGCGGGCATGCTGTTCGTGGCCCAGTTCGACGAGCGTCGCAGACGGCGTGGAGCGGCGCCGAGCTCAGCGTCCGACGGCGACGCCGGTGCCGGGGGAGCCGACGAGCACCATCCCGCCGTCGACGGTGACGTTCGTCACGAACGGCCAGGCGAGGCCGTCGTCGGCGACCCGCCAGGTGGCGCCCCCGTCGATGGACACCTCGAGGCCGACCGTCCCGGGGTCGTAGCCGCCGTGGTCGAGCGCCGACGACGACGCCGCGTAGAGGATCGTCGGGTCGTCGGGGTCGAAGGCGAGGTCACGGTAGAACCGACCCGACCGGACCGCCTCCCAGCCGTCGCCGTCCGGCCGGAGGATGCCGCCGTCGTCGCCGAGGACCGCCACCCACGGCTCGCCGTCGCCGGCGACGGCGATGGCGGTGACGCCCCGCCATCGGAACGTCCACGGTGGGCCGTCGACGTCGCCGCCCAGGCCGGTGGAGTCGGTGTCGAGCCAGGTCCCGTCCGGTTGCCGGAACCAGAGGCCCGCCTCGCCTCCCGCGTACACCTGCCCGTCGGGTCCGACGGTCGTCGTGCGGCATCCGCCGCACGCGAAGTCGAGCACCCAGGTACGGCCGTCGTCGGCGGACCGGTAGACGTCGCCGTCGTGGGTCACGTAGAGCACCCGGGCGCCGGACGGACTGGTCGGGTCCACCGACAGGCCGAGGAGATCCGGGGCGTCGGGGAGCCCGGACGTCTCCTCCCACGTGGCGCCGCGGTCGATGGAGCGCAGGATCGTCGCCGACGATGCCCAGTCGGGAGCGTGGGCGGCCCACACCACCTCGGGGCGGGTCGGGTCGGCGGCCACGGTGCCGGTGAACCCGCCGGAACCTTCCCAGTCGCCCGAGTGGCCGACCGTGTTGCAGTTCTCCCATGAGGCGCCCCGGTCGGGGCTGCGCCAGCACCCGAGATCCCAGTACCCGGCGTAGAGCGTCGCACCGTCGGCCGAGACGGCGACGTCGGCGACGACGACGTTGTCGAGACCCCGGGACCGCCACCGTCCCGGCGCCACCTCGTCGGTGAACGCGGGGGTGAAGGTGCGTCCCCCGTCGGTTGTGAGGTAGGCGAACTGGGAGTTGACCAGCAGCGCCCGGTCGGGATCGGCCGGGTCGACCGCCAGGGACGGTACGGGTCCGTCGAACCCGTCGGTGAAGGCCCACGGGACCCGCGACCACCCGGGCTGCCAGTCGTCGACGGCCCCAACGTGTTCCCAGGTGCCTCCTCCGTCGGTGGACTCCCACACGCCGGAGCGTTCGTCCCAGGGGAACTGGCGACGCGGGTCGACGAGCCGGATCGTCCCGGGACGTGCCGACGGCAGCCACAGGACCCCTCCGTGGTCGGCGACCAGGCTCCAGTGGCGGTCGTCGCGACGCCACAGGTGCCCGGGCGCGTCGGGATCGTCGTCGTCGGTGGTCGCCCAGATGGTGGCGGTGTGGTGGCGGTCGAAAGCGGCATCGACGATCCGGCCGATGTCGGCGTCGACCCGGGAGATCCGGTCCCCGTCGACGACGAAGATCCCGGCGGGCCCGTCGACGAACCTGCCGGCGCCGGTGACGACGAGGGCTCGGCGGGCGTCGGTCGGGTCGATGTCGAAGGCGACGACGTGCCGGCCTGCGGGGAGCGACAACGTGGTCCACGTCGCGCCCGCGTCGTGGCTCACCATCACCGCCGCGTCGGCCACGTCGTAGGCCGACTGGACCGCGGCGTAGAGCGTGTCGCCGCGGGCGGCCACGGCGCTGACGAAGCCCACCGGTTCGAGGGCGGCGAAGGTGGCTCCGGCGTCGGTCGAGCGGTAGAGGCCGCCGTCGGTTCCCACGACGATGGTGGTCGGGTCGTCGGGATCGACGGCGACCGCGGCCGCGTGGGTGTCCGCCAGGCCGGCGAACGCACCGCGGGTCGCCCAGGTCCCGGCGCCGTCGACGCTGACGGCGACCCCGGCCAGGTCGGTGGCGACGACGAGGACGTCGCCGGTGATCGCAGCCTCGGAGTAGGCCCCGCCTCCTCCCGGGTTCGTGAGCTCCCACCGGGTGGGGATGTCGGATGGGGTCGGGGGAGCGGGGCTCGTCGTCGACGGCGCCGTCGTCGTCGACGGCGCCTGGGTGGTGGTCGTCGACGGGAGGGTCGTCCCGGTGAGGATGCTCGAGGTGCTCGCCGGCGGTGCGCCAGGGCCGACGCACGCCTGAAGGACCGAGGCGGCGAGGACGAGTCCGAGGGTCCGCAAAGCCGAGGGCCTGGTCGACATGGCCGCAAGGTTACGTGATGCCGTTGGAGGAGTGCGGTTCCGTCGACCGTCCTTGACGACGTGTGTGTGTGTGGTAGTGGTTGTAGGGCCACAGGGCGCGTGGAGGGGTTCGGTCGGCCGTGATCGGAGAGAGGAGACGATCATGGAATGGACGGTCACGACGCGGAGGGCCGGCAACCGAGCTCGGTTTGCGGGCTTGTTGGGCGCTGCCATGCTCCTTGTGGTGGTCGTGGTGGCGCCGGCGCTGGCGACGAGCCGACTCGATCCGAAGCGACCATCGCTGCACACGTTCTGGAGTCTCGGCCGAGCGTACGTGGTCGCCCAAGGTCATACGCAGCGCAACACCCAATGCTCTGGGGCCTTCGCGTGCGAGGACTACGTCCAGCTCGAGCGTTCCTGTTGGGGGTGGTGCCAGGCATCGGGAACCCGGCGCTGGTTTGCGACGACGACCAAGTACGGAGCACGAAAGGGCTCGTATGCCTATTCGACGCAGCATGTCGGACGCTACTTCCACCCTGTTCAGATCACCATCGGGTTGACTTTTCGCGGCAGCGGGTTCACCTTTGGTCTCCCGGCGAGCAAGTGGACGCCGGTCGCGCGGTCGAGCCACCAGCGGGGTGAGACGCTGCGCTTCACGGCGCCGTACTCCTACCGGATGTAGCGTGTGGGGATGCCGACGCGCACGGTGCTCGTGGTGGTCGCCTCCATCGTGGTCGTGGCTGCGTGCGCCTCGACGCCCTCGATGGACGCACAGGAGGGGAGCACCTACGAGGTCGTCATGGTGGCCCCGAGCGAGGCGATGCTCGCCGCAGGGTCGTGTCGTGAGTTGGGAGCGGTGATGGGTCGATCGTTCGACGAGGTGATCACCGGCTGGGCGGATGGTGGGTACTTCCCGGAGGTCGTCGTCGGCGAGGTCGGTACCGACATCGGGAAGGTCGAGGTCATCGACCTGAGTGAGCTGCCGCCGTTCCCACTCCGGTCCTACCACTCGTTGTCGATCCTCTCGGCGTATTACTCGACGAGCGCGGCGATCATCGCGGCGAAGGACTGGCGATGCGATCCGGCTGAGGTCGCCGACGCCTTCGTGGGATCGTGGTCGGAGCGGCTCGTGGAGCAGGTCTGGCCGCGACTGCAGGTCGACGACGGTGCTCCGGACCTCGGCCTCGCTCGCGACCGGTTCGTCGAGTACCTGGAGTTGGTCGCCGACCAGTCCCCGACGGTCGTCCCGTGACGGCACGTGGCGGCTTCGGCACTCGAGCCGCCGTCATGCTGGCGGTCTCATTGGTGGTAGCGGCTTGCGGTCGGTCGCTCCCGCGGCTCGAGGCGGACGAGCCGTTGCCGTTCGAGGTTTACGGGTTGCTGCCGTCCCCGGAGACCGAGGCGGAGCGGGCACAGGCGCGTCGCTTCGAGGTCGCGGTGGATGAGGCGATCGCCGCGTGCATGCGCCTCGACGGGATCGAGTACGTGGTCGCCCCGCCGCGGCCGTTCGAGGAGGATGATCCGGTCACGTCCGACGCGCCGCTCGACGAGCAGCGAGCATGGGTGGAGCGTTACGGCTACGGAGTGTCGACCCGTTTCGATGCTGAATCGCTGGAAACCGAGGCGCTCCGCGCCTACCTCGACGGCGGCGTCGGGGACGACCCCGTGTCGGCCTTGAT
>JALSQW010000062.1 GCA_026985095.1 Acidimicrobiia bacterium | reverse complement strand
CGGCCTACGATCGACTCCGACACCTGTTTCCGTCAGGCCGAAGAGGATCGGCCGACGACGCCCTGCGGCGCCGCTGCTGGAACGACGCCGCCCGCTGACCGTCCCCCCGGGCGGGCATCGGCCCGACTCCGAACGCGAACACGACCCCCTTGACACACACACCATCCGCATACTGATCGTAGTGACCGGGACACCCACCGTGTCAGGGGGGATGAGGAAGGAGACGGACCGTCATGGTCCGACGAGTTCTCACCCTGGTGGCCGTTCTGTCGATGGTTGCCGTCGGCCTGTTCGGCTACATCGGACCCGCGAGGAGCGCGGGCACCGAGTACGGAACCATCGACTACTGCAGCTGGGAAAACGGCACTCAGACACTGGGTGGTCGGAGTTCCGCTTGGAGCTACGACCGCAACGCCGGGTGCTCGATCGTCAAAGTGAACCTCAAGTTCGCTCATGACCCTCCCTGTGACACATACGTCACCTACACTGGTTGGTACGCGCACCCCGATTCGATCGTCGTCGTTGGTACGCGTGGGTCGATCTCGTGCTATGGGATGCATCTCATGACCTCGATCATCACCGGAGCGACCACGGGCAACTACACGTATCCGATGTACCCGTGAGGTCTCGATCGGTCTTGGTTGCCGCGGTGCTCGCCGTGGTGGCGGCGGCGTGTTCCGGTGGGCAGCCGCAGGCGACGGGACTGCCGGGGTCGCCACCGTTCGAGCTGCTGGTCGCTGGGGCAGATCTGTCCGATGCCCAAGAAGCGATCCTGACCGATGGCGAGATCAGCTACGGCGAATACGAGGGGGCCTATCTGGCGTACGCCGAGTGTGTCCGGGCGGCCGGTGGCAACATCGAACGGGGCCCCTTCTGGGACGAGAACGACCGGGACTTCCATGTGTGGGTCGGCTGGCCCGCAGCGTCCGATGCCGAGCTGCGAGCGGCTGCCGAAGCGTGTTGGGCGCAGACGGTCGGTCCCCTCCAGGACTGGTGGCTGTGGCAGGAGATGGGCCGCCCGACCCGCCAGGAGCTCGAGGAACGGGACCGCCGGTTCCTCGCCGGGATCGGCGAGTGTCTGAGCGCGGCAGGCTACGACGTGCCCGGTCGACCGACCGCCGAGGAACTGACGGCAATCGCTGAGGAGGATCCGGTCACCTATCGGGCCTGCATCGAGGAGGCATCTCCTGGTTTCGGCGACAACGGGTAGCTCTCATCTGGACCGACCCGGACACATCCCCGCCCTGGGCGGCAGGAATCGACTGGGACCGGGAGGGTTCAGGCGACGATGAACAGCTCGGCTCGACTCGAGGCTCGTTCCCGCCGGCGGCGGCGCCGGTGGGCCGGTGCGGTCGGCGCCCTGGCGATGGCGGTGGCGGCGTGCACCGGTGCCGGCACGACCCCCTCGACGTTGCCGGCGCATGTGCAGGCGATCATCGACGACGCCACCGGGGTGGTGGCCG
>JALSQW010000061.1 GCA_026985095.1 Acidimicrobiia bacterium | reverse complement strand
TCCGCCGCATCAACTCCGTGGCAGCCTCGACCGCCCCCACACCACCGGGCAGACCCTCCAACGGCACCCCGACCCCCGCCCACGTCCCACCCGGCACATCGACCCGCACCGACGCCGGATCCACCAACCGCACCGTCGTGTTCGTCGCGAAGGGACCGTTGTTGCGCGTCACCGTCGCACCCCGTCGATGACGCGTTCGTAGATGTCCTCGAGGCGCTCGGCGCTCGCCGTGCCGCTGAACCGTCGGAGATAGTCGGCGCGGGCCGCCGCGCGTATGGTGGCGCCGGAACGTGCCAGGCGGTTCACCGCCTGGGCGAGGGCAGCGGTGTCCCCGGCGGGGTACACGACCCCGTGGTCGGTTTCGGCCACGAGTTCAGGGAGGGCCCCGCGATCGGAGACGATGACGGGGGTTCCGGTGGCGAAGGCCTCCGCCACGACCCTCCCGAAGGTCTCGACGCATTGGGAGGGAACGACGACGACGGTCGCGTCCTGCATCAACCGATAGGTTTCGTCCTGCTCGGTGGCGCCCTCCCACGCGATGGCGGGGTTCCGTCGCGTCGCAGCCGCGACGTCGTCGCGCATCGGACCGTCGCCGACGATCCGCAGTGGCAGCGTCGGCCGATGACGATCCCAGGCGGTCAGCAACGTCCCGATGCCCTTCTCGGTCGTGAGCCTGCCGACGAAGAGCGCGTAGCCGCCGGCACCGGCGCCGACGTGCGGATCGGGATGGACGGCATTGGGTTTCACGACGATACGGTCGGGATCCCACCCGGCATCGACGAAGCGCGCCAAGGCGAATCGGCTCGGGGTCACGTACAGATCGACCGCTCGGTTCCAGGTCCCGAAGGCGCGGTGACCGGCGATGAGCGTGCCGACGAGGGCGGTGGCGGGCCGGCTCGAACGGTAGCAACGGTGAACGACCCCCGGCCACGGATAGGCGCGGCCGACACAGTCGGTGCAGCTGCGGCCATCTCGACACAGCGTCGCGGCCGGGCACAGGAGCCGGAAGTTGCGAAGCGCTTGCACGATGGGCACTCCGGCGCGACGCGCGGCGTAGTAGATCGATGGCGACAACAGCGGGAAGAAGTTCTGTACGTGCATCACATCGTAGGTGCTCGACTCCAAGACGTCGGAGATCCGACGATGCGCATCGCGCGACCAGAGGGTGCGGATGCCGGTGCGGACGATCCCGAGCTGATCGATCCGCGCGTTGTCCTCGAAGACCGCAGTGACGTGATGGCCGCGTTCGCGCAGCAGAGCGATCTCGACGTCCGTCGAGACGTCTTCCCCTCCCCGCTGCTTGTAGCGGTTGTGGACCATCAGGATCTTCATCCGGTCCTCCGATGTGGCGATGCTCCCGAGCGGTTGATCCATCCGGAAACCTGGAAGAGGATGAGCAGGGCGTGATAGGTGAACGGGCGTCGACGACTCATCGTCGCGAACCAGCGGTCCACGGTGCGGGAGACGGCTGCCCGATCCCAGAGCGGACAGGAGAGGATCTCGTCGGTGACGAACCGTCGGTGGCGTTCGAGGAAGGCCACCCCGCCGAAGCGGAAGGGATGCTTCCCGATCGCCTCCGCATCGTAGCCGCCGTAGGCGGAGAGCATCTCGCGGAGCAGGAGCTTCGTCTTCCCCGTCGAGACGTCGTAGCGGTGTGCGCGCGGGAGGTGGAAGAAGAAGTCGGCCAGCGCATCGTCACAGAAGGGCATCTGTGGAGTCATGCCGAACGCTGATGCCGATTGCCTCAACTTCAGCATGGAGGCTTGCGGGTCGGTGTGGCGAACCATCACCGCGTTGAGGAGATCCGGGAGGGACAGGTTGGCCGTGCGGCGACTCACGGCCCGCCAGTAGGGACGGGTATCGACCGAGTCGAGGTAGAAGCGCCCGGTGTCGACGGGACGCAGCGATCTTCCCGGAAGCGTTGCTTCGGCCCGACTGCGAGCGAGGTAGTTGAACGGGGAACCGACATCCACGAGACGGGTGACGATGGCGGCGGGGAGGACGCCGCGGATGCGCCCCCGCTGCTTGATGAGGTCGGCCTTGGAGGGCAGGAAGCCCATGTAGGAATCGTTGCCGCCACCGTCGAGGAGGACCTCTCCGAACTCGGAGGCCCGAGCAACGGCGAAGGCATAGGGGATCTGGGCGAGGTCGGCCGAAGGGCGGTAGGAGCCGGCGAAGAACGCTCCGAGGAGGCGCTCGACGGTCCGGGGATCGCCGGGAAGTTCGACGACCTCGTGGCGAAGCCCAAGACGCTCGGCGGTGGCCCGTGCCACGGCCGGTTCAGGATCGTCGGTGCCGTTGGAGTAGGTGATGCACCGGACTCGACCGGCGAGCCCTGCGTGGGCGATCGCGATCGCGAGGGCGGTCGAGTCCTTTCCGGAGCTCAGCATCAAGACGGCGTCACCCGCGCCCTCCATCGTTCGGACCGTCGATTGGACCAGCAGATCGAGCAGTCGGGAGGCGTCGGGTTCCGAATCGCCGCGTGACGCGGCTTCGAGATACGGGTATCGATGCTCCACCGTGACGTCGATCTCGCCGCTTGTCCTCCGTCGGATGCGGGCCTCATCGCCCATGCCGAGGGTGGTCACGCCTTCGAACACGGTCATCGGCAAGGGCACGTGACCGTGGTGCAACAGATGGGAGAGGCCAGTGGGGGAGAGGTCGCGGTCTCCCGAGAGGACGAGCGGACGGACCGAATCGGCGACGGTCACCTCATCGCCATCGATGGCGATCGCGATCTCGGTGCCTGCCGTGCGGTCACCGGTGACCGACGCGGTCGCGCCATCGATGTGGAACGGTACATCACCGACCTGGCGCAGTGACGGTTCTGGCCCGTTGAGTGTGGACATGTGCTTCCCCCCGCTCGCCCGCCCAACAGCGAGAGCGAACCCGGGTCCAGCATAGCTGGGTCCCCGAGCCACGTGGGGGTCCCGGCTAGCCGTCAGCCACTGGTATCGTCGGTCTTCGAGCTGCGGCGGATCGTTCAGGGCTCTTCGGGGGATGGTTCGGATATGAGAATCCTGTACGTTTCGGCGGCGCTTCCACCGACCGAGGTTCCCGAGGCCGACCTGGCGCTTCGCCAGTGCCTGCATCTGGCGGAGGCAGGGCACGACGTCCACGTGCTCACGACCGACTCCCACGCCGAGGTCGTGGTTCCGGGGATCACGATCCATCCCATCGCCCGAAGCTGGGGCTGGAGCGACGCCCCCACGATCTGGCGCCTCCTGCGCACCCTCCGGCCGGACGGGCTGTTGATCTACTTCCTCGGGACGCTGTACAACTACAAGGCGTTCCCGACGCTCCTGCCGGTCCTCGGACGGCTCGTCGGCGCCACCCCGGTGACCGAGTTCTCCAACCTGGGGAGCGGCGGAGATGAGACCGCCAGACTGCGCAGGCTCGTGTTCCGTCTCCTCGGACCGTTCCGATATGGGGCGCTGTTGCCCGTGAGCCACCGGCTGGTGGTCCTCAGCGACCTGCATCGACGCCGGTTGGGGGCGATCTCGCGACGCGCGGCTGCCAAGGCCGTCGTGGTTCCGGCCCCGAACCTGCTGCATGGTGCGACGGACCCGACTGCGGCCCGCTGCGACCGGCGTCGCTCACTGGGGATGGGCGACGGCGATCCGCTCATCGCGTTCATCGGGCGGCTCTATCCCGGCAAGGGCGTCGAGGAGCTGATCGAGGCGCTCCCGAAGATCCGGGCGGTCCATCCCGAAGCGAGGCTGGTGCTCATCGGCGGTGCGTTGAGCTCGGAGCACTACTGGATCACGCATGAGGACTATGGCGCCCGCATCGACGCGTTGATCTCGAAGGCCGGTCTCGACGACGCGGTGGTTCGTACCGGAGAGTTCGACTGGCACGACAGCCTCCCTTCGGAGTACCTGCACGCGGCCGACGTGTGTGTTCTGCCGCTCGAGGCCGGTGTGTACCTGTACAATTCTTCGCTGGCGGCTGCGGCCTCGCACCGGTTGCCGCTGGTGGTGTCCGCGGGCGAACCCGCGGAGGGAGAGGTCATCGACGGCGTCAACGCGCTCGTGCTGCGAGAACGCTCACCGGAGGCGATCGCCGGAGCGGTTCTCGCGATCCTCGAGGACCCCGACCTGGCCGCCAGGCTTCGCCGAGGAGCCGGAGCGCTCGCAGACGTATGGTTCTCGTGGGAGTCGGCGATCGCCAAGCTCGAAGGTGCTCTCGCAGGGGGATCGGAGTGAGCCGCTGGAGGCTCGCCGCGCTCGTGATCGCCGTCGGTGTCGTCGCTGTTGCCTGTAGCCCGGGCGGGCCTGCGCAGCCCACGATCACGCTCCCGGCTCCCACTTCGACACCACCGGTGGGGACCGCCCCGACCGGTCCGGAGGACCTCCCCGGGCTGGTCGACGATCTCGACGGGGTCGTCGTGCAACCGACCGACGACCTGGTGGCGATGGTGGATGGAGCCGATCCGGGCACGACGTTCCTGTTGGCGCCTGGGAAGCACCGGATCGAGGAGCCGATCGTCCCGAAGGCGGGCATGGCGTTCGTCGGCTTGGGGGAGGCGCACATCGACGGGTCGGAGCCCTTGGGTGGATTCCGGCAGACCGCCGACGGCCTCTGGCGTCTGGACGGGATCACACGAAGCGACGTGAACCACGGCGACTGCATCGAGGGGTACGACGCATGCGGGTTCCCCGAGGACCTGTTCGTGGACGACATCATGCTGTGGCAGGTCACCTCGCCGGACGAGCTCGCCCGCGGCAGGTGGATGTGGGACGACGGCGGCCTCGTCATGTTCGATGACCCGACGTCCCGGCGTGTCGAGCTGAGCCGGACGACGTTCGCCTTCGTCGGCGACGCACCGGAGGTGACCATCCGCGACCTGGTCGTCGAGAAGTTCGCCACGATGGCACAGAACGGGGCGATCCAGGCGCAGCTCCCCGGTGACGGGCCGTACGGGAAGGGATGGCTGATCGAGAACGTGGAGGTGACCGGTTCCCACGGTGCCGGCATCCGGACGGGGGATGGAACCGTGGTGCGGGGCTCCTACCTCCACCGCAACGGCCAACTGGGCATCACGGTGTCCGGCGGCACCGACGTGCTGATCGAGGACAACGAGATCGCATTCAACAACATCGCCGGGTTCGACTGGGGGTGGGAAGGGGGAGGGGCGAAGTTCACCCAGACCCTCGGGTTGGTGGTCCGAGGGAACTGGTCCCACGACAACGACGGTCCGGGGTTGTGGACGGACATCGACGCTCGCAACACCCTCTACGAGGACAACCTGGTGGAGGGCAACTCGGCTCCTGGCATCTTCCACGAGATCAGCTACGCGGCCGTCATTCGCAACAACACGGTGACCGGCAACGGGGTGGGCAAGGACGAGTGGTTGTGGGGTGCCGGCATCCTGGTGGCGGCGTCGTCGGACGTCGAGGTCTACGGGAACATCGTCACCGACAACGGCGATGGCATCGCGGGCATCCAACAGGACCGCGGGGAGGGAGCGTTCGGACCCTACGAGATCCGCAACCTGTGGGTGCACGACAACACGGTCACGATGACCCGGGGCCAGACCGGGATCGTGGAGGACACCGGCGACCGGAGGGTGTTCACGGAGTGGAACAACCGCTTCGACCGGAACACGTACCTCGACCTCGGGGGCCGTCGATTCGCATGGCGCGGCCGGTCCCTCGACTTCGCGGGATGGCAGACCGAAGGCCTCGACCTGGACGGCAGGATGGGATGATGCGGGTCCTGCAGTTCAACTACACGTGCGAGCCCGGCCGCGGATCAGAACCGGGAGCGGGATGGGGGCTGCTGGAGGCGGTGTCCTCCTTCGCGGATTCGGTCGTGGCCCTGGTCGGCCCGGAGGGAACGGAGGCGATCCGTCGCTGGGAACGCAACCATCCTGCCGCCAACGTCGAGTTCGTCGAGGTGCCCGAGCCGCGCTGGTGGCGGTTGGCCAAGAAGCACCGCATCTCGCATTTCGTGCTCTATCTCCGGTGGCTGCGTACGGCCCGGTCGGTGGCGGAGCGTTTGATCCGAGAGCGCGGGTTCGACGTCGTTCACCATGCGACCTTCTCGACGTACTGGCTACCGAGTCCTGCTGTCACCTTGGGATTGCCTTCGGTGTGGGGCCCGGTCGGGGGAGGCGTTCGGACGCCACCGTCGTTGAAGGGCCTCCTCGGTGCTGCCGGGCGTTTCGGGGACGTGCTCGATGCGGTCGGGGTGGCGGCGATGGAGCGACTTCCGGCGACGCGCCGCACCTGGAGGGACGCGACGGTCACGATCGTGCAGAACGAGCAGACGCGACGTCGACTGGGCGACGCAGGGCGTGACGTGGTGGTCCTCAACCATGCCCTGTTCCATCGAGTGGAGGCGGAGGGCGGGGGTGGACGCCCGGAGGCGGGAAGTCCGCTGGTGTGGGTCGGAGCGCTCGAGTCGCGCAAGGGTCCCGAGCTCGTCGTCCGGGCTCTCGCTCGTGCGTCGGCGACGGTCGAGGTGGTGGGAGACGGGCCCGAGCGGCGGCGGATCGAGGAACTCGCGGCGCGGCTCGGGGTGGCCGATCGGGTCACCTTCACGGGGTGGATCCCGCGGGAGGAGGTCTTGCGGCGTCTCGCCCGGACACCGGCGGCCATCTTTACCGGTGTACGCGAGGAGGGGGGTCTGGCGTTGGCCGAGTCGTTGTTCCTCGGTGTCCCGGTGATCGTTCTCGACCATGGGGGAGCGGGCGCCATCGCTCGCGCCGCGTCGGATCCGGCCATGGTGTCGTTGGTTCCGGTGGCCGATGCCGACGCCGTCGTCGCGGGGTTGGCGTCGGCCATGGACGACCACGCCGCCGACCCTCGCCCTCGTGCGGGAGCGTTGCTGTCGCGCCGGGCGGCCATCGATGCGCTGGCCGCCGCGTTCGGCGATGCGGTGAGGTGACGCGAGAGGGGGGGCTCCCCGAGACGAGCCCCCCCTCCGTCGATCGGTCGTCGCCGCTACGGTGTGCGGACCCCCGCGACGGGGAGCCAGGTGGAGGCGCCGGCGGTCCATTGGTCGTCGGCGAGGCCTTGGGTGTTGGAGAACCGGAAGTACATGGTGGTGTCCGACGGCCGGAACAACGCCGGGGAGAACACCCCGT
>JALSQW010000060.1 GCA_026985095.1 Acidimicrobiia bacterium | reverse complement strand
CTGGAGGGGTTCGGTTCGGGCGGCCGTGATCGAAGAAGGGAGACGATCATGGCGAGCGGGGATCGTTGGTCGAGGTGGTTGGTGGCGGTGGTGGTCACGGTGGGGGTTCTCGTGATGGGGTCATCCCCTTCGCGGGCCGGGTGTCCTTCGTGGGGTGACCCCTATACGGCATGGACGCCAACCGGTCAGGTCTACGGGACCGAATGGGCGCGGTATTCGGCGACGTGCGACGGCGACGGCGTCTACAAGGGGAAGGTCGTCGATAAGTTGACCGACGGCAGCTGTGTGTACATCCAGTACCGCGAGAGCTCCGGGGACTCGTGGCGGACGCAGGCCTACGACTGTTCGGAATCTGGGAGGCACTACACGTACTGGGACCAGGACGGTGACCCCCGGTCGCAGATGAGGCTTGGCCGGAAGGTCGGTGGCTCATACCAGTGGCAGTATTGGGTCTGGAACTCGGGATACTGAGTCTCGTGCCAAGCTGCCGATCCAACCTCGGCCGATCTCGGTGGGTGCTGCTCGCTGCGGCGGTTGCATCGCTGGTCCTCCTGGCAACGGGTTGCTCGCCGAGAGGAGCAACCCGGGCCGCGCCGGTCGAGCCGACCTCGGACACTGCCGTGTCGTCGGGCACGGGAACGACCGTGGCCGCCTCGATCCCATCGCTCCCGGCCGGGCCGGCTGTGTCGGATCCGGCGCCATCCGAGTCGACGACGTCGACCACGTTGCCGCCGACTCCCCTGGCGGGATTCCTCGGTGCGTGGGAGGGTGACGACGCACAGACGCGGGTCTTCGTGGTCACCGTGGCGCAGGCTCGGGAGGATCGCTTCGCCGAATGCCTCAGATCCGAAGGATTCGACTACGTGGCCCTCGACATGTCCGATCCGGCCTTCGGCCCGTATTCGGGCCCGGATCCATCACTGGGCGAGCCGGTTGCGTACGGTATCGCCGACGGTCTCCGTCTGGCGATGGCAGGCGACACCGCGAACGTCGGCGACGGTACGCCGAACCCCAATGCCGGCCTCGTGGCGAACTTGGACGATGCCGGACAGGCCGCGTTCGCGGAGGCCGAAGGGCGCTGCCATGACGCAGCATTGGAGGCTGTGCCCGATCCATTCGATCCTTTCGGCCCGCCAGGAAGTCTCGATCCGGAGCTCGGGGCGCTTCGACGGTGGTACATCCAGGAGCTGGCGGCACTGCAGCATCGGATCGGCAGCGACCCGGCGGTGGTCGACGCCGAGGCGGCGTGGAGTCGATGTATGTCGTCGGCGGGCTTCATCTATGCCCATCCGCCCGACATCTCGGCCGATCTGGAGCGGCGAGCCGCTCCGCTGTGGGACGCCCTCGACGCCGCCTATCGGGACACGGGGACACCGTCGCTCGGTCCTTCAGAACTCGCTCAGCTCTCCGAGCTGGAACGCGACGAGCTGACGATCTGGGATGCCGATCGACGATGCCGGTCCGAATCGCGGCTCGACGAGATCCGCCGCAGCGTTCGGGTTCGCCACGAGCGGGAGTTCGTGCAAGCCAACGAGGACCGGCTCGCCCTCGTCCGGGACCGGTTGCATGAGGCCCTCGCGGAGGCACGAGAAGCAGTCGGTCGGTGATGATACGGACTCCCGTTCCGCGCTCTCGCTTCGGGCGGGGACTCCCGCTCAGTCGGCCTCACGAGAGGGTGCGGGAACCACCGTACACCCACGGTTCGCCGAGATGGTGGCCGTGGCAGTCCGATTCGACCGCCGAGCGACGGAGCGGGTCGTCATCGGGCTCGTCGCCGGGCTGCATCCGTCGTGGCGTGCGGCGTCGCTCGAGCCGGTCGATGCGCTGCGAGGCGGGGCGCGACGGGGCGCGACGGGCGTGGCCTTGACGATGTGTGTGTGTGGTAGTCGTTGGGGAGTACACGGGCGCGTGGCAGGGTGGTCGGATGCGGTCGGCCGTGATCGAAGAAGGGAGACGATCATGGCGATCAGGATGGGGATCGAGCGCCGGGGCGTCGGTGACGGTGGTCGGTCCAAACCTTCGGCTCGACTGGCGGTCGTCGCTGCGGGTTCGCGCTCGTCGTGGCGTTCGTGGCGCTGTCGGGAGCAGCGGCCGCATCGGACCCGGAGGTGTGTGTGAGCGGCTCGGGGCATGTCTGTTTGTATCTGCATGCGGGGAATCAGGGCTGCGCGGCGCACTACGGCTACAACGATCCGAACTACCGCAACAACAGCTACGACTTCAACCCGTATCATCCGAGCTGGAACTGCGACTTGATCGGTCTCAATGACTCGATCAGCTCGATCACGAACCGGGGGAACTACTGTGACACGTTCCACTATCGGCATAGCGGGTACAACGGCTTCGAGCGGATCGTTCTCAGGGGTGCGCAGGTGTCGGATCTGGCAGGGTCGGACCACAACGACGCACTGAGCTCTCATCGCTGGAAGAGGTTCAACGGCTACTACTACGAGAACTGCTAGATGGCTCGGTTCGATCGTCGTCGGTGGAGTGGTGGAAGCATCGCCGGGATGCTGGTCGTCGTGGTGGTGATCGCCGGTTGCGGATCGTTTGGGGCAAGCGAGAGGCTGGCGTTCGAGGAGCGTCCGTATGGGGAACGGCCGTTGACCAGCCTGGCCGCGGACGCCCTGACAGCTTTCGGCCGATCGATGAGGGAGGCGGATCGCTTGGCTCAGGCGTGTATGCGGAGGGAGGGATTCGAGGATCTCTTCGCGCCGGTCGAGGTCGCCCTTGTCGACGCTGGGCCTCCGGGTTCGGACGCGGTGGTGCTCGACCCGCCACCGTTGACGGTGGAGCGGGCCGAGCGTTTCGGCTATGGGGAGCCACCGTCGGTGGGTCCTTCGGCGGAGGACCTGATGCGGGAGGCCTTGGAGTCGCTCGATCCGGAGGCTCGTGCCGAGTGGGAACGGGCGTTCTTCGGCACGGGGGCGGAGGTGGAGGTGGTCACCGACGGAGGGGAGGTGTACCGACAAGCGGCCGACGGGTGCCTCGCGGAGGGCCGTGAGCTCGTCGGCGGGGATCTGAGCGCGGCGTTGCAGTGGAACGCGGTGGTCAATCAGATCCTCGGTCTACGCGCCGATGCGCAGGAACGGGCGATGGCGGATGAGAGGGTCGGTGCTGTTGTCGAAGAGTGGTCGCGTTGCATGCGAGAGGTGGGCTTCGATTTCGAACGCCCGCTGGATGCGGTCACCGCGGGCCTGGCTCTCGGTGACGGGCCTCTGGTGCCTGCTTCGGAGGAGGAAGCCACGCCGTCGGTGACTGAACAGGAACGGCGTCTCGCGGTCGCTGACGCCCGATGTCGGGAGGTTGCCGACTACCAGCGGGTCATCGACGAGGTGACGTCCTATTACGAGAACGTCGTGATGGTCGAGAACGAGGCGGTGGTCCTGCGGTGGGGAGAGACCGTCGCCGAGATGGAGGCCGTAGCAGACCGGTTCGACCGCTGATGGTCGACGACCTGCGACGGGCAGGGTCACTACTACGGCAAGTTGAAGGCGTTCGGACGGATGGAAGTTGCGTCCGCTACTACTGGAGGGACACGCCGGCGGCGGCGTAGATCTACAAGGGCAAGCAATGCGCAGAACAGTGGAAGAACTTCAGCTTCGTCGATCGGGACGCGTGGGCGCAGTGGACGATCTGCCGCGACCAGGGCTGCGCTCAGATCGCTTCCAAATGGGGGTTCTGATCGCGGATCCTTGGAGGGTGGCGGCGAGGGAGCGCGGTGATGAGGCACCGCGTGGCGGTGGCGCGAGCCCGGTCGGATGCGCTGAGGGACTGTCTGGTTTCCCAGGGATGGTCGGTGTCCCCCGAACTCGTGGGTCCTGAGGGGTTCGCAGATCCGGAGCCGCCCGGCGATGGGGAGGAGGTGGTGGTTCGGTGGTACCTGGACCAGGTGAAGGAGGCGGGAGGGCCCGATGCGGGAGGGAGCGGTGAGTCGGCGCCGGAGGTACCGTCGGAGTTGGAGATCCCCGAGTTCTTCGAGGACTACCAGCGCTGTCTCGACGCGGCCGTCGAGGAGGTTCCCGACCCGGTCTGGATGGCCTCCCAGTGGCTCGACACCGAGATGGCTGATCTGTACGAGCGGGTGGCCGCGGATCCTCGCCTGGTGGAGGCCGTCGCCGCCGAGCATCGGTGTGTCGAGGCAGCCGGTTTCGTCGATGCCGACGACGCATCGTCGAGCATCCAGCAGCAGGCGGAAGAGACGTACCTCGCCTTCCAGGAGGGACGCATGGAACGGGATCGAGCGATCGCCGAGTTGGAGCGGCTGGTTGTCGAAGAAGAGCAGCTCGCCGCCGCGACCGAGCCGTGTATCGAGGAACGCTTGAAGGTCGAGCGGTTCATCGTCGCCGAGCACGAAGTGGCGTGGTTGGCGGCCAACGGGGAACGTCTCGCAGTGTACGTGGCCGGTCTGGAGGACGACGCGGCCGAGTTGGCCGAGTATCTACGGATCGAAGAGCCGTGATCGCGTGCCGACGGGCCTTGACCGGTGTGTGTGTGTGGTAGGCGTTGGGGGGGTACACGGGCGCGTGGCAGGGTGGTCGGATGCGGTCGGCCGTGATCGAAGAAGGGAGACGATCATGGCGAGCGGGGCTCGTTGGTTGAGGTGGCTGATGGCGGTGGTGGTGAGCGTGACGCTCGTCGCCGCTGGCGTTGCGCGGGCACCGTCGGTGGAGGCGTTCTGCGATGGCCCCGATCGGCCGACGTGGTGGAGCGTCGGGTGGGCCGAGGAGACGGTCCGATGGTCGACGACGTGTGACGACCTCGGCGACTACTACGGCAAGGTCCGCGATGCGAAGACGGATGGGTACTGCAGTGCAGCTGTACTCGAAGGACGATCCGGAATACGCCTGGGTCTACGAAGGGCGGTCCTGCGGGAGCTGGACGAACTTCGTCTATGTCTACCCGGATAGGAACGCTTGGTGGCAAGTGTGCAAAGTACACAACGGTATCCCACAGATGTGCACGTATCCCGCGGGGTACAACTGGGGCTTCTGATGATCGCCAGGGTGTGGCTCGTGGTGGGGATCGTCGTGCTCGTTTCGGCGTGCAGCGGCGCGGTTGGGCCGGTTACCGGCGGGTCGCAGACGCCGTCGTCTGGCGTGGCGGCCACCGGACCGACGGGGTCCACCTCGGGGTCGAAGGCGACCGAGTCGACGGATCCGCTGGTGGACTTCGTAGTGGAGGCGTTCGGTCATGATCTGGTTGCGATCGGTGCGGCGGTGGAACGCGCTGTGACGGATACGCTGGCCTCGTGCATGGTTGCCGAGGGGTGGGAGTACTCCCCAGTAGCTCCTCTTCCCATGGGCCCGTCGGGTCCCGAGCGGATCCCGTTGGCGGAGCGGCTCATGCAGGATCTGCAGGCGGGATCCTCGTCGGAGGGTGGGGAGCGTGACCCAGGGCAGGAAGCGGCGTACAACGAGGATCTCGCCCGGTGCTATCAGGAGGCGGTCGAGGCCGTGCCGAACCCGGCGGCGCGGGTACTCGAATGGCTCGACGGTGAGACCGCGGATCTGTACGAGCGGGTCGCTGCTGATCCTCGGGTGGTGGAAGCCGCCTTGCAGGAGGAGCGGTGTCTTGCCGAGGCGGGCTTTCCTGATCCGACTGCGGAGGAGACCGCCCTCATGGATCGTGGTCAGCAGGTCGCGGCGGAGGCGCGCGATGGCGTCCTCACCGTCGAGGAGGCGACGAAGGAGCTCGAGGACCTGTCCGCCGCCCAGCGGACGCTGTGGGAGATCCAGGATCGATGCACCGGTCCGCGGGTCGAGATCGAACGACAGGTCGCTGCCGAACTCGAGCGGGGATGGCTCGCCGACAACGGGGATCGCCTGGCGCTGGTACTCGCCGAGCTGCGCCCCGATCTCGAGATGCTCGCCGACGAGTTGGCTGCCGTCGAGGCTGAGCGATGATCGAGGGTTCGCCGCGCGATTGCGATCTCATCTCCGATATGAGACTGCTGCGGGTGGCCTGGCGGTGGCGCTGGTAGCGGTCGCGTGTACCGGCGGGTCCTCTGCGTCGCCCGGTTCGCCGGCGACGGGCGTGACGGCGGGGTCGGTGCCTGCCGGGAGCTGCCCGCCGGGGCGTCGTCGTCGACGGTTGTCTTTGGTCAGCAGCCGGCTGGTTCAGGGTTTCGGGGATCGGCTGCTGGAGCGGCGATGGTCGATCGAAGTGTTCGAGGCGGCGGGGATCGTGGAGGGGCTGGCGGAGGGCCGTTCGGTGGCGTCGTTCACCGAGGCGGGTTGGCGGCGGCGTTCGGTGCCGACCGGTTGGCCGAGTGGCAGGTGCGGGAGAAGGAGGTGGCGGTGGCCCGGCAGGAGTGTGCCGAGCCGTAGTATGAGATGCAATGGGGGCTGCTGGTGGCCTACGAGGAGCAGGTCCTTGTCGACAATCCCGACGTGGCTGCGCTGGTCGGTGGTTGACCGGCGAGCGTCGGGCGGGGCAGCGGCGGTCGTCGGGGAGCGGGTCGTCATCGGGCTCGTCGCCGGGTTGTATCCGTCGTGGCGTGCGGCGTCGCTCGAGCCGGTCGATGCGCTGCGCGGAGGGGCGTGACGACGGGCCTTAACGGTGTGTGTGTGTGGTAGTCGTTGGGGGGGTACACGGGCGCGTGGCAGGGTGGTCGGATGCGGTCGGCCGTGATCGAAGAGAGGAGACGATCATGGTGGGAGTTGCCACTCGTGTCCGGCGGTCACGAGTCCGGAGGGTTGCGCTGGCGACGGCCTCGCTGGTGACGATCGTGGCGACGGTGATCGGCGGCGCTCCCGTCGAGGCTGCCCTCGGCGACGGACCCATCGACGGGTACACGTCGACGGCCTATTCCTTCGGCGGCAAGCCCTCGTATGTGCGGGCGAGAGTTCGAGGGGCGGCCACTCTCCATCCGTGCGGGTGGCTGTACCAGTCCGTGTGCGACAAGGTCACCGATCCTCGACTCGACGCTTGGGTGTGGGTGCCGCCCTCGAGTCGAGCGACATACCAGCGGATCTCTCGGGTACCGGAGAAGGCGAAGGTGGAAGGGTCGTACTGGTTCGGCGGGATCGCGCTCGCGGTATCGATCTCGAGCGGGGGACCGTCGGCATCGTTCAGGGCCGTCGGTTCGTCTTGTGTGTCCTCGCCGTTGTACAGCCGGACCGGTCGATCGTTCTCGCAGCGGGTCGACTGGTCGTACCATGGAGAGCTGTGCAAGGCCA
>JALSQW010000059.1 GCA_026985095.1 Acidimicrobiia bacterium | reverse complement strand
CGCATCGAGGCAATGTTTCGAGACCTACCGAACTCCAGGTCAGTTCTCGCGGCCACATCGCGTCCACATGACATCGATCATCACTGAGAAACGACGCGAACCATGAGAGGCAGAAACACCGACGGCATAGGGCCTACCGCCCCAGCGGCCCGTTCCTGCAGGCGCGCGGAATAGCCGCCAGTGACCTTCACACGGCAGGAGGTCACTGGTTCGATCTCAGTAGCGCCCACGGCAGGGATCCTGCGTGGTTGTTGGTGTTTCTCTAGGTCAGCCCCCTTCCTGGATCACGATGGCGGTTTCGCCGCGTCCACATCGCGTCCACATCAGAAGCGTCCCAGGGAGGGTCTAACGTGTCGGCGGCGTTGCGGTCGAGGCCTTCGTAGAGGTGTCCGTAGACGTCGAGGACGGTCTTGACGCTGGTGTGGCCGAGTCGTGAGGCGATCACGGCGGGGTGGGCGCCTTCGGCGATGAGCAAGGCAACGTGGCTGTGGCGGAGATCGTGGAACCGCATCGGCTGTTCGACCGAATCGGCGACGGCGGGGAGCCAGATGCGGGATCGGAAGGCGTTGCGGCGAATCGGGCCGCCTTGAGGGGCGGTGAACAGCAGCCCGTCGGGTCCGGGCGGATAGTCGGCCAAGTGGTGGTTGATGACCTGGGGGAGCCAGGTGGGGAGGGTGACGGCGCGGCGGGCGGCGGCGGTTTTGGGCTGGCCGAAACGCAGGTGGCCGCGGACCTCAGCGAGGGACTGTTCGATCCGGAAGATCCGCTTGTGCGCCTGGTAGCGGTCGAGGTCGAGGGCGAGGAGCTCCCCGACCCGACACCCGGTGTACGCGGCGGTGATCACCAGGGCTCGGTAGCGGGGGGCGATGGTGTCGGCGAGGTGGGTGATCTCGTCGGGGGAGAGGAACCGCTTCTCGGTCTGTTCGATCTTGGGCAGGTCGACGTCTCGGCACGGGGTACGGGCGATGAGGCCACCGTTGACCGCGTCGTTGAGGATCCGACCCAACAGTTGGTAGGCCTTACGGATCGTGGCCGGGGCGTACCCGTCGGCGTCGAGGTCCGAAACCCATTCTTGGACATCGAACACGCCGATGGCGCCGATCGGCATCTCCCCGAAGGTCGGCAGGACGAGGCTGCGCAGGTACGACTCGTCACGGGCTTTGGTCGAGTCCCGACGGTTCAGCCACCCGGCGGTGGCCTGCTGGGCGAAATCGCCGAGGCGGATCCTTCCGGCTCTCGGGTCGATGTAGGTGCCGTCGAGTTTGCGGGCCTCGATGGTGATGAGGAACCGTTCGGCGTCGATCCGCCGTGGGAAGTTCTTCGACCGCTGCGCACCGGCCGGGTCCCGCCAGCGGGCCTGCCACGAGGTGCGGCCGGAGCGATGTGTGACTTTGCGGATCGACGCCACCAGCACCTCCCTTCGACAGGTCCTTCGGTGACGACGATGCCGCATGACCCTTTCGCGAGAGTTTCAGAAACCCTCCAACTCGACGGTCATCTCGGCTGAAACCAGTATCGATAGGCGGCCGATCGAG
>JALSQW010000058.1 GCA_026985095.1 Acidimicrobiia bacterium | reverse complement strand
CCAGGCCATCTTCGAGGACCTGGAGCGTCGTCGCCTCCAGGCGCTGTACGACGGCGACCGGGACGCGTTCGCCGAACTGTTCGCCAACGACGCGTACCTGGAGGTCTCGCTGCAGGCCTTCGAGGAGTTCGCTGTTGAGGACCTGCCGATCGTGTCCACCGAGGTGGTCCGGATCTTGAATGACACGGAAAGCTGTGTTGCCTTCGAATCGACCACCACCGTCAATGGCCGCACCAGCGATCTGGGCGTGGTCGTGCTCGAACCTCTTGGGAGGGGGGAATGGGGATACTCGTTCGCCGGAACAGGTTGGATATGCGACGGACCGCATCCGTTTGGTTCGTAGCAGGAGTGTCCATGCTCTTGATCCTGATCGGTTCTTCCGCGCGCGCCGACCAGGGATGTAGAACGGACCCGGTCTCGGGAGCGTACGAGTGTCATGTGTCGGGTGGTGGGTCGGGTGGTCGGGGGGATCCACCGCCGCGGCATCCGATCCGGTACCTGTACACGGCGACGGTCGGTGGGGTGGACTGCCACTACTGGTCGCGGCGGCCCGGAGGGATCGACACGTGGGATCCGCTCAACGATCCGGTGACGATCGCGGTCACCACCGGATCCCCCCGATGTGTGTGGCCCGACCCCGAAACCCGAGCATGGGAGGTGTTCCGCAGCTTCCCGCTGACGGCACCCGCACCGGCGTTGGAACCCCCCGAGGCGGGGATCGTCGCGTTGGCCACCTACGTGTCGGTGGAGACGGTCCCAGCGCCGATCGTCGCCGCCGAGGCGCTCCCCGACGGGCGCCTCCTGCAGGTTCAGGCGCAGGTGGCAGCGATCGAGGTCGACTGGGGGGACGGGACGGTCGGGTCGTATCGACCCGGCGACGCCCGAGGGTATCCGGCCGGGACGGTCACCCACACCTACCGGTGGCGGACCTGCCCGGCCACCGAACGGGACACCACCGTGGCGGGGCCGTGCCATCCGACGTTGGCGGCGTATCGGGTGGCGGTGTCGTTCGTGTGGGAAGGCCGCTGGCGGACCGACCCGGCCGGGCCGTTCCAGCCGTTGGACACCATCGTGCGCACCGTCGCCGTCGACTACCGCATCGACGAAGTCCAAGGCGTCCTCATCGACCCCTGAACCCCCATCGCGACACCTCCCACCGCCGCTGGTCAGGCGCGCAGGGCGGCGAGTACGCGGTCGGGGGTGAGGGGGATCTCGTCGAACCAGATGCCGGTGGCGTCGTGGATGGCGGCGACGACGGCCGGCGCGTAAGGGATGAACGGCATCTCGGCCATGCCGCGGGCACCCCACGGGCCGCGCGGGTCGGGATGCTCGACGATGACCGTCTCGATGCGGTCGGGGATGTCGAGGGCGCCGGGGACGAGGTACCCCGACAGCCGCGGGTTGACGATCCGGCCGTCGACCACGACGAGGCGTTCGGTGAGGGCGTAGCCGTGGGCCTGAACGACGGCGCCGTGGACCTGCCCTTCGACGAGCTTGGGGTTGACGGCCTTCCCCACGTCGACGGCGCAGACGACGCGGTGGACCCGGATGTGGCCGGTGTCGAGATCGACGGCGGCATCGACCGCTTCGGCGACGTAGCCGTAGGCGAAGTTGATCGCACCCCGTCCGGTGTCGGGATCGTACGGGTCGGTGGGTGGAGGAACGTACCGGAACTCTCCCACCGCCGGACGGTCGCCGTCGCGCCATCGCTTGTCGGCTTCCTCTGCGGCCCCCAGGATGGCGTTGCCGGCCATGAAGGTGAGCCGGGACGCCGAGGCGGAACCGGAATCGCCGGTGGTGGCGGTGTCGGAGTAGACGGTGTCGACCTTGTCGAGGTCGACACCGACCGCGTCGGCGGCCATCTGCCTGAACACGGTGTGGGCGCCCTGGCCGACGTCGGCGCCTGCGTGGTGGAGGACGACCCGCTCGATCTCCTCGTCGCCGTGGAGCTCGATGGTGGCTTCGCACCGTTCGGGGAACCCGAAGGAGAAGCCCACGTTCTTGAAGGCGCAGGCGAAGCCCCGACCGCGGCGGATGCGAGCGCCGACGCTGGGGAGGGATGCGATGGGCGAGAAGGCCGCAGCCTCGTCGGTCCCGTCTGCGGCGGCCTGTGCGCAGGCCTCGATGACCTCCGGCATGGACACTCCGGGAGGGAAGGGCACCTGGGTCGGGCCGATGCTGCCTTCCCGGATGACGTTACGCATCCGCAGCTCGACGGGATCCATGCCGAGCACCTCGGCGAGCTTGTTCATCTGGTTCTCTGCGACGAACGCCCCCTGCGGCGAACCGAACCCGCGGAACGCGCCACCGGGGACGGCGTTCGTGTACACCCCGTACGAGTCGATCCTGGCGTTGGGGATCTCGTAGGGCCCCGACACGGTCAGATGGAGGTTCCCGAGGACCTTGTTGGTGGTGTAGTTGTAGGCGCCGGCGTCGAGGTACGCGTCGGCTTCGACGGCGACGATCGTGCCGTCGCTGGTGGCACCCAGCTTCGCATGCACGAGGCCCCGGTGGCGCTTGTGGTGGCCGACGATGGACTCCTCTCGTGACCACACGCATCGGATGGGGCGGTCGATGCCGCGGGCGGCGAGCTTGCGGGTGGCGAGCGCCATGACGATCTGCAACGACATGTCCTCCCGACCGCCGAACGCCCCACCGATGGCGGTGTAGATGACCCGCACCTGCTCGGGTGGCAGGTCGAGGGCGTGAGCGATCTGCGCCTGGTCCTCGTGGGCCCACTGTCCGGCGATCTCGACCGTGACGCGCCCGTCGGTGTCGAGGTAGGAGACGGCCGCTTCGGGTTGGAGGAACGCGTGTTCCTGGTGCGGCAGGCGGTAGGTGCCTTCGACGACGACGTCGGCCTGGGCCCAGCCGGCGGCGATGTCGCCCTTGCGGATCCGGTCGTGGACGTAGACGTTGGTGGCGGTCTCGTCGTGGACCAGCACCTCGTCGCGGAGGGCCGCCTCGAGGTCGGCCACGATCGGGAGGTCCTCCCAGTCGACGCGCAAGGCCGCGGCACCTTCGGCCGCAGCTCGCGGCGTCTCGGCGATCACCACGGCGATCTGATCGCCTTCCCAGCGGCTGACGTCCGACGGCACCGCGCTCCTGCCCGTCGCTCCCACACCGACCAGGACCGGCTGGTCGAACATCGTCAAGCCGTACTCGTTGACCGGCACGTCGGCGGCGGTGACGACGTCGACGACGCCGGGTACGGCCAGGGCGGGAGCGACGTCCATGGCCACCATGCGAGCGTGGGGGCGGCCACTGAAGACGACCTTGGCGTGGAGCAGCTCCGGGCCGGCGACGTCGGCGGGATAGCGGGCAGCGCCGGTGACCTTGGCCACGGCGTCGACGCGAGGCACGGACCGGCCGACGCCGTTCACGGTCGTCCCTCGTCGATGGCGTGGAGCACACCGTCGAAGATGGAGGTGTAGCCGGTGCATCGGCAGACGTTGCCCGACATGGCGTGGCGGATCGTGTCGAGGTCGGGGATCGGGATCTCCTCGAGCAGTTTGGCGGCGGCCATGACGAAACCGGGGGTACAGAACCCGCATTGGGTGGCGTCGGCGCGGACGAAGCCTGCTTGCACCCGATGCGGCGCATCTGTGGCGATCCCTTCAACGGTGACGATGTCGGCGCCGTCGGCGCGGGGCGCCGGCACGAGGCACGAGAGAACCGCCTTGCCGTCGAGGAAGACGGTGCAGGCGCCGCATTCGCCTTCGGCACAGCCCTCCTTCGTGCCGGTGAGCGACGTCCCGAGGGCGGGGCCGGCGACGTCCCGCAGCCAGACCAGAAGGGTGTCGTCGACCGCGGCCGGGACCGCGACCTCCTCGCCGTTGATAGTGGCGGCGATGGTGTCCCCGTCGGTGACGACAGGGGCCGTCGGCGGGCCTTCGACGGCCGGCGTGCGGAGCAACGGCGGCCGGGATGGCCACATCGTCGCCTCGATGCCGGCGCCGAGGGCGGCGAGGGCGCGTCGCATCATGACCGCGACCGCGGCCCGTCGGTAGTCGGCGGTCGCTCGCAGGTCGTCGATGGGTTGGATCTCGGCGGCGGCCGCGTCCGCGGCGACGGCGATGGTCGTGCCGTCGAGGGTGGCGCCATCGAGAGCGGCCTCGGCCGCCGGCGAACGCACGACGGTCGGTGCGACACTGCCGAGGGCGACCCGCGGTTCGGTGACCGTCGTCGCGTCGAAGGTTGCGACGACGGCGAGGTGGACCACCGAGATCGCCTGGGAGCTGCGGAGGCCCAGCTTGAGGAAGATGCCGCGTCGGGACGCGTCGAGGGCGGGGAAGGAGATGTCGGTGACGATCTCGCCCTGCCGGAGGGCGGTCCGACGGACGCCGAGGAGGAAGTCGGTGATGGGCATCGTCCGGCTCCCGGCGTTCGACGTGAGCGTGAGCGACGCGTCGAGGGCGACGAGGGCCGACACGGTGTCGTTGGCCGGGCTGGCGGTGACGACGTTGCCGGCGACGGTGGCACGGTTCCGAAGCTGCGGCCCGCCGACCTCGAGCGATGCCTGGGCGAGGGGGAGACCGTGGCGGCGCAGGATCTCGGACGCGACGACGTCGGCGTGGGTCACGAGCGGGCCGAGATGGACGGTGCCACCCTCCAGATCGATGTCGCCAAGCCCGTCGATGCGGGTGAGGTCGACGAGGGTGTCGATGCCGGTGCGGACGCCACGTCGGATCTCGAGGAGCAGGTCGGTCGCACCGGCGACGACCCGGGCGCGGTCGCCGTGTTCGGCGAGGGCGTCGAGCGCTTCGTCGACGGTGGTGGACGCCAGGTAGCGCACGACCGGGTCGTGGAGTCGCTGGACCTCATGCATCGGGCAGGCTCTTTCCGTTGTAGATGATGCCGCCTGCCGCTGCGTAGTCCTGCAGGACGGCGGCGGCATCGCGACGCATGACGTCGCGGACGACGTCGATGCCCCGAGCGGCCAGGGAGTCGATCCAGTCGGCGGGTTTGTCGCCTTCGTCGAACCCGACGGCGCGGGCGTCCTCGTCGCGGGCGCCGCAGACGACGGCAGCGACGCCGGACCACGGGACGGCGCCGAGGCACATCGCGCACGGTTCGACGCTGGTGACCAGTTCCGTGGGCGTTCCGGCGCCGAGATCGAAGGTCCCTTTGACCTGACCGGCGAGGCTGATGGCGACGATCTCGGCGTGGGCGGTGGCGCTGCGGGCCGGAACGACCCGGTTGACGCCAGGGGCCACGAGGCGTCCCGTGCCGCGTTCGAAGATGGCGGCGCCGAACGGCCCGCCGGTGTCTTCGGCGACGTTGCGCCGGGCGAGGGACACCACGAAGCGCATGCGGTCGTCCACGTCGGGGAGCACCACGTCCTCGCCGGCGATGTCGTCGATCCAGTCGGGCAGGCGCAGCCGGTATTCGGGCAGGGTCATGTGCGCTCCTCTCGGTTGTAGGGGAGCCCGAGGGCGGCGGGGGCACCGACCTTCTTGCGGATCGATTCGAAGCGGGTGATGACCACCAGCACGACGATGGTCAGGATGTACGGCATCATGTTGAGCAGGCTTGCGGGGATCGTCGTCCCTTCGGCCTGAAGACGGAACTGGATGGCGTTGACACCGCCGAAGAGCAACGCTCCGGCGACGGCTTTGCGGGGATCCCAGGTGGCGAAGATGACGAGCGCGACGGCGATCCATCCCCTTCCTCCGGTGAGGTTCTCGGTCCATCCGGGGGTGTAGGCGAGCGACAGATGGGCGCCGGCGACCCCGGCCATGACGCCGCCGACGAAGGTGTAGAGGTACCGGACCTGGAAGACGTCGATCCCCATGGCGTCGGCGGTCTGCGGGTTCTCGCCGACGGCTCGCAGGTACAGCCCTGGGCGGGTGCGGGCGAGCAGGAACCAGGCGAGCGGAACGACGAGGAACAGCAGGTAGACCAACGCGTCCTGGTCGAAGAACGCGGGACCGATCACGGGGATGTCGGACAGACCGGGGATCGTGATCGCGCGGAATCGGGGTCCCACCATGCCGACGAGCGGGGCGCCGCCCGGGCCGAGCCGCTGACCGAGGAAACTGGCGAGGCCGCCGCCGGCGAGCGTGAGGGCGAGGCCGGAGACGACCTGGTCGGCGCGCAGGGTGATGGTCAGGAAGGCGTGGACGAGGGCAAGCATGCCGCCGACGAGGCCGCCGACGACGACGCCGACCACCGCGTTGCCGGAGGCGACGGCGGCGGCGAAGGCGGTGACGGCTCCCATGATCATCATGCCTTCGACGCCGAGGTTGAGGATGCCGGACCGTTCGGTGAGGATCTCACCGACCGAGGCGTACACGAGCGACGCGCCGGCGAACACGGCGATGGCCAGGATCGAGGTCAGCAGGTCCATCGGCTCACCCCTCGACAGCCACGGCCGCGGGCCGGCGAGCGACCTTGACCCGGTAGCGGGTGAACACGTCGCCGCCGAGGATGAACAGGAGGATCATCCCCTGGAAGAAGGCGCCGATGGACGCCGGGAGACCCATCGAGATCTGGAGCTGGTCTCCGCCGACGAACAGCGCCGACAGCAAGAACGCGACGACGACGATCCATCCAGGCCGGAGTTTGGCGACCCAGGCGACGATGATCCCGGTGAAGCCGTTGCCGATGGCGAGGCCTTGTTGGAGTCGGTGCGAGATGCCGGCGGTCTCGGTGAACCCTGCCAGTCCGGCGAGCCCGCCCGACAGCACCATGACAACGATGATGATGCCGGCCCGGTTCACTCCGGCGTATCGGGCAGCTTCGGGGTTCTCACCCATGAGCGCGATCTCGTACCCGAGCTTGGTGTGGTCGAAGATGAGCCAGACGACCACGGCCGCTGCCAGGGCCAGGACGAGCCCGAGGGTGACCCGCCCGGTGAGTCGAGGAAGCCACGTGAACTCGGGGAACAGGGCCGAGCCGGGGAACCCTTGGCCTTCGGGGTCCTTCCACGGTCCGGTGAACAGATACTGGTAGGTGAGGATCGCCACGAAGTTGAGCATGATCGTGGTGATGATCTCGTCGACGTCGAGGTAGGCCTTCAGGAACGCGGGGATGAGTGCCCAGATGGCGCCCCCGGCGACCGCGACGACGGCCATCAGCGGCAGGTACACCCACAGGGTCTGCGGGATACCGGGGATCACCCCGGGGAGGAACAGGGCGACCCAGGCGGCGAAGACGCCACCGAAGACGAGCTGGCCTTCGGCGCCGATGTTCCAGAAGCGCATCCGGAAGGCGACGGCGACGGCGAGGCCCGTGAGGATCAACGGGACGGTGCGCACGACGGTTTCGGACACGGCGTAGAACTCTCCGTCGAGCCACGCGGTGAGGGACCCGAAGGCGCCGGTGAGGATCTGGCCGTAGGCCTCCAGCGGGTCGGCGCCGGCGACCGCCAGGACGATCGCACCGAACGCGAGCGCGACGAGGATGGAGACGACGGGCACGAGCCACACGACGATCCGAGGGGCGTCGAGGCGCTTCTCGAGCGTGACCCGGTACGGCAGGTTCATCGCCGCATCTCCCCGGCCATCATCAGACCGAGCTCTTCGATCGTGGTCTCGGCGGGGGCGACGACGCCCATGACCTCGCCGCCGTGGAGGACCGCGATCCGGTCGCTCATCATCATCAGCTCGTCGAGTTCCTCGGAGATGAGGAGCACCGCGGTTCCGCCGGAGCGTTGCTCGATCAGGTGGCGGCGAACGTCTTCGATCGCTCCGACGTCGAGGCCTCGAGTCGGGTAGGCGGCGATGAGGACGGGGCGCCTGCCTCGCTCTCTGGCCCACGTCCCTGCGGTGATCTCCCTCGCCAGGATCGCCTTCTGTTGGTTCCCGCCCGACAGGTTGCGGGCCGGCGTGTCGGGGCCGGGTGTGTCGACGTTGAATCGTTCGATCAGGTCGCCGGCGAAGGCCCGCATCCGGTCCCGTCGGAGCATGGGCCCCGCAGCGATCGGTGGCCTCCGGTAGGCCTTCATGGCCATGTTGTCGGCGAGCGGGAGGTTCCCGGCCAGGCCGCGGCCGAGACGGTCGGAGGGAACGTGGCTGACGCCGGCGTCGATGAACCGCACCGGCGGCCGGTTGGTGAGGTCTTCGCCGTCGACGGTGACGGTCCCCTGCTCGACGCGGCGAAGCCCGGTAGCGACCTCGGTGAGCTCCCGCTGACCGTTGCCGGCGACCCCGGCGATGCCGAGGATCTCCCCGGCGCGCACCTCGAGGGTGAGGTCCTTCAACGCCACGATGCCGCGGTCGTTGCGGGCGACGACACCGTCGATCCGCAACACGACGGGTCCGATGGCCCCGTCGTCCTTGTCGATGGTGGTGGCGACCTCGCGCCCGACCATCAGCTCGGCGAGCCGGTGCTTGTCGGTGGCGCCGACGTCCACGGTGGCGACGTTGCGTCCCTTCCGGAGGACGGTGACCCGGTCGGCGACGGTCATCACCTCGTCGAGTTTGTGGGAGATGAAGATGATGGCTTTGCCTTCGCCGGCGAGCGCCCGGAGGGTGGCGGCCACCTCGGCGGCTTCCTGTGGGGTGAGCACGGCGGTGGGCTCATCGAGGATGAGGATCTCGGCGCCCCGGTAGAGGGCCTTGAGGATCTCGACGCGTTGCTGCTCGCCGACGGAGATCTGCCAGATGAAGGCGGAGACGGGGACCGGCATGCGGAACCGTTCCGACAGTGCGGCGACGTCGGCCTCGACCGAACCCATGTCGAGGACGAACGGTACGCCGTCCATGCCGAGGATGATGTTCTCGGCGACGGTTTGGGTGGGGACGAGCTTGAAGTGCTGATGGACCATCCCGATGCCGAGACCGATGGCGTCGCGGGGGGAGACGATCGTGACGGGCCGGAGGCTTCCGGTCTCATCGCCGATGAGGATCTGGCCGCGGTCGGGCTGATAGAGGCCGGTCAGGACGCTCATCAGCGTCGACTTGCCGGCGCCGTTCTCACCGAGGAGGGCATGGATCTCGCCACGTCGGACCTCGAGGTCGACATCGTCGTTGGCGAGCACGCCGGGGAAGGTCTTGGTGATCCCCCGAAGGGCGACGGCGATGGGGGCTGTGTCGGTCACGGGAGCGGACGGGCGCGTCGGGCGGTCGTGTCCTTCCACGACCACCCGACGCTTCGGGTCATTCGCCCAAGCCGGTCGGTGCCTCGGCGGGCGCCTCTCCCTCGACTCCCGCGACGAACCAGTCCATCGAGAGCATCTCACCGTCGGTCAGGCATTTGCCGTCGTCGACGACCATGTTGCCGTTGGCGCCTTCGATCGGCCCGCAGAACACGTCGGTCTGGTTGGCGATGATCGCTTGACGGGCCTTCTCCACCACGGCCGCGGTCTCTTCGGACACCATCGGCGACATGGGTGCGAGATCGACGATGCCGTCGTCCATCCCGCCCCAGTACTGGAAGCCGCCCGTGTAGGTGCCGTCGAGGATCTGCTGGACGATGTCGACGTACTCGACCCCCCAGTTCCACACCGGGCTGGTGAGGACGGTGTCGCCGACGAAGGCCCGCATGTCCGAGTCGTAGCCGATCGAGACGGCTCCGGCGTCGGCGGCGGCCTTCTGGGGCTCGGTGGTGTCCTGGTGTTGGGCGATGACGTCGGCGCCGGAGGCGAGGAGCGCTTCGGCGGCTTCCTTCTCTTCGGGCGGGCCGAACCAGGTGTTGGTCCACACGACCTTGACGACGGCGTCGGGCGCCGACTGCTGGACGCCCAGGGCGAACGCGTTGATCCCTCGGATCACCTCGGGGATCGGGAAGGCGGCGACGTAGCCGATGGTGTTGGTCTCGGTGGCGGCGCCGGCAACGATGCCCGACAGGTACCGAGGCTGGTACATCCGACCGAACACGGTCGAGACGTTGTCGGCGGTCTTGAAGCCCGAGATGTGGACGAACTCGACGTCGGGGAACTCGGAGGCCACGGCGATGGTCGGATCCATGAACCCGAACGACGTGGTGACGATGAGGTCGTTGCCCTTCTGGGCGAGGTCGCGGATGACCCGTTCGGCGTCGGGCCCTTCGGGAACGTTCTCGACGAAGGTGGTCTCCACCTGGTCGCCGAACTGGTCTTCGATCGCTTTGCGGCCTTGGTCGTGGGCCCAGGTCCAGCCGAGGTCACCGATGGGAGCGACGTAGACGAACGCCACCTGGAGCGGTTCGGTCATCTCGTCGCCCGTGTCCCCTCCGGTGTCTCCGCCTGCGGCGGTGGTGGTCGTGCTGCCCGAGGAGCAGGCGGCGGCCACGATCGCCAAGGCTGCGAGGAGCAGCATCCAGCGCTTCAGTCGTCTCATCGGTCGATCTCCAATCGGTCTCCAGCGTGGCGACGATGGTGGTCGTCGTGGGCGCTTCGGTCAAGTGGCGGTCGGGTCAGGGCCGGGCGATGCCGGTGTACACCTCGGGTCGTCGGTCGCGGTAGAAGGCCCAGTGCCGTCGGGCTCGCTCGATCTCACCCATGTCGAGGTCCCGGACGATGACTTCGTCGGTGGTGTCCGATGCGGTTCCGCCGACGATCTGACCGCGGGGATCGACGAAGTACGACGTGCCGTAGTAGTCGGTGCCGTCGAGGCCTTCGGCGCCGACGCGGTTGATGGCGCCGACGAAGTACTGGTTGGCGACCGCCGCGGCGGGTTGTTCCAGCTCCCACAGGTACTTGGAGTGGCCGCGGGTGGTGGCCGACGGGTTGAACACGATGCGGGCGCCGTTGAGCCCGAGCTCGCGCCAGCCTTCGGGGAAGTGTCGGTCGTAGCAGATGTACACGGCGATCTTCCCGACGGCGGTGTCGAAGACGGGGAAGCCGGTGTTGCCTGGTCGGAAGTAGAACTTCTCCCAGAATCCTTCGACCTGGGGGATGTGGGTCTTGCGGTAGATGCCGAGGAAGGAGCCGTCGGCGTCGATGACGACGGCGGTGTTGTAGAAGGTCCCTTCGTCGACCCGCTCGTACATGGGGACGACGAGGACCATCGACGTGTCCTTGGCGAGGTCCTGCATGCGTCGGACCGTGTCCCCGTCGGGGATCGGCTCGGCCCAGTCGTAGAAGGATGGATCTTGGATCGTGCAGAAGTAGGGGCTGTTGAAGATCTCCTGGAAACACAGCACCTGCGCGCCCTCTTCGGCGGCTTGGCGGGCGTAGCCGATCTGCTTGTCCATCATCGACGTGCGGTCTCCCGTCCATTCGGCTTGGACGAGCGCGGCTCGAACGACGTCGGTCATCGCTGCGGTACCTCCTCTGAGCGGCAGCCCCATCCTACGGCGAGGCGCCGACGGTCCAGTGACCCGAGACGTCGCCGTCGGTCCCGACGATGTCACGGCTCCCGCCGAGCGAGGCTACGAACCGGTGACGCTCAACGTGTACGGGGACACGTTCTTGACCGTGCCGGGACCGATCTTGATGAAGTAGGTCCCGGGTTCTGGTTGGTCGATCACGATGGTCTCGTCGGCAGTGCCGGACGCCGCGGACATCCAGTCGAACCCGGATCGCACCGCCTCGATGTCTCCGAATCCGGCGACCAGGCTCAGGTCGTCGCTCAGGCCGCTCAGGGAGATGGTGAGCGTCTCCACTCCGGCGGGAACCTCCACCACGTGGCAGATGGTGTACGCCTCCGGGCCGTTCTCGCCCTGCACGGTCTCGCCGAAGGCCATCGGCATCGGCGGCGGATCCTCGCACACGAGGCCGCCGGAGGTCACCGGCTGGGTCGTCGCCGCGCCCGCGTCCTTCGCCGTGGTCTCCGGCGACCCGGTGTCCGAACCGCCACCGCCGCACGATGCCAGCACGATTGCCAGCACCGCCACCATCGAGACCCATCCCCTCGCCATCGACCCTCCCTTCGAGATCCCACCGGATCCTACGCGACGACGGGTCGGCCGGGCACAGTCGCGTAGGATGGGCCGGTCGGAGGGAGCACCCGTGGCCCGCAACCTGACCGTCGCCGCCGCCCAGATGGGTCCCGTCGCGCAGGATGAACCGAAGGCGGCCGTCGTGGACCGCCTGGTGGCGTTGCTTCGGGAGGCGGCCGGACGGGGTGCCGAGCTCGTCGTGTTCCCCGAGTTGGCGCTGACCACGTTCTTCCCCCGCTGGTTCCTCGACGACGACGAGATGCTCCGCTACTTCGAGACGGAGATGCCCGGTCCCGAGACCAAACGGCTCTTCGACGAGGCGAAGCGGCTCGGCGTCGGGTTCTCGCTCGGCTTCGCCGAGCTGCACACCGACACCGACGGCGTCACGCATCGCTACAACACCCAGGTCCTCGTCGAGCGGGACGGCACCGAGGTGGCGCGGTTCCGCAAGGTCCACATCCCCGGGCACGAGCACGACGAACGGTGGCGTCCGTTCCAGCACGCCGAACGGCACTACTTCGAGCCGGGTCCGGACGGGTTCGGGGTGTGGCGGGCGTTCGGCGGGCTCGTCGGTATGGCGATCTGCAACGACCGGCGGTGGCCCGAGACGTACCGAGTGATGGGCCTCCAGGGCGTCGAGCTGATCCTCATCGGCTACAACACCCCGCTCTTCTACGCCCCCGATCCGCAGCAGGATGCTCTCGCCGGTTTCCACAACGACCTGGTGATGGCCTCGGGCGCCTACCAGAACGGCACGTTCGTCGTCGGGGTCGCCAAGGGCGGGATCGAAGAAGGCGTCGAGTCACTCGCCCAGTCGGCCATCTACGCGCCGTCCGGCCAGGTCGTCGCCCGATGCGTGACCACCGGCGACGAGGTGGCGGTGGCCGCCGTCGACCTCGATTTCACCCGCTTCTACAAGGAGACGCTCTTCGACTTCGACCGCTACCGGATGCCGGAGCACTACGGGCTGATCACCGAGCGCCGCGGCGCGGTCCCTCCGGTCGACTGATCATTCGGCGTCGAGGGGTTCGCCGGGTGTTCCGTCGTAGTCGGAGCGGTAGACGATCTCGTGGCTCCTGAGGAAGTTCGACGCCAAGGCGGTCACGAGCGCGGCCACCGGCAGCGCCATGAACGCCCCCATCGGACCGGCGACGGCGCCGCCGAACAGGGCCGAGCCGAAGGCGACCGCACCGTTCAGGCTCATGGTGTTGGCGCTGATTCGCGGGCTCAGCCAGTAGTTCTCGATCTGCTGGTACACGAGGACGTAGCCGAGGACGACCAGGCCGGGAACGAGACCCTGCAGGGCGAGGGTCAACAGCACCGGGATCGCCCCGCCGATGTAGGTGCCGATGGCGGGGATGAACACGGACACGAACCCGCCGAAGATGGCCAGGGCGATGGCCAGGGCGGTGGGCACCCCGACGGCGACCATCGTGAACAGGAACCCGGTGCCGTTGATGAGCATCAGGATGAGCCGTGAGTAGAAGTACCCGCCGGTCTGGATGATGGCCTGATCCCAGGCCCAGCCGATCTGGTACTGCCGTTCCGGGGGCAGGTGCGACAGGACGACGGCGCGCAGCCGCGGGAAGTCGGCGGTCAGGTAGAAGGTGAACATGGCGATGGTCATGAGGTTGAACACCATGCCGAGGCCGGACGTGGCGATGCCGACGATGCTCCCGAACGCCCCCGCCGCCCAGTCCTTGAGGGCTTGGGCGGCTTCGTCGGAGAGCTCGCCGCCGTCGACGAGGGCGGGGAGCTCGATCCCGAACCGGTCGCGGAGGAGGTCGCCGACCGACGTCAACCAGCCGGCACCCTTCTGACCGACGACCTTGGCGAGTTCGACGACGGCGGGCACCATGATGGCGACCATGAGGACGAGGAAGACGAGACCGCCGAGGTAGATGACGCCGGTGGCGGCGCCGCGTTTCCAGCCGTAGCGGCTCGTCAGCAGCTGGACGCCCGGCTGGAGGGCGAGGCTGAAGAAGAACGAGATGACGAGCATCCCGACGAGACCGCTCGCCGCCGAGACGAGCCACAGCGCGGCCATGGTCCCGAGGACGAACCCGATCACCTTGACGATCGTCTGGGTTCCGATCTCGACCCTGACGACCGGCGGCTCGTGGTGTCCCGCCTCGCCCGGCTCCTGCGACATGGCCTCTCCCTTGCTCGGCCTCCTACGCTAGCGACGACCTTCCCGACCCTTGGAGCGCCATGAGCCACGTGACCGAGCTGGCCTGCACGGTGTGCGGGCGTTCGTACCGTCCCGATCCCGACCGCTACGTGTGCGACGCATGCGGCCCCGTCGGAACCCTCGACGTCGGGTACGACCTCGAGGCGGTCGCCGCGGAGGTGTCCCCCGCCACGCTGGCGGCGGACCCGGACCGGACGATCTGGCGCTATGGCGCGCTGCTTCCGGCGTCGGGGGCGTCGGTGGGGTTGGCCGTGGGCGGCACCCCGCTGTACCACGTACCCGGACTCGCTCCCGACGTCGGGGATCTGTGGATCAAGGACGAGGCGCTGGAACCGACCGCGTCGCTGAAGGACCGCGCCTCGGCGGTGGTGGCGGCCAAGGCGGTCGAATTCGACCGTCCGGTCGTGACGACCGCGTCGACCGGCAACGCCGCCGCCGCGCTGGCCGGGGTGGCGGCGGCGACGCCCGGCATCGAGGCCGTCATCTTCGTCCCTGCGTCGGCGCCCGAGGCGAAGGTCGCCCAGCTCCTCGTCTACGGCGCCACCGTCGTCCTCGTCGACGGCACCTACGACGAGGCGTACGACCTGTGCACCGAGGTGGCGTCCCGACGGGGCTGGTACGACCGCAACACCGGTTTCAACCCGTACACGACCGAAGGGAAGAAGACGGTCGCGCTGGAGATCGCCGAGCAGATGGGATGGCAGGCGCCCGATGTGGTGGTCGTGTCGGTCGGCGACGGCTCCATCATCGGTGGCGTCCACAAGGGCTTCGCCGAGGCTCGTTCGTTGGGGTGGATCGACCGGATCCCGAGGCTCCTCGGCGTCCAGTCGACCGGCTCGAACTACCTCGCCGAGGCCTTCGAACGGAACGAGGACGTCGTCACCAAGGCACCGATCGTGGCGGAGACGATCGCCGATTCGATCGCGGCGAGCCTGCCGCGGGACCGGGTGAAGGCCATGCGAGCCGTGCGAACCACCCGGGGTGCTTTCCTGGCCGTGGACGACACCGCGATCCTCGACGCCATCGGGCGGGTCGCAGCCGCCACCGGCGTCTTCCCCGAACCGGCGGCGGCCGCCGCGTTCGCCGGCCTCGACGCCGCCGTCGAGCGAGGCATCGTAGGACGTGACGAGCGGGTCGTGGTCATCTCCACCGGATCGGGTCTGAAGGACGTCCGGGCCGCCATGGAGGCCACGCGACGAGCGGGTATCGTGCCCCTCCGCGTTCGGCCCGATCCGGACGAGTTCGAAGCCGCCTACGGCGAGGGAAGCGAGACGACCCGATGATCGACCTGACCATCCACCCCGACGTCCGGGCACGGGCTGCCCGCCGAGCCGCCGAGCGCGGCATCCGCATCCCGACCTTCGCCGAGATGCGCGACCCTTCGCTGATCCCGGCCGACGTCAAGGAGCGTCTCGGCGGGGTGGGCCTGTGGGATCTCGAGCCGATCAACCTGCACCGGATCACCTGGAAGAACGAGCCGGTCGAACGCGGCGGCGGGTTCGGCAGGGTGAACCGGATCGAGGTACCGTCGGCCCTCAGCGGCATCCCGACGCGGATCTTCGTGCTCGTCGGGAAGTGGTTCCCCACGGGCGCCCACAAGGTGGGCGCCGCCTTCGGGTGCCTGGCGCCGCGTCTGGTGACCGGCCAGTTCGACCCGACGTCGCAGAAGGCCGTGTGGCCGTCGACGGGCAACTACTGCCGCGGCGGTGCGTACGACTCGGCCCTGCTGGGCTGCGAGTCGGTGGCGATCCTCCCCGAGGGCATGAGCCGGGAACGCTTCGAGTGGCTCGAGTCGGTCGCCGGCGAGATCATCAAGACGCCGGGCACCGAAGCGAACGTGAAGGAGATCTTCGACGAGTGCGCCCGCCTCCGCGCCTCGGGCGAGGACGTCGTCATCTTCAACCAGTTCGACGAGTTCGGGAACTACCTGTGGCACTACGCGGTGACCGGCCCGGCGATGGAGGAGGTCCTGGGGGAGGAGCTGGCCGAGGGCGACACGTACCGGGGGGTGGCGCTGACGACCGGTTCGGCGGGCACGATCGCCTCGGGCGACTATCTCAAGCAACGGTTCCCGACGTCGATCGTCGCCGCCGCCGAGGCGCTCCAGGTCCCGACGATCCTCCAGGCCGGCTACGGGGAGCATCGCATCGAGGGTATCGGCGACAAGCACATCCCGTGGGTCCACAACGTCCGCAACACGGACATGGCGATCGGGGTCGACGACGAGGCGGCGGTGTCGGTCTTTCGGCTGTTCAACGAACCTGAGGGCCGCGAACTGCTCGCCGACCGTGGCGTGCCGGACACCTTCGTGGAACGCCTCGGAGTGTTCGGCATCTCGGGGGCGGCGAACCTGGTGGCGACGATCAAGACCGCGAGATGGTTCGAGATGGGTCCCCACGACGTCCTGTTGACGGTGGCGACCGATTCTGCGGACATGTACCGCTCCCGGCTCGCCGAGCTCGACGCGGAGCGAGGACCGTTCACGAGGGACGACGCGGTGGCCGCGTTCGAACGGTACCTGCTGGGCACCTCGACGGACCACACCGTCGAGCTCACCTACCCCGAGCGCAAGCGCATCCACAACCTCAAGTACTTCACCTGGGTGGAGCAGCAGGGAAGATCGGCTGCCGAGCTGGACGCCCAGTGGTACGACCCGGAGTACTGGCACCGGATCCAGGCGATGGCCGAGCCCATCGACGAGCTCATCCGCGAGTTCAACGCCCTGTCACTGGAGGCATGACCCCCGACGGGGTGCCGACGGCGCCGCCGTCCATGGTCGGCCTTGCGACATTCGACGATCGGAACACCCGTACCCGTCGTTGTCTCCCACGGCATCGTTCGACCGAGAAGGGGAAACATCACGATGGGTACCACGAGAAGGAGCGCGTTCATCGCGACGCTGGTCGCGATCTTGATGGTCGCCGCCACGACGGTGGCGGTGGCGCATTCGTCGTCGAGGACGGTCCTCGGCGCACCGAACAAGGCGAAGATGAAGACCGCGAAGGACGGTGACGTCCGCTGGATCCTGCCCGGGCCGCGTCGGTTGGATCCGTCGATCTTCGGGACGCCCGATGCGCCGCTCCGGGAGGAGCTGCTGCCTCTCGGCGCCCGCACGGTCGATGCCGACGGCGTCTACGTGACCGCACAGCCCGGGCCGTTCTCGGACACGGCGGCGCCGATCACCGGCTGGGCGAAGGTGAAGGTGCGCGACGTGACGTCGGTGGCCGGGCCGACGACCCAGGACGAGGTGGACGCCGAGTTCGTGTTCACCAGCCCCGACGGAGCCACGACCTACCGCGTCGAGGTGGACAAGGCGCTTCCGGAGCTCCCCGATCACGAGAACTTCGGCGGCGTCGGCCTCAACGTCGTCCAGCATGGTCGGACGGGCATCGGGACGGCGCTGATGCCGCAGGTGATGGCGTTCATCACCTTCTGGGGCAAGGCCGACTTCTACGTCGACGGCGTGAAGGTGGCAAACGACCGGTTCGTGCACTTCATGTTGACCGAGCGGGTCCGCGATCCCGAGGGCGACTACTCGCTGGCGTTCGACGATCAGGTCGACCACGAGTCGATGCACGCCCACCTGATCCTGCCTCCGACGATCGTTACGCCCGACGGCCCACAGGCGAGCCCGGTCCCGACGGGCTTCATCCTGCCGAACGGGATGGAACAGCCGTTCCTCCACATCATGTTCGAGGACGTGAAGGCCAAGTAGGCGACCCGAGCGTCGATGGGAGGGGGTCACCTGTGGGCGACCTCCTCCCGTCGTCTCTCGAGGTTCCGGACGGGTCTACACTCGATGCCATGCACGGAACGTCCATCTCCGCGACCTGTTGTCGGTGTCACCGGCCTGCGGCGTCGCGCCGGGTGGACCACCGATAGCTCCCGTCCACACGCATCCCCTCAGCGACCCGCACCGGATCCCCGATGCGGGTCTTTCACGTTCCTGGAGGACACCATGACCACACAGATCGAGCGCCTCTCCGACACCTCGGACCCGACGGTCCGCCGCTACGAGGACGTCCGGGAGCTGCTGCCCGACGTCGCCAACCCGACGCCGATGGTCCGGCTCGGCCGGATCCTCCCCCACCGCCGCGCCTACCTGAAGCTCGAGTGGATGAACCCGTTCGGTTCCGTGAAGGACCGGGCCGCGGCGGCGATGCTCGGCGGTCTGGAAGCCCGCGGCGAGCTCGACGGCCGCGCGCTGGTCGAAGCATCCTCGGGCAACACGGCGATCGCCCTCGCCGCGCTCGCCGCTCGTCTCGGCATGCAGATCGCGGTGGCGGTTCCCGACGGTGTGCCGGAGGAGAAGAAGGTGCTCCTGCGCATGCTCGGTGCCGAGGTGTGGGAGACCCCCGACGATCTGTGCCCGATCGATCATCCCAAGGACGGGGCGATCGCGGTCGCCCGGGCGTTGGCAGCCTCGGAGGGGGGTTCCCGCTACGTGCACGTCGACCAGTACGAGAACGCCGACAACGTCCGGGCCCACTACGAGACGACCGGCCCGGAGATCTGGCGCCAGACCGACGGAACGATCCGGACCTTCTACGCCGGGCTGGGGACGACCGGCACAGTGGTCGGGGTCGGCCGGTTCCTCAAGGAGCGTGACCCGTCGATCCGGGTCGTCGCGATCGAACCAGAGCCGGGACATCGACTTCCGGGCTTGAAGAGCTTCGCCGAGACGAAGGAGCCCGGCATCCTCGACCGGGACGTCGTCGACGAGGTCGTGATGGTGCCCGACGGCGATGCCTACGCGATGACCAAGCGCCTGTTCCGGGAGGAGGCGTTGATCGTCGGACCCTCGACGGGGGCGGTCGTGCACGCCATGGCCGCCGACGGCGGGGACCTCGCCGTCGGCATCTCGCCGGATTCCGGGACGAAGTACACGAGCTACTTCGCCGACGTCTTGGGCGACGAGGGGATCCCGCCTCTCTGAGTCCCTTCGGGAACCGTTCACGACGCAGCGGCGACGGGCCGATAGCGTGGGGGTGATGCTGCAACGCCTCGCCACGCTCGTGGTCGTCGCCGTCCTCGCCGCGCTCGTCCCGGCTGGGCCGGCAACGGCAACGGGCGGCGAGGGCGAGGCGTGGCCGACCTTCACCGAGTCGAGCGCGTGTGGCGCCCGCTCTACGACGACACCGTATGTGGGTTTCACCGGGTGGCTGAGCAAGCGGTCGATCCTCCGCGGCCCGTACGCGGCGATGTTCGGGCGGACGGTGGCCCAGGTGTTCGCCGATCTCGCCCCGTGGGGCGTCCCCGGCTCGACGGAACGGCTCAGTGTCCACGAGCGGATGTTGCCGGCGTTGGAGCAGGTGTCGGCGACGATCGCCGAGCGGCTCGCCGCCGGGGACGTGTACCGGATCGTGCCGTCGAAGACCTACGCGGTGGCGGCGCGGACGATCCTCGGCAAGACCCGGCTGTCGCGCCACACGTTCGGGCTCGCCATCGACGTCAACGCCCACCGGAACCCGTACCGCGCCGACAACCGGCTCGTCACCGACATGCCGGCCTGGTGGGTCGACGCCTTCGAGGAGGCCGGGTTCTGCTGGGGCGGCGCCTGGTTCGGCGCCAAGGACGCGATGCATCTGTCCTGGCAGGGCCCGGCGTTCACCGACGGCGCCGACCTGCCGATGGCCTACCCGCCGCTCACCGACGCGGTGCCGTTCCCGCGCCGGGACGTCACGGTGCCGGTGACGCCGCGGCCGCCCAGCGGCACCTTCGCCACGATCCTGGCCGACACCACCGGCAACGGCGCCATCGACGTGACGTCGCTTGCGTTCCGCGGCTCCGACGTCGTCGTCGATACCGCCACCGCGGCCCGCCGCTTCAACGCCTGCTCGCTACGCCGGACGGTGGCCGCCGACGTCCCGATCGGTCCCGCCGAGATACGCGCCGCCGGCTTCGGGGACTGGGACGGCCGCGGCGGACAGGACCTGTGGCTGGTCTCGGACGCCGACGGGCGCCTGCGGCTCACGGTGCGGTGGGCGTACGGGGACCTGTCCGCCGAGACCGACGTGATCACGGGCGTTCCCACGCCGGGGCCGGGAGCGTGGATCTCGACGGCCGACGCCGACCGGGACGGGCGGCTCGACCTGTTCGTCGTCGAGGATGGCCGTCTCGGCGTGTGGGCGGTCGACGCCGACACCGGGGCGAGCGAGGTGCGCTTCGGGACGGATCTCCCCGCCGACCTCCGCGGGGTGTGGATGCTCGGCGACCGGGACCTCGACGAGCTGCCCGACCTGTGGGCCTTGGACGGAGACACGCTGCGGATCGCCACCGCCGCCGACGGCTACCGGACCGTCGCCGAGACCCACGCCGTCGACGGGGTGCCGGCGCGCGTCGTCGATGCCGGCGCAGCCGACTACGACGGGGACGGCCGTCCGGACCTCCTCGTCTACGACGGGACCGCCCTCGCCGTGTGGCTCGGCAACAGCCGACTTCCCGACGGCAAGCCCCTCGACCTGTGGTTCGTCGTCGACGAGCCCGAATGCCACGAGCTCGAATGGCGCTGGGACGACCAGCCTGTGCGCTTCGGTTCGGCGTCGTGGATGTCGAAGGGCGCGGTGGCGTGGCTGGAGCGCAACCGCTTCCCCGCCGATTGCGATCCGACCGACGAGCACGCCGCCTGTCCGCCCCGTCTGCTGACCCGCGGCGAGTTCGCCGCGTTCTTGGCCTGGGCCGCCGACCTGGACCCCGGTCCCGGCGACGGGGTCACCTCGGCGGCACGGGCGCTCCTCGCCGCCGGGATCGCGAGCCCGTGTCACCCTGCGGATGGGGCCTGCTGGGATCGCCCCATGTCACGGGCCGAGATCGCATCAGCCTTCGGTCGTTTCCTGGCGGAACGCTCCGGCCGCGCCCCGGAACCGCACCGTTGGATCGACGGAACCGCCGCCTACCCGACAGACGAGCCGCTCCCCCGCCACTGACCACACCGAACCCAGGGTTCACCACACCCCTGAAGGGGGCTCACCAACCCAGGGTTCACCACACCCCTGAAGGGGGTCCACCAACCCAGGGTTCACCACACCCCTGAAGGGGGTCCACCAACCCAGGGTTCACCACACCCCTGAAGGGGGCTCACCAACCCAGGGTTCACCACACCCCGGCATATCGATACCGCTCGTCGGAGGCTACGGGTAGCCGAGATGCATGTCCACCGCCCAGCCGATGCGCCAGGACCAAGTCTCGTAGTCGATCAGCCACGTTTCGCCTGGTGCCCAATCGTGGAACTCCGCCTCGAGATAGGCCGCGGGTGCCGACGTCGTCCGAAGCTCGTAGAGACGGCTGCTCGACTTGAGATCAGGGGCACCCGGGCTGCCAGCACCAACGCGAAGACGAAGCTGCTCGGCGAGCGCTTTGCCGTTCGGGCTCTCCCAGCCGCTTGATGACCGATAGTAGAAGGATCTCGTTCCTCCAGCCTTCCCTTGGCACGCCGGACCGTTGTTTGTGCTCCCGTTGGAATGGAGCGCAATGTGCCGATCGGTGCCGAACGAGTTGGAGCGACGCACGTTGTCATCCGGGTCGGCGGCCCCTACCCGAACGTAATAGCCGCGATGAGCGAGATCATAGCCTGCTCCCGCTGCTGCTTCCTGCGCTACCGCCACCATGTTGAGGTCCTCGGTATAGCCGCTACACCCATGCTTCCACCCGCTCCAATGGTGCGCGGGAGACAGGAAAATCCGATAGCCGTTGTAGGCCTGGCCGTAGTTCCCCGGCCAATAGAGGGAATCGTAGATGCCGAGGTGATCGTCGTACGAGCTGCTACTCCCGTACTGGTGAGCTATCGCTGGCTGCACGGCCAGAGCGAGCAGGAGCCCGCCGAGGATCCCCAGGACGATCTTGCCGGGGGCCTGGGCAAGTGCCCGCCGCTTCATCACCCGGTCGACTCCCGAGTCGACACGACGCACTCCGGCCCGAATTCGACGAGCTCCGAGAACCGTCGACACTCACCCCCGATCGACAGCTCGACGGTGGTCACCTCGTCGAGCTGGAAGAGCGTCTGCTCCATGGCGGCGAGGAAACCCGTCGAAAAGGTCGCCGACGACCAGGGCGCCGTCTGCTCGATACCTGGGGCGAGATCGATCCGGAGCGCTCCACCGGACCATTCGACACTCGCGATGTGCTCGGCGGCGACCGGGTCGGGAGCGAGGTACCCGCGTGCCCGCTCGGTCTCTCCGGGCCCGCCGAGGAGCCAGGACACCAGCGTCGTCGCCTTCTGTTCCACCGTGAGGCCCGGTTCGAGGGAGCGCTCGAACGCCCGCAGGCCCGCCGCCGACGGCTCGGCATCGCCACACGGGAAGTAGACGTAGACGGCGTCCGAGTCGGCAGCCGGCGCCTGCCGTCCGAGTTGGTCGCCGAGGCAGGGTGACGGGGCGAAGGACGTCGGGGTGGGAGTGACCGACCGTTCCGACTCACACGCTGCCCTCGCGACATCGGCCTGGCGACGGGCGTCGCCGTCACGCGCACCGTTCGCCCGCGCCTCGCTTCGCGTCCGCTCCCACAGATCGGCACAAGGATTCTTCGACTCGTCGCGTTGCACTGGTGGCAGGTCGGAGGGCATCTCTCGTGCATCGACCAACACCACCGGGCCGTCTCCTGCCCTGCCGTCCGACGGCTCTGGGGCGGCATGGAACACGACAGGCAATGCCCCGACGACGACGAACGTCAGGATCCCGGCGCCGACGGCTCCAAGCCATGGCCTGAAGCGGCGTCCGGGCGCTTTCGACCTGTCCGGCATCGTACGTCACCCCTCGACGGGATCGAGAACAACGGTAGTCCCCCCCCCAACGGCGTCAAGCCCTGAATTCACCGAACCCAGGGTTCACCACACCCCTAAAGGGGGTCCACCAACCCAGGGTTCACCACACCCCTAAAGGGGGTCCACCAACCCAGGGTTCACCACACCCCTAAAGGGGGTCCACCAACCCAGGGTTGGCGGACGTCAGGGGCGGCAGGTGGACAGGGCGATGGTGCGGAGCGTGTCGGCGGCTTCGTCGACCGACGGCATGGTGCCGCCGCCGCGTACGGAATACGGCTCGTCCCCGGCGACGAAGCGTCGGGCGAGGTCATCGAAGGCCGACGGCGGGAGACTCCGATCGGCGGGACGCCCAGCCAGATCGCACAGCTCCACGACCCGGGCCGTCCAGGTCGCCTCGTCGACGCGAACGAGACCGAGCTGGTTCGCCCACGTGACGGCCGCATCCGCCGCCTCCCGGTCGACCCAGTCCTGGGTCACCGACAGGTCCCCAGAGCCGGCGGCCGTGACGCCGACCGGGCCGCCGGCCGTCGCACACGCACCCACGACGACGGCGGCAGCGACGGCCACGAGCAAGAGCATCCGCCTCATGGACCCACCCCCTCGCCGCCCGGTCGCTCCGCCGGCCGCGACCGATCTCGCATCGTCGCCGCCGCCCACCGCACCAGCGCCACCGACCCGGAACCCACCCCGAGACCGACGAGGTAGTTCGCCGCGGCGAAGAGCCCGCCGAGTCCGACGAGCGACCAGACGTCCGTGCTCTCGGTGTCCCCGACCGCCAAGAGCAGGCCGACCCAGTAGACGACGGCGATCACGAGCCCCCATAGGGCGACGACTCGACGGCCGGTGACGGCGGCGCCGACCCCGACGGCGAGTCCGAACAGCAGGATCGTGGGCAGCATCAGACCTCCTCGTTCACGCGACCGCTCCCAACCGCAGGGGGATCCGCCGGGATCCCCAGTCGCCGGGGTGCGCCTCGAAGACGCCAGGCAGCGGCTCGCCGCAGGCGGCGCAGTTCCCCTCGGCGTCGAGACCCCAGCGGGTGATCTCGTAGCCCATCCGGCCGATGAGGATCGCTCCGCAGCGATGACAGGTCGTCGTCTGACCGTCGGGGCGGTAAACGTTGCCGGTGTACACGTACCGGAGCCCGTTACCGGTCGCGATCTCCCGGGCCCGGGACAACGCGTCGGGCGGGGTCGGTGGCGTGTCGAGCATCCGGAAATCGGGATGGAAAGCGGTGAAGTGGAGCGGCACGTCGAGGCCGACGTGCTCGGCGATCCACGTCGTCATGGCGTCGATCTCGTCGTCGGAGTCGTTGGCTTCGGGGATGACCAGCGTGGTCAGCTCGACCCACACGTCGGTGTCGTTGCAGGCGTACTCGATGGTGTCGAGGACCGGCTCGAGGTGCCCGGCGCACAGGCGCCGGTAGAACGCCTCGGAGAAGCCCTTCAGGTCGATGTTGGCGGCGTCGAGGTGCGAGAAGAACTCGCGACGCGGTTCGGGGGTGATGTAGCCGGCGGTGACGGCGACGGCCTTGACCCCGACGGCCCGGCAGGCGTCGGCGACGTCGTCGGCGTACTCCATGAAGATGACCGGGTCGTTGTAGGTGAAGGCGACCGACCGGCATCCGAGCTCGACGACCACCTCGGCGATCCGCCCCGGTGACGCCTCGTCGGCGAGGACGTCGAACTCCTTGGCCTTGGAGATGTCCCAGTTCTGGCAGTAGCGGCAGGCGAGGTTGCAGCCGGCGGTGCCGAAGGACAGGACCGGGGTGCCGGGGAGGAAGTGATCGAGGGGCTTCTTCTCGATCGGGTCGATGGCGAACCCCGACGACCGGCCGTAGGTGGTGAGGACGACCCGATCGCCCTCCCTCGCCCGCACGTAGCACAGGCCCCGCTGGCCGTCGCGCAGCTTGCAGAACCTGGGGCACAGGTCGCATTGGATCCGTCCGTCGTTGAGACGGTGCCAGTACCGGGTCGGGACGACCGACCCGCCGATGTTGGATACGGCGGTCATGGGCTCCTCACCGAAGCGTACACCGCTCGGCGGGTTGTTCGAGGTGCCAGGTCGACCGCGCCCGCCCTCGCCGACAACGCAGCCGGTCGCCGCCCGGGTCTCGCGCCGACCGAGCACCGGACGAGTACGGTGACCCCGTGGAAGGCCCGTACCGGTTCATCGCCAGGATCTACGACGTCGCCGTCGAACCGTTCCAGCGGAGATTGCGCGAGGTCGCCATGGCCATGCATCGGCCCCGGCCGGGGATGGCGGTCCTCGACGTCGGCTGCGGAACGGGCACCCATCTGGCCATGTACCGCAAGGCGGGGTGTGCGGTCCACGGCATCGACCTGTCGCCGGCGATGCTCTCCAAGGCTTCGGCCCGCCTGGGCGAGGACGCGGACCTGTGTCTCGGGGACGCTGCCGCGTTGCCATGGCCCGACGGGTCGTTCGATCTGGTGGTGAGCCAGACCTTCCTCCATGAGCTGGACCGACCCACCCAGGGGACGGTCATGGCCGAGATGCGCCGCGTCGTCCGGGACGACGGGCGGGTGCTGGTGGTCGATCATCGCCCGGGACCGGCGAGCCTCCCGCGGGCAGTCGGGACCACGTTCGAGTTCCTCGCCGGCCCGCGCCACTTCCGCGCCTACCGCGCGTTCGTCGCCGCCGGGGGCCTTCCGGCGCTCGTAGCGGAGGCACCGTTCGCGGTCGAACGCGAGCAGGTGGCCGCCGCCGGGACCATGTCGGTGATGCTGCTGGTCCCGGCATGAGGCGCCCGAGGATCCTGGTCACGGGCGCCTCGGGCTACCTGGGTCGCCGCGTCGTCGAGGCGGCTGCCGGCGTCGGCGAGGTGATCGGGACGGTGCACCGGGGTCGCCTCGAAGACGTCGAGACGACGGTCGTCGACCTCACCGACGCCGCTGCGGTCCGCGAGGCGGTGAGGACGATCCGCCCGACGGCGATCATCCACACCGCGGCGGTCAATCCCGGCCAGGGTGACGACGAGACGATGCGGCGAGTCAACGTCGACGGCTCGCGCAACGTCGCCGAGGCGGCTCGGGCCGTCGGTGCCCGCCTCGTGGCGGTGTCGAGCGATGTCGTCCACGACGGGACGGCGGCGCCGTACCGCGACGATGCCGTGCCGTCGCCGCTGGGCGTCTACGGCCGATCGAAGGCGGACGCCGAGACGGCGATCGTGGCGGTCCTGCCGTCGGCGACGTTGGTGCGGACGTCGCTCATCTACGACCTCGACGAGATGGACCGCGGCACGGCGGGGTTCGTCGCCCGGATCACCCGAGGCGAGGAGGTGGGCCTGTTCTCCGACGTCGTGCGCCAGCCGATCCGGGCCACGGCCCTGGCCGGGGCGCTGGTGGCGTCGATCGAGGTCGAACACCCGGGGACGTTGAACGTCGCCGGTGCCGAGGCGATGACGCGTGAGGCCTTCGGCCGGGCGATGCTCGCCTTCTGGGGCGTCGACGACCAGGGGCTGGTCCGGGCCGTTCGGGCCGCCGACGTGTCGTCGTCGATCCCGCGGGACCTGCGCCTCGATTGCCGTGTGGCCGAAACGCTGCTGGGACGTCGGTTCCCCGGTGTCGGCGAGGTCCTCGCCACGTCCGGGTGACCGCTACCCCTCGCTGAAGTCCCACGTGTAGGTCCGCTCCGGAGTGAACAGGATCGGGACTCGGGGACCGCCCTGGTCGATGAGCTGCTGGGCGTAGGCGATCCCGGACTCCTCGCTGCCGGTGTAGCGACCGAACCACCGTCCGAACACCGTCGGGTCGGTCGACTCGGGCCCGATCTCGGCGGTGCCCTTCATGTGGACGCCCCGGTAGGGCTTCTCGACGGTGTCGATCATGACGGTGACGTTGGGATCGCGGGCGATGTTCTGGGCGGTCCGGGTCCACATCCAGGTGGAGAACTCGATGGTGCCGTCGTCGTGCCGGGTGAACCACAACGGGGTGATCCGGATGGATCCGTCCTCGTCGTGGGTCGCGACCTTGGCGACGTGGGTCTGGCCGAGGAACTCGTCGCGGGCGGCGGGGGCGAGTCTGGGTGCGGGCATGGGTGCTTCCTCCCTGTGTGTGGATCGCCGATGCTACCGCCGTTCCCACCGATCGTTGACGACTGCAACCATATCCGTGGTCGGCGACCTGCGACAATGGCGGCGTGACCGACCTGCTCCTGGCGGGAGCGCTCCTGGTGCTGGTCGCTTTGGCGGCGCTGCTCGGCGCCACCGAGGCCGGCCTGCTTCGCGTGTCGTCGGTTCGCGTCGAGGTGCAGGCGACCGGCGGCGATCGGCGGGCGAAGGTGCTCCGGGAACTCCTCGAGGATCTTCCGGGAACCCTGAACACGGTGCTGTTGCTGGTGCTGCTCGTGCAGATCTCTGCGGCCACGATCGCCGGTCTCCTCGCCGAGCGACGCTTCGGCGACGTGGGTGCGACGTTGGCGGCGGTGGTGTTGACGCTGGTGCTGTTCGTGTACGGGGAGGCCATCCCGAAGACCTTCGCCGTGCGTCATCCCGACATGGTGGCCCGAGCGACGGCGCCGTTCCTGCGAGCAGCGGTGTGGCTGCTGCGACCGGTGGTGGGCGGCCTCGTGTGGGTCGCCGACCGGCAGGCGCCCGGCGTCGGGATCGCGTCGCCGGCGACGATCACCGAGGACGAATTGCTGCATCTGGTGTCGGAGGCGGCGTCGGCGGGGGAACTCGAAGAGACCGACCGGGTGCTGATCGAGAAGGTCCTCGAGCTCGGCGACCGCACCGTCGACGAGGTGATGACCCCGCGGACCGAGGTCGTGTGGGTTCCGACGTCGGCGACGGCCCGTGAGGCGCTGAACGAGGCGCTGGCATCGGGCCACCGGCGCCTGCCGGTCTGCCGAAGGGACCTGGACGACGTCGTCGGGGTCGTCCGCCTGGAGCGCCTGGCCGCCGCCCGGCCCGAGGCGGTGGTCGCAGATCTGACCGAACCCATCCTGGCGACGCCCGAGTCCCGCCGCGTCATCGACGTGCTGCGGGACATGCAGCGGGCCGGCCGGCACATCGCCGCGGTCGTCGACGAGTACGGTGGCATCGCCGGGATCGTGACCATCGAGGACGTCGTAGCCGAGGTGCTGGGTCGGGTGTCCGACGAGGGCGAGCAGCTCCCGGCCGACGTCGTGGCCCTGGGTCCGGGACGGTGGAGGGTCGCCGCCGGCGCCGACGTCGAGGAGGTCGCTGAAGCGACCGGCCTGAGGTTCCCGGAAGGTCCGTGGCGGACGGTCGGCGGCTTGGTGATGGGCCTCACCGGCCGCATCCCGGAGGAGGGAGAGATGCTCGACACCCCGGGCATGACGTTGGTCGTGACCAAGGCCGATCCGACGCGCGTCGTGAGTGTCGAGGTGCGGGACACCGGACGTTGATCCTGGACCGCCGTCGGCGACGGGATGCCCGGTCGAACTCGACCCAGGCCGAGGTGTCGACCACGATCGCCGCGGCCTCTCGTCGGTCGGGACCTCATCGGCGAGGCCGGCGCCGTGCATCGCCAGGATCCCCGGGTCGTCGGCGGACGGGCCGCGAGGTGTCGGAGCGCCAGGTCGACGGCATGGGGCGATCGCTGGCCGCCGGTGTGGGGGGGGATCGGCGGCGCCTATGCTCGACCCATGGCCGTCGACGACTTCCAGTATCTCCCCCGGAGCTTCGCCCCGACGTACGACGCCATCCCGCCCCTCGACGAACCGCCGGTGTGGACCGCGCCGCGGCGGCCCGTCGCGGAGGCGACCGTCGCCGCGTTGACCTCGGCGGGCGTCTACCTGCCCGCCTCCCAGGACCCGTTCGACGCCGAGCGGGAACGTCGGGAACCGACATGGGGCGATCCGTCGTGGCGATCGATTCCTGCCACCGTCGACCACGACGACATCGACGCCGTCCATCTGCACATCGACACGAGCCCGCTCCTGGAGGACCTCGACGTGGCGCTTCCGCTGCGCACGCTCCGGAGCCTCGAGCAGGATGGTCGCATCGGGACGGTCGCCCCCACCCACGTGTCGGTCATGGGCTACCAGGAGCGGAGCTGTGCGGTGTGGCGGACCGAGACCGGTCCGGCGATCGCCAGGTTCCTGGGCGAGATCGGCGTCGAGGTGCTGCTCCTCGCCCCCGCCTGACCGGACTGCTGTGTGAACGTGCCCGTGCTGGCACGTGTGGTGGAGGCGAGCGGGATCCCGACGGTGACGGTGTCGATGATGCCGGGCATCTCCCGGCGTCGTGGGGCCCCACGGGTCGTCGGAGTGCCGTTCCCGTTCGGTCAGGCCTTCGGGCCGGTGGGCGACGCGGCGACCCACAGGCGGGTCGTCGACGCCGCGCTGGACCTGCTCGAGACGGCGGACGAGCCCGGCGCCAGCAGGGATCTCGACGACCTGGTGTGGCCCGTCGACCGCAAGACGGCCTATCGGGCTTGGCAGCCGCCCGAACCGAGCCCCATCGTCGCAGCGATGATCGCTGCCCGCCGCGACCGGGGCGCGTAGCTCGGGGCGGAGCGCCTCGGCCCGGGCGGCCTCGGGTCAGTCGGTCGGCTCGAGGCCGTCGAGATCGTCGCCGTCGGCAGGCCGCTCCCGAGCGTCGATCACGAGGAACCTGCCCGCCACGTCGGCCCGTTTCGTCGACGGCTCCGACGCCGAGGGCAGGTCGCTACCGTCGGCTTCCGCCCGCAAGAACGCCGCCATGACGGCAACGTCCTCGTCGGTCATCTCCCCGCCGACGAACAAGACCTTCCGGTGCTTGGTCGGATCCCACGGCATGGCACCACCTCCTCACCCTCACCGTACAGCTCGCCTGCGACAAGATCGGCCGGGCTCAGGACCAGATCACCCCGCGGGTCCCGGGGACCACGGTCTTCGGCCGCGACCTCGCCTCGCCGGTGACGATCCACCCAGCGCTCCAGGCGGCGACGCCGACCACGATCATCGCCTCATCATGGCACCGAACCGGTACGGTGAACGGCGAGACGCGAGGGCCGAGGAACCGAGGAGGACCATGCGGCGGGATCGGATCGAGGGAACGTTGCTGGGCTTGGCGACGGGCGACGCCCTGGGAGCGGGCTACGAGTTCGGGCCTCCGGTGACGGGAGTCGTGACCATGCGCGGCGGTGGCGCGTTCGGCTGGGAGCCCGGCGAGTGGACCGACGACACCCAGATGGCGATCTGCATCGCCCAGGAAGCGGCCGAGGGGGACTTCGACGCGGCGTCCCTCGGGGACCGGTTCATCGCCTGGGCGAAGGAGGCCCGCGACGTCGGGCACCAGACCCGAGCGGTCCTGTCGGCCGCTCGCAGCGGCGCGGACCTGCCCGAGGTGGCCGCCGCCTACCACCGGCGCGATCCGGACCGCTCCGCCGGAAACGGTTCGCTGATGCGCACCGCGGCGGTGGCGCTGGTGCCCTCCGACGACGTCGCCGGTCTCGCCGCCGACGTGTCCTTGCTCACCCACGCCGATCCTCGGGCGGTCGACGCCTGCGTGCTGTGGACGACCGCGGTCGCGGCGGCGATCGACAGCGGCGAGCTGCCGGACCTCCGGGACGGTCTCGAGTCGATCCCGCCGCAACGGCGGGATCGCTGGGTGGAGACCATCGGCCACGCCGAGGCCGAGCCGCCGACGCATTTCACGCCGAACGGGTACGTGGTGACCGCCCTCCAAGCGGCCTGGGCGTCGATCGTCCATACCCGACGGTTCGACGACCCCTTCGGCGTGGCGGTGTCCGAGGCGGTCCGGGTCGGCGACGACACCGACACCGTCGCCGCCATCGCCGGCTCGCTCCTCGGGGCCGCCTACGGGACCGACGTCATCGACCCGCAGTGGCTCGAAGCCCTGCACGGATGGCCGGGCCTCTCGGCCGACGAGCTCCGGGCGCTGGCGCGCCGCGCTGCGGGTATCGGCTGAACGCTGTCAGGCCGTTACGTGGCGTCCGGTCGGCTCGTGCGCGGTCTCGCCGTCGGTTCGCCGCCATCCGAGGGCGACCGATCCGGCGAGGACGAGCCCGCCGACTCCGACGGTGGCCCACGGCCAGGTCGTGTCGCTAGCGGCCTCGCGCTGGCGATCCATCCAGCGATCGGCTTCGGCCTGGGTGCCGGTGAACACCAACGTCCGGGTTCCGGTCTCCTCGAACACCTCGTACACCTGGACCTGCCCGTCGGTGGCTTCGGTCATCCAGTTGTGGCCGCCGCCGTACTCCCCGACGTAGGAGACCCAGAACAGACCGCCCACGACCAGCAGCACACCGACGACGAACGCCGTCACCCGCAACGGCGTGGCGACCGTCGAGGTGACCCGCCGGTCCAGCGCCAGGAACACCAACCCGGCGACCAGCGGGACCAGCGCCAACATCGCCGCACCGAGGTCGACCCCGGCATCACCGACGACGATCGAGGCAACGAGGAGCGCCGCGAACACGCCGGCGATCAGGAACGAGGCATAGGCGAGCGCTCTCATCTCCACCTCCTTTCCTTCCCTCCCATCGTCGCGCAGGTGCCGCCGGGCGCGAAAGGGACGAAAGGCCCCCGGCGCGACGAGCGAGCTACGACGCCAACCGAAATGTTTCGTAGCGCAGCTCGAGGGCTTCGGGATCCGGCATCCATTCCACGCGCTTGGGAAGGACGAGCGGCCGGCCGTGAATACCCTGAATCCCGTGGCGCAGCATCGGACCGTCCGACTCTGCCAGCAAGTCGTCACGCACCTCGACGACATAGTCGGGACGTATGCCGACCATCGAATGGTCGAACGCCGCATGGTGGATCTTGCAAAGCGCGAGACCATTCGAAACGACAGGCCTCCCTCCCTGGCTGTCCGGGACGATGTGGGCGGCGTCGAGAAGCTCCGGATGCCTCAACTCACAAATGGTGCAGCGCTGACGGTACGCCTGGAGCACTTCGACACGGAAGTGAGCCTGGTTGGCTCGCTGCTTGACCACCCGCAGGTAGTAGCGACGCTGCGCCTCGTTGAGCTCCACATGGAGTGACCCCTCGACCACCGAGCTGATCGGCGCCAGCGCGACAGTGAACGTCAACGCCTCCGGATCGTCCTCGACAATCATCGCCGCAGAGGCGATGTAGAGCCCTTGGGCGACTCCAGCGAAGTAGAGGAGGGACAGCCCTTCCTCCATCGCTCGACGGAGAGCCACATTGTCCCACGCCTCGCGGTCGGTACCCCGATAACGGTATCTCAGGTAGCCATCGCCGGTGCGTTCGTCATCGTATGGCGGCTTCCGACCCGGGCGAGGAGTCGCAGTTCGGATAGAGATCGGGCGGTCGAGGAGCCTCGGCTTGAAGATGCCCGGCTGCCCAATCAGGGGCAAGCGGTGGCCATCGACATCGAACTGACTGAGCGGACGGAATCGAACCGGGATGTTCCCGTCCTCCGATAGTTCGCGAACAAAGTCGAACGCCGCGAGACGAGCCACTTGCTGCCATTGTCGATCCACGGGTCGACAGTAGCTCCCGGAGCGAGCTCTTGTCTCGCGTAGACGTCCGGTCTCCGCGCTCGTAGAGAATCGAAACAGCCGCGAATGGTCCGGCGGCTACGGGGATCATCTCGGGTGAACCGGACCCGGTTCAGACACCACCGTTCCGAGAGCCCTCCTCGATCGGTCACGCGAGCAACGTTAGTGCCCAGTTCATCCACGTGGCGTCCAGGGGCGGCGGTACGAGGCCATACATTCGCGTCCCGATCCAGTCGAGGAGGACGTCGAGGAGGACGTCGAGTCGCTCGTCCACTTCCTCGACTGGGCCAACGACCCGGAGCGTCTTGCCACCTCGATGGAGTGATCGTCAGCCCGGTCGACGCCTCCACGATCCGCGAACCTGACCAAAGGCCCTACAAGGGAGCCGCCGGCGATGCCGACACAGACAGGGAGTCCTCCGAGGCAGGGTCCACTGGCTCTACCTTCCGGTGGTGGGAGTGTGTCAACGTGG
>JALSQW010000057.1 GCA_026985095.1 Acidimicrobiia bacterium | reverse complement strand
ATCCAACCAGCAGCTCACAGACGCGGATAGGGTTCGTCTCCACAGGGGTCCTCCCATCTGGACGGCGTAGAACACCGCCAGACTGGCAGGGCCCCTGTCACCTCCCGTGGATCACCACCCCCCCGCTCAGATCCGAAGCGCCAGAATACGGGGCCACGGCACACCCGACGTCACCTCCGGAGCCTGTGGGACAAGATGGGGGTGGACGGACGGGCGCAGGGGCTGGTCGCCGCTGCCCGCCGAGGCCTCCTCACCCCGTGAGGCCATCCGTCCCGGACCCACCTCGACGTTGGCTAGCGGGTGCTCCGTGGCAGCGTTTGTACTTACGGCCCGACCCGCACGGACACGGCTCGTTGCGTCCCACCCGACCCCAGGATCCCCCAGCCAGGGTCGGTGAGACGGTCCGCCGTTGCCGGGCCTCGACGTCTCGTTGTCGGCGTCGCAGCTCCATCTCCCAGACACCCAGACGAGCTTCCGCCGCCGTCAGCTCCTGTTCACGCCGGGCGATCTCCGCTTTCCGCTTCGCCAGTTCCTCACCGGCCCGGATCGCCGGCGCAGACGCACCTGCCGGTTCCGCGTCGTCGACCACGCCGGCGAGTTCGTGGCCGATCAGGATGGCGATGGCGCGGCCCATCGACACTCCGGCCGTCTCGCAGTACCGTTTCCACGTCGACCACATCGCCGGTGTGGTCGGGACCCGCACCATCCGCCAGGTCTCATCCTGGTCGAGGCTGGCGTGCAGTCTGCGGTCGATCCGTGCGAGCACGCCACGGTCGAGGCCCATCAGGATCCCCCGTGTCTACATGTAGACATCGGCAACGGTGTTGCACGTGCGTGTAGTGGTTGAGGGGGTTCTGCGCTGGCCGCGCGGGGGACGAAGCAGCGCGTGGTTCGCGGCTCGGTGGCCTCGTTTCGCTGCGGTTGGCGTGTCTGACATCGGATCTCCTCCTTCGGACTCGTGTCGCTGGTCTTCCTGGCGACGCTGTGGTTCCTGTGGCTGTCCGGCATCGGCTGTGGCTCGACCGATGGGCTCTGGGCGCCCTGTAGCGTCCTCGTGGTCTCCTCGGAGCCCGCAGGGCAGCCTCAGGGTCCACAGACGGCCGCTCTCGCCGGATCACGGGTCTCCCGGGACTCCGGCGACGGGGCAGCCGCCCCGGGACAGGGTTCATGGGGCAAGTGTCGTTGCGAACCCTTTCACCAGAGTTTCAGAAACCCTTTCGGAAACCCTTTCGAGAACCCTCCAACTCGTTGCGGGGCGAGGGTTACCGGGCCGCCCGATTCCGCGGCCCCCGATGCGGGTTTCGGGCGAGATGAGCGTCGAGTTGGAGGGTTCCTGACACTCTGATGAGAGGGTTCCGGCGGAGAATCGGCACATGGAACACCGCGACAGACTGCTGACCGTGGAGGATCTCGCCGAATACCTCGGGGTGCCGGTCGCCACGCTGTATGCGTGGCGCTACCGCCGGCAGGGACCGCCGGGGTTCCGTGTCGGTCGGCATGTCCGCTACCGGTGGGCCGACGTCGAGGAGTGGATCGAGAACAAGGCTCGAGCAGACGTGGTTTGATGGCGACAGGTGAGCGAGGAGGCGTCCAACCATGGCACACATCCAACATCGACCGGAGAGGCGGCGACCCTGGCAGGTCCGGTACCGGGATCCGTCGGGACGGGAACGGGCCCGGAGCTTCCTCAGAAAGGCCGACGCAAGTCGGTTCGCCGTCACGGTGGAGGCAGACCGGATCCGAGGTGAGTGGACCGACCCTCGGCTCTCGAAGACCACCGTTGCCGAATGGTCCGGACGGTGGCTGCGCACCAAGGCCCATCTCAAGCCCAAGACCCTGGCCGGTTACGAGTCCAATCTCCGCGCCCACGTCCTCCCCGCGTTCGGCAGCGACCAGCTCCGTCACGTCGATCGCATGGCCGTCGAGGAGTGGGTCGCCGACCTGCAAGCCTCCGGGCTGGGACCGTCGGGGGTGCGTCAGGCCCGGCAGGTGCTCAACTCCATGCTGACGCTGGCGGTCGAGGCCGGCTATCTCGTCGTGAACCCGGTGGCCGGTGTGAAGGTGGCCCGCCAGTCCGACCCCGAGATGCTGTTCCTCTCCGCCGAAGAGGTCGAACGCCTCGCCGCGGCGATTCGGGAGCCCTACGGCACACTGGTGCATCTGCTCGCCTACGGGGGCCTTCGCTGGGGCGAGGCCGTCGCGGTTCGTCGCAGACGATGCGACCTGCTGCGATCCCGTATCGAAGTGGCAGAATCGCTCTCAGAGGCCCGAGGCAAGCTCCACTTCGGCGCCACCAAGACGTACCGCCGGCGGATGGTGATCATCCCCGCGTTCCTCAGCGAGCTACTGGCCGAGCACCTCGCTCGAGAGGTGGACGACGACCCCGACGCGTTGGTCTTCACCTCGCCGCTGGGAAAGCCGCTACGAAACTCCAACTTCCGACGTCAGGTCTGGTACCAGGCCGTCGCCGACGCCGGGCTCCCCGACGAACTGCGCATCCACGACTTACGACACACCTGCGCCGCGCTGCTCATCGCCGAAGGGGCACACCCCAAGGCAATCCAGGTGCACCTCGGTCACTCATCGATCTCGGTGACGATGGACCGCTACGGGCACCTCTTCCCATCCGACATGGAGGCTCTCGTCGCAGCGCTCGATGAGGTGCGCAGCGAAGCGCTCGCGGACCAAATGCGGACCAAACGCGGACCAGACGTCATCGAGCTGGCCGGCCAATAGGCGGAATCCCTTGCGGCACAAGGGATTTCAGCGGCACGCCCGGAGGGACTCGAACCCCCAACCTTCTGATCCGTAGTCAGACGCTCTATCCAATTGAGCTACGGGCGCTTGGTCGGGGACAACGGTAGTGCGGATCTTCCCGCAACCGAAAGGGGGCCGACCTCTCGTCGACCCTCGGGGGGGTCGACACTTCCCGCGCTCACGCCAGACCTCCGATGTCCCGGAAGTCGCCGCAGCCGGCGTGTGCGCGTCGGGCGGACATGACGATCCTACCCCGGTGGGTTGGCACCGCGAAGGAGGGCGATAGGCTCTCTCCCCGGACCAACCGGGGAGATTCCGTGACCGACGACATCCGCACGATCGCCGACGAGTACTTCGACTATCGCAGCGAGTACAGCCCGACGCAGGCCCACATGCGAGGCGACTACCGGTTCGCCGACCGGTTCGAAGAGGCCAGCCGCGAAGCCGAGGACGCCCACATCGCCACGCTCCGGGAATTCCACCGCCGGGCCGAAGAGGTCGACCCCTCCGGCCTCGACCATCAGGACGCCCTCACCCGCGAGGTCCTCATGTTCGACACCCAGACCGAGGCCGACCTCCAACAGACGCGTCTCGCCGAGTTCGCGGTCGACCCCATCTTCGGGTTCCCGGTGGTCGCCAAGCTCATCGCCCCGATGCTGTCGGTCCCCGACGCCGACGTCGCAGACGCCATGGTCGCCAAGTACCGCGCCATCGGGCGCACGGTCGACCAGACGACCGCCCGGTACCGCGAAGGTGTCGCCTCGGGCCGGGTACCGCCGGCGTTCGCCGTCGACGGGGTCATCGCCCAGCTCGACGAATGGCTGTCGTCGCCGGTGGCCGACGATCGTCTCCTCGCCACCCAGGTCCCGCCGTCGTTCACCGCCGAGCAGACCGCAGCATGGCGCCAGGCCCTCACCGACGTCGTCGCCCAGTTCATTCGCCCCGCCCTCGAGCGCCAACGCGACGTCCTGCGAGACGAGGTGGCGCCGGTGGCTCGCCCAGCCGGACGGGAGGGGCTCATGTGGGTGCCGGGCGGAGAGGTCGCCTACGCCCGGTCCATCCACCGCTACACGACCCTGCCCATGCAGGCCGAAGAGATCCACGAGATCGGCCTTCGCCAGATCGAACGCCTCGCCGGCGAGTACCGCGAACTCGGCCGGGAGGTCCTCGGCACCGACGACCTCCAAGAGATCTTCGCCCGGCTACGTGACGACCCCGCGCTCCACCACACCACCGGCGAGGGCGTTCGCGCCGCCGCCGAGGAGGCCTTCCGGAAGGCCCGTGCGGCGATGGGGGACTGGTTCGGACGGCTCCCGAAGGCCGACTGCCTCGTCCAGGAGACCCCGTCGGGTGCCCAGGCCTTCTACTTCCCACCCGCCGAGGACGGGACTCGACCCGGCATCTTCTTCATGAACACCGCCGACCCGACATCGTGGGGGACCTATGAGGTCGAAGCGACCGCCTTCCACGAAGGCATCCCCGGCCATCACCTCCAACTCGCCATCGCGCAGGAGCTCGGCGACGAGATCCCCGCCTTCCGCCGCCACGCCCACGTCGTGGCCTACGGCGAAGGATGGGCGCTGTACACCGAACGCCTCTCCGACGAGATGGGCCTCTACGGTTCCGCCCTCGACCGGATGGGGATGCTGTCGGCCGACTCCATGCGGGCGGGACGTCTCGTCGTCGACACCGGCGTCCATGCCCTCGGCTGGTCGCGCCAGCAGGCGATCGACTTCATGGCCGAGAACTCGCCGATGACCCTCCACACCATCACCGAGGAGATCGACCGGTACATCGCGTCGATGCCCGGCCAGGCCCTCAGCTACATGATCGGGCGCCTCGAGATCCAGAAGATGCGCGCCGACGCCGAAGCCGCGATGGGCGACCGCTTCGACATCAGAGGCTTCCATGACACGGTGCTCGGCTCGGGAGGTGTCCCGCTCGAGACCCTGGCGCGGATGGTCGCAGCATGGGCCGCAGCGTGACGCGGCGTCCCTGAACGGCGGAGAGGGAGGGATTTGAACCCTCGAGGAGGCTTGTAACCCCCTACTCGCTTAGCAGGCGAGCGCCTTCGGCCACTCGGCCACCTCTCCAGGTCGGGGCAGGATATCAGGACTCGTGGCGGGCCGATGGGTCACGGGGCGACCCGCAGCGTTCCGACCATCCCGGCTTGGGCGTGGCCCGGCACCGAGCAGGTGAAGGTGAAGGTGCCCGCCCGATCCGGGACGAACCCGGCGGTGCGGGTCTCGCCCGGCCCGGCGACGACCCGGAAGCCGAACTCGTCGATGGTGAGGTCGTGCAGCAGGTTCCCGTCGTTGCGGAGCTCGATGTTGATCGGCTCACCGACCGTCGCGGTCAGTTCGGAGGGCGAGAAGCCGAACTCGGTGGCTCGCACCTCGATCGTCCTGGCATCGGGCAACGGCGCGTCGGTCGAGGAGCCCCCCAGGTACACGTCCCACCGGGCGTGCATACCCGGACCCATCGGCCAGGTCCCGTCGACCCATCCCGGACCGCCCAGCAGTCCGCCGGCGAGGCCGATCAGGACCAGGGCGATCCCCGTCCAGAACAGGCCCTTGTCTCGCATGTCACGAACCTTCGAGGAGGCGGCGGCGCTTGCGGTACTCCTCCTCGTCGATCTCGCCGCGGGCGAACCGCTCGTCGAGGATGTCGAGGGCGCGGTTCGGCGACGTCGAGCCGCCGGAGGCGTCCCCCGATGCGCCGCGGGCGGCCCAGACGACCAGCAGCACGATCCCGACGACGACCAGCAGCATCCACAGGCCGCCGAACCCCATCCACGGTCCCCACATCATGCCAATGCTCCTTTCATACCCTCCCCAGGAGGGTACCGGTCTCGGGGCGCTGTCGCCGGTCGTCTACGATCGGACCATGGTCGGTCCCGTCCAGTACCGTCGCAAGGTCCGCTTCTGGGACGTCGATGCCTACGGGCACGTCTTCAACGTCCGGTACCTCGTCTATTGGGACGACGTCCTCACCGATGGGTTCGCCGCCGCCGGCGTGTCGTTCCTCGCCGCCGACAACGGCGGCTATGAGTTCGTCGTGGCCCACCTCGAATGCGACTACCTCGGGGAGGCGACGCTCGGCGACGAGCTGGTCACGACCCTCACCGTCCAGGAGCTGGGCCGCACGTCCATCGTGTTCGGCATGGAGACCCTGAACGAAACCACCGGGGAGGTCGTCGCCCGCGGCCACGAGGTGTACGTGGTCATCGACGCCGACAGCCGCCGACCCACCCCGATCCCTCCCGAGATCCGCTCGGCGTTCTCCGGCCTCCCGTAGACGTCACTCCGCCCGACGCCAGCGTTCGATGTTCCAGGTGAAGTCGGAACGGGTGCCGTTGTGGACCACGCCGGTCACGCTGTCGGGCCACACGGCGACGGCCGACCCCCGAGAGAACAGCGGGATCAGTGGCAGCTCCCTGGCCAGGATCGCCTCCGCTTCTCGCACGAGCTCGTCGAAACGGTCGGCCGCGACCGTCGTGCGGGCCTCGTCGACGATCGCCGAGAAGCGTCGGGTCGCGTCGCTCGCGGTGCCGGCCGCGCCCCAGTTGCCGTAGTTGCCGTCGGGTGGTGAGGCGGCCGGGTCGAGGAGCTCCATCAGCCCGATCGTGCCGCGGTAGGAGCCGTCGGCGACCCATGCCCACAGCCCGATGTCGTAGCTGCCGTCGACGATCGTTTGTTGGAAGAACGACTGGGAGTCCTCGAGCCGCGACTCGTAGGCCACGCCTGCGGCGGCGAACACCGTACGGAGGGCCTGCACGATCCGGGGCCGCTCGTCGGCGTTGCCCGTGGTGGTGACGATCGACGCGGCGCCTGCGGGCAGGTCGGGAACGACCGTGAACGCGTTCTGGTAGACCGACCATGCCGATTCGCCGGCGGGGGCCAGCAGGCCCGGCGTCTCGGGGAGCCACGGAACGGCGGCCTCGGCGAGGATGCGTTGCGGATCGATCGCGCTCGCGATCGCCCGACGGAAGTCGAGGATCTCGTTCACCGAATCCGGATTCACCGCCAGGCGGGTGTCGGAGAAGTTGAACGTGAGCTGCTCGATCACCGGCGTGCGGACGTGCTGGAGCTCCGCGCCTTGCTCGACCGCGCCTTCCACCCGACGGACATCCTCGGCGGTGGGACTCACCGGCACCACGTCGAAGCGGTGGAGGACGAAGTCGGCGACCGGACTGGCCGGCTCACCGTCGGCGAGACGGCCCGCAGGGGCGATCGTCACGACGTCGAGATACGGCAACCGCTCGCCGGCGGCGTCCGTCTTCCAGTAGGCCTCGTTGCGCACGAAACGGCTCTCGCCCGCGGGGGCGAACGTGTCCACGACGAACGGACCTCCCGACGGCCACAGCGACGCCTCGGTGGTCTCGATCTGGTCGATATCGCCGAGCGTGTGGGCAGGCAGGACGACCCACAGCGCGTCCTCGACGATGAGCGACGGCTCGGAGAAGGTCAGGGACGCCACCGGTCCCGAGGACTCCGCCGCGAGCAGCGTCGCCATCACTGGATCGACGTTGCGGACGCCTCGCTCGGCCATGTCGCGCATCGCCTCGGCGGTGAAGGCGACGTCGGCGCCGGTGATCGGCTCCCCGTCGCTCCACCTGGCGCCGTCGACGATCTCGTACCGGACCGTCATCGTCCCGTCGTCGTTGCGCGTGATCCCGCCGCTGCGAGACGGCAGGTCGACCACGACGTCGGGGATCTTCTCCCACGTCTGGGGATCGAGGTCGTAGACGATCGCCCACACGAGGTTGCCCGCGATGCGCTCACGGAACCCATCCGCCGCGAAGGGGTTCAGGGAGCCGATCGGGAGCTCGACGCCGATCGCGACCTCATGGTCCGACTCGGTGGGAGGGAGCGTGGTGGTCGGCGACGTCGCCGACGCCGACGTCGTCGAAGGCGTGGTCGGCGAGGTCGTCGTGGCCGGTGACGTCGACGTGCAGGATGCGGCGACGAGCGAGGCGGCCACGATCCAGCCAACGATCCTGCGCGCCATCATGCCTCCGCGGTTCTGGATCCGACGATACCAGTGGCCTCAGATCTGGCCCGTGTCGCCCAGGTCGGCGAGCGAGGCGACGTACGCCGGGTCGTCGAAGCGCCGCGGGAGGAACGACGCGGCGTAGGCGGGCAGGTCGTCGCCCATGACGTGGAGGGCGACGAGCTCACCGACGGCGGCAGAGGCCATGATCCCGTACCCGGAGACGGCTCCAGCGACGACGAAGCCGTCCGGTCCGGCAGGACCGACGAGCGGCATGTTGTCGGGTGCCGCCGTGTAGTAGCCGCCGTCGACGACCGGCTCGGGGAGCCGATCCAGGTAGGCGGCCAGGCCGGGAACCATCGACGACAACCCGCGTAGCACCACCTCGGGGTACAGGGGATCCACCGCGATCGGGAACGTCGGCTCCACCGGCGTCGCACCGTACTCCCACAGGCCGAGGACCCACCTCGAATCCGGTCCTCCCTCGGGGCGGAAGTGGCAACCGCCGGGGAGTCCGCCGACGAGATCGTCACGTCCCATGGCGGCGAGGCCGCGTGCTTCGTCGTCGGACCATGCGATCTGCTGCGGATCGGCCCAGATGCACATCGGAGCATCGCGGGGGATCACGCCGAGGTGGTCACGGAAGGCCATCTTCAGGTGGGTCTCGGTACGGACCGCCAGTGCGAGGTCGACGAGGCGCCCCACGTCGGCGAGTAGCGGTCCGGGGGCGGCGACGATCACATCGCACGGCAGCGAGATGCCACCGCGTAGCTCGGCGTTGCGGACCCGCCGGGTCCCGCCGATCGCCACGACCTCGTCGCGTACGAGCCGCGCCCCGGCGTCTCTCGCCCGCTCCAGCATCCACGTGCCGTACCGTTGCGCGTCCAACCATCCGGCTCGGCGAACGTGGATCCCTCCGACGGCCCGCTGCGAGACGAACCCGAAGGCCCGCCGGAGGGCGTCGCCGTCGATGAAGAGATCCGCTCCGGAGGGAACCTCCGACCCGGCCTCGGGGGACATCGTGTACGGATCGTCGCCCGGGTGGACACGAAGCGGGCCGGCCCCGTCACGGGACGACCGCTCCGCCGCTCGTCGCATCTCGGCCAGCCGGCGGGCATCGGCGGTGACGTAGAGGTACCCCTGTCTGGTCATGGGGAAGGCGTCGGGCGAGGAGGCCGCCAGCGCGTCGAGGAGGTCGATCGAACGGTTCATCAGCTCGATCATCGGGGCCGTCGGCCACCAGTTCCGGTAGCACTCGGTCGACTTGTCCGACGTCAACGTCATCGGCGGCCGCGGGTCGACGATCGTCACCGTCGACACGCCCCTGCGAACCGCCAGGTGATAGGCGGTGGCGATGCCGCAGATGCCGGCGCCGATCACGACGACTTCCGGCGAGGTCCCCATGGGCGCAGCGTAGAGGCTGCGACGGTCGGTAGCGTGGTGGCGGAGGGGGCGGGATTCGAACCCGCGAGGCGGGGTTACCGCCTACACGCTTTCCAGGCGTGCGCACTAGGCCAGACTATGCGACCCCTCCGGGCACCGGGAGTCTAGGTGCCGGAGACGACCATCAGGGGAGGAGCGGCATGGACTGGTGGCTTGTTAGGTGTCCTTGTCCCCCTCTGCGGTCATCACCGTCACGGCCGAGTACTTCTAGAGGCAGCCAGGCGCGATGCGGTCGGCTAATCTGTGATGGTGCTTCCGGACTACCTGGCACCCGGTCTGATTGTAGTTTTCGTAGGAACGGCGGCGGGGGCGCGCTCCGCCGCAAGGGGCCACTACTACTCGGGACGTGGCAACAAGTTCTGGGAACTTGTGTGGGAAGCGGGCCTTACGAATGACCGGATTCTGATTCCCGAGCAAGATGCTCAGGTCCTCTCTTATGGCTTCGGGCTTACCGATGTCGCCAAGACGGTTGCGGCTTCAACGGATTCGGAGTTGAGAAGCGGCCACTATGACGTGCCGGCCTTGCTTGACAAGATCGATCGGAACAAGCCTCTTTGCGTGGCTTTCAACGGGAAGACGGCCGCGGGAGTTGTAGCTAAACACCTCGGAGAGCCCAAGCCAGCGCTGGGGCCAACAACGTTTCGGATAGCGGGAGCGCGCGGATACGTGCTGCCATCAAGCTCGGGATCCAACAACGACCCATCGCGGTTCGCGCCGAAGTCGTCGAAAGCGGCTTGGTGGAGAGAGTTCGGCAAGTGGCTCGATGCCATACGTCCATAGAAGTGACGGGAGCGGCATGGACATCGACGACGCCATGGGGTTGGCGCTCGACGAGGCTCGGGCGGCCGGCGCCTCGGGGGACGTGCCGGTCGGCGCAGCGTTGCTCGGGCCCGACGGGTCCGTTGTCGGGGTCGCTCGCAACCGGCGCCAGGAACTCGGGGACGCCACCGCCCACGCGGAGATGCTCGTCATCTCCCGGCGATCACGGGAGATCGGGGATTGGCGCCTCGACGGTCACACGCTCGTGGTGACCTTGGAGCCGTGCCCGATGTGCGCGATGGCGGCGGTGTGGGCGCGGATCGCGACCATCGCCTACGGTGCCGCCGACCTCAAGGCCGGCGGGGCCTGGAGCCTGTACAACATCCCTCAGGACGAACGACTCAACCACCGCTGCGAGCTCATCGCCGGCGTTCGCGCCGACGAGGCCGGCGAGCTGCTGTCCCGCTTCTTCGCAGACCGACGCCGACCCGCACCACGCGACGGCCGGTAGAATCCGGCGGCCGTCTCCCCGGGGACGGTCCCGGAGGGGTGACAGAGCGGACGAATGTGACGGTCTCGAAAACCGTTGGGCCGGGTAACCGGTCCCGTGGGTTCAAATCCCACCCCCTCCGCCACACCTTCCCGCACGGGAAGGTGACGCGCCGGCAACGGTCGCGTCCTCGGGAGGGGTGGCCGAGCGGACGAAGGCGACGGTCTTGAAAACCGTTGAGGCGCGAGCCTCCGTGGGTTCGAATCCCACCCCCTCCGCCGCCTCGGCACGGTAGGGTCGCTGGATGCAGATCGACCCGACCATCTTCAGTCCCGACGCGGTCTCACGTGAGACCGCGACCTTCAACGAGCAGCTCGCTCAGCTCCTGTCTGCGATGCCGCCGATCACCAGGGTGACGCCACAGCAGGTCCGCGACGCTCGCCGGAAAGGAGAAGGGGCGTTCCCGCCGCCGGTGTACTCGGACATGGCCGAGGATCGCACCATCGACGGCCCTGCCGGCCCGCTGCGGCTCCGGGTCTTCGCCGGCGACCGCGCCGACGGCGTATTCCTGCACCTCCATGGAGGAGGTTGGACCGTCGGCGCCGCCGACATGCAGGACCCCTTCCTCGAGGCGATGGCCAAGGACGCCGGCGTCGTGGTCGTCTCGGTCGACTATCGCCTCGCCCCCGAACATCCCTATCCGGCACCCAACGACGACTGCGAAGCGGCCGCCGTGTGGCTCGTCGAGCGGATCGTCGACGAATGGGGAACCGACAAGCTCCTCGTCGGCGGCGAGTCGGCCGGCGCCCACCTGGCGGTCACCACGATGCTGCGGATGCGAGACCGCCACGACTACACCGGATGGGCCGGCGCGAACCTCGTCTACGGCGCCTACGACCTGTCGGGCACACCCAGCCAACTCCTGTGGGACCGCGGCTACCTCGTGCTGGATGCCGACACGATGGCCTGGTTCAACGACCACTATCTCGGCGGCACCGCCGCCGACCTCCGCGACCCCGACGTCTCGCCGCTGTACGGGCGTCTCGACAGCCTGCCACCGGCGTTGTTCACCGTCGGGACCTGGGATCCGCTCCTCGACGACACCTTGTTCATGGCCTCCCGCTGGGCCGAGCATGCCCTCGACGTGGACCTCGCGGTCTATCCAGGTGGGGTGCACGCCTTCGATGCGTTCCCGATCTCCATCGCGGTGGAAGCGCGCAGCCGGATGCATGCCTGGATCCGCGACCGGGTCGCCTGACCGCCAGTCCCGCCGGACCGCTACCATCGCGTCGCCGTGCTAGGTGGGGCGCTAGGGGTGCCCTGAACCCGAAACCCTCTTCATGCGGGGCCGAATCCCCCGCCCGAGGGCGGAGACCGTTCGGGTCGAGCACCGGATGCAGTCGATGATGATGGTCGGGTCCTCCGGCGGCGGAGCGCCGTGAACCGGGTCAGGTCCGGAAGGAAGCAGCCCTAAGCGGGTCGGTTCCGGGTGCTGGAGGGGAGCCCGACCGGAGTCGACGGTTCGGACAGCGCCGAGCGATCACGCTCGACGGCGGGGTGCGCGGCCACCGGCCCGCGGGCCGGGCTCATCGCGGTTCGAGGACCGCCCCCCACACGAACCCCATCGGCCCCATCCGCCACGTGTCGACCAGCCGGAGGACCGTACCGGCGAACAGCTCGGCCGGTTCCGGATGCTTGTCGAGACTCCGATGCAGGTACGTGTACTCGTCGCGGGCGCCCACGGTCGCCCCTGCCAGCGGAAGCACGACCGCGGTCCCGGCCCGATGCAGACGAGCCAGCAGCGGCCGTGCAGGTCTCCCGAGATCCACGATGCCGGCTCGTCCCCCCGGTCGCAGCACCCGGGCGATCTCGGCGACGGTGTCGGGCACCGAATCGAGGTTGCGGAACACGTACGCCGAGAACACCGCGTCGAAGGTCTCGTTCCGGAACGGCAGCGCCTCGCCGGCGGCGACGACCCGCAGCGGAGCGTCGTTGCGGACGAGCATCTCGGGGGCCGGGTCGAGGGCGACGACGCTGCGGTCCTCGAAGATGGGGTTGGCGGCTCCCGTGCCCGCACCCAGGTCGAGGAGTCGGCCCGGTGGGAGACGGTCGACGACCATCCGACGCCAGGCCTGGTCCCGTCCGAGCGACAGGATCCGGTTGAGCCGGTCGTACCGGTCGGCGATGTCGGAGAAGACGGCGGCGTTGGTCATCGGCCCAACCTGCGGCCGCCGGGGTCGCTCATGCGATCGAGTCGAACCCGGTGTACGGACGCAGGACCTCGGGGACCGTGATCGAACCATCGGCGTTCTGGAAGTTCTCCACGATGGCGATCATCGTGCGGCCCATCGCGATGGCGGTGCCGTTCAGGGTGTGCACGAGCCGGTTGCCGGCCCCGTCGGGGAACCGGATCTTCAAGCGTCGGGCCTGGAAATCGGTCGTGTTCGACGTGGAGGTGATCTCCCGGTACCGGTCCTGGGAAGGGAACCAGGCTTCGATGTCGTACTTCTTGGCCGCCGACGCGCCGAGGTCCCCGGCGGCGACGTTCACGACCCGGTAGGGCAGACCGAGCGCCTGGACGAGTTCTTCCTCCCGGGCCAGGAGGAAGTCGTGCTCGTCACGGGACGTGTCGGGGTGGACGAACGAGAACATCTCGAGCTTGTCGAACTGATGCACCCGGAAGATGCCGCGTGTGTCCTTCCCATAGGTCCCGGCCTCGCGACGGAAGCACGTCGAATAGCCGGCGTACCGCAACGGAAGGCGCTCCGGATCGAGGATCTCGTCGCCGTGCATCGCCGCCAGCGGCACCTCGGAGGTGCCGACGAGGAACAGCTCCTCGTCGTCGACCGAATAGACCTGCTCGCGGTCCCCGGGGAAGAAGCCGGTCCCGAACAACGCGTGCTCCCGGACCAGCACCGGAGGGACCACCGGGCGGAAGCCGTGGGGTTGGAGCACATCGAGTGCCCAGCGCGCCAGCGCGAACTCGACCAGGACGAGATCGCCCTTGAGGAACCCGAAGCGGCTCCCCGAGACCTTGGCGGCCCGTTCGACGTCGATCACGTCGAGGGCGGTCCCCAGATCGACGTGATCCTTGGCGCCGAAGTCGAACACCGGGGGATCACCCCAGCGTTTGATCTCGACGTTGTCGTCCTCGGTCAGGCCATCGGCCGCCGACGGGTCGGGAAGGTTCGGCAGCGTCACCCAGATGGCCATGAACTCGGCGTCGAGCTCGTCCGCCTGCTCCAGCAGGGCCTTGTACTCCTCGGACATCTCCCCGGCCTTGGCGATCGCCTCCTGGCGTTCGTCACCGTCGAGGTCCCGGATGCGCTTCGAGATCTCCTTCTGCTGGGAGCGGACCTCCTCGGCGGCAGCCCGGATCTTCCTCCGGCGTCGGTCCAGCTCGGCGAGAGCAGCCACGTCGACCTCGACGCCGCGTCGCTGCATGGCGGCGGCGAGCATGTCCGGGTCGTTCCTGAGGATGGCAACGTCGATCATGGCGAGGATGGTAGGAGGACGGGAGCCGTGAGGTGGGGAGCGACCGGTTCAGCGGCCGAGCGCCCGATCGAGGGCGGCCTGCTCCTCGGGGGAGAGCTGCTCCATCCCCCGCCCGGCGCGGATCTCCTTGGCGAAGAACAAGATCTCCTCCCGGGCGGCGAGGATCGACAGGACGATGCCGTCGCCCTGCTCGGAGATCATCGCGATCGAACGGGACAGATTCCCCGAGATGTTGCCGAAAGCGTCGTAGGCGACGACCCCCACGCGGCTCATGGCGAACGGGAGACGCTGTTCGACGAGATCGATACGGTGGAACGCCTCGGTCTGAGCATCCTCGAGCCGGGCGATCCGGTCGGACACCGACCGCAACGTGGCGACCACGTTGCCGTCGTTGGGGACGGCGTCGACGGCGCGCCGCACCGCGGTGATCTGGATCGTCTGCCACACGGCGAGGAGCACGACCAGGCCGACGACGGCCACCAGCACCCAGGTCATAGGTTCTCGTTCATGATGAAGACCATCTTCCACACGTTGTCGTCGGGGGTCACGTCACCTTCGGTGGCGGCGGTGGCCGTCAGCTCGTAGAGGACGCCCGGGATCACGGCGATGTCGCCGAACTCGACGGTACCTGCTTGGGCTGCGTCGAGCGAAGCGAGGCTCTGCTGCAACGTGACCGCGTCGCCGTCGCTGGAGGGCACCAGCGTCAACGTGACGGTGATCGGCGGGGTCGGTTCGTTCCCGACGTTGGCGACCACCACCTGGGTGCCGATCGTCTCGGCGAAGGGAAGGACGGGGGTCGTCCCGTCGGTTCCCGCCGGCGCCGGGGTCGTCGAGGCGGTGACCGACACGTCCACATGCTCGCCGAGCCGGTAGGTCGACTGGAGCTGCAACGTGAGGAGCTGCGCGTCGAAGGGTGATCCCGGATCGACGAAGCGGACCTCGGGGAGGTCGAACTGCACGAGGCCCTCGTCGAGTTCGCCGACGGCTTCGAGGAACCCCGCGTAGGCGACGTCGCCGACCCGGAAGAGGTCGAGGGCGCCGGCCAGGCGCACCACCCCGGTGGTGTCTCCCGGGTCGTCGATGATCGTCGTGACGGCATCGCCGAGTCCGGCGGCGGCGTTCGCCCACGAACGGACGGCGGCGGTGAGGAAGCCGTTGGCGGTGGCGGTCGCCGGAGGGATGTCGATGGCGGTCAGCTCGTCTCGCGCGGCGCCGGTCGTCGTCATCAGCAGATCGAGCCTCCGGAGCAGCTCGGGGCGCTGCATCTGAGGCATCGACGAGAGCAGCTCGCCGAGATCGCGAGCGGCGTCGTTCTCGGTCGTGGCGATCGAATCGGCCACAGTGAGGTACTCGGTGATCCCGCGCTCCTGTGAGCGGTACCGCTGCGCGAGGGCAACGACCGCGACGATGGTGACGACGACGAGGGCGAACATCATCCAGCGACGTCGGCGGCGACGTCGCGGAGCGAGCGATCCATACGACATGGGTGGGCGAGGAGGGACTTGAACCCTCACGAGTGTTACCTCACAGGAACCTGAATCCTGCGCGTCTGCCAATTCCGCCACTCGCCCGCGGCGCCGGAAGGGTACCACGACCGTCTGTAAGCGAACGGGGCGGCGGTCGGCCCGGGCCGTCCCGGGACCTCCATCCTGCGCCAGCTCATACAATCGGGTCGGACGGTTATCGCCACCTGTGGAGGGACAGCTCGTGAAGCTGGCTCGGGAACTCGAACGACGGCTCGAACGCCTCGTCGACGGCACGACGAGTGCGGTCTTCCGCGGCCGGATGCATCCCGTCGAGATCGCCGACCGTCTCATCCGCCAGGTCGACTTCCTCAAGACCTCCGGCGACGGCGGGCCGGAGATCCCCAACCGGCTCGAGGTGCGCATCAACCGCTCCGATCTGGACGTCGAGCTCGACGTCGACGAGCTCGCCAGAGAGCTGACCTACGCCGTGGAGGCCATCGCCGCCGAGCGAGGCTGGCGGACCCGTGGCCCGGTCCAGGTCGAGGTCGTGGCCGACGACGCCACGCCGCGGGGTCTCGTCGAGTGTGTCGGACGGACCGAGGCAGGGGATCGCCCCTACTGGGGTCAGCTCATCGCCGACGACGGACGGACCGTCGTCACCCTCCGCGACAACCGGATCGTGATCGGCCGCGCTCTCGATGCGGACGCCATCGTGCCGTTCCCCGAGGTCTCGCGTCATCATGCGCTGGTGGTCCGCGAGGCCGATGGGATCCACCTGACCGACCTGGACTCGGCCAACGGGACGTTCCACAACGGCCGTCGAGTGGGGGACGAGCCGGTCAAGATCGTGCCGGGCGACGAGATCGTCCTGGCGAGGATCCCCTTCGTGTTCAGGACGGTCGGCTGATGCCGGTGCTGTTCCTCAACATCCTGAAGGTGCTGTTCATCGTCTTGCTGTACCTGTTCTTGTGGCAGATCGCCAGAGCGGTGCGCGCCAACCTGGGTCCCGTCGGTTCAGGGCGGTACGGTCGTCGAGCCAGCGAGATCGTGCTGATCCGCGGTGGGGAGGGGAAGGGTGAGCGGGTGCGGCTGCGGTCGTCGGGTCACGTCATCGGCCGGAGCGAGCAAGCCGACATACCCATCGACGATCCGTACGCTTCCGAGTTCCATGCCAGGGTGGGACTGGCGGACGACGCCGTGGTCGTCACTGATCTCGGCAGCACCAACGGCACCTACCTGAACGGTCGCCGGGTCGGGAACACGCCGACCCCGGTCCGGAAAGGGGATACCGTGCAGATCGGCAAGACGATCCTCGAGGTGAGATGAACTACATCTGGGCGAGCGGAACCGATACGGGGCTGGTCAGGGACGGCAACGAGGACACGGTGTTCCCGGAGACCGCAGGTGCCTCGCCCGGGCCGCTGCTGGTCGGCGTCGCCGACGGGATGGGTGGTCACGTCGCCGGGGAGGTGGCCAGTCGCGTGGCGATGGAGGCGGCGGCCGCAGCGCCGCCCGAAGCCGACGAGACCCCGGCCCGTAGGGTCCGGGACGCGAACGAGGCGGTCCTCGCCGCCGGTGAGGACCGCCCGGAGCTCCGCGGCATGGGAACGACCATGACGCTGGGGCGGTTCGGGCCGGACGGCGTTCTCGAGATCGGACACGTCGGGGACAGTCGTGCGTATCTGCTGCGCGATGGCGACCTCGAGCTGCTCACCACCGACCACACCGTCGTCGAGGAGCTCGTCGGTCTCGGTCACCTCTCGCGAGACGCGGCGTTCAGCCATCCGAAGCGGCATCTGCTGACACGGTCCCTCGGTCTCGGGCCCGTGGAGGTCGACGCCATCGACCTCGAGGTGGTTCCGGGCGACCGGGTGATGATGTGCTCCGACGGTCTGACCGACATGGTCGAGGAGTTGACGATCCGTCGCATCCTCGCGGAGAGCCCCGACCCGGAAGCCGCCGTGTGGGGACTGATCGAGGCCGCCAACGCCGCCGGCGGGGTCGACAACGTCAGCGTCGTGGTCGTCGACGTCACGCCATGACCCGCAACCTCGAGGCGGCGCTGATCGTCGCCGCCTCCGTCATCGCCGGCCTCGGAGTCGCCATCGTCGAGTTCGCCGGCGGTTCATGGCTCGACGCGCAGGTGGCGCTGACGCTCATCACGTTCCTCGCTGCGTTCGGCGGATTGCACATGGCGATCCGCACATGGTCGCCGTCGGCCGATCCGCTCTTGCTGCCCGTGACCGCGTTCCTGACGGGAGTCGGCTTCATCGAGGTCTACCGGATCGATCCCCGATTGGCGAACGTGCAGCGCTGGTCGCTGCTGGTGGCCGCCGGCGTCGGGGCGTGGGTGTCGTACGTGCTGCGCTCCGAAGGTGTCGCGGTGCTCCGCCGCTATCGGTACCTGTTCCTCGCCGGGGCGGTGGTGCTCCTCGTGTTGCCGCTGCTGCCTTCCTCGTGGCCGTTGCACGGCGCCACCGTCAACGGATCGCGCCTGTGGGTGCGCCTGAACCTTCCGGGTCTCGATCGGGCGTTGAGCTTCCAGCCTGGCGAGGTCGCCAAGGTGCTGCTGGCCATCTTCCTCGCCTCGTATCTGGCCGACCGGGCGCCGGCGATGTCGGTGGTGGACCGGTCGATCGGGAGGCTCCGGCTTCCCGAGCCCCGCTACCTCGCTCCGGTCGCGATCGCGGCGGGAGCCGCGTTCCTGGTCCTCATCTACCAGCGTGACCTGGGTGCTTCCCTGCTCATCTTCGCCCTGTTCATCGTCATGTTGTACGCGGCGACGGGTCGGGCCGTGTACCTCGGTGTCGGCGCCGTGCTCGTGATCGTCGGGGGCGTCGTCGGCTACCTGTCGTTCGGGCACGTCCAGCGTCGAGTGGCGGGATGGTTGCATCCCTTCGCCGATTACACCGATACGGGCTATCAGGTCGCGCAGGGCCTGTTCGCCCTCGGTAGCGGAAGCCTCACCGGGGCGGGTCTCGGGTTGGGTCGACCCGACGCGATTCCGGCCGCGACCACCGACTACATCTTCGCCGCCATCGGCGAGGAGTTGGGTCTGGCGGGCACGATCGCGGTGATCGCGGCGTTCGTGCTGCTGGTGACGATCGGGTTCGGGATCGCGCTGCGGTCCCGCGATCGGTTCCGGAAGTTCCTGGCGACCGGGTTGACGGCGCTGCTGGGGATCCAGACCGCGCTGATCCTCGCCGGGGTGCTCCGGATCCTGCCGGTGACGGGCATCACGTTGCCGTTCCTGTCGTACGGGGGCTCGTCGCTGCTGGCTTCGATGACGACCGTCGTGCTGCTGGCTCGGATCTCCCATGAGGAGCGGACGTGAACGACCCCATCCGTCGTCTCGCGTACGGCATCTTGACGATCTTCGCCGTGTTGGCCGTCGTCGCCACCTACACGCAGGCCGTGGCGGGACCCGAGTACCGGGACGACCCCCGCAACGTGCGGTTGGCGGCGTTCCGCACGGGTCGTGAGCGTGGCGCGATCGTCACCGCCGACGGGACCGTCGTTGCGGTGTCGCAACCGGATCCGGACGATCCCCGGTCGTTCCGTCGCAGCTACCCGCACCGGGACCTCTACGGTCACGTCGTGGGCTACACGTCGGTCCTGTTTTCCTCGACGGGCCTCGAGAAGGAACGGGCCCGCGATCTGGTCTCCAACCGGGGGTCGACGATCTCTGGTGTCCTGGACGTGGTGTTCGGACGCGACATCGGCCCGCGGGGTCTCCGGTTGACCATCGAACACGAGCTCCAGGCGGCGGCGGCGGAGGCGCTGGGGGATCAACGGGGCGCCATCGTGGCTCTCGACCCGGCGACCGGCGCCGTGCTGGCGATGGTCTCCAGCCCCGGGTTCGACCCGAACACGGTCATCGGGCGCGGGGCAGGCTCGGCGGGGGTCGCCTTGGAGCAGGACCCGGACCGCCCGCTGGTGGACCGGGCCATCGAGGAGGTCTATCCGCCCGGCTCGACCTTCAAGGTGATCACCACCGCCGCGGCCTTGGAGTCGGGCGTGGCGGGCCCCTCGGCGTCGTTCCCCGATCGGTTGGAACAGACGCTCCCGGGTTCGACCGCGACGATCCGCAACTTCGACCGCGGCCGCTGCGGGGAGGGGACGGAGGTGACGCTCGCCGACGCGTTCGTGCGTTCCTGCAACACGGTGTTCGCGGCCCTGGGGATGCAGGTCGGGGCGGAGCGGCTGGTGACGACGGCCGAGGCGTTCGGGTTCAACGAGGAGATCCCCTTCGATCTGCCGGTCGTCGCTGCTCGGATCCCGGAGGCGGCGTCCTTCTCCGACGATCCGGCGGCGACCGCCCAGAACGCCATCGGGCAGCGGGACGTGGTCGCCACGCCGATGCAGATGGCGCTGGTGGCTGCAGCGGTCGCCAACGATGGGACCGCCATGGTCCCGTACGTCGTCGACACGGTGTTCACATCCGATGGTCGGGTGGAGGAGCGAACCGAGCCGGTGCCGTGGCGGCGGGCGGTGAGCCCGGCCACGGCCGCGGTCCTGGCCGAGTTGATGGAGCGGACCGTCATCTCCGGGACGGCGAGGCGGGCGGCGGTGCCGGGGGTGCGGATCGCCGGCAAGACCGGTACGGCGGAGGTGACCGGCGGCGCCCCGCACGCCTGGTTCATCGGGTTCGCGCCGTTGGATCCCGAGCCGGGCCGGCGTCAGATCGCGGTGGCGGTCGTGGTGGAGTCCGGTGGTGTGGCGGGGGAATCCGCCAGCGGAGGGTCCGTCGCCGCACCCATCGCGGCGGACCTGTTCCGGGAGTTCCTGGGATTGCCGGGGTGAGCCCGAGGCTGCTTCTTCCGGACTCTCGGTAGCATCGCGAGCCGATATGGAAGAACGCGTACTCTCGGGCCGTTACCGGCTGTTGGGCCATCTCGCCAGAGGCGGGATGGCCGACGTGTACGAGGCCGAGGACACGTTGCTGAACCGCACGGTGGCGATCAAGATCCTCCACACGAACTTCGCCTCGGATGACGCGTTCGTGACCCGGTTCCGTCGGGAGGCGCAAGCCGCTGCGAACCTGAGCCATCCCAACATCGTCGCCATCTACGACTGGGGAAAGGACGACGACACCTACTACATGGTGATGGAGCTCATCGCCGGGCGGACCTTGCGCGACATCCTGCGATCGGAAGGCCCGTTGCTGCCACGTCGGGCGGCCGAGATCGCCGCCGAGGCGGCTGCCGCGTTGACCGTCGCGCATCAGGCCGGGGTGTTCCACCGCGACGTCAAGCCGGGCAACATCATGATCACCACCGGCGGCGGGGTGAAGGTCACCGACTTCGGGATCGCGCGGGCCCTCGACGATTCGGAGGAGCTGACCCGGACCGGAGCGGTGATCGGGACCGCCACCTATTTCAGTCCCGAGCAGGCCCAAGGCCTGCCCGCCGACGAACGCTCCGACGTCTATTCGCTGGGTGTCGTCCTGTACGAGATGCTGGCCGGTCGACCGCCGTTCACCGGGGAGAGCCCCGTCGCCGTGGCCTATCAGCATGTCTCCGAGTACGCCATCCCGGCCAACCAGATCAACCCCGAGGTGCCCGAGGAGCTGTCGGCGATCACCGACCGGGCCATGGCGAAGGACCGTGCCGAGCGTTACCAGTCGGCCGAGGAGCTCCGCAAGGACCTCCTGTCGTACCTCGCCGGGGAGGTTCCGCTCGCCGCGGGAGCTGCCGCCGCGGCGGCGCCGACGGCGTTGATCTCGGCCCCTCCGCCGACGGTCCCGCCCGACGAGACGGCCAGGGCCGTCGCGTACACGCCGCCTCAGGAAGAGACCTCGCATGCCACGTACTTCGCGGCGGTCGCCGGGCTGCTCGCGGTCCTGACGGTGGGCATCTTCATCCTGGTGCGGCTCCTGTCGAGCGGCGGCGCGGCGCCGGCGGCGACCGTTGCGGTGCCTGACGTTGCCCTGCAGCCCGAACAGGAGGCGTCGCTGGCGTTGCAGGCGGTCGACCTGAAGGTGAAGAAGCGTAGCGAACCGAACGACGCGGTCCCCGCGGGGATCGTCATCGCCACCGATCCGCCCGCAGGCACCGAGGTTCCGAAGGGTGAGTTCGTCACCATGGTCGTCTCGGAAGGGACCGAGGAGTTCGCGGTGCCGCCGGTCGTCGGGGACACCGAGCAGATCGCCCGTGCCCGGATCGAGGCTCAGGGCTTCGTCGTGGGGGTCGTCACCTACGAGATCACCGAGGACCTCGAGGAGGGGGTGGTGGTGCGTCAGAGCCCCGAACCGGGCGAGAAGGTGCCTCCGGGAACGACGATCGATCTGGTCGTGTCTTCCGGACCGTCGTCGTTGACCGTCCCGAACGTCGCCGGCCTGTCGGGAGAGAACGCCCAGTTGCAGCTCACCAGGGCGGGTTTCGTGAACGTGGTGGTGGCCGAGGAGTTCTCCGTCGACGTGCTCGAGGGGTTCGTGATCCGCACCGAGCCTGCGGCCGGTGATCTCGTGCCGAGGGAGGCGACGGTGACCGTGTTCGTGTCCAAGGGTCCCGAGCCGGTGGCCGTACCGTCGCTGGTCGGGATGACGTCGTTGGAGGCCGAGCAGGTCCTCAACGGCGTCGGGTTGCTGCTCGACGTGGATCCGACGCCCGTGGACGTTCCGCTCGCGTCGGGTCTGGTCGGGAAGGTCGCCGAGCAGGATCCGGTTGGCGGCGTGACCGTCGATCTGGGTTCGACGGTCACGGTTCGCCTCGGGGTCGTCCGGCAGGTCGCCGTGCCGTCGTTCGACGGTATGGATCTCTCCGAGGCGCAGGCTGTTGCTGCGGGCGTCGGGCTGGAGGTCGTTCAGGTGGGGACGATCGAGACCACTGATCCATCGCTCGTCGGCAAGGTCGTCGATCAGGATCCCGACGCCGGCACCATGGTCGACGAGGGTTCCACGGTGCGGGTGTTCCTCGGGGAGGCTCCGGCGACCACGACCACGACCACGACCACGACCACGACGACTACGACGACCACGACGACCACCACGGCGCCGCCGGATGCGGGGGGCTGATGACGGCCCGTGTCGAGACGGAGCGCAATCAGGCGCTCATGCAGTGGTACGCCGCGAGTGACCTGCGGGCCTTGCCGTGGCGGGGCGAGACCGACCCGTACCGGATCCTCGTGTCGGAGTTCATGCTCCAGCAGACCCAGGCGGGTCGTGTCGTCGATCCGTACCGGGCTTTCGTGGCTCGTTTCCCGACGATCGAGACCCTCGCCGACGCGGACCTGGCGGAGGTGATGGCGTTGTGGGCTGGGCTTGGGTACAACGCCAGGGCGAAGCGCCTTCGGGACGCCGCCAGGATGATCGTCGATCGGGGATGGCCCACCACCCCCGAGGGGCTGGTGCAGCTACCGGGCGTCGGCCCGTACACGGCCGCGGCGGTGGCGTCGTTCGCGTTCGGGGTGAAGGTCCCGGCGATCGACACGAACCTCCGGCGGGTGCTGTCGCGCTGGTACGGGACGCCGCTGGATGGGGCCACCCTGCGGGCGGTCGCCGAGGCCGCCATCGGCGACGACGCCGGGGCGTGGAACCAGGCGATGATGGACTTCGGGGCGACGGTCTGCCGGCCCAGGCGGCCGGCGTGCGGCGACTGCCCGGTCGGGTCGTGGTGCTCGGGACCCGACGCCTACATGCCGGCGCGCCCGCATCCACGGTTCGAGGGGTCGGCTCGCCAGCTTCGCGGCGCCATCGTCCGGTCGGTCGTCGACGAACCGCGGACCTTCGACGATCTCCGTCGGGAGACCGGGTTCCCGACCGAAGAGGTGGCGATGGCGTTGGAGGATCTCATGGATGAGGAGCTGATCCAGCGCGGCCCGGACGGCACCTACCGGATCGGCTCGTAGTCCGCCGCGAGGAAGTTGGCGAGGAGCCGCTTGCCGACCGGCGTCATGACGCTCTCGGGATGGAACTGGACGCCTTCGATGGGCAGGGAGCGGTGCCGGATGCCCTGGATGACCGAATCCTCGCTGCGGGCGGTGACGACGAGGTCGTCGCCGAGGGCGGTCACCGCCAGGGAGTGATAACGGGTGGCCGGGAAGGGGTCGGGGAGACCGGCGAACACGCCGGCGTCGTCGTGGGTGATCTCGGAGGTCTTGCCGTGGCGGGGTTCGGGGGCGAGATCCACGACGGATCCGAAGGCGACGGCGATGGCCTGATGACCGAGGCAGACGCCGAGGGTCGGGGTGGTCGCTCCCAGTGCGGCGATCAGGTCGATCGACACGCCGGCGTCCTCGGGACGGCCGGGTCCCGGCGAGACGAGGAGGCGGTCGGGTCGAAGCTCACGGGCGGCGTCGACGTCGATGGCGTCGTTGCGGACGACGACCGGTGCGGCGCCGAGTTCGCCGAGGTACTGCACCAGGTTGTAGGTGAACGAGTCGTAGTTGTCGACGACGAGGACCTTCACCCGATCGTTCCTCCGGTGTCGAGCAGGTTGGTGCCGATCCAGTCGTAGACGAAGAAGAGCACGACGAGCGCGGCCACGACGAGGACACCCATCTGGAGGGCCTTGGCGGCGGGAGGGCCGGGGAGTCGGTCGTACAGGGACCTCATCGGTAGATCGCTGCCATGTTGGGGCCCTCGACCATCTCGGCGAACACGATGAGGCGTTGCCGGGACGAGAACCTGGGGTTGCAGGTGGTGAGGGTGAGCCATGCGCCTTCGCGTGGTTCGGTGACCCACAGGTCGGTGGGTTCGACGATGATCGTTTCCCTGACGGCGTAGACGTGGGTGCCAAGGGCGGTTTCGACCTCGATGCGGTCACCGGGGACGAGGGTGTCGAGATCGAAGAACGGCGCCCCGTAGGTCGTGCGGTGTCCCGAGATGACGGCGTTGCCCGGCTGGCCGGGCAGGGGGGTGTGGGGCATGTGGCCGGCGCCGTTCTTCAGATCCCGCACGGAGACCCCTTCCACGACGGTCCAGCCGTCACGGAGCTTCTCGATCTTGGGGATCCGGATGATGGCGAAGGGTTTCCCCTTCTCCGGGGGAGCCTCCACCAGCAGGACCGGTTCGGGCGGAGCGTTGGGGTCGTCGGGGTCGACGAGGGCAGGCGCGCCGGGGGCGAGGAACTCGACCTCGGAGACGGGCACGGGGGTGATCTGCGCGGTGTCGAAGTAGTCGGCGGCTTCGGCCGCGAGGTTCTCCTGGTTGCGGTCGGCGAGCCAGGTGGTGACGAAGAGCTGCTGAACGACGAACCCGAGGATGAGGAGACCGGAGATGAGGCTGGCCCAGCCGATGCCGCGGATGATGCGCGTCGACCGGGGCCGTGGGGCGACGGCCGGTGCCGGGTCGGGTTCGACGATCGTGTCGGTCATCGGGCGTCAGGCTACCTGCGGACGGGAGATGCGCACGGGCCCAGAGGGAAGGTCGTCGTGGTTGGAGGGACTACCCTTGCCCCCATGCCAGTCTCCAAAGGCCGCAAGAAGGCGAAGCGTCGTCCCACGCCGCCGAAGCGTCGTCCGGATCCTGTGCAGACCAAGGGTCCGTCACCGACGTGGTACGTGGCGACGATGTTCGGGCTCATGGTCGTCGGGATCGTGATGATCCTCGTCAACTACATGGGGTTCCTCCCTGGCGGCACCTCCAACACCTATCTGCTCGGTGGGTTGGGATTGATCGCGATCGGCTTCGCGATGACCTTGAACTACCGCTGACGGGTGGAACTCCACGCGTGTAGTTGTCCCCGGTTCCCTCCACAGGGTGTGGAGAACTACATCGGTGTCGTTCAGAGCGGGACCATCTCCTCGCGACAATGGCGGGGTGGGTCGACTTCGGCATCTTGGGCTTGGGTGACGGTGAGTTGCATCCCGCAGACGCTGCATCGATAGGAGATGTCGACGTCCTGAACGGCGTCGGGGTCGGGCTCGGGTGGGGGACCGAGCTCGATGAGCCGGACCGTCCACAGGGTGCCGAGGAAGATGACGGCTCCGATGGCGATGCCGACGAGCAGGATCCCCACGACGGTCAGTCGAGCCGTTCGATGATGGTGGCGTTGGCGGTGCCGCCACCTTCGCAGATCGCCTGCAGCCCGTAGCGGCCTCCCGAGCGCTCGAGCTCGTTGAGCAGCGTGGTCATGAGGCGAGCGCCGGTGGCTCCGAGGGGGTGTCCGAGGGCGATGGCGCCGCCGTTGACGTTCACCTTCTCCCACGGCACGCCGGTTTCCCGTCGCCAGGCGCCGATGACCGACGCGAAGGCCTCGTTGATCTCGAACAGGTCGATGTCGTCGACGGTGAGGCCGGCGCGCTCGAGCGCCTTGAAGGTGGCCGGGATCGGGCCGGTGAGCATGAGGACCGGGTCGGTGCCGGCGAGAGCGAACGAGACGAACCGGGCGCGGGGTCTCAGACCCAACTCGTTGGCCTTGTCCTCGCTCATGATGAGGAGCGCGGCGGCTCCGTCGGTGATCTGCGACGAGTTCCCCGCGGTGACGACCCCGTCGTCCTTGAAGACCGGTCGTAGGCCGGCGAGGATCTCGGGGGTGGTGGTCGGGCGGATCCCCTCGTCGCGGGAGACGGTCTCGACGGTGCCGTCGTCGAGTTTCACCTCGATGGGCACGATCTCCCGGTCGAAGCGTCCCTCGTCGGTGGCGCGGGCGGCCCGCATGTGCGAGTCGTAGGCGTACGCGTCGAGCTCCTCGCGTGGGATGCCCCACTTGTCGGCGATCATCTCGGCCGAGATCCCCTGAGGGACGAGCCCATCGTTGTAGCGGGCCCGCATCCGCTCACCGAAGGGCTTGCCTGGACCTTGGGAGAAGCTGATGCCCATCGGGACGCGGGTCATCGATTCGACCCCGGCGGCGACGGCGACGTCGTAGACGCCCGCCATGACCCCCTGGGCGGCGAAGTGGACCGACTGTTGAGAAGAGCCGCACTGTCGGTCGATGGTGACGCCGGGCACCGTCTCGGGCCATCCGGCGGCGAGTGCCGCGTTCCGACCGACGTTGAAGGTCTGTTCGCCGACCTGGGAGACGCATCCCATGATCACGTCGTCGATGAGCCCTGGGTCGATGCCGGTCCGGTCGACGAGGGCGCGCAGCGTTTCGGACGACAGGTCGACGGGATGCCAGTCTTCGAGCATGCCGTTGCGCTTCCCCAGGGGGGTACGCACGGCGTCGACGATCACGGCGGTCTGCATGGCGGATCCCTCCTCTGTCGCGTCGTGGAGACGATCGGATTCGAACCGACGACCTCCTGGTTGCAAACCAGGCGCTCTGCCAGCTGAGCTACGTCCCCGTCTGCGGCGATTGTACCGGCCGCCGCACGCTGGGGCCCCGGGCTCTCAGGGCTTGTAGACCATCAGCAGGAGGGCGACGAACAGGATCCCGGTTTGTGCGTGGAGCGCCATCTGGAGCTGCTTGCCGAGGGCGAGCACCTCGGGATCGTCGAGTCCCCGTTCGCCGATGAGGTCGTTGAAGGCCTGGCCCTTGGGCTTGACGAAGGCGATGGCGAGCGCGATGGCGACGAGTGCGAGCACGAGCCCTCCGGCGACCCACCCCATCTCGAACTCCCAGGTGGTGACGATGACGAGCCAGAAGCCGAAGACGACCGTTCCGGCGCCGGCGGCTCCGAAGAGCCGGTCGTTGGTGCGCACCACCGACGAGAGGGTGCGCATGGCCTCCTTCGGGCTGCCGGACCGGTTGGCGCCGGCGAGGAGGCTCTCGGTGTAGATCGATCCGCCGAGCCAGATGGTGGCGAAGAGGACGTGGAGCAACATGATCGTCTTGGCCACGGGATCTCGTTCCTTCCTGGGAGACTGCGGCGGGATGCTAGACGCCGGAGGTCGGAGACCGGAAGGCGGTGTCGAATGCCTCCAGGATGTGGTGGGGTTCGATGGTTTCGACGAACGGGATGTTCCCCGCGGCGGAACGCAGGTCCGCTCGTCCGGCGGCGGGGAGTCCGGGATCGACGACGATACCGGCGACGCGTCGGGCATGGATCCGGTCGACCGCGTCCATGGTGTTGTCGACGAGGAGGGTCCGATGTCCCCGTTCGGCCAGGTGCCGTGCGATCCGGTCGGCGGCGGTGCGTCGTGGCGTCACCACGAGGACGCTGCCGTCGATCTGTGTCATGGGGTCGTGCCGTTCTCGTTCGATGACCTCGACGAGGTGCGCCGCGATGGCCGTGAGGCTCGCGGCGACGTCCGGATCGGTGAGTCGGCCTTCGGTGAAACGCTCCCGTGCTCGGGTCACGAGTACCTGAGGGGTGGCGACGACGCGGAGCCGGTTGTGGCCGAGGATCTGGCGCAGGTGCGCTTGGGACCGGGCGGTCCCAGAGCCGCCGCCGGCGCCGATGATGGCTGCGGGTTTCCTGTCGAGCGGGGAGTCGGGGCCTCTCGACAGCCAGTCGATGGCGTTCTTGAGGGCGCCGGTGACCGAGAAGTTGTACTCGGGGGTCGCGAACACGATCCCGTCTGCGTCGGCGACCTGGTCGCGGAGCCGGTGGACGGCCGGGGGGAAGCCGTCGGCCTGTTCGAGGTCCCAGTCGTACATGGGGATGGTGGTCAGGTCGGCGATGTCCATGGTCACGTCGGCGGGGAGGAGGTCCCGCATGGCGCGCAGCAGGGCCGTGTTGTAGGAACCTCGACGGAGGCTCCCTGAGATGCCGAGGAGATGGATGGGTGTCGATGGTCCGGTCACGTGTCGTGGAACGTCGTCGTTCGCGGGGCCATTCCGCCGCGGGGTTGCTCTGGGGACTTTGCTATCGTTGCCTCCCGCGGGCCCATAGCTCAGCCTGGTTAGAGCGCATCCCTGATAAGGATGAGGTCCCTGGTTCAAATCCAGGTGGGCCCACCCCGGAAACCCCTTGCGGCGCAAGGGGTTTCGCGTGTCTGGGGGAGACGATCGCCGGTTCGGCATCGTCCCGCGTGCACATCGCGTGCACACGACGTAGCTCGCGTCGAGGCACCCCGAGGTCGGCCTCATCGAGACAGAAGACGGCTCCCCTGCACCACTCGGGGAACGATCGCAGCGGGGTGACCGGTGCCGTGGCGGGGGCCGTCAGCCTTGCGACGGTCCGGCCTGCGGAGGTGCTCGCATGAAGAGTCGACCGTCGGGTTCCCTCGACGTGGTGAAGCCGAGGCGCCGATACAGCTCCCGGGCAGGGGTGATCTCGAAGACGTGCAGGGAGACGGTCCTGCCAGCGTCGTAGGCCTGGTCCAGGAGCCGTCGCAGCACCGCCGTACCGATCCCGTGGCCCTGGCGGTCGGGACGGACCTCGATCCTGGTGATGTAGACGTCGTCCTCCCGCGCCTCGAAGGCGAGCACCTCCACGTCTTCGCCTCCGACGCTGATGACGAACGTATGCTCGGGCCGGAACCAACGGTCGAAGAACCCCCACTGGACCGCGTCGTCCCAGGGGCCGAACAGCTCCTCCACGTAGCGGCCCATCGACGCCCGGTGCAACTCGAAGAGGAACTCCCGGTCCTCCGGGACGGCCGGACGCAGGGCGACTCCGATGGTCATGGCCTCAACGTAGCCGTGCCGCCGATGCGCCATCGGTGGCCGCCGAATCCCCGTGGGAGGGGGCGCGCGGGCATCCCTTCCCGTCGCGTCGCCGTGGGCGTGCCATGCGGGCATGGCCTTCGAGAGAATCCCCGTCGACCCAGAGCGCATGGGGGGCGTGCCCTGCACATGCGGCGCGTCGGCACAGTCGAGTATGGGTTCGTGTCCGCCGCGTTGTCAGCCGTGACTACCAGACCTCGAGCCTCCCGGATCGTTGCTGTTCGAGCTTCTCAAGGACGTGTCGGTGCTCTCACGCGAAGGCTCTGAGGTCGAAGGAAGGCTTCGTGAGTACCCGACGCAGTGCCTCGTGGGGGACGGTCGGCCGGTCTTTGCGGGTCGGAGCCGGTGGGGGCGCTCAGTTGGAGTCGTCGGGGCAGCCGAGTGTGCGGTGTTCGGTGGCGAGCAGGTTGAGGGTCGTCGGGTCGTCGGCGGGGACCTCCACGCCGTTGGCTTCCAGGCACGTCTGGAGTCGCCGGTACCAGTCGGCCCATTCGGCTTGGGTGGGCTCGTTCGAGTCGGCATAGACGATCTCGACCCAGTCGAAGTACTCGCGGCGGCATTCCTCGTTGGCTGCTTCGGCTTCCTCGATGCCTTCGAGGGTCGGGGAGCGAAGGTCCCACAGGTAGAAGCGGGACAGGTCCCTGGGGCCGATGACGAACAGCGACCCTCCGTAGCGGCCGGCGTCGGATTCCCGGTAGGGGCCGACGACCTCGACCCCCCGGTCCCGCAGACACTCCACGGTCGCCAACACCGCCTGCTCGTACTCGGCGAAGGTGACCTCGCCGTCGGCGAGGATCCCTGACTGGTATTCGGGGAGATCCTCGGGGAGTCGAGGAGCCGTCGCCTGTCGGAGCGATGTGGAGACGGTCGGTGTCGTCGACGGAGAGGAACCCTCCGCCGGCGGGAGATTCCCGGCCGCCGTCACCGACGTGGCGCCCCGGCCGTCGGTTCCACCGACGCCTCCCGTTCGGCACCCGGCGACCAGCACGGCGACCACAACCATCATCGCAACGCCCCTTATGGTCACCTGCACCCATCCACCTCGATCCCGGCTCCCGCGACGGTACGCACCGTCGATGCCTAGTACAGGTATTTCCAGGGGGTCGTCGGGTACTGGAAGGGTCGAGCCCGGTGCCTCGAGTAGTGGATGAACGCGGCGCTGTCGGTCGAGGTGCCCCCTCCGGCGGACATCCATCCGGTCTCCTTGTACCGATATCCGTAGCCGGACTCCCAGTACCTGATCGCCGCCTTGACCGACCGACAGTCCGCGGCGTCGAGGTTGGAGCTCACCCCCTCGAAGTACGGACGGTTGTAGTCATACGAGCCCTTGAAGGTGCAGGCATTGATGGTCCACGTCTTGGACTTGGTGTAGGCGAACGCGGCGACGGCTGTTGCCAGCATGAGGACGCCGATTGCGGCACCCGTGACACCGAGGTGCCTGATCCGGAACCGTCGGATCATGTCGGTCCGTCTCCTTCCTCATGCCCCCTGACACGGTGGGTGTCCCGGTCACTACGATCAGTATGCGGATGGTGTGTGTGTGTGTCAAGGGGGTCGTGTTCGCGGTCGGGGTCGGGCCGATGCCCGCCCGGGGGACGGTCAGCGGGCGGCGTCGCTCCAGCAGCGGCGCCGCAGGGCGTCGTCGGCGGCCCGGTAGGCGTCGGGGTAGTCGACGGCGTCGATCCCGCCAGCCCGGACACAGGCCACGAACCGTCCCTGGATGCGGGGCTCAGCGTTGGCGCAGGTTGCGGCGGGCGATGTCGCCGAATCGGGTGAAGATGCACTCGACGTAGCGGGGTTCGTCTCCTCGGTAGGCAGCCGCGTAGAGATCGTCGGTGGTGGCCTGCGGATCGACGGCGATGCCGAGCTCGTCGGCACAGTCGAGCACGACGTGCCGGTACTCGGCTTCGGTCGGGTTCGTCACCTGAGCGTACTCGGCGGACATCTTCGCCAAGCCGGTCGCCTCCTCGCATTCCCGCATCGCCGCATGGGCCGACACCAGCGCATCCTCGCCCCCGGGAGTGCCTCCGACGAGATGGTGAACCCGTAGCTGATGCCGTCGAGCTCGAGGCCGGCTTCGACGTCGATGCCTCGTTCCCGCATGCACGAGACGGTGGCGAAGACAGCCTGTTCGTATCGGGCGTACAGGTCGCCGACCGGTGGTTCGGTACCCCACGCACATGCTGCCACGATCACGGCGGCGGCCGCGGCGAGCCCGAGGAGATGGGCTCTCCACAGGAAGCGGGTGCCGTGGGTGCGGATCACCCTTGGTAGTAGCGGCACTTCGAGGCCCAACCATAGGCTCTGGTGCTGCCGTTGGAGGCCTGATCGAGGCCGCGACCGGAGGCGCACACGACGTACGGACGGCCCTCGGGATCTCTGACGAGCGTACGTCGCCAGTCCGCGTACCAGCCGCTGTAGGTCGTCGTGTTCGGGTGGTTCCACCATCCCCACGCCGCTCCCGTGTTCCAGTTGGTGGTGATCACTCGGGCACGGTACGACTCACAGGGATTCTTCGGATCCACCCCCCAGGGAAACGCGTTGGCCTGATGCCGCCCGTTGCGACCGGAATGCTCGCCGCCGAGGTAGTCGGAACACTGGTCGGCCTGCTTGGACGTGCCGTGCCCGAGCGCGGGAAGGGCCACGCCGAAGGCGAACACGAGGATGGCCACCAGACGGGCTGGTGCACGCCGTCACCGTCACCACCAAGACGAGGCCGCCAAGAAGACCGCCGCTCGCAAGACGACGGCGAAGGCTGGTGCACGCCGTCACCGTCACGATCGAGACGAGCATCCACCGCGACCACGACGACGAGCCGTCCATCCTGTCGGTGATCACCGCGTTGCTCCTCACGGTCGCCTGCACAGCTGTTCGTGAGGCTGACGCGGCGACCACCGATTGGGAAGGATCCTCAGCCCTGCCTGCACCACCACCGTGGACGCAGCGCGGCATGTCAGGGCGGGACTCAGCCAGCGAAGCTGAACGCGTAGGCCGTCAGGCAGGGTTCCAGTCTGCTCCGGGGGATGTCCCAGGGGGAGTTGCCGCCGAGAACGACCTTGAGGATCTCGATCTCGGTGAGGCCGGCTTCGAGTTCGGCACCGGCGTCGTTGAGACACTCGGTGAGCTTGGCGGCGTACTCCACCATGGTCTGCTCGTCGGGACGCGCCGCCTCCAGCCAGGCTGTCTCCACCACCGACAGGTACTCGGTCAGGCACGCCGACTCGGCGGCGAAGAACTCCTCGTCGGCCATGCCCTCCGGCGGGCTCAGCGTCCACGAAAGCATCCGTCCGGCGTGGGCCGGCTTCGGACCCGTGGTGCGGATCCCGGCGTCTTGGAGGCACGCGATGGTTGCCAGCACCGAGGCCTCGTACTCTTCGAAGGTGACCTCCCCGTCGGCGAGGACGGCGGCCTGGTAGTCGGACAACTCCCGGGAGCCTTCTCCGGTTTTCCCGTCGGCGGGTGGGGGCAGCACCGCCGCCGGCAGTGTCGTCGACGGGAAGCTTCCGGTGTCGGGGCCCGTCGACGAGATGGTCGGGTCCGTGGTGCTCACCGCGGGAGGGTCGTCCACCGTGGCGGCGCCGGTCGGTCCGGCCGTAGGGGCCGGTCCCCGACACGCCGCGGCCACGATCGCTACGGCGGCGAACCCGACGATCCAGCGCCGCTGCGCGACCGGTCGCGTCGTCATATCAGTACAGGGTACAGGTCGATGACCACTGGTACGACGGGTAGTGCTGGATCTGATGCCGGCTCTTGAGCGTCGTCGATGTGCTTGGACCCCACGCCCACACCGCCTGGTACCACTTCTTCGTCGAGGTCCACAGCGTGTCTCCACCGAAGCGGTACTGGAGCCGGACGGTGGCCCAGTAGCAGTTGCTGTTCCCAACTGTGGAGGCCACCGCTCCGCTCTGGTTCCAGTGCTCGATCGTGTACGCGCAGGTGGAGAACGACTTGTTCTTGGAATGCGAACCGGTCGCGCCGGCGGGAACGGCGACGCCGACCAGCAGGGCCAGCACGAGGACGACCCCAAGCGACCTCACGGTACGTCGGATCATGTCGGTCCGTCTCCTTCCTCATCCCCCCTGACACGGTGGGTGTCCCCGTCACTACGATCAGTATGCGGATGGTGTGTGTGTGTGTCAAGGGGGTCGTGTTCGGGTT
>JALSQW010000056.1 GCA_026985095.1 Acidimicrobiia bacterium | reverse complement strand
GGACTCCTCGCGGACTCTTGGCGTTTCGAAGGCGGAAACGCTCTCCCGCTGAATGGCGAGAGCCCTTGCGGCGCAGGGCCTCTCGCTGGTCGGGCTGGCCGGATTTGAACCGGCGACCTCTTGACCCCCAGTCAAGCGCGCTGCCAAGCTGCGCCACAGCCCGTGGTGCCCCGAAGGGACGTCCAGCGTCAGGATAGCCCGTCCACGAACGACGACGGTCGGGGGCTAGCGCAGCCAGTCGATGGCGAGCTGGACGAGCTGAACCGCCCGGAACCCCAAGTACAAGGCGGCCGCGACGATGATCAAGATGAACCCCACCGGCCAGCGTTCGGGCAGCTCCTCGTCCTCCAGCTCGGGACGGTCCAGATCGCGGTCGTCGCTCATACCGGCGGCACCCCATGGCGCCGATCGGAGAAGCGGCGGGTCTTCCGAGCCGAATAGGCCAAACGGGCCACCAGCTCCTCTCGCAGGTCCTCGGGTTGAACCACGGCATCGACCACCAGCTCCGACGCCAGGTGCAACAGGTCGACGTCCTCGGCGTACTCGGCTCGCTTCCGGACGATGAACGCCTCCCGTTCGGCCTCGGGGAGCTCCTGGATCTTGTTGTAGTAGACGGCGTTGACCGCAGCCTCGGGACCCATCACGGCGATCTCGGCCGTCGGCAACGCCAGGGTCGCGTCGGGACGGAAGCCGGGGCCGGAGAAGGCATACAGCCCGGCCCCGTATGCCTTCCGGACGATGATCGAGATCCGGGGCACGGTCGCTTCGGCCATGGCGGTCAACATCTTGGCACCCGCCCGGATGATGCCCTGCCGTTCCACCTCCGAGCCGATCATGAACCCGGGCACGTCGGCGAAGAACAGCAGCGGGATGTTGAACGCATCGCAGAGCCACATGAACCGGGCTGCCTTGTCGGCCGAATCCACGAACAGCACCCCTCCGAGATGCTGCGGCTGGGAAGCGACGATCCCCACCGGCTTGCCCTCCAGCAGCGCGAAGGCGGTGATGACCTCCCGCGCCCATCGCTCCTTGATCTGGAACACCGAACCGTCATCGAAGATCGCCTCGAGGAACTGGACCATGTCGTAGCCGGCCTTCGGGTCCTCCGGGATCACCGAGGCCGGGTCCGCACCCGCCGGCGGTTCCGGGGCGTACAACGGCGGCAGGACCTTGTAGTGGTCGGCCACGTACGAGAAGTACAGCTTCGCCCACTCGATGGCTTCCTCGTCGGAGGGCACCATCGCGTCGCCGACACCAGAGATCTCACAATGGACGCGAGCGCCCCCCATCTCCTCCAGGGTCGTCTCCTCGCCAATCACCATCTGGGCCATCCGCGGCGACCCGAGGTACATCGACGCCCGCCCCTCCACCATCACGACCACGTCAGTGAAGGCGGGGATGTACGCCCCGCCCGCAGCCGAGGGACCGAACAGGCAGCAGATCTGCGGGACACGCCCCGACAACCGGATCTGGTTGTAGAAGATGTTGCCCGCTCCGCGCCGACCCGGGAACATGGCCACCTGGTCGGTGATGCGGGCACCGGCCGAGTCCACCAGGAAGAACACCGGCAGCAGCTCGTCGTACGCGGCTTCCAACGCCCGGACGATCTTCTCCACGGTCAACGGGCCCCAGCTCCCCGCCTTGACCGTGGGGTCGTTGGCGATCACGATCACGGGACGTCCATCGACGGTCCCCCGTCCGGTGACGACGCCGTCGGCGGCCAGCTCGACGGCACGGGCGTTGGCCAGCAGGCCGTCCTCGACGAACGAGCCGTCATCGACCAGCAACGCCACCCGATCCCTGACCGGGAGCTTCCCCTGCGCGGCCAAACGCCGACGATGCCGTTCCGGACCGCCCTCCCGCGCCCGTTCGGCCGCCGCGCGGAACCGTTCCCCTCGACTCCCAGTCACGCCGTGTTCCCTCGCTCTCGCTTCCGGGTGAAGATCCTGATCGGTGTCCCCACGAAGTCGTACTCGTCGCGTAGCCGGTTCTCCAAGAACCGAAGGTAGTCCGGGCCGAGCTCGCCGCCACGCACGAACACGACGATGGTGGGCGGTTCCACGTCGGCCTGAACGGCGTAGATGATGTGAGGGCGTTTCCCCTTCCGCACCGGCGGCGGATGCGCCTCCTGCCACCGCCGAACCACACGGTTCAGCTCCGGGGTCGGGATCCGCGACCGCCGGTTCTCGAGGACCATCCGCACGGCCTTGCCCAACCGGTGCATGCGGGCTCCGGTCTTGGCCGAGATCCGCAGTACCGGCGCCCAACCGACGAACGCCAGGCGGTCACCGACGCTGTCCTCGGTGTGGAGACGCTGCTCCTCGTCGATCTCGTCCCACTTGTTGAGCAGGATCACCAACCCGGCGCCGGCCTTGGCGATCTCCTCTGCCAACCGCTGCTCCTGATGGGTCGCCCCGCGGGTGCCGTCGACCATCAGCAGCGCCACGTCGGCATCCCGCAACACGTCCCTGGCGCGCAGGACGGCGTACCGCTCGACGTCGTCCTTGATCTTCGTGCGGCGTTTGATGCCTGCGGTGTCGACCACCTCGAAGGGTTCCCCGTCGAGCTCGACGACCAGATCGATCGGGTCCCTCGTCGTTCCCGGGATATCGGAGACGATGACCCGCTCCTCGCCGGCGAGCTTGTTCAGGAGGGTCGACTTCCCGACGTTCGGTCTGCCGATGATGGCCAGCCGGGCGATCCCCGGCACGGCAGGACGCGCCGGTCCGGCGCCCTCGACCGGCAGGGCGGCAACGAGCCGGTCGAGGACCTCGCCGACGTTCCGCCCGTGCTGGGCACTGACCGGGATCGGCGCACCGAGCCCGAGATTCCACAGGTGATCGAGGGTGAGCTCCGCCGCAGGCGAGTCGACCTTGTTGGCGACCAGCAGGTAGGGCACGCCGGAGCGTTGCAGGATCCGGGCGATGCCGACGTCGTCCTCGGTGACGGCGCTGGTGGCGTCGGCCACGAAGACCACCAGGTCGGCGGAAGCGGCCGCCGCCTCCGTCTGCTCGCGGATCCGGTAGGCGAACGTCTCGTCCGGCTCGACCGCCCATCCGCCCGTGTCCACGACCACGAACTCCCGGCCGTTCCAATCGGCGGTGAACTCCCGACGATCCCTGGTGACGCCCGCCTGCTCGTCGACGACGGCCGCCTTGCGCCGCACGATCCGGTTGACCAGCGTCGACTTCCCCACGTTGGGACGCCCGACGACGGCCACCACCGGGAGCTTGGTCATGCGACGGCCTCGAGGATCCCGCGGGCGGTCGCCTCCACCGCCGCCACCGGCGCCTTCGCCGCCGCCGCGACCTCTTCCAAGCCCATGTCGTCGAGGAACCGGTCCCCGCTGAGTGCGACGTCGGGAAGCAGGTACCGGCCGGCCGGCCCGTCGTCGGTCCGGAAGGCCCGTTGGAGGTCCGCCCCCACCAGCAACCCGGCGACCGCCGTGTTGCCGCCGAAGAACTCGTTGCGTACCACCAGGAGCCGCATGCTCCGGCCGGCCAGCGCCTCCAGCCGGGACATGACCGGGCGAAGGGCTGCTGCCCCGTACGCCCCGGTCACCAGGACCAGCGGGCCCGACGCATCGACGGGCCGCACCCGACGGGCCGAGCGGGGAGCCCGGTACCCTTCGGCGGGCGCCGCCGGAACGTGACGCCACTCGCCGGTCACCACAGGAGCCTCCCCGGAGGCCCGTCCTTCGAGCCGGTCCAGTTCGTCGTAGAGTCCCCGCACCATGCCGATCCCGTTCTCGTGCTGGGGGAACCCCTCGTAGTGGGTCGACGGCGGCACCTCCCATCCGGCACGCAGGTACAGCTCGTCGGAGGCGAAGAACAGCCTGCGGCCGAGCCGGTCCAGCGCTCGTTCCTGCCAGAAGTGCACGATCTCGAGGTCCCGTCGTGCCTCGTCGGAGGTGTGCACCCGCAGACGCTGCTCGGTGTTGAAGCGGCTCAGACCGAGCGGGACGATCCCCACCGACGCCAGACGATCGTACCGGGTCAGCATCTCGGCGAAGGTCCGCTCGAGGACGGCACCGTCGTTGATTCCGGGGCACAGCACGATCTGACCATGAACGGTGATGCCGTGGTCCAACAGCGCCCGGAGCCAGCGCAGGCTCGTCGCTCCCCTCGGGTTGCGCAGCATGTCCGCCCGGACCGCAGGGTCGGTGGCGTGGATCGACACGTACAACGGCCCGAGCCGGTCCTCGACGACGCGGGCGAGGTCGAGCTCGGTGAACCGCGTCAAGGTCGTGAAGTTGCCGTACAGGAACGACAGGCGATAGTCGTCGTCCTTGAGATACAACGACTTCCGCATCCCCGGGGGAAGCTGGTAGATGAAACAGAACTCGCAGTGGTTGTCGCAGGTCTGCACCCGATCGAAGATCGACGAGTCGAGGCGCAACCCCAGGGGGATCCCGGCCTCTTTGCCGATCCCGACGGTCCGTTCGGCTCCGCGGCGGCGGACCACGAGGACGGGATCGGGGTCGTCGACGAGCTGCTGGTACTCGATGACGTCCGACGGTTGCACGCCGTTGACCGCGACGACCTCGTCACCGACCTGGAGGCCGGCGACGTCCGCAGGGCTGCCCGGGACGATCTCGAGAACGACGGGATCGGACGACATACGGAGCGGATGGTACCGGGACCCTGGGTTCCAGGGCGCCCCTAACCTTGCCCCATGCCCGAGAAGGTCCTCCTCGCGGAGCCACGAGGATTCTGCGCCGGCGTCGAGATGGCGATCAAGGCACTGACCTGGATGGTCGGCGTCTTCGAGCCGCCGGTGTACTGCTTCCACGAGATCGTCCACAACCAGGCGGTGGTCGACGTCTTCGAGCACGCCGGCGTGGTGTTCGTCGACGACATCGCCGCCGTGCCGCCGGGACGACCCATCATGCTGTCGGCGCACGGCTCGGCACCCGACGTCGTCACCGAAGCCGAGGGGCGGGCCGCGGTCATGATCGATGCCGTCTGCCCCCTTGTCACCAAGGTCCACCATGAGGTGAGGCGCATGGCCGCCGACGGCTACGACATCATCTACGTCGGGCACGAAGGACACGACGAGGCCGTCGGTGCCGTCGCCGAAGCACCCGACGCCGTCACCCTCGTCGACCCCACGGTCGGACTCGGCGGCTTCGCTCCCGCCGACCCCGCCAAGGTGGCGCTTCTCGCCCAGACCACCCTCGGACTCTACGAATGGAGAGGTGTCCTCGACGAAGCCGCCTCGCGGTGGCCCGACCTGTGGACCGCCCGCCGCAGCGACCTGTGCTACGCGACCACGAACCGCCAAACCGCCGTCCAGCGCCTCGCCGAACAGGTCGACCTCGTCCTGGTCGTCGGGTCGGCCAACTCGTCGAACACCCAGGCCCTCGTCCGGGTCGCCAGGAAGGCAGGAATCGCCGCCCATCGCGTCGACGGACCCGACGACGTCCGGACCGAATGGCTCGAGCAGGCCGCGGTCGTCGGCGTCACCGCCGGGGCGTCCGCGCCCGACGGACAGGTCAAGGCGGTCATCGACGCGATCGCTCCGACCGACGGTGTCGAACACCTGCGGGTCACCACCGAGGACGAGTACTTCCCCCTCCCGCCCCGACTCCGGACCTTCGTGCAGGTCCTCCAGCGCCTCGTCGAAGGCGCGTTCGCGGTCAGGGACCAAGGACGCCCGGGGCCGCTGGACGGCGACCGCGACTGGGGAGCCACCGACGCCCTTCAGCTCCTCGCCCGGTCCTGAACGCTCGAGACGAGGTGCATGATGCGGTCGACCACCGCATCGATCCCCAGATCGCTGGTGTCGATGATCACCGCGTCGGCTGCCGGCTGCAGGGGCGACACCTCACGGGTCGAATCGGCACGGTCCCTGGCGACCAACTCGCCGACGATCTCCTCGGGAGGACGACCGGCAGCCTCGGCGTCGCCGGCGCGGCGAGCTGCCCTGACCTCGGGGCGAGCATCGAGGAACACCTTCACGTCGGCGTCCGGGAACACCACGGTGCCGATGTCGCGACCTTCGACCACCGCCGAACCGCCGTGGTCGGCGACCCACGTCCGTTGCCAGGCGACGATACGTTCCCTGACCCGGGGGTGCGCCGACACGGTCGACACCGCGGCGGTGACCTCCGGAGAACGGATCGTCGTGCTCACGTCCCGTCCGTCCAGGAAGACCCGGCCCCGGTCGATCTCGATCGTTGCATCCTCCAGCGCCTCCACCACGGCATCCTCGTCGTCCAACGGCACCCCGGCCTTCAAGGCCCGCAGGGTCGCCGCCCGATAGGTGGCGCCGGTGTCGAGATGCGGCAACCCCACAAGCGCCGCGACCCGTCTCGAGACCGTGCTCTTGCCGACCCCACCCGGGCCGTCTACCGCGATGACCACAACGCCTCCAGATCGTCGTAGAACGAGGGCCAGGATACGCCGGCGACCTCCGCGCCGACGATCCGCACCGGGCCCGTCGACGCCGTCGCCGCCACCGCCGCGGCCATGGCGATCCGATGGTCGCCCGCGGACTCGACGATCCCCCCGTCGGGCCGTCCGGTACCCACCACGACGAACCCGTCGTCGGTGGGCTCGGCCTCGCCTCCGAGGCTCCGGACCAGGTCCACCGTCGCCGCGATCCGGTCGCTCTCCTTGCTGCGCAGGTCGGCAGCGTCCCTGACGACCGTCATCCCCTCGCCGTACATGCCGAGCACGCCGACCAGGGGAAGCTCATCCAACGCCGCGGTTGCGAGCTCGGCGCCCACCTCGGTGCCGTGCAGCTCCCTCCCAACGACCTCGACCTCGCCCACCGGATCCCCGTGGATGGCGTCGGTGACCTCCGATCTGACCTCGGCCCCCATCCGTGCGAGCACCTCGAGGATGCCCACCCGACCGGGATTGAGGGACACGCCTTCGGTGCGGACGGTGGCGCCCGGCACGAGCGCGGCCGACACCCACGCGAAGGCCGCCGACGACGGATCGCCCGGGATGTCGTACTCGGTGGCGGGGACCCTACCGGGAAAGATCCGGAAGGCCGTCTCGGTGAACCACGCGCCCAGGCCGAAGTGCTCCAGCCACCGTTCCGTGTGGTCGCGGAACCCGGGCGGCGAATCGATCAGCGACGGTCCCGTGGCCTGCAGCGCGGCCAGAGCGAACGCCGATCGGACCTGGGCAGAGGACAGACCGATCGTGACCTCGGCGCCGTGCAGCGGGGCGGGGGCGTGGACGGACACCGGAGGGGTCCCGGTGCCGCTGGTGACGACGACGGCGCCGAGCTCCATCAGCGGTCCGACGAGGCGACCCATGGGCCGCCTCCGCAGCGACGCGTCGCCGTCGAGGGTGGAGCGGAACGGCCGGCCCGCCAGTGCTCCTGCGCCGAGGCGCAGGGTCGTGCCCGAATTGCCACAATCGATGACCGACACCGGCGGACACCACGCGGCCGGCCCGGCGGACCGGTACCGGTCGCCGGCCACCTCCACCCCCAGGGTCCGGACCAGCCGATCCGTGGAAGCCACGTCCCTGCCCGGACCCAGACCCCGGATGCGGCTCACCCCCTCGGCCATGGCTCCCAACAGGAGCGCCCGGTGCGACAGCGACTTGTCGCCCGGAGCGACGAGCTCGCCCCGGAACGCCGACCCCGGCCCCTCGACCGCCCGACCGCTCACGATCCCGGCTCCGTCGCCGCCGCGTACAGGGCGCGGACCTCTTCCAGACGCAACGGCCGTGACCTGCCCGGCGGCAGATCCCGCTCGACCAGCGGACCGATGGCAACCCTGGTCAGCCGTCGGACCTCGTGACCCACCGCGTCGAACATCCTCCGCACCTCTCGCTTCCGGCCTTCCCGCATGACGACCTCGACCAAGGCTCGGTCGCCGAGCCTATCGAGGATCCGAGCCGAGTCCGCCCTCGCCACCGCGTCGTCGAGCTCGACTCCCTCGACGAGCCGACGGAGTTCCCCCGGGGTGGGGACGCCATCGACGAGGGCGACGTAGGTCTTGGGAACGCCGTAGCGTGGATGGGTCAGACGGAGGGTCAGGTCGCCGTCGTTGGTGAGGATCATGAGCCCCTCGGAGTCGATGTCGAGACGACCCACCGGGTACACCCGGACATCGCCGGGGACCAGGTCGACGACCGTGGGCCGGCCGTGGGTGTCGGCGGCGGTGGAGACCACCCCCGGCGGCTTGTAGACCAGGTAGTAGCGAAGATCGGGCGCCACCGGCAGCGGGATGCCGTCGACGGCGATCGACACCGCCCCCGGATCGACCTTCTGGCCGAGGTGCGCCGGGCGCCCGTCGACGCTCACCCGACCCTGGTCGATCAGCTCCTCGGCTCGACGCCGCGAAACGAGCCCGGAACGGGCTATGACCTTGTGGAGTCGCTCGATGATGCCTCCGGACGGAACGGGCGCTCGAGGGTCTCGACCACCGACGCCGGGGGCACGTGGTCCGCCAGCGGGGGGAGCTCGTCGAGCGCATCGATGCCCATCTTCTCCAAGAACAGCCCGGTGGTGCCGTACAGGAGCGCCTGACCGGGGCCGGAGTCCCTCCCGACCTCGGCCACCAGTCCTCGGCGTTCCAACGTCCGCAGCGCCCGCTCGGAATCCACCCCGCGGATCTCCGAGACCTGCCCTCGCGACACGGGCTGTCGGTAGGCGACGACCGCCAACGTCTCGAGGGCGGCCTTCGACAGGCGCGTCGCCCGTTCGGTCGCCGCGAACCGCTCCAGGTAGGGCCGTGCCTCGGGGACCGTGTACATCCGCCACCCGCCTGCCACGTGGCGCAGGGTCACCCCCCGGCCGGTCGTCTCCAACTCCGAGGCCAGGTCCCCGAGAGTGTCCTGCACCTGTTCGACGGGCATCTCGAGCAGACCCGCCAGCTCCTCGGTCGTGACCGGCTCCTCGGCGACGAACAGCACGGCTTCGACGATGGCCGCCGTGTCGATCATGCTCCCCTCCGCTCCGGGTCGCCGTCGGCTGCCGCCTGGGCGAGGGCCGCCTCGATCTCCCGACCGAAGGCGGTGCCGCGGCGGATCCCGATCGGTGCGTCCCACGACGCCTGCGACACCGACAGGACCCCCCAGCGGGTCAACTCCAAGATGGCCAGGAAGTAGGCGACGACCTCCGACGACCGGTTGCAGCGCGCCGCCAGCGACTCGAAGTCGGTGTGGACGACCTCCTCCATCACCGCCTGGACATCGGCCATGGCGTCGGCCACCGACGGGAGATCCAGATCGAGATGATCGATGTCGGGCTCTTCGGGCGGCGCGGACAGCACCCTGGAGGCGATCTCCGCCAGGCCGGAGACGTCGACGGGAACGACCACGTCGGGCGGATGGGGAACGATCTCGGCGTCGAGGCCCGCCAGCCGGGCGACGTAGCGATCGTTGGCCGCCATGCGATGGGCGAGGACGGCAGCGACGTCCTTGAAGGTCAGGCACGCGAGCAGGCGAGCGAGGAGACGATCCCGTTCCTCGCTGAGCGCCAACTCGTCGTCCAGATCGATCGCCCGATCGTCGGGCAGGAGATGCCGCGCCTTGAGCTGGATCAGCGTCGAGGCGATCAACAGGAACTCGCTGGTGACCTCCATGTCGAGATCGACCATGGCATCGAGGTAGGCGAGGTACTCGGCGACGAGGTCACCCAAGCTCAACTCGATGATCTCGACCTGGTGCGAGGTGATGAGCTGGAGGAGCAGATCCAGCGGCCCTTCGAACACCCGGGTGTGGACGTGATAGGTCATGGCGCCCTCATCGTATTGCCCGAGCGAGCCGCCGCCTACGACCCGCCGTCATGTTCGGTCCGCCGCCAGCAGGATCGCCCAACGGTCCGGGTCGGATCCCGTCGGCGGCGGCCCTGGATGGTGCGAGGCGAACGCGACGACGATCCCGTCGGCGCCGACCGCCCGGAGACGTTCCGCGCCCAGTCGGCCGTGATCCCGGTAGGTCGCCATCGCCGGCGGCAACGGCAGACCGATGACGTCGAGCACGGTCGCCAGCGATCGGCGGACCGCCCCGATCGGCGCGGCCGCCTTCCCGACGTCATGGAGGAGCGCGGCGCGGATCAGCTCGCGGTCGTCCCCGGCGGCCAGTGCGACCCGTCTCGCCACGTCGATGGCGTGGCGTTGGTCTTCGGGACGCTGCTCCCAGAACGCTCGAGCCTCGTCGGGTGTCAGGTGGTCGTGAACCAACCGTTGTTCGGTGGGGCTCGGCGGCGTCGCCGTCAGGAACCCGAAGAAGCGCCGCACCAGGTGGGCGGCTTCGGACAGGACCGTCGTCATCGCTTGGACTTGCACTCCATGCAGAAGCGCGCCTGGGGACGGATCTCGAGCCGGGCGGCGCCGATGGGCCGGCCGCACTCCTCACACAGGCCGTAGGTGCCTTCCTCGAGCTTGCCGAGGGCGACGTCGATCTCGTCCAGGGACCGCTTGAGGCGTTCCACCAGACCCAGGACCTCCGTTCGCTCCGCCGTCGCCGCTCCGGCGTCGGCGAACGCGTCGCCGTAGTCCACGTCACCGGTGAGTTCGCCGCTCTCGTCGGCTCCGAGCTCGTGGAGTTGATGGACCAGCTTGGCTCGCTCGTCGTCGAGCGCGGCCTTCGCCGAGGCGAGATCGATCGTCGGATCCATGGGGCTCCATCCTGGGGTTACAGACCGCGCGGGTGCGCCGTCCGGTACACCTCCAACAGGTGCGCAGGAGACACTCGCGTGTACACCTGAGTGGTTGAGATACTAGCGTGACCGAGCATCTCTTGGATGGATCGCAGGTCGGCGCCGCCTTCCACCATGTGCGTCGCCGCCGAGTGCCGAAGCACGTGCGGCGAGACTCGTTCGATGTCGATCCCCGCTCCAGCAGCGTGACGGCGCACGATGCCCCACATCCCCTGTCGGGTCAACCGACCGCCGCGGGCGTTGACGAACAGCGCGCCGGGATCTCCCCGACCGCCGATCAGCTCGAGCCGGTACGGCAGGTAGCGGGCGATGGCATCCACCGCGTAGCGACCGAGGAGAACCATCCGCTGCTTAGACCCCTTCCCCGTCACCACGGCGCTGGCAGTGTCGAGGTCGATGTCGGTGGTGTCGAGATCGACGGCCTCGGTCACTCGGGACCCCGTGGCGTACAGGAACTCCATGAGCGCCGAGTCCCGCGCACCCAGCGGGGTCTCGGGGTCGGGCGACGCCAGGATCGCCTCCACCTCGGCGACGGTCAGGGCCTTCGGGAGGGAAGCACCCCGCCGGGGTCCATCCACGAGCAGGGTCGGGTCCGCCGTCGCCAGCGCCTCCATCACCGCGAACCGGTGCAGGCCTCTGACGGCGGCGAGCTTCCTCACCACCGTGGACGGTCGCAGACCCCGGGCCCGGAGGGCTGCGACGAACGCGGCGATGTCCCCCTCGGCCGGATCTGCGACCCCTCGCTGCTCGAGGAAGGCGAGATACTGATCGAGATCTCGGCGGTACGCCTGCACCGTGTTGGGAGCCAATCCCCGTTCCGTGCGGAGAGCGGCGAGGAACTCGTCGCGGACCGTGGCCGGGTCCGTCATCGCCTCACAGCGGCCAGGAGCAGACCGATGACCGTCTTGGCGTCGGTGATCTGGCCCCGCTGGGCCTTCGCCACCGCCTCGTCCATCGGCATGCGCACGACCCGCGCCGCCGACTCCTCGACGCCGACGGGTCTGGCCGGCACCGGGTGGAGACGGTCGGTGGCGAAGATGTGGATCACCTCGTCGGAGAACCCCGGGGTGGTGGCGATCGTGGTGAGATGCTCGAGCGCGTCGGTCCGTTGGCCGATCTCCTCCTCCAGCTCGCGTCGGGCGGCTGGTTCGGGCGGCTCCCCGGGGACGTCGAGCTTGCCTGCGGGGATCTCCAGCAGCAGACGCCCCACCGGCGCCCGGTACTGCTCGATCATGAGCACGTCGTCGCCGTCGACCGGAACGACCGCGACCGCTCCAGGATGTCGTACGGCTACCCGGGTGACGGCCGACCCGTCGGGAGCGCGCAGATGGAGACGTTCGACCTCCAGGAACGACGCCACGGCGAGCCGCCGGCTCCCGACGATCCGGAAGCCGTGGAACGGTGACGTCACGACGACGTGGGCTCGGTCAGCCTCGCCATCGGATCGGCCGGCGCGGCCGGCGCCCCTTCCCTGGCCGTGCGGCGGGCCATCGCAGCCGCGATGAAGCCGGCGAACAGCGGATGGGGACGATCCGGCCGGGACAGGAACTCGGGATGGAACTGGGAGGCGATGAAGAACGGGTGGGACGGGATCTCGACGATCTCGACGAGGCGGTCGTCCGGGGAGAGACCGGACGTCAACATGCCGGCGCCGACCAGCTCGGCGCGGTACCGGTTGTTGACCTCCCAACGGTGCCGATGCCGCTCGTAGATGACCGGCTCGTCGTAGAGCCTGCGAGCGAGGGTGCCCTCGGCGAGCTTCGCCGGGTACAGCCCGAGCCGCATGGTGCCGCCCTTGTCCTCGACATCGACCTGGTCTTCCATCAGGTCGATGACCGGATGCTGGGTGGTCGGATCGAACTCGGAACTGTGGGCATCGGCGTATCCCAGGACGTTGCGGGCGTACTCGATCACGGCGCATTGCAGACCTAGGCACAGGCCCAGATAGGGCACGCCCTCCTCGCGGGCGAATCGGGCCGCCTGGACCTTGCCTTCGACGCCGCGGATGCCGAAACCACCCGGAACGAGGATGCCGTCGACGCCGTCGAAATGGGTTCCGGCCAGGAGCCCGTCGGTCTCGTCGCTGGGGATCCACTTGATCTCGACCGCCGCGTCGTTGGCGAGTCCACCGTGGCGGAGCGCCTCGACGACCGACAGGTAGGCGTCGGGGAGATCCACGTACTTGCCGACGATACCGACCGTGACCCGCTGTTTCGGGGTCGCCATCGCATGGACCATGTCGGCCCATGCCGACAACTCGGGGCGCTCGGTCTCCAACTCGAGGGTGCGACAGACGACGGCGTCGAGGCCGGAGTCGTGCAGCGTCAACGGCACCTGGTAGATGTTGGGCACATCGACGGCGTTGATGACCGCGTCCTGATCGACGTCGCAGAACAGGCTGATCTTGCGCCGGGCGGCGTCGTCGAGGGGCCGGTCCGACCGCACGACGATCACCTCGGGAAGGATCCCGCGGCTGCGCAGCTCGGCGACGGAGTGCTGGGTCGGTTTGGTCTTGAGTTCCTCACTCGTGGCGAGGTACGGGACCAAGGTGACGTGGATGTAGCAGGTGTTGCCAGGGCCCACGTCCTTGCGGACCTGGCGGATCGCCTCGAGGAACGGCAGGCTCTCGATGTCGCCGACGGTGCCGCCGACCTCGGTGATGACCACGTCGATGTCGTCTCGCTGACCGAGACGCCGGATCCGAGCCTTGATCTCGTTGGTGATGTGGGGGATCACCTGCACGGTGGCGCCGAGGTAGTCGCCGCGGCGTTCCTTGCGGATCACCGACTGGTAGATCGAGCCGGTCGTGACGTTCGAGTCCCGCGTCAGGTGCTCGCCCGTGAACCGCTCGTAGTGGCCGAGGTCCAGATCCGTCTCGCCACCGTCGTCGGTGACGAACACCTCACCGTGCTCGAAGGGATTCATCGTCCCGGGATCGACGTTGATGTACGGATCGAGCTTCTGAAGGACGACCCGCAGTCCCCGCGCCTTCAAGAGACGGCCCAGCGATGCCGACGTGATGCCCTTCCCCAGGCTGGAGGTCACTCCCCCGGTGACGAATACATGCTTGGCCACGGCGCTCCTCACCTCGGAAGGCCGTAGTGTACCCGCGCGGTCATACGAAGCCCGGTTCCAGGTCTTACCTGGACGCCGCTCACCGGGACGCCGAGGCGGCGAGATCGAGGAGTTCCGCCGCGTGTTCGCGACCCTTGGCGCTGTCGGGGAGCCCCGAGAGCATCCGGGAGAGCTCCTCGAGCCGACCGTCGCCCTCGACACGGCGGACGGTGGCGACGTTCCCGGTGCGTTCCACGACCAGATGCTGGTCCGCGAAGGCGGCCACCTGCGGCAGGTGGGTGACGCACAGGACCTGGCGACCATCGGCCAGGGCAGCCAGCTTGCGCCCCATCGCCAGGGCCGTGACACCGCCGACCCCGGCGTCGATCTCGTCGAAGGCCAGCACCTCGGCCGTCGCGGACGCCGTCGCCAGCCGGATGGCCAGCACGACCCGCGACAGCTCCCCTCCGGAGGCGACCCGTCCGATCGGTGCCGGGGTCAGTGTCTCGTCGGACGCGAACCGAAGCTCTACCCGGTCGGCTCCGCTGGGACCCGGGTCCACCGTCTCGAAGGAGAAGTCGAGGGAGGGCGCCGAGAACCCGAGCTCTCGGAGATGCTCGAGCGCCGCGGAGCGGATCCGCTCCGCCGCCTTCACCCTCACCCGCGAGAGCGCCGCGGCCGCATCCGCGACGTCGGCGGCGGCGCGGTCGATCCGGGCGCCCAGCTCTTCGGCCTCCTCCAGCACACCCGCGAGTTCGTCGACCCTGGCGCGAGCTCGCCGGGCGAACGCGAGAACGGCGTCGAGGTCGTCACCGTACTTGCGTCGCAGATCGCCGAGCAGAGCGAGCCGTCGCTCGACCTCCTCCAGCACCGCCGGTTCGGCGTCGAGGTCCATCTGCCGTCGGGCGACATCGGCGCCGGCCTCCGCCAGGATCCCAGCCAGGTCGTCGAGCTGGTCGACCACGGGACCGAGGTCCGGATCGAGGCGAGCGGCCGCGGTCAGTTCCCGGACCGCCACGTGCAGCGCACCGGCCGCCCCTTCGTCCCCGAGTGCCCTCGCCGCCGTCGCCAGATGCTCCCCCAGCTCCTCCGAGTTCCGGAGACGGGAGGCCGTTCGGTCGAGCTCCACGTCGTCGCCCGGGGTGAAGCCGGCGCCTTCGATCTCGTCGATCTGGAACCGCAGCATGTCGAGCTCGCGCTCCAGCGCCCGCCGGTCGCCGCCGATCAGGTCGGCTCTCGCCTGCAACTCGACGAGACGTACCCACGCGCGTTGGAAGGACGCCGCGGTCTCTCGCTCGGCACCCGTGAGCGCGGAATCGATCAGCCTCAAGAGCGCGGCGCGATCGGCGAGCCGGAGCTGGTCGTGCTGACCGACGATCTCGACCAGGTGCTCCATCTTGGTCGCCAGCGCCTTGACCGGGACCATGGATCCGTCCAGGTAGGCACGGCTCCGATCGGCCCCGATGCGCCGGCCCAGCGTCGTCTCGCTCCCTCCCACGACGAACCGACCCTCGACCCTCGCCTCGTCGCCGACCGGTCCGATCTGATCCTTCCGGGCAGGTTCGCCCCGCAACAGCCGCAATGCGCCCAGCAGCAGCGTCTTGCCCGTACCCGTCTCGCCGGTGACGACGACGAAACCGGCCCCGGGCTCGACCGTGGCATCCTCGATCAGTCCGAGGTTGCGAACCTGCAGCTCGTCAAGCATGGTCCAATCCGAACTGGTGCCGCACGGCCTGAGGGAACGGATGCCGGCCCAGGGTGACGAACCCGATGGGTCGATCGCAGCGGCGCACCTCGACGTGCTCGCCGGGTTCCACGCCGGCGAAGCCCCGCCCATCGACGTTGATCTGTGCGGAACGGTCCAGCTCGATGTCGAACCCGACCACCGCCGAGGGCGACAAGATGAGCGACCTGGACAGCAAGCTGTGCGGAGCCACCGGTGTCAGGACCAAGGCGGCCACATCCGGGTCGACCACCGGTCCGCCCGCAGACAGCGAGTAGGCGGTCGAACCGACCGGGGTCGCGACGATCACCCCGTCGGCTCGGTAGCGAGCGAAACGGTTGCCGTTGATCGTCACCGCGATCTGGATGATGCGTTGCGTGACGGCCTTCTCCACGACGACATCGTTGACCGCCACCGCGGAGCGGCCCCGATGCCGCACCTCGATCGTCAACCGGTCCACGACGTGGACACGGTCCTCCGCCAACGCGTCGACCAGGTCGTCGATCTCGTCGACGGCGAACTCCGCCAGGTACCCGACTCGTCCGACGTTCACCCCGGCGACCGGGACACCGATCGTCAACGCGACCGCGGCGGCCCGCAGGACCGTCCCGTCGCCGCCCACGGCGATGATCGCCTCCAACGACGCCGGAGCACGCTCGTCGTGGATCACGATCGCTTCGATGCCGCGGTGGGCGCACCGCACCGCCAGGTGCTTGGCGACCTCCTCGACGTGCTCGCGGCCGGTGTGGACGACGATCCCGATCCTATCCATGCCCATCCCTCGCGATCCGATCGATGGTCTCGGTGCGGAGGTCTCGTGCTCCCCGCCGAGCCCACACCAGGTACTCCTGGTTGCCTGCCGCGCCGGTGATCGGCGACGGCACGATCCCCTTCGCTCCGACGCCGGCGTCGGCGAGGGCATCGACGGCCGAGTGTATGGCGCTCGCCCGCGTCGACGCATCACGCACCACGCCGCCCTTCCCGACCCGACCCTTCCCGACCTCGAACTGGGGTTTGACCAGCACGATCCAGTCGGACGTCGCCTCCCCGAGGCGGGCGAGGGCCGCCGCGACGGTGGCCAACGAGATGAAGCTGAGATCCGCCACGACGACGTCGAACGGAGCACCGAGGGCCTCCGGATCGGCGGTGCGGATGTTGGTGCGTTCCACCGCCACCACACGGGGGTCCTGGCGGATGCGCCAATGCAGCTGGCCGTGGCCCACGTCCACGGCCACGACCGACACGGCGCCTCCCTGAAGCAGCCGATCGGTGAACCCCCCGGTCGACGCGCCGACGTCGATCGCCCGCCTGCCGGCCACGGCGACGGGGAAGGCCTCGAGCGCGGCGTCCAGCTTGTACGCGCCTCGGCCGACGTACGGCGACGGATCCTCCACGTGGAGCGGATCGACCGGAGCGACCAGGGTGCCGGGCTTCGGGGACGTCACCGCCCCGACCCGAACCCGGCCCGACGCGATCAAGCGCTTGGCCTCGGCCCGGCTCGGAGCGAGCTTGCGCCGAACCAGCTCTGCGTCCAGTCGGCGCCGGATCAGGATCCTGATCCCTTCGGGTCGATCCGGTCGACGGCGGCCAGGGCCTCGGCGAGGCGATCCGCCAGCTCCTCGGCCACCTCCGGCGCCTCGGCCGGATCCGAGGCCGCCAGAACCTCCACCAGGTCGTCGGCGCCGTCCTCGGATGCCGCGGGCACCGGGTCGTCGTTGCGTCTCGTATCATCCATGGAGCCCATTATCGCCCACACCTGCGACGGACCTGCGTGTTCCCGATCCGAGACATCAACCCGACGAGGGTCCGACCCATCGTCACCTGGGCGATCATCGCCGCCAACGTCTTCGTGTTCTTCGCCCTCCAACGTCCCGCCGATCCCGAAGCCGGGGCCGAGTTCGTGTACCGCAACGCCGTGATCGCCTGCGAGGTCGTCACCGGCCAGCCCCTGACGCTCGACGAGATCCAGACCGGCGTCTGCACCGCCACACCGGGCACACCGGTGTTCCCGGACAAGAACATCCTGCTGGCCGCCTTCGCCACCATGTTCCTCCACGCCTCCGTGTTCCATCTCCTCGGCAACATGTGGTTCCTCTGGATCTTCGGCAACAACGTCGAGGAAGCCTTCGGGCGTCTCGGCTACCTCGCGATCTACCTCGGATCCGGCATCGCCGGCACGTTGGCCTTCGTCCTCGCCAACCCCACCTCGACCGTACCGTTGATCGGCGCCTCCGGCGCCATCGCCGGGATCCTCGGCGCCTACGCCGTGCTCTTCCCCACCCACGACGTCCTCACCCTCGTGGTCGTCTTCTTCGTTCCCGTCCCCGCCATCGTCTTCCTCGGAATCTGGTTCCTCTCTCAGTTCGGGCTCGGTGACCCGGGGGTCGCCTGGCAAGCGCACGTGGGCGGGTTCGTGTTCGGTGCGCTCATCGCCGCCACGATGCGACGCCGGCTCCTGGCCAGGATCGCGGCCATCCACTCCTCCCCGCGTCCGCTACCGGTGAGGTGACGGCGGCGAAGCGGGATCGGCGGCTCCACCTCCGAGCACCACCGCCGGGACCTCGGCGATCGAGGGAACGACGACCTCCGGACGGAGATCCGCCGGCACCTCCGATGCGTCGGCGGTGACGCCGGTCAGCACCAGGATCCCGGCCCAACCGGCGGCCCTCGCCATCGCCAGGTCCGTCTCCGGCCGGTCGCCGACCACCCAGACGACGTCGGCATCGCCCACCAGGCGCCGAACCAGGGCGATCATCGGGGGATGCGGCTTGCCGCAGACGACGGGATCCACCCCGGTGGCCACCCCCACCGCGGCGACGATCGCACCCGTACCCGGGTAGAGACCCTCCGGAGTCGGGTAGGTCGGGTCCGTGCCGGTCGCGACGAACGCCGCTCCCGCCCCGATCGCCAGGACCGCGTCGGCCAGCCGTCGATACGTCAGGTTGGGGTCCAACCCGACGATCACCGTGTCCGCCATCGCCGCGGTGGCGACCGCGTCGATCCCCTCCCGCCGCAGGGACACGACGAGCCCGTCGGCCCCCAGGACGTACGGACGGGGCGCGGACGGAGCCACGAAAGCCGCCGTGGCCATCGCCGCGGTGGCGACCATCGCCGGGTCGGCTCGGAACCCGACCCGGCGATGCAGATCGGAGACCACGCGCTCGGGGGTCTTCGTCGAGTTGTTCGTCGCGAACACCAGGCGAACGCCTGCCGCCTCGAGCGACTCGAGGGCCTGACGCGCTCGGGGAACGGGCCTGTCGTGAAGGTAGAGGACCCCGTCGAGATCGCAGACGACCACCGTCGTCATGAGTGGGTACGGATCCGGTCTCCGAACGCCGCGACTACGTCGCTCAGGAGCGCAGCCGTCAGCTCGACGGAGCGCTCCGAGACCCGCTCATCCACACCGTGGAACATGCCCAGCATCTCGCCGAAGGTCACCGAATCGTCGAACATGCCCACGCCGTAGGCGGTGACGCCACGGGCCCGGAAGAAGCGCGCATCGGTGGTCACCGGCGTCATCGAGGCGACCAGGTGCCGAGCGCCGGTGACCCGTTCCACCGCATCGCCGATCGCGTCCCACAACGGCCCCTCGGGGACCGATCCGGTCGCCGGGAACTCCAACATCGGCTCGATCTCGAGCTCATCCCGCAAGGTCGGGCCGAGCACCTTGCGGAAGTGGTCGTCCACGTCGGCGTGTTCCTGACCAGGGAGGGTCCGCACGTCGACGTGGCCTTCCGCATCGTCGGGGATCACGTTCGCCTTCGCTCCCGCGTGCAGCATCGTCGGAGCGACCGTGAGGTGCGTGCAGGCATGCGCCCATCTGGCGAGATCCGGATCGTCCTGGGCGATGCGGTCGATCGTCTCGTCGACCCGATCCGGGTCGACGAGACCCGCACGGATCTCCGCATCCAGCGGGATACCATCGACGAACCGGACCCACTCGTCGGTGATCGCCACCGGTGACCGGGCGTCACCCAACCTGGCGACCGCGCCGGCGACAGGCAGGAGCGCGTTGCGGGACCCGTACGGTTGGGAGGCGTGGCCGGTCGCCCCATGGGCACGCAGCCGCCGCCAGGCCGGGCCCTTCTCGGCAACCGTCACCGGCACCACCACCCGCTCCGAGGTCCGGAACGGCGGCGCCGCGACCTCCGTCAGCAGGAACTCGCAACGGACCAGATCCCAATGCCTCGTCACCAGATGCTCGGCGCCGAACGCGCCCCCGGCTTCCTCGTCCGCGACGGCGGCGAACACGAGATCCCCCGGCAGCGGCTCGGCGTCGCCGTCGAGGTAGCGACGGAAGACGCTCGCCATCGCCGCGGTGACGTTCAGCATGTCCACGGCTCCCCGACCCCAGACCATCCCGTCGGCACGCGTCGCCGAGAACGGCGGATACGTCCATCCTTCGCTCGAGGCGGGAACGACGTCCAGATGCGGTAGCAATGCCAACGCCGGAGCCTCCGGGTCGGTGCCCGCGATCCGGTAGACGACCGAGGCGCGGCCCGGATGGGGCTCGATGACCGTCCCCTCGGCCCTGAAGAACCTCTGGAGCGTGCGCACCGACCGGAGCTCACCGCCCGAATCGGGCGTCCCGTCGTTCACGCACGCGTTGGCGATCAGCTCGACCAGCAGATCGACGACGTCGCTCACCGATGAGCTACCGCGCGTCGTCATGATGCATGACGATCAGCCGGGCGGAGAAGCCGTGCGCCTCGAAGAAGTTCTTCGCGTGCCGGTGGCCTGGACTGACCTTGGCGTCGAACATGGACACCCCGCGACCTCGCAGCTCCCCGAGGACCTCGGCCATCATCGCCTCCCCGACCCCGACGCCCCGGGCAGGCGGCTCGGTGAAGATGAGGCGGACCGTGCCGACCTGAAGGCCGCCGGCCTGCGGAAGCAGGTCGTCGACGGTCGCCCACACGAACCCGACGGTGACACCGTCGACGAGACCCACGTACAGCAGCGGATCACCCGAACCGACGATGCCGGCCAGCGACTCGCCGACCGGTTCGGCCAGCCCGTCCGCGAGGCGCCACATCGGCCGCAGGGCGGTCTGCTCCACCTCCAGCTCGCGGTAGAGGCGAACGAGTGCGGGCAGGTCGTCGATCGTCGCGAGCCGGGCGGTCGGTTGCATGCGACCAGGCTAATGCCGACGGCGTGGCTGGACGCATGCGGTGACGCTAGCCGGCGTCGACCCTTCCCGTCATGCGGCGGATCCCCCACCGGGTCACGAGGCCGACGGCCTCCATGGCGATCGCGGTCGACATCTTCGACGTTCCCAGCGTCCGGTCGCGGAAGACGATCGGAACCTCCCGGATGTCCAGTCCCAAGCGCTCGGCTCGCCAGGTCATCTCGATCTGGAACCCGTACCCCGACGCCAGACACGACCACGGATCCAGCTTCCGTACCGCCTCGGACCGGTAGGCCCGGAATCCCGCGGTCGCGTCGGCCACCCCGAGACCGAGCATCCTCCGCGCGTACAGGTTGCCCCCCCGCGACAACCATCGCCGATGGAGGGGCCACCCCTCGGTCCCTCCCCCGGCGACGTAGCGGGAACCGATCGCCACGTCGGCCCCTTCGTCGATCGCCCCGACGAGACGGACCAGGTCGGCGGGATCGTGTGACAGGTCGGCGTCCATCTCGCACACGATGGCCGCACCGGCATCCATGGCGGTGGCGAACCCGGCGGCGTAGGCGGGCCCGAGACCCTGCTTCCCAGCGCGGTGCAGCACCGCGATCCGGTCGTCGTCGCTCGAGAGGTCGTCGGCGATCTGCCCGGTCCCGTCGGGGGAGCCGTCGTCGACCACGAGCAGTCGCATCCCGGTGGCCATGACCGCGTTCGCGACGGATCGGATCGTCGCCGCCTCGTTGTAGGTGGGAACGACGACGACGACGTCATGTCGCGTCACGGGTCCAGCGGTCTCGAGATGGTCGATGCGTGCATCCATGTCGATGCTATCGGCATCGACACCGCCGCGCTTGACCGTCGACGCTAGGCCGCGCAGTCCTTGCAGATCTTCTTCCGCTTGTCGGCGAGCTGACTCACCTTGAGAACGAGGAAGCAGCTCGAGCACACGAACTCGTCCTCGGATGCTTCGTCCGCGGCCTCCCCCTCGAGGGCGATCTCCGCCCGGCGGATGTCGCGCATCTCCTGGGCCTCGTCGACCACGATCGCCTCGGACGTCTCGTCCTCGGTGAGCATCTCCAGCTCCTCGGCTTCGAGCTCGTCGAGGGCTTCGTCGGCGGCAGGCTCCGCCGCGGCCTCTTCGGTGACGACTTCTTCGACCACGGCATCGTCGACGACCGGATCGTCGTCCACCCAGTCGTCGGCGAGCTCGGCGACGTCTGGTTCGGCCGGAACGTCCTGTTCTCGTTCTTCGGTGGTCATGTCCGTTCTGGTCCTCGTGGGGCGGCCGGGAGTATATCGGCCCTGGCGCCGGCGGCAACGTCCGACCACCGGCAGCTCGCTCAGATCTTCATGTCGATGGCTCCGGGGACGATCTCGGCCACGACGGGTCCCCGACCCAGCACCTCACCGTCGGCTTCCACCGGCCAGATCTCGGGAGCACGGATGTCCACCGATGCACCCACGTACCGATGCACCGCCCGATGGGTCAGATGGTGACCTCTGACGACCCTCGGCATCACCGTGAACGCGTTCCGCCGGGGACCGGCGAAGACCTGGACGTCGAACAGGCCGTCCATCACCGAGGCTCGCGGAGCGACGTTGAGACCTCCGCCGAAGAACTGGCCGTTGGCGACGACGACGTTCATCGCCGACCCTTCGAACCGATGCCGCCCGACGCGCACCTCCACGTCGCCGGGCGGGAAGCCACCCAGCGCGATCCAGAACGCCGCCGTATAGCGCAGGCCGCCGAGGCGGGCGGGCAGCCTCGAGGCGAGACCCGCCGACCGGGCGGCGATGCCGACGTTGGCGGCGTTCAGGAAGTACCGGGTCCCGAAGCGTCCTTCGATGCGACCCACGTCGCACCGGTACCGATCGTCGGTGACCAGGTGCCCGACGGCCCCTTCGATGGTCCGGGGAAGGCCGAAGGTGCGGACGAAGTCGCTTCCCGACCCCGCAGGGAGGATGGCGATCGTCGGTGGCTCCACCCAGGTGCGGTGGGACAACACGGCGTCCACCACGATGTTGGCGGTGCCGTCGCCGCCGACCACCGCGAAGTCCCGACGGCCCGCGTCTGCTTCCCTGCGCGCGATGGCCGCCATCTCGCCGGCCGACGCTGGCACGGCGAGGTCGTGGGGAACACCCCCGCCGGTCAGGGCGGCCCTCGCCCGCTCCACCGAGGAGCGTCCACCGGCCGCCGGGTTGACGAGCACCAGCCAACTCACACCGTTCCTCCCGCGGCCACCACCCCCCGTTCGACGGCTCGGACGGCTTCGGCGGCGGTCTGAGCGATGGCAGGGAACCCGTCCCTGAGCTGACGGAGGAGATCGAGGAGCTGCCGACAGTTGCGGACGAAATCGCCCGCCGCGAACTCCGCTTCGCCGAAGATCTCCTCCAGCTCGGCACCGGCGGCCCACTCGTACACCACGGTGGTGAACCCGGGGTCGGGCTCGCGGGTGACCGGGAGATCGGCGTCGATCTCGTCGGCGGCCAGCCGGCGCCACACGTCCACGATCGCCGACCCCCGTTCGTGGACGTCGGCGTCGGGCCAGGCGATCTCCGCGTCGCCACCGGCCGACCTCCGCTCGTAGGTGAACAGAGAGGCGACGGCTGCGAGCTGGGCCGGATCGAGTCCCGACAAGGAGCCTGCCCCGATGGCTTCGGAGAGCACGAGATCGAGCTCGTTGTAGACGAAACGGAGGCGCTCACCCTTCCCGGTCAGGCGCCATCCATCGACATAGCCCCACCGCTCGAGGACCCCCAGCACCCGATGGAACCGCTCGATGAGGTCGTCGGACTCCCGATCGACCCTCCGCTCCAACCGCTGCAGGTCGCGCCGCACCGCGTCGGCCTTGCGACGCAGGCGGAGATGCTCGGCCAGATCGGGGCACGTGGCCACGGGCCCGCGGTCGTCGAGTTCCAAGGCCGGTTGTCGAGGACCCTCCGGCTCCCATTCCCTGAGACGCTTCCCGATGCTGTTGCGGTATCCAGAGTCGCGTGGCCGGATGGGACGCGGCAGGTCGATCCTGCCGAGCAACGCCACCTCCAACCCGAGGTCCTCGATGCGGAACCGCCGACCCTCCCCTTCGTCCGACACCATCGACAGGCGAGGGTTGGGCCCGTATCCACGAGCCAGCAGCGCCCAGCGGCGACCATCCGCCCGCTCGAGCACGTCACCGGGATGCAGATCCGTGACGAAGGCGGCGAGCCGCTGCTCGGCGGCGGCCGGCTCCGGTCCCGTGGCCAGGTACTCGTCGAGATCTCCACGGTCGCACCGGGAGCCCGCCAGGAGGGCCTCGTACTCGTGGCGCCGCTCCTCGATCCTGGCCATGATCGCCGCGCGCCGCCGTTGCGCGTGGAACCGGGCGAAGGAGGCGGCGAGGAGCTCCTCGGCCCGCTCCTTCGAGTAGTTGGCGACCAGATTGACCGCCATGTTGTAGGTCGGCTGGAACGAGGACACCAACCGATGAGCACCCGCCGCCGCGATGTCCGCCACCTTCTCGAAGGGCACGTACGGGCTGTGCAGCACCACGGCCGTGCCTTCCTCGTCGATCCCCCGGCGTCCGGCCCGACCCGTCAACTGCGTGTAGTCGCCCGGGCGAAGCAGCTCATGATGCTCTCCGGTGAACTTGCTGAGCGACTCGAGCACGACCGACCGGGCCGGCATGTTGATCCCGAGCGCCAGCGTTTCGGTCGCGAACACGACGTCGATGAGACCGACCGCGAACAGCTCCTCCACGGTCTCCTTGAACGCCGGCACCATCCCGGCATGGTGCGCCGCGACGCCCTGCTCGAGCTTCGCCACCCATCCGTCGTACCCGAGGACGGCCAGATCCTCCGACGGGATGTGTCGTGTGCGGGTCTCGGCGATGCGGCGGATCTCGAGACGCTGATCCTCGGAGGTGAACCCCACCGACGCGGCCGCCAACGCGGAGGCGGCCTGATCGCAGCCCGCTCGGGAGAAGATGAAGTAGATGGTGGGAAGCAGACCCTCGGCGCGCATCCGCTCGACCACCTCCAACCGACGTGGGGTGGCGAACCTCCGGAACCGGCCCCGCCCCTTCTTGAGGAGCTTCGCCACCTGCGGGTTCGGGCGCCGGCCGGTCCGATCGAAGATGGGGGCGAGCAGGATCTCGCCCTCGCGGTGACGATCCTTCACCATGTACGACGACTCGAGAGGGACCGGCCGCTGCCGCTCGACGATCAGGGCCGTTTCGCCTCGGCGTGACGCGATCCAGTCACTGAACTCCTCCGGATTGGCGATCGTCGCCGACAGGTTCACGAGCTGCACCCGGCGGGGAAGGTGGATGATGACCTCCTCCCACACCCCACCGCGGTAGCGATCCTGGAGGTAGTGGACCTCGTCGAGGACGACCACACCGAGGGCGTCGAGCGCCGTCGACTCCTCGTAGATCATGTTGCGAAGGACCTCGGTGGTCATGACCACCACCGGGGCATCCGGGTTGATCACGTTGTCACCGGTCAGCAGTCCGACGCGGTCCAACCCGTAGCTCTGCCGGAACTCGGTGAACTTCTGGTTCGACAACGCCTTGATCGGCGTCGTGTAGAAGGCGCGGTGGCCTCGGGACAACGAGAGGTGCACCGCCGCGGCGGCGATGAGCGTCTTGCCGGACCCCGTGGGTGCCGTCACCACGACGGTCTCGCCGCGTTCGATGGCGGCGATGGCATCGACCTGGAACGGATCGGGGACGAACCCCTGCCGAGCCAGGAACTCGGCAGCGATGGGCTCCAGGGTCATCTCTTGAGCAAGAGACGGATCGCGAGGATGGCAGCCTCGTACAGCAGGTACATGGGGACCGACAGCATCATCAACGTCACCGGATCCCCCGTCGGGGTGATGACGGCGGCCACCACCAGGATGATGACCACCGCCCAGCGCCGGACGTCCCGCAGCTGCCGGCTGTTGACGGCACCGAAGGCTGCGGCCGCGAACAGGAACACCGGGAACTCGAAGGACACCCCGAACGCGAGCAGGAACCGCATCGTGAACTTCAGGTAGTTGTTGGCTTCGATGACCGGCGTCAGCGACTCTCCCCCGAACTCGAACAGGAACGACAACCCCCGGTACAGGGCGTAGTAGCCCACGACGATACCGGCGAGGAACAGCACCACGAACACGGCCGTGAGGGGGACCGCCCACCGCTTCTCCTTGGGCGTCAGAGCCGGGGCCACGAAACGCCACAACTGGTAGAGGATCACCGGCGACGACAGGATCACCCCGCCCCACAGCGAGATCGACATCGCCAGCGAGAAAGCTCCGGTCGGCTTGAAGAACGCGAGCTGGCCGTCGGGGACGGCCACCTTGTACGGAGCGGTGAGCAGCTCCAGGAGTCGGTCGTAGAAGAAGAACGACAGGACCGTCATGACCGCCACCGCGACGGCCGCCTTGATGAGACGATCGCGCAGTTCGCGCAGGTGATCCATGAACGGCATCTGCTGCCTGGCTTCGGTCACGGCGATGGCGGTTCCTCCTTCGACTCGGACGGATCGAGGTCGAAGGCCGTGATCGGCCCGTCGTCGTCTGGCTCGTCGTTCGCCGTCGCGCCTTCCTGCGGATCGGCGGGAGGGTCGGAGGGCGGATCGAGGGCGACGATCTTGGCGACGGTTCCGGTCAGGTCCTCCTTGACGCCCTTGACCTGCTGCTGGAGCTCACGGATGGAGTCCATCTCGGGACCCATCTCCCGTTCGATCTGGCTGGTCACGATCGATGAGGCCTCCCTGATCTTGGCCACCATCTGCCCCGTCTTGCGAGCGAGCTCGGGAAGTCGGTCGGGGCCGAAGACGATCAAGATGACGAACAAGATGGTGATGATCTCGCCGAAGGAGAAGCTTCCCATGGGTCGGATGGTAGGCCGTCGCGATCGTTGCGTCCCGTCGGTGGCCGGCGCACCGACGGGACGGGTGCTTGCCCACGCCGAAGCCCCCGGGCGAGGATCCCGGGGGCTTCACGTCGGCGTCGGTCGGCCCGCCGTCAAGAACCCGAAGAGACCAGGAGCGTGAACCAGTCCTCACGATCGAGCACCTTGGCGAAGCGCGCGATCTCTTCCTCGGTGATGGGCTCGGGAGATCCGACGATCTCGTATCCCACCCCGGTCGCCAGGAGGATGCTCACGACCCGCTGGTTGGCCGGCTTGCGCTGCGTCGTCCCGCAGAACGGGCAACTGAACCGGTAGCTGCCTTCGGCACCCTCGGCGTCCAGCTCCAGGCCCACGTCGCGGGTCGTCAGCTCGACGTCACCGCAGCGATTGCACGTGGTCCGGATCGTTGTCATGGTGGTTTCTCCATCTACCAGCGTCTGGTGAACACATCGGCAGAGGAGCATCGGGCTGAATGACTATTCGCCGATTAGTCCGCAGGGGCTAGTGCCCGCACCGGCAGGCTCGGCGGGTCCATGTTCGCGGCCATCGGATGCGCTCGCGCCGCCCCGGGGACGAACCCGCCCGAGGCGTCGACCTCCCGCGACCGGTCCCCTCACCCGGCGTCCCGGTAACGGCCGAGGATCGCCGCCCGCAGGTCGGCGGTGGCCGCCGCCACCTCCTCACCGTCGAGGAGCGTCGCCGAGTCGCCCAGCCGGATCAGCAGCCGGGCGGCGACCTTCGGATCGGCGGCGGAGAAGCGGACGACGAGCCGCTCGTCGTCGTCGGCCACCACCTCCACCGGGTAGTAGTCCGCCACCCACCGGGCCCGCGGACCGAGAGCGATCGTCGCCCGCACGTCCTCTTCGCTCGGGGTGTACCGGACCTCCGGCGGTGGAGGCTCGGCGGGGGGTTCGAAGCGCTCCCCCGTCGCGACGGCCGACCTGATCCGGTCGACCCGGAAGACCCGTTCGGCTCCCGCCGAGCGACAGAACGCCGAGACGTACCAGTTCCCGAGCGTTCCGAACACGCTCCACGGCTCGATGTCCCGCACCGTGGTCCGGCCCGAAGCGACCGATGTGTGCTCGATCCGCATGACGTCACCGGCGGCCGCGGCGCGGCGGAGCACATCGACGAGAGGCGGATCGGGCAGTTCGACCACGACGGCATCCTCACCCCGCGGGAGCAGCACCGCCTCGAGCTTGTCGACGGCGCTGCGCAGCACCTCCGAGCCCTGACCGCTCGACAGCAACGCTCGTCCCGACGCCAGCAGGCCGATCGCCTCGGGAGCGGTCAGCCGCACGGGCCGCGCGAAGTAGTCGGCCATCTCGACGACGACCTCGTCGTCGTCGATGTAGGCCACCATGAGATCCCCCGGCCCGTAGCCGGGGAGCCCGCAGACGAACACCGTGTTCAGGTCCGAGACGAGCTGGTTCCGGGTGTAGCCGAACCGATCGCACAGTTCCTCGACCGTGGCACCGGGGTTCGCCATGACCCACGGCAACATGGCCAGGATGCGGTTCAACCGCCGCGCCGTACGAGGGCTCGTCACGACGGCGACCCTGCGACGAGGTCGATGAACCGACGCCGCAACTCCGGCGGGCCGAGCAACTCGGCGTGATCCTCGAACCCGATCAGCCATCCCAGGAACGCCCGCTCCCCGGCGACGGGCACGGTGGCGAGAAGTCGCCCATCGTCGTCGTGCTCGATCGTCGCTCGCCTCCCGAGCTGACGCTCCGCCAGCCACGCCACCTCGGCGTCGAAGACGACGGTGGCTTCGACGCTCGCCGCGCCCGTCTCCCACGGCGTCTCGGGGATCACGTCGCCGGCGCGGAACCCCGGCGGCCGCTGGAAAGCCTCGGCCGTCTCCCCGACGTCGAACCCGTCGGCCCGATCGAGTCGGAACGCCTTGACCGTCTCGGGATCGGACGCTTCGGGGCCGACGACGTACCAGTGCCCCCGTCGGTGGACGAGCCCGTAGGGGTGGATCAGGCGATCCCGTCCCCGATAGCGAAACGCCAAGGTCCGGTGCTCCGCGACCGCCCGGTACACGTCCGGGAGGAACCGACCGTCGCCGAGGTCGGCGGCGAGCGGCTCTCCGCCGTTGCCCAGTGGCGCCCCGCCGAGCTTCAAGATGGCGTCGGGTCCTGCCGGTTGGCCGCCGAAGCGGACCGCCTGGGCGGCGAGCAGCAGCGCCGCTCGCTCGTCGTCGGTCAGGCCCGGATCCGCGAGGGCGTAGGCCTCGTCTGGGATGACGTACCCGAACTCGACCTCCCACGCGTCCATCGCCTTGAGCTCGAGCGGAATACCGAGGCGACGGAGCAGGTCCTTGTCCCGCTCGAACATGCGCCGGAAGGCCTCGTCTTCGGCCTGGCCGTACCCGGCGACGGTGACGCGGATCTCATCCGCGGTGACGGGCCGCCCGGCCGTGAGGAGGAAGGCGAGGAGGTTCAAGGCTCGTTCGATGACCTTCTGCACACACCGAGGGTATCGAGGCGACCGGCCTGGGTGAAGGACCCCGCCGGCGGCACGGATCAGAGCCCGGCGATGAGCTTCTCGACCCGCTCGTCGACCGCCTTGAACGGGTCCTTGCACAGCACCGTCCGTTGCGCCTGGTCGTTCAGCTTCAGGTGGACCCAGTCGACGGTGAAGTCCCGACGCTTGGCTTTCGCCGCCTTGATGAAGGCGCCGCGCAGCGCCGCTCGGGTCGTGGCGGGCGGCTCGGTCATGGCCGTCTCGATGCGCTCGTCGGTGACGACCCGCTCCATCATGCCCCGTCGCTGCAGCAGGTAGTACAGGCCGCGGCGCCTGGCGACGTCGTGATAGGCGAGGTCCAGCAACGCCAAACGGGGGGACCCCAACGGGAGGTCGTGCTTGACCCGGTACCGTTCGATGAGCTGATGCTTGGCGACCCAGTCGAGTTCGCGCGACAGCGACATCGGGTCCTTCTCCAGACCGGTGAGCACGTGCTCCCACATCATGACCGCCCGGTCGATCTCGGGAAGGAATCCGCTCGTCCGGGCATAGCGCATCGCTCGCTCCAGGTACTCCCACTGGACATCGAGGGCGCTCAACTCGCGACCGTTGGCCAGCCGCACCTTGCGCCGGCACGTGATGTCGTGGGAGATCTCGCGGATGGCACGGATGGGGTTCTCCAAACTCAGGTCCCGGAACACGACGTCGTCCTCGAGCATCTGCAGCAACGCGGCGGTGGTCCCGACCTTCATGTACGTCACGTACTCGGACATGTTGGAATCGCCGGCGATGACATGGAGCCGGCGGTAACGCTCCGCATCGGCGTGGGGTTCGTCGCGGGTGTTGATGATCGGCCGGCTCCTGGTCGTCGCCGACGAGATCCCCTCCCAGATGTGCTCGGCGCGTTGGGCCAGCGAGAAGACGGTGCCCCTGGCCGTCTGCAACAGCTTGCCCGCACCCGAGTGGATCTGGCGGGTCACGAAGAACGGGATCAACGTGTCGATGGTCCGCTGGAAGTCGCCCTGCCGGCCCACCAGGTAGTTCTCATGGCAGCCGTACGAGTTGCCCGCAGAGTCGGTGTTGTTCTTGAACAGGAAGATCTCGCCCCGGATGCCTTCCTCCCCCAGCCGCTCCTCGGCGGCGTACATCAGTCCCTCCAGGATCCGTTCGCCTCCCTTGTCGTGGGCGACGAGGTCGTACAGGCTGTCGCTCTCAGGGGTGGCGTACTCGGGATGGCTGCCCACGTCGAGATAGAGGCGGGCGCCGTTCTCGAGGAACACGTTCGACGAGCGGCCCCAGCTCACGACCCTGCGGAACAGGTAGCGAGCGACCTCGTCGGGGGACAGACGTCGCTGGCCACGTAGGGTGCACGTAACCCCGTATTCGTTCTCGATCCCGAAGATCCGTCGTCTCACGTCACCAGCGTACCCACGGTGCGCCAGAATGGACACGATGACCGAACCACCCGCCTCCCGTTTCGTGCGCGTCGCCAGGATCGGCGATGTCGGCCGGGCCCGCATCATCGCCGCCCGCCTCCGCTCGGAAGGCATCGAGGTCCGCATCCACAGCGAAGCCCTCGGACCCTATCCCGTCACCGTCGGCCACCTCGCCACGGCCGAACTGTGGATCCCCTCCGACCGAGTCGACGAGGCGGCCTTGATCCTCCTGGACGCCGACGTCAGCGAGATCCTCGGAGGGGTCGACACCGACCGAGTCGACGACGGTCTACCGGTCGAGTACCGGATCGTCGCGCTCATCCTCGTGGTCGTGTTCGTCGGCGCCGTCGTCGCCCGGCTGATGCGCGTGTTCTAGGCCTCCGCCTGACCCTCCGACCTGGCGGCGGCGATCTCGTCGGCTCCGAGCCGTCGGAACTTCCTTCGCTGGAGGGTCCGGTCCAGCACGGCGGCCTCCCACCCGTCCGCGGCGATCTCACGTTCCTCGACGTGCTCGAGTGCGTCGGCGGCGAGTCTGATCGTCTCGGTCAGGGTCATGGCGTCGCGATAGCCGACGTCGAGACGCTCGGCGAGGCGCTCGTCGTGACCGCCCATCGCGGCGAACCGGCGTGCATCGTGCAAGGTGCCGTCGAAGCGGACGTGGTAGAGCCGGTTGTCGTCGGGGTCCTCCCCCACCTCGGCGACGAGCACCTCGATCTCGTAGGGCTTGACCTCATGGGTGAAGATCTGACCGACGGTCTGCGAGTAGGCGTTGGCCAGTCCCTTGGCCGACACGTCGGTCCGGTTGTACGAGTAACCCTTCAGGTCGGCGTAGCGGATCCCGGCCACCCGCAACGTCTCGAACTCGTTGAAGCGCCCCACTCCCGCGAACGCGATCCGGTCGTAGATCTCACCGAGCTTGTGGAGCGAACGGCTCGTGTTGCCGCCCATCAGGAGGATGCCGTCGGCGTACTCGACGACGACGATGGATCGGCCCCTGGCGATGCCCTTGCGGGCGAAGTCGGCCCGGTCCTTGATGAGCTGCTCGGGTGGAACGTAGTAGGGCAGCGTCATGGCCGGCCCTCCAGGACCCGTTCGGCGATCTCGGAGATGCGCTCGTCGGGGATCTCGACGTATCCCGCGTCCGATACCGTCACCACCGTCGGGAGGATCCCTCGCTTCAGGTCGACCCCTCCGGTGGCGGCGTCTTCCTCGGCGGCGGCGATCAGCGCCTCCACGGCGAGCTCCAACACGGCATCCTCGGCCATGCCCTCGACCCACTTCGCCTTGAGGAAGGAGCGGGCCTCGGCGCCGCCCGAGCCGGTCGTCGCGTAATCCCGCTCCTCGTAGCGGCCACCGACGACGTCGAACGTGTACAGTCTCCCCACCCGGTCGGTCTCGTCGTATCCGCAGAACAACGGGATCACGACGAGACCCTGGAAGGCGAGCGCGAGGTTGTTGCGGACCATCCGAGCCAGGTAGTTGGCCTTGCCCTCGAGGCTCAGACGCATGTCCTCGATCTTCTCGTAGTGCTCCAGTTCGGTCTGGAACAAGCGGATCATCTCGAGCGCCATGCCGGCCGTCCCCGAGATGGCCACCGCGGAGTACCGGTCCGCCGGGTAGACCTTCTTGACCCGCTTGTGGGCGATGACGTTGCCGGCGGTGGCTCGACGGTCACCGGCCATCACGACCCCGTCGGCGTAGCGCATCGACAGGACCGTGGTCGCCTCGGCCAGGTTCAGGTCCGCGGTGCCGTCGCCGACCACCCAGCGCGGCGCGATGCCGCGTCCCTCCAGCAGGGCGGAGAACGAGGCGCCCGGATGGACGTGCTCGAGGGGGAGCGCGGAAGGGACGATCCCCCCTCCCTCGCCGGTCACTCGCCGCCCTTCTGCACGTAGTTCTTGACGAACTCCTCGGCGTTCTCCTCGAGGACCGAGTCGATCTCGTCGAGCAGGTCGTCGATCTTCTCGGTCAGCTCCGCGGCATCGGCGGCCACCGCGGCTTCGGCAGCCTCGGTGTCGGCTTCGGCGGCGTCTCGCTTGGTCTTCTTGCGTTCCTGTTCGGCCATGATCGCCTCCTGGGATCTGCTCTAGCGGGCCCCGAGGGCACGGATCAGCGCGGCGGCGTCCTCGGAAGCGTCGAGGAGTGCCTCGACGCGTTCCTTGCCGCCCCGCAGCGGTTCCATCATAGGAACGCGTTTCAGCGTGTCCTCACCGGTGTCGAACACGAGGGAGTCCCAGTTGGCGGCCACCAACGCGTCCCGGTACCGGCGTACGCACTCGCCCCGGAAGTAGGCCCTCGTCTCTACGGGTGGCCGGTCGACGGCCGCCTTCACCTCCGCGGGATCGAAGAGCGTCCTCATCCTCCCGGAGCCGACGAGCCGATGGTACAGACCCCGCCCGGGATCGACGTCGTGATACTGCAGGTTGAGCATCCGCAGCTTGGGCGTGTCCCAGTCGAGGCCGTCCCGATGCCGGTAGCCGTCGAGGATCTGCAACTTGGCCGTCCAATCCAGCCGATCTGCCGTCCGCAGCGGGTCGATCTCCAGGTCGGAGAGGACCTCCTCCCACATCCGTAGGACGTCGTCGTAGACGTCGGGGAGATCCGCCGAGCGAAGGTACTTCGCCGCCCACTCCAGGTACCGCCATTGGGCGTCCACGGCGGTGATCGTGGACCCATCCGCGAGACGGAGACGGTGATCGAGCCCAGGGTCGTGGCTGACCTGCCAGACCTCGCGTACCGGATCCGCCAACGTCAAGGCCTCCGGCAAGGCCCCGGCCTCCAAGGCGGACAGGACGAGAGCCGCCGTCCCCAACTTGAGCATCGTCTGGTACTCGGAGAGGTTGGCATCGCCGATGATGACGTGCAGGCGTCGGTACTTGGAGGTCTCGGCGTGCGGTTCGTCCCTGGTGTTGATGATGGGACGCTTCAGCGTCGTCTCCAACCCGACCTCCTCCTCGAAGAAGTCGGCCCGCTGACTGATCTGGAACCCGACGTCGGGCCTGCCGTTCTCCGAACCCACCTTGCCCGAGCCGGTGAACACCTGCCGGGTCACCAGGAACCCGGTCAGGTGCTCGACGATGTCGGCGAACGGCAAGCTGCGACTGAGCAGGTAGTTCTCGTGCGCACCGTAGGAGTTGCCCTTGCCGTCGCTGTTGTTCTTGTGAACGACGAGGCGCTCGCCGTCGGCGAGCAGCCGTTGGGCGGAACGGACGGCCGCGATCATCACATGCTCGCCGGCCTTCTCGTGCAGGGCGGCTTGCCGCGGATCGACACACTCGGGGGTGGAGTACTCCGGATGGGCGTGATCGACGTAGAAACGGGCACCGTTGGTGAGGACGACGTTGACCAGGCCCGACTCCATCTCCATCGTCGGCGCCGACGTGTACCCGAAGCCGCGGGCATCGCGGCCCGGCGACTCCTCCTCGAAGGACCACTGGATCCTCGCCCGGCTCCCCGCGTACGAGTTGATGACCGCCGACGAGGCCAGGACCGGGTTGAAGTCGTCCTTCCCGAGCACCGTGATGCCGTACTCGATCTCGGTCCCGATGACCTTGGGGATCGCCCCGACGGGCCCGCCGCCGCTCACAGGTACTGACCCGGAGTGACCGCCTCGATGCTCCGGCTCTCCCCGTCACCTTCGATGAGGGTCCGCACGTACACGATCCGCTCGCCCTTCTTCCCCGAGATCTTGGCCCAGTCGTCGGGGTTGGTCGTGTTCGGCAGGTCCTCGTGCTCCTTGAACTCCTGCCGGATGGCCGACAGCAGGTCCTCGGTCCGCAGCCCCGAAGGTCCGCCGGCGATCTCCCGCTTGATGGCGTCCTTCTTGGCCCGCCGGACGATGTTCTCGATCATGGCCCCCGATGCGAAGTCCTTGAAGTAGAGCACCTCACGGTCGCCGTTGGCGTAGGTGACCTCGAGGAACCGGTTGACCTCGTCGGTGGCGTACATCACCTCGACGACCCGCTCGACCATGTGATCGATCAGGGCATCGATGTCACCATCGAAGCGGGCGAGCTCGTCGGCGTCGAACGGCAACGTCGGAGCGAGGTAGATCTTGAAGATCTGCCGGGCCGCGTCCTCGTTGGGACGCTCGATCTTGATCTTCACGTCCAGACGGCCCGGACGCAAGATCGCAGGGTCGATCAGATCCTCCCGGTTGGAGGCACCGATCACGATCACGTTCTTGAGCGTCTCGACACCGTCGAGCTCGGAGAGGAGCTGCGGCACGATCGTCGATTCGACGTCCGAGGAGACGCCCGTGCCCCTGGTCCGGAACAGGGAATCCATCTCGTCGAAGAACACGATGACCGGGAACCCTTCGTCGGATTTCTCCTTCGCCCGCTGGAAGATCAGCCGGATCTGACGTTCGGTCTCACCGACGTACTTGTTGAGCAGTTCCGGTCCCTTGATGTTGAGGAAATAGGAGCGAGCGTCGTTCCGACCTTCCTTGACGGCCACGGCCTTGGCGAGCGAGTTGGCCACCGCCTTGGCGATGAGGGTCTTCCCGCACCCGGGCGGCCCGTACAGGAGCACGCCCTTGGGCGCCGCCAGGTCGTACTCGGCGAACCGCTCCTTGTGCAGATACGGAAGCTCGACGGCGTCCTGGATGACCTCGATCTGCGGCCCGAGACCACCGATGTCGTCGTAGGTCACGTCCGGGACCTCCTCCAAGACGAGTTCCTCGACCTCGGGACGGTGGAGCTTCTCGAAGACCAAGCCGGTCCTGGTGTCGATGCGAACGTGATCCCCCGCCCGCAGGCGGATGTCGCGAGTGGGTGCCGCGAGCTCGACCACACGCTCCTCGTCGGCTCGGCCCAACACGATGAGGCGGTCCTCGTCGAGGACCTCCTTGACCGTCACCACCTCCCCCGACTCATCGAAGGCGCGCACGTCGATCACGTTGTAGGCCTCGTTCATGAGGACCTCCTGGCCGACCTCGAGGTGTTTGATCTCGATGGTGGGCTCCACGTTGACCCTGAGCTTGCGTCCGGACGTGAAGACGTCCACCGTTCCGTCGTCGTTGACCCCGAGCACGGTCCCGAAGGGGTTGGGGGGTGCGGTCAGCTTCTCGACCTCTTCACGGAGCAGGGCGAGCTGCTCACGGGTCTCTTCGAGCACGGCGGTGAGCTTCTCGTTCTGCGATGCGGCCTGGCTGAGCTTGCCTCGGGTCTCCAAGAGCCGCTCTTCGAGGAGCCGCACCCGTCGCGGGGCGTCTTCGAGTCGCCGCCGCAGCACGGCCAGCTCCTCTTCGAGCGTCCGGATCGTGGCCTGCAGCTGGTCCTGGTCCCGTTCGCTCATTCGAAACATCGCCTCCTCTCGGCGGTCCCCACCCGGCCCGGTCGGGGATCGACCGATTCCGAGTGTAGGACAGCCTGGCAGGTGCCGATACCATATCCGCGACACGCCCGAACCGGTGGGAACGGGGGTTCCATCGGTTGGAACCGACGTCCGCCTACGATATGGCCTGCGCCGCCGCAGGGCGCATCAGCGCACGACCACGAGACTCAGCAGAAGGGACCACCATGAAGGTCTGGATCGACCAGGATCTCTGCACGGGAGACGGGCTCTGCGAGGAGATCGCGCCCGATGTGTTCGTCCTCCTCGACGACGGACTCGCCTACGTGAAGGAGGGCGACAAGGTCTACGCCGAAGCCATGGGCAACCCGCAAGGGGCCGAAGGACTGGCGACCATCCCCGATGGGCAGCTCGACCTGGTCGTCGAAGCAGCAGAGGAATGCCCGGGGGAATGCATCTTCATCGAACCCTGATCGGCATCCGATCACGATCCGTGAGAGGCCGCAGCGATGCGGCCTCTCACGCGTTCGGGTCGGTCTCGGCTTCGCCGGACGTCGCGATCGGTTCGGTCAGGAACTTCCGGGCCACGGTGATGAACCCCGTGTGACCGACCATCCGATGCTCCGGACGCACCGAACGCCCCGACACCGCCCAGCCGCGCATGAGGATCTCGAAGGTCTCGACGTCGAGGAAGCACCCCGCGTCGTCGATCGTCGACCGCAGCGTCTGGACCTGCGGGACCGTCGGAAGATAGGCGCACAGGATCCCACCGCCGGGCAGATGGGCCGCCGCTGCCGGGACGCTGTGCCAGGGTTCGGGCACGTCCAGGACGATCCGTTCGGCTCCGACGTCGCCGATCGCATCGACGACGTCCCCGACACGGAGTTCGAGGTGCGACGGGATCTCCCCGAAGAAGCCGGCGATCCGCTTGCGTGCCAGGGCCGCATGGTCCTCCCGGCGTTCGACGCTCACGACCCGCCCTGACCCGCCGACGGCACGGGTCAACACCATCGTCAACCCCCCCGAACCGGTCCCCGCCTCGAGGACCGTCATCCCCTCGGCGATGTCGGCCCACTCCAGGATCGCACCGGCATCCTTCGGGTACAGCACGGTGGCCCCACGTTGCATCTTCAGGACGTAGTCGGCCAACCGGGGCCGAAGCGCCACCAACCGGGAGCCTTTCGACGACAGGAACGAGGACCCGTCCGGCGTTCCGATGACCCGGTCGTGGGGCAGGACGCCCCGGTGGTAGTGGAAGTCCTTGCCGGCGATCAGCTCGATCAGGTACGTCCGGCCCCGCTCGTCGTAGAGCATGCAGGCATCGCCCGCAGCGAAGGGGCGCATCAGCCGAGCTGCGGGAGGAACGCGGCGACGAACGACATGACCATCATGACGACCACCAGCCAGATGAAGATCTTGATCAGCCGATCACGGTTGCGGAACACCGTCTACCCCTGGACCCGTTTCGACACCGCGCCTCGGCGGCCCTCGACGACCCGGATCGTGGCTGCCTCGCCCGGGTCGAGCTCGAAGGCGTACACCAGCTCCCTGGTCCTCGAGCGCCGAAGCAGCGCCCCGGCGGCCATGAGCCCGAGGCCGGCGACGGTCCGACCGGTGTCCGAGGACCGTACCCCGATGCTCGCCAGCGCCCAACCGACCCTGGTGAGCCGCGGGATCTTGCGCCTGATCCGCCATCGCAGGTAGCTCGCCGCCCTCATGACTGGTAGTAGACCTCGACCCGGATGCGCTTCCGGCGCGACCGCCAGATCGAATAGGCGACCAGGCCGACGACGACCACGGCGGCGCCGACGGCCACCAGCAACGCCCGGTCCTTCAACTCGGCTTCGGTCCCGACGACGGCGTCCTCGACCTCCCGGAACTTCGCCTCGAGATCCTGGGGCGTGACCTTCACGATCGTCCTCCATCCTCGGACGGCTCCGCGCCGGCGGCCTTGGGAGCGCCCAGGCGGATCACGGCGTAGGCGACCAGCGCCAGGACGAGGGCCGTCGCCACGTACCCGAGCGCCTCGAAGTACACCCCGTCGGGGAGCGCCCGGACGATCGTTCGCATGGCGGCGACCGCGAGGAGCAACCCTCCGGCCGCCCACAGGACGGCGGCTCCCAACGAGACCCCGGCGAACCGCCCCAGACGCTTCGCCGGCTCGACGGTCTCCTGCACCAGGTAGGCCTTCGCCAGGTCGTACGACTCGACGACGAGCCTCGGCAGGTCTCCGATATCGGCCATCACGCCCCTCTCGTTCCCATCGTCGCCGCCAGGAGCGCACGCTCCCGTCCGAACATCGCTGCGATCCTCGACAGCCGACCCTTGGTCGAGGCAAGATCGAGGAGATCCTGCCGTTCCGGCTCCGAGATCCGCGCCAGAGAGGCTAACCGATACCCGGCGGCCACCGGATCGTCCGGGACGTCGACCATCACGTCGGCGCCCTCACCGTACTCGGCGAGGGCGCCGAGATACGACCGGAATGCCGCCACCGCCGCGGCGACGTCCGATGGCGACGCCGAACCCAGCTCCTCGACGCGGACCTCGAGGCGGGGTCCCGCTCCGCCGACCGCCACGGCCCGGACCGAGCCGAACACCGTCACGATCGAACCGCCGTCGTCGCGGACCCGCAGCTCTTCGACGTCGCACACCGTGCCGGCTGCGGTGGCGGCGGCGCCGGCGAACCGCACGAAGACCCGCTCGCCGAGGTCGGGAACCACCTCGGCGGGGAACGTGTGGACGGTGCCCGGGAGCACGACCCGTCGGGGAGCGAGGAGGCGGAGCGTTTCGACCATATCCCGAGGGTATCGCGTCGCGCATGGTGCCCTCCCACTCCGACCGTGGGCGAGTACGATGCATTTACGAATATGCAACTCGGTACCACCGGCTCGGAGCCCGGGGAACCCGACGACTTCGCTCGCCTCAGATCGAACGCTCGGGCCGCGAGGAACCTGACGCCGCTCGTCGCAGGCCAGGCGGTCTCCATGTTCGGCGACTACGTCGCCGTGTTCACGCTGCCCTACTTCGTCCTCAGCCTCACCGGCAAGGCGCTCGATCTGGGCCTGACGGCGGCCTTCGAGACCCTCCCGATGCTCCTGTTCGGCTTCATCGCCGGCGTCTTCTTGGACCGTCGGCGCCGGCTCGTCCCGGTCCTGGCCGCAGCCGACCTCCTGCGCGCCTCGATCTTCGTCCTCCTGGCGCTCGCCGCAATCGCCGACGCCGGCACCCCGACGCTCGTGTTCGGGCTGGCGTTCGCCACCGGCTCGCTGTCGGTCGTCTTCGACTCCGGCCTGCAGGCGGCCATGCCGGGCCTCCTCGAGGACCACATGCTGGTCGACGCCAACTCCAAGCTGGCCTTGGCCCGCACTACCGTGTTCGCCTTGGGACCGCTGGTGGCCGGGTTCGCGATCTCGGCCACGAACGGCTTCGCCATCGCCTTCACCCTCAACGCCGCCACCTTCGTGGTCTCTGCCCTGTTCCTGTCCACCACCCGGGTCGTTCGCCACCGCGAAACCCGACGACGAGAGTCGTTCCTGCGGTCGATCGCCGAAGGGATCCGGTTCCTGCTGGCCGATCGACGCCTCCGGTGGGCCACCTTGGGGGGAGCCGTCACCAACCTGGTGTTCGCACCCCTCGAAGCGCTGCTGATCTTCTTCGTCGCCACCGAGATCCTCGCCACCGACGTCTCCGGGTTCGCCCTCACCGGCGACGGGCTCCGCCTGGGTGTCTACTTCTCACTCCAGGCGCTGATCGGCGCCCTCGGCGTCACGTTCGCCCCTCGACTCACCAAGCGGATGTCGCTGGGTCGGCTCTACGTCCTCGGCCTCACGTTCTTCGGCGCCGGGTTCTTCGTCGTGGCCCTCTGGCACTCCTACTGGTCGGTCCTCTTCGCCGGCGCAGGCGTCGCCGGCATCACGTGGGTCAACGTCGGGCTGTCGACGCTCCGGCAACGGTTGACGCCGCCTCATCTCCTCGGCCGGGTGATCTCGGCGTCCCGCACGATCGCGTATACGGGTCTCCCGGTCGGTGCCGCGGTGGGCGGGTTCGTGGCCGACCGGATCGGCGTCGTCCCGGTCTACGTGTTCGGCTCGGCGATGGTGCTGGTGGTGAGCGGCGTCCTGGTCAACACCGAGCTGTTCCGGGCCGACCGCCTCGACGACTGACCTCGCTCGCCGTCAGATCCAACGCGATGCGGTCTCGACGACCACCATCGACGGACCGTCGTGGGCGATCGCGGCCTCCAGGGTGGGGACGAGCTCCTCTCGGTGTCCGACCCGGAACCCGCGACCGTTGCACATGTCGGCGAACGTCGCGAAGTCCGGGTTCACCAGCGACGTCTGCCAGACCGGCCGCAGGTCGGCGATCTGCTCGCGGGAGATCTTGGCCAGCTCCCCGTTGTCGAGCACCACATGGGTGATCCCCATCTGGTACTTGACCGCGGTGGTGAACTCCGCCAGGTACTGGCCCAGTCCGCCGTCGCCGGAGATCGACACGACCTTGCGCTGCCCCCTCGTCGCGGCCCACGCACCGAGAGCCGCGGGGAGCGCGAAGCCGATGGAGCCGAGGTACCCGCTCATCAGGACATCCTGATCGCCGGAGGCGACGAAGTAGTGCCCGAACGCGTACGTGTTGTTCCCGACGTCGACCGGAAGCACCGCGTCGGTCGGCACGACGGCCGAGAGCGCCTCGAAGACGGCCGCCGGATGCATCCGGCCGCGTTCGTCGACCATCGCTGCCCTTCGCCGCTTCTCGCGGCGCCACCGCTCCTTGCGCTCGGCCATCTCGGCCCGCAAGTCGGGACGGGACCGACCCGGCAGCCGTCGTGTCAGCTCGTCGACGGTGCGGGCGATCTCGCCCCAGAGGCCGACCTCGACGGGGTGGAACTTCCCGATGGTCATCCGGTCGAGATCGATCTGGATCGCCGGCTTCTTCTCGGAGATCCCGGTGTGCACCGCGAAGGAGGCCCCGGCCACCACCAGGAGATCCGACCCGGCCATCATCGCGGAGGCCACGGGCGTCCCCGACCTGCCGAGGACACCCGTGCCGAGGGGATGAGCCTCATCCACCGCGCCTTTGGCCTTGAACGTGGTCAGGATCGGCATATCTAAACGCTCGGCGAACGCCACCAGTCGAGCCCGGTCGGCCCGGCCGCCGTTGCCGACGATCAGGACCGGACGTTCGGCCGCCGCGATCAGCTCGACGGCCCGCGCCAGATCCGCCTCGGGAGGCGCCACGGCGCGGCCGGCGACACGGCCCCTCAGCGGATCGGCGGGCACCACGTCGAGGTGCTCGGGGATGGGGCGGGCCTGGACCTCGTCGGGGAAGATCAGATGCGCGACGTCGCGCTCGACGATGGCGTGTTTGAGCGCCAACGCCATCAGTTCGACGGCATTATCGGGCACGAGCACCGTCTGGGACCACGCGGCCACGGCCGCGAAGGCGTCGGCGAGGGGGATCTCTTGGAAGGCGCCGGGACCCAGCACCTGGGAACCGACCTGTCCGGTGAGCGCGAGGACGGGGGCTCGATCCACCTTCGCGTCCCACAGGCCGGTCATGAGGTTGGTGGCGCCCGGGCCGGCAATCGTGAAACACGCGGCGGGACGTCCGGTCAGCTTCCCGTAGGCCGACGCAGCGAAGGCGGCTGCGCCTTCGTGACGGATGCCGATGTAGACGAGGTCCCCGCGCGCTTCTGCCTTACGGAGCGCCTCGGCCAGCCCGAGGTTCGAATGCCCCACCATCCCGAAGACCGTGTCCACTCCGCCTCGCGTCATGGTCTCCACCATGGCGTCCATGATCGAACGGCGTTCGGCCCGCTCCTCGAGTGCGATCTCGATGCCGTCGTCGGCCACACGGACCGGGAACGCCGTCGCTCGATCCCCGTACCCATCGGGCGGTGCCCCGGTGACGGGGTCGTACTCGTAGCCGTGCCACGGGCAGACGACGAACCCACCCTCGATCGCCCCTTCGCCGAGGGGACCACCCTGATGCGGGCAACGGTTGTCGAGGGCGCCGTAGCCGGCCTCGATCCGGGCCAGGCAGATGGCCCGCCCATCGACGACGACGAGCTCGACCTCCCCGACGTCGGGAAGCGGATCCGAGACGCGATGCCAGCGGACGCTCTCGTCGGAGGCGCTCATCCCTCGTACTCGGCGTCGTCGACCCGGTCGGGCTCCCATTCGGTGGCCCCACCGGTCGTCAGCGACAGATGCAGCATCGGCGCATCGGGCCGCGCCCCATGCCAGTGGACGACGCCGGGAGGCGTCTGAACGACGTCGCCCGGTCCGACGACGACCCGCTCGCCATCGCGGTCACAGACGATCCCCGACCCCGACACGACGTACAGCGTCTGACCGAAGGGATGGGAATGCCAGTCGGTGCGGGCTCCGGGAGCGAACTGGACGCCCAACATCGTGAGGCCCGATGCGTCGGGCATCTGGCCGAGGTCCGACAACCAGACCTCGCCGGTGAAATGCTCCGCTCCGGCCGGTTGCCATCGCTGCGTGCGGGAAGACAGATGATCCATGCGCTCCAGCCTACCCCGAGGACGAACGGCCTCCGCGGCTCCGGCGGAGCGGTCAGAACCGGCGGCGCTTCTTGACGGGCCCGCCCCGGCGGGACCGGACGAGCCACCCGAGCGAGAACCCGAACAGCGTGGCGATGACGATCCAGATCATGATCTGGGAGGCGACGTAGGTCATGGTTCAGTCCTCCAATGCGATGAACTCGATCCGCCGATTCTTCTGCCGGCCCTCCGCGGTGCTGTTGTCGGCGATCGGGACCGTGTCCCCGTAGCCGACGACGACGAAGCGGTCCGGGTCGGCGCCCTTCGACACGAGGTAGTCGAGGACCGCCTGGGCCCGCCGCTCCGACAGTTCCAGGTTCTTGGCCGCGGATCCCTGGGCATCGGCGTGCCCGGCGATCTCGACGGCTACGTCGGGGAAGAGGCCGAGGGCGTCGAGCACGTCGTCGAGGAGTCGTTTGCCGGCGTCGGTGATGACCGCGCTGCCCGTCTCGAACTCCACCACCTTGCCTTCGAGCAACTCGTCGAGACCGGCTTGGAGAGCGACGACCTGCTCCTTGGGGGGCGGCGCGTCGGGGAGCACGATCCCGGGGGTGAACGCGAATCCGAGAGCTTCGATCTGCTCCCTGGCCGACGACTCCAGCTCCCGCCGGATCTGGCGGCTGTCCACCTGGCCGGAGAGCTGGACCACTGCGGCCGCGGGGTTGACGAAGAGCTCGCCTTCGGGCATCGCGGCGGCCGCGTCGGCGACCACGGCGACGATGGTCCCGACCCAGGCGGTCTCGTCTTCGAGTCCCTCCTCGACCGTGAGCTGGGAGTCGTCGACGCTCAGGAAGGTCCCGGCGAGAGCGTCGGTCACGAACCCGGCGATGTCCCGGGTGGACACGTCGCCGGCGACGGTCACCGCCCGGCCCGACCAGCGGATCACCAACGGGTCGCCGGTCACGGCGATCGGGCCCGTGGTGGTGGGCTCCACCACGAACAGGTTCGACTCGACCGCGCCCACCCCGGGAAGGGTTCCGACCAGCTCGACGGCCTCCTCGACCGATTGCTCGGGCGTGATGGATCCGAGCAGGACCACGTCGTTGCCGGTCGCCTCCACGGTGACGTCGGTGTAGCCGTTGGCCGACAGCACGACACCGGCCCGGGCCTCGATGTCGCCCTGCACGGACCGGATCCCGAAGAACACGGCGGCCACGGCGATCACGATGAAGACGATGCCCGCCACGAGGACGAAGTTGAGCCACGACACCGCTGGTTCGTCGTCGTGGTCCGGCCCGCCCGGGAACGGCGACCCGGGACGCCCCGAATCGAGTGCCTTCAGTCGGTTGTTCAGCTTCCTGCTCACCCTTGCTCCGTCGACGGCTCGGCGCCGAAGGCTACCGAGCGGCTGCGGTTCCTCATGTGTTGTATCGGCGCGCTCGGCGAGGTCTGGAGTAGGTATGCTCGGGCTCGGAGGAGGTGACCCCATGAGACTCATCCCGCATTGGATCGGCGGCAAGCACGCCACCGACGAGCCGGAACGCACCGGACCGGTCTTCAACCCCGCGACCGGCGATCAGACGGCCCAGGTGGCCCTCGCGTCGACGGCCGAGGTGGATGCGGCGATCGCCGCCGCCAGGGACGCCTACCCGGGCTGGCGGGACACTCCCGTGACGCGACGCCAGAAGATCCTGTTCGACTTCCGGAACCTCGTCGTCGAGCACGGCGACGAACTGGCCGCGACGCTCAGCGCGGAACACGGCAAGACCCTCGGCGACGCCCAAGGCGAGCTCGCCCGCGGCCTCGAGGTGATCGAGTTCGCCTGCGGGATCCCCCATCTCATCAAGGGTGACTACTCCGAGAACGTGTCCCGCAATGTCGACACCTATACGATCCGCCAGCCCCTCGGCGTCGTGGCGGGGATCACCCCGTTCAACTTCCCGCTGATGGTCCCGATGTGGATGTACCCCATCGCCATCGCCGCCGGCAACACCTTCGTGCTCAAACCCTCGGAGAAGGACCCGTCGACGTCGAACATGGTCGCCGAGCTGTGGTCCGAGGCTGGACTTCCCGACGGGGTCTTCAACGTCGTGCACGGCGACAAGGTCGCGGTGGATCGCATCCTCGAACATCCCGACGTGGCGGCCGTCAGCTTCGTCGGCTCGACGCCGGTGGCGAAGTACATCTACGCCACCGGCACGGCGGCGGGGAAGCGGGTCCAGGCGCTGGCCGGCGCGAAGAACCACATGATCGTCCTCCCCGACGCCGACATGGAGCTGGCGGCCGACTCGGCGGTGTCGGCCGCCTACGGCTCGGCGGGTGAACGCTGCATGGCGATCTCGGTGGTCGTTGCCGTCGGGAAGGCCGGGGACGAGCTGATCGGCCGGATCACCGACCGCATCGAGACGCTCGACATCGGCCCCGGCGACCGCGCAGCGGACATGGGTCCGCTGATCACCAGGCAGCATCGTGATCGGGTCGCCTCGTACGTGGACATCGGTCTCGAAGAAGGAGCGGAGCTGGTCGTCGATGGCCGGGAGCTGACGGTCGAGGGGTTCGAGAACGGGTTCTTCTTCGGCCCGACACTGTTCGACAAGGTATCTCCCGACATGACGGTCTACCGCGACGAGATCTTCGGGCCCGTGTTGAGCGTGGTGCGGGCGTCGACGTTCGAAGAGGCCATCGACATCATCAACGCGAACCCGTGGGGCAACGGCACGGCGGTGTTCACCAACGACGGTGGCGCGGCGAGGAAGTTCCAGAACGAGATCGAGGTCGGCATGGTCGGGATCAACCTCCCGATCCCGGTTCCGCTCGGCTTCTACTCCTTCGGTGGGTGGAAGCAGTCGATCTTCGGCACCCATTCGGTCTACGGGCCCGAAGGGATCTCCTTCTACACCCGGCCCAAGGTGGTCATCTCCCGGTGGCCCGAGCCGATCCATCGGGGCGTCGACCTGGGGTTCCCCGAGCACGGCTAGGTCGGGTGAGGTCCCGCTCGCCGGGCCTGCCCGGCGTCTGGGGGGTGTCGATATCGGACCATCGGCACCCGAGCTGTCCGGACACCGACGCCGATCAGACGCCGGCGACCGACCGGTCGGGGCTGTCGTCGGCGACCACGAGGCGCAGCGCCTCGCTGCTGGCCGCCCCTCGCAGCAACATGTCGGCAACGGCGGCCTTCAAGGCGTCGAGGTGGGCCACCAGTTCGTCGTGCTCGGCCTTGGCGGCGGCCAGCAGCTCGTCGATGTCGGCGCGTGAGCGGTTGACGACGTCGAGGGCTTCCCGGCGAGCCTCGTCGATGATGGTGGCGGCATCGCGCTCGGCGGCGGCGACGATGTCGGCTCTCTCGGTCTCGGCCGCGCGGCGGGTCTCGGCCGCTTCGTGACGGGCGGCCTCTGCGTCGGCGGTCGCCGATTCGAGCCTGGCGTTGGCTTCGAGGAGGAGCTTCTCGGCGTCCTTTCGAGCCTGGTCGAGCTCATGCCGAGGTGCGGCGAGGAGCCGTTCCGCCTCGGCCTCGGCGGCCCGGATGATCTCGGTGGCTCGCGCTTCGGCTTCGTCGAGCATCTTCTGTTTGGCGGCGGCCGCGGCCAGGTAGGCCGACTCGACGTCGTCGGACGCCTCGCCGTGGAAGGCGAGCCGCCGTTGCAGATCGGCGGCGTGGAGACGTTCCTGACGGAGGGATTCGGCCATGGCGGCGACGGCTTCGTCGAGCTCGGCCAGGAAGGCATCGACCTCGGCGGTGTCGTACCCGCGCCGGCTCAGGTCGAAGGTCTTCGTGGCGATACGCTGGGCAAGGTCGTCCATCGGCGCTTCCTCTCGCTGACCACTGTCAGTGTATGACAACTACTGAGCGTGGTCAATGGTCTCCAGGAGCCGCCGCACCAACGGCGCCTGAGCCGGGTTCAACAGGCGCTCGGCCTCCTCCGGGGACACCCACGCCACCCGGTCGATCTCCGGGAACGAGACGAACCGACCCGAACGAGGCGGCCATTCGATCGCGAAGGTGTTCGACGACACCGATGCGGGATCGAGATCCCCCTCGGCGGCGAACGCGTGCACGATCTTCCCGTTGCGCTGCACCACGGTCCCCAGATCCTCCAGATCGTTCGCGTCGAGGCGATGTCCCGTCTCTTCGGCGAACTCGCGCACCGCCGCGGTCCGCGCGTCCTCGCCGTCGTCCAGCTCGCCCTTCGGGATGCTCCATGCGCCGGTCTCCTTCCCCCGCCAGAACGGCCCCCCCGGGTGGGCGACGAGGACCTCGATCCCCTCCCCCCGCCGCCGGTACAGCACCACGCCCGCGCTCTCGGTCACCGACGACCTCCCACCGTCTCGGCGAGGGCGTCCATCAGCGCCTCCGCGCCCGTCTCGACGTCGCCCGACACGAACCCCCACACCGCCGAGGTGGCGATCCCACCGACGTCGATGCCGTAGGAGACCCGACAGGAGCGACGCGAGCTGGGAACCACCTCGAACCGGTGGGTGACATCGAACAGGCCCTTCATACCGGCTCGCTGGCGCCATGCCACCACCCGCCCGTCGACGACCTCGGTCACGATCCCGCGGGCTCGGGGTCGGCTCCCCGATGCCATCGCGTATCGCAACCGGAGCTTGGCTCCCACCACGATGTCGCCCCGAGCCTCGACGATCCACGGGTTCCACGACCCGTACCCGCCGAGGTCGACCAAGCGGCCCCACACGTCGGCCGCCGGAGCCGCCAGCGAGCGGTCGAAGCGGAGATGTCGCGTCGTCGCAGCCATGGCGCCACGGTACCGTGCCACCCACCGTGTAGCCTGCCGTCCCATGGTCGAGCCGTCCATCTACGCGCCGGAGGACGGGAGCCCCGTCACGATCGCCGACGTCCGGCGCGCCGCCCGGAGGATCTCCCCGTACGTCCATCGAACGCCGGTGATAACGAGCGGCACGATCGACCGGCTGACCGGCACCTCCGTCGCGTTCAAGTGCGAGAACCTCCAGAAGGTCGGAGCCTTCAAGGCCAGGGGTGCGCTGAACGCGGTCCTGGGCATGGCCGACACCACGGCCGCCCGCGGCGTCGTCACCCATTCATCGGGGAACCACGGTCAGGCCCTCGCCTACGCAGCGGCCATCCGAGGTGTCCGATGCTGGGTGGTCATGCCCGACCACGCTCCGCAGGTCAAGGTCGACGCCGTCCGCGGGTACGGCGCCGAGGTCGTCTTCTGTGCCCATGCCGAACGCGACCAGGTCGCCTCGGCGGTCGCCACCGAGACCGGGGCCGCATTCGTGCATCCCTTCGACGATCCGATGGTCATCGCCGGTCAGGGAACCGCAGCCCTCGAGTTCCTGGAACAGGTCCCCACCCTCGACGTGCTCATCACCCCCATCGGCGGCGGCGGTCTGCTCTCGGGTACGACCGTCGCGGCAGCGACCATCTCGCCGACGACGACCGTCATCGGCGCCGAGCCGGAACGGGTCGACGACGCCGCCCGCTCCCTGGCCACCGGCGTTCGCCAGCCCGCGGTCCCTCGGCCCGACACCCTCGCCGACGGGCTGCTGACAGGGATCGGGACGCTCCCGTTCGAGATCCTCACCGCGGCGGGGACCGAGATCATCACCGTCGACGAGGACACGATCCGGGCCGCGGCGACCCTCCATCTGGAGCGGATGAAGCTGGTCGTCGAGCCGTCCGGAGCGACCGGTCTCGCCGCCGTCATGACGGCCGGCGAGCGCCTCCGTGGCGCATCGGTCGGCGTGCTCATCAGCGGCGGCAACACCGATCTGTCCTGGTACCGGCCTGGCTGACCCTTCCCCTCCGGTCGGGTTTCCCCTCAGGGATCGCGCCGTTGGTGCCGATGATCATCTCTCCACCCCACGGTGGACGCCCGGGAGGATCCAGTGCGAAGGGAACGGACGCCCGAGCCCGTCGACGACGCGGCATCGGTGTATCTCCGTTGTGAGGTCTGTCGAAGGCCGGCCGAGCATCCGGTCCATTCACCGGTGCACGGCGCCGGCTTCTTCGGCACGCTCCTGGACGACCCGGCCTCCCCGTGGCAGGCACACTGGCCCGCCGGTCACCACCGGTTCGTGGTCCCACCGGTGTCGACCGCGACCAGACTGACCGGAACCCTCGTCGACCTCGACCTCGACGTCCCTCCACTCGGCGCGGCGCCGAGCGCGGACCGATGGACCCATGCGGACGTCGCCGATCTCCAGGAGCTGACCGCGGGGTTCCTCCCTCCCGAGTCCGACGTCGTCGCCGAGCCGGACTCCGCCATGGCCGCCCCGACGCGTCCTCGAGTCGTCGTGTGGCTCTTGATCCTCGCCGTCGTCGGGAGCTTGACACCGCTCGCTCACGCCACCACACAGGCCGACATCACCCCGCTCCAGCAGCAACTCGACGACCTCGAACGGGAACGTCTCGACCTCGCCTCCGAGGAGCTGCGTCTCGCCGAGGAGCTCGCCGCGGCCGAGGTCCTGGCGGATCGACTCGCGAGACGAAGGGACGAGACCGATCGTGCCACCGAATCGGTATCCGACGGACGTGACCGCATCGCCGCCCTCGCTGCGATCGATCCGAGCCGGTTCCTCGATCCGTGGACCGCCGTGCTCGCCGCCGGTGGAGTTCCCGATGCGCCGGCAGCCGCCGTCTACACCGAGATCGCCCTCACCGAACAGATCGAGGCGGTCGACGCGCTCACCGCCCGCGCCCAGGGCGTCGACGCCGCAGCTCGGTCGGCGTCGGCCACCGTCTCCCGCCTCGCAGGCGACCTACGCGATCTGCGGGTTCGCCTCGACGCGTTGGATCGCCGCATCATCGCCGCTCACGAGCGGGTCACCGTCGTCACCAGGGAGGCCGGGGAGACCCTCGGCCTCGGCCCCCAGGTCGAACGGTGGCGGCCACTGGTGGCGGAGTACTTCCCCGAGGACCTCGTCGACGATGCGCTGTGGGTGATGTGGTGCGAGTCCCGCGGCGATCCGGAGGCTCGGGCTTGGCCCCGGTCATCGGCGGTGGGACTGTTCCAGTTCATCGTCTCGACGTGGCGGTGGCTCGAACCGCGAGCCGGAGTGCAGGGTGCGGACCGGACCGACCCCGAGGCCTCCATCGCGGCGGCCGCCTGGCTCGTCGAGTTCTCCCGACGAACCCACCATCCCCAGGGCATCTGGGGACCATGGAGCTGCCGGCCCTGACTCCCGTCAGCCCGCCAGGACCGTACCCGGAACCCAGTCCGCCAGGCGGAAGCTCTTCCTGGTCTCGACCGCCTCGGCCATGAGGGCTTCGGGGACCAGCTCGGCGGCCCGATGCACCGCCGAGGTCCGGGCGGCCGTCGCGACCGTCCCGCCCCCGGAAAGATCGCACACCTCGCGGGCCCTGGCCGAGATCTCCGCGGTCCCGACGCGTCGAGCCACGTCGATGATCGTCTCTTTCGTCATGCCGACGAGCGGACGCAAGATCGGGATCTCCACCGAACGCGAGATGGCCGCGAGATGCGGGAGCGTCTGCGAGGACACCTGTCCCAACGCGTCTCCGGTGACGAGAGCCTCGATCTTGCGCTCGGCGGCGATCCGCTCAGCCGCTTGCACCATGAGGACCTTCAGCGCGACCTGCCGCATCCGACGGTCCACGTCGGCCAGGAGAGCCTCCTTGACCTCCTGGAACTCGACCACGTGAACCAGCGGGTCCGACCCGAACCCCCACCGCTCCCACATGGCATGGGAGACCGCCAGCGCATGGTCGGACTGGGCGCAGTTCAAGGTGAAGTGGACGAGTTCGGGTGCGGTGCCCCGCGACATCATCATCCACAGGGCCACGATCGAATCGAACCCTCCCGACACCAGGCCGAGCACCGGACCCTGGGTACCGATCGGAAGGCCGCCCGCTCCCCGCCGATGCTCGATGACGACGTACGCCTCGTCGTCGACGATCCGCACCCCGACCGTCTCGTCCGGTCGCTCCAGGTCGACGGTACCGCCGGCGGCACGGAGCAGATCCCCGACCTTCACGGCGAGGTCGTGGGAGCGCCAGTCGTGGCGCCCCGTTCGCTTGGGTCGCACCGCGAAGGTCCGCCCGGCGACCCGGTCGGCATTGAGCTCGGCGACGGCGACCGCGAGCCGGTCGAGGTCGTTGCCGGGAACAACGACCACGGTATCGACCGAGGAGATGCCGAACACCCGCGCCAGGCGATCGGCGATCGCTGCGTCGTCGGTGTCGACCGAGAAGCGGTGATTGGCGATCCGCCGAGGCACGAGATCGGACCCTGCCAAGGCCGCCCGCACGTTGTCGATGACGCGGGCGATCATCCGCGGCTGGGTCCGCCGTGACTTCAAGAACACATCGCCCGAGATCGTCAGGTGCAGCATGTCGTGACCGCCAGGTGGGAGGTTCCAAGGATACGTCGGATCGGGAACGATGGGGGCATCAGGCGGGAGCTGGCCACGTCTCGCCACTATCCTTCGGCCCGCATCCCGCGATCCAGGAGGCACGCCCCCGTGACCCCGATCATGGCCGTCGCCCGCTTCCAGTCCCTCTTTCGGAAGAGCGCGTCGCTCGACGTCGACAAGGACGATCTGAAGCGACTGGGGGATCTCCTCGGCAAGAAGCTCGATGGCCTCCTCGTGGTCGGCAAGGCGACGGCCAAGGCCAATGGCCAGGACATCATCCTCTCCCGCGATCTTCCCCTCACCCCAGGGATGCGACGAGCCATCCACGAGTTCGACGACCTCGACGAGGAACTGGCCCTCGATCCCATCTTGGAGCAGCTCGCGATCCACCCGCCCCTGGAGATGACCTATGGTGCGGACGTCGACGTACTGCTCCCCCCACCTCCTGGGCGGACTCACGGTGGCGTTGGCGAAGATCTTCCGCATCCTCGACCCGAACCTCACCAACCCCACGACGACGCATTGGGAGCGCGTCGAGGCGGTCTTGGGTACGGTCCTGTGACGTGAACTCGCGACGATCCGAGGAGACGCCGACCGACCCGAGTGCGGTTCCACCGATCATCGTCCCGTTGTCCGTCGACCGATCCTTGCAACCCGCCGAGCCGCTGGGCCTCGGGCTCGTCCGCCTGCAGGTCGCGGACCTGGAGACGGCCCATGCGGGCGTCGTTCCACGGGCCGACGACCACGACATCCACGAAGCGCGCAAGGCATTGAAGCGGTTCCGAGCCCGCGTTCGTCTCGCCCGGGCTGGCCTCGCACCAGACCAACGCCAGCGCCTGCTCCGTCCCGCCAAGGAGGTCGCCCGGGGACTGGCGGCCGCCCGCGACGCCGTCGCGCGGACATCGACGATCCGGGAGCTGGCCGCACGCTACGGGGTCGCTCCCGAGGTCGCCGCCCGCTGGGAACGGGCATTCGGCATCACCGGCCACACCGCGTCGGGCATCGATGCCGCAGCAGCCCTGGAGACGCTCCGCAGCGAGGTCCGGCACCTGGAAGGTCTCGACGACCGCTGGGAGGTGATCGCGCCGGGTCTCGGCCGCCTCTACCGCCACGGCCGACGGGCCCGCGCCGGGCTCGGCGATGCCGTTTCGTTCCACGAGTGGCGCAAACGGGTCAAGGACCTGCGGACCGCGTTCGAGACGCTTCGTCCGCTGTGGCCGCCGCTGATGACGGCTCAAGAGGGGGCCTTCCACGACCTGGGGCACATCCTCGGTCGAGCCCACGATCGGGCTCACCTCCTCGAGGTCCTTCCGACCGTCGAAGGACTGCCGGACATCGACCGGCGGCTCCTTCGGGCCGTCGCCCACGACGACCGACGACGGATCGAGACCGTCGCGACGCATCGCGGGAGGATCATCTTCGCCGAACCGACCAAGGTGATGATCGCCCGCCTCGGAGCCTATTGGCAGACGGTGCGGGCCTGAACGCCGGCGTTCACCCGGACCGTTCCCGCGGTGTGGCGGGCGTCGGGGTCATCGTGGCCGATGGAGTCGGCGAGCACCATGGCCGGCCGCGACCGGCCAGGTCCGCGGCAACGGCCCTGCGGGCGAGGTCATCCGACTCGACCCCCACGTCGGTTTCCTGCCGTTCGGGTTCCAGGGCGGCTCTCCCCTCGATCCCCGCTGGCGAGAACCCACGAACCTCGGCGGGCGCCGCTGAGCGGACGCCCGCCCACCCAGGGGACATGGCGGCCTCGGTGGCGACGCCGCGGAACCTCCGGGCTGCGGATCGTCCGTGTCGAGTGCGCCGGTCGACTTCCCAGCGGCCGGCGCGGGTGAACGCCGGACGACCGATCAGCCTTCGCCGGGGAGAGAGCCCTCGTCGCTGAGAGCGATGGTCCGACCCTGGGGATCGATCGCGGCGACCGACCACGTCATCGGCTCGTACACCTGGGCGGTGAGACCCGTCTCGGTCTCGGCGCCACCGAAGCGAACCGACGTGTCGGTTCCGAGCCACCCCCAGTAGGGCTTCCCGTCGCTGTCGAGGACCACCACCCGGTAGTAGGCGGCGTCGGGCACTTCGACCCAGGCGAGCAGAGGTCGAAGCCCGCCGGGAGCGGCGTCGACCAGCTCGATGCCGGCTCTGCCGCCGAGGGTACGCAGATCGGAGGTTGGGTTGGTTCCGGCCGGCGACGAGTCCCCGGTCGTCGACGGAGCTTGGGTCGGCGTCGACGTGTCGACCGGCGGTTGGCTCGTGGGCGTGGCGCCGCCGGAGCACGCAGCGGTGGCGACGAGCACGGTTGCGGCCACGATGAGACGGATCCTCGTCATCCTCATCCCCCTCCCAGACCTTCGACGGCGCGCGCTTCGAGGCTCTCGTATCCCATCTGCTGCGCAAGCGCGCCGAGCTCGAAGAGCCGCCCGAGCTCACCCGAGGCGATCGCCTCCTCGATGCGCCGCTCCAGCTCTCCGATGAGGTCGAACTCCAGGTCGGCGGCGCCGGAGTCGCCCGCCCCCGAGCCGATGGCACCGACCTCGAGAGCCGCCGTGGCGAGTGCGCCGAGCGTGCTGTTGGAGATGAGATCAGGGTTGGCGAGGGCGAGCTCGAGGATCCTGGCCATGATGTGGGCGGCGATCCCCATGTGCGTGGCGGAGAACGCCTCACACTCGGGGGAACGGTCCAGCGAAGCAGCCAAACGGACCGCCCGGTCCGCGACGTCGATGAGATCGGCGGGGGCGACCTCCTCCCCGGAGCCGACCTGGGCCTCGATGTCAGCCAGATCCGCCACGAGCCGTTCGGCCTCGGCGGTGAAGGCTGCGGGATCTCCCGCCGATCCGCTTCGGAAGGCCAACCAGTCCGCGGACACGTCGACCGCGTTCACGCCGATCCCGTAGCCGGCCACCTGTTCGCAGGTCGCCCACGAGATGGGCATGTCGGCGGGTCGGTCCATCGGGAAGGCCCCCGCGGAGGTGGCAACGGTGCCGTTCACGATCTGCGGGGCCGAGGCCGGACCGGCGAGGGACGCCTCAACGGTCGCCGATCCTCTCGACGTCACCGCGGTCCAAGCGATCGTCCCGGACAGCGAGACGCCGTCGCTCTCCAGCTCGAAACTCCCGTTTCCCGCACCGGATGCACCGGTCGGACGGTGGACCGCCACGAAGACGACGTCGCCCTGCCACTGGCCTTGTGGGAAGGCACGGTCGCTCGCGGCGGTGGCCCATCCCGCCGGCAAGGTAGACACCATCAATGCCACCGCGAGGATGGTCGCGGTACGTCGATGCACGAGACTCTCCTCTCTCCCAACGCTCGCCCCGGTGGGGAACGTAGCACGACCGGCTTCCTCATCAAGCCGGCGCAGCTCAAGAACCCGCCGATCGGGCATGACGAACATCGGCCTTCATGCGTCTCCTCTTGAGTCCGCGGTGATGAACTCGATGGTGGTCGCACGGTGGCCCCGCCGCGGCATGGATCCCACGCCGCGCCAGTAGCACCCACCGTTCCAAGGGACGTGAGCCGCGTGGAACCGACTCGAGCCTCGGAGGCCGACGACACGGGCCTCGGGATTCACCTCGGACACCGAAGGCGATCCCGGCTCCTGCAAGTGCCCAGACCACCGCCCCGACCTGGACGACCTTCCGCCGATCCGTCTCGGTTCCTCCTCGACGCCTCGGACCCACAGGAGGCCTGGGATGCGAAACGGCGCCGCTCGTCGTGACCCTCAGGCGTGGCGACGGAGCCGGCGGTCGACGAGCCACCCGGCGCCGATCGCGGGAACCAGGAGCAGGATCAGTTCGACGCTTCCCACTCCACGCGCCAACGCCAACACGAGGACGATCCACACGACGATGCCGATCACGACCGATACGAGGAGTTGCAAGGCTCGATTCATCGGAACCCCTCGCCTCCACGCCGTGCGACCATGAGAAATGGCCACTCCCGTAGCGATAGAACCGGATCCATGGATAGCCCGAAGCGTAGCAGCCATAGTTGAGCACGCAGTACTCGATGTGATGCTGCGTGAACGACGTGGCAAGACCGGTTCCCACCCCGCTGTACCAGTCGGCGGTCGATCCCCGATCGTAGAAGATGAAATCGGTCTCGGTGAACCACGTGTGCCGATCCCACACCGCAGTCACCGTCGAACCGTTCCAGCAGGTCCGCCACGAGTGGTGCATCCGATAGAGCAGGCGCTGGAGAGAACCGACAACGGCCACCCTGCGTCAGCAGTAGGTGAGGGCGAGACCGTGTTTCCCGGCGATCGGCGTACCACCGGTCGGATGTCGTCCGCGACTGTTCCGAGGCGAATCGATCAGAGAAGTCTCGCGCCACGTCGGCATCGACGTGGGCCACCTGTCGCCACCACATGACGACTTCCTGAGTCGGACCAAGCCGGCTACTTCAGCGAGCCGCCCTCCATCCACTGAAGAGGGGACGCTGAGGAACGGCATCATCTCGTCGGGCCTCTTGGACCCGAAGACGTGGTGCTGGGACCTGTCGTTGGAGGTGGTGAGCCATCCGACGGCGAGCACCTTGACGGGGCCACCGAACAATCGGGCGTCGGTCGATGATCCAGGTCACCTGCCAGGCGACACGTTCGACGATGAATGTCTCGGCAGCCTCAATGAAGTGGTTCGACGCAGACGACATCGATCACTCCTGCGATCGGTGTGCCCTATCCGAGGCTGTCGGTGATCTCCTCGAGATCCGACGTCGAGGCGGCTCCGCTGACCGTCACGAACACGTCGCCGACGAGCCCCCACGCGTGGGTCTCCCACATGTGCACGGGAGCGATGAAGAAGTCCTCGTGGGTGTACAGACCGGGAACATCGGCATCCTCGAGACCTTCGTCCCACGGGTCGTCCGTCCAGTCCTGCTGCGTCCCGGCGTCACGCATGGTGATGGTGATCTGCGCGGTGCGGTCGTGGTAGACCAGGACGGTCACGCTCCGGGTGTCGGGGATCGCCGAGATGGGGGACGGGGCGAAGGCGACCTGGGAGAGCTCGAATCCGGGTGGCATCCACGACGGGACGAGGGGTTGGTACCCGGCGAGGTTACCGACGTCCGCGAGGTCGACGAGGCGGAACCCGGCATCGCCGCCATCGACGGTGACCGGGGAATAGCCGTCGACGATCGCCAACGCCGACCGGTTCACCGCGGCTCCGGCGATCTCGTACGACCGGAGCGTCTCGCCATCGCGATCGCGCAGGTACGCCGCGGGGAGCAGCGAGGCCGTGTCGACGATCACCTCGGAGCCGTCGCGAGGGTCGGTGGTGCGTATCGAAGGCCGACGACCGGGGGCAGAGATCGGCTCGGATCCGTAGGTATCCATGCCCTGGACGAGCGCGGCTTGGTCGGCGAACAGTGATTCCAGGAACGGGTCGGGAAAGTCGGGTCCGCTCGGGATCTTGCCCTCCCAGATCGTCGCGTGCACCGTCCCAGAGTTGTCGTACGACACGGCATACGACGTCAGGCTCTGGGCATCGTAGGTCGCCGCGTACCGGCCCGGCTCGAGGACTCGGCCGTCGATAACGGAGGTGAAGGCGTAGCTGCCGTCGGATGCCACGGCGATCAACCCGTTGGACCACATCTCCACCACCTCGTCGCCCGGTGCGACCGGCAGGGTCGATGACGATCCCACCGGGGCCGGGACCGTGGTCGGGACTACGGCCGTGGTCGTCGGCGCCGTGGTGGTGACCGGCACCGTTGTGGCAGATCCCTGTCCGACGCTGTCCGCCGCGGGGGCCGCGCAGGCCGCGGCCACGACGGAGACGAGAACAAGGACCCAAGTAGGCCTGGTTCGGTTCAGCATTGGTAGCTCGCGTTCGAATGGCTAGCTGTGTAGTACCGGATGTGGAGGTGGTGGTCGTGGTCGACCACCTTGCTCATCAGACCGGGGAACGTGTTGCGGATCACCGGGTCGTTATAGAAGATCTTCTTGACCATCTGGGTACCGGAGAAGCTGGCCCCGGCTTTGAGGTCCCAAACGAGTTCGCGCGTGTACGTCTGGTGGTAGAGAGCCGAGTACTGCCCGTCTTCCCGACACCACCAGTTGCCATTGGCGTCCTGGTATCGGTTCTCGCACCAGTAGGTACCTCTGCCACTTCCACAGGCCGAGCCGTCGGACAGGATGATCCCGATATCGGCGTCCATCCCCACCTGGTGCGTCGAATGCGGATACAGGTATCCGCCGTGGACCAGCGACAGGTCCCAGAACGGCAGATCGATCGACGAGCCGCCCTGGGTGCGGAAATAGTAGCCCGCGCGCTTGAGCGCCCCAATCGTCGAAGCCGTTCCCCACGATTCCCTCGCTGGCTGGCTACCACCGGTGCAGATGTACGAGTCCGAGGTCATGAGATCGAAGTGCCACAACAGGTGTTCCCAGGTGACCGGGCCAACCACGCCATCCGATGTGATGCCGACGTCGGACTGGAAGTCCTTGACCGCCTGCCGGGTCCCAGAACCGAAGATCCCATCGACGGTGAGACTCGACCACGCGTAGTGCCCGGAGCCTCGCTTGTACTTCAAGAGAGACTGGACGGCACGAACCGCGCCGTTCGAGTCGCCGAGAGCAACGACCGGTGTCAACGCAACCCACACGTGCTGGGACCGACGATCCCGTCGGCAGTCAGCCCGTGAGCCGATTGGAAGGACTGGACCTTCGACTTCGTGCCTGAACCGAACACTCCATCGGCGGTCGTCGAATAGCCGTGATACGTGAGCAGGTACTGGAGCGCACGAACATCTTCGCCTCGATGGTTGTACTGCAACGTGGGCCACTCTTCGTTCACGCCCGCTTCCGCTGGGGCTGGCACGATGATCGCCGCGATGAACGTCACCAGGGCCATGGTCGTCGTCAGGAGCACCATGCCGAAGGTGTCGAACCCCCAGTTCCGCCTTGCCTTCGATTCGCCCAAAGGACCGATCCCCATGCCTAGCACCTCTCCCGAGCAACGTATCACCGACCCCCATGTCCGGTCCATGACAACTTCACGGTGACCGCATGGGGAACCCGAAAGGCCGATTCGGCGAATGAAGAGGTGAAACGAACCAGGCGGTGCCGGACACGAGAGAGCGAGTGCCGTGATACCGGAGAAATCCGCGACGTGCGTGTGGTGGTGGAGCGGGTTCTGCGCTGGTCACACGGACGACGACGCGGGGGGTGGCTTGGAGCTCGGCGGCTTCGTTTCGGTGCGGTTGGCGTGTCTGACGTCGGATCTCCTCCTTCGCTCCGAGATCTGAGAACGCACCCGCAAGCTCGACCAAGACCTCGACACCTACCGCACCATCGTCAGGACCGAACCCGAGGCCGCCTCAGCCGTTAGCAAATGGATCGCCGAGACCAACCAGGAACGTCGTCGACCCGAATCCCTCCTCGGCAGGACACCCACCACCAGGCTCACAGCAGACGACATCAAGGCGCTCGTCGCCGGCTTGCAGGACATCACCGCCACCCTCGCCGCCGCCGACCCTGCAAACAAGGCCAGGGTCTACGCCGAGATGGGGATCGACATCACCTACCACCGAGACGGCCGGGTCGTCGTCGAATCCCGGAGATGGCGTCGAGTCGAGTGTCGGAGAAGCGTTGCGGTGGCGGGCTACACGGCCGGTGGCGCCGCTGATGACATCGTTCCGAACCTCGTCGAGTTCCGAGAAAGACTCACAGCTCCAACAAGTATCGGAGCACCTGCCCGATCTCGAACATGGGCTCGGGGCCCGCGACGCCTAGACGACCGACGAGACGCCGCTCCGAGACGGACTTGACATCCTCGCACTTGGCATAACTCGAATCGCTGAGACCCGATTCCCCCGGCTCAATCTCCACATGAGATGGAAGCTGACGGCGCGTCGACGTCAGGGGAACCACAAGCACGACACCGGACGGGCCCTCATTGAGGGCATCCGTCGATACAACCACGGCGGGACGTGTTCCCGCCTGCTCACGACCCGCTGGCTCTCCGAAGTCGACCAGCCAGATCTCCCCTCGGCGAGGCGTCACGCGGAGGCGTCTCCGACCACGCCCTCCTCAGCTCGCCGCTCTTGCTCGATCTCGGCCCATGCCTCGGGATCATCACGAAGCTCTTGATAGCGTCGATTGAACGTCTCGAAGAAGATCCGCCGCTCCAAAGCTTCGACGGCATCCTCGAGGACCCTTGTCATCGGACGCCCGGTCGCATTCGCCAGTGATGCGAGCCGGTCTCGAGTCTCCTCGCTCACCCGTATTGTCGTGCTCATATCGGCTAGTCTACCAACGCGTAGACATAGGCGTCTACAAATCCGGGTGGATATCTCGACTCCAGCTCTACGGATCTCTGTCAGGAGGGCGTGGAGTCAAGTATGTGTCGGTGTCGGAGAGAGGACTCGAACCTCCACGGGATATTCTCCCACTAGGCCCTCAACCTAGCGCGTCTACCAATTCCGCCACTCCGACGCGGCGACGGGAGTATAGGGGGACCGCGGCTCCAGTCCGGTCAGAAGACCTTCTTGACCTCGGGGAAGTGGCAGGCGACCCAGTGATCGGACTCCAGCTCCCTCAGCTCGGGCACGTCGACATCGCACACGCCCTCCTTGGCCTTCGGGCAGCGCGTATGGAACCGACATCCGCTCGGAGGGTTCGCCGGGGACGGGATGTCACCCTCGAGCAGGATCCTGCTTCGCTTCGCCTCGATATCCGGATCGGGGATCGGAACCGCCGACAGCAGCGCATGGGTGTACGGGTGCATGGGTTGCTCGTACAACGCGTCCCGATCGGCCAGCTCGGCGATCTTGCCCAGGTACATCACGGCCACCCGGTCGGAGATGTGCCGCACCACCGACAGATCGTGAGCGATGAACAGGTAGGTGAGACCGAGCTCTTCCTGGAGATCCTGCATCAAGTTGAGAACCTGAGCCTGGATCGACACGTCGAGCGCAGAGACCGGCTCGTCGAGGACCATGAAGCTCGGGTTGAGCGCCAACGCCCGAGCGACGCCGATGCGCTGCCGCTGACCGCCGGAGAACTCGTGCGGGTACCGGTTCGCGTGCTCGGGGCTGAGCCCGACCACCTGGAGCAGCTCCTTGACCCGCTCCAGACGCTCCTCCTTGGTCCCGACATCGTGCACCACGAGCGGCTCGGCCACGATGCTGGCGACCGTCATCATCGGGTTCAGGGACGCGTAGGGATCCTGGAAGACGATCTGCATCTCCCGCCGGATCTCGCGCAGCGTGTCCTTGTCGGCGGTGGCGATATCGACGATGTGGTCGTCCTCTCCGGTACGGAAGTAGACGTCGCCACCCGTCGGCTCGAGCAGACGCAGGACACACCGAGCGGTGGTGGACTTCCCGCACCCCGACTCCCCCACCAGCCCGAGGGTCTCGCCCTTGCGGATCTCGAAGGAGATGTCGGACACGGCCTGGACGGCACCGACCTGCTTCTTGAAGAACACCCCCCGGGTGATGGGGAACTCCTTGACCAGATGGTTCACCCGGAGCATGACGTTCTCCGGCAGGGCGGCGGCCTCGCCGATGTGCCGCTGATAGGCGGAAGGAACCTCGGTCATGACGTCACCTCCGACGCGGCAGCGCCGACCTCGCCGTCGACCGAGAGCGCCTTGAGGTCGAGCTCCTCGGAGCGATGGCACGCCGCCATCTGCCCGGGGTTCCCGACCGGCCTCAGGACAGGGAGGACCTGCCGGCAGATGTCGGTGGCGAACTGGCAGCGAGGGCGGAACCGGCAGCCTTCCGGCAGTTTGATCAGCGACGGCGGCGCTCCCGAGATCGAATGGAGCCGATGCTGAGTGGCGTCGTCGAGCCTGGTCATCGACCCCAGCAACCCCCACGTGTAGGGGTGTTGCGGGTTGTGGTAGATGTCGTCGATGGTCCCCGACTCGACGATGCCCCCGGCGTACATGACCTGCACGGTGTCGCAGAACCCGGCGACCACACCGAGGTCGTGGGTGATGAGCATGACCGCGGTGCCTCGGTCTTCCGCCAGATGCAACATGAGGTCCATGATCTGCGCCTGGGTGGTCACGTCGAGCGCCGTCGTCGGTTCGTCGGCGATCAGCAGGTCGGGGCTGCACGACAGCCCCATGGCGATCATCACGCGTTGGCGCATACCGCCGGAGAACTGGTGCGGGTAGTCGTTGAGCCGATGCTCGGCGTTGGGGATCTGCACGTCGCGGAGCGCCTGGATGGCGATCTCCCTGGCTTCGGCCTTGGAGACCTTCTGGTGGAGCACGATCGTCTCCATGAGCTGATCGCCGATCGTGTACACCGGGTTCAGGGCCGTCATCGGGTCCTGGAAGATCATGGCGATCCTGCCGCCGCGGATGGACTGCATCTCGTCCTCGGACAGCTCCAGCAGGTTCTGCCCGTCGAAGACGATCCGTCCCGTCACAATGTCACCGGCAGGCGGCTCGATCAGCCCCATGATCGACATCGCCGTGACCGACTTGCCCGATCCCGACTCACCGACGACGCCCCGCCGTTCCCCGCGCCGCATCTCGAAGGAGATCCCGTCCACGGCACGGACGACACCCTCTTCGGTCGCGAAGTACGTGCGGAGATCTTCCACCTTGAGGAGCGGCTCGGTCACCCTGACTACTTCCTCTCGATCGTCTGTGTCGGGTCGAGGGCGTCACGAAGACCGTCGCCGAAGAAGTTGATCGCAAGCACGGTGGCGACGAGCGCGGCGCCGGAGAACACCAACTCCCACCAGAAACCGCGCGCCGCCAGGCGGCCCCCTTCGGAGACCATCCCGCCCCACGTGGGAGTGGGCGGCGGCACCCCGAAGCCGAGGAACGACAGGGCTGCCTCGATGATGATCGCCGAGCCCACCACCAGGGTGGTCGTCACGATGATCGGGCTCATCGCGTTGGGGAGAATGTGGCGGAAGACGATGCGTCTGTCGGGGGCACCTGCGGCGCGGGCGGCTTCGACGAACTCCTTCTCGCGCAACGACAGGAACTCGGCACGGACGATGCGGGCCAGGCTCCCCCAGCTGAGGAACCCGATGAGGAGGGCGATCCCGAACGGACCCTGCTTCAGCCAACCGGGAAGGAACGCGATCTCCGGCAGGATGCGGCCCACGACGATCGCCACCGGAAGCAGCGGCAAACCCAGCCACAGGTCGGTGAACCGCATCAGGGCCTGGTCCACCGACCCCGGGTAGTAGCCGGCGAGCGAACCGACGAGGGTCCCGAACAACGCCACCAGGATGCCGGCGGTCAACCCGACGATGAGGCTGGCCCGGCCGCCGTAGATGATCCGCGACAGCACGTCGCGGCCCAACTCGTCGGTCCCGAACCACAGACCGGGACGAGGGGCGATGTTGACGAGGCTCCGACCCGACTCGTCGAGGAGCCGTTCGGTGGGTGGATGCAGCGGCAACAGCGGGGCGATCAGGACGAGGACGACCAGCAACGCCAGGAACAAGGCCGAGAGCATCGCCAAGCGGTGACGGCGAAGGCGGGCCGAGAAGAGATCCCACTGCGTGATCGGCTCGACGGAGAGCCCCTCCGCCTCGAGCGCGAGCTCGGGCTCCTCCGACTCCAGGTTGTACTCGATGTCGGTCATCGACGCCCCCCGTCAGTCATACCGCACCCGGGGGTCCATGACCCCGTACAGGATGTCGGCGACGATGTTCATGATGACGATGCCGATCCCGATGATCATGACGATCGACATGACCACCGGGTAGTCGACCGTGCCGATGGCCACGATGTAGAGGCGACCGATCCCGGGCCAGCCGAAGATCGACTCGGTGATGATGGCGCCACCGATGATGAACGCCACGTCGAGGGACACGAGGGTCACGATCGGGATGAGGGCGTTGCGGAGGGCGTGCTTGACGATGATGCGACGCCGCGGCAGACCCTTGGCCTTCGCCGTCCGCAGGTAGTCCGAGTGCAGGACGTCGAGCATCGAAGCCCGCTGGAACCGGGAGTAGCCGGCGAGCGAGATGAGGGCGATCGACAGCGCCGGGAGGGTCAGATGCTGGAGGGTATCGGCGATCTGCTGGAGGAAGGACATCTCACCGTAGCCCGGGTTGTTCATCCCCGTCACGTAGAACAGCTTGACCCCCGTCCACTGTTCGAGCTTCAGGGCGAGCAGGATCTGGAGGGCCAGGGCGATGACGAAGATCGGGGTCGAGAACGCCACGAAGGCGGCCGTCGTCCCGAGCTGATCGAAGAACGAGTACTGGCGGATCGCCTGGTAGATCCCCAACGGGATGCCGACCATGAGGGCGAGCAGCAGCGCCGTGAAGCCGAGCCGGAAGGTCGCGCCCACCCGGGAGAACACCAGATCCCACACCGGCCCTGCCCCCTGGAAGGAGATCCCCCAGTTGAAGGCGATCGACATGTTCCGGAAGGCGAAGAGGATGGCCACGAACCAGACCAACAGGACCAGGGCACCCCGCCAGTGGTTCTTGACCGAGTAGACGACGAAGGCGGTGGCGGCGATGGCCAGAACGAGCATGATGATCGGGATCGCGTTCTTGAGCCCGAAGCTGGAGGTGCACCCCTGTGGGTCGGTGCTGGTGCAGGGCGACACGTAGTTCCTCAACCACGTCCAGTACTGCTTGTAGAGAGGCTGGTCGAGGCCCCACTGCTCGGTCAGGGCCTGGATGTAGGGCGCCATGCGCGGGTTGAGCTTCAACCGATCGAGCGGCCCGCCGCCGGAGAGCTGGAGAAGCGTGAACACGATGATGCTCAACGCCAGCAGCGTGACCAGTCCGTAGACCAGACGTCGGGTGATGTAGGCGAGCACTGTGCCTCCGGCTCGTGGGCGCCAGCAACTATAGACGACCTGAGGGTCCCACGGGGATGAACCGTCGGGCCGACGACGATGCCGCCCGGGGAGCTCGGACGCGCCGGAGGGGCCCCGAAGGGCCCCTCCGTGCATCGGATCATCGAAGGGTGATCAACCGGCCAGGTCGACCCGGTACCACTCTTCCATGTTCCAGGTGATGCCTGCGGACGTCGGGTTGTGCTTGAAGCCACCGATGGTGTCCTCCCACACGGCGCCCGGGTCCAGCCTCGAGTACAGCGGGAAGATGACCACGTTGTCGGCGAGGATGTTCTCGGCCTCGTTGATGAGGGCCACGAGCTCCTTGTCGTCGACGGTCGCGTTCATCTCGTCGCGGATCTCGGCGAACCGTGCGGTCGCGTCGTCCTGGACCGACGAGTCCGGGGTACCCCAACGGTAGAAGTTGGAGCCGTCCGGCGGCGGGCCCTCCGGATCGAACACGTCGTGGATCCCGATGAGACCCGACAGGCCCGGCGAGCCGACCCAGGCCCACTCACCGAGGTCCCACTTGCCGTTGTCGAGGGTCTCACCGAAGAAGATCTGTGAGTCCTCGAGCTGGTTCTCGTAGGGGATCCCGGCCTTGCCGAACATGTCGACGAACAGCTCGGAGAGCTTCACCCGAGCGTCGTTGTTCGACGTCGTCGAGAACACCACCGAGCAGTCCTTGCCCATCTCTTCGACGGCCATGCCGTAGAACTCCTTGGCCTTGTCGACGTTGAAGTCGTACTGCGACCAGGCTTCCTGCGACAGCGTCGGGCTGAAGGCGTCCACGTACGAATTGAGCGGCTCCACCTGGCCGGCGAGGATCTCGTCGACGATGAGCTGCTTGTCGATCGTGTGCGCGACCGCCTTGCGCATGTTGAGGTTCTCGTTACACGAGTTCTCGTTGCGCTCCAGACGCCCGGGGCCGAACTGGAAGTTCAGGTGCTCCCAGATGGGACCGGCGAGCACCTCGACCCTGGCACCCTCGGATTCGAGGGCCTGGAGCTGTTCGATGCTCTCGGTCGCCGGTGGCGGGTTGATGATGTCGACCTCGCGAGCCTTGAAGGCGTTGAGGCCGGCCTCGGTCTCCGGGATGAACTTGAAGGTCACACCGTCGAGATACGGCAGCTTCTGGCCGGTCTCGGGGTCGGTCTTCCAGTAGTTGTCGTTCTTGACCAGGTGGACGAACTCGCCCTTGGCCCACTCGTCGAACTTGAAGGGACCGGCGGACGGCCACATCTTCTCGTTCCAGTCGGCGACGAAGTCCGTGCCCTCCACGGCGTGCTTCGGGATGATGGTCCCGAACAGGAGCTCGTAGAGCACCGTCGGTGCCGACAGCGTGTACTCGAACGTCTTCGGACCCACCTTGGTGTCGACGATCGTGTCGTAGGTCGTCTTGTCGGTCGGGAGGTCCGGATCGAGGATGATGTCCAGCGTGAACTGGAAGTCGTCACCCGAGATCGGGGTCCCGTCGTCCCAGACGGCCTCGTCGCGGATCTGGTACTTCACCGTCATCGACCCGTCGTCGTTCACGGTGACGCCACCGTTGGAGACGGTCGGGAGCTCGGTCACCAGCTCGGGCACGAGCTCGAGGGTGAAGCCGTCGATCTCCTGAACACCCGCGAAGTACCCCTGTCCGATGATCGAGACAACGAAGTTGTCACCACCGGGGACGAAGGGGTTCAGCGTCGGGGGCTCCTGGTCCTGGGCGACCACGGCCTCGCCACCGTACGGCTTCTCGAACTTGGGTTCGGTCGTCGTGGTGGTGGCGGGTGGTGCGGTCGTCGTGGTCGCAGCAGGTGCTGCGGTCGTGGACGTCGTGGTCGTCGTCGCGGTGCCACCGGAGGAGCACGCGGCCGCTACCAGAGCGAATGCGACGAGAAGCACGAGCATCCCGACCTTGCGGCTGGGCCACAATCGGTTCAAAGGGTTGCCTCCTTGTTGTGCGTGACGGATCCCCGTACCGATCAACCCTGTGTCGCCAGCAGCCACGTCAACAACAACGTGGTGATGGAGAACAGGACCGCCACCACGACCGTCAGCCGGTCGAGGTTCCGCTCGACCACCGTAGAGCCGGCGAGCGATCCGCCGCCCATACCGCCTCCGAACATGTCGGACATGCCCCCTCCCTTGCCCGCGTGCAGCAGGATCAGGAAGATGAGGGCGAGAGCGGCGAGCAGCTGGAGAATCGTGACGATTCCGATCAGCACGTGGGGGGACCCTTTCTCATGGAAGCCCGCGAACGAGACGGGCGTCGGACCCCGGAAGTATGGACGCGCCGCGGTCCGAGCGCAACCCGAGCCTTCCAGTTGTTGCCATGCTCGGGCTCATCCCGCCTGCTTGGCGACCGCCTCGGCCGCCGCCTCCACCGCCGCCTGATCGCCCAGGTAGCGGCGGCCGACCGGACGCAGATCGTCGTCGAGGTCGTACACCAGAGGGATTCCCGTCGGGATGTTGAGATGCGGGATCTCCTCGTCGGAGATCCCATCGAGATGCTTCACCAGGGCCCGCAGGCTGTTGCCGTGAGCGACGACGATCACCCGCCGACCGTCACGGATGTCGGGCACGATCCGGTCGTACCAGTACGGCAACATCCGTTCGACCACGTCCTTCAGGCACTCCGTGCGGGGAACGAGCTCGGGAGGCATCCACCCATAGCGCGGATCGCGACCCGGATAGCGCTCATCGTCGAGATCCAACGGGGGCGGAGGGACGTCGTAGGACCGTCGCCAGATGTGGACCTGCTCGGCACCGTGGAGCTTCGCCGTCTCCTTCTTGTCCAAGCCCTGCAACGCACCGTAGTGCCGTTCGTTGAGGCGCCAGCTCTTCGACACCGGGATCCAGCCGAGGTCCATCTCGTCGAGGGCGATCGCCGCCGTATCGATCGCCCGCCGCAACAGTGACGTGTGGAGCACGTCGAACGCGAACCCCTCGGTGTCCATGAGGCGCCCGGCCTCCGTGGCTTCCTCTACGCCCCGGTCCGACAGCGGAACGTCGGTCCACCCCGTGAACCGGTTCTCCAGGTTCCATGTGCTCTGTCCGTGGCGCAGCAGCACCAACGTGTAGGTCATCACCCGTCCCCTTCCTCGCGTTGTTCATCGCTGACGCTCAACGAATGCAGCTGCCACCTCGGGACCCGCAGTCCGGCCCATTGGCCGGCCACCTCGGGTTTCAGGCGCGCCTCGTCGACGAGGGGAAGCAGACCCGAGTGCATCGCCCCGGCACCGCGGATCGCCGACCCGATCCCCCGACGCAGCTTCTCTTCGGCCCCCTCTGGCGGCATCACCCCGACGAGCTCCAGCTCCGTCCGCCCCGTCGCCAGGTCCACCCCCACGACGATCTCCGACACGCCCTCCAGCCGACGAAGCCCCACGACGACGTCGTCGACGTGGTCCCGGAAGGCGTCGCCGCTCCACGGAACGCGTCGAGTCACGACGAACCGCGCCGACACCGCATGCCGCATCGCCCCAGCCTCGTCGTCGGCCGCCACGTCACATCCAGTAGCGGATCACCGACGCGAAGGTGTCGGGATCGAGGGACGCGCCACCGACGAGAGCCCCATCGATGTCGCGCTTGGCCATCAGCCCCGCGATGTTGCCGGGGTTCACCGACCCCCCGTACAGGATCCTGATCCGCTCCGCCGCCTCACTCCATTGCGCCGCGATCGTCTCGCGGATCAGCGCGGCCATCGCGCCGGCGTCGTCGGCGGACGCGGTCCGGCCCGTACCGATCGCCCAGATGGGTTCGTAGGCCACCACCGACCCCGCCACCGCCTCCGGGTCCAGGCCGGCGAGACCGGCCCGCACCTGGCGCCGGACCTTCTCCTCGCTCACGCCCTCGTCCCGCTCGGCTTCGGTCTCGCCCACGCACACGATCGGGACCATCCCATGGGCGAGGACCGCCTTGGCCTTGCGGTTCACCCATTCGTCGGTCTCCCCGAAGATCTCCCGCCGCTCGGAGTGACCCACGATGACGTACGACACCGACAGGCTCTGGAGCATCCGCGGGGCGATCTCCCCGGTGAACGCGCCCTCGTCCTTCCAATGGACGTTCTGTGCGCCGAGACGGATGAGGAGGTGGTCGGCCTCGATCACCGTCTGCACCGACCGGAGGGCGGTGAACGGCGGCGCCACCACCACCTCGACCCGCTCGTAGTCCCCGGGATCCAGCCGATAGCTCAGCTTCTGGACCACCTGGATCGCCTCCAGATGGGTCTTGTGCATCTTCCAATTCCCTGCGATCAGCGTCTTCCTCATGATGTGCTCCATCTCTCGAGTGCCGCCACCGCCGGCAACGTCCGACCCTCCAACATCGCCAGTCCCGCTCCCCCGCCGGTGGACAGATGCGACACGTCGCGTTCGCGACCCAGCATCCGGAGGGCCGCCACCGAATCACCGCCCCCGACGACCGTGTACCCGTCGCACTCGGCGACCGCCTCCGCCACACCCGCGGTCCCCGCCCGGAACGGTTCCCACTCGAAGACCCCCATCGGTCCGTTCCAAAAGACGCTCTCGGCGGACCGGATCACCCCACCGAAACGACGCACCGTCTCGGGGCCGATGTCGAGCCCCATCCAACCCTCGGGGATCGCCGTCCCCGGCACCACCGCCCGTTCGGCGTCGGCGGCGAAACGATCCGCCACCACGATGTCGGCGGGAAGCACGATCTTGGATCCCCCCGGCCCCTCGAGGAGCTCCTTGACCTCCTCGATCTTCGACTCCTCCACCAGCGAGTTCCCAACCTCGTAGCCGCCGGCCTCCAGCAGCGTGAAACACATCCCCCCACCGATCAACATCAGGTCGACCTTGGGAAGTAGCGACCGGATGACCCCCAGCTTGTCGGAGACCTTGGCGCCGCCCATGACCACCACATAGGGCTGTGCCGGCTGCTCGAGCAGCCGCGAGAACGCCTCCAACTCGGCCTGGAGGAGACGGCCTGCGGCCGACGGGAGGCGCTCGGCGACGCCGACGGTCGACGCATGCGACCGGTGGGCCGTACCGAAGGCGTCGTTGACGAAACGGTCGGCCAGAGACGCCAACGCGCCGGCCAAGGCGGGATCGTTGCTGGTCTCGCCCGGCTCGAACCTCGTGTTCTCCAGGAGGACCACCGCGCCTGGAGGCGCCTCGGCGATGGTGGCGGCCACCTGGGCCCCGACGACACCCGGAGCCTGCACCACGCCGAATCCGCCCAGGTCGGCCAGCCGTTCGCCGACCGGACGCATGCTCAGCTCCGGATCGACACCATGGGGCCGTCCGAGATGCGAGCACACCACGACCCGCTCGGCTTCGGCGCGGAGCTCACGGATCGTCGGCAACGACGCTCGGATCCGGAAATCGTCCTCGACGACGCCGTCGCGCAGCGGCACGTTGAGATCGGACCGCACGAGAACGGTCCGGCCCGCGACATCCAGATCGTCGAGGGTCGGGACCCGCACCTCAGATCAGCTTCTGGACCAGGTCGACCAGTCGGCTCGAGTATCCCCACTCGTTGTCGTACCAACCGAAGACCTTCACCAGGTCGTCGCCGATCACCATCGTCAGCTCCGAGTCGTAGATGCACGAGTGGGGATCGCCGACGATGTCGGACGACACCAATGGCTCGTCGGCGTACCTGAGGATCCCCTTCAACGAGCCCGCCGCAGCCTCGGCGAAGACCTCCTTGACGGCCTCGACGGTCACCGATCGTCCGGTCTCGACGACCAGGTCGGTGATCGAACCGTCGGGCACCGGCACCCGGATCGCCTTCGCCTCGAAACGGCCGTCGAGTTCCGGGAGGACCTTGCCGATCGCCGTGGCCGCTCCCGTGGTCGTCGGGATGATGTTCTGGGCCGCGGCGCGGGCTCGGCGGGGATCCTTGTGGACGAGATCGAGGATCCGCTGGTCGTTCGTGTAGGCATGCACCGTCGTGAACGCCCCGCGCTCGATCCCGAAGGCGTCGTTGAGGACCTTGATCATCGGAGCCACGCAGTTGGTGGTGCACGAGGCATTCGAGATGATCTTGTGGGATGCCGGGTCGAGGCCGTCGTCGTTGACCCCGAGCACCACCGAGTAGTCGGGATCCTTCATGGGCGCCGACACGATCACGTGGCTCGCCCCCGCTTCCAGATGCTTCGACGCCAGATCGTGGGTGCGGAACACGCCGGTGGATTCGATCACCACATCGACCCCGAGGTCCGCCCACGGCAGATCGGCCGGGTCGCGCTCGGAGAACACCTTGATCCGATCCCCATCGACGAGCAGCTCACCGCCGAGGAGCTCGACCGACCCCGGATACCGCCCGTGCACGGTGTCGTACTCGAGGAGATGCGCCAGCATCTCGGCGTTCGACAGGTCGTTGATGGCGACGATGTCGAGGCCGAGCACCGCGGTCTTGAGCCGCTCCAGCGTGCTCGAGAGTCGTTCGGTGTCGGTGAGATCGGCGCCTCGGATCGCCTTGGACAGCTCACCGAAGATCTCCCCGCCCTTGCCGGCGCGGAGGAAGTTCCGTCCGATCCGACCGAACCCGTTGATCGCTACCCGCATGCTGCCACCCTTCCCGGAACTCACTCGACGATGCTGCCCAGGACGACCCCCAACGCGTCGGGGTCATGCACCGGCCTCGACGACCTCCGATCCACCAGATCGGCCGTCACCAGATCGACGCCGTAGGTGGCCAGCACATCGCCGTCGACCCGGACCGGTTCCAACGGAGGTGCGGCGTCCACGGGCTCCTTCGGCGCGACGATAGCAGCGGGGGGACGCACGCCGGTCAGCCGGATCAACGCGTCGAGATGGTCGGCGGCGTCCATCCCGAGGGTCTCGCCGTCCTGGGTGGTCAGGTTCACCACGTACACGAGCTGGCCGGACGAACGGTTGATCGCCTCGGTGATGCCCGGCACGACCAGCGCCGCCATGATCGACGTATACAGGCTGCCGGGGCCGAGAACGATCTGGTCGGCCGACTCGATCGCCTCCACCGCCCGCGGTGTCGCCTTCGCCTCCCTGGGAAGCACCCGGATCGCCTCGACCGGTCCCCTGGCCAGGGAGATCGCGACCTGACCTCGCACCGTCGCGCCGCCGATCGTCGCCTCGAGACGGAGGTGCTCGGGTGCCGCGGGGATGACCGAGCCGACCGAACCCAACAGACGCTCCGCGGACGCCAGCGCCCGGTCGAAGGACCCCTCGATGTCGGCGAGCGCAGCCAGGATCAGGTTGCCCATCGAGTGGCCCATCACGTCGGCTCCGGCGAACCGGTATTCGAAGAGCTGCCGCCACACCGACTCGTCGGGGGTCAACGCCACCAGACACTGCCGGATGTCCCCGGGAGGGGGGATGTCGAGGGCAGGGGCGAGCCGACCTGACGATCCGCCGTCGTCGGCGACGGTGACGACGGCGTCGACCCGCCCTGCGTACCCTCGGATCCCACCCAACGCGGCAGCGAGCCCGTGACCTCCGCCGACCGCCACGACACGCGGGCCCTCGACGTCGGCGAGGAGCTCCTCGAGGATCCCGGCCGGCTCGGTCCCGACTCGCTCAGCGCCCGCGACCATCGTCCGTCTCCACCCCCGCATCGCGATGATGCACCGTGACCTCGATGCCCCGCTCCGCGAGGTGCTCCCCGATCGCCTCTGCGATCGCGACCGAGCGATGGCGCCCGCCGGTGCATCCCACGCCGACGGTCAGGTACGACTTGCCTTCGGCCTGATAGCGAGGCACCAAGAAATCGAGGAGATCCTCGATCTTGCCCATGAACTCGACGGCGTCGTCCTGGCCGAGCACGAACTCCCGCACGGGTGCGTCGAGCCCCGTGAGTGGTCTCAGTTCGGGTTCCCAGTGTGGGTTGGGAAGGAACCGGGCGTCGAGAAGCAGATCGACGACCCGCGGCACCCCTCGCTTGAACCCGAAGGACGTCACGTCGACCCGCATCGTGGCGTCGGTCGATGCCGTGGCGAAGGCTTCCCGAAGGCGACCTCGGAGCTGATGCACGTTGAGGTCCGACGTGTCCACGATGACGTCCGCCGCGCCCCTGATCGCTTCGAAGGCGGCGCGCTCGGCGGCGATCGACTCCGCCAGGGTGGCACCGTCGGCGGGATGCGGGCGCCGTGCCTCCTCGTAGCGTCGGATCAACGTGGCATCGTCCGCGTCGAGATAGAGGACGGTCGTACGGAACCCGCGACCGTGGAGACCGAGGAGCACGGACTCGAGATCCTCGGCGGTCAAGCCACCCCGGCTGTCGATCACCAAGGCCACATGCGACCGTGTGACACCGGCGCCGGCGTGGTCGACGACCGTTCCGACCACCGCAGGCGGGATGTTGTCGATGACGAAGTAGCCGACGTCCTCGAGGACCTTCGCCGCCTGGGACCGGCCGGCGCCGGAGAGTCCGGTGACGATCACCACATGGGACGCTTCGCTCATCCGACCTCCTCTTCGGCCCGTCGGCCGCCGTGCAACGAAGCGTACAGCTCCTCGGCGACGGTCCCCGGCACGACGTCGGCGAGCTCGGTGACGGTGGCCTGACGGATCCGCTTGACCGAACCGAAACGCCGCAGGAGCGCCTTCTTCCGCTGCTCGCCGATGCCCGGCACGTCGTCGAGGACGGACGCGGCCATCCGCTTCCCGCGGAGCGTGCGGTGGTAGCCGATGGCGAAGCGATGCGCCTCGTCCCGCACCTGCTGGAGGAGGTAGAGCGCCTCTTCTCCTCGAGGGATGACCACCGGGTCGGGGACGCCGGGGAGATACACCTCCTCCAGTCGTTTCGCGAGCCCGATGACCGGGATGTCGAGATCCAGCTCCTCGAGGACCGCGACGGCCCGTCCGAGCTGACCGGCGCCACCATCGATCACGACCAACGACGGCGGGTAAGAGAAGCGCCCCCGTCGATCGACCGGAAGATCCCGCTCGGCGAGGTACGCCATGAAGCGCCGCCGGACGGCCTCCTCCATCGACGCGAAGTCGTCCTGTCCGGACACCGTCTTGATCTTGAAGCGTCGGTAGTCGGACCGTCGCGGGAGCGCGTCCTCGAAGACCACCATCGACGCCACCGTGTCACGGCCCTGGATGGTCGAGACGTCGAAGCATTCGATCCGCAGCGGCGACTCCGGGAGCCCGAGCGCCTCCTGCAGGCTGTTGAGCGCACGAGCCCTCGCGTTGTGATCGGCGTTGCGGCGGAGCCGGTGTCGAGAGAACTCGTCGGCGGCGTTCCGCCCGGCCGTCTCCATGATGCGTCGCTTCGGGCCTCGGCGCGGGACTCGGAGCTCGACCTTGGCGCCCCGCCGCTCCCCGAGCCACGCCTCCCACAGTGCCGGGTCGTTCGGAAGCGTTGGAACGAGCACGAGGGGTGGAGGCCGGTCCCTCCCGTACAACTGGAGCACCATGGTCTCGACGAGCCCGGCGTCCGTCACGTCCTCGACGCGGTCGACGACCCTCGTCATGCGACCCGTGACCCGTCCTCGGCGAACATTGAGGACGATGAGAGACGATTCGAGATCGTCGCCGTGGACGGCGATCACATCGAAGTCCTCCGGCCGCTCGGTGACCAGTTCCTGGGTCTCGGTCGCCCTGCGAACGGCGGCGAGCTGGTCGCGGAGCCGAGCGGCACGCTCGAACTCCTCGGCGTCGGCGGCGCCGCGCATCTCGGTCTCGAGGCGATCGATGACCGGTTGGGAGTCGCCCGAGAGGAACCCTGCCAGGCCATCGACGAAACGCGCGTAGTCGTCGGCCGCGACCTCACCGACACACGGGCCCGAGCAGCGTTCGATGTGGAAGAGCAGACACGGCCGCCCCTGAGCCTCGTGGCGGGAGAACTTGGCGTCCGTGCAGGTCCGGACCGGGAACGTGCGCAACAGATGATCGAGGGTCTGGCGGATCGCGTAGGCGTGGGCGTAGGGGCCGAAGTACTCCACGCCCTTCCTCCGCTTGCCACGCACGACCATCGCCCTGGGCCATCGCTGGTTCCTCGTGATCGCGAGATACGGGAAGCTCTTGTCGTCTCGCAGACGGATGTTGAAACGCGGCTTGTGTTCCTGGATGAGCGAGTACTCGACCATGATCGCGCCGACCTCCGAATCGGTGAGGATCCACTCCACCGATGAAGCCGCCGAGACCATCGCTGCGGTGCGGGCGGGCAGATCACGCGCGAAGTAGTTCGCGAGGCGCTTCCGCAGCGACTTGGCCTTGCCCACGTAGAGGACGGCTCCGTGACGGTCGCGGAAGAGATAGACGCCCGGCGAATCTGGGATCTCGGACGGAGCGGGCCTGCGCACCGACGCGAGTCTATCGGCGGCGGGCCGGCATCGAGGGGTCCTCAGTACCGTGGGTAGCGCTGAACCAGCTCGTCGAGGCACCCGTCCGCCGCCACCGGAACCGCTTCCTGTCTGAGCGCTCCGAGGCGCTCCTCGTCCATCCACGCGGGAGCCGTCTCGTAGACGTCCACCTCGGGGAGGAACTCCGTCACCTCGGCCGGCGACCCGGCCTCGACGTAACCCCAGACCGTCCCGGACCCGTACTCGAATGCCACGAGATGCTGGTTGTCCATCGTCGCTCCTTGCTTCCGAGCCTCCACCCGTCGTGATTGCATCGGCTCGCCGAACGCTCCACTTGAGCCTCGATGGTCACGGCAGGCGACGCCAGCACAGGCCGAGCACGCGAGGGATCCCCTCCTGTCCCCGGTAGCCCGGCTCCCTGGCGATGGCGGCGGCACCGAGTCCTTCCTCCCGCATCTCGACGAGCGACCATCCCGCCGCGGCCGCCGTCGTGAGCAGGCTGCTCATCGACCGATGATGGAAGATCACCGTGTCGCCGCCGGCCGGTTGCAGGCTCGTCCCCGACTGGAGGTACGCGCCCCATCGCCACAGCACCTCCCCGTCGACGTCGATGATCGGGCCCGCCGCATGCGGCGTGTAGGCCGGATGGTTGATGATCACCACCAGCGCACCACCGGGCCGGACGACCCGCGCCGTGTCGGCGAAGAAGCCGGCGGCATCACCGAGGAGGTCGAGGACGTACACCGAGTACGCGACGTCGACCACACCGTCGCGGAGCCATCCCAGGTCCGGAAGCCGACATCGCACGACCGGACCGGCGGTACGAGCGACACCGAGAAGCGCCCGAGACAGATCGCATCCCACCGGATGGCCGCCTCGCTCGACGACCCGACGCATGCCTTGCCCCTCCCCGCATCCGAGATCGACCACGACGCCCTCGGGCGCCGGGAGGAGCGACTCGAGCATCGGGAGGATCTGGTCGGTGTAGACGGGATCGTCGGCCACCTCCCGCCTCCACCACGGAGCGATCGGGTCCCAATCGTCGATCGGCCGAGTGCTTCCCATGCCCGGGAGCATCCCCTACCTTCTGGCTCGATGCAAGAACCGTTGCGGCGCCTCGCCGCCCACTGGGGCCTGGCCCTGGCCGCCGGGTCGGTACTGGCCTTCGTGGTCGCGGCCATCGGCGGCATCGCCGCGAGGTCGGTCGGCGCCGAGTCGGTCCTCACCGGCGATCCGTTCCTCTACCCCGAACGGATCGCGCAGATCGCCGCGGGTCATCTGCCCTACGTCGATGCGACCATGGAACATCTCCCCTTGGCGATCGTGCCCATGGCCCTCGCGTTCGCCGTCTCGTCGGCCAGCGGCATGAGCCCGGCGGTGACCTTCGCCGGCGTCTCGGTGGGGATGCTCGCGCTCGGAGGATGGGCCGTGGATCGCGCCGGGCGGTCCCTGGACCACGACGCGGCCGTCGGTCGCTGGCTCGTCCTGGTGCTCCCGCTCCTTCCCCTCGTGCTGTTCCGCAACGACATCGTTGCGATGGTCGCCGCCGCCATCGCCCTGTGGGGGTTCCTGGCCGACCGCACACGAGCCGGCTTCGGCGCCACGCTCATCGGGATCTTCGCCAAGGGATGGCCCGTGGTGTTCGCCCTGGCGGAGTGGTGGAAAGGTCGCCGGGCCCGCGCCGCGGGGCTCGTCGCCGTCACGGTCGGGTTGTGGGTCGCATTGATGCTCACCCCCGGGTTCCGTGCCGGACGATCGTTCTCCGGCATCCACATCGAGACGGTGGCCGGCTCACTGATCCTCCTGTGGCGCCACCTCGCCGGGCAGCCACTGGCGCTGGCGACCCACGCCAGGGCCGGCTATGTGGAGGTCGGGCCGTGGGCCATCGCGTTGGAGGCCGCGATCGGAGCGGTCGTCGCCGCCGCCGCGCTCGGCGCGGTTCGACGCCCGTTCCGGATCGGCGGTGTCCCGGCCATGCTCGCCACCGCCACCGTCGCGGTCCTCCTCGGGTCCCCGCTGCTGTCCGCGCAATTCCTCCTGTGGCCGACGCCGCTGCTGGCCTTCTCCGACGACCGTCGAGTGCTGCGCCTGTGGGTTCCCATGTCAGCCCTGACGATCGGCTATCTCATGTTCTGGAGCCCTGCGTCACCGTGGTGGGCGATCGCCGTGGTCGTTCGGAACCTGCTCCTGGTCGCCGTGGCGGTCGTCACCGTCGCGTGGCTCCGGCGTCAGACCGACAGCACGTCACGCAGGAACTTGCCCGTATAGGACTCGGGAACGCCCGCCACCTGCTCGGGGGTCCCCGCGGCGACGACCCGCCCACCCTCGTCTCCGCCTTCGGGGCCGAGGTCGATCACCCAATCCGCCGACTTGACGACGTCGAGGTTGTGCTCGATGACCACCACCGTGTTGCCCGAATCCACCAGACGCTGTAGGACCCTGAGGAGCTTCTTGACGTCCTCGAAGTGAAGTCCGGTCGTCGGCTCGTCGAGGATGTAGAACGTCCTCCCGGTGGACCGCTTCCCGAGCTCCGACGCCAACTTCACACGCTGGGCTTCGCCGCCCGACAGCGTCGTCGCCGGCTGTCCCAGACGCACGTAGCCGAGACCCACCTCGTCGAGGGTGCCGAGGATGCGCGCGATCCGGGGTTGGTTCTCGAAGAAGTGGACGGCCTCCTCGATCGACATCTCCAGGACGTCGGCGATCGAATGGCCCTTGAACGTCACCTCGAGGGTGTCCCGGTTGTAGCGCTTGCCCTTGCACGTCTCGCACGGCACGTAGATGTCGGGAAGGAAATGCATCTCGATCTTGAGGGTGCCGTCGCCCTTGCAGGTCTCGCAGCGTCCACCGGCGACGTTGAACGAGAACCGCCCCGGCTTCCAGCCGCGGACCCGCGCCTCGGGGGTCGCGGCGAAGAGCTGCCGGATGGCGTCGAACGCCTTCGTATAGGTGACGGGGTTGGAGCGAGGGGTCCGGCCGATCGGCGACTGGTCGATGTTGATGACCTTGTCGATGTGTTCGAGGCCGTCGATGCGTCGGTGGCGGCCGGGGAGCGTACGGGCCCCGTGGAGCTCCGCGTGGAGGCCGTTCGACAGGATGTCCTGGACGAGGGACGACTTGCCGCTGCCCGAGACCCCGGTGACGCAGACGAACGTCCCCAGAGGGAAGGCCACGTCGATGTCCTTCAGGTTGTTCTCGGTCGCTCCGCGGACCACGATCTCGGGGCCCGTCCCGACCCGCCGCGTCGCGGGGACCTCGATCGACCGTCGTCCAGAGAGGTAGTCGCCGGTGATCGAGGCCGGTTCGGCGACGATGTCCTCCAGCGTCCCTTCCGCCACGATGGAGCCGCCGTGCTCACCCGCCCCCGGACCGATGTCGACGATGTGGTCGGCGACACGGATGGTGTCCTCATCGTGTTCGACCACGATCAGGGTGTTGCCGAGGTCGCGGAGACGCACGAGCGTTTCGATGAGGCGCTGGTTGTCGCGCTGATGCAGCCCGATCGACGGCTCATCGAGGATGTACAGGACACCGACGAGGCCTGAGCCGACCTGGGTGGCGAGCCGGATCCGTTGCGCCTCGCCTCCGGCGAGCGTCGCCGCCGACCGCATCAACGTCAGGTAATCGAGACCGACGTCGATGAGAAACTCGAGGCGCGACCGGATCTCCTTGACGACCCGCTCGGCGATCATCGCCTCACGCTCGTCGAGCCGGAGCTCATCGAGGAACGCTCGGGTCTCCTTGAGCGACACCGACGAGATCTCGAAGATCGTCCGCCCGGCGACGGTGACCGCCAACGAGATCGGGTTGAGACGGCCTCCGCCGCAGGAGTCACAGGGAACCTCCCGCATGTACTGCTGGTACGAGTCCCTCGCCCCGTCCGATTCGGCGTCGGCGTAGCGGCGTTCCAGCCACGGTACGGCCCCCTCGTAGGTGGCGTCGTAGCGTCGTTCTCGACCGAATCGGTTGGTGTACGAGATGGTGTAGCTGGAGTCGGTCCCGGTCCCATACAGGATCATGGTTCGGTGGGCGTCGGGGAGGTCCTTCCACGGGACCGTCATGTCGATACCCTCCGCCTCCGCCACGGCCTTGATGAGCCGCTGGTAGTAGGTCGTCCGGTGGCGGCCCGTCCACGGCGTGATCGCTCCTGCGGCCAGCGACCGATCCGGATGGCGAACGATGAGGTCCGGATCGACCGAGTACCGCGTCCCGAGGCCGCTGCAGTCGGGACATGCCCCGTAGGGAGAGTTGAACGAGAAGTTCCTCGGCTGCAGCTCCTGGAACGACAGTCCGCATTCGGGGCAGGCGAAGTCCTGGCTGAAGGCGAGGGTGGGCCCGTCGACGATGTCGATGTGGGCGATCCCCTCGGCCAGATGCAACGCGGTCTCCAGGGAATCGGTCAGGCGCCGCTCGATCCCGTCCTTCCGGACGAGCCGATCGACGACCACCTCGATCGTGTGCTGGAAGTAGCGATCGAGCTTGATGTCCTCGGTCAGGTCGCGGACCTCCCCGTCGATCCGTGCCCGTGAGAACCCCTGCTTGGCGAGGTCCTTGAGCAGCGCCTCGTACTCGCCCTTCCTCCCGCGGATCACGGGGGCCAGGACGAGGAACCGGGTGCCCTCCTCCAGCTCCAGGATCTTGTCGACGATCTGCTGGGGCGTCTGACGGGCGACGGGGCTGCCGTCGTTGGGGCAGTGCGGGACGCCGATCCGGGCGTAGAGCAACCGCAGGTAGTCGTGGATCTCGGTGACCGTGCCGACCGTCGAGCGCGGGTTCCGGCCTGCGGTCTTCTGATCGATGGAGATCGCCGGCGACAGGCCATCGATGAAGTCGACATCCGGCTTGTCCATCTGGCCGAGGAACTGCCGGGCGTATGCCGAGAGGCTCTCGACGTAGCGGCGTTGACCCTCGGCGTAGATGGTGTCGAACGCCAGCGACGACTTGCCGGAGCCGGACAGGCCCGTGAACACGATGAGCTTCTCCCTCGGAAGCTCGAGATCGAGTCCCTTCAGGTTGTGCTCTCGCGCACCTTTGACGACGATCTTGTCGGCTGGCATCGTGCCCCTTGTCGCTCCGACGACGCTGGGCGAGTGTACCGGCGAGGTGCCGCTCACCGACCGGTCATCTCGCCGCCTCGACGAGCTCGGCGAGTTCCCGCTTCAACTCGTTGATCTCGTCGCGGAGCCTGGCCGCGTACTCGAAGCGCAACTCGACGGCCGCTTCGCGCATCTCGTCCTCGAGGCTCTGGATCAAGCGCCGGAGGTCGGGGGTGTCGAGATGCAGCGGCTCGCGGCGCCGGAGTTCCCTGGCCCGCCGGTCGGTCGACGGGCCATCGTGAGACGACTGGACCAGCTCGAGGATGTCCGACACCTTCTTCCTGATCGTCTGCGGGTCGATGCCGTGCTCTTGGTTGTAGGCGATCTGGACCCGCCGTCGCCGGTTGGTCTCGTCGAGCGCTCGTCGCATCGAGTCGGTCACCTCGTCGGCGTACATGATGACCGCACCCTCGACGTTGCGGGCGGCGCGCCCGATGGTCTGGACGAGGCTCGTCTCCGAGCGCAGGAAGCCTTCCTTGTCGGCGTCGAGGATCGCCACGAGCGACACCTCGGGGAGATCGAGCCCTTCCCTCAGCAGGTTGACGCCGATCAGCACGTCGTAGTCGCCGAGACGCAGGTCGCGGAGGATCTGGACCCGCTCGAGGGTGTCGATGTCGCTGTGGAGGTAGCGTGCCTTGACGCCGAGTTCGAGGAGGTAGTCGGTGAGGTCCTCGGCCATCTTCTTCGTCAAGGTCGTCACGAGGACGCGACGATCGTTGACCGCACGGGTGCGGACCTCCTCGATCAGGTCGTCGATCTGGCCTCTTGTGGGCCGGACCTCGACCTCGGGGTCGACGAGGCCCGTCGGGCGGATGATCTGCTCGACGATCCGGGCGGATTCGCGCAGCTCCCACGGACCCGGCGTCGCCGACAGCAGGATCGCTTGGTTGGTGCGGGCGTACCACTCCTCGAACGTGAGCGGACGGTTGTCCATCGCCGACGGCAGCCGGAACCCGTTTTCGACGAGGACCTCCTTGCGGGACCGGTCGCCGGCGTACTGACCGTGGATCTGCGGGATCGTGACGTGACTCTCGTCGACCACGGTGAGGTAGTCGTCGGGGAAGTAGTCGAGGAGCGTGTAGGGAGGTTCTCCCGGTTCGCGACCGTCGAGGTAGCGGGAGTAGTTCTCGATCCCCGGGCACATGCCCACCTCACGCAGCATCTCCATGTCGTAGGCGGTCCGCATCCGGAGACGCTGAGCCTCGAGGAGCTTCCCCCGATCCTCGAGATGACCGAGACGGGTGTGCAGCTCGGACTCGATACCGACCAACGCCCGCTCGATCCGTTCCGACGACGTCACATAGTGGCTCGCCGGATAGATCCACAGGTCCTCGACTTCCTCGATGACCTCACCGGTGACGGGGTTCATCCGCAGCATCCGCTCGACCTCGTCCCCCCAGTACTCGATGCGGAAGATGGTCTCCTCATAGGACGGGAACACCTCGAGGGTGTCACCCTTGAGGCGGAACTTGCCGCGGATGAGGTTCACCTCGTTGCGTTCGTACTGGATGTCGACGAGCTTGCGGACGGCATCCTGGAGGGGGAACTCGACGCCGCGGACGAGGCGGAGGAGCTGCCCTTCGTACTGTTCGGGGGATCCGAGACCGTAGATCGCCGACACCGAGGCCACGATGATGACATCCCGGCGGGTGAGCAACGCCGCCGTCGCCGAGTGCCGCAGCCGATCGATCTCGTCGTTCATCGTGGATTCCTTCTCGATGTACGTGTCGGTCTGCGGGATGTACGCCTCCGGCTGGTAGTAGTCGTAGTAGCTGACGAAGTACTCGACGCGGTTGTCGGGGAAGAACTGACGGAACTCGTTGGCGAGCTGCGCGGCGAGCGCCTTGTTCGGCGCGAGGACCAAGGTGGGTCGCTGGACCTGCTCGATGGTCCAGGCGATGGTGGCCGACTTGCCGGAGCCGGTGATGCCCAACAGGGTCTGGAACCGCTCGCCGCGGTGGATGCCGTCGGCGAGGCGAGCGATGGCCTCCGGCTGGTCGCCCGCGGGCGAGAAATCGGAATGCACACGAAACGGTCTCATCGGTCCTCCGGGCTCCCGGACAGGGTACCGCTCCCCTGTGACAGATCCCTCAGCTCGGCGTCGTCGTGATGCGCTCCACGAGACGATCGACCTCCTCCTCCAATGCCGCCAGGTCGCCGGTGTTGTCGATCACCTCGTTGGCCCACCGCAGCCAGGTCTCTCGGTCGGGCTGCGACGCCATGCGACGCTCGACGTCGCCGGGATCACCGCCCCGAGCCACCGCCCTGGCGAAACGGACCTCCCGGGGAGCATCCACGACGACCCTCGTCCACGACGGGTCGACCAACCCGCCGGCGATGATCGGGATCTCCACCGCGACCGGCCGATCGCCGGCCTCCCCCACCGCCGCGGCGATCCGCCGCGCGATGGCGGGATGGGTGATCGCCTCGAGGCGTTCGAGCTGCGCGGGGTCCGAGAACACGATCGTCGCCAACGCTCCTCGGTCGATGCGACCATCCCGGACGACCTCGGGCCAGGTCCGAGCGACGGCTTCGAACGCCTCCCCGTCCGGTTCGAGGACCTCGTGGCCGAGCCTGTCGCCCGGGATCACCTTCCACCCGCGGTGTTCCAGGAGCTCGGCGACGGTGCTCTTGCCCGATCCGATCCCTCCGCTCAGGACCACCCGGATCGGTGCCGATGCAATCCCGTGAGACGACATCCGACGACTGTACCCTGCTTCCCATGGTGAACCGCGCGACCGAATGGGAGGCGAGGTTCGACCGCATCCTCCTCGGCCTCCTGTGGGGCTCGACGGTGCTCGGAGCCTCGCTCGTGACGATCGCCCGCGGCCCGACGCCACCGGCCCTGGCGGCCATGGCCGCCGCCGGCGCGTATGCTGCCGCGCTCCACGCCGGCCTCCGCTCGTCGTCACCGCGCACGGCGTGGATCTTCGCCCTCTCCGGCGTGGCCGTCGGCGGCTTCGCCGCCTGGTCGACCGGGGGCTCGGAGAGCCCCTTCGTGCTGTTCCTCGCCGCCCCGGTCTACTACGCATCGGTCCGGTACGGCACGGTCCTGGGGGCGTCGACCACCGCCGCCGCGATCGTCGCCCTCACCGTCGGCGACGCCCTCTTGGCGAGGCCCATCCCGTCGGCACAGCTCCTCCAGGCCAGTCTCTTCTACGCCCTCGTCGCGGTGACCTTCTCCCAGGCGCGCCGCATCCTCATCGACGAGCAACTTCGGGCAGAGCGACTGGCACGCACCACCCTCCTGGACGCCCAACGCCTCGAACGCCTCGAAGCGTCACACGACCTGCTCCTCAGCCTCGGTGAGCTCGCCACCGCCTCTGAACTGAACCCGGTCGGCGTGGGACGGACCGCGCTCCGTGACCTCGCGCAGCATGTCGACTTCGTGGGAGCCGAGGTCCGCATCTCCCAGCCCACCGAGGTCGTGGTCGCTCGCCGAGGCGAACCCGGATCGCCCGCCGACGCCCGCCGCTACCCGATCAGCATCGCGTCGCGCCGCCTCGGGGAACTCCGCATCTGGCCCCCTGCGGACGCGGACCGATCCGACCGCAGCGACGACGTCATCGAGACGATGCTCCGACCGATCGCCCTGGCCTTCGACAACATCGCGCTCCTGTCCGAGATCGCCGCCCGGGCCGTCCGCGAGGAGCGACTCCGGCTGGCCAGGGAACTGCACGACGAGATCGGGCCCGCCGTCGCCTCCTTGGGGCTCGGGATCGACCTCCTGGCCATGGACGCCGACGGTGACGACACCACGGCCGCGCAGCTCGCGGCGCTACGCGAGACCGCCACCAGGGTGGTCGAGAGCATCCGAGCGACCGTCGAGGATCTCCGCGCGGTGCGGTCGTCCAGTCTCGTCGAGTGCGCCCACGCCGTCGTCGGCGAGATCGACGCGGACGGTCCGGCCGTGATCGTCGAGTTGGACGAGCAGCGCCCACCTCGAGACGGCATCGCCGAGGAGCTCGCCGCCATCCTCACCGAGGCCGTTCGTAACGCGGTCGAGCACGCCGACGCCTCCAAGATCACCATCGCCGGCTCGGTCGACCACGACCGCGGTCGCCTGTCGGTGACCGACGACGGGCGGGGGTTCGACCCGGGGGCCAGAACCCCCGGTCATTGGGGGATCATCGGGATGCGGGAACGAGCCGACAAGATCGGAGGACGACTGACGATCCAGTCCGGGCATGCGGGAACGACCGTCGAACTCCATTGGGGAAGTCGATGATCCGGATCCTCATCGCCGACGACCATCATCTGCTCCTCGACGGCCTGTCCCAGGCCCTGGGCAGGATCCCGGACTTCGAGGTGGCCGGCGCGGCGGCCACGGTCGAGGCGTTGCGGACCCTGGCCCCCGACATCCTCCCCGACGTGCTCCTGGTCGACATCGAGATGCCCGACGGCAGTGGCCTCTCCGCGCTGCGCGACCTCGGCGCGGGACACCGGGCCGTCATCATGACGATGCACGCCGACGACGAACACCGCAACCGGGCCCGCGCCGTGGGTGCCAGGGCGTTCCTCTCGAAGGCCACTCCGCTGCCGGACGTCGCCGCCACCATCCGCGCCGTCCACGCCGGCGAGTCGCTCATCGACGCCGACGATCCCGACGCCATCCTCGATCGGTACCGGGAGCCCTCGCTCGGACCGGACGCCGATTCCCTCACGGCCCGCGAGCGCGAGATCCTCGCCCTCCTCGCCCGCGGCATCTCCGGCACCGCCGACATCGCCGACGAGCTGTACATCTCCCACAAGACCGTCAAGAACCACCTGGCGAGCATCTACGAGAAGCTCCGGATCTCCGACCGTACCCAGGCGGCCGTCGAAGCCATCCGGCTCGGCCTCGGACCTTCCTGACCCTTCGGTCGTTCCCACCCGACGCCAATAGGTCGCCCGACCCATGGTGACCCGACCCCCGAAGTCGTAGCATGGGTGTCGGATCACCCTGCCACTAGGAGGTAGAGAACATGCTTCGACTCTGGACGTCGATTCAGACCAGGCTCGCCGAGGAAGACGGCGCCAGCCTCGTCGAGTACGCGCTGCTCGTCGCCCTGATCGCCATCGTTGCGATCGCCGCGATCATCCTGCTCGGCAACAAGGTCTCCAGCACCCTGTCGACCGCCGGCACCTCGATGCCGTAAGGCCCGACACACACGACGATGGAGGGGTCCGGGCAACCGGACCCCTCCATCGCGTCACCACCCCGGCACCGGCTCACTCCCGCCGCAGCACCACGAACTCCCCGACGTCGAGAACGTCGGTCCCGAGGGAATTGGGTCGGCCGACCCATGGTCACGAGGGGACCCGTGTCGTAGCTTTGGTATCGGATCACCCTGCCACTAGGAGGTAGAGAACATGCTTCGACTCTGGACGTCGATTCAGACCAGGCTCGCCGAGGAAGACGGCGCCAGCCTCGTCGAGTACGCGCTGCTCGTCGCCCTGATCGCCATCGTTGCGATCGCCGCGATCATCCTGCTCGGCAACAAGGTCTCCAGCACCCTGTCGACCGCCGGCACCTCGCTGCCGTAAGGCCCGACACACACGACGATGGAGGGGTCCGGGCAACCGGACCCCTCCATCGCGTCACCACCCCGGCACCGGCTCACTCCCGCCGCAGCACCACGAACGCGTCATCGCGGTAGTACGCCTTCCACCCGTCGGACTCGAGCACGTCCACGAGCGACCAGTTGGCCTTGGCGATCACCGCATCGAACCCGTACTCGGCGAACAGGTCCTCGTACTCGCCGGCGGTGGCACGCAGGTAGCGACGGAAGAAGGTCTCTCCGTAGAGCTCCGCCCGATCGTCCACGAACACCTGCTCCTCGGGCCAGCGAGAATAGATCAGGTATCCGCCGACGGAGTCGTCGTGGAAGAACGGTTGCGGCCCGGCCAGATCGACAACGGCGGCAGCAGGGAACCGACCCGGATCCAACGAGGCGGGAACCACCAACAGCGGAGCGATCACCAACGCGGCCACCGTGGCGCCCGCAGCCCACACGACGATCCCGCCGGTGCTCGAACGGAGGCGCTCGCCCGGCGTCCATGCCCGCGCCGCGAAGGGCGCGAGGACGATGGCCGCCGGATAGACGGCACGCTTGGTGGTGAGGCCGAAGAACAGGAACGGCAGGATGAGGATCAGGTCCCGGGAACGGAGCTTCCCTCCCACGGCCGCCCACAGGACCCCGGCGATCAACAGGACGTAGGGCGCCTGCAAGATGTCGCCGAACTCCGGCGGTTGCCACTCCCCCAGCATCCCGAGGGCTCCCCGGTTGCGAGCGAAGACGATGAGGAACTCCCACACGCCGAGGCCATGGGCCGTCAGCGTGGCGAACACGAGCCCGATCCCGGTCGCCGCCAGCAGCCGCCACGACCTGCGGCGCACCGACTGAAGGACGAGGAGGCCGATCCCGAGGATCCATGAGCCATGGACCGCGGCGTACACCCATACGAGCCCGGGAACGATCCAGGCGAGACGCTCGTCGTCCTCGGAGACGAGGACCAGCGCCGCCAGCAACCCGAAGCTCACCACCACCGGACGGGGCTGGACCAGCGGGACGGCCAACCACGCCATGATCAGCGACCAGAGCCCGACGGCGACCGTGTCACTGGTCGATCGGTAGATGGCGATCCCGACCAACCCGAGCGCCAATGCGGAGGCACCGAACACGAACCAGGGGGTCCACCCGATCCCTCCGGTGATCCGCTCGAGCGACGCGTAGAACAACTCGGCCAGCCACGACTGGGTCCTCCACGGAGTCCCGGCCATCGAATACGAGAACGGGTCCGTCGTCAGAACCCGTCCTGCGTCGAGCTGGGCGGCACCGGCTCGTACATGCCAGAGGAACGAGTTGTCGACGATCGGACGTGATGCTTGGACCGCCAGCAGGAACATCGGCACCAGGGCGAACAGGTGCCGGACCTGGAGCCGCCGGTGGAAAGCGACGGCGCGACGGTCGTCCGTCACCGGATCAGCCGAGGGTCTGGGCGATGCTGATCGCAGCCGGTCCGATGATGACGACGAAGATCGCGGGGAAGATGAAGAACACCAACGGGAACACCATCTTCACCGGAGCCGCGAACGCTCGCTCCTGAGCTCGCTGTCGGCGCCGGACACGCATCTCGTCGGCCTGGACCCGCAACATCCGGGCGATCGACACACCGAACTGGTCGGCCTGGTTGAGGGCGAGGATGAACGAGTTGAGGTCGTCGACGTCGGTGCGCTTCGACATGTTGCGCAGCGCCTCGTGACGGCTCACCCCGACACGGGTCTCCTGCAGCGCCCGGGCGAACTCCCTCGACAGCTCCCCGGGCACGTTCTGGACGACCCGCCCCATCGCCGCCTCGAAACCGAGGCCGGCCTCGACCGAGATGACGAGCAGATCGATCACGTCGGGGAGCTGGACCTCGATCGCATGGCGACGTTCGTCGATCCTGCGGTTGAGGATCGCCTCGGGCCCGAAGAAGCCGACCACCGCCAGGACGCCGAGGGAGATGAGCCGCATCGAGTTCGAGTCGATGATCCCCTGCATGAGGACCCAGACGACGAACGCACCGACGATGGTGAGGATCCGGATGGCGGCCCAGGTGTTGCCATCCATCCGCTCGGCCCATCCGGCCACCAACAGCTTGTGCTGGGCTCGGGTCACCCATCCCTGCGGGGTGAGACGCAGCGCGAACCGCCCGATCTTCTGCACCACCGGCGCCAGCGCCCGCTCCGAGAAGCTCGCGTCCAGGACCTCGGCGCGCGACTGCAGGCCCATGAGGCGCCGGCCGGCGTTCTGGCGGGCACGGACGACACCGTTGCCGACGTAGTAGGCGAAGGCGCCGATGGTCACTCCGACCGAGATGACGGCGAACAGCAACGGGTCCATATCAGATCTCCACGTTCACGATCTTCTGCAGCCACATGATCCCGATCATGATCATCACCAGGGCGGCGCCGATCGCAGCGAGCCCCGGGGTGGTCGAGATGAGCGGCTTGATGTACGTCGGGTTCACGATGAAGATCACCGCGAAGAGGAAGAACGGCAGCGCCCCGAGGACGAACGCCGAGACCCGCCCTTCGGCGGTGAGAGCTTTCATCTCCCGCCGGAGACGGTTCCGCTGGAGCATCGTCTCGGCCGTGGTCTGGAGGACCTCGGCCAGGTTGCCGCCCACCTCCCGCTGGATGTTGATGGCGAGGACCGCCCACTCGAAGTCCTGGGACTCCATGCGCTGGGCGACGTCGCCGAGGGCATCGGAGACGGACTTTCCGAGGCGGATCTCCGAGATCGCTCGACCGAACTCACGTGACGTCGGCTCCGGGGCCTCCGCCCCGACGGCTTCGACCGCCTGGAGGAGCGAGTAGCCGGCCCGGAGGGAGGTCGCGATCAGGTTGAGCGTGGCGGGCAGTTGCGCCTCGAAGCGCTTCCGTTCCCTGGCGGCGACCATGTTGATGGTCATGGCCGCCAACACCAGCACCACCACCGCGGCGACGATGCCGAACAAGAGCGACTGGAGCAGCGCGCCGACCACGAGACCGAAGATGAAGGCCAGGCCGATACCGCCGATGATCGCCTCACCCGGGCGGAGCGGCAGGTTGGCCTGCTCCAACGCCGTCTCGATGATCTGGAACACCCCTCGTTCGCGGGCCACGCCTTCGGCGGTGCTCGCCGCCCGGCGCAGGACCCGGAACCGTCCGAAGAACCCGGACCGGTCGACCGACTGGCCGTAGGTGGCGAGGCGTCCCCGCAACGCCGCCTCCCGACCCGGAGCCCGACCGAACAGGATGATGATGAGCAGGAACGCGGCCAGGCCGGCGGCGATCGCACCCACGATGACGAGCCACGTCTTCGGGTCGCCCGTTCTCACCCCGGTCTGGGCGAAGGCCGGCGCGGCCACGGCCATGGTGAGGGCCGCCACGACCGCGACCGTCATGGTGCGCCCGAGGATCCTCATCGTCGGGCGAAGGGCTCGGGGGCGAACAGGTCCGCGGGGAGACCGATGCCCAGGTTCTCCAGGTGATCGCTGAACGTGGGTCGGATCCCAGTCGCCTTGAGACGGCCCAGGTACTTGCCGTTCTCGTCGACACCCATGCCGTAGTCGAACAGCATCAGGTCCTGCAGGGTGATGATGTCGCCCTCCATGCCGACGACCTCGGTGATGTGGGTCACCCTTCGGGTACCGTCGCGAAGGCGGTGGGTGTGCACGATCAGGTCGAGGGCGGAGGCGAGCTGCTCCCGGATGGCCCGGATCGGGAGGTCCATCCCGGCCATGAGCACCATCGTCTCGACACGGGCCAGTGTGTCGCGAGGCGAGTTGGAGTGGACGGTCGTCAAGGATCCATCGTGACCGGTGTTCATCGCCTGGAGCATGTCGAGCGCCTCGCCGCCGCGGACCTCACCGACGATGATGCGGTCGGGTCGCATACGCAGCGAGTTGCGCACGAGGTCGCGGATCGTCACCTGGCCCTTGCCTTCCAGGTTGGGAGGCCGGGCTTCGAGGCTGAGCACATGCACCTGGTTGAGCTGGAGTTCGGCGGCGTCTTCGATCGTGACGATGCGCTCATCGTCGGGGATGAAGTTCGACAGCACGTTCAACAACGTCGTCTTCCCGGAACCGGTAGCGCCGGAGACCACCACGTTGAGCTTGCCGCGGACCGCTCGTCTCACCAGCCCGGCGGCCTGTTCGGACAGGGTGTTGTTGGCGATGAGGTCCTCGACGGTGAACGGGTCGACCGCGAACTTCCGGATCGTGAGGTAGGGGCCGCCGATGGCGAGGGGATGGATGACGGCGTTGACCCGGGATCCGTCGGGCAGCCGGGCATCCACCATCGGGGTGGACTCGTCGATCCGACGACCGACCTGGCCGACGATCTTCTCGATGATCCGCTCCAGGTGGGTGGCGTCCACGAACCTGGTGTCGGTCTTGAACAGGCGGCCTGCCCGCTCGATCCAGACCGCATGGGGCCCGTTGACCATGATCTCGGTGACCTCCGGGTCGGCCAGATAGGGATCGATGGGCCCGTACCCGAGGACGTCGTCGGAGATCTCCTGCAGGAGACTGAGCCGGTCCGCCCGCGACAGCGGAACGGACTGTTCCTGGTCGAGCGCCCATTCGAGCATCTCCATGACCCGGAGCTTCAGCTCGGCGTCGGACATCTGGCGGTCGTAGAGCGTCGGGCCGAGGCCTTCGACGACCTTGTAGTGCAGCTTGCGGCGGAGCTCCTGGCGGCTCTCCTCGCGCTGCGTGTCGACCGTCGTCTCGGATGCGCGGGCCGCCTTGACCCTGTCGGCGAGGCTCATGATTCGATCTCCCCAGTTCTCATCGGCGTTGCCCTACCGGCAACCTACTTGAACCATCGGCGCTGCTTGGACTCTTCTTCAGGGATCTTCTCGTCATCATCGAGGACCAGCGCCGCCACACCGCGCAGGTCCTTGGCGACCCGAGAGCGGGGGTAGAGGGACACGACCGGCTCTCCCTCGTTGACGGCCCGAGGCACGAGCTTGTCCGACGAGATCGCCGCCTGCACCTCGAGACCGAGGGACCGCTCGAGCTCGTTGACGTCGAGCCGTGCCTTCGAGTTGACGCGGTTGAGCACGAGCTTGATCTTCTCGAACGGGAACTTGATCAGCCGCAACGTATCGAGCGCGAGCTTGGCGTTCTTGACCGACGGCAGATCCATGTCGACGACGAGCAGGACCACGTCGGATCGCTCGAGGATGGACAGGACGGGCTCGTCGAGGAACGGTGCGGTGTCGATGATGATGTAGTCGAACATGCGCTTCAGCATGCCGATGGTCTTCACCACGACCTGGGTCGACACCTCGTCGGCGAGGGACGGTTCGAGCGGCGCCGACAGGACCCGCATGCCCGAGCTGTGGGTCGCCAACAGGCTCTCGAGCAACGGCTCGTCGAGTTTGTCGATGTCCCTGGCCACGTCCACGATGGTGTGTGCCGGGTCGACCTGGAGGGAGATGCACACGTCGCCGAATTGGAGGTCGGCGTCCAGGACCACGACCCGGCTCGGATCGCCCCACATGGCCAGGGCCAACGACACGTTCGAGGTGGTCATCGTCTTGCCCGCGCCACCCTTGGGCGACATGATCGTCACGACCTTGCCGACCTTGTGCTTGCCGGCGCGTTCGTCCTCCTCCCGCCGGTGGACCTGCTCGATGATCGACATCATGTCGATGACCTTCTGGGACGTGAGCGGCATGTCGATCACGTCCCGGAAGCCGACCCGGATGGCCGCTCGCAGCACGTCGGTGTTGAGGACGTCCGAGATGAGCACGAGTGGCAGGTCCGGCTGCACGTCGAGCAACAGCGCCGACTCGGCGACCCCGCTCTCGTGGGCGAAGCTGGGGCCGATCACGGCCAGCTCGATGCCCTCCTCGACCAGCCTGCGCTGGGCGTCGGAGATGTTGCGGGCGCCGTAGACCTTCTGGCCGTCGAAGATGCGTTCGGCGTCCTCGATGAAGGCCGGGTCGGAGTCGACGACCAGGACCGAGCGGGTCACTGCGTGATCAGTTGCCGGAAGCGCCAACGGTGGCCTCCACGTTCTCGGCGATCCGATCGATGAGGGTGAACAGGTCGTCCACGACCACACCGGTCGAGTCGAACGGAGTGTAGGGGACATCGGCGGGCAGCAGCGACAGGGCGATGCTCGTGTACTGCCTCGCGAACTCGATCTGTTCGGCCTGCTCGGGCGTCACCTCCAGAACGATCACCTGCGAGCCCTGCGGCTCCAGGCCGGTGCCGAGAGGGCTCGGGCGGGTGTCGGGGCCCACCGCCAACACCTCGAGGTTCTGGAGGATCGTCTGGGTGAAGTCGAGCTGCGCCGGCAAGGTCTCGGCGACCTGGCCGACGATGTCGGGCTCGGTGCCGTCGCCGGTGGTCGTCGTGTCGGTCCCCGTGTCGGGCGCCGCGAAGCCCTCACCGAGGATCGACGCACGCAGATCCGGGTTCTGGAGGAGCTGGATGAAGCTGTTGAGCTGCACCGTGGCCGAGGCGACCAGGTTGACCTTGTCGCCGGGCCGGATGAACCCACCGACGGCACCGACCTCGTCGGGACGCACGGAGATGGCCACCTTGCCTTGCGGGATCGACTCGGAGAGGCTGATCGAGTTCAGCTCCGCCGGGGTAACCCACTGGTCGGTGGTGATGAGCTGCCCGGCGCTGACCGGGCCGGCCGCGACGCGCCCTTCGAGGAGCGCATCGAGGTCCTTCGGGTTGTCCGGACAGCCGACGGCGTTGGGATCACCGGAGGGATCCACCGGGCCGGAGCACACGATCGTGGAACCATCGAAGACGACGGCTTCGCGGAGCGCTCGGGACTCCTCGATGAACGGTCGGGCCTCGGATCCGGGGGTTCCCGTTTCGATGAGGTTGGTGGCCCTGAAGACCTTCACCTCGGTGATGTCCGCTCGGATGTCGCCTTCGACGGTCGTCAGGTAGCGGTACACGGCGAATGCCGAGACGACCGCAAGGACGATCGCGATGACGAGGACAATGGTTCGCCTACCCATCTCAGTTGGCCCTCCCCTCGAGAGTGGTGGTGAAGCGCGAAAGGATCCGGTCGAGACCCCCCGTGACGTTGGTCAAGGTTCGCACGCTGTGAGGCCTCAGGTCAAGGATCTTCCCCTGACCGGCCGGCGGGAGCTCAGCTCCGACCGATGCCTCGTTCCTTGAGCTCCTCGAGGATGGCTTCGAGGGACGCGTCGGCCGAGAACGATGGACGATCGGACGGTGTTTCGTCCTCACGCTGGAACTCCCTTCGCTTCGGCTTGGTCGGTTTCCGCTCGCTCCAGCCTCCGGAGCGTTCTTCCCATTCGGGAAGCGCCTGCTTGATGGACAGGCTCACCCGTCTCCTGTCGGCGTCGATCTCGGTGACCTTTACCCGAACTTGCTGACCGATGGAGAGTTCCAGCTCGGGGCTTTCGACGTGATGCATCGCGATCTCGGAGACGTGGACCAGCCCTTCGACCCCTTCTCCGACCGAGACGAAGGCGCCGAACGGCACCGTCTTGGTGACGACACCGTCGAGGATCGCCCCGACGTCGGTGTCGCGGATGAAGGTGTCCCATGGATCTTCGGCGGTCTGGCGGATGGACAGGGAGATGCGCTCACGCTCACGGTCGACCTCGAGGACCTTGACCTTCACCTTGTCGCCGACGGACACGACCTCTCCGGGATGGTTGACGTGCTGCCAGGACAGCTCGGAGACGTGGACGAGACCGTCCATGCCCCCGAGGTCGACGAAGGCGCCGAAGTTGACGACCGACGAGACGACGCCCTCGCGGATGTCCCCCGGTTGCAGATCCGACAGGAACGCCTGACGCTGTTCGGCTTGCTCCTCTTCGAGGTAGGCCCGTCGGGAGAGGACCACGTTGTTGCGGTTCTTGTCGAGTTCGATGACCTTGGCTTCGATCACCTCACCGACGAACGGCTGCAGGTCGCGGACCCGACGCAGATCGACGAGGCTGGCCGGGAGGAACCCGCGCAGGCCGATGTCGACGATGAGTCCGCCCTTGACGACCTCGATGACCGGACCCGATACGGTGCCGCCTTCCTGCATGATCCGCTCGATCCGGCCCCAGGCACGTTCGTACTGGGCCCGCTTCTTGGAGAGCACGAGTCGGCCGTTCTCGTCCTCCATCTGGAGGACGAGCGCTTCGATCTCCTCGCCGACGGATACGACGTCGGCAGGGTTCGCGTTGTTGCGGATCGACAGTTCCTTGGAGGGGATGACCCCCTCGGATTTGAAGCCGATGTCGACGAGGACCTCGTCGGGATCGACCCGCACGACGGTGCCGGCGACGATGTCCCCCTCCTTGAACTGGAAGACGGTGCGCTCGACGGCGGCGGCGAAGTCCTCGGCCGAGAGGTCCTCGGGCAGGTCGCCCAGATCCTTGGGGGCGGTGATGGCGGGGCGTTCCTCGCGCGGTGCCGGCGGGTGCTCGACGGGCCCGGGCGTTCCGATCGGCCCGGTGGCCGTGGCCTCTTCCGCCGCCTCGGTGGTTCCGGCCGTCGCCTCGGTCGTCGGCCCCGTCGGGGCCTCGACGTCCGGGGCCGCTGCGGACGCGGCGGCCTTCGATTCTGCACCGGCGGTCTCGGCGGCGGGCTCGGCGACCGGCTCCGTGCCGGCGGCACCCGTCTCGGTGACGGGTGTCACCTGTTGTGGTTCCTCACCGTCGACGGTGAGCTCGTTCTCGTTCTCGATGGCCATACGAGCGCATCAACTCCTTGCCTGCAATGTGATTTCCTCCGAGCGCGGCCGAAAGGTCGGTCGAAGGCCCCCGAAAGATACCAGGAATCGGCCGCCAGGGCACCCTCGCTCCGTTGGACGTGGCCCGACGGCGCACCACCGTCCCCAGCGCACGGCACGAGGGAACCACGCGACGCGCCCCCGGATCAATGCGTGCAGTCGGCCAGGGTCGGACCGGTGCCCATCTCGACCTTGAGGGGGACGCGTAGCTCGACGACCCCTTCCATGAGGCTCCGAGTCAACGTCGTCACCTCGTCGAGCTCATCGATGGGCACCTCCAGGACGAGCTCATCGTGGATCTGGAGGAGCATCTCTGTGCCGAGCCGCCGACCGCGCAGTTCCCCGTCGAGATCGATCATCGCCTTCTTGATGATGTCGGCGGCCGAGCCCTGGATCGGGGCGTTGAGCGCCATCCGCTCACCCATCTGCCGGTCCCGGAACCGGGAGCTGGAGAGCTCCGGCAGGTAGCGTCGCCGACCGAGGATGGTGGTCGTGTAGCCGGTCGCCCGTGCCTGGTCGACGATCCCGTCCATGAACTCCTTGACGTGGGGGAAGCGTGAGAAGTAGGCATCGATGTGCGCCTGGGCCTCGTCCCGGTCGATGCCGAGACGCTGCGCGAGCCCGTAGGCCTCCATCCCGTACAGCAGACCGAAGTTGATCATCTTCGCCCGCCGGCGCTGATCGGAGGTGACGGCGTCGACGGCGACGCCGTCGACCCGAGCTGCGGTGGCGGTGTGGATGTCGATGTCGTTGGCGAACGCCTCGACGAGGCCCGGATCGCCCGACAGGTGCGCCAGGATCCTCAGCTCGATCTGGGAGTAGTCGGCGACGACGAAGGTCGCCCCGTCGGCCGCCACGAAGGCTCGGCGGATGGCACGACCCTCCTCGGTCCGGATCGGGATGTTCTGCAGGTTGGGCTGTTCCTGGGAGAGCCGTCCGGTGGACGCGGCCATCTGGTTGAATCGGCCACGGATACGACCGTCGGGCTCGACGAGCTTGACGAGCGCATCGACGTAGGTGGATCGGAGCTTCTCCAGCTCCCGGTACCGCAGGATGGCCGCCACGATCGGATGGTGGTCCTCGAGCTTCTCCAGCACCGACGCGTCCGTCGATGGGGCACCCTTGGGGGTCTTCTTGACGACGGGCAGGCCGAGGCGGTCGAACAGGAGCTCACGCAACTGCAGGGTCGAGTTGATGTTGAACGGGCCGCCGGCGGCGTCATGGATCTCCGCCTCGAGAGCACCGAGCCGGTCGCGAAGGTCCTTGCCGAGCATCTCGAGGTACGCGCGGTCGACACCGATCCCGGCCACCTCCATCCTCGCCAGCACCGGGACGAGGGGACGCTCGATCTCGTCGTAGAGCTCCCGTCCGCCGCGCGCGACGAGGCGCTCGATGAGGGGATCGACGAGACGCCCCGCGGCGATCGCTCGACGTGCAGCGCCATCGAGGTCCGGGCCCGATCCGGCGAAGTCGAACGCGCCCTGGTCGTCGACGCCACCGTCGTCGACCGCCGGACCGACGGTCAGCCCGAGCTCCCGGTAGGCCAACTCGTCGAGGTCCGGAGCGCGTTGCGCCGGGTTGATGACGTAGGCGGCGAGGGCGGTGTCGAAGGCCACCGGGGCGTCGAGTCCCATCTCGATGAGCGCCCGGACGACGGGTTTGGCATCGTGCAGCACCATCCCTCCCCCGTTCCGACCCAGGGCGTCGAGGAAGGGGTCGAGCCGCTCGGACGGAACGTAGACGGTCCGCCCATCGACGGCGGCGATGACGAGGCCGGCGAGAGCGTCGGCGTCCCAGATCGGCTCGACGGCCGGGTCCCCGCCTGCAGCCAGGGCGGCGATGTCGTCGTCGTCCCCGGCGGCGACGACATCGGTGTCGATGGTGTCGGCCTCGGTGGTGGCGAATCCGCCGTACTCGGCCAGGCGGTCCCACAGGTTGCGGAAGGCGAGGGCATCGAACACCTCTTTGACGGCGCTCTTGTCGAAGTCCCCGAGACGCAGCGCGTCGAGGTCGATGGCGGGGAGCTCGATGTCCCGGCGAAGCCGCATCAGCTCCCGGTTCAAGAACACCTGGTCCTTGGCGGTCTCGAGGTTCTCCCTGAGCTTGGGCGTCATCTCGTCGAGATGCTCGTAGATGCCTTCGAGGTCGCCGTGGTCCCTGATCAGCCGAGCCGCCGTCTTCTCGCCGACCCCGGGAACGCCCGGGAGGTTGTCGGAGGTATCGCCCCGCAGCGCCGCGTAGTCGACGTACCGCTCGGGGGCGACACCGTAGCGTTCGTCGAGCCAGTCGGCGGTCGCCTCCACCGTGTCGGAGATCCCCCGTCGTGTGTACAGGACGGTGATGCCGGGTTCGATGAGCTGGAACGCGTCTCGGTCGCCGGTGACGACCAGGACGTCCCAACCTCGCCGTCTCGCCTCGGAGGCCAAGGTGGCGATGACGTCGTCCGCTTCGACGCCTTCGACGCCGATCTGCGGGATGCCGAGCGCGTCGAGCACGTCGCGGATGAGGGGGACCTGTTCGCGAAACAGGTCGGGCGCGGCCTCACGCTGAGCCTTGTAGGCCGGGAAGGCTTCGGTCCGGAACGTGGGACCCGGCATGTCCCAGGCGACGACGACCGCATCGGGACGCTGTTCGGTGAGCAACTTGATGAGCATCGACGTGAACCCGAACACGGCGTTGGTGACCTGCCCGGCCGGCGTGGCCAGGTCCGAGGGGAGGGCGTAGAAGGCGCGGTAGGCCAGGCTGTGTCCGTCGAGGAGGGCGATCTTCATGTCTGCAGGGTACCGCCCCTGCCGGCGTCCGGCCCTGGGGACCTAGAGACGGCCGATGAGCCGGTCGCGCTTGGCCTCGAGCCGCTCGCGTCGGCGACGGAGGTCGGTCAGGTTCCGCTCGGCCCTGGCGACGTCGGCGGCGGTTTCCCTGGCATCGGCCCGGTCGAGGGGACTCTCGGACACGAGGGCGTCTCGACGAGCATCGTCGTCGATGTGTCGCAGCATCTCGAGCTCCTCGGCGAGTTGCCGTTCGGCGTCCACGAGCGCGGCGATCTCGTCGCCCAGCCGGAAGATCCGTGTCTCTCGTCGCCCCATCGCCGCCAGGATACGGGTGCCGATCCCTCCTAGGGCACCAGGTGGATGGGTTGGCCGTTGATCCGGGCCGTCCAGGTCGTCCGGTCGGTGGTGGCCCCACCGAAGGCGTACCGGATCCAGGCCCAGCAGTCCTGACCCGTGCAGGTGTAGTCGCCGGGGATCTCGATGCGGAAGTCGAGCCATTCGTTGTTGTGTTCCTGCGGTGAGATGTTCTGGTAGCACTCCCCGACGCTCCCCGACCCGTCGTCGGCCGCCCATGCGGTCGGGTTGTTCCCGCTGGCGTCCCGGGTCCGGACCTGACAATCGATGGAGTTGACGGCGGCGGCCGCGTTCGGGTTCATGAGTTGCAGGTTGCCCGACACGGAGAAGTCGCCCACATCCCACAGGCTGATGATCATCTCTTGACCCGCGTAGATCTCGTCGATCTTGACGAGTTTGAAGGTCGGGGCCGGCGGGTTCGCCTCCGGCGTCCACAGCGACATGGCCCCGAGACCGTAGACGGCGACCTGGTTGTCGTAGTTGCCGTTGGAGAGGGCGCGCAGGGACCAGGCGTTCAGGATCGACACGGTCCCGGTGACCTTCACCGACATCACGTACATCCCCTCCGACACCGTGGTCGAGCACAGCGACACCCAGCTGTCCATGTCCGAAGGGTCGTAGCCGGCTTGTCCTTCGCGCCGGAACGTCTTGCTGCAGATGACCGTGGAGTTGTCGGTCCAGTCGTTGGGGGTGGAATCGGGAGCGTAGACGGTGAAGGTGTAGGTGACGGGCTCGTTGCCGGTGGCGTCGGGATGGGTCCGGTTGAAGTCGATCGTGACGCCGCCCTCGTTGACCTGGGGATCGAAGACCTGGAAGGTGACGGTGCTTCCCGCTTCGGCAGCCGGGATGTCGAAGGCGTAGTAGTACGAGGGGGACTTGAACTCGTTGTTCGAGCCGGTACACGAGGTCCACCCGGCCCCGTAGCAGGTGGGCGTGAACGGGTCCCCCTGGCCCTTGGGGGTCCAGTCGCCGTTGGTGGCGAGCCAGAAGTTGCGGTTGCGGCTCCCGACGGTGGGATCTTCACCCAGGTACGGCTCGTCCGAGCCGATCTTCAGGGGTGGGAGCTGCTCCGCGGTCGCCTGCTGGGAGACGGCGACGGTGGAGATCCCGAACACGTTCATGAAGAAGGTCGGGATGCTGGTGTCGACCTGGACGGTGAGCTGGTTGCAGTTGGCGCCCATCGACGGGCTGATGGACACGCCTCCCACGCCGTCGGTGTACCCGTTCACCTGGCTGATGGCCAGCGCGACGTCGTAGGGCTGGGTTCCCGAGGTCGGATCGGCACAGCCCGGCAGCGGCATGTGCACGACCCCGGCGAGGGCCGCGGCTTCGGCCGTCTTCTTGGCGCGCAGGTTGTTGTAGTAGATCCACCCGATGTCGATCGAGAAGGCGGCCATGCCCATGAGGACGAACACCAGCAGTGCGGTCAGCAGGATGACCGTCCCATGCTCCCGCTCGCGAAGGGCTCGAAGCTGTTCGAGGGAGCGAGCGATCACGGCGAACCTCCGAGGCCGAACTGTTGTGGCTCCATGCGCATCAAGGCGGTGTCGGTCCAGCAGTTGGTCGGAGGACTGCCGTTGTCGCACTTGACGTCCGGCAACGGGAGGAACCCGCCCGTGATCCACGTGTGCCCGTAGATCATCCGTACCCCGACCACGTCGAGGCTGCCGACCTCGACGCTGCGGTCGGTCGGGGCCCAGTTCCACCCCGAGTAGCCGGCGGAGGGGTCGGGGCAGGGGTTCCAGTCGCACAGCGGCCCGGTCCCGTCGGCGTAGACGTAGAAGTAGCGGTTGCAGGAACCGCCGGGACATCCGCCGACCGGGTTGCCGAAGGCGTCGGCCTTGAAGACGTCGACGTACTTGACGATCCCGACGCCGTTGCCGGGCAGCGCCGAGAGGGTCTGCTCGAAGCTCTGCAGGAGCCGCAGGTCGGCGTCGGTCTGCTGCCCCATGGCGGAGACGACCCGCACCGCGCTCTGGGTGCCGTTGCCGATGGTGAGCCGGTCCTTGAAGGCGATCCCGAGCTCGATGATGCCGAACAACAGCACCAGCAACAGCGGCGCGACGAGCGCCATCTCGACGAGCGCGGCGCCGCGCTCGGATCGTCTCGGCGACGTGTTGCCACTCTCCGCGTTCATCTGTCGCCCCTCTCGCGTCCTATCGCCACGCACAGTAGCGGATCGAGTGCACTTGTGGTAGGGGTCGTCCGACCCATCCGCCGTGAGAGGACCCGAAGAGATCCCCCCGACGCCGCTAGCATCCTGCCACATCGGCCGGGATGGCGGAACGGTAGACGCGGCGGACTCAAAATCCGTTGGGCGAAAGCCCGTGTGGGTTCGAATCCCACTCCCGGTACCGACCATGTCGTTCACGATGCGTGCCCCTCAGCTCCGCGGTGACCACCAGTATCGGCCATCCGGCGCGGCTACTGGAGGACCATTGCCTCGCGCGTCGCGGGAACTAGTGCGTCACTTGACGAGACGAACGGGATCCCCCTCGATCCGCGCCGACCACGTGGTGGTGTCGTTCGTCCGGCCCGGGTAGTTGTACTCGACCTTCCACCAACAGTCCGCGCCGCACGTGTAGGTGGCGGGAAGGCTGACCCGGATCTTGATCCATTCATCGTTGAACCGGCCGCTGGAGGTGGGGATGTCGCAGGTCGAAAGGGTCCCCCCGTAGGAGGCGTTCGACGAGGTGTACTCACACGCCGGCGTGTTGCCGTCGGGATCGATCAGCCGGACCGAGTGGTTGCCTGAGGCGTCCCCCGGGTCCCACAGGTCGATGACGAGGTCCTTGCCCGCGTGCACCGGTTCGACGTTGGCCAGGTAGAAGATCGTGTTGCCCACCGTGCCGTCCACGTTGGCGTAGATGGCCATGTCGCCGAGCCCGAAGATCTTCGGTTGCGGCCCCGTCGCCGAGGTCCGCAACGACCAGCGGTTGAGGCCGCGGTCGTCGGCGCCGCCGGGGTCCTCCACCATGATCCGTAGCGGGTAGATCCCCGGGCCACGGTCGAGGTTGGCGAGCGGGCACATCTCGTCCCACAGGGAGGCGACGCCGCCGGGGAGGCCGAGCTCGACGTCGTCCCAGTCGAGATCGCCGTCGCCGTCCTGGTCGTCGGCTCCGTCGACCACCCCGTCGCCGTTGAAGTCGGCGTATGGATCCCGTGGGCTGTAGGTGACGACGCACAGCAGCTCGTTGCCGTCGTTGGTGTCCAGCGGCGTCTCGTCGGGGCCGTAGAGCATGAACACCGTCGTCGGCCCCTGACTGGATCCTTGGGGTTGATCGCCGACCAACACCAGGTCGCCGCCGCCGCGGGTGAACGGCCCGTCGAAGATCTCGACCGTGAGGTCGGCGGCGCCGGGATCGACCTCGATCCCGTACAGATAGCCGCCGGTGGCCGTGGGCAGACCGGCATCGACCGAGGGGCGGCGTTCGGGGTTCTTCGTGCAACCGATCTGGCGCTGGCCGGACAGGCACTGCGAGGCGTAACGGTCGCCCATCCGGCGGCCGGTGTAGTACCCGTGGATGTTGCCCCAGAAGTTCGGCCACTTGCCGGTGGCCGGATCGTTGCCGAACGTGTTGTCGGGGCTGCCGAGCGCCAGCGGGAGCACGTACTCGGCGGTGGCGGAGCGGGTGATCGTGACCGTGTCGATCCCGAACACCTTCATGAAGAAGGTCGGGACCTGGTGGGTGACGTCGACCTTGAGCTGGTGGGGATTCTCCACCGCGGTCGGATCCTCCACGAAGTCGGTCGGGTCGACGGTGTCGGGGCCACCCATGGTGCCGTCGACGTAGCCGTTCTGGAAGCCGACCAGGACCGCCTGGGAGTACGCGGACGAGCGGTCGTCCGGTTCGTACACCACCCCGGCGAGGGCCGCCGCGTCGGCCCCGTGTTGGATCTCCTGGCCGTTGTAGTAGATCCATCCCAGGTCGACGGCGAAGGCGGCCATCCCGAGGATCACGAGCATCATGAACGCGACCAGGACGATCACCGTGCCCTGCTCGTCGCGGCCGAGCTCGGCGACGGTCATGGTCCGAACACGTCCGGTTCGAGGCGGACCTCGGCCTGCTCCACCCAGGTGGCGGGGCCGAACCCGAGGATGCCCGTGAGCCAGGTGTGCGTGTACTGGACCTCGATCCCGAGGGTATCGAGCCCGTCGGCGTCGAGGACGACGTCACGGTTGGACGGATCTCCCCAGTTGCTGGGGTTGCCGTACACGGGTGATCCCGTGGACGGGTCCGGACACGGGTTCCAGCCACAGGCGCTCGAGGCATCGACGAAGTAGCGGTTGTACGAGCCCGACTTGGAGCCGTCCGGGTTGGCCTTGTAGATGTCGACGTGATCGATGGTGGCGAGGTCGACCGCTCCGGTCAGGCCGGCCTCGACCGCACCGAGGATGAGGAAATCAGCGGCCGGATCCGTCCCCGTGGTGCTCCCGGTGCGGGCGGCAGCGTTGGTGGCGTGCGAGATCGTGAGCCGATCTTTGAAGACGAAACCGAACTCGACGATGCCGAACAGCAACAGGAGCAGCAGCGGGGCCACCAGCGCCATCTCGACCAACGCGGCGCCCCGTTCGGAACGGTCGGTCGATGCCCTGTCCACCTCGATGCCCCTTCGTCGATGACGGCACTATCGGCGAGGTCGCGACCGGCCTTGAGGGGCATCTGGGGAATGGTCCGGACGGACTAGTGCTCCGGACGGTCCGGCACCTCGGTCGCGGCCGCCAGCTCGGCGACGGCTTCGCGCACGGTCCGCACGGCGGCCACCGGATCTGGCGCGTCGAGGACCCGGCGCACCAAGGCGGAGCCCACGATCACGCCGTCGGCGACACGGGCCGCGGCGGCCACGTCGGCCGGCGTGGTGATCCCGACGCCGAGCACGAGCGGCACGTCGATCGTCTCCCTCACCCGCCGGGCCAGGCCTGCAGCTCGCGACGAGACGGCCTGTCGCTCCCCGGTGACACCCAGCTCCGCGATGCCGTAGACGAACGCCGGCCGAGCCGCCGCGATCCGAGCCAGCCGAGCATCGGTGGTCGTCGGGGCCGCGAAGAGCACCATCCCGATGCCGACCGACGCTGCCGCGTGCAGGAACGGTTCAGCCTCGTCCGCGGGCAGGTCCGCGACGATCAGGCCCGAGGCGCCGACATCGGCGAGGCGGGTGACGAACGCGTCGATCCCGTGGCGCAGGACCGGATTGACGTAGGTCATCACGATCGTCGGTTTCCCGGTCCGTGACGCGACCTGTTCGACCACCGCCAGGGCCCGATCGACGTCCACCCCGGAGGCCAGCGCCCGGGCGCCGGCGGCCTGGACGACGGGGCCGTCCATGAGCGGATCGGCGTAGGGGATCCCCACCTCGAAGCCGTCGGCACCGGCGTCGGCCATCGCCACGAAGAGGTCGGCGGAGCTCGACAGATCGGGGAGGCCTGCGGTCATGTACGGCAGGAACGCTGCCCGGCCGCGGTCGCGGACACGGGCGAACATGGCCTCCAGCTGGTCGATCCCTCGCTCAACCATCGAGTGCCGCCACCTGCTGGACGTCCTTGTCCCCCCGGCCCGACAGGTTCAGGACCACCGTCTTGCCCCGCAGGGTGGAGGCCTCCCTGACGATCCACGCCAGGGCGTGCGACGATTCGAGCGCCGGGATGATGCCCTCGGTCCGAGCGAGGAGGTGGAACGCGGCGACCGCTTCGGAGTCGGTGACGGCGTCGTACCGAACGGCACCACGGTCGAGGAAGGCCGCATGCTCGGGCCCCACGCCCGGATAGTCGAGTCCGGCGGAGATCGAATGGGCTTCGAGGACCTGGCCGTGCTCGTCCTGGAGCATGTAGGTCATGGCGCCGTGGAGTACGCCGGGGCTCCCTGCCACCAGGGACGCCCCGTGGCGGCCGGTGTCGAGGCCTTCGCCTGCGGCTTCCACACCGACCAGATCGACGTCCGCGTCCGCCGCGACGTACGGGAAGAAGACACCCATCGCGTTGGAGCCCCCACCCACGCAGGCGACGATGACCTCTGGGGTGGGCCGCCCCTCGGAGCCGTCGAGCTGGACCATCAGTTCCTCCCCGATGATCTTCTGGAACTCCCTGACGATCCATGGGAAGGGATGAGGCCCGACGACCGATCCGATGATGTAGTGCGTCGTCTCCACCGACGCCACCCAGTCGCGCATCGCCTCGGAGACGGCATCCTTGAGGGTGCCCGCTCCCGCCGAGACCGGCAGCACGTCGGCGCCCAGCAGTTCCATCCGGTACACGTTCAACGCCTGCCGCTCGATGTCCTTGACACCCATGTAGACGGCGCATTCGAGACCGAGCAACGCGCACGCGGTCGCGGTCGCGACGCCGTGCTGGCCGGCCCCCGTCTCGGCGATGATGCGGGGCTTGCCCATCTCGACGGCGAGGAGCGCCTGCCCGATGGTGTTGTTGATCTTGTGGGCCCCCGTGTGGGCCAGATCCTCGCGTTTGAGCCACAGATCGATCCCGAGGCGTTCGGAGAGCCGTTCGGCACGGAACACCGGCGTGGGACGACCGACGAAGTCGCGGAGGAGGACGCCGAGCCGGGCCAGGAACCCCGGATCGGTGCGGGCCTCGTCGAACGCCTGCTCCAGCTCGAGGAGCGCGGGCATGAGGGTCTCGGGCGCGAACCTTCCCCCGTAGGCGCCGAACCGGCCTCGTTCGTCTGGGCGAGAGCTCATGGGCGCTTGGCCTCCTCGATGAAGGCGACGACCTTAGCGGTGTCCTTCCGGCCCGGAGCCGATTCGAGTCGTGAGGACGCGTCGACACCCCACGGGGCCACCATCGCGATCGCCCGCCGCACGTTGTCGGGACCCAATCCTCCGGCGAGGACGAACCGACGCCCGGACCGACGCACGAGGCGCCAGTCGAAGGTCCGGCCGCTCCCGCCGTGGATGGTCGGGTCGAAGCGGTCGAGCAACGGTATCGCCGCGGGCGGGACGTCACCCAGGTCGGGCGGTGCATCGCGCACCGGGACCGGGAACAGGACCTCGAATCCCGCGGCGGACGCTTCCCGAGCAGCCTCGGCGGCATAGCGTCCGTGCGGCTGGATCCCCGAGGCGCCGACCGCGGTGGCGAGCTCGACGACGCGAGCGGCTTCGGCATCCACCGTCACCACGAACGTCGACACCTCGACGCCGCCGATCAACGCCTCGGCCTGTTCGGGGGTCACCGCTCGGGGTGAGCCCGGAACGACGACGAACCCGAGGGCGTCCACGCCGGCGTCGACGGCGGCCGCGGCGACCGCGGGGTCGGTGATGCCGCATACCTTCACCCAGGCCGACATGCCGGTCCCCTCATCGATCCGCTCGACGCAGTCTGGCGATGAGCGCGGCGGGATCCTCGGCGCGCACGGCGGCCTCACCCACGAGGATGGCGTCGTAGCCGGCGTCTGCCATCCGGCGAGCCCCGTCGGGATCGGAGACCCCGGACTCTGCGATCTTCACGACGGTGGACGGCAAGACCGGCGCGACGCGTTCGGCCACGGCGAGGTCGGTGACGAACGTGCGCAGGTCCCGGTTGTTGACACCGACGATCCGGGCCCCGGACTCGACGGCGATGGCGGCCTCCCGTTCGTCGTGCGCCTCGACCAGCGCCTCCACCCCCGCTTCGTCGGCGACCGTGAGCAGGTCGACGAGCCGTGGCGGGTCCACCAGGGCGACGATCAGCAACACCGCGTCCGCTCCGGCGGCCCGCGCCTCGAAGATCTGGGCGGCGTGGACGATGAAGTCCTTCCGGAGGACGGGTCGGTCGATCGCGGCGCGGACCGCCCGCAGATCGTCGAGGGATCCGCCGAAGAAGTCGGGTTCGGTGAGGACCGACACGCCGGCTGCGCCTCCCGCCATGTAGCGGATCGCCTGGGCAGCGGGGTCGAGGGGCTCGGCCAGCGGCCCCGCCGACGGTGAGCGCCGCTTGACCTCGGCGATCACCGACAGGCCCGGCCCACCCACCGCCGCAGCCAGCGATCGAGTCGCCGGCGCCGTCGCCGATTCGCGACGGAGACGATCGAGCGACTCGGCGGCCCGTTCCGCCCGGCGTTCGGCGGCCTCGACGATCGGTTGCAGCATCGCCCGATGGTAGAACGCTGCGCCGAGCTCCACGCCGGCCTCAGCGTCCTTGCCGCTCCCGGAGGTACGCGACCAGGCTGTCGATCTGATCGTCGTCGAGACGACGGAACGACGGCATGGCCCCCGGCCCGATCTCGATCACGCCGCGGATCTGCTCGTCGCTCAGGCCGGCCGCCGCGTTCGATCCGGGCCCGATGGCGGGCCCGATGCCGCCCTGCAGGTTCGCTCCGTGACACCGGGCGCAGGTGACCCCGTACAGATCGGCTCCGTACCGGCCCTGGGCCGGGTCGGCACATGCCGACAGGACCATGGCGAGCACGAGGATGACGGTGGAGAGAAGCGGTCGCATGCCGACCGCCGAGGCTAGGGCGGCGATGCCCGATAGGAGAGCCCGGCGGGCCGCCGAGAGCTCGATGATCGTGCAGCGGAGCCCCTCAGGCGATCGGGATGGTCACACTGACCGACGTTCCCCTCCCCGGTGCGCTCTCGACCGCGATCGAACCGCCCATGGCATCGGCGAGCTCCTTGACGATCGCCAGACCCAGACCCGAGCCCTCCGGCCGAACGGGACGGTACCGCTGCGCGACGTAGAGCCGGTCGAAGACCCGGGGCAGGTCCTCCGGGTCGATCCCCGGTCCACTGTCGGTCACCGTCAGGGCCACACCGGCGGCGGTCTCGGCGAGGACGACGGCGACCGTGCCTCCCTCCGGGGTGTAACGCATCGCGTTGTCGAGGAGGTTGGCGAGGATCTGGCCGACCCGGTCCGGATCGACCATGGTCACGCCCACGTCGGCGAGTTGGAGATCGAGGCGGATCCGGGCGGCATCGATCCGCGCCCCATAGGTCTCGGCGATCTCCTTGACGTGCGCTGCCAGGTCCACCCGTTCGGGTCGGAAGGTGAACTCCCTGGCTTCGAGCCGAGCCAGCAGCATCAGGTCCTCGACGAGCCGGCTGAGTCGGTCGGTCTGGGTGTGCAGCACCGCGGCGACGCGCTCGAGGTCCTCGTCGGAGACGTCGCCGGTGTCGAGCGCCTCGGCGTAGCCCCTGATCGCGGTCAGCGGTGTCCGTAGATCGTGGCCGACGCTCATCAGGAAGTCGCGTTCGCGTCGGCGCGCCTCCTCGAGCTGGGCGGCCATCTCGTTGAAGGCCTCAGACACCTCGGTGATCTCGTCGTCGCCGTCGATCGGGGCGCGAGCGGACAGGTCGCCGCTGGCGATCCGCCGCGAGGCGGTCTCCAGCCCTCGAAGCCGACGCCCGGTCACCGTCGAGAACCACACCCCGAAGCCGATGACCAGCGCCGCGCCCACACCGAGGGCGAGGAGCAGCGATCTCGTGACGAAGCGCACCGGCAACAGCGGCTCGCTGCGTCCGATGGCGACGATCAGCTCCGCGTCGGATACGAGCGCGATCCGCCGCACGGTGACCAACATGGGGACGCCGTCGACGTCGAGACGAAGAGCGCTGCGTTCGTCGACGCCCGCGGGGATCCTGGTGAGCAGTCGGGGCTCCGCCACCAGCGCCGTGGTGCGCCCGGTCGGGAACTGGATGGCTGCCTCGACGATGTCGTGGCCCCCGACGATCCTCGCGGTGCGCAGCACCCTGGCGACCTTCTCGCGCAGCTTCGGGAGCCGTTTGAGCGCCCCGGAGCCCGGGCTCAGATCGAGGTCGCCGAGCTCCTCCTCGATGAACGTGGCCGTCGCCTCGGCCTGACGGAACAGTTCGTCTTGGGCTTGATCGCGTACGGACCGCTGGACGACGGCGATCGTGGCGACGCCGATCGCCAGGGTCACCAGCGCCACCACCAGCGCGCCGAGGAGGATCTTGCGCTGCATCAGTCTCCGAGCCGGTAGCCGACGCCCCACACGGTCTCGATCGGGATGCCGTCGAGCTTCTTGCGGAGCTGCCGGATGTGGACGTCGACCGTGCGCGTCTCACCGAAGTAGTCGTACCCCCACACGGCTTCGAGGATCTGGCTCCGGGACAGGACGAGACCGCGGTGCTCGGCCAGGTACCAGAGGAGATCGAACTCGCGAGCCGTCGGCCGGATCACCTCGCCAACGGGGGTGACGACCTCACGACGGCCGCTGTCGATCGTGAACCCGCTCAGCTCGATGACCTTGGGAACGATGGGTCGTTCCTCGCTGCGGCGAAGCACCGCCTTGACCCTGGCGACGAGCTCGCGCGGCGAGAACGGCTTCGTCACGTAGTCGTCGGCGCCGATCTCGAGACCGACGATCTTGTCGATCTCGGAGTCCCGGGCGGTGAGCATGATGACCGGGACATCGGAGGTCGATCGGATCCGACGGCACACCTCGATACCGTCGATACCAGGAAGCCCGATGTCGAGGAGCACCACCCTCGGGTCGCGTTCGTCGAGGCGCTGGAGCCCATCCTCCCCCGAGGCGGCATGGACGAGACGGAACCCGTCCTTCTCCAGGTACATGCGGAGCAGATCCGCGATGTCGGGCTCGTCTTCGATCAGCAGGATCGTTCCCTTGCCGGCCATGATCTCCTCGTACCTCCTGCACACAGTATCGGTACGACCTGTTCGAGGACTGTAAGGGAGACCGAAAGAGCTCCGTGGTGTCCGAGCTCATCGCATCGGCAGCGCAACGACCGTCCCCTCCCGGGATCCGTCGGGTCCCTGCAACCGCACCTCGGTCCCCGGCAGGGCCTCGACACGGACCATGGCCATCCCGATGGCTCCTCGTTCGGGCGAGACCGCACTCGACGTGACGGTACCCAGATCTCGATCGAGGCCCTGTACCGTGGTGCCGGCGGCGATCGGTGCCCCGCCGGCGGCGACGATCCCCCGCAACGCCCGGTTGACGTGACCCCGGGTCTCGATCCGGGAGACGAGTTCCTGCCCGAGATAGCAGCCTTTGGTGAACGAGACGGCACCATCGACGAGACCGGTCTCATGCGGGATGGAGCGAACGTCGACGTCCACTCCGCTGATCGGTTCTCCGTCTTCGATCCGGACCGCCGCGTAGGCCGCGGGGTCGACGGGAGGGACGTCGGTCCGCCCACCGACCACGAGGATCCTGCGGGCTCCGGGATGTACTGCCGGGACGTCGATGAGGCAACGGGCGCCTTCGTCTCGCCATCGCCCCGGCGCCAGGTCACACGCGCCGGTCGCCCCGGGGCCGTACAGGAGCGTGCATACGGCGTCGATGGGATCGATCCTCGCGTCGACCCGGAAGCGGAAACGTTCGAGGACGTCGACCATGTCGTCCGTCGCGGCAGCATCGGTGATCGCGACGATCCGGTCCTCACCCACCGCCACCCGGAGGTGCGCGACGAGCCGTCCCTTGGGGGTGAGCAGGAGCGAGCGAAGGACGGTTCCCTCCTCCGCCGAAGCGACGTCGGCGGAGAGGACCCCCTGCAGGAACCGACGGGCGTCGGTCCCGGCGATCGACACGGCCCGGTAGACGTCGGCGACGGCCCCGACCGACTCCCGCAGGCGTCGGTAGTCCGCGGCGAGGGATGCCGTCATTCGGCCTCGATCCCGTGCACCGCGGCGAGCACCGCCGCGGCCTTGGCGAGACACTCCTCGTACTCCTTGGCCGGGTTCGAGTCGTAGACGATCCCCGCGCCGGCCTGGACCCAGGCCGTGTCGCCGGAGGCCACCAGGGTCCGGAGGGCGATGGCGGTGTCCAGGTTCCCGGAGAAGTCGACGTACCCGACCGCTCCCGCGTACGGACCCCTGGCGGTCGGTTCGATCTCGTCGATGATCTCCATCGCCCGGACCTTCGGGGCGCCCGACACCGTGCCATGAGGGAACGTCGAACGGAGGACCTCGACCGGACCGACACCTGGCCGGAGCCGTCCCGAGATCCCCGAGACGATGTGCATGACGTGGGAGTAGCGCTCGATCACCATCAGGTCGTCCACGGTCACCGACCCGAACTCGCAGACCCGACCGAGATCGTTGCGGGCCAGGTCGATCAGCATGACGTGCTCGGCCCGTTCCTTGGGATCGGCGAGCAGCTCCGCCTCGAGACGCTCGTCCTCGGCGGGCGAAGCACCCCTCGGCCGCGTGCCGGCGATGGGGCGGGAATAGACGACGCCGTCCCTGATCCTCGCCATGAGCTCCGGGGACGACCCGGCGATCGCCAGCTCGCGGTGACGGAGGAAGAACATGAACGGGGACGGGTTGACGAGCCGCAGCGCTCGGTAGGTCGTGAACGGATCTCCCGGATGATCGACCTCGAGCCGGAGGGACGGGACGATCTGGAACGCATCTCCCGCCGCGATGTGTCCGATGGCCTTCTCGACGCCCGCTTCGAACTCGTCGCGGGTCATGTTCGCTCTCACCGTCGGACGTTCGGTGAACCCCGGCCGGGCGCGCACCGTGTAGGACCGGGGCGCTCCGAGCCGCTCCACGTCGGCTCGGAGGGCCGCGACGGCCCGGTCGTAACGGCCCGCCGGGTCCTCGCCGACGGGGACGTTGCGGATCAGCACCACCGTGTCCCGGAGACGGTCGAAGGCGGCGATCGCCCCGACGAACAGCCACAGCATGTCCGGGAGGTCGCGGTCGTCGGGCGGGCGATCGGGGAGGTGCTCGATGGCGCGTACCATGTCGTATCCCAGATAGCCGACCGCGCCGGTGTGCAGCGGGGGAACGACCGGACCGAGACCAGCGACGATCGGGTCGGGAGTGGTCATCTCGTCGACGAGCCGCTCGAGGGCGTCGAGGGGGGCGATCTCAGGATCCAGCTCCGGACCGTCGCCGTGGACGATGGCGCGATCGCCGCGGCCTTCGAGGACGAACATCGGGTCCCATCCGACGAAGGACCATCGGGCCCACCGTTCGCCGCCCTCGACGGATTCGAGCAGGAACCCGTCGCCGCGACCGACGAGCTTCTCGAACACCCCGACCGGGGTCTCCCGGTCGGCGAGCAGCTCGATGGCCACCGGGACGATCCGATGGGTCTCGGCGAGAGCGACGAACTCGTCTCGGGTCACGGACATCTGCATCGCGGGAACCCTAGGCGGACGCGGCCGCGAAGCTCCCGAGATCCGCGCTCAGACCGACGCGAAGCGGTCGAGCCCGAGTCGCAACATCAGCTCGGAGAAGAAGCTCGACAGGGCACTGATCTGTCCGGTCACGAGCAGCACACCGAACACCGACAGCGACAATCCCGAGACCACCGTGATCGGCACGAGGCGCTTCTTGACCCAGTCGAACGCGGAGAACGCCTTGGCCAGCGCCAGGGACGTGACGAGGAAGGGGACGCCGAGACCGATCGAGTAGAACAACAGCACGATCATGCCCTGCCCGACGGTGTCGGAGCTGGCCCCGAGGGTCAGCGCCGTGGCGAGGAACGGACCGATGCACGGCGTCCAGCCGAAGGCGAACGCCATGCCCATGAGCGGCGGGGCGAACACCCCGAATCGACGGGCCTTGTGCATCTCGAAACGGCGTTCCCGCATGACCGGGAGTAGGAACGACGGGGTCCACACCGCGGTGACGGCGATGAAGATCCCCATGAAGATCACGATCCAGCCCGCGATCTGGGTGAACACCGTCTGCTGCAGGAACCGGGACAGGCTCGTCGCCGTCGCGCCGAGGGCCACGAACACGATCGAGAACCCGCCGATGAACAAGGCGGTGGACCCCACCACCTTGCCCATGGACACGTCCCCGTCGGACAGCTCCTTCATGGAGTACCCCGACATCAACGACACGTAGCCGGGGATCAGCGGCAGGACACAGGGCGAGATGAACGAGGCTGCGCCGGCGAAGACGGCGGCGATCAGTATCGCTGGATCCACAGGTCCCTCCGGTCCGGACGATCGTTACGACACGACAACGGTAACGGCGGTTCGGGTGTTCCCGGGTTTCCGCCCCGGTCGAGGGTAAGCTCACGGACCGCCGATGCCGCTCCCTTCCCTGTTCCGACCCGTCGTCCCCCTGCAGGTCTCCGACCGCCGGATCCTGTTCCTGATGGGCATCGTCGGGTTCGTGGTGGGCTACGGCGGCGCACAGATGGCCCACACGCTGCCCTATGCCAGACTCACCCTGGGCCTCACCGAAGGCCAGATGAGCCTCGTGTTCGCGATCGTGCGAGCCGTGTCGCTCGTCGGTTTGGTCTTCTCGATGCTGGCGGACCGGGCCGGGCGACGCCGACCGCTACTGATGGCGTATCTGCTCCTGGTCACCGCCAGCTTGGCGACGGCGTTCGTCCCGACGACCGCCGTCTACGTGGTCACCCAAGCCCTGGCGCGTCTGTCGGTCGTGGCTGTGGCCAGTCTCGGGGTGGTCCTCCTCGCCGAGGAGCTGACGGCTCCCGTACGGGCCTACGGCATCGGCGTGTACGGGCTGGCCGGATCGCTCGGGGTCGGTACCGGCCTCCTCCTGCTCCCGATCGCCGAACAGTCCCCGCAAGCATGGCGGATCCTGTTCGCCCTCACCGGCCTCGGGCTCCTGCTGTTCCCGATGCTGAACCGGTTCCTGCCCGAGTCGCGCGCGTTTCGACCGGGCAAGCCCATCCCGTTCGCCAAGGCGCTGGGGATGGGGCTCAGCAAACATTTCTGGCCGATGGCGGCGATCGGGTTCTTCGTCGCTGCGTTCTCGTCACCGGCGTTCGACTTCGTGCTGGAGCGGCTCATCAACGATCTGGCGTGGGACGCCGGAGCGGCCCGGTTCCTCCTGATCGTGTTCTCCGGCCTCGGCACCGTGGGCCTCGTCGTCGGCGGGCGTCTCGCCGACCGCGCCGGACGGCGGATCGCGACCGCGACCGCCCTCGGGATCGGCCTGGTGGGCGGCGCGGCGTTCTACCTGCTGGATTCCGGCTGGTTCCTGGCCCCTGCCATCTTCCTCGCCACCCTCGGCGCCACCATGTTGACCCCGTCCTTCGGCGCCCAACGCGCCGAACTGTTCCCCACCCGGGTCCGCGCCACCGCGGGAGCGTGGATCACGAACGTCTCGATCCTGGGGAGCATCTTCGGGTTCGTCGTCGGGGGCATCCTCATCGACCGGATCGGGTTGCCGGCGACCGTCGTCGTCCTTGGCATCGGCGTCGCCGTCTCGATCTTCCTGGCGCTCGCCCTCCCCGAGACGCGAGGGATCGACCTCGTCAGGCGGCGAGCGGCCCGCGCACGTGCCACCACCCGAGGAACACCGCCCGCACCACCATCATCGCCACGATCGCCCACCACACCCCCGCCAACCCCAGGCTCAGGGGGATGACCAGGGCGAGGACACCGACGGCGACCACACCCGCAGCGACCGTCCCGGCCGCCAGGAACCCGTAGGCCTCGGCCCCGATGGCGACCCCGTCCCAGACGAAGACGAGCCCGTTGAGGGGTTGCATCAGCGCCAGGAACCCGTAGATGGCCGCGAAGGCGGTCAACACGCCGGCATCGGGCGTGAACCAGCTTCCCAACCACGGACGCACCAACAACAGCCCGACGGCGAGCACGGTCCCTCCAGCCGCGCCGAACAGGAGGAGTCGGTCGGCGATCGCCTTCGCTTCGCTCCGCGCGCCTTCGCCGAGGGCTTTCGCGACCATCGCCTGGCCGGCGATGGCGAGGGCGTCGAGGGACAGGGCGAGGAACAACCAGAGCTGCATGGCGATCTGATGGGCCGCCACGGCGGCGGTCCCGACCCTCGCCGCCACCGCGGTCGCGATCGTGAGGGTCGCGAGCAACGCACCGGTCCGCACCACCAGGGCCCGCCCGGCCCCCCACAGCGGCGCCAACGCGTCACGACCCGGCCAAACGCGCTGGATCGACAGCACATCCGAGCGCACCAGCAACACCAGGAACCACGCGGCGCCGAGCACCTGGGCGATCGCGGTGGCGATCGCGGCGCCGACGACCCCCAGGCCGAGTCCGAAGATGAGCAACGGGTCGGCCACGACGTTGACGAGGTTGAAGCCGGCGGTGACGACCATCGGGGTACGGGTGTCCTGAGCGCCCCGGAAGGCGCCGTGGCCCACCATCGCCACCATCACCGCCGGAAGCGCGATCGCCCGGATCCGGAGGTACGACACGGCTGTTTCGATCACCCCCGGCCCAGCGCCGAGGGCCCGCAAGATCCAGACGGCGGCGCCGCCCACTGCGACGGCCACGACGGTCCCTGCCGCGGCGCCGACGATCAGCGCGCCGAGGACGAACCGTCCCGCCCGGCGACCATCGCCCGCCGCCAAGGCGGCGGCGACGTATGGGGTGACGCCGTACTCGAGGAAGTTGAACAACGCGAAGGAGATCGCGAACACCGCGCCCGCCAGGGCGACGGCCGCGAGCGCCTCTGCCCCGAGTCGACCGACGAACGCGGTGTCGACCAGCGAGACCAGTGGATCGACCGCCAAGGCGCCGAGGGCCGGAGCGGCGAGACGGAGGATCTCCCGGTCGTGACGGCGGGCGGATGGACCGGTCGATGTCACTCCGGTGGCGGCGTCTTGTCCGGATACGGGCAGAGGTCCACCAGCGGACAGACGAAGCAGCGCGGTCTTCGCGCGTCGCAGTACTCGCGCCCGAAGCGGATGAACCGCATGGAGATCCCCGCCCAGGTCTCCCGGGGGAAGAGCGCCTTGAGGTCCCGTTCGATCTTGACCGGATCCGACGAGTCGGTCAGCCCCAGCCGGTTCGCGACCCGCTTGACGTGGGTGTCCACGGCGATGGCGGGTTGGTGGAACGCCTCGGCCAGGACCACGCTGGCGGTCTTGCGTCCGACGCCGGGAAGCGTGACGAGCTCGTCGAGGTCGGCCGGAACCTCACCGCCGAACCGCTCGACGAGCGCCCGCGCCAGACCGATGATCGACTTCGTCTTCTGCCGGTAGTACCCGGTCGAGTAGACCACCTTCTCGACCTCCTCGGGGTCGGCCTGGGCGAGGTCCTCCGGTGTCGGCCAGCGCTCGAACAGCACCGGCGTCACCTTGTTGACGTTCTCGTCGGTCGTCTGTGCGGACAGGACCGTGGCGACCAGCAGCTGCCACGGGTCGCGGTAGTGCAGGGCGGTGTGGGCTTCCGGGTAGAGCGTCTCGAGGCGACGGAGGATCTCGGCCGCCCGTCGGCGGACGTCTCGGGAGGGTACGGCGGCGAGGTCGGACATCGGCGGCATGGTACCGGGTACGATGTCCCCGTGGACCTCCCCGAGCTCATCGCCGATCGCGCCAGGGTCGAAGGGGAACTCATCATGGTCGACGAGTTCCTCAATCACCGGGTCGAGCCTGCGGTGATCCGCGACGCCGGCCGCGACCTCGCCGCCCGATTCGCCGCCGACCTCCCCGACGTCATCCTCACCGCCGAAGCGTCCGGTATCCCCCCGGCTCTGGCGACCGCCTTCGAACTCGACGTTCCGGTCATCTACGCCAAGAAGTACCTCGGCACGGGTGACCGCTACTCGTTCGCCCGCGAGGTCGTCTCGCCCACCAAGGGGGTCGAGTACCGGGTCGAGGTCGCCCGCCACGTGATCCCGCCGGGCTCTCGAGTGCTCATCGTCGACGACTTCCTGTCGGGCGGTCGCACCGCGGAAGCGCTCGGAGAGATCGTCGTCGAGTCCGGCGGCGAGGTGATCGGCTACGGCTTCGTGATCGAGAAGGCCTACGCAGGAGGTCGCGACCGCCTCGCCCGACACGGTTGGCGGATCGAGTCGATCGCCACGGTCCGTTCGGTCATCGGTGGTGTCGCTCGCATCGAGGCGACATGACCCGCCCGTCGGGACTCGACGGGCGCATCGAACGCCTGAAGGGCGGCGACGAAGGCTGTTTCGGGTGCGGCGCGGAGAACCCGATCGGCCTCGGCCTGGACGATTTCGCCCCCACCGACGACGGCAAGGTCGTGGCGACCTTCCGACCGCGTCCCGATCACCGGGGCTTCGACGGCGTCCTGCACGGCGGGATCGTGGCGACCGCGCTGGACGAGACCCTGGCGTGGACGGCGATGCTGCACGAGGGGGTTCCGGTGCTGACCGCCAAGCTCGAGCTGAAGTACCGGCGTCCTGCCCCGATGGACGAGGTCCTCTCGCTGGAGGGAACCTTGCTGGAGCGCCGCGGGAGCCGTCTGGTGATGTCGGCCCGGATGACGTCGTCGGAGGGCGTGGTCGCCGAGGCCCACGGCTTGTTCCTGGTCGCCTCGGACACCACGGCCGGTACCGGAGCGTGACCGTGCATCCCGCTCGCCTGCTCATCGTCGCCGGAGCAGCCCTCGCCACGGTCTCGCTCGGTACTGCCTACCTGGTCGTGCCGGCGAGTTCGAACATCGACGGATTCGAGGGGGCCGCCTGGCCGGCGGCGATGGTGGTGGTGATGATCGCCCTGGCCGTCGTCGCCGGCGATCGGCGTGAGGGGCTCGTGTCGTGGGCGGCGCTGCTGGTGTCGATCCTCGCCGCGGTGGCCACCATCTTCGCCGCCCAGAAGGTGGTCGACGCCTACGCCGCGGCCGGCGATCTGGCCGCCGTGGGGATCCCTGCCAGGCCCGGTACCGGTCCTTGGCTGCTGCTGGCCGGCACCGTCACCGTCCTCGTCGGCGCCGCCCTCGGCCTGAGCCGGCGCCTCGGGTGAGGCTCAGGCGACGCCGAACCGGATCACGACGAGCAGGCCGATCGCCACGTAGGCGATGCCGGCGATGACCTGCCAGAAGGCCCGCGGGTTGGCTTCGGGACGGAGACCACGTCTCAGCCGTTCGTACGGGTCGGGCGCCTCGCCCCGAGATCCTGGGCCGCTGTCGATGCCGTCGTCTTCGTCGAGCCTGCGGGCGCCGAACATCGCCCCGACGGCCCCCATCCCGAGGCTGGTGTATCCGCCACCGGTCGCTCCCCCGGCGAGGAGGAACACGACCCCGAGCAGGATGATCGTGTAGCCGATGCCGTCGGCGAGCGAGGCAGTCGACGCCGCCGAGATGACCCCTCCGACGACGACGGCGACGACCAGGCCGATCGCGAAGATGACGAGGTAGTCGGGGAGCCGCTCTCGAAGCGGAACGGGTACCGAGGTCGTCTCGTGGTCGGACATGGGTGACACGGTACCGCTCCGCGACGTCGAGGACGACGGAAGGACCGCCCGACGCCGTCACCTGATAGCGTGCGTCGCCATGTCCCGCCGATCCGCACATCTCGGTCTGGCACTCGCCGCGTTCTTGTTCGGAGCGAGTTTCGTGGTGATCAAGGGCGCCATCGCCACCTTGCCGCCGTTCGCGTTCGTCGGCTGGCGCTTCCTGCTCGGGGCGGTCCTGCTCTTCGTCATCGCCTTCCCCCGCGATCGCACCGTGTGGCGCGATGGCGTCATCGCCGGCGCGTTCCTCTTCATCGGGTACGCGGCCCAGACCTCCGGGTTGGCATCCACCACCGCGTCGAACTCGGGGTTGATCACCGGCCTGTACGTGGTGTTCACGCCGCTGCTGGCGGCCGCCCTTCGGCGAACCTCCCCACCAGTGGCGACCGTCGCCGGTGCGACGCTGTCGATCGTCGGGTTGGCGCTGTTGACCGTGGGCGACGGGTTCCGGTTGCATCCGGGCGATGCGCTGACGGTCGTGTGCGCGATCGCCTTCGCGGCCCACATCGTGACGCTCTCCCGGTACGCCCATCGCCACGGCGTCGTCGAGTTCACCGGCGTGCAGCTCTTCGTCACCGCCATCGCCGCCCTGATCGCGTCCGTTCTCGTGGAGGGGTTCCCCGTGCCGTCACGTGAGGTCATCGGGGCGCTGCTGGTCACCGGTCTCGTCATCAGCGGCGGAGCGTTCCTACTGCAGGTGGGTGCCCAGACGGTGATCGGACCGAGCAGGACCGCCATCGTGCTGGGGCTCGAACCGGTGTTCGCGGCGGCGACCGCCGCCGTCGTCCTCGGTGAGCGCCTCGACGGGCGTGGATGGCTCGGAGCGGCGGCGATCATGGCCGGGATCTACGTCGTGCTGACGTTCACGCCACCCGAGTTGGAGGACCTCACCTCGGCGGAGGCCATCAGCGAGGCGCACTGAGACGATCGCCGCGACGTTCCACGGAACGGAGGATCCGGAGGGTGACGGCGAGGGCACCACCGACGACGAACAGCGCCGAGGTCAACAGCCCGAACAGCTCCGGGCCGGTGAAGTACCCATTGGAGCACGCCATCAGCCCGGCCGGGCAGAGGCCGAGCCCCGTTCCTCCCGAGGTGAGATCCACCAGGACGAGGATCGGCACGATCACGACCGCGGCGGCGACGGTGGCCAGGGAACCCGCCAGCACCCGAAGGAAGACGACCATGGGCACGAGGGTACCGGCGACGTAGCCATGACGAGGATCATGTTTCGTCCGGCATCGTGGTCGCTGCTACGGTGACCCGTGATCCCGTGACCTCGCACCGATGACCTCCGCCGCCGCACCGACGACGCCCCCGACGTACCATCCCGAGGAGTTCACCTCCGAGGAACGGCTCGTTCTGGAGCGGTTCTTCACGAACGTCGACGGGCCCGTCTTCGCCCTCGTGAACCTCCCCGAGGTGGTGAAAGGCGCCCTCTTCGCTCGGTACAGTCGGTCCCCCAAGTCCCTCCGCCGCCTCTTCCTCGACGAGTTCTACGACCGCCCCGAGATCGGGATCCGCGCCGTCGCCGACCAGCTCGACGGCGACGACCCTGCGGTGCGCCTGAACCGTGCCGAGGATCTGTACGAACGGGTATTCACCCAGTACGGCGACGATTCGGTCGCCCAGCTCGGGGGCGCACATCTGGCATGCGAACAGGCTTCCAACGTCCTGACGAAGGTCCTCGAGTGGGGGCGCCTTGCCTCCTACCTGGAGCAATCGACCCGGTACATCTTCTACGACACCACCCTCGGGGGGCGTTACCGCTACCACATCCCCGCCGAGATCGCCGCCTCCGAGCTGGCCGGCGAGTACGTCGCCACGATGGACTCGCTGTTCGACACCTACACCTCGCTGATGGCACGCATCGTGCCGTACTACGAGACGATGCATCCCAAGGAGGACACTGATTCGACGTTCGTGTGGCGCTCGACCATCCGTGCCAGGGCCTGCGACGACCTCCGTGGTCTCCTCCCGGCGGCCACCACGTCGAACGTCGGCATCTTCGCTTCGGGCCAGGCCTACGAGATGCTCCTGATCCGGATGCGAGCTCATCCACTGGCAGAGGTCCGCACCTACGCCGATCTGATCCTCACCGAGCTCCGCAAGGTGATCCCGGCGTTCATGCGGCGGGTCGACGTCCCCGATCGAGGCGGCGCATGGAGCGGCTACCTCCGCGCCACCGCGGCGGCGGTCCAGGAGATCGCCGCCACCGTCGACGCCGAACCCGAGCCCCGCCCCGAGGTGACCCTCGTCGAGTGGGATCCCGACGCCGAGGACAAGATCGCCGCGGCAGCCCTCTACTCGGTGACCAACCTCCCCGACGATCAGCTCATGGGGATCGTCGCCGCGATGTCCCCCGAACGCAAGCAACGGCTCCTCGAGGCGTACGTGGGCGAGCGCGGCAACCGGCGCCACAAGCCGGGGCGGGCGATGGAACGGTCCGCGTACCGGTTCGACATCCTGTGCGACTACGGGATCTTCCGCGACCTGCAGCGACACCGGATGCTCACCGTGGAGTGGCAACGCCTCTCGACCGACCACGGGTACGTGACGCCCGCGGCGATCGACGACATCGAGGGGCGCGAGGCGTGGGACGAGGCGATGACGAAGGCGGCGGACACGTACCGGAAGGTCGCCGACGGCCTCGGAGCGGACGTCGCCCAGTACGTCGTGCCCTTCGCCTATCGGATCAGGTTCTCCATGCAGATGAACGTCCGGGAGGCGTTCCATCTCCTCGAGCTCCGTACCCAGCAGGGCGGCCATCCCGATTACCGGCGGGTGTGCCAGGAGATGCATCGTCAGATCGCCGAGACGGCCGGACACCGGCTCCTCGCCGGAGCGATGCGGTTCGTCGATCATCGCGATCACGCCTTGGGGCGCCTGGCGACCGAACGCCGCGCCGCCGCGAAACGCGCCGCGTTGGGTCTCGACGACCCCGACGAGACCCCAACGGCGGGTCGCTAGGAGTCGGTCTCCGTTCCCTGGTCGGAGCCGGACGCCAGGGGGATGCGGAGGACGAGGTTGCCCTCCTCGACGGACCACGAGGCGCTCCCCACCAGCGAGTAGTCGAGATGGTCGAGCTTGGCTTGTTCGATGAAGATCTTGCGGGCGTCGCCTTCGAGGGGCGGGATGCCCCGCTCCTCCACCGCTTTCGCTCGGTCCCGGAACCGTTGCAGGAACTCGTCCACGTCGAGTTTGGCCACGTCGTCCTCCGCTGAGCCGCTGATGGCCGCAGCGTACTCGTCTCGTCGGCAGGGTACGCTCCGCGGGTGTTCGACAAGCGGCTGCTCATCGTCTCGGGCAAGGGCGGGGTCGGCAAGTCGGCCGTCGCTGGTGCCATCGCCATCGAAGCGGCCCGGCGCGGGCTCCAGGTCCTGGCCATGGGACTCACCGACCCGGTCGGGATCGCCGGGCACCTCGCTGCCCCCCATGCACGCTACGAGCCCCTCCAGGTTCGCCCCGGCATCTCTCTGGTGGTCATCGACCGGGCCCGTGCCCTCGACGAGTACCTGAAGCTCCAGCTCCGAGTGCCCAAGATGGCGCCGACCGGGCAGCTCACCAGAGCGCTCAACCTGCTGGTCGACACGGCACCGGGAGTTCGCGAGATCATCTCGATCGGTAAGCCCGTCTATGAGGTGTGGAAGGATCGCTGGGATCTGGTCGTCGTCGATGCCCCGGCTCTCGGCCAGCTCCGCTCGTACCTGCGGGCGCCGGAGACGATCGCCGGTCTCGTCCCCGCCGGAGCGGTCCGGGAGCAGGCCGCGTCGATCGGCCGTACGATCGCCGATCCCGCCGTGGCCGGTCTGGTCCTCGTCACCACCCCCGCGGAGCTGCCCGTCGTGGAGACCCTCGAGTCCCTCCACGACCTCGAGGTCGACGCCCCTATCGAGGTCACCCGGATCATCGCCAACCGGGTGCTCGATCCCCTCGACGTCGAACGGGACCGGTTGGCGCAGGTCCCCGATGGCCCCGCCCGCTCTGCAGCGCTCCTGCACCTCGACATGGTGGAGGACCAGCATCGATGGCTGGCCCGTCTCCCCGCCGGGATCAGGCTGCCGTTCCTGTTCGGGACGCTCACCCCCGAAGAGGTCGCGGCTCGCCTCTCCGAGGAGCTGGGAGCCGAACGATGACGTCACCCCGGACCCGGACCATCGTCGTCACCGGCGCGGGCGGTGTCGGCAAGACCACCCTGTCGGCGGCGATGGCGATCGTCGCGGCCGACGAGGGCGCGCGCTCCCTCGTGCTCACGGTCGACCCCGCCCGCCGCTTGGCCGATGCGCTGGGCGTCGGGCCGCTCGGCAACGAGCCGGTCGAGGTCTCCGGCCATCCGGGCCTGTGGGCGGCCATGTTGGACGTCACCGCGTCGTGGGAGAGCGTCATCCACCACTACGCCGAGCCCGACGTCGCCGATCGCCTCCTCGAGAACCCGTTCTTCCGGGCGATCGCCGATCGTTTCCCCGCGGCCCAGGCGTTCGCCGCGAGCGAGGAGATGGCCCAGCTCATCGAGTCCGGGGTCTGGGACGTGCTGATCGTCGACACTCCCCCGTCGGGTGGCGGCATCGATTTCTTCCTCGCCCCACGACGGACTGGAGACCTGGTGGGCGGCAAGCTGCTGTTGTGGCTCACCGGAGCCCGCCTTCCCGCTCGACGGGCCCTCTACCGCATCACCGCCCGGCCGATGCTGCGCCTCGCGGACACGGTCCTGGGGGGCCCGCTCCTGGAGGAGATCGCCGAGTTCCTCCTCGACCTGCGCACGATGTACGACGGTCTGCGAACGCGGGCCCGCACGATCGAGCGTCACCTCCGGCGGGCCGCGACGATCGTCGTCACGACCTCGGATCCGACCCCGTTGCGGGAAGCCCGCCGGTTCTTCGAGGAGCTGACCGACGTCGAGGTGATCCCCGAGCTGGTCCTCTTCAACCGGGCGCTCCCCGCCGAGTGGGTGACCGCGGCGGACCGTCCGATCCGGGGTGTCCCCGATGCGGAGCTCCGCTCGGTGTTGAAGATGAACCTGCGACGGTGGGGGGCGGAGGCGGCCCGCCAACAGGCGGCTCGGCGGGAGTTCTCGAACCGCTACCGCGTCGATCCGGCCACCGTCCCGTGGCTCCCCACGCCGCCGGCGACCATGGCCGAGCTCGGCGCGTTGGTGCGCCAGAGCGCGCGTCTCGTCGACCTCGTGCGCCGAGGCATCTGACGGGACCGCTACGCTGCGCGCCGATGCCTGAACGTCGTACCATCCTCATCCATGTGAGCGGCATCGATCGCCCCGGCATCACCTCCGGGTTGCTGTCGATCCTCGCCGACCAGGAGGCGCGGGTGCTCGACATGGAGCAGTTCGTCGTGATGGGGCGCCTCACGCTCGACGTCGTCGTCTCCATCGACGAGGAACGTGCTGCGTTCCGCGACCTGCTCTTCTTCGGCTGGGAACAGGGCATCGAGATCGAGTTCGAAGAGACGAGCCCGCCGACCGCGGAGCTCCCTTCGCTCCGACGCCACGCCGTGACGGTCATCGCCTCCCACCTCCCTCCCGTTGCGCTGGCGGCCATCGCGGAGGCGATCGCAGGCGCCGGCGGCAACATCGAGCGGATCCGGCGACTGGCGAACGATCCGGTGGCCAGCTACGAGCTGATCGTCGCCGGCGCCGACGATCAGGACCTCCGTCGCCGTCTCGGCGCCGCCGCCATGGACCACGGCATCGACGTCGCGGTCCAACCCGAAGCACTCGAGCGTCGGGCGAAGCGCCTCGTGGTCATCGACGTGGATTCGACGCTCATCCGCGACGAGGTCATCGATCTGCTCGCCGAGGAGGCGGGCAAGGCCGACGAGGTGACCGAGTTGACGCGACGCGCGATGATCGGCGAACTCGACTTCTCCGCCGCCCTCCAGCAGCGGGTCGCGCTGCTGGAAGGCCTCGACGCCGACGCCATCGAACGGGTGGTGGACCGCCTCCGCCTGACGCCCGGAGCGCGGCGGTTCGTCCGGACCCTCCGCAGGCTCGGCTTCTCGACGGCGATCGTCAGCGGCGGCTTCCGTCGGATCACCGACACCCTGCGCGAGCGTCTCGGGTTCGACCATGCCTTCGCCAACGAACTCGAGATCGTGGATGGCCGCCTGACGGGGCGTCTGTGCGGTGAGGTCGTCGACCGGCGCCGCAAGGCCGAGCTGCTGATCCACGTCGCCGAGATGGAGAACGTCCCCCTCGAGCAGACCGTCGCGATCGGCGACGGCGCCAACGATCTCGACATGCTCGCGGCGGCCGGACTCGGGATCGCGTTCAACGCCAAGCGCTCGGTCACCGAGGTCGCGGACACCGCGGTGAGCGTCCCCTACCTGGACGCCATCTTGTTCCTGCTCGGCATCGGCGCCGACGAGATCGAAAGGGACCGCCCGACCGGCGCGGGCTCCTAGCGGACCGCGGACGGGCCGAGGAGCTCGCGGAGCTCCGCGAACAGGGCGCTCCGCGGTTCGACGCGATGATCATCGCCGAGCTTGAGCACCTTGACGCCCCCGGCCGACGTCATGTGGAGGAACACCGGCGCCGACCCCGGATGGTTGGCGAGCACCTCCTTGAGGCGACCGACCATGTCCTTCGAGAGTCGGGTGGCCGGCACGGTCAGTTCGACCCGTTCGGTCGCCGACAGCTCGGGCTCGCGGGCGGACTGCGCGATGAACTTGACGTCGTCGCCGCGATGGTCGACTCGACCGGTCAGGACGAGCACGGCATCCTCCCGGATCAGCGGACCGAACTCGGCGACGGTCCGCGGGAAGCAGACGACCTCGACGCTGCCTTGCAGATCCTCGAACGTGAAGAAGTACATCGGGTCGCCGGCCTTCGTGTACCGACGGGTGATAGAGCCGACGATCCCGCCGATCGACACCTTGTCGCCGTCGGTGCGTTCCCACAGGCCCGGGATCGTGGTGGTGCACATCGTCGCCAACGCCCGCTCGACCCCGAGGAGCGGGTGATCCGACACGTACAGTCCCAGCATCTCCTTCTCGAACCCGAGCTTGGTCGTCTTGTCCCAGTCGGCGTCACCGATCTCGATGGCGACCTGTTCGATCCCCGAGTCCGCACCGCCGAACAAGCTGAACTGACCCATCTCCTCGGCCCGGCGGCGGGCGATGGTGGCGTCGAGCATGGCCACGGAGGCGTCGAGCAGCCCCTTGCGGGGGTGACCGAGCGAATCGAAGGCTCCGGCCTTGATGAGCGACTCGATCGTGCGCTTGTTGAGGACGGTCACGTCGACGCGATCGACGAAGTCCTGGAAGCTCGTGAAGGGGCCGTTCTTGTCGCGTTCTTGGGCGATGAGCTCGACGACGGACTCGCCGACGTTCCGGACCGCCGACAGCCCGAAGGTGATCGTGCCGTCCGCGGCGGTGAAGTCGGACTCGGAGCGGTTCACGTCGGGGACCAGCACGGGGATCCCCATGACCCGGCACTCGTGGAGGTAGACGGCCGTCTTGTCCTTGTCGCGCTTGACGGCGGTCAGGAGCGCCGCCATGTACTCGGCCGGGTAGTGGGCCTTGAGCCATGCCGTCTGGTAGGCGACGTAGGCGTACGCGGCGGAATGGGACCGGTTGAAGCCGTACCCGGCGAAATGCTCGATGAAGCCGAACAGTTCCTTGCCCAACGACTCGGGATGGCCGTTGGCGACACAGCCAGCGACGAACTTCGCCTCTTGGGCCTGCATGACCGCGGGGATCTTCTTGCCCATGGCCTTGCGGAGCGCGTCCGCTTCGACCATCGAGAACCCGGCCATCTTCTGCGCCACCTGCATGACCTGCTCCTGGTACACCATGATCCCGAAGGTGTCACCGAGGATGTCCTCGAGGTCGGGATGGGGGAAGGTCACCTCGGCCTTACCGTTCTTCCGGTCGGCGTACTCGAGATGCATCCCCGCCCCGAGCGGCCCCGGCCGGTAGAGGGCGTTGAGGGCGACGAGATGCTCGAAGCGGTCCGGTCGGAGGTTGCGCATGAGCGCCCGCATGGGACCGCCTTCGAACTGGAAGACGCCCATCGAATCTCCGGCCTGGAGCATCGCGAACACCTCCGGGTCGTCGAGCGGGATGGAATCGATGTCGATCCGCTCTCCGGTCGACCGCTCGATGAGCTCGAGGGTGCGTTCGATCGTGGCCAGGTTCCGCAGACCGAGGAAGTCCATCTTGAGGAGCCCGAGGGACTCGACGCCGTGCATCTCGTACTGGGTGACGACCTCGGCGTCCTCGCCCTTGCGCTGGATCGGGACGATGTCGGTCAGCGGCACCGGGGAGATCACCACGGCAGCGGCGTGGATCGAATCCTGCCGTCGGAGCCCCTCGAGGCCACGCGCCGTGTCGACGACCTCCCGAACGGCCGGATCCGAGGCGTACATCTCGCGCAGCCCGGCAGCCGCCTGGTAGTGGTCCTTGACGACCCCGTCGGCGTTCGGGTCCGGCTCGGTGAGGCACTGCTGGAGGGTGGCCTCCTTGCCGAGGATCGACGGGGGCATCTGCTTGGCGACACGGTCACCGAGGCTGTAGGGGTGTCCGAGCACCCGGGCGGCGTCTCGGATGGCTTGTTTGCCCTTGATGGTCGAGAACGTGATGATCTGGGCAACGTGATCCGAGCCGTACTTGGTGGCGCAGTACTCGATCATCTCGCCTCGGAACCGTTCGTCGAAGTCCATGTCGATGTCGGGCATCTCCCGCCGGCCGGGGTTGAGGAACCGTTCGAAGATGAGCCCGAACTCCATCGGGTCGATCTTGGTGATCCCGAGGCAATACGCCACGATGGACCCCGCCGCGGAGCCCCGTCCGGGACCGGTGCGGATGCCCCGCTCGGCGGCGTACCTGATGAGGTCCCACACGATGAGGAAGTAGGCCGAGAACCCCATCTCCGCGATGACCCTGAGCTCGTAGTCGATGCGTTCCCTCGTCGCGGCGTCGAGGGTCCCGTACCGCTCCTTGGCGCCGGCTTCGACGAGATGAGCGAGGTAGGAATCCTCGTCGAAGCCTTCGGGTACCGGGAACTGCGGGAGGAGGATGTTGCCGAACTCGATGGCGAGGTCCGCCCGCTCGGCGATCAGCAAGGTGTTGTCGGCGGCCCCCGGGTACTCGTCGGAGGGGAACAGGGCCCGCATCTCGGCGGACGACTTGAGGTAGAACTCCTGGGAGTCGAACCGGAACCGGTCGGGATCCGACCGGTTGGATCCCGTCTGGATGCACAGCAGCGCGTCGTGGGCGTCGGCTTCGTGGGCGTAGGTGTAGTGGCTGTCGTTGGCCGCCAGCAGCGGAGCACCCACGTCCTCGGCGACCTGAAGGAGGTCGGGCATGATCCGCCGCTGCGCCTCGATCCCGTGGTCCTGGATCTCGATGAAGAAGTTCTCTTTCCCGAAGATGTCCTGGTACATCCCGGCGGCGGCCACCGCGGCGGCGAAGTCGCGGGTCTGGGCGGTGTTGCCCTCTTCGCTGGTGGCGTCGGGACCGAGGAGTTGTGGGACATGCCCGCCGAGGCATCCCGAGGTGGCCACGATGCCCTCGGCGTGCTCGGCGAGGAGCTCGGCGTCCATCCGGGGCTTGTAGTAGAAGCCCTCGAGGTAGGCCCGAGACGCCAGCTTCATGAGATTGCGGTAGCCCGCCTGGTTCATGGCGAGCAGGGTCATGTGGTACCGGACGTCCTCGCGGCGAGGTGGCCGATCGAACCGCGAGCCGGGCGTCACGTACGCTTCGATCCCGATGATCGGCTTGATCCCGGCCGCGGTCGCCGCCTCGGTGAAATCGACCACACCGTAGAGCACCCCGTGGTCGGTGATGGCCACCGCAGGCTGACCGTCGGCCACCGCGGCCGCGACGACGTCCTTGACCCTGGCCGCACCGTCGAGCATCGAGAACTCGGAGTGCACATGGAGATGCGCGAAGCGATCGCTCATCGAAGTCCTCCCATGTGAACTACACCCATGTAAGCACGCCGCGACGCCGTGTGCCAGAGCGCGAATCCGCACCCTCGGCGATCCGATCGGCGTCCCCGACGCGCGGGTATCCTCCGTCGACGGCCGCGACATCCACGAGGAGGCACATCCCCATGCGCATCGCCATCCTCACCGGCGGAGGCGACGTCCCCGGGCTCAACGCCAGCATCAAGGCGGTGGTCAACCGGGTAGCCCACGAAGGCCACGAGGTCGTCGGCATCCGCCGCGGATGGCAAGGGCTCGTCGCGATCGACCTCGACGACCCGACGAGCATCCAGCGCAACACCCTCCGCCTCGACCCTGCCGTCGTCCGCACCATCGATCGCACCGGCGGCACCTTCCTGCACACGAGCCGCACCAATCCGGCCAGGATGCGTGCCGGCGAGGTCCCCGACTTCCTCGCCGACCGCGTCGAGGGAGCAGGGCCTTTCGACCTGACCGGCCACGTCCTGGAAGTCGTCGAGGCCCTCGGCATCGACGTCCTCATCCCGATCGGCGGCGACGACACCCTCTCGTACGGCCTCCGCCTACACGAGGAGGGTGTTGCGGTCATCGCCATCCCCAAGACGATGGACAACGACGTCCACGGCACGGACTACTGCATCGGATTCTCGACCGCCGTGACCCGCGGCGTCGGCTACATCCACGACCTCAGGACCAGCACCGGGAGCCACGAACGGATCGCCGTCGTGGAGCTCTTCGGACGTTACAGCGGAGAGACGTCGCTCATCACCGCCTACCTCGCCGGCGTCGACCGGGCCGTCATCTCCGAGGTCCCGTTCGACATCGACGCCCTCGCCGAGATGCTGCTGGCCGACAAGGCGGCCAACCCCAGCAACTACGCCATGCTGACCATCTCGGAGGGCGCCCGGATGACCGAGGGCGAGGTGATCATGTCCGGGGAGGAGGACGCCTACGGGCACCGGAAGCTGGGCGGGATCGGGGCGCTCACCGGAGCGTTGCTCAAGGAACGGACGGGCCAGGGCATCATCTACCAGCAGCTCGGCTACCTCCTGCGTTCGGGGCGCCCGGATTCCCTCGACCTGATGGTGGCGACCAACTACGCGGTGATGGCCGCCGACCTGGCCCTGGACGGATCGTCGGGGAGGATGGTGGCCCTCCGCTCGGGAACCTACACCGCCGTCCCGATCTCGGTCACGGGCGAAGGCGTCAAACGGGTCGATGTCGGCGAGCTGTACGACGTCGCCGGCTACCGACCCAAGGTCAGGCACGTGACGGGCAAACCGATGTTCCTGTACTGACGAGCCTCCGAAAGGAACCCCCATGAGCGTGATCGGCATCCTCACCGCAGGTGGAGACTGCCCCGGCCTCAACGCCGTGATCCGCGGTGTCGTCACCCGAGCAACCGAGGTCCACGATGCCGAGGTCGTCGGCATCCGCAACGGGTGGGAAGGACTGATGCGCGGCGAGACCCGTCCCCTCGAACGCGACGACGTCCGAGGCATCTTGGGGCGAGGCGGGACCATCCTGGGAACGTCCCGCATGGACCCGTACGTCCATGGAGACGGCTATGCGAGCTGCGAACCCACGATCCGCCAGAACGGCATCGACACGCTCGTGGTCGTCGGCGGCGACGGGACGCTGCATTCCGCGTTGCGTCTCGCCGACGAGAGCGACCTCCCGATCATCGGCGTCCCCAAGACCATCGACAACGACATCAACGGGACGGACGTCTGCTTCGGGTTCGACACGGCGGTCCAGGTGGCGAGCGACGCCATCGACCGGCTCGTGACCACGGCGGAATCGCACAACCGGGTGATGGTGGTCGAGGTCATGGGCCGGACCAAGGGATGGATCGCCACCTACGCAGGGATCGCCGGAGGCGCCGACGCGATCCTGATCCCGGAGGTGCCGTACGACCTCGACGACATCGTCGACATCCTCAAGGCCCGGCATCGCCGGGGTGTGCGGTACTCGATCGTGGTCGTCGCCGAAGGCGTCCCCCCACCCCCGGGCTACCGACCGCTGAAACATCGAACCGACGCCTTCGGGTTCGAACGCCTCGGCGGGGTCAGCTACCAGATCTCGGAAGCGATCGAGGATCGAACCGGGTTCGAGACCCGGGTCACGGTCCTCGGTCACATCCAACGCGGTGGGAGCCCCACCGCCTTCGACCGTGTGCTCGCCACCCGTCTCGGGGTGGCTGCCGCCGACTACGCGGTGGAAGGGCGCTCCAAGGTCATGGCCGCTCTGCGGGGTGACGAGATCGTCCCCGTGCCGCTGGAGGAGGCCTGCGCCGAGACCCGCGGGGTTCCGTTCGACCGGTACGAGGCGGCGCGGACGTTCTTCGGGTAGGCGCCGCCGAGGACGATCCGGTCACCGAGTACCGAGGGGGGGCCGTTCCGGCGCCTTGGTGGTCTTCCGGCCGCCGTCCGACGACGAGGCCTGGGGCTCGTCGGCCATCTCCTCATCGGTTCGCCGAGCCACCGCTTCGGCTGCGGCATCGTGCAGCTCCTCGACGGCCAGGCCCAAGGCGGCGGCGAACCCGGCCAGGTCGGGCATCAGGTCGTAGTCGCCGTTCAGCCCCCAGAAGAGCCCTCCGGCGTAGCTGAACAGGGCGATACCGACCCCGTGGCCCTCCCACAGGGGCACGAGCGGATAGGTGGCCTCGAGCCTCGAGCCCAGCAGGTAGAGCGGGAACTGGGGACCGGGAACGTTGGTCACGGTCATGTTGAAGGGTCGAGCGTTGGCCGCCAGGCGGGCTCCGAGGGACACCAACGTCAACGGAGCGCCGGCCGACATCCGGACGATCGTCGCCGCCCCGAGCGCCTGATCGGTGGCCTTCAGACGCTCCGTCTCGGCTTGGATGATCTCCATCCGTCGCACCGGATCGGGCTCACCCACCGGCAACGGCACCAGCCACATGGCCACCTGGTTACCGAGGGTCCCCCCGCCGGAGGAGGAACGCACGCTGACGGGGGCCATCACGCGGAACTCCATCTCGGCCAGCAGCTCCTCGGACAACCCGCGGTGCTCCAGCAGGAACCGCCGGACGCCACCGGCCACCGTGGTGAGCACCACGTCGTTGACGGTGCCGCCGAGGAGGTTCTTGATGGTCTTGACCTCGGCGAGATCGGACCGCAGCCAGTCGAACCGTCGGTTCGGGCCGACCTGGCCGTTCAACGGCGAAGCGTCCGCCGGCACCAGCCACCCCGAGGTGAGGGATGCTCCGACCGCCCGCAGGCGATGCGCGACATCGCCGACGACCGAGCCGATGTCGCCGGGGATCTCCCTGATGTGCGTGGCGCTCGCCAGGACCCGGCTGATCCGTCGGGATGCTTCCTTCACCAACAGTTCGGTGCCGTTCGGCGCCGGCCTGGGCTCCCATGGCGGGGGCGGTTCGATCTCGTCGCTGGGAACGGGTGACAGCAGGACGGCCATGAGATCCACTCCGGCCACACCATCGAGCATGCAGTGATGGGTCTTGGAGATCAACGCGAAGCCCCCGTCGACGAGACCCTCCACGACGGTGATCTCCCACAGCGGCTTGGCCCGGTCGAGCTGCTGGGACATGATCCGTCCTGCCAGCTGCTTGAGCTGCTCCTCGCTGCCGGGGTGGGGCAGCGCGATGTGTCGGACGTGGTAGTCGAGGTTGAAATGCTCGTCGTCGACCCACACCGGATGCTGCTCGAGAGGCACCCAGGCCAGACGCTGCCGGTACCGGGGGATGAGATGCAGACGCGAAGCGATGTGCGACCGGACCTTGGCGAAGTCGACGCCCCCATCCTCGCTCAAGGGCCCGGCCTCGAAGATCGTCACGGCGCCCACGTGCATGTGGGTCGTGCGGGACTCGAGCGCCAGGAACGAAGCGTCGAGCGGCGACAAGCGGTCGTAGTGGGTCGACATCGCTCGGAATCTACCCGTCCACGTCGATGACCGGGAGGCGACCCGCCTCCGGAGTTCCCAACTCGGCGATGGCATCCTGGAGATCCTGTGGGAGGGGCGCATGGACCTCGACGCTTCCGCCCGTCGCCGGATGGGGGAACACCAGGGCGTAGGCATGCAGGAACGTGCGGCCCGGGCTACCCGCGCCGGGCTTGCCGTAGGTACGGTCGCCCACGATGGGATGACCGATGGCCTGCATGTGGACACGGATCTGGTGGGTGCGCCCGGTGTCGAGGGCGACGTGCAGCAGGGTCCGTGGCGGTTCGCTCCAGGTGGCGAGACGTCGGTAGTGCGTGCGCGCCTCCCGTCCGTCGGACCGGACCGTCATCCGGGTCGGACGACGCGGATCCCTTCCGATGGGTGCCTCGATGGTCCCCGCGGCGGCCTCGATCCGTCCGTGTACGAGCGTCAGGTACGACCGGGACACCTCGCGCCTTCGCAGGGCCTCCTGGAGGGAATCGAACGCCGAAGGCGTCCGAGCGACCATCAGCAACCCCGACGTGTCCTTGTCGATCCGATGCACGATGCCCCAGCGGCGGTCTTCACCCAGCTCGCCGAGCTCCCGGTACCGAGCCAGGAGACCGTTCACCAGGGTCGCTCCGGTCACGCCCGCTCCCGGATGGACGACCAGTCCCGGCGGCTTGTTCACGACGATCACGTCGTCGTCCGCGAAGGCGACCGTGAACTCGACGCCGGCGTCGGCGCTCGGGCCGGAAGGCTCGGAGGGGAGGGACACGTCGATCTCGGTGCCGGCCGCCAGCCGGTCCGAGGCCTTCACCGGCGCGCCATCGACGGCGACCGCGCCGGCATCCACGAGCGCCCGAGCTTGGGATCGACTCACATGCGCCAGATGGGACACGATACGGTCGACACGGTCGCCCGCCAGATCCTCGGGGACCGCCCAACGGCTCATCGGCGAGCGAAGGCGTGCCAGAGGAGCAGCACCACGCCGATGGTGATCGCGGCGTCCGCCGCGTTGAACGTGGGGAAGAACGACAGGTAGATCCAGTCGACCACCCGCCCGTCGAGGAAGCCGGGACCGCGGAACGCCCGGTCCGCGAGGTTCCCCAGAGCCCCGCCCAGGACGAGGCCCAACGAGACGGCCTCCATCCGATGGCCGGCATCGCCCAGGACCACGAAGATCATGATCACCACGCCGATCGCCACGAGGCCGAGGAGCGGGCCCGATCCCGTGAACGTCGAGAACGCGGCCCCGGAGTTCCGGGCGAGGCGGAACTGGAACAGGTCACCGATCAATGGGATGGGGCCATCGGCCAGCGCCGCGAGCGCCCAAGCCTTCGTGAGCTGATCGACGATCAGGACGACCGCCGCGATGGCCAGTGCGATCGCCCGCTCGCTCAGCGCCGGTCGGCGGCCTCCACGACCGTCGTCGCGTACGGGAGCGCCTCCAGCCTCGCCAGCGGGATCGGTTTGCCTGTCACTTCGCATATCCCGTACACGCCTTCGTCCATGCGCCTTTGCGCGTGCTTCACCTTCTCCAGGAGCTCCCTGGTGTTCTGCTCGATCGACAGGTCCATCTCCAGCTCGAAGGCCAGTGAGCCACCTTCGGCGCTTTCGGGATCCGCCGCGTGCTCCGACGCCGCTTCGGACAACCGTACCTGTTCGCGTTGCTGCTCGATCTGGGCGAGGAGCGTCTCCAGGCGGGTCCGCTCGTCCTCGAGACGTTTCGCGAGCCGATCGAGCGTCGATTTCGCCAACTTCCTGGCCATCGCTCCTCCGGGGTCGGAGCGAAGAGGATAGTGGGCGACGACAGTTTCCGAAGCACCCCGGCACAGGCTTCAGTCGCCGGCCAACAGCGCACGGTGGACCTCGTCGGAAGCGACGCCACCGACGAAGAAGCGCTTGCGGCGACCGGACGCGCCGGCTCTCAGCTCCACCCGCCGACTCCCGAGGGTCCGACCCAGAAGGTCGGCGACGGCCCGATTGGCCCGACCGCCTTCCGGCGGCGCGGCGACACGGATCCGGACGGCGCCGTCGTGGAGTCCGGTCACCTCGGTGCGCGACGCGCCAGGGACGACCCATACCGTGACGATCACGCCGTCGCCGGCCTCCTCGATCGGATCCATCCCCCGAAGTGTGGGACCGTCGCGCCGTTCCCGCAAGTTGCTCCGATGCGGCCGCGGGACGGCTAACCTGCGGTCACGGCGCCGACGGAGACGCGCCGCCTCGGAACCCCGGGTTCCAGCGAGCCGGAGATGGTGGAAGTCCGGCACCACGACCCGAGGCGGACATCACTCCCGAGCCGCGGGAAGACCCCGGCCCAGGCCGGACGTAGAACCCGCCGGGCCCTCCTCCGACATGGAGCAACGAGCGGCCGGCGTCAGCCGGCAAGCCGGGTGGTACCGCGGGAGGCCCCCGTCCCGGCGCAACCGCAGGACGCGCCCGGAGGCCAACCGAGATGACCGACCGCACCACCGACTTCCCCCAGGTTCCCGCGACCGTGGATCTCCCTGCCCTGGACGCTCGCGTCCTGGCGTTCTGGAAGGAGGTCGCCGCCTTCGAGACGTCGGTGACGATGCGTCCCTCGACGCGCGAGTACACCTTCTACGATGGTCCGCCCTTCGCCACCGGCAGCCCCCACTACGGGCACATCCTGCAAGGCATCATCAAGGACATCGTGCCCCGCTACTGGACGATGCGCGGCTTCCGCGTCGAACGCCGCTTCGGCTGGGACACCCACGGCCTGCCCGTGGAGATGGAGGTCGAGAAGCTCCTGGGCGTCTCCGGCCCCCGAGACATCCAGGAACTCGGGATCGCTCGCTTCAACCAGGCCTGTCGGGAGATGGTCGAGCACACCACCGGTGAGTGGGAGACGATCACCGAACGGATCGGCCGCTGGGTCGACTTCGACAACGACTACAAGACCATGGACGTCGAGTTCATGGAGTCGGTGTGGTGGGTCTTCCGACGCTTGTGGGACAAGGGTCTCATCTATCAGGACTTCAAGGTGCTGCCCTACTCGTGGGGGGCCACGACACCGCTGTCCAACTTCGAGGCGAACCTCGACTATCGGGAGGTGGAGGATCCGGCGATCGTCGTCCGACTTCCCGTCCTCAGAGGCCACGGGCCCGTCGAGGCGGGCGACGATCTCCTCATCTGGACCACGACACCGTGGACCCTCCCCGGCAACCTGGCGGTGGCGGTCGGGGAGGACATCGAGTACGGCCGGGTCGTCCACCCCCTCGGGGGACGACCCGGCCGGTACTGGATCGCCGTCGATCGGATCGAGGCGATCTTCGGTGAGCCCGTCGAACCCGACCGGACGGCATCGGGCCGGGATCTGGTCGGTATCGAATACGACCCGCCCTTCGACTACTTCGAGGAGGAGCGCGACCGCGGCGCCTTCCGCGTCATCGTCTCGGACGACGTCACGGTGGAGGAGGGCACCGGCCTGGTGCACATGGCCCCGGCCTACGGCGAGGCGGACTTCTTCGCCCTCCAAGCGGCCGGACTCGACGTGCTGGTCGACCCGGTCGACGCCGAAGCCCGCTTCACCGACGACGTCCCCGACGTCGCGGGAATGAACGTCAAGGAGGCCGACCCGATCTTGATGGATCTGCTCGACGAGAAGGGCCGGCTCCTGGTCAGGGGCACCATCCGCCACTCGTACCCCTTCTGTTGGCGAACGGCCACGCCGCTCATCTACAAGGCGATCCCCACCTGGTTCGTCGCGGTCGAGCGCTTCCGCGACGAGATGGTGGCCAACAACCGGACGATCCATTGGGTGCCCGAGCACATCGGTTCGAAGCGGTTCGGCAACTGGTTGGAGAACGCCAGGGATTGGGCGATCAGCCGCAACCGATACTGGGGAAGCTGCATCCCCGTATGGCAATGCGACCGCTGCGGCCACCAGGAGGCCATGGGATCGCGGGCCGAGCTGCGTGAACGCGCCGGCGTCTGGCTCGACGATCTCCACCGGGAGTTCGTCGACGAGGTCACGTATCGGTGCACCGAATGCACCGACGGCACGATGCGCCGGGTGCCCGAGGTCCTCGACTGCTGGTTCGAGTCGGGAGCGATGCCCTATGCCCAGATCCACTACCCCTTCGAGAACGAAGAACGCTTCGCCCGCCGGTTCCCGGCCGACTTCATCGCCGAGGGCCTCGACCAGACGCGCGGATGGTTCTACACGCTCCTGGTCCTGGCGACCGCCATCTCGGAACAGGCCCCCTTCCAGAACTGCGTCGTGACGGGGCTCATCCTCGCCGAGGATGGGCGCAAGATGTCCAAGTCGCTCAAGAACTATCCGGATCCGAGCACGATCCTCGACCGGTTCGGGGCCGACGCGTTGCGGGCCTACCTGATCAACTCGCCGATCGTGCGAGGCGAACCCCTCCGCTTCTCCGAAGCGGGGGTCCGCGACGTGGTGCGCACCGTGCTCCTGCCACTGTGGAACGCGTACTCGTTCTTCACCACCTACGCGCAGGCCGACGGCATCACGATGGACGACATCACGTCGGCGCCCCCGCTGGCCGAGCGGCCCGAGATCGATCGGTGGATCGTCTCGGTGCTGCAGAGCCTCGTCGCGGACGTCAACCGCGAGATGGAGGACTATCGCCTCGATCGGGTCGTCCCGCCCGTCATCGGGTTCGTCGGACACCTCACCAACTGGTACATCCGCCGCTCCCGGAGGCGCTTCTGGAGCCATCGCGGTGGGGACGATCAGACCAAACTGGCCGCGTTCGCGACCTTGTACGAGGTCCTGACCACCTTCGCCACCGTCGCCGCTCCGGTGTTGCCCTTCGTCACCGAACGGCTCTACCAGGACCTGGTCCGCAGCGTCGACGCCGACGCTCCCGTCAGTGTCCATCACCTCGACTACCCGACCGCGGACGGTTCGGTCATCGACCGCGATCTCGAGCGCTCCATGGCCATCGTCCGGACGGTCGTGAACCTCGGACGCGGCCTTCGCAAACGGACGGATCTCCGCGTTCGCCAGCCGCTGCGATCGGTGACCATCGCCACCCGTGATCCCCAGGTGGTGGCCGCGGTCGAGGACCACGCGGACCTCATCGCCGACGAGCTCAACGTCAAGGACGTTCGCGTCGCGGCCGACGAGCGATCGTTCGTCGACCTCACCGCCAAGGCCAACTTCAAGGTCCTCGGACCGCGGCTCGGCAAGGAGACGAGGCGCGTCGCCGAGCGGATCGAGGCGCTCGGCAGCGAGGAACTCGAATCGGTCCTCGCGGGCGGAACCGTCGAGTGTGACGGTGTCGAGATCGCCGCCGACGACATCGTGGTGACCCGGGTTCCCCGTGCCGGCCTGGCCGTGGCGAGCGAAGGGTCCCTGTCGGTGGCGCTCGACACGACGATCGACGAGGACCTGCGACTGGAGGGCATCGCACGGGACCTCGTCAACCGGATCCAGAGCCTCCGCAAGGATCAGGGCCTGGCGGTCACCGACCGGGTGACGGTGCGATGGAACTCCTCGGATCCGGACATCGTCGATGCATTCGGTCGATTCGGCGACCTCATCGCCGGGGAGGTCCTCGCCGAGGGTATCGAGCGGGACGCCACCTCGATGGAACCGGCCATCTCGCTGGATGGCCACCGGGTCGTCCTGGCGGTGAAGAGGGCTGCTACCCGAGCAGGCCGATGACCAGCCAGATGATCAAGATGAGGATCATCGGAGACAGGTCGAGCGCCGCTCCCCCGATCCGGATCGGCGGGAGCACCCGACGGATGGGGCGGAGGATGGGCTCGAAGATCCGACCGAGGAAGTCGTAGGCCTTGCGGACCGGATGACCCCACGGGATCCGGCCGAACACGACGACGTATCCCAGGACGATCCAAGCGAAGAGGGCGAGCAGAACGAGGTTCAGGAGCCCGCGAAGGAGGTTCATCGCGCTCAGCCGGCCCTGGTGCCGTAGAGACCGAGTTGGGAGAGCCGCTCCTGCTCTTGCGGGCTGAGCGTCACACCGTGGGGGGTCACGAGGACCACGCCCTTGGCGATCTTGCCCATCTTCCCGTCGAGGGCGTAGGTGAGCCCTGACGTGAAGTCCACGATCCGACGCACCATCTCCGGCTCGGTCGAGCGGAGGTCGAGGACGACGGCCTTGCCGGCGCGGAGGTCGTCGGCGAGCACCTGCGCGTCGGAGAAGTTGCGGGCGACGATGACGCGCGCCTCGGGCTCCGCGACCGGGTACCGGTCCCTGGTCGGCGCCGTCTCGTGGACGTAGAGGCCCGCTTCGGCGTGCTCGGGGTACGGCGAGACCCGCCGGCGGCTCTGACCCGGCGGCTCGACGCGGCGACCGGCGACGACCCCGGGCGGCCGCACCCGAGCGGCCACGGATTGATGCGGCGGCGCCATCGGGACGGGCTGCTGGGCGACGACCGTCTCCTGCGGCGGCGGCATCGGTGTCACCTGCGCCTGGGCAGCCTCGTCCTCGTCGACGAGGCCGAGGTAGAACAGTGTCTTCTGCCACATCGATGCCATCGGCTCACCTCACGTCGTTTCCCGTCGCGGCTCGGTGGCCGCCCGTTCCCCAAAGATAGCCCGTCCCACGCGAACGATGGTCGCACCGCACTCGACGGCCACCTCGAAATCGTCGCTCATGCCCATCGACAGCTCGACCGGCCCGGACAGTTCCCTGCCCAACACATCGCCCAACTCGGCCAGTCGCTCGAACCACGGCCGGGAGTCCTCCGGCGTTTCCGGCCGCGGTGGGATGGCCATCAGACCACGCAGATCGAGTCCGAGCTCGACGACGGCGGCTGCCGTCGCGGGAACGTCGACGGGCGCCACTCCGTGCTTCTGCGGCTCTTCGGCCAGGTTGACCTCGAGCAGCACCGGAGGGACGTCGGGAAGGCGCCGGGCCAGGGTCTCGGCCAGGCGGATCCGGTCGAGCGACTCGATCATGGCGACACCGACGAGGACATGGCGCACCGCCCGGCGCTGAAGATGCCCGATGAGGTGCCAGGACAGGTCACCGTCGAGCCGGGCGATCCGGCCGGCGAGCTGATCGGGCCGGTTCTCCCCGAAGAGCCGCTGTCCGGCGGCGCGCGCCGCGAGCACGTCCTCGTCCGGACTGCCCTTGCTGACCGCGACCAGGGTCACGTCGCCGGGTGACCGACCCGAGCGGCGTGCCGCCGCCGCGATCCGAGCACGGACCTCGTCGAGCCGTTCGGCGATCGTCGTCACGGCAGCCACCCGACGGCGACCTGCCGGCGATGGAGATCGCCACCACGGTACGACCGGAGATCGGGGTCGGTCCGGGTGCAGCGGCCCGACGTCCAGACCTCGAGCCCGTCGAGCTGATCGGCGGCTGCGGCCGCGAGGTCGATGCTGGTGGTCCCCCAGGTCGTGGTCGACACGAAGCGAGGGAAGCGGCCGGCGACCTCGGGCCCGACCTCGTAGCAACACGGGCCGATCGCCGGCCCGATGGCCGCCCGCACGGGACGATCCCCGAGATCCGCCATGGCGGAGAGCACCGCCCCGACGATCCCTGCGGCGAGCCCTCGCCAACCGGCATGGGCGACGCCGACGCTGCCCGCTCCCTCGATGACGATGGGGAGACAGTCGGCGGTCGCGACCACGATGGGAAGGCCGCGGCGGGTGGTGACGATGCCGTCGGCGTCGCCCAGCAGCCCGGGGCCGGTCGCCTCGATGACCGTCGCTCCGTGGACCTGATGCAGGTACGCCCAGTCGGTGCCGATCCCCAGCTCCGTCGCCAGGGACCGTCGAACCGCCAGGTCGTCTCTGGCGTCGTCGACGGCACGGGTCTCGAACGCCGTCGCCCGGAATCCGGGCGGGCGGATCATCCTTGGACGAACCCCGGGATCTCGAGGTCGTCGCGCTCTTCGGTGCTGTCCTCGTCGTCGGTGAACAACGAGGGTCGGGGCCGAGACGCCGGTGAGCCGGTGATACCCGACGTGGAGCGGCGGTCCCGGTCGAAACCGGCGGCGATCACGGTGACCCGCATCTCGTCGCCGAGCGTGTCGTCGATCACGGCGCCGAAGATGATGTTCGCATCGGCGTCGGAGTGGTCGGCGATCAACGTCGCCGCCGTGTTCAGCTCCTGCAAGGTCATATCGGAAGGGCCGGCGAGGGACAGCAGCACCCCGCGGGCACCTTCCATCGAGGTCTCCAACAGGGGACTCGAGATGGCCTTCTCTGCGGCTTGTTCGGCGCGCGAGTCGCCGGTCGCATGGCCGATGCCCATCACCGCGGAACCCGCTTCGGCCATGACGGTCTTGACGTCGGCGAAGTCGACGTTGATGAGCCCGGGGGTGGTGATGAGGTCGGTGATGCCCTTGACCCCGGCGGTGAGGACCTCGTCGGCCATCCGGAACGCTTCGGTCACCGGCATGTTGGTATCGGCGACCTCGAGGAGGCGCTCGTTGGGGATGATGATCAGGGTGTCGACGGCGGCCTTGAGGGCCTGGATCCCCTGTTCGGCCTGGACGGAACGTCGGCGACCTTCGAAGCCGAACGGTCGGGTGACGACACCCACGGTGAGCGCCCCTGCGGAGCGGGCGACCTCGGCGACGACGGGTGCAGCACCGGTCCCGGTCCCGCCACCCTCGCCGGCGGTGATGAACACCATGTCGGCGCCCTTGAGGGCATCCTCGATCTCGTCGCGATGCTCGTCGGCCGCCTCGCGCCCGACTTCGGGGTTGGCGCCGGCGCCGAGCCCACGGGTGGCGTCGCGGCCGATGTCGAGTTTCATGTCGGCGTCCGACATCAAGAGCGCCTGCGCGTCGGTGTTGATGGCGATGAACTCCACGCCGCCCACCCCGGATTCGATCATCCGGTTGACGGCATTGACCCCGCCGCCGCCGACCCCGACCACCTTGATCACGGCGAGGTAGGTGTGTGGCGCTCTGTTGGTATCGGTCGTCATCTGCATCCCTCCGGCACGGTTCCCCAAGGTTAACCCGAAACTTCACCCTTTGCGGGACCCGGGGACTCACCTTCAAGTTCAGGTTGAGCTCGCACGGCGGGACGGGTGGGAGCGATGAGATCGATCACCGCGCCGGGAGGGATGTCCGTCTCGAGCATCGCGACGAGGACCGCGGCCTTCATCTCCATGTCGGTGCCGTGCCCGAGCCTGACACGATGGCCCGGCACCGTCGCCCACAGGATCTCGCCTTCTGCTTCGACCTCGGTGGCCACGGCCAGGTCCCGCGGAAGGGCGTCGACGAACCCCAGGGCCCCGATGATGCGTCGATCGGAGAGACGCTCACCGGCTCGCGTCGTCGCCGGTTCGATGGCGACGACCGGCATCGGGGCGTCACCGGCGGGCTCCAGCACGGTCCCGTCTTCGGCCACCACCACGGCGGATCCTCGGGATCCCACCTGCGCCACCGCCCGGTGTTCGATGACCGTGATGGAGACGGTCCCCGGCCACGACACGGCGACCTCGGCGCCCGCGATCCACGGCTCGGACTCGAGCCTGGCTTCGAGGGCTCCTCGGTCGACGTCGATGGTCGGGACGCCGGGGCGGATACCCATCTCGGTCGCGAGGGTCACCGGATCGGTGACGGACCCGCCCGTCGCGGTCACCTCGGCGATCGACAGGTACGGCGAGCGAACGAACCAGGCTGCGAACGCCACGACACCGGCGATCGCCAGCACCGTGAGGATGCGTCGCAGGCGACGAGCGGCGCGGTCTTCGGTGACCAGACGCCGCCGGCGTGCGATCCGCTCGTCCATCGTTCTCATGGGTGGACCTCCGTGTCTCCGAACTGGCCGACGAACCGGATCTCCGGCTCGAGATCGATCCCGGTCGCCTCTTTCACCTTCGCTCGCACGGCACGGACGAGCTCCCAGATGTCGTGGCCGGTGGCCCCGGGCCCGGCGACGAAGAAGTTCGCATGCATCTCCGACACCGCCACGTCGCCGCGACGGTAGCCCTTCAACCCCAGTCGGTCGATGATCTCCCCGGCCGAGGCCCCCGGCGGGTTCTTGAACACGCTGCCGGCGTTCAGGGTCCCCCCGGGTTGGTGTTCCTTCCGCCAGCGGATGATGTCACGCAATCGACCATCGAGCACGGCCGGGTCTCCCGGCTCGGTCCGGAACGACGCCCGCAGGACCATGTGACGATCCGTCAACCCGGAGCGGCGGTACCCGAACTCGAGAGCGGCCGGGGTCAGGTCGTCCGTCTGCCTGGTGACGAGGTCGAGCACCGTGGCGGTGAGGAGAACGGTGGCGGTGTCGGAGCCGTGACCTCCCGCGTTCATCCGGATGGCACCACCCACCGAGCCGGGGATACCGACGTAGAACTCGAGACCGGCTCGTCCCGCAGCCGCAGCCGTGCGGGCCACCTTCGGCAGCGGGGCCGCCCCGCCGGCGACGACCTCGCCATCGTCACCGACCGACACTCCGAGGAACTCCCCGGTCGGCCGGATGACCAGCCCGTCGAACCCGGCATCCGAGAACACCAGGTTGCTCCCTCGACCGAGGACGAGCACCGGCAGGTCGCTCGGCACGGCGTCGAGGACACCGGCGAGATCGGCGATCGTCGCCGGTTCGGCCCAGAACGCGGCGAGGCCACCGACCTTGTAGGTCGTGTGCGCAGCGAGCGGAACGTCGCGACGGACCGCGGGATGATCGATCGATCCGGTCATCGTCGCTCCAAGGCCAACGCCACCGACTCGGCGATCGACCCGACATCTCCGGCTCCCAGGAGCACCAGGACGTCCCCGGGATGCAGCGCGCCCACCACGAGATCCACCACGTCGTCGAGCTTGGGCACGTACCGGACGTGGCCTCCGGCAGCCGCCACCGCGTCGGCGACGATCTTGCCGGTGACCCCCGGGATCGGATGCTCACCCGCCGGGTACACGTCGGTGACGATGACCTCGTCGACCGCGGACAAGGGCCGGCCGAAGTCCGGTCCCAGATCGGCGGTGCGGGTGTACCGATGCGGTTGGAACACCGCCCACACCCGCCCCCGCGCTCCGGCGATCGCGGCTTCGACCGTCGCCGCGATCTCGGTGGGATGGTGGGCGTAGTCCTCGACCACGACCACGCCCGCGACCTTCGCCCGTACCTCCCAACGGCGCCGGACGCCGTCGAACCCCTCCAGCGATGCGGCCGCGGCCGCCACGTCGTAGCCCATCTCCCCCAGCAGGGCGAGGACACCGGCTGCGTCGCGGGCGACGTGCATGCCCGGCCGGGGTACCTCGACGACGACGGCATCGCCAGAGCCACCCGCGTCGTGTTGGAGACCGAACCGGACGCCGAGGCCTGCAGGAGCGGCGTCGACGATCCGCCAGGTGGCATCCGAGCTGGTTCCGTACGAGACGACGGGAACCCGCTGGTCGAGGCGGCGCACCCCGGGATCGTCGATACAGGCGACCACGGGCCCCGAGACGTCGGCCGCGACCTGAGCGAACGCGTCCTCCAGCGCGGCGACGGTTCCGTAGTGGTCGAGATGGTCGGGCTCGATGTTGGTCACCATCATCCCGGTGAGGTGGAGATGCCGGAACGTTCCGAAGGCTTCGTCGGCCTCCAGGACGAACAGGTCGTCGGTTCCGCGGTGTGCACCCGTGTTGAGGGCCACGAGCTCACCACCGACGATGAACGACGGATCGTTCCCCATCCCTCGCAGGGCGGTCACCGCCAGGGCGGTGCTCGTCGTCTTCCCATGGGTGCCGGAGAACCCCACCGTCGGGAACCGGGTCGTGAGCGCACCCAGGAGACGAGGCCGGCGCCAGACCGGAACGCCCGCCTCGGCGGCTGCGCGGAGCTCCGGGTCCCGATCCGGGACCGCCGACGACGCCACGACGACGTCCCACGATGCCGCCCGGTCCGGCCGGTGACCGACCCAGGTGACGATCCCGACGTCCTCGAGGAGCTCCAGGGTTCGACCCGGTTTCAGGTCCGAACCCGAGACGCGGTACCCGAGTTGGGCGAGGATCTTCGCCACGCCCGACATCCCCGCTCCTCCGACGCCGATGACGTGGATGCTCGACCCGGCGGGCGGCAGGGAGGTGTCAACCATCGATGGTCTCCGCGAGCACGGTAGCGACCGTGCGGGCTGCGTCGGGTCGCGCCACCGACCTGGCGGCGGCACCCATCGTTGCGAGTCGATCACCGTCGACCACCAGATCGGCGACCAGCGGGAGGATCGAATCGACCTCCCCTTCCGGAACGACCACACACCCACCCGCGGCGGCGAGTTCGGCGGCGTTGGCGTCCTGATGACCGGCGGTACCCAGGGCGTAGGGCACCACGATCGCCGGCGTGCCGGTCACGGCCAGTTCCGAGATCGTCGACGCCCCGGCCCGTGACACGACCAGGTCGACCGCCGCGTAGAACCGGTCCATCGCCGGTTCGAACGGGACCACCGTCCAGGTGTCCACCGACGCCGAGGCGGTGAGGAACCGTTCGGCGTCGCGACGGCCACTGAGATGGAGGACGTGGAGCTTCCCACCGTTGGTGGTGGCGATCCGGTCGGCCAGCTCGTTGAGGATGCGCGCTCCGAGGCTCCCTCCAAGGATGCCGACGACCGGTGCCTCCGGATCAAGTCCGTACATGCCACGCGCCGCCGCGCGGCTCGCCTTCCGGTCGAACGTGGCCAGCTCGCGGCGCAGCGGGTTCCCCACGACGATGGCGCCCCTCAGACGCTCGGCGGCCTGGGGGAACCCGACCAGCGTCGTGGTCGCCCTCCGGGCGGCGAGCCGGTTGGCCAGCCCGGGTACGGCGTTCTGCTCGTGTACGACGAACGGAACGCCGACCCGTCGAGCGGCCAGCGCGGCGGGGACGGTGATGTAGCTTCCGAACGCGGCGACCACCTTCGTCGCGGCGGCATCCATCACCGTCGCCATGCGGTGGGCGGCTCGTCGCACGACGAAGGGCAACGAGAGGTTGCCGAACGACAGGGACCGCTCGAGGCCGCGGATGTCGACCTGCTCGAGCCGATACCCAGCGGACGGGACCATCGTCGTCTCCATCCGATCGCCACCGAAGAACACGATCTCGTCGGCCGGGACGCCGAGGTCCGTCACGAGGGAATCGGCGACGGCGAGCGCCGGATAGAGGTGTCCGCCCGTGCCTGCTGCGGCGATGGCGACGGTCACGACCGAACGTCCTTGCCGCGGGCTGCGACCCGGGTGGCCCTGGCGATGTTGACGAGGATCCCGACCGCGGCCAGGTTGACCATCATGGCGTTGCCACCGGCGGAGACGAACGGGAGCGGAACGCCGGTGATCGGGAGGACGGCCAGGACCCCGCCGATGTTCACGATCGCCTGGAAGCTCAAGAGGGCAACGAGCCCCACGGCGAGGAGACGCCCGAATCGATCTGGAGCTGCGAGGGCGATCCGGATGCCGACGACCGCGAACATGGCGAACAGGGCGATGACCAGGATGGAGCCGACCATACCGGTCTCCTCTCCGATGATGGCGAAGATGAAGTCGGTATGCGCGTTCGGGAGGAACGACCAGCGCGCTCGGCTCGCTCCCAGGCCGACACCGAACAGGCCACCGGTCCCCAACGCCACCAGGCTCTGCACCGCCTGATGACCGGCACCGAGCGGGTCGGCCATCGGGTCGAGGAACGCATCGATGCGGGACCGCCGGTAGTTCGCCCCGAAGGCGAGGATCGACGCCATCATCACCCCGAGGGTGCCCAGACCGGCGACGTAGCCGATCGGCGCGGCCGACGTGAGCATGACCGCGAAGGCGGCGGCGAGGATGAGCATGAAGCTCCCGAAGTCGGGTTGGGCCAGCAGGAGCAGGCCGACGATGCCCAAGATGGCGCCGACCGGCGCCATGAAGTGCATGAGGTGTCCGAGCCACCGCTCCTTCTTGGTGAGCGCCGCCGCCAGGAGCATCAACGTGGTGAGCTTGGCGAACTCGGCGGCTTGGATCGTGAAGGAGCCGACCTCGATCCAACGGACCGCGCCGTTGCGGCGGTCGCCGGCGATCAGCGTCAGGACGAGCAGCGCCATGGTGGCGACGTACAGGGGCAGGGCCAGGCCTTGCCATCGGCGGTAGGGGATCCGCACCGACACCGCGAACGCGATGACACCGAGGCCCACCCACATGACCTGGCGCTTGAAGTAGAACAACGAGTCGCCGGTGGCTCGGATCGACACCACCGAGGATGCCGACAGCATCGCCCCCAGCCCGATGATGAGCAGCATGGCGACCGGGACGGCCAGGAGCACGGCGCGGCGTTCCAACGTGGCGGCGCGGGGAACGGCCTTGGACCCCGACCGCCGTCTCGCGTAGCCGAGTGTGCTCACCCTTCCGGTCATCGTGTCCTCTCCTGTACCGATCGTCGGAACGTGTCTCCGCGCTCCTCGTACGACGTGAACTGGTCGAAGCTGGCGCACCCGGGCGCCAGGAGCACCGTGTCGCCCGAGCGCGCGATCGCTTCCGCCAGGCCGATCGCCGCGTCGAGGTCGTCGACCACGTCCACGACCTCGGGAGCGGCCGCCGCGATCTCGCCGGCGGACTCCCCGAAGGCGACGATCCGCCGGATGGCGGGGACCTGCGTCAGCGGTGTCAGATCGAGGCCCTTGTTCTTCCCGCCGGCGAGCAGGACGACCGACCGGTAGGCGGCCGCGGCGGCCGCCGCCGCGTGGGGGTTCGTGGCCTTCGAGTCGTTGACCCATCGGATGCCCCCCGCGTCGGCGACCAGTTCCCTGCGATGGGCTCCCGGCCGGAACCCCTCCACGACGGTCGCGATCGCATCGATGCCTGCGCCCGCCTCGATGGCGAGGGCGGCCGCGACGGCCAGGTCGAGGAGATAGGACGGATCATCGGTGCCGGCATGGAGCCGATGCTCCCCGACGGCGAGCGCACCGGCATCGACGCCGATGCCGTGGGGAGGAACCGAGGTGCCGCTGACCGGCTGGAGACGGCATCGAGCGCGTGCCGCGAGGCGGGCTGCGGCGACGTCGTCGGCGTTGAAGACGAACAGATCGTCGCCTTCCATGTTGCGATGGATCTCGGCCTTGGCGGTGGCGTACCGTTCGAAGGAGCCATGCCAATCGAGATGGTCGGGGGCGAGGTTCGTGACGCCTGCAGCGAACGGGTGGAAGGTGTCGACGAAACGGAGCTGGAAGCTCGACGCTTCGACCACCACGATGTCCCACTCCTGGTCGACGACGCTCGCCAAGGGCGTGCCGACGTTCCCCGCGGCGATGGTGCGCCGGCCTGAGCGTTCCAGCATGGCAGCCAGGGCCTCGGTGACGGTCGTCTTGCCGTTCGTCCCGGTCACCGCGACGTACGGCGCGGTGAGCGCCCGAGAGGCGAACTCGATCTCCGCCCACAGGGGGATGCCCGACGCGGCGGTGTCGGTGATCGGCGGCGATGATTCTCCGAACCCGGGGCTCGCCACGACGAGGTCGACACCGCGGAGGAGACCGGCGTTCCAGCTCCCCGAGTGCACCTCGAACCCTCGGTCACGCAACGGCCGCACGGCGGCCGATCGGCGATCGTAGACCGCCGTGACGTGACCCTGCCGACGGGAGAGCTCGGCCGCCGCCCGGCCGCTCACCGCCGCACCGAGGACGAGGACCTTCATGGCAGCAACACTCCCCCGTCGGTGGCGGTGATGAAGTCGGCGTAGAACAGCCCGACGCCGATGGCGACCATGATCCCCGCCAGGATCCAGAACCGGACGATGACGGTCGTCTCGGGCCATCCGGCCAGCTCGAAATGGTGATGGATGGGCGACATCTTGAAGATCCGCCGACCGAAGACCCGGAAGGCGAAGACCTGGCCGATGACCGACAGGGTCTCCATGACGTACAGACCCCCGAGGAGGATGAGCAGCAGCTCGGTGTTGGTGAGCAGCGCCAGCGCCGCCAGCGCCCCGCCGAAGGCCTGCGAGCCGGTGTCGCCCATGAAGATCTTCGCCGGCGCGGCGTTCCACCACAAGAAGCCGAGGGCGGCGCCGGACAACGCCGCTCCGAAGACGGCCAGATCGAGCGCCGAGGGGACCCCGTAGAACTCGGGGTTGCGGAACTGCCAGAAGGCGATGAGCACGTAGGCGCCGAAGACGAGGGCTCCCGAGCCGGCCACGAGGCCGTCGAGACCGTCGGTCAGGTTCACGGCATTGGCCGTCGCGGTGAGCATGAACAGCACGAGCCCGAAGTACAGGTACGGGCCCAGGTCGATCCCGAGGGGCCGCGTGAACGACAGCTCGGTGCTGGCACCCGCCATCACGGCTCCTCCGGCGAACAGCGCCGCGATGGTGAGCTGGCCGAGGAACTTCCATCGCTTCGAGAGGCCCTTGTTCTCCTTCCTGGCGTACTTCATGTAGTCGTCGAGGAAGCCGATGAGCCCCATACCCAAGAACGCGAACAGCGCCAGGAGGGCCGTGTGCCCGAAGGGACGGGTGGTGAGCTCGAAACCGTGACCGATCGTGTAGATGCGGAAGTGGCCGAGGACGTACCCCAGTGTGGCGCCGCCGATGATGACGATCCCACCCATCGTCGGGGTACCGCGCTTGTGCATGTGTCCCTCGACCTCGGACTGGATGAACTGGCCGATGTCGTGGCGCCGGAACGCTCGGATGGCTGCCGGGGTGACCGAGATGGTGAAGGCGAAGGCGATGGCCGAGGCGATGAGGAGGGAGATCACGCCGTCGCCTCCTCCACGAGACGGTCGGCGAGTCGCTCGAGACCGACGCTGCGGGACGCCTTGACGAGGACCACGTCGCCGGGTGCGAGCACGTCGACGGCGGCGGCGAAGGCGGCGTCGGCATCCGGGACGGGGATGGCGATTCCTCCGGCGGCTCGGTCCATGCCGTGGACGTCACCGACGGCGATCAGGGTCCGGTAGCCGAGTTCGGCGACGAGGCGGCCGATCCGGCGATGCTCACGCTCGGCCACGGGTCCGAGTTCGGCCATCTCGCCGAGCACGGCGACGCGGCCGGTGCCCATGGCGGCGACGGACCGGAGGGCCGACTCGGTGGAGGTCGGATTCGCGTTGTAGGCGTCGTTCACGACGACGAACCGACCCTGGTGGACCTGCATCCGCCACTGCTGCCCGACCGCCGATTCCAGCCCTGCGACGATCGCATCGAGGTCGATGGGAAGCCCGGAGGCCACGACGGCGGCCGCCGCCGCGGCGGCGTTGATGGCGTGGTGGGCACCCGCGAGCCGGAGCCGAACGGACCGTCGCCGGCCGCCGACGTCGAGGGTGAACCGGGGACGGGCGACATCGTCGAGGCTGAGGTCCCCGACGCGCACGTCGGCGCCGGCCTCCGAGCCGAAGGTGACCGTCCTGCCGGCGTACCTCCCGGCGAGGCGAGGATCGCCGGCGGGGAGCACCGCGACCCCGCCGTCGCCGAGGCCTTCGACGAGCTCCCACTTGGCGGCGACGAGGTCCGCCTGGGTGCCGAAGGTCTCGAGGTGGACGAGGCCGATGTTGGTGATGACCGCGACGTCGGGAACCGCGGCGGGCAAGAGCCAGCGGATGTGGCCTGCCCCGCGGGATCCGACTTCGAGGACGAGCGCGGTGGCGTCGTCGGGGGCCGCCAGCACCGTGAGCGGCAGGCCGATCTCGTTGTTGAACGATCGGGGCGAGGCCCACGACCCTGCGACGATCGCGGCGATCAGCTCCTTGGTGGAGGTCTTGCCCGTCGACCCGGTGACAGCGATGGTCGGAACAGGCAGCTCTCGTCGGCGGAGCGCGGCGAGATCGCGCAGGGCGACGATCGTGTCGCCGACCTCGATGCGCGGGACCGCGGTCGTCCCGGCACCCTTCCGCACGATCGCCGCGGCGGCGCCCGCCGCCAGGGCATCGTCGACGAAGTCGTGGCCGTCGACGCGGGCTCCTGGGAGGGCGACGAACAGCGATCCTGGGGCGACTCGGCGGGAGTCGATCTCAACGGCCGTGATGGGGATCGGCGTGGTTCCGAACACGGAGCCCCCGACGGTGGCGGCGATCGCTTCGAGGTCCCAGCGCAGCCCGCTCGTTGCGATCATCGTGCCGCTCCGCTGTGGGCGTCGGAGGCCAGGATCTCGGCGGCGACCGCCCGGTCGTCGAACGGATGGACGACGCCGCCGATCTCCTGCCCCCGCTCGTGTCCCTTGCCGAGGATGAGGACCAGATCGTCGGGTCCCGCCATGTCGATCGCCCGGCTGATGGCGGTGCGGCGGTCGGGCTCGTCGACGACGACAGCCCCTGGAACGGACCGTGCCCCTCGCGCGACGGCGTCCACGATGGCAGCAGGGTCCTCTGACCGAGGGTTGTCCGAGGTGATGATGGCGATGTCGGCGGCCGCCGCGGCCCGACCCATCTCCGGACGCTTCTCCCGGTCCCGATCGCCCCCGGCGCCGACGACGACGATCACTCTGGCGTCGGTGAGTTCTCGGGCAGCGGCGACGACGGTCGCGACCGCGTCGGGGGTGTGCGCGTAGTCGACGACGACGTGACGGTCTCCCGGGACCCGCTCGAGCCGTCCTGGGATGGTTCGCAGAGACGAAAGGCCCGCGGCGATCGAGGCCAGATCGATACCGAGGAGCGTCGCGATGGTGGCTGCCACGAGGGCGTTCTGCACGTTGAAGCGGCCGGTGACGGGAAGCGAGAAGCGGAGCGGACCCGAGCCGTCGAGGTCCGCCACGAAGAACGAGCCGGAGCTCTCCACTGCGATGTCGATGGCCACGACGTCGGCGGCGGGATCGTGGATGGAGACGGTGATCGTCTCGACGGCACCTCGCCCGGCGATCCGACGTCCGGCGTCGTCGTCGACGCAGACCACGGCTTGGTCGATGCGCTCGGGGACGAACAGCGACGCCTTGGCCTCGAAGTAGGCGTCCATGGTGTGATGGAAGTCGAGGTGATCTCGGCTGAGGTTGGTGAACGCACCGATCGCGAAACGGACCCCATCGACCCGCCGAAGCTCGAGGGCATGGGACGACACCTCCACGATCGCGGCGGAGGCGTGGCGGTCGACCGCGGCGGCGAGGAGCCGCTGCAGGTCGTCGGCTTCGGGCGTCGTACGCTCCAGCGGGAACTCCTCCCCGGCGACCCGGGCACCGACGGTCCCGACGACCGCCGAGGTCCGCCCGGCGGCGGCGAGGATCGACTCCACCATGTAGCTGACGGTCGTCTTCCCGTTGGTCCCCGTGATCCCGACGACAGCCAGGTCGGTCGACGGTTCGCCGTACACGGCGCCTGCGGCGGCGGCGAGAGCGACCCGAGCATCGGGCACGACGATCTGGGGGACGTCGACGGCAAGCTCGCGCTCGACCACGACCGCGGCGGCACCTGCCTCGATGGCTGCCGGGACATGGTCGTGTCCGTCGGTGTGGAACCCCACGATCGCGACGAACAGGTCGCCCGGCGCGGCGTGTCGCGAGTCGTGGACCACTCCGTCGAGGACGATCCCGCCGGAGCCGACCACCCTGGCGCCGGCGATGCGGGCGGCGACGTCGGCGACCGAGACGGCGCGCTCACCCATCGGTATCGGTGGGGAGATCGGGGCTGACGCCGAGCTCGTTGAGGGTCGCCTCGGCGACGACGGCGAAGACTGGGGCCGCGGACGCGCCGCCGAACTTGAGTTCCGTGCCGTCGTCGAGGGTCCCGCTCGGGGAGTCGAGGACCACCGCCACGACGATCCGGGGGCGATCGATCGGCGCCATCCCGACGAAGCTGGCCATCCGATCTTCGGTGGAGTAGATCCCTTCCTCGGGGAGGTACTTCTCGGCCGTTCCGGTCTTGCCGCCGACGCTGAACCCGTCGATCGCGGCGCGGTACCCGGTGCCCCCGGCGACGACCCCTTCGAGCATCTGTCGCATCTGGCGGGCGGTCTCGGCCGACAGCACCCTCCTCCGCCGCGGCTCGGTGACGATGGTGTCCCCATCGGCGTCGACGATCTCGGCCACCACGTGAGGTTCGATCCATTCGCCGTCGTTGGCGATGGTGGCGAACACCGACGCCATCTGGAGGGGCGTGACACCGACGCCGTACCCGATCGCAGCGGACGGCCCGCAGGTCGATGGGCACCAGTCGGAGACGTGTTCGAGCGTTCCGGGTCGCTCTCCGGGGAAATCGATCGACGATGCCCGCCCCAGCCCGAACGCGTCGAGGTACGCGTACTGGCGTTCGTTGCCGAGGAGCTGCTGGAGTTCGATGGTGCCCACGTTGGACGACTTCCTGACGATGTCGGCGACGGTCATGCTCGGGGCGTGCCGGCTTGGATCCGAGTACTCCTTGGGGCCGATCTCGATGCGCTGGGGCACATCGATCGCGGTGCCCGGAGACACGAGACCTTCCTCCAGCGCCCCGGCGATGGTGATGACCTTGAGGGTAGAGCCGGGCTCGTATACCTCGGCGATCGCTCGATTGGCGATGGCGTCGGGATCGAGGGTGCGCCGGTCGTTGGGATCGAAGCCCGGGGCGGAGGCCATGGCGAGGATCTCCCCGGTCTGGGGGATGAGCACGACGACGGTGCCCCAGTTGGCCCCGGTGCGCTCGACGGCCTCGGTGATTGCGGACTCCGCGATGAACTGGATCTGTCGATCGATGGTGGTCACGACGTCGCTGCCTGGGCGGGCGGGTTCGACGAGGAACTGACCTTGCGGGATCGCTCGACCTCCGGGGTCCCGTTCGACGATCCGGGTGCCGTCCTTGCCGACGAGCACGTCGTCGAGGCCGGCTTCGAGACCCTCGAGCCCGCTGCCGTCGTCGAGGCGGGTGAGCCCGAGGACGTTGGCGGCGAGGCGCCCCGACGGGTAGACGCGCACGGGCCGGGGGACGAGCGTGAGCCCGACGATGTCGTTGTCGTCGATGATCTGTTCGATGCGGTCGACGGCCTCCGGCCGAAGCGCCGATCCCAAGAGCGCGTAGCGGCCGTCCCTACCGAGACGCTCGGTCAAGGTGTCGAGGTCCATGTCGAGCTCGGGGTCGAGCAGCGAGGCGATGGCGACCGGATCGTCGATCAGACTGGGGTCGGCGACGAGGTCGGCGCCGACGACGCTGACCGCCAGCTCGACGCCTTCCCGATCGTAGATGGTGCCGCGCTTGGCGGCGATGCGTTCGTGCTTGATCCTCTGGTCGAACCCGCGCTGGGCGAACTCGACGGCGTCGACCGCCTGGACCTGGTAGACGCGGACCCCCAGGGCGATCCATGCCGCGACGAGGAAGAACCCCACCGTCAGGACCCTGAGGTCGCTCCAGCGCCATTCCGGGCGCCGCATGGTTACCGCGTCCCGGGGCCAGGGAGGTCGAGACCTCGTCGGCCGCCTGCGCGTGGCCAGTCGATCGTGGGTCGCCGACGGCCGCCCATGCCGTCGGTATCGGTGGTCCAGGTCGTCATGGTGAACCGGCGGTGGCCGTGAGGTCGCCGGTGTCGATCGACCGGGCCGGTGTGTCGATGGTGATGCCGTCCACTTCGATCGGGACGCGCCGCTCGGGGAAGACCATGCCCATCTCCTCGGCGGCGCCGGTGATGCGCACCGGATCCATCAGCTCTGCGCTTTCGACCTTGAGGTTCCAGTAGCGAGCTTCCTCCTGGGCGATCCGAGACTCCAGGCGCTGGAGTTCGAAGGCGTTGCGGTCGAGAGAGATACGGCCGTAGATCATCCCGAACAGGGCGATGATGGCAGCGAGGGTGAACACCACCAGAGGGCGGACGCGGGGCAGGTGTCGCCGCACGGCGGGGGGCGCGGCGTCCCTCGCTCGCTCTGTCGGGAACGGGATGGCGCGCGAGGTCATGGGCTCTCCTCCACGCCGGATGCGCCGGCGTGGAGCTTCTCGGCGGCTCGCAGGCGGGCGCTCCGCGCTCTCGGGTTGGTCGCGATCTCGGCCTCCGATGGCCGGAGGGGCCGCTTGGTCAGGATCTTCAGTTCGGGGGTGGCGCCGCACGCACACACGGGCAGGTCCGGTGGGCAGGTGCAGGTCCGGGCGCCGGTGACGAACCTGGCCTTCACGATCCGATCCTCGAGCGAGTGGTAGGCGATCACGACGATCCTGCCCCCTCCGGGTAGGAGGTCGATGCCGGCATCGAGGCCGCGCTCGAGGGCGTCGAGCTCGGCGTTGACGGCGATCCGGATGGCCTGGAAGACCCGCCGGGCCGGATGGGCGGCGCGACGCGCGGGGGCCGGGACCGCCTCGGCGACGACGGACGCGAGATGGGTCGTGTCGCGCAGGGGTCGGGCTCGGACGATGGCCTGCGCGATCCTCCGGGCGAACCGCTCCTCGCCGTAGGTCCGGAAGATGCGGGTGAGTTCGCCGACGTCGGCTTCGGCGAGGAGCTGGGCGGCGTCCCGTTCGGCGTCGGGGCCCATCCGCATGTCGAGGGGCCCGGTGCGGTGGTAGGAGAACCCGCGTCGGGCGGTGTCGACCTGATGCGACGAGATCCCCAGGTCGAGGAGGACGCCCCTGACCGGCGGGAACGGGGGCTCATGCTCGTGACTCCGCAGCGACTCGACGATCGACGCCACGTCGGCGAAGTTGCCGTTCACGACCTTCAGTCGGCGGTGCGACGGAGCGTTGGCGATGGCGTCCGGGTCGCGATCGATGCCGAGCACCCACGCCGTCGGATGGGCCTCCAGGAGCGCCATGGCGTGCCCACCCCCGCCGAAGGTGCCGTCGACGATCGTCCCGTCCGCCACGGGTGCGAACAGTTCGACGACCTCGGTTCGGAGCACCGGCTCGTGGTAGGGATCGTTGTGCGATGATCGGGTCTGATCCATGGTCAGCCCCCCGGAGCGCTGGCGCCAACATGGAAGCGGGCGGAGTAAGGGGCCTTCCAATTGGCATCCGGGGGGCTGACCATGAGCCAGACCCGGCGTTCATCGCACGACGGTTCGGTTCGTTCATATCCCTTCCTCCGACAGCACCTCCCCGATCTCGGCGTAGTAGTCGTCCGCCTCGGTGGCGACGTCCGCCCATGCGGTCGTCGCCCACAGCTCGAGGTGGTCGGCCATGCCGACCACCGTGACATCCTTCTCCAACCCGGCGTAGTCCCGCAGGGTCTCGGGGATCTGCACCCGACCCTGCTTGTCGGGCACCTGGTCCGACGCCGAGGCGAAGAAGGATCTGGCGAAGTTCCTGGCCCGCCGATCCGTCCGTGGGAGCTTGAGCACCTTGGCCGCCTCTTCGTCCCATCGCTCGCGCGGGAACACGAACAGGCAGCGGTCCTGGCCCTTGGTGATGACGCAGCCGTGCTCCAATCCGGACCGGAACTTCCGGGGCATCACGACCCGGCCCTTCTGGTCCAGCGAATGGTTGTACTCCCCGAGGAACACGGGTCATCGTCTCCGGTACTGAGCGGTCATCATCTCCCACGACGCCCCACTTTGCACCACTTCGCCCCACTTGTCAACCTCTTCACTCCCCGCGGGACCACTCGGCCGACCCTCCAACGGCATCCGGTCCGCTGGCCGGATGCCCACCGCCGTGACGATCCTCGCTCCGGCCTACGACGAGGAGGCGGCGATCGTCGACTTCGCCCAGACCCTGATGGCGAGCGTCCCCGAGGACCGGGAGCTCCTCGTGGCCGACGATGGATCGACGGACCGGACCGCCGAGATCCTCGAGGACCTCGGAGCCGAGCATCCCCGGCTCCGGTTCGACGGCCATCCCACCAACCGGGGTCTCGGGTGCTGCCCCGGCCACCGGGTTCGCCGCCGCGGCCGGCGACGTCGTCGCCACCGGGCCGATCCGCTCGCGCCCGACGAAGCGCACCCCCCACCGCGTCGACCAGAGCGTCACCCGGAGGAGCGCATGACGGTCACGGGCAGGGCCACACCGTCGAGCGGACACCCAACGACGAGCTATCGTGCCGGCCATGACCGCCATCCCCGACCCCGTCGTCGTGGTCGGCATCGGCGAGATGGGCTCCGTGTTCGCCAGGGCCTTCCTCCGCGCCGGCCATCCCGTCTTCCCGGTGCTCCGCGGCACCGATCTCGCCGCCGCCGCGTCGGCCGTCCCGGCGCCCGGACTCGTGCTCGTCGCCGTGGGAGAGGACGCCCTCGACCCCGTCCTGGCATCGCTTCCGAGCACCTGGCGAGACGCCGTGATGCTCATCCAGAACGAGCTGCTCCCCCGCGACTGGACGCGCCACGGCATCGTCGCACCGACCGTCGCCCCGGTCTGGTTCGAGAAGAAACCCGGCCGTGACACCAAGGTGATCGTGCCGACACCGGTCGCCGGACCCCACGCCGAAGGGGTCGTGACCGCGTTGGAAGGGATCGGCATCGCCGCCCGGCATGTCCCCGATGTCCAGATCGTCGGACATCTCGTCGCCAAGAACCTCTACATCCTCACCGCCAACATCGCCGGGCTGGTCACCGGCGGCACCGTCGGGGCGTTGTGGCACGAACACGGCGAGATCTCACGCCCGGTCGCAGACGAGGTCCTGGCGATCCAGGCGACCCTCGTCGACACCCCGATCGACCGCGACGCCGTGCTGGCCGAGATGATCGACGCGATCGACGCCGATCCCGACCACGGGGCAACGGGACGCAGCGCGCCCCGTCGGCTGACGCGGGCCCTCGATCACGCCGACGCGGCAGGGCTCGCCGTACCGACCCTGCGCTCCATCGCCCGCGACCTGCGCACCTGACGTCGCTCCCAGACGGCGATGTCGGTGCCAGCAACGCAACCAGGCGCGGCGCTAGCCTGGTGACCCAGCCGAGCCAAGGAGACACAGCGTGCACGTTCTCGTCGCCACCGATGGGCGCCTCGACCCCGCCGAGGTCGCTCGGTTCGCCAAACCGCTGGCCGGTGAAGACGGGCAGGTGACCATCCTCACGGTGGTCGAGATCCCCCGTCAGCTCCTCCGGGAGCTTCGCTCCCAGATGGGCGAGCTCCCCGAGGTCGACGTGGACATCGACGTCGAGTACGTCGAGCCGCCGGCCGCGTCCACCGGCACCCCGCGCGGTTGGCCGGGCGACGACGCCATGATCGCCCGGTACCTCGAGGACAAGCGCGTCCAGTACACCCAGCCGCTGGTGGACGCCCTCGTCGCTGTCGACGTGAACGCCACCGGGGTCGTCATCGAGAGCGAGGACCCGGCCAAGGCCATCCTCACCGAGTCCGAGGACCGGGACGTCGACGTCGTCCTCATCGGCGCCCACGGACAGGGGTTCTTCGAGGGGCTCCTCGGCTCGACGGGAACCAAGGTGGTGCGGCGCTCCCGTCAGCCGGTGCTGGTCCTCAAGAACTGAGCGCCGCTCACCGACGCATCCCGCACCGCTCGGATTCCCATCAACCGACGGCGGTGGCGTGCCGATGGGGACATGAACGAAGGAGGAGCCGCGTGCGCAAGCTGATCGGAACGGTGCTCGCCGCGTCCGTCCTCGCCATGTCTCCCGGGATCGGCTCGGCCGGCGCCGGTTCCGTCGAGCTCCAGACCGCAGCAGCCACCGACGAGGTGGCGGTGCTCACCGCGGGCGAACCGTTCACCGCCGAGGGGTACGCCGTCACCGTCGGCGCGGCGCGCATCACCCGCTCCAGCGACCGCGACGGGTACGACCGGGTCACCGTCGACGTCGCGTTCCGCAACCTCGGTGACGTCCCGATCGTGATCGGCGACCTCGACCGAGGCCGGTTCCCCGACGGTGCCCGGCTCGTGTTCGTCGACGCCAACGGCGTCGCCCACGACGTCGACCTCCTCCATCCCCTCGATGGTGCGCGTCCAGGAGCGGACGTGACCGCCGTCGAGGCCGGGCTCGGGAGCCGGTGGACCCTCGGATTCGAGGTCCCGACGAGCGCGAGCGAAGGACGGTTCGAGCTCCGACGGGACGCCATCGCCGCCGCCGCCTGGCCCCTGAGCACCGCACCGGCGCCGGCGACGCCGATCGTTCCGGACGTCACGACGATCCGCCTCGGCGATGAGATCCCGTGGGACGATGGTGTCCGTATCCGTCCCACCGGCATCGGGACGCTCATGTGCGGCGACCCCACCATCGAGCCGGTGGCCCACATCGTCACGTTGGCGGTCGACGTCACCACCTCGACCGCGACCGACTACGTCTGGCCCGGGCTCAGGTATCCCGACGTCCCCGCGATCGCGCAGTGGAAGGACGGCTCGGCCGCGGCCACGGCCGCCGAGACCGCCGTCGGGGGCGACGACCCCTACTTCCGCTATCTGGGAGCCGCCGGAGTGCTGCTCCCGCCCGGCACCGCCACTCGGCGCGCCTTCGTCATGGCGGCCCCGCGCGACGGCCGTTTCGTCGACGTCTCCCGCCTCCCCGCGGGCATCTGGCTCGACCCGCCGGCGGGCGACCCGACGTGGCTCGACCTGGGAGGCGTCCGCCCCTCGATCGGGGTCGACCCTTCCTTCTGCGACCTCGGTGGCGTCGGAGCACCGCTCCCGTATGCCTTCGGGCCGGGGCCCGCGTTCTCCACCCCACCGGCACCGGACACCGATCTCGTCGCTCGCTCGCTCCTCCGCAGCGCCGTCGCCGCCGCGGTCCTCACCTACGACCGGGGCAACCTGACGTTCATCGGCAAGACGACCGCCGACTTCGCTGCCGTCGCTCCGGAGCTCGAGTGGGTCGAAACGGGCACGGAGACGCCGCCGTCGACGTCGATCGGCGTGGTGTCGTACGCGGTCGTCGACACGAACACCTTCTACGCGATCACCGAGAGTGATTCGGGGCGTTGGTTCTGCACCAAGCTCTCCATCGGTCACCGGCCCATCCATGGCGAGGGATCGACCGGCTCCGAGGCCGCAGGCGTCTGCCTCGAGAAGGCGGTCGGAGTCGACGACGGCGCCTGAGCGGCCGCCGTGATCCCGGCTCACGACGCCAGGTAGGGCTCCCAGGCGACGTCCGGGTCGGACCCGAGGGCGACGGCGACCCACGCGTGACGATCCGGCTCGCGAGGTGACCGACGCAGACGCAGCCCCGCCTGGGAAGGCGTCCGGCCACCCTTCTTGGAGTTGCACCGCCGGCACGCAGCGACGACGTTGAGCCATTCGTGACGGCCACCCTGGGTCTTGGGGACGACGTGGTCGACGTTCTCGGCTCTCGCCCCGCAGTACTGACAGGTGTAGTCGTCGCGGAGGAACACCGCGCGGCGGTTCAGCGGCACTCGCCGCGCGTAGGGCACCGCGACGAAGTTGCGGAGCCGGATGACCGACGGTGACGGGATCTCCATGTGCTCGGAACGCCACACTGCCCCGTTCGTCTCCACGACGTCGGCCTTGGCGTTCAGGACGAGCACGATCGCCCGCCGGGTCGGCACGACCGACAGCGGCTCGTAGGTGGCGTTCAGGATGAGAGCCCGGGCCATGGCGGGAATCGTACACCGGATGGCACGCTGGAGACCCGGCGAGGGGCTGCCGGGAAGGCCGGCTCCCGCCTTCTCGCTCGACCGCGGAATCGGCACGATTGACCACTCACCGTGCCGATGCGATACTCGCTGCATCGTGGACTGGAGGGTTCGTGCGGGTCGTCGGGTACGTACGCGAGTCCCAGGGGCTAGCGGAATCTGAGACCGCGTTCGCCCAGGGGGAACGCATCAGACGGTGGGTAGCCGAACACGGTCACCATCTCGTCGCGGTCTGCCGCGACACCCGAGAGCCGGCGGGGCCGTCCTCACGGGAGGGCTACCGCGCCCTCCTGCACATCGTCCGCTCGGGCGATGCCGAGGCCGTCGTGGTCGCAGAGCTCGCCGTCTTGTCCTCCGACAAGGTCCTCCAGGAGATCATGATCCACGACATCCGATCGTGGGGCGTCGCCGTCATCTCGACCGACGTCCGGGAACTGGAGGACCTGGCGGAGCCCCCCGCCGACGCGACCCGGATGGTGGTGCGAGACGTCCTCGCCCGAGCCGGGGCGTACCTCGACGAGTTCGCCAGGACGACGCCACCGGCGGTGGTGACCGAGCTTCCCCAGCCCGACGTCGTCGTGGAGCTCGTGACGGATCAACCCGGCGGCCTGCCGCCCCGATCCGGCGACCCGGGGACGAGCGCAGCCCAAACCGCCAGACCCAGCGCATAGGCCCGCCCCGACCCGACCACCGCCGACCCGGCGACCCGGCCCCGCTCGGTGTCGAGGACCACCGTGATCACGGGGGTGTCGCCGACCAGCCGATCTTCGACCGCCACGACCACCGGCACCGGAGCCGCGTCGTCGACGGCGCCGGCGACGGCCCGCGCGACGGCCCCGTCCAGGTCGCCCGGCAGGGCGCGGGCCGATCGAGACCGTCCAGCCACGGTCCGAACCTCGACGGCCACCCCATCACTCGCTTCGACGATCGCCACCGACGCCAGCGGATCACGGCCGTTCTCCCGATACGCCTCCGCGGCCGATCTCTGCGCATCACGGACAGGTGAGCCCTCCGCGACCGGGAGATCGGGCGACGCTTCGCGATCGTCTGCCTGCTCGGCTGCCGCCACCTCGACGGAGCGGGATCCAGGCGATGCCGTGCGCTCCGGCGTGATGGTGGGAGGACCTCCGGAACCGGCGGTGGAGATGCCACGGGCCTCGAGCACGGCCACGATCCGTGACCTCGCCGACGCCGGATCGACATCCGAACCGAGGGTGACGCGGACGCCGGTGGGCGCGTCGTCGGTACCGTCGATCTCGACGGATCGCACCCCTGGCACGCGCATGATGTCCTCGCGCAGCGACGACATCGGCCGCTCCTTCCCCCGCTACCCCCGGGTCCGGCGTTGCCGTTTCCGCCACCGAAGATACGCCACGAGGTCCTCGGAGGCAATCGGTCGCTCCGCTCCGTAGGCCGTCGTCGTCCGCCAGGCGAGCACCTCGGGATCGGGAAGCGGAAGGAACGGCGGTCTCGACCACCACCGGCGCGGCGCCAAGGACCGGGCCACCGACAGCGCTTCGAGCCACAGCGACGGATGCCTCAGGACGGCCAGGAGCGTTCCCGTCTCGACATGATCGACCCGCATCTCTCCATCCTCCGCCGCTCGGCCTGGACCCGGGAACGCAACCCCGACGCCAGGGTAAGGTCATCCCCACCACCAGCGAAAGGACCCTGCGTGCCGGTCACCTCCGATGAGCTGTCATGGTTCGGCCGACGTTTCACGGCGATCACCGAGAACATCGAGCAGGCCATCCAGGGCAAGCACGACACCGTCGAACTGATCACCATCTGCCTCCTGTCCGCGGGCCACGCCCTCATCGAAGACGTCCCCGGCGTCGGCAAGACCCTCCTCGCCAAGTCCCTGGCCAGATCGATCGACTGCACGTTCCAGCGCATCCAGTTCACCCCCGATCTCCTGCCGTCCGATGTCACCGGCGTGTCGGTGTGGGACCGGGAGGCCCAGCGGTTCGTGTTCCGGCCCGGTCCCGTCTTCGCCAACGTGATCCTCGGTGACGAGATCAACCGGGCCAGCCCGAAGACCCAGGCGGCCCTCCTCGAAGCCATGGAGGAACAGCAGGTGACCGTCGACGGCATCACCCACCGGCTGGAGTCGCCGTTCATCGTCATCGCCACCCAGAACCCGATCGAGCACGAGGGGACCTATCCCCTCCCCGAGGCCCAACTCGACCGGTTCATGATGCGACTCACGATGGGCTACCCGTCGCGGGAGAAGGAGATGGAGATGCTCGACGCCCACGGGCGACGATCGTCCTTCAGCGATCTCCGCCCCGTGGTCCACGCCGCCGACGTCGTCACCATGACCGAGGTGGCGTCGAGAGTCCACGTCGCCGACGTCGTCAAGTCGTACCTGATCGACATCGCCGAGGCGACCCGGAACGACCCCGAGCTCCTGTTGGGGGCGTCACCCCGAGCGACCCTGTTCCTCCAGCGTGCCGCCCGCACCCGTGCGGCCGTCGCCGGCCGCGACTACGTCGCCCCCGACGACGTCAAGGCGATGCTCGAACCGGTTCTCAACCACCGTCTCATCCTCCGCCCGGAGGCGCAGATGCGCGGCGTCACGATCTCCCAGGTCCTCGAAGGGATCGCCCAGGCCGTCCCGGTACCCGGCACGAGGGCGGGCGTCTGATGCCGACGACCAGGGGCTGGGCGGCGCTCGGAGCCGGAGCAGCGCTGGTCGTCCTGTGGGTCGTGTTCGGCGAACGTCTCCTGCTGGCGGGCGCCGCCTTCCTCACCATCGCGGTGGCGATGGGGACGATCTACGTCCGTCGGATCGATCCACGGGTGGCGTTGAACCGCACGATCGTTCCCACCCAGGTCCACGACGGCGATCGGGTCATCGTCACCCTGGAGGTGAGCGCCGCCCGCCGGGTCTACCAGCCGACGCTCCGTGACACCGTCCATCCTTTGGGAGCGGCGCAGTTCTTCGCACACCGGATCGACGCCGGCGTCCCCATGGTGGCCCGCTACGAAGTGCAATGCCGTCCCCGCGGCATCTACACGATCGGGCCGGCCGACATCCAGGTCCGCGATCCCCTCGGGCTGTCCCAAGCCGGAGGCGCCGTCGGGACCCCAGATCGTCTCGTCGTCTACCCGAAGGTCGACGATCTCGATGGCCTCCCCATCGGTCGCGGCCAGGACCCGACGGCGAACACCTCCCGCGCCTCGTACAGCCAAACCAGCGGCGAGGACTTCTTCACGTTGCGTGAGTACCAGCAGGGTGACGACCTGCGCAGGGTCCACTGGCCGTCGTCGGCCAAACGCGACGAACTGATGATCCGTCAACTCGAGATCCCGTGGCAATCCCGCGCCCTGGTCGTTCTCGATCCGCGGCGGGGCACCTACCGCAACGACGAAGCCTTCGAACACGCCGTCCGCGGAACGGCGTCGGTGATCAAGCACCTCTACGCCGCCGGTTACGCACCGCGGCTGTGGGCCGGCGGCCGGGGACCGGGGACCCCCGTCGGGTCGGCCGACGGGTACGCCCTGGCGATGGAGGAGCTGGCCACCGTGCGGACCGCGACCGCCCTCGACCTCGAGGCCACCGTGGCGCGGCTTCGCAAGGGAGGTTCGTCGGGCGGGATCTTGGTGCTCGTCACCGGTGTCGCCGACGATGCCGACCTGGCGGTGTTCCGGACCTTCGGACGGGATTTCTATCGGACCTTGGTCATGTCGGTTGCGGAGGCCGAGAACGAGGCGATACTGCGCCTCGGACGAGCCGGCGTCCTCGCCGTGCTCGGATCGCCCGAGACACCGTGGACGGGCCCGTGGAGGAACGCGATGGAGCGAGCATGGTCTACCGCTACAGCTGGCTAGCGGGCTTCGGCTCCCTCGCGTTCGCGTTCGTTCTGTTGGGTCGGCTCGTCAAGGACTCCACGACCGGTCTGCCGTGGCAACTGGTCGTGCTCGCTGCGCTGTTGCTCGGCGTCGCCCTGACGTGGCTCGTCACCGTCTCCCGCAACTCGGCGTGGCTGGCCCTGGCGGCGAACGTGGGGGTGTTCGTCGCCGCAGCGGTGGGATACGTCGACCCCGACGGATCGGTGCTCTTGCTCCCGAAGCCCTCCGGTCTGGCCAGCCTGTGGGCCGAGGTGGCTCGATCGGTGGATCTGGTGCGCAACGGCGTCGAGCCGGTGGTGCCCCTCCCCGGCCTGGTGGTCATCCTCGCCGGCTTGTTCTGGCTCGCCGGTGCCTTGCTCGTGTGGGGCCTCACCGATGGGCATCCGTTCGTTGGTCTCGTCCCGCCGTTGATCCTGACGGTCCAGTTCGCCACCATCGACCGGGCAACGACGAGCGCCACGACCCTGGCGGCCTTCGTCGGTCTGGTGGCGGCGACGGCGGTCGCGGTCAACGTCGACGAGCGGGGCCAGGGCGTCGGCTCGATGGCCCGCGCCGGTGGTTCCCATCGCCGCATGTCGTCGCGGCCGTCGACGGCGTCGGTCGTCGTCGTGGGCGTATCGATCCTCGGGGCGGTCGCCGCCGCGTCGTTCCTGTCGGGCACCGTCCCCCGCGACGGTGTCGTCTCGTGGCGGACCCCGTCGGGCTTGACCGGCGAGTTCTTCGGCAGCGTCGCCTACAACCCGTTCGTGGAGATCCAGAAGGGCCTCGTCTCCCAGAACGGGATCCCGTTGTTCACGGCCACCATCGATGGCGAGGTCGACCCGTCGGAGGTCTACTTCCGTCTCCTGACGCTCGACACGTTCGAGGACGGTCGCTGGTTCGCCAACGACCCGAAGATCTTCCCGCTCGACGAGCGACCGTGGGAGGCGGACCCGTACGTGTTCGCCGGGCCGACCGCCACCGCCGTGGTCGACGTCGAGATCCTCGGCTTGACCATGGATTGGCTCCCCGCGCCGTACAGTCCCATCGAGTTCTCGACCGACGACGATCAGCTCGCCGGCAACGTGCGGGTCCGCCGCGACGACGGGTCGCTCGTCTACGACGGCGGTCGGACCGTGACCGGCGATCGGTTCCGGGTCGTCGCCGACGTGCCCCGCTACGACCTCAACGTCCTCGCCACCCAAGCCGACGGGACGTTGTCTCCGTTGTTCGCCGCCGCCGCGGACGGCGAGGAGGTCGTCCCACCTCCCGCCGCCGATCTCGTCGAACGGGAGCTCCCCAACCGGAGCCGGTTCGTCGACCTCCCCGACGACCTCGACCCCGCGATCGCGGCCAAGGCCGAGGAGCTCACCGCTCTGCTCGTCACCCCCTTCGAGAAGGGCCTGGCGCTCGAGAAGTGGTTCCGGTCCTCCGGGGGGTTCGTGTACGACGTCACGACCACACCGGGCCACGACAGCGATACCGTCGCCGAGTGGTTGTTCGACGACTCACCCGAGAACCCCGACTACCGGCGGGGATACTGCGAGCAGTTCGCCACCTCGATGGCGTTGATGGCCCGCACCTTGGGCATCCCGTCGCGGGTCGTCCTCGGCTTCACTCCGGGCCGGCGGATCGGCGACGATCAGGTCGTCGTCTTGGACAACAACGCCCATTCGTGGGTGGAGCTGTGGATGCCCACCCAGGGCTGGGTGCGGTTCGATCCGACACCGCGATCCGATGGCGTCAACCCGATCACCTACGAGCAGATCAACCAGCAGCTCGGGTTCGACCTCACCGCCTACCTCGACCAGATCGAGGAGCCGGAGCGGGCCCCGGTGGAGACCGCCGGCGCGGCACCGCCGATCATCGATCGGAGCAACGACACCGAACGTCTCGTCGTCCTCGGCGGCGGCGACTCGGAGACGTCGGGCCCGGACCGGACGTGGATCCTGTGGCTCCTCGCCGCCACCGGGGCGGCGGCCCTGGTGGTCGGGATGATCCCCGGGCTGAAGTGGCTGCGCCGACGGCGGCGGATGCGCCGACTTCGTTCGGGCGACATCACCGCCGCATGGGAGGACATCATCGCCCGTCTCGAGGATCTGGGGGAACCTCCGGCGCCGTCGCTGACACCGATCGAAGCGGCCCGGTCGTTCGACGAGACGCTCGTGCCGCTGGCCTCGATCTACTCCGATGCGATCTACGGGAACGTCGCCGTCGACGATCGGCGGAGGCTGGAGGCGACGACATCGTACCGTCGTGCGATCGATCGCCTCGTCGGCCGCTATCCGGTGGGCCGTCGGGTCCTCGCCTGGTACCGGGTCCGGGTCCGCAACCCGTTCCGGCGGTCCTGACGGAGGCCGATCCCGGTCGGCGACGTGCGCCTCGTCAGCCGGTCGCCGCCTCCTCCTCGATGTCCTCTTCCACCCGACGGAGGAGCTCGAGGAACCGCTCTCGATCGAGTTCGAAGCGACTCACGTCCTCTTCGACGGTCTTGGCGATCTCGTTGATCGCGACGAAGAACGCGAGTTGCCCCTGGCGCAGGGCGTCGAGGAGCTCCTCATCGTCACGAGCGACCACGAAGATGGACTGACCGTCGGTGACGAGCCGGACGTCGGCCAGATGGGCATCGATGTCGGCCGTTCGACGGAGGTAATCCCACGCACGCCGGACCCGCTGGACGGACATGCCATTGTCCAGCAGACTCTTGATGACCCGCAACGCGACGAGGTCCCGGAACGAGTAGAGACGGCGTTTGCCGGGGCGGCCGCCGGTGCGCTGCAACGACGGCTTGAGGAGACCCACCTTGTCCCAGTAGCGCAGCTGATGCGGGGTGCATCCGGTCAACGTCGACGTCTGCTGAGCGGTGAACCCCTCCAACACGATCCTCCCATCGTCACCGCAGCGTCGAGTACGCCACGGACCTTCCCTCTCGGCTTCGCGGAGCCAGGCGACTCTAGCCGTCGCGGCGCCAGCGTTCTCGGAGCCGGTCGAGCCATCCCTCGATCCCGGCGTTCTCGCTGGTGTCGCCGCGGCCGGCCTTGATCGACATGGCGATCGATCCGGCCGACGCGACCATCGCCACGAAGCCGAGGCCCGCGACGATCGGCCAGGTGGTGAACGAACCGAACATGACGACGAGGCCGACGAGGAACACGACGACGGCGATGCGCTGCCTCGTCCGTTCCTTCTTACCGAAGGAGGCCTTGGCCACGGTGTGAGCCAGGCGCGGGTCTTCCTCGTAGAGATGTCGTTCGATCTCTTCGAGGATCCTCTGCTCTCGGTCGTCGAGCGGCATCGCCGTTCCTTGCTCCGTCGAGTCGCTTCCGCGACGCCAGTATACCGAGCACGTCCGTCAGCGCAGGCGACGGCCCTCGGTGTCGGGAGGGGGCTCCACGAGGCGGGCCGGAACGATCGCGTCCTCTCCGAAGCGCTCCTTGACCGAGGCCGCGGCCCGCGCTGCGGCGTCGGCACGTTCGCCGCCGAGCCGGAGCCGCCGGGCACCGGTGTCGGCCCCGAGCCCCGACACCCCGACGCCGAGGAGCCGCACGGCGCGACCCCCGACACGGGCCCGGTCGAGGAGGCCCCGCACGACCGACCACAGTTCCGACCGGTACCCCACGTCACCGTCCACGGTGGCCGATCGGGTGACGGTAGCGAAGTTCGAGAACCGAACCTTGAGCGTGACCGTACGGCCCCGCATCCCAGCCCGACGGAGACGCCCTTCGAGCCGGTCGCACAGCCGCACGAGCTCTCGTTCCAGATCGTCGCGGGCCACGATGTCGTCGGTGAAGGTCTCCTCGACCGACACCGACCGGGTCCCCGGACCCGCTCCCACCTCCCGGGGGTCCCGACCGTTGGCGAGATCGTGAAGGTGGGTCCCCACTGCCGACCCCAGGGTCCGCACGAGGGTCTCGACGGGCGTGTTCGCCACGTCGCCGATGGTGCGGATGCCCAGCGACGCGAGCGCGGCCTGCGTGGCCGCCCCGACACCCCACAGGTCGGTCACCGGCAGGGGATGGAGGAACCTCAACTCGGTGCCTGCTTCGACGACGAGGAGCCCGTCGGGTTTCGCCCTCGCCGACGCCAACTTGGCGATGAACTTGGTGGTGGCGCATCCGACCGATGCCGGGATCCCGATCCTGGACCGGACCGCGGCGCGGATCTCGGCGCCGACGGTCACCGCGTCGGGCCACAGCAGTCGCAGCCCGGCGACATCGAGGAAGGCCTCGTCGATCGAGATGCCCTCGACCGCAGGCGAGAACGAGCGGAGGATCTCGAACACCTGCCCCGACACCTCTCGGTAGCGACGATGGGAAGGGGCGACGAAACGCGCGGTCGGGCACAGCCGTCGAGCTTCACCGATCGGCATCGCCGAACGCACACCCCGGGCTCGGGCTTCGTAGCTCGCGGACGCGACGACACCGCGACGACCGAGACCCCCGACAACGACCGGCACGCCGCGAAGAGATGGATCGTCGAGACGTTCGACCTCGACGAAGAACGCGTCCATGTCGACGTGGAGGATGTGTTCGGTGAACCCGCTCACGAGGACCACCGTAGCCGGTACCCTCCGCACCGATGTCCCTCGGCCACCCCTCTCCCGCCGTGTACCTCGTCCGCCATGGTGAGGTCGACAATCCCGACCATGTGGTGTACGCCGATCTCCCCGGGTTCGGGTTGAGCTCCCTCGGCCATCGACAGGCCCAGGCGCTCGCCGGACACCTCGCCGATCGACCGATCGGAGCCGTCGTCACCTCTCCCCTGCAGCGCGCGGTCGAGACCGCGCGCCCGCTGGCGACCCGACTCGGCCTCGATCCGATCATCGAGCCCGCCCTCACCGAGTGGTCGCTCGCCCGGCGCTGGGCGGGCGTCCGGTGGGAGTCGCTCCCGGAACGCTTCCCTGGAGAGCTGGAGGCCTACCTGGAACATCCCGTCGAGCTCCCGTTCGCTCCCGAGTCCTTGCCCGAGCTCGCCGACCGCATGGCGGCCGCGGTCGCCCGGCACGTCGAGGGCACGACCGGTCCGGTGGTGTTCGTCTCCCATCAGGATCCGGTGCAAGCCGTCCGCCTCCACCTCACCAGGCGTCCCCTCGGGCTCCTCCACCACGACAAACCCGCCCACGGGACGGTGATCCGCCTCGAGCCGACATCGGAACCACGGTGGGTCGAGACGGAACGATGGGATCCGGATCAGGGAGCGACCTTCCCGCCGACAGCGAGATGAGGTCGCCTACACTGCCTCCGGAACGGAGGTGAGAAGGATCGTGAAACGGAACGCAGTCTCGGCGGCGCTGATCGTCGTAGGCGCCTTCGTCATCTTCGCCGTGATCGGCCTCACGATCCGCAGTGGCCCGTCGGAAGCCGCGCTGGAGAGCAACCGCAAGCCGACGACGACCAGCACCACCGAGCCGCCCCCGGAAGGGGTGGTCGTGGTCCGGATCGACAACGGTTCGTTCCGGCCCTCGAACCTGCAGATGGATCTCAACGAAGTGTGGATCGTCGAGTGGGTCAACGAGGACGACCAGACGTACGTGATCCAAGGTCGAAAGGGCGAGTTCGAGAGCCCACCGCTGGAGAAGGGTGACCGGTTCCAGTTCGACTTCAGCACCCTCGAGCCCGGCATCTACCGCTACTTCGCCGAGGTCGGCGCCCAGCGCATCCCCGGATCGGTGGACACCCGGCCCGACCAGTGACGGCCCGGCGGTGACCGCATGTCCAGACACGAGATCCCTCTCCTGATCGCGACCGTCGTCGGGATCACCGGCATCGTCTGGGCGGCTGCGGTGCTGTTCGACTCCGACGTGCTCGCTCCTTCGTCGGGTGCGTTCGTGGCCGTCGGGTTCATCGTCTTCGGGATCTTGGCCTCGGTCGGCATCGCCCTCATCCATGCGCCGTGGGGACGCCTGATCGGGTTCGGTGTAGCCGGAGCCGGAGCCGGCGTCGCCGTCGTCGGCGGGTTCGGCCCGGTCACGGTCCTGGCCCTCACCGTGACCTTCGTCGCCACCGTCGGCCTGGCCGGACCGTGGCTCCGCATCTGGCTCCGCCGTCGACCGTCCGCCGTGGGCCCCGGCCCGGTGCCCTTCGCCCTGCTCGTCGGGCTCGTCGGTCTCGTTCCCCTCGCCGGTGCGGCCGCCCCAGCGGGACTGGGGCCGGCGCACTTCGGTCTCGCCGCCGCAGCCGTCGCCTCGGGCCTCGCGTATCTCCGCGGTTGGGTCGCCGGCTTGTGGGCTGCGCGTCTGGTCGTCCCGGCCGTCGGTCTGTGGGCGGCGGTCGTCACACCGATGCCCGGAGCCGTCGTGTTGCTCGCCGGCGTCGCCGTGGTGACCTCGCTGGCATGGCGACGGGAACCGATGCGGATGGTGATCCCCGCGCCTCCGGCGCCGGCACCGCGACCGCCGCGTACGGGTCCCGGACCCGAGGCGGTCCGATGAGGGCCGCCGACGCCGCGGTCATCCTCGTCGGTGCCGTCGCGTTCGCCTGGTACGGGGCCGATGTGGCGGGGTCGACCGGGGCCGTCATCGCCGGGGCGACCGGAGCGACGCTCGCCTATGGCACGGTGAGGGCGGCGGTCCGACCGGGAGTGGCCGTCTCCGTGCTCGTCGGCACGGCCATCGGGGCGCTGATCGGGTCGGCCATCGTGCGGGTGTTGTGCCTGCCAGGGACCTGCGCCGCGCTCGAGGTGACGTCGGGGATCGTGACGGGAGTCGGCGCCTTCGTCGGTGTCGGCCTCGTCGTCGCCCTCGTGGCACGCTCGTTCGACGAGTACCACGAAGCGCGGGCGAAGAACCGCCCGACGAAGATCACCGGATGCGGCCCGGAGGGCGACTGCGACTGAGGCTCGGCCGTCGAGGCGGCAGCGGCGAGCTCACGAGCTCCGGCCGAACACCAACGACACGTTGTGGCCTCCGAACCCGAACGAGTTCGACATGACCCTGGCCACCTCGACCTCCCGCGCCTCGTTCGGCACGTAGTCGAGGTCGCACTCCGGGTCGGGGATCTCGTAGTTGATCGTCGGAGGCACGATGCCGTCTCGAAGCGCCAGGATCGACGCGATGGCTTCGACGGCACCGGCTCCGCCGAGGAGGTGACCGGTCATCGATTTCGTGGACGACACGGGGATCCGGTAGGCCTCGTCGCCGAACACCGTCTTGATGGCGAGGGTCTCGGTCGAGTCGTTGGCCTGCGTCGAGGTGCCGTGGGCGTTGATGTAGTCGATGTCCTTCGGTTCGATCCCGGCATCGTCGAGGGCTGCCTGCATGGCACGGGCGGCGCCTGCGCCACCCGGACGGGGCAGGGTGATGTGGTACCCGTCGGCCGACATGCCGTAGCCGAGGACCTCGGCGTAGATCTCGGCTCCTCGCTCCAGGGCTGCCTCCCGTTCCTCGAGGACCAGCGCCCCGGCCCCTTCGGCCATGACGAAGCCGTCCCGTTCGAGGTCGAAGGGCCTGCTGGCCCGTTCCGGCTCGTCGTTGCGGGTGCTCATGGCCCGCGCCTGGGAGAACCCGGCCATGGCGAACCGGGTCAGGGGAGCTTCCGTACCGCCGGCGACCATCACGTCGGCAGCGCCTCGGCGGATGGTCTCGGCGGCGTCGCCGATGGCGTTGGCGGACGCCGCGCAGGCCGTGACGGCGCACGTGTTGGGCCCGTAGAGGTGGAAATCGATGGACACCACCCCTCCCGCCATGTTGGAGATGATCTTGGGGATCCCGAACGGACTGATCCGATGAGGGCCGGTGTGGAACAGGACGTCCATCTCGTCCTGGATCGTCTGCATCCCTCCGATCCCGGTCCCGACCGCGACGCCCGCCCGCAGCGCCCGGGGGTCGTCCTCGGCGAAGGACAGCCCGGCGTCGTCGAGGGCGTCCCGCGCCGCCGCCCAGAAGAACTGGGCGAAGGGGTCCATCCGCCGTGCCTGGCGCTTCGGCAGGTAGGCCTCCACGTCGAAATCGACGACGGTGCCGCCGATGCGTGTCGGCATGTCGGACACGTCGATCGCGGTGATGGGACGGATGCCGGAGACCCCGCCGAGCAGGTTCTTCCAGTACCCGTCGACGGTCGTTCCGAGCGGGTTGACCGTCCCGAGTCCGGTGACGACGACGCGTCGGTTCCTCACGGTGCCACTCCTCAAGCGTTGAGTTTCTGTTCCACCAGGTCGACGGCCTCGCCGACGGTCCCGATCTGTTCCGCTTCCTCGTCGGGGATCTTGACGTCGAAGTTGTCCTCCAGCGCCATGAGCAACTCGACGACCCCGAGGGAGTCGACCTCGAGGTCCTCCTCGAACGATGCCTCCATCGTGATCTTGTCCCGATCGATGCCCAGCTCCTCCACGAGGAGATCGACGAGCTTCGCCTCGATCTGTGAGCGTTCCATTGGTGGGGTCTCCTCCCTCTCATGTCCTCGCCGGGGCGTGGACGTTCGGTTCCGTCATATCGGGTCGCGGCGACCGTTTCCTACAACGCCAGGCCACCGTCGACGACGATCGTCTGGCCGGTGATGTAGGCGGCGTCGTCGGAGGCAAGATAGCCAACCGCGGACGCCACCTCTTCGGGGCGCCCGAGACGCCCGACGGCGATCTGGCTGGTCACCGCGGCGGCGGTCTCGTCGCCGAGCGCCGCGGTCATGTCGGTCTCGATGAACCCGGGGGCGACGACGTTGGCGGTGATCCCACGGGAACCGACCTCTTTGGCGATCGCCTTCGTGAACCCGATGATGCCCGCCTTCGACGCTGAGTAGTTGGCCTGCCCGGGGTTCCCGGAGATCCCCGACACCGAGCCGATCGAGATGATGCGTCCCCACCGGGCACGCAGCATGCCCCGCAACGCGGCTTTGGTGCACAGGTAGACGGACCGCAGGTTGGTCTGGATGACCTCGTCCCATTCGTCGACGTCCATCCGGAGGATGAGATCGTCTCTCGTGATCCCGGCGTTGTTGACCAGCACCGATGGCGGGCCGAGCTCCTCGGCGATGGTCGACATCATGGTGGCGACCGCATCGGCGTCTCCGACGTCCGCCTGGACCGCGATCGCCCGACCGCCGTAGCTCTCGATGGCGGACACCACCTCGGCAGCGGCTGCGCCGTTGGCGGCGAAGTTCACCGCCACCTCGTAGCCGCGTGTTCCGAGGTGCTCGGCGATGGCGCGACCGATCCCACGCGATCCTCCGGTGACGAGGGCGACCTTGCTCACAACACCGAGGCCCGGGCGCGATCTTCGGCCTTCTTCTTCCGCTGCTCGGCGATCAGCAGCTCGAGGCCGGTCAGTTCGGTGGGCGGTAGTGCGGCGTCGCTCTCGCGCAGCGGCTGCACCCGGTCGCCCCAACGGATGGCCGTGGCTCCCCAGGTGAGGCCGGCGCCGAACGCGACGAGGAGTACCACCGAACCCGGCGTGATGCGCCCCTCGTCCAGGGCCTCGCTCAGTGCGATGGGGATGCTCGCCGCCGACGTGTTGCCGTACCGGTGCAGGTTCGTGAAGACCTTCGATTCGTCCAGGTCGAGGCGCCGCACGATGGAGTCGATGATCCGGATGTTGGCCTGGTGAGGGATCAGCAGATCCACGTCCGCAAGATCGAGGTCGGCGTCCTTGACGGCGCGGAGGGCGGCCTCGCCCATCTGAACGACCGCGTTGCGGAAGATCTCCCGACCGTCCATGACGATGCGGAGCGGTTCGGGACGTCCGATGTACTCGGTGCCGGCGCCCGTCGCGGTGAGGGCATCGGCCAAGGTACCGTCCGATCCGACCGTCATCGATCGGATCCCTTCGTCGCCGACCGCCGGTTCCAGCACGACGGCGCCCGCACCGTCGCCGAACAGCACCGCGGTCGACCGTTCGTCGAAGTCCAGATAGGCCGAGATCTTCTCCACACCGATGAGCAGCACCCGTCGAGCCGTCCCGGCGGCGATGACGCCGTTGGCGAGGTTGAGGCCGTAGACGAACCCGGTGCAACCGGCGTTGATGTCCACGGCGGCCGCCTTGGCCGTACCGAGTTTGGCCTGGACCAGGCATGCGGTCGATGGGATCTGCCGGTCTCCGGTGCAGGTCGCCACGATGAGGAAGTCGATGTCGTCGGGTTCCAATCCGGCGGCGGCCAGCGCGCGGGCACCGGCCACGACCGCCATGTCGGAGTTCTCGACGTGGCTGATCCGGCGCTCCTTGATCCCACTGCGGCTCGTGATCCACTCATCGCTCGTGTCCATCACGGAAGCGAGGTCGTCGTTGGTGATGACCGACGGCGGCACGCAGTGGCCCCAACCCGTGATCGTTGCCCTGTCCATCGCGAACCCTCCCTGGTGGTGCTCGTTCATTGTACGGACAGCGCGTCGGCGGCTGCAGGAATGTCGTCCAGGTCGGACACGACGATCGTCGTCGCACCCGGGACGGTCCGCCTGACGAGCCCGGCGGTGACGTCCCCGGGTCCGACGTGGACGAACACGTCGATGCCGGCGTCGGCCATGTGCTGCACCGTTTCGCTGAAACGCACGGGAGCGACGAGCTGTTCCGCCAGCTGCGCGGCGGGATCGACCATCGGTCGCGCGGTCACGTTGGCGTAGACGTCGAAGGCGGGCACAGCGAACGTCACCGCATCGAGCGCCCTGGTCAGCCGGTCGGCGGCAGGCCGCATCATCGGGGTATGGAAGGCGCCCGCGACCTTGAGCGGCACGACCCGCCGGATCCCGAGTTCACGGCCGTGCTCGACGAGCCAGTCGACGTCGGGGCGAGCGCCGGCGACGACGACCTGCCCGGGAGCGTTGACGTTCGCGACCCACAAGCGTCCGTCGGTGGCACGCCGCTCGGCGACGATCCCTTCGGCGGTCTCGGCGTCGACACCGATGAGTGCAGCCATGCCCGACGGTTCGATGGCGGCGGCTTCGGCCATGGCCCTGCCCCGTTCGGCCACCAGCGCCAGTCCTTCGTCGAACGACAGGGCGCCGGCAGCCGACAGCGCCGTGTACTCGCCGAGGGAATGACCGGCAGCGGCCGCCGGACGACGGCCGACCGCGGCATCGAGCTCCTCCCAGATGGCGTACGCGATGGCGTACAACGCCGGTTGGGCCCGGTCGGTGGCGGTGAGGGCCTCTTCGGGGCCCTCCTCGACGACCTCGCGGAGGCTCCACCCCAAGATCCCGTCCGCGTGCCGACCCACCAGGTCGGGTCGGGCAGCCATGACCTGGGCGCCCATGCCGACGGCTTGGCTGCCTTGGCCGGGGAAGAGGATGGCGAAGGGTCGGGTCATGGGGAGTTCCTGGGTTCGGTGACGATCACGTGGTGGTCGCCGATGTGACCGCGCCGGCGGGGTCGGGGTTTCAGATCGGACCGACGGACGGGACGAAGCCGTCGATGGTGCGGGAGCAGACTAGCCTCGCTCGGGCATCACCACACGACCACCGATGAGGATCCAACGTGCCCGATCACGGTCCACTGCTGTCTCGGATCCCGGCGGGGCCGAAGACCCCGCTGCCGATCCCCCGGGCCTTCCATCGGCTCTACGACCTGGCGTACAACATGTGGTGGTCGTGGGACGTCGGGGCATCGGATCTGTGGGCGCGGCTGAGTCCGGGTGAGTGGGCGAGGAACCGGAACCCGCTGAGCCTGCTCCACATGGTGCCGGGCAGCACCTGGGAAGCCCTGGCGGACGACCCCGACTTCGGCGACCTGTACGCCGACACGCTCGCTCGGTTCGACGCGTACCTGACGGGCGCCGACACCTGGTACACCCGCAACTGCAGCCCCGACCGCCGACCGACCGAGCCGGTCGCGTACCTCTGCGCGGAGTACGGCATCCATCACAAGCTCAGGTTCTATTCGGGAGGGCTCGGGATCCTGGCGGGTGATCACATGAAGACCGCCTCGGACCTCGGGATCCCGATCATCGGCATCGGCGTGTTCTACCGGCGCGGCTACTTCCAGCAGGCGGTCGATCCCGACGGCTGGCAGCAGCACACCTACAACTGGATCGAGCCGACCCGACGCCCGATCCGTGAGGTCCTCGATCCGGTCACCGGTCTGCCCCTTCGCGTACAGGTCGAGCTGCACGGCCGGGAGGTGGCGGTCGGGGCATGGCGACTCGATGTGGGCCGCGTGCCGGTGCTGCTCCTCGACACCGACGTCCCCGAGAACGACCCCGACGATCGTCCGATCACCCACATCCTGTACGTCCGAGGCCGGGAGATGCGGTTCTGCCAAGAGGCGGTCCTGGGGGTGGGCGGTGTCCGTATCCTGGAGGCGCTCGGGATCGCCCCTGCGGTCTGGCACGTCAACGAAGGCCACGCCGCGTTGAGCCTCATCGAGCGCCTCGGCGGCGAGCTGCGAACCGACGGTGACGTCGACGCGGCGATCGACCGGGTGAAGCGGTCGACGCTGTTCACCTTGCACACCCCGGTCGCCGCGGGCAACGAGGTGTACGACATGGAGGTCGTCGACAAGTACCTCTCGGCCACGGTGCCGGAGGTGGATCGTGACCTGCGCAATCGCCTCGCGACCTCCCACGTGCAGGGCCCCGACCGGTTCGACCTCGGCGCGCTGGCGATCCGCATGTCGGCGATCACCAACGGGGTGTCGAAGCGCCACGGCGAGGTGGTGACCCAGCAGTGGGGCAGTTTGATCGGCGGCACCGCCGAAGCGATCACCAACGGGATGCACCCCGAGACCTGGCTGGGTCGCAACACCGTCCGCTTGCTCGAACGCACGGTCGGCGCCGACTGGGCGGAGCGCCTCGGCTCCCCCGACGGGTGGGAGGCGATCCGCGACGTTCCCGCCAAGGACCTGTGGAGCGTCCATCGCTCGCAGAAGGCGCTCATGTTGCGCAGGATCAGGGCTCGGCTGCGGGACGAGTTCGCCCGCCACGGCGCCAGTCCCGACCGTCTCCGCTGGGTGGACGACCAGCTCCCCGAAGACCGGCTCACGTTCGTGTTCGCACGGCGGTTCGCGACCTACAAGCGAGCCGGGCTCGTCTTCTCGGATCGGGACCGGATCCGCCGCATCCTGACGGACCCGGCGCGTCCGGTTCAGATCATCTTCGCCGGCAAGGCCCATCCCGCCGACCGGGACGGTCAGCGCCTGATCAAGGAGATCGTCGAGATCTCCCAGACGGACGGGTTCGTCGGCCATGTCTTCTTCGTCGAGAACTACGACATGCAGCTGGCGCATTCCCTCGTGACGGGCGCCGACGCGTGGCTGAACAACCCGCGTCCGCCGTTGGAGGCGTCCGGTACCTCGGGGATGAAGTCGGCGGCCAACGGCGGGCTCAACGTCAGCATCCTGGACGGGTGGTGGATCGAGGGGTTCAACGGCAAGAACGGTTGGGGCATCGAAGACGACGCTCCCGACGCCGCCGACGCCTCGAAGCTCTACGACGTCATCGAACACGAGGTGGTACCCCGCTTCTACGACCGCGACGCGGCCGGCGTGCCCCAGGGCTGGGTCGAGATGGCCAAGGAGGCGATCGTGACGGCCCTGGCGGGCTTCTCGTCGCATCGCATGGTGATCGAGTACTTCGACAAGGCGTACTGTCCGCTGGCGACGGGCACCGGATCCGAAGGGGCCTGAGTCCGCACGGCTCGACGGTCGCCACCCGGACGAACGTGCGACCTCATCCCCCGAGGGCTTGCCGGATCCCCCGCACCGCTTGGGCGATCCGCTGTGCGTTCTCGACCAGCGCGAACCGGACGAACCCTTCCCCGGACGGACCGAAGCCGATACCGGGACTGACCGCCACCTTGGCGGTGTCGAGGAGGTGGAGCGCGAACGCCAGCGAGTCCATGTGGGAGAACGCGTCGGGGATGGGGGCCCAGACGAACATCGTGCCTTTCGGCTTCTGGACCGTCCACCCCGCCCGGTTCAGGCCATCGACCAGCACGTCGCGTCGCTTCCGGTAGATGTCGTTGATCTGAGGCACGGCGTCGTCGCACTCGTTGAGGGCGATGATGGCGGCGATCTGGATCGGCTGGAAGGTGCCGTAGTCGAGATACGACTTGAGCTGGGCGAGGGCATCGACCATCTCGGGGTTCCCGACGACGAAACCGACCCGCCAGCCCGCCATCGAGTGGCTCTTGGACAAGGTGTAGAGCTCGACGCCGACGTCCTTGGCACCGGGGACCTGCAGGAGGCTCGGTGGCCGGTAGCCGTCGAAGGCGATGTCGGCGTAGGCGAAATCGTGCACGAGCATCACGTCGTTGAGCTTGGCGAAGGCGACGAGCCGCTCGAAGAACTCCTCGTCGACGGTCGCGGTCGTCGGGTTGTGGGGGAACGACGTCACGATGACCCTGGGCTTGGGCCACGAGCGGGCGAAGGACTCGGTGAGGCGGGAGAAGAAGTCGGCGTCGGTGGACATCTCGACGGTCCGGACCTCGGCTCCCGCCAGGATCGGGGCGTAGATGTGGATCGGATACGACGGTTCGGGGACCAGGGCCACGTCACCGGGTTGCACCAGGACCCACATGAGGTGCGAGAGGCCTTCCTTGGCGCCGATGGTGGTGATCACCTCGGTCTCGGGATCGAGATCCACACCGTAGACCCTGGCGTAGCGAGACGCGACGGCCTTGCGGAGGTTGGGGATCCCCCGGGAGGACGAGTAGCGGTGGTTGCGGGGGTTCCTGGCCGCCTCCACCAGCTTGTCGACCACCGGCTCGGGGGTCGGGATGTCCGGGTTGCCGAACCCGAGATCGATCACGTCGACCCCGGCTCGGCGAGCCTCCAGCTTCCTCCGGTTGACCTCGGCGAAGACGTACGGGGGGAGATTGTCGACCCTGTGGAAGTTCATGGCCGCAGGGTAGTGCTCGGACGATCCCCCTCGATGGGTCCGGCGACTCGAACGGGGTCGATCATCTCGCCAGGAACGACCGGACCGGCTCGGGCACCAGATCCATGCCCCAGTCGAAGACGGCCAGGACCAGGTCGAGGGCGTCTTCGGAACCGTCCCAGAGGTCCAGCAGCTCGCCGCGGCCGACGCCCCGAGCGAGGACGTGGAGAGCGACGGTGGCCAGGATCGCGTCGTCGAGGAAACCGAGGCCGGGGATGAGATCGGGGATCACGTCGATCGGCGAGACGACGTAGACGAGGATCCCTGCCGCCAGCACCTTGCGCCTGATCGGGGTCCGACGATCCCGGAGGAGCCGGTACACGAGCCGGGCGACGTTGGGGAGGAGCAGGACGATCTCGGTGAGGATGTCGCGAGCCGACCGTCGCGGGGCCAGCGCCGAGCGACCCAGGACCTCGACCTCGTCGGCGGCGACGTGATCGAACGAGCGGGCCACGGTCGGGTCGGGCATCTCTCAGGTGACGAGCCCGTGGTGCCGGTCGGCGGCGAGGAGTGCAGCACCGACCGCCCCGGCGTCGGGGCCGAGCTGGGCGACGAGGATGGGGGGCAACATCCGGTGGGCGCCACCGTGGAGGCAGTCGGCGGCGACCCGGCGTGCGGGGGCCACGATGGATTCCCCGACCGATCCCAACCCGCCGCCGATGACGATGGCGTCGGGATCCATGATCGCGATGAGGCTGCAGATCCCCCGACCGAGGTGGGCACCGACCTGTGCGACGAGACCGCGAGCGATCTCGTCGCCGGCGTCGGCGGCGGCGGTGATGGCTTCCCCGACGATCGGGCTGTCGACGAATCGGGCCGCGAACGAACTGTCCGGGTTCAACGAGATCACCTCCTTCGCCAGTCGCACCAAGGCGGGACCGGAGGCAACCGTCTCCCAGCATCCGCGCTTGCCGCAGTCGCAGAGGATCCCGTGGGGGTCGTACAGCATGTGACCCCACTCCCCCGCGAACGACTCGCCGCGGAAGATGTGGTCGTCGAGGATGATGCCGCCTCCGATCCCGGTGCCCAGCGTGATGAGGAGGACGTTGCGGTAGCCGCGGGCGGCCCCCAGCCGGTGCTCGGCGAGGGCAGCGACGTTGGCGTCGTTGTCCACGACGACCGGAAGACCGAGTCTGCCTTCGAGGTCGCTGCGCAGCGGGACGTCGGTCCCTGCCACGTGTGGCCCCCACGCGAACGAGCCGTCGGGCCACCGCACGAGACCGGCGATCCCGAGACCCACCGCGACGACCTCCTCGGTGCGTACCGATCCGACGGCGTCGACGATGGCCTGCTCGGTACCGTCGGGAGTGCGCGGGGTGCTGGATCGTTCCCGGGCGACGACCTCACCGTCGACGATCCGCACGGCGAGGACCTTGGTTCCTCCGATGTCGATCCCGACGGTCGTGGTCATGGTCGCTTCCCCTCGGCGATCCCGAAGACGACCCTGAGCTCCCCACCGGTGAGCTTGGCCTTGAGGACCTCACGCCGTTTCAGCGAGTCGGGGAGCATCATGGATCGCCGGTACGGCCCGACGGTGATGAAGAGCTCGTCGTCGTGACGCAGCACGTCGACCTCGGTCGCTTCGGCGAAGGGGACCGACACGACGAGCGCCACGTCGGCTTCGTCGCCTTCCACGTCCTCCACACGGAACGGGCGGGCGGTGGCGAACCGCTCGGTGGGGTCGCGTTCACCGAAGAGCTCTTCGCCGACGACACGGAGTCGGTCGATCCCGACCATCTCCTCGTCGAAGAGCCGCAACGTCGAGATGTCGACGCCGGAGAACCCCTCGCGAACGGTTTCGAGATGCCCTTGCTGGATCTCCCGCCATCGCCGGAAGTACGGATCGGTCACCCGTTCGGGGAGGACGCGGTTGACGATGGCCGAGTCGACCGTGTAGCCGAACAACCCCAGGTAGGTGAAGGTGCGGCGGGCCTCGGAGATCACCATCTTCTCCGGGTTCATCACCAACCGGGCAGTGGTCGTGTCCGGGTCCGACAGGATCTCTCGGATCCCGTCGAGCCGTTCGTAAAAGCGGGCGACGGCGGCGAAGACCTCGTCGTCGGCCATCGGCATCGATGACACCCGTGACAGGACGGGCCGGACCACCTTGGCCATCCTGCGACCGACGGGGAACATCTTCTCCATGTACCACGACATCACTTCGGGAAGGCTGAGGAGGCGCAGCGTCTCGGCGGTCGGCGCGCAGTCGACGATGATGGCGTCGTACTCGCCGGATCGAACGTGGTCGCGGACGGAGGCGAGGCTGAACAGCTCGTCCATCCCGGGGAAGACCGTCAGCTCCTCCGCCTCGATCCCCTTGAGACCGGACCAGTCGAAGATGTCGGTGAGGTGATCGCGGACGGCGCCCCAGGATTCCTCGAGGCGTTGTTGGGCGTCGATCTGCTGGGCGTGGAGGTTGGCGACGACCGGGGACGGCTGGTCGCCGAGGTCGACCTGGAAGGCGTCGGCGAGGGAGTGGGCGGGGTCGGTGGACATGACGAGGGTGCGCTTGCCGAGGTCCGCCGACCTGAGGGCCGTGGCGGCCGAGACGGTGGTCTTGCCGACGCCGCCTTTGCCGGTCACGAGGATGACGCGCATCAGGAGGTTGCTTCCGCCCGCTTCTTGAGGCCGCGCAGTGCGGTGCCGACGATCTGCTTCTCTGCCTGGCGACGGAGGAAGCCGGGGACCTTGAACGCCGGGTCCACGCGGAGGGCGTAGACGACCTCGGTGTTCCCGTCGTCGAGTTCGATGAACTCATAGCTCCCTTCCAGAGCATTGAGGTCTTCGTTGGGGATGGCGGACCACGAGAAACCGGAGTCGTGGTCGTAGTCGTACACGAGGGTGTAGGAGATCTCCTTGATCATGGCGTCGACGTCGAACTCGGCCTTGTGGGGTCTGCCGTGTTCGTCCTCCTCGAGGATCGTGACCTCCTTGACGCCTCCTGCCCATTCGGGATAGCTCTCGAGGTCGAGGGCCACCTCGTAGACCTGCTGCGGCGGCGCCGCCACTTCGATCCGCTGGACCGTCCCTTCCATGCCGACTCCCGTTCTTCGCGTACCCGGGGAAGGGTATCAGTCTCGGGCGACGAGTCTCTCGAAGGTCAGGGTCGACGCGATGACCTCGTCGGGATGGGGATGCCGGCGTCGGAACGCGTCGAGCGCGGCCTCGATCCGTGCGTCGTCGAGGGCCTGGAGGGTACTGACGAACCGGCCTCGGATCCCTTCCTCCCAGAAGGCGACGGAACGCTCCACCGGTTCGACGACGGTCTCGGTCGACACCGCCAGGCCCGACGCCTCGAGGGTGGCCGCGATGCGGTCCGGCGCCGGGAACCGGAGCCGATCCAGCGCGGCGACCTCGGGGAACATGGCACCGAGGAAGCTCGTGGCGTGGTGGGCCTCTCCGAAGGTCCACACCTCGATCCTCCCTCCCCTCCGGCGGACTCGGACGGCCTCGGCCAGAGCGACCTTCCAGCGGGTGTGATGCAGCGACAGATGGAAGAAGACGAGATCGAGGCTCCGGTCGCGGAACGGGAGCGCCTCGGCGACGCCGCGCAGGACGGCGACGCCGCGGACCTTCCGGGCATGGGCGAGCATCCCCGCCGACGGATCGAGGGCGATGGCCCGCACGCCCAGGCCGGACCAGACCCCGGCGTGCAGGCCCCGTCCGGCTCCGACGTCGAGGGCCCACGCGTCGGGGGCGAGAGAGGCGGCTGCGACGCGTGCGCGTTCCAGCGACGCGGCGGAGGTGGGTCGCCGGTCGTAGGCGGCGGCGAGCGCTTCGAGGTCGACACCGCTATCCGTAGCGGACCGCCCGTCCCGTGGCCCGGAAGTACCCCACGTTGTGCGACGTGGTGGGGCCGATCCGCCACGTGGTGGCTCGCGGCTGGTGGATATCGCCGAAGAAATGGAGTTTGGGGCGCCGATCGATGAGGTACGCGAGGACGGGTTCCGAGCCCTTCTGTCGGCCGCCGATGACGTCGGTGGACAGCGCGTCGACGGCGGGGGCGACGTGGGTGCAGAGGATCTCGACATCACCCAGCGCGTCGAGCTTGGCGGCCATCTCGTCGTCGGAGACCTCGCCCGGCGTCCCGATGGAGGTGACCCCGCCTCCGGCGAATCCGACCGTGTGTCCGTCGATCTCGACGACCTCGGCGTCGACGAACCGAGCGGTCGACGGCAGATGGGCGCGCAGGAGGTCGGGCCGGTCGACGTTGCCGAACGTCACGTAGGCAGCGCATCCCTCGAGCGCGGCGCAGATCTCGACGTAGGCCTGCTCGATGGCGATCTCGTAGGCGCGGCGCATCTCTTCCTCGCGGCCAAGGGTGTGGTGCTGCCACAGTTCCCGCGCCTCGTCGTGGCGCCCTTCGGACCGGAGCCGTACGAAGCGGTCCACGAGTTGCTTCCCCGAGACGTCGGCGACGATGCCCTCGTTGGTCCGGTAGTCGATGAAGTTGATGAGGTCGCCCAGGACCAACAGCGGTCCGCCGCGGTCGGCGACTCGCCGCAGCGCCCGGACCGCACCGTGCACGTCGGACACGAGCCACATCAGCGGCCTCGACCGGGCGTGGTCATGGTTCGACGTCGATCCCCGCCGGTGGTCGGCCGGTGGGGCCGAGGAGGTGCGAGGCGATCCCGAGGCCGACCGCGCCGGCGACGGCGCCGCCGATGGACGCGGGGTCCGGCCAGCCGGCGAACGTGGCGGACAGTCCCCCCATGCCGGATCCGACCAAGGCGGCGACCATCGTCCGACCCGTCTTCCCGAACCTGATCTCGGGATCGGCCGAAGCCCACCCCCGAACGGTGGCCGAGACGGTGGACAGAACGATCCAGCCGACCACACCGATGAGGCCGAGCGACAGGGTCATGGCGTAGAGGATGGTCACGGGGATCGCGCTCCGATCGCGGCGATGGCGATGGTAGCCGCGGCCAGGCCGACCACGACGACGGCGACGAGGGTGACCGCCGCCGGTCGCCGTGTCCAGGCGGTTCTCCCGTCGGCTTCGGCGACGGCGTCCCGCGCGGCGCCGACGGCGACGCCCATGCCGGTTCCGACCATCACCCACCCGACGCTTCGGCCGACGGCGACGAGGGCGAGGCCGCCCAGGAGCCCGAACAAGGACAGCATCCCGAGGATCGTGCCTTGCCCGGCGAGACCGACCCGAACCAGACCGTACCCGGGCAGCACGGACGCCACGAGCGCCTCTCGACGCCCGGGCCGGGGATGGGCGACGACGAAGGCTTCGACCAGCGAGGTCCCGCAGATCGGGCAGCGGTCGACATCGACCGGTACCGTCTCTGCGCAGGTCGGGCAGGACCAGGTGACGACGGCGCCGGACGGTTCGTCGCGGCGGGTCTCTGCGTGCCGGTCTGGACCGGTGGCGGAGGCGTCCTCGCCGCGGGCCGGTTCGTCCAGGTCGAGACGCATGTAGCACTGACCGCACCACTCGGCGTCGGCGGGGTTCCTGGCCCCGCAGTGGGGACATGCCTCGAGCTCCACCATCGGTCCCAGCGTAGAGGACCGCCTCCGTCGGTCGGTGGAGCAGACGTCAGGGACCGGGCGCCATGGCGATGGCCGATGCGAGCTCGGCTCGGACCTCGTCGTCGCTCTCCCCTGCCAGAGCGGATCGGAGGGCGGCGAGGCCTCGCCGCCCTCCGATCCGCCCCGTCGCCCACGCGGCGTGGATGCGCAAGAGCGGGTCGGGATGACCGAGGAAGCCCGCGACGACGGCGAGCGCCTCCTGCCCGGCGATGTTGCCGGCGACCACGAGGGCGTTGCGGCGAACGTAGCGGGGGTTCCTCCCCGGCAGGTACCAGTGCGAGAAGCGGGCGAGGAGGTCGGCGTCGTCGGCGCCGAGGATCTCGATCAGATCGATCGGGTCGCTCGGTTCGGCACCCGCCGACGCCGGCCGGCCGGGTGGGCACGCGTCGAGACAGTCGTCGCATCCGTAGAGCCGCGCTCCGACCGCAACTCGTAGGGGACGGGGGATGACGCCGGGTCGTTGCAGCACCGCCGAGAGGCATCGGCGGGCGTCCAGGATCCCCGGCGCGACGATGGCGCCGGTCGGACAGGCGGGGATGCACGCGGTACACGACCCGCATGACCGCGCCGATGGCCGTGACGGGGGAACCTCGGCGTCGGTGACCACCGCGCCGAGGAGCACCCAAGGACCCGCGCCGGGGACCAGGACCATCGAGCTCTTCCCCCACCAGGCGATGCCCGCCCGCACCGCCACCGCCCGGTCCACCAGGTGGGACGAGTCCGCCACCGGCTCGGCCCGGTACCCGTGACCGCGGAGGACCGCGACGACGCGATCGAGCGCGGACCGGAGCCCTCGGTAGGCGTCGGGCCGCGCGAATCGGGCGACCACGGGGCCGGTGTCGGCCCGGCGCGGCGCGGCGCCGTAGGCGTAGGCGACGGCGACGATCGAACGCGCCCATGGGTAGGTCCGGGTGGGGTCGGCGGCCGTGTCGGGATCGCGGAAGGTGAACCCCATGCCGCCGTGGAACCCTCGGGATCGACGGTCCTCGAGGGCTCCACGGGCCTCGGGGAACGGCGCGATGTCGGTCGCGCCGATCGTGACCGGCCCGACGTCCCCGATGTCGCGTCGGAGCATGCCCAGGTCGAGCGTACGACCCGTCCGGATCGGCGAGGCGGGTTCCATCTCCTCAGGCTACGGGACCGCGGCGCATCACTCCCGCGGTCGGCGCTCATCCGGCGGCGTCGCGCCGCGGTCGCCGATGGCGCCCTTCCACCGGCACGAGCCGGAGTGGAGCCACTAGCCCGGCCTCGGCGAGGTTCTGGAGTGCCTCGTGTTCGGAGTCGTCGAGCCTGAGCGGGCCGAAGCGGCCCGAGAGCAGCCCACCGACGACGCAGTCGTCGCATGCCGACGTGCCGTCCATCGAGCACGTGTCACAGTCGATGATCATCGCGTTCCTCCTCGTCCATGCTCCGCCGCGCCATCGGCCCGTTGCCTGGACGCAACGTACCCGCCGGGTACGACAGGAATCGGCGGCCGAGGACCGCGAGGCGGACGTCCGCCGACGGGCTCCTACGGATGGGCAGGCAACTCGACGCGAAAGACCGTCGCGCCGTCGCGTCGCAGGTACCGGAGGCTGCCTTCCATCGACTCGGCGAGACGCATGGACACGGCCAACCCCAGACCCACCGACTGGGTCTGCGTCGAACGGCGATGCGCCCTCCCGAACGCCCGGAACGCCTCGTCGGTGAGACCATCGGGGATCCCTTCGCCGTCGTCGATCACCTCCACGATCGTGCGCTCCCCCTCCGCCCGGATGCGGACGTCGATGCGCGGACCGCCGTAGCGGCACGCGTTCGTCAGCAGGTTGCGGAGGATCTGCCGCAAACGCACCGGGTCGACCCACGCCTTGGCTCCGTCGTCGTCCACGGTCAAGGACCGTTCCTTGACGATCGCCCTGGCCAGGAGCTCGTCGAGGACCGACCCCACCGGCACGAGCTCGGGGACCAACGAGACGTCGCCTCGCTCGCTCGCCGCCGCCGTCAGGAGATCCTCGATGAGGTCACCCATCTCCTCGCTCTGGGTCGCGATGAGCCCGATCAGATGGTCCCGCTCCTCCGGCGAGAACTCGTCGCCCCGATCGCGTAGCTCGACACCGAGGCCCATGATCACGCTGAGGGGCGTGCGCAGCTCATGACTGACGCTGGCGATCAGCTCGTCCTTGGCGTCGACGAGATCCATGAGCCGTTCCCGATCCATCGTCCGCTCGTAGAACGCACCGAACATGTCGGCGGCCGTTCGGAGGAACTCGATCTGCGTGGTGTCCCAGTGGTAGGGCTCGTCGAAATGGCCGAACCCGAGACAACCGAACCAGGTCCCGTCGACGAGGATCGGCAGGTTCAGCTCGGTGGCCACCCCACCCGCCAGGTACAGGTCCCTCCCCGGACCCGCCGGAAGTCCCTCCGCGTCGACGACGACCGGTCGGCCGTCGGCGAGCCGAGTGAGCTCGTCGGGGAGCACCGAGTACGGGAACAGTCCCGTCATCGGCGATCCCGTCTCCGGATCGACGAACACGTCCGCGGTGGATCGATCCTCGTATCCGCGGGCCAGCACCTCGTGGACGAACCGGGCGCATGTCCCCAAGGTCGGGTGCTCCTCGGTGAGATCGACGAAGACCTGATGGGCGCGGGTGGCTTCCAGCAATGCCTCCATCGCCTGACGGATCCCGACGTCGTCGTTGCGGAGCAGCGCCCGCGAGCACAGCGCGATGGCGTGCTCGAAACGGAGACGCTCGTCGAGCGCGGCGAGCGCCGCAGCGTCGGCCGCCGCGAGGCGCTCGACCGCCGCACCGAGGTAGACGACGGCGAGCAGTGCGAGCAGTCCGAACCCGACGGTGAGGATCACGTCGCCGATCACGAGCGGCTCCGCCCGGGGGAACACCAGCCGCGACACCACGGCCATGGCGAGCATCGCCGCCCCCAACGGCGCGAGCCGCTTGGCGTCCGACGGGGGGCGCAGGGCGCTGATCAGCGCCACGTAGTAGACGACGGCCAGGACCAGCGACGGCCAAGCCGGACGGATCACCGCCGTGGCGGCCCCGGCCACGACGATGTCGATCACGATCGACCGGTCGACCGAGCCCGCCGCCCCGAAGAGGTAGCGGGCCGAGTCGACCGCAGGGACGATCCCGGCAGCCGCCGCCGTCCCGATCACCGGGTCCCGCTCGACGAGCGCGACGATCAACCCCAATGTCCCACCGACACCCGATGCGATTAGCCGGATCGCATGCCAGCGACGGACGACAGGCCCGCGAAGGCCCCTTCCGGCATGAACTGCAGTGGTTCCCATGTGCAGGGAGCATCGGCAAGGACACGGCCGCGGTTGAGCGTCTCACGACCGATCGAGCCACCTCGCCAACGCGTCCGCCCACACCACCAGCGCTCCGGCGTCCTCCGCCCGTTCACGGACCTCCCGGTCGTTGGAGACGACCACGTACCCGTGCCCGGCGATCGCCGCGATCTCGTCGTCCGCCGTCGAGTCGTGCGGCGCGAACCTGACGACGACACCGTCGGAGACCAGCGTTTCCCTTCCACCGTGGAGCGACGAGTCGAACACCACCTCGACCGGACGGCCGAGGGAACGTCGGAACCGTCCGAGCCGGTCGACCAGCCGCTTCCGCCTCGACGGGTCGCCGAGGTCGTCCGGCGACCACCACCCCAGCAGGTTGTGCCCGTCGATCACGACTCGGAACCGTCCCGGCGATCCGATCAACGCGTCGATCGCCTCGGCCGAGTCGGGAGAGATCCCCGGCGGCAGCCGCAACGGCCCCGGGGACTCGGAGCCGTCTGGTTCGCTGCTTGCTCCGGGCGCCCGGTACGGAGCCGTCGCGTCCGAGAGACGGTCGAGGAAGCGGGCGAGCTCTCGGGGCTCACGAGGGATCGCCTCCGTCGTCGCTCCGGTCGATGCCACCCGAAGGGCCTCGGCGCGTTCGGAACGCAGACGACGGGCCTGATCGGTCAGTTCGGCCAGCCGAAGGCGCAGCGCCTCGCTCTCGGCCTCGGCGGCCGCCAAGGTCTCGGCGGCGACCGCGAGTTCCTTCTCGAGGCGGGCCACGCGGTCGGTCTCCCTCGCCAGCGCCGCCTTGGTCGCTCCGGTGGCCGCCTCGACCCGGTCACGCTGAGCCCGTTCGGCCGAGGCCAGCAGGTCGTCCTTGCGACGGAGACGGTCCTTGCCCTCGCGGACCTTCCCCTCGAGGTCGGCGACCCGGCGGCGTTCCCGGTCGAGTTCGGCCTCGGCCGCGGCCTCGACCCGCTCGCCGACCGCGTCGACGATCGTCGCCCACCACCCTTCCGGCCGCCGCAGGAAGGCGTCGACGATCGGGTCGTCGCCACCTCGCTCGATCCACGTGTCGAGCACCAACGCTCGGAACGACTCGTTCCGGTCGATCTCACCGAGCAACGTCGACGCCAGCGGCGGAGGCAGCCGCTTCCCGGTCCGCTGAGCCACGGCCTCCAACCTCGGAGGCATGTCACCGGAGGCGGGGAAGTCCTTGCGGGTGTCCGGCAGCGATCCGTCCTCCCGCAGGTCACGTAACGTCGCGCGACCGGCCGCGATGGCGCCGGCGAGGACCTCTTGCAACGCCCGGCCGAAACCGCTCATGGTGATCCTCTCGATCGTCGAAACGTACGGGAGAAGGCACACCGAAGGTAGTACCGAAGGGAGCCTTCCGGCCGCCGTCTTGACAGACGGTGGCACCGTGGCATACTCGCCGCACGACCCGGAGACGACGGACGAACCGATGACCACTACCAGCTTCGTACTCATCCTCATGTAGGCGCATACGGACCCCGTATGCGCCCGACCCTCCGTACCCCCGGAGGGTTTTTTCGTACCCGACCAGACACCCCGACCCAGCGAACCGGAGCGACCATGGCAGAGACACTCACCGGAGCCCAGGCCCTGATCAGAGCCCTCGAACATGCCGGGGTCGACGTGGTCTTCGGCGTTCCCGGCGGCGCCATCCTGCCCGCGTACGATCCGATCCTCGACAGCCCGATCCGCCACGTCCTGGCCCGACACGAACAAGGTGCAGGGCACATGGCCTCGGGATACGCCCACGCCACCGGCAAGGTCGGCGTGTGTGTCGCCACGTCGGGCCCCGGAGCGACGAACCTCATCACCCCCCTCCAGGACGCCTACATGGATTCGGTGCCGGTGGTCGCCATCACCGGCCAGGTGGCGACCAAGGCCATCGGCATGGACGCCTTCCAGGAGGCCCACACCTGGGGCATCTCGATGCCGTGCACCAAGCACAACTACCTGGTGACCCGCGTCGACGAGCTGCCCGACGTCATCGCCGAAGCGTTCCACCTGGCCGGCACCGGTCGGCCCGGACCGGTGCTGGTGGACATCCCCAAGGACATCCTCAACGCCACCATTCCATGGCATCGCCCGGGCGAGATCGACCTCCCGGGCTACAAGCCGTCGGTCAAGGGCCACCCCAAGCAGGTCAAAGCGGCCGTCGAGCTGATCCACCGATCCCGACGGCCGGTCCTGTACGCCGGCGGAGGCATCATCAAGGCCGGAGCCTCCGAGGCGCTCCGCCACTTCGCCGAACAGGCCAATGTCCCGGTGGTCACCACGTTGATGGCCCGGGGAGCGATCCCCGACTCCCATCCTCTGGCCTTGGGGATGCCCGGCATGCACGGCAACTACACCGCGATCACCGCGATGCAGCGATCGGACCTGTTGATCACGATCGGAGCCCGCTTCGATGACCGGGTGACCGGCGACGTGACGACCTTCGCCCCCGACGCCCAGGTGATCCACGTCGACGTCGACCCCGCCGAGATCGGCAAGGTGCGGGAGGCGAACGTGCCGATCGTGGGTGACGCCCGTACCGTCCTCGAGCAGCTCATCGAAACCATGGCCTCCCTCCTCGACGGCACCGAGCCGCCGGACCGGGAGCCCTGGTTCTCCCAGCTCGCCGCCTGGCAACAGGAACATCCCCTCACCTACCACCAGGACCCCGACGGCCCCATCCAACAGCAGTACGTCATCGAGCAGCTCCACCGTCTCACGGGAGGCGACGCCATCATCGTCGCCGGGGTCGGTCAACATCAGATGTGGGCCTCCCAGTTCTGGGGTTTCGAACGCCCACGGACGTGGATCAACTCGGGAGGACTCGGAACGATGGGGTACGCCGTTCCCGCCGCGATCGGCGCCAAGGTCGGCATGCCCGACGAGACGGTGTTCGCCATCGACGGCGACGGCTGTTTCCAGATGACGTCCCAGGAGCTCATCACCGCCGCCATCGACGGGATCCCCGTCAAGATCGCGGTCATGAACAACACGTCGCTGGGAATGGTCCGACAGTGGCAGAAGCTCTTCTACGGCGAGCGGTACTCGGCGGTCGACCTCACCGACCACACCCCCGACTACGTCAAGCTCGCCGAAGCGATGGGATGCGTCGGGTTGCGGGCCGAGACCCCTGCCGAGGTCGTCCCGACACTGGAGAAGGCCCTGGCGATCAACGACCGCCCCGTCGTCGTCGAGTTCAAGTGCGATCCCGAAGCGATGGTGTTCCCGATGATCCCGGCCGGGGGGTCCAACGACCACGTCGTGCTGGGGCCGGAGGACCTGACATGAAGCACGTCATCTCGGTCACCGTGGAGAACAAGCCGGGGGTGCTGGCGCGGATCTCGTCGATGTTCGCCCGCCGCGGGTTCAACATCCACTCCCTGACGGTCGGACCGACCGAGGACCCCCGCCTGTCGCGGATGACGGTCGTCGTCGACGGACCGGAGATGGAGCAGATCGTCAAGCAGCTCTACAAGCTCGTCCATACGGTGAAGGTCACCGAACTCGATCCCACCGAGACCGTGGAGCGGGAGATCATGCTGGTCAGGGTGAACGCCGAAGCTGCCCGACGCGGCGAGCTCCTCGACGCCGCCAACCTCTTCGCGGCGAAGGTCGTCGACGTCGGCGCGTCGACCGTCACGTTCGAGGTCGCAGGCGAACCGTCGGCACTCAACGACTTCCTCGAGTTGATGCGGACCTACGGCATCACCAGCCTGGTCAAGTCGGGGCGCATCGCCATGGCCAAGGATCTCAAGACCACGACGAAACGATCCCGTCTCCGGACGGCCTGACACAGGAGGACCGCTCCCCCGATGACCACGATCTACTACGACGCCGACGCCGATCCGTCATTGATCGCCCGCCGCAAGGTGGCCGTCATCGGTTTCGGCAGCCAGGGCCACGCCCACGCCATGAACCTCAAGGACTCCGGTGTCGACGTCATCGTCGGACTCCGCGAAGGATCCCGACGGACGCGGATGGCCTCCGACGCCGGGCTCAAGGTCGTCGACCCGGCCACCGCCGCCGAATGGGCCGACGTGATCATGATGCTCGTCCCCGACCAGATCCAGCCGCAGCTCTACGACGAGGTGATCCGCCCCCGGTTGGAACCCGGCGACGCGTTGTTCTTCGCTCACGGCTTCGGTGTCCACTTCGGCTACATCACCCCGCCCGACACCGTCGACGTGGTGATGGTCGCTCCCAAGGGACCCGGACACCTGGTCCGCCGCCAGTACGTCGAAGGCAGCGGCGTACCGAGCCTGCTCGCGGTCCATCAGGACGCCACCGGAGAGGCCAAGGCCCTTGGCCTCTCCTACGCGTACGGGATCGGCGGCACCCGGGCCGGGGTCATCGAGACGACCTTCGCAGACGAGACCGAGACCGACCTCTTCGGGGAGCAGGTCATCTTGTGCGGCGGGGTCGATTCCCTCATCCAGGCCGCGTTCGAGACCCTCGTCGAAGCCGGATACCCCGCCGAGATGGCCTACTTCGAGGTCCTCCACGAACTGAAGCTCATCGTCGACCTCCTCTTCGAAGGCGGCATCTCGTGGATGCGCCACTCGGTGTCGGACACCGCCGAGTACGGCGACGTCACCCGCGGGCCTCGGATCGTCGACGACCGCACCAGAGCCGAGATGCGCCGCATCCTCGCCGAGATCCAGTCCGGCGAGTTCGCCAAGGAATGGATGACCGAGTACACCGCCGGCGCCCCCAACCTGAAGCGAGCGCGAGCCGAGATGGCCGACCACGACGTCGAGAAGGTCGGACGACGCCTCCGCGAGATGATGCCGTTCCTCGCCGACAAGACCCCCGAGGACGACGTATGACCCAGATCTCCCCGACGTCGGGCCTGGTCCTTACCGAGCCGGGTCGACCCCTCTAGGGCGACCCGGCGCCCACCGGACCGTTCGTTCGCGCCCGACGTCACCAAGGAGCTCACACCATGACCGCCGACCGTCTCATCATCTTCGACACCACCCTTCGCGACGGGGAACAGGCCCCCGGCATCGCCTTGTCACCCGACGACAAGGTCGCCATCGCCTCTCAGCTCGCCCGCTTGAAGGTCGACGTCATCGAGGCGGGATTCGCCGCGTCGTCGCCCGGCGACTTCGAGGCGGTCCACCGCATCGCCTCGGAGGTCGAAGGGCCGGTCATCGCCAGCCTGGCCCGAACCCATCCCGACGACATCGATGCCGCCGCCGAGGCGCTCGCACCGGCAGCCCACAGCCGGATCCACGTGTTCAACTCCACATCCCCCATCCACATGGAGCAGATGCTGCGGATGACCCCGGCCGAGGTGCTCGCATCCATCCAGGAAGGTGTGGCGCGGGCTCGTCGATACTCCGACGACGTCGAGTTCTCCCCCCAGGACGCGACGCGCTCGGACCCGGACTTCGTCATCGAGGCTTGCCGTCTGGCGGTCGAAGCGGGAGCGACCACGATCAACATCCCCGACACGGTCGGCTATGCCCTCCCCGCCGACTTCGTGGCGCTGATGGAACGCGTGTACGCCGAGGTCCGGGGCGACAACGAAGACGTCATCATCTCGACGCACTGCCACAACGATCTCGGCCTCGCCGTGGCGAACTCCCTGTCGGCGATCCAGGCCGGAGCCCGCCAGATCGAAGGGGCGATCAACGGCATCGGGGAGCGGGCAGGGAACACCTCGACCGAGGAGATCATCATGGCGGTGAGGACCCGCCAGGACTTCTTCGGCGTCGAGATCGGCGCCGACACGACCGAGATCTTCGAGACGTCGCGGCTCGTGTCCCGCCTCACCGGCTACCCGGTCCAGTACAACAAGGCGGTCGTCGGACGGAACGCCTTCGCCCACGAGTCGGGCATCCACCAACACGGCGTCCTCCGAGCCCGCGAGACCTACGAGATCATGGACCCCGAGTCGATCGGTCACCGCTCGATGCTGGTGCTCGGCAAGCATTCGGGGCGGGCTGCCTTCGCCGATGCCCTCGACAAGATGGGCATCGTCCTCGAGGACGTGGACTTCCAGCGAGCCTTCGAACGGTTCAAGGAGCTCGCCGACCGGAAGGGCGAGATCACCGAGGAGGGGCTCCGCGCCATCATCGGGGAGGAGACGACCGCCCGGTACGACGTCGCCGAGCTCATCTCGATCCACGTCGAGGGAGGCAGCGACGAGGTCCCGGAGGCGAAAGTGGCGATCTCGCGAGGCGGAGAGGAGCTCCACGCGACCTCCAGCGGCGACGGCATGGTGAACGCCGCCTTCGTGGCGATCCAAGATGCCTTGGAGATCACGGCCGAGCTCGTCGACTACCGCGTCAGTCCGTTGACGTCGGGAGCCGACGCGATGGCCGAGGTGAACGTGATCATCAGGACGGGTGCCACGACCTATTCGGGCCGGGGCGTCTCCACCGACGTCGTCGAGGGCTCCGCCCGGGCGTTCGTGGCGGCACTGAACAAGGTCGCCGCCGACCGGGCATCGTCCGTGCTCGAGGAGGATCGGTGACCGACGCTCGGATCGTCCTGCTCCCTGGCGACGGGATCGGCCCGGAGGTGGTCCGCGAAGCCCGCCGGGTCCTCGAGGCGATCGCGACCCACGGCGGCCACCGGTTCACCTTCGAGGAGCATCTCATCGGAGGGATCGCCCTCGACGAGACCGGAGATGCGCTTCCCGCCTCGACGCTCGAGGCGTGCCGCCAGGCCGACGCCATCATCCTCGGCGCCGTCGGTGGTCCCCGATGGGACGACCCGACGGCCAAGACCCGACCCGAGGATGGGCTGTTGGGGATCCGCAAGGGCTTGGGACTGTTCGCCAACCTCCGTCCGATCACCGTCAGGGACGCCTTCGTCGACGCCTCGCCGCTCCGACCCGAACGGGTTGCCGGCGTCGACATCCTGTTCATCCGGGAGCTGACCGGCGGCATCTACTTCGGCGACACGATCGTCTCCGACGACGGCACGGTCGTGGGGGACTCGATGACCTACTCGGTGCCCGAGATCGAACGGATCGTCCGGGTCGCGGCTGCGGCAGCGGCCCGCCGGAAGGGTCGCCTCACCTCGGTGGACAAAGCGAACGTCCTGGCGGTCTCCCGATTGTGGCGGGCGACGGTGGAACGGGTGGTGGAAGAGGAGTTCCCCACCGTCGAGCTCGAACACGTGCTGGTGGATGCGATGGCGATGTACGTCGTGTCCCGACCCCGCGACTTCGACGTGGTGGTCACGGGCAACCTGTTCGGCGACATCCTCACCGACGAGGCCTCCACGCTTCCGGGATCGCTCGGGCTCCTTCCGTCGGCTTCCCTCGGGTCGGAGGTTCCGGGACTGTACGAGCCGGTTCACGGCTCGGCACCCGACATCGCCGGACGGGACCTGGCCAACCCGCTGGCGACCATCCTGTCGGCGGCCATGGCGTTGCGTCACTCGTTGGACCTACCTCGAGAGGCCGACCTCGTGGAACGGGCGGTCGATCGAGTGCTGTCGGCGGGGCTGCGCACCGCCGACATCGCCGCCGGGGGTCCGGCCGTCGGGACGACCGAGATGGGCCGGGCCGTGGCCGACGCCGTCGCCTGAGCTCGCCGTGACCCGGCGACGCTGGTGTACTGACGGAATGCGTCGTCTCGGAGCGTCCATGATCGTCCTCGCCTCGGTCGTCGCCGCGTGCACCGGCTCCACGTCGGGGCCGACCACCACCACCGAGGCAACCACGACGATCGCCCAACCACCGACGACCGCCTCGCCACCGACGACCGCCTCGCCACCGACGACGCGTCCGGCGAGTCCCGACGAGACCCTCACATCCATCGGTGACCCCTTCTACCCGGCCCTCGGGAACGGCGGCTACGACGTCACCCGCTACGACATCGAGCTGACGCTCCTCGACGACGGGACCATCGTGGGGTTCACGACGGTGACGGCCGTCGCCACCGCCGACCTCGACCGCTTCTCCCTCGACTTCGGGTCGACGAGCGCCACGCCGGACGATCAGCCGACCGTCGACGCCGTCCGGGTCGACGGCGTCGACGCAGGCTGGGACCACGACGGCGAGGAGCTCGTCGTCACGCCGCCGGCGGCACTCACGGCCGGGGCCAGCTTCGTCACCGAGGTCGAGTACTCGCCAGTGGCGTCCGCCGCCGAGTCGCGCGCGCTGCCCGTCGCGGTCGGATGGTACGAGGGCCCCTCGGGGGTGCGGTACGTCGTCGCCGAGCCCGACGGCGCCCACCGCTGGTTCCCGTCGAACGACCATCCCTCCGACAAGGCGACGTTCTCCATCTCGGTGACGGTCCCCGCCGGCACCATCGCCGCCGCCAACGGGTCTCTGGTCGATCAGATCGACGACATCGGCACGACGACCTTCGTGTGGGAGGAGGACGACCCGATGGCCACCTACCTGGCGACCGTCGTCGTCTCCGATCGGTACGCCGTCGTGCGCGACGAGGCGGCATGGGCAGCGACGGGCATCGACGTGCGCCACATCCTGCCCGACGACATGGCCGACGATCCCCCGATAGCCCTCGACCGCACCGCCGAGATGATCGGTGTGCTCTCGGACCTGTTCGGTCCCTACCCCTTCGATGAATACGGGGTGGCGTTCGTCGACGGCTTCGGCGCGGCCTTGGAGAACCAGACCCTGTCCCTGTTCGACACCGAGCTGGCGGACGCCCCGATCCTCGAGCTCGTGCTCATCCATGAGCTGGCCCATCAGTGGTTCGGCGACTCGCTCACCCCGCGCTGGTGGGAGGACATCTGGCTCAATGAGGGGTTCGCCACCTTCGCCGAGCTGCTGTGGATCGAACACGAAGGCGGCGAAACGGCGTATCGCGACGAGATCCGCCGGCGCATCGGCCAGGCGCGCAGCTCCGGTCTCGGCCCTCCGGGATCGCCGTCGCCATCGAACCTCTTCGCCGGAGGCGTCTATCAGCGGGGGGCCTTGACGCTGGTGGCGCTCCGGGACGAGGTGGGCGATGACGTGTTCTTCGAGATCCTCCGCGCCTACACGGCTCGTTACGCCTACGGCAACGTCACGACCGCCGACTTCGTCGCGGTCGCCGAGGAGCTGTCCGACCGCGACCTGTCGGTCCTGTTCGACACCTGGCTCTACGACGACCAGATCCCCGGCTAGCCCTCCCCCCGGAGCCCCGCCCCGCGTCCTCCGACCCCTGCGAATGGGCCCGGAACTTCGCGCCTCGCGGTGCCCGAGGGGCCGACGACCCGGCGGCACACGGGTGATGCCGTCTTCCATCGGGGTGGGAGGCGCTAGCGTCGCGCCCATGGCGAGCGCGGACATCGGCCTCATCGGCCTCGGGGTGATGGGCAGCAACCTCGTGTTGAACATGGACGACCACGGGTACACGGTGGCGGTCTTCAACCGCACCGTCGACAAGGTGGACCGGTTCGTCGCCGAGGAGGGCGCAGGCCGGCGCATCGTCGGCGCCCACAGCCTCGAAGAGCTCGTACAGGCGCTGAAGCGACCTCGCATCGTCATGGTGATGATCCGCGCCGGCGCTCCGGTCGACGCCCAGATCGAAGCGCTCGAGCCCCTCCTGGAACCCGGCGACATCATCATCGACGGCGGCAACTCGCTGTACACCGACACGATCCGGCGCACCCGCGACCTGGAAGCCAAGGGGCTCCGTTTCGTCGGCATGGGCATCTCGGGCGGTGAGGAAGGGGCGCGCCACGGCCCGTCGATCATGCCTGGAGGGTCGAACGAGGCGTGGCCGCACATCGAACATCTCTTCAAGGACATCGCCGCGAAGGCCGACGACGGCTCGCCGTGCTGCGAGTGGCTCGGACCCGACGGCGCCGGGCACTACGTCAAGATGGTCCACAATGGCATCGAATACGGCGACATGCAGGTCATCGCCGAGGCCTATGACGTCATGTGCCGCGGCCTGTCGATGTCGGCCGGCGAGATGCATCCCGTCTTCGCACAGTGGGGCCGCGGAACCCTCGACTCGTACCTGATCGACATCACCGCCGACATCCTGGCGACCGAGGACGCCGACGGGACGCCGCTGGTCGATCACATCCTCGACGTCGCCGGTCAGAAGGGCACCGGCCGGTGGACGGTCATCGCCTCCATGGAGCAGGCGCAGCCCGTCTCGCTGATCGCCGAAGCCGTCTACGCCCGCATCCTGTCGGCGTTGAAGACCCAACGGACGATGGCCGCCGCCGTCCTTGGAGGCCCCGATGGGACCATCCTCCACGACCGGGAGCAGGTCCTCCTCGACCTCCACGACGCCCTCTACGGATCGAAGATCCTGTCCTACGCCCAGGGCTTCATGCTGCTGCGTGCGGCATCGCAGGAACACGGATGGGATCTCGACCTCGGAACGGTGGCCTCCCTGTGGCGAGCAGGATGCATCATCCGTTCGCGCTTCATCTCCGACATCATGGCCGCCTACCGGAACCACCCGGACCTCGAGAACCTGCTCCTCGCCCCGTTCTTCGCCGACGCGGTGGCGACCGCCGCGCCCGGGTGGCGACGCACCGTCGCGCACGCCGCCGTCGCCGGGCTCCCCACCCCGGCCTACGCCTCGGCCCTCGCCTTCTACGACGGCTACCGATCCGAACGGCTCCCGGCGAACCTCATCCAGGCCCAACGCGACTACTTCGGCGCCCATACGTACGAGCGCACGGATCGTCCCCGCGGCGAGTTCTTCCATACCGACTGGACCGGCCACGGCGGCGACACGACCTCGGGCTCCTACAACGCCTGAGGAGCCTCGTCGTAGCCGACCGATCTCCACCTCAGGCCGTCGGACCCTATCGATCCGCCGCACCGTCGACGCAGCATTGCCCAGAGCGAGGAGACGACCGATGCCGACCGAACCTCCCACGGCGACGAGCGAGCGTGCCGCCCCCCACCGATCCTCGGGTCGCCGGCGACGCCGGCGGGTGCGAACCTGGCTCGTGGCGGTACCGGCCGCCCTCATCCTGGTGCTGGTCGCCGTCTTCGTGTGGGGTGAGCTGCAGCCGAAGCCGGCGGGATACGCGGCGGGCGTCGCGTCGGGCGATCGATGGGTCCGGGTCACGATCGATGCGACCAGCCGGGAGGAATGGGTCCTCTTCGACTTCGAACGAGGCGAGGTGATCGAGGACGATCTCACCTCCCCGGGCTGGGACCTGGCGTTCCGTCGCACCAAGATCCTCACGAACTCGGGCGTGACGAACCCCGCCGGCCCGGGCGGCGCCTTCGATCTGGGCGAGATCGCCCTCGAAGACGCGGCCCTACCGCCGGCGGCGGCGTTCGAAACCGACCGGTTCGGTGGCGACGACCGAGATGAGCCCGAGAACCCGGCGATCGGCCGCTGGTACTCGTACTCGTTCGTCCGTCATGTCGTGAGCGTCAAGCCGAACGCCTACCTCGTCCGAACGGGCGGTGAGCTCGACGCGCTCGTCCAGTTCGACTCCTACTACTGCGACGACGGGGACCCGGGCTGCGTCACGTTCCGGTACCGGCTCGTCCCGAAGGTCCCCGACGGGCGACCCGCCCGGAGCTCCTGAGCGAGCACCTCCCGATCACCGGCCCCCGGCGGGTTCGCCACGCTCGCACGATGACCCCCCGCCCCGACGTCGTCGTCATCGGCTCGGGACCGGCGGCAGCGTCGGCGCCCTCCGACTCGCGGAGACGGGCGATCGGGTCGCTGGTTCGAACGACCCATGAGCGCGACCTTCGCTTCCACCGCCAGCGGGTCCGTCGTCTCCGACGGACAGCCCCCGGTGGGAGCCGTCGCAGATCGCCGTCGGTCCGCGGTCAGCTCCCGAGGAGCGCCCCCTCGACGGCAGCGAGCTGCTCCATCGTGGGGATACCCCAGTCCGGCTTGTAGGAGAACCGCTCGACCACCGAGACCGAGCCGACGTCATCGTCGAGGAGGTCCAGATGCTCGGCGACGATCTCGGCGGGATGCTCGACGCCGACCGCGTTGGCCACCCGGAGCAGCTCCTTGCGCAAGCCGATGAGGTAGTTGGCGACGCGGACCGACTTGAGCGTCGGGTCGAGGCCGCGCTCGAGCCACCGCGATTGGGTCGCCACCCCGACGGGGCAATGACCCGTGTGGCATTTCTGGGCCTGGATGCAGCCCAAGGCCAGCATCGCCTCCCGAGCGACGTTGACGCCGTCGACCCCGAGGGCGAACGCCAACACGGCCCGATCGGGGAGCCCGAGCCTCCCCGATCCGAACCAGACGACGTCGTTGTGGATGCCTCGCTCGGCGAAGACCCGGTAGACCGACGTGAAGCCTTGCAGGAACGGCAGCGACATGTGGTCGGCGAAGACCATCGGCGCGGCGCCGGTGCCGCCCTCACCGCCGTCGATCGTGATGAAGTCGACCCCACGGTCCTCGGTCGCCATCCGTTCCGCGAGTTCGTCCCAGAACGCCATCTGTCCGACCGCCGACTTGATCCCGACCGGCAGGCCGGACTCGCCGGCGAGGAGCTCGACGAACTCCAGCATCTCGTCGACGTTGGAGAACGCGGTGTGACGAGCGGGGGACTTGCAGTCCTCCCCGACGGGGATGTGACGGATCGCGGCGATCTCGGGGGTCACCTTGGTACCGGGCAGCATGCCACCCAGCCCCGGTTTGGCCCCTTGGGAGAGCTTGATCTCGATGGCCTTGACGCGATGGCGATCGACGTTCGTGAGGAACCGGTCGAGGCTGAAGTTCCCCTCGTCGTCGCGGGCACCGAAGTAGGCGGTGCCGAGCTGCCAGATGAGGTCGCCGCCCCGATCGTGATAGGGGCTGATCCCTCCCTCTCCGGTTCCGTGGAGGACGTGGGCGGTTCGGGCGCCTTCGTTGAGTGCGGTGATGGCCGCACCCGACAGCGAGCCGTAGCTCATCGACGAGATGTTGACGACCGACTCAGGGCGGAACGCGCCCGCTCGGCCCCGCACGGCTCCCAGGACCTTGGCCAACGGGACGAGGTGGAGATCGCTGCCGGCGGGGCTCGACGGGGGCGGCGGCGGGGCCGGGAACGCGGAGTGGCGGATCACCAGGTAGCCGGACCCGGCGAGGACGTCGTTGTCGGTACCGAACCCGAACAGATCGTTCTCCTCCTTGGCGGTCGCGTAGATCCATCGCCGCTGATCGCGCGAGAACGGCCGTTCTGCGTCGTTGTCGGTGACGATGTACTGACGAAGCTCGGGGCCGATGGACTCGAGAAGGTACCGGAAGTGCCCGACGACCGGGTAATTGCGGATGATGGCGTGACGTCGCTGTACGACGTCGCGGATGCCGAGGACGACGACGAACGCGCCGGCGACCGCGATCGGCCATCCCCAGATGGGCAGCGCAACGGCGATGCCGAAGACCGCCGTGATGCCCACGGCGGTGATGGCCGGTCCGGCGAGACGCACGCGCGGCTCCTTTCGTGAGGCGTACGGTCCCCCCTGTCGTCACCACAGGCCGCGACTTGCGCGGTAGCGTCGGACCGTGGAGACCCCCGAAGCCCGCCGCCGCTTCGCCGGCGCCCGCGTGGCCCGCCTCGCCACCAGGGGCGTGGCCGGTCCGCGGATCGTGCCGATCACCTTCGCCGTCGTCGGCGACCGGATCGTCACCGCCGTCGACCACAAACCCAAGACGACCCGGGCCCTGGCGCGTCTCGACGACATCCGCTCCGATCCCCGCGTGGCGCTCCTCGTCGACCACTGGGACGACGACGACTGGTCGAGGCTGTGGTGGGTCAGGGCCGACGGCGTGGCGACGGTCGTCGAGAAGGGACCCGGCATACGCCGCGCCGCCGACCAGCTCGCCGCCCGCTACCGGCAGTACCGCGAGCGTCCTCCGGCCGGCCCCGTCGTCGACATCACCGTCACCCGCTGGACCGGGTGGGCGGCGAACGGTGCTTGAGGACGCGGACGTCTCCGTCGAGTCGTCGCCGCTAACGTCGCCTGCATGCGGACGCCACCGAGGATCCTGCCGGCGCTCATCACGCCGTTCGACGAGAACGGCGGCATCGACCCGGTCGCCTTCCGCCGCAACCTGCGGATCCTGTTCGACCGTGGTGTCACCGGCTTCCTCATCGGCGGTTCCACCGGTGAGGGCCCGTACCTCGAACCCGACGAGCGCCGCGCGCTGGTCGATCTGGCCCGAGACGAACTGGGGAACGAGGCGTTCCTCCTGTGCGGAGTCTCGGGGGAGTCGACCCGGGTGGCGATGGAGCAGATCGCCGAGGCCGTCGTCGCCCGAGCCGACGCGGTGCTCGTCATGACCCCGACGTCCCTCGTCCGAGGTCGCCACGAGCTCGTCGCCGGCCACTTCCTCGACGTCGCCGACGCCTCCCCGCTGCCGGTGCTGGTGTACACCGTTCCCCCGGTCACCGGCTACGAGCTGCCGACCGAGACGGTCATCGAGGTGGCCGACCATCCCAACGTCGTCGGGATGAAGGACTCCGGAGGCGACGTCTCCCGCATCCCGCCTCTGCGCGAGCTCATCGACGGTGGGTTCGTGCTCTACTGCGGCGCCTCGCGGGCGGTCGCAGAGTCCCTCCACCTCGGTGCCTATGGCGCCATCACCGCCAGCGCCAACTACGCCTTCTCCCTCTTGGAGCGCATCCTCGCGACCGGCGTCGGCCAGGACGACCTCACCGCGTTGACGACGGTCGTCGAGCGCCACGGGATCCCGGGGACGAAGGCCGCAGCGCAATCCGCCGGGCTCGAGCCCGGCCAGGTTCGCCGCCCCCTCCGGCCGATCACCGACGACGACCGCTCCGTCATCGCCGCCGCCGTCCGTGCCGCCGGTCTCCCCTGACCGCGAACCCAGGGTTCACCACACCCCTCCAGGGGGCACCCCAACCCAGGGTTCACCACACCCCTGAAGGGGGCTCCCCAACCCAGGGTTCACCACACCCCTCCAGGGGGCTCCCAACCCAGGGTTCGCCGTCCGATTTCCATCTGAGGGGCGCGACGTCCTAGCGTTCCGGTCATGCGTGTCGGAATCCCCAAGGAACGCGGCGCCCGCGAACGGCGCGTCGCCGCCGTTCCTGCCACCGTCAAGAACTACCTCGAACACGACTGGGAGGTGGTCGTCGAAACCGGGGCCGGCGAGGCCGCCGGGTTCCCCGATGCCGCCTTCGAGGAGGCCGGCGCCACCATCGCCCCTGATGCCGCATCCGCCCATGGCGCAGACCTGGTCCTCCGCGTCGGTCCCCCCACCCGCGACGAGATCCAGCTCATCGACGAGGGCTCGATCCTCGTGTCGTTCCTCGACCCGTTCGTCGACACCGCACTGGTCGAAGCCGTGGCCGCTCGCCGGATCGACACCGTCGCGATGGAGGCGATCCCTCGCACCACCCTCGCCCAATCGATGGACGCCCTCTCGTCGCAAGCCACCGTCGGTGGGTACGCCGCCGTGCTCATGGCCGCCGACGACTCGCCTCGGTTCCTTCCGATGCTCGTAACCGCCGCCGGGACGATCCCGCCATCCAAGGTCCTCGTCCTCGGCGTCGGCGTCGCCGGCCTCATGGCGATCGCTACCGCACGCCGCCTGGGAGCCATCGTCCACGCCTACGACATCCGCCCGGAGACCAAGGAACAGGTCGAATCCCTCGGGGCCAAGTTCGTCGAAGCCCCCACCCAGGAAGGCGACGAGGGCGGCTACGCCAAAGAAGTCGACGCCGAGACCCAACGCAAGCAGCAGGAGATCCTGGCCGACTACGTCGCCGACGCGGACATCGTGATCACCACCGCGCAGATCCCCGGACGGCCCGCACCGTTGCTCGTCCCGGCGGAGGTCGTCGCACGGATGCGGCCCGGTGCCGTCGTCGTCGACATGGCCGCCTCCAGCGGCGGGAACGTCGCCGGGTCACGCCCCGACGAGACGGTCGACATCGGCGGGGTACGCATCCACGGACCCATCGACCTGCCCAGCCGCGTCGCTGCCGACGCCAGCCGCATGTACGCGAGGAACCTGCAAGCGCTCGTGACCCGGATGATCACCGAAGACGGCGACGCGGCGGTCTCCCTCGACGACGAGGTCGTGGGGCCCGCCACGATCGTCAAGGACGGCACCGTGGTCCATCCTCGCACCCGCTCGGCCATGGGACTCGAGGAGGCATCGTCGTGAGCGACCTGTTCATCCAGGGCATCGTCGTGTTCGTCCTCGCCGCATTCGTCGGCTTCGAGGTCATCTCCAAGGTGCCGCCCACCTTGCACACCCCACTCATGTCGGGCGCCAACGCCATCTCCGGCATCACCATCGTCGGCGCCGTCACGGCCGCCGCCCTCGACAAGGGCAACGCGGCGGTGGTGCTGGGTTTCCTCGCCGTCGCCTTCGCCACCATCAACGTCGTCGGCGGCTTCCTCGTCACCGACCGGATGTTGGAGATGTTCAAGAAGAAGCCGGGAGGCGGGAAGTGATCACCCTCTTGTACCTCCTCGCAGCGGTCCTGTTCATCCTCGGGCTTCGAGGCTTGGGGTCGCCGCGCACGGCCCGACGGGGCAACCAGCTCGCCGCCGTCGGCATGTTCGTCGCGGTGATCGTCACGGTCGCCGACATCTACGACGAACCTCGAGTCGCCTGGGGGGTCGTCATCGCCGGCCTGGTCGTCGGCGGCGCCGCCGGCGCGTGGCTCGCCCTCAAGGTCCAGATGACCGCCATGCCTCAGCTCGTGGCTGCCTTCAACGGCTTCGGCGGCGGCGCGTCGGCGCTGGTCGCCGCCATGGAGGTCGTGCGGGACCCGTCGATCTTCACCACCGAGATCGCCGTCGTGGTGGTCCTGTCGCTACTCGTCGGCACGATCACGTTCTCGGGCAGCTTCGTGGCTTACGCCAAGCTCCAAGGCCTGATCTCGGGACGCCCCGTGGCGCTTCCAGGCGGGCCATGGTTCAACGCCGCCGTCGGTGCCGCCACCGTCGCGGTGGGCGTCTGGGCGGTGGTCAGCGGTGACGCACTCGCCTACTGGGTCCTCACCGCCCTGGCGTTCGTTCTCGGCGTGACCGGCGTCATCCCCATCGGCGGCGCCGACATGCCCGTCGTCATCTCGTTGCTGAACTCCCTGTCGGGCGTCGCCGCGGCGATGGCGGGCTTCGTGATCGGGAACCAGGCACTGATCATCGGCGGAGCACTCGTGGGAGCAGCGGGGCTGATCCTCACGGTCCAGATGTCCGAGGCGATGAACCGCTCACTGGCCAACGTCCTGTTCTCGGGGTTCGGAGGCGGCACCTCGGGGACCGAGATGAGCGAACAGCCCGTCAACCGGGCCACGCCCGAGGACGTCGCCATCTCCCTGGCGTACGCCGAGCGGGTGATGGTGGTGCCCGGGTATGGACTCGCCGTCGCCCAGGCTCAGCATGCCGTCCGGGACCTCGCCAATGCCCTCGAAGAGCGGGGCGTGACCGTCGAGTACGCGATCCACCCGGTGGCGGGACGGATGCCGGGACACATGAACGTGCTCCTCGCCGAAGCCGACGTGCCGTACGATCAGCTTCTCGATCTGGACCATGCCAATCCGAGGTTCCCGATGACCGACGTAGCCCTCGTCGTGGGTGCCAACGATGTGGTCAACCCCTCGGCGCGGGACGACCCGAACAGTCCGATCTACGGGATGCCGATCCTCGAGGTGGACAAGGCCCGGACCGTGGTGGTCATCAAGCGGAGCCTCTCCCCCGGCTTCGCCGGCATCGACAACCCGCTGTTCTATCTCGACAAGACGATGATGCTCTTCTCGGACGCGAAGGCCGGCCTGGAGAACATCCTCGCCGCTCTCGAAGCCCTCTGACGGGGCTCACCAACCCAGGGTTCACCACACCCCTGAAGGGGGCTCACCAACCCAGGGTTCACCACACCCCTCCAGGGGGGTCCACAACCCAGGGTTCACCACACCCCTCCAGGGGGGTCCACAACCCAGGGTTCGCGAGACGGACCTAGCATCGGCGCCCATGGAGTTCTCGGAGGTCGTCCGGCGACGGCGGATGGTGCGCAACACCACCGACGATCCGATCGATCCGGCCGCCGTCGACCGGATCGTCGCCGCTGCCCTGCGAGCCCCCAGCGCCGGCTTCACCCAAGGTCAGGACCTGGTCGTCGTCACCGACCCCGACACCCGCCGACGCATCGCGGCGCTGGCCGGGGAAGCCGACTACGTCGCCAACGGGTTCGATCCGTGGATCTCCCGAGCCCCGGTTCACATCGTCGTATGCACGTCCAAAGCCGCCTATCTCCGCCGCTACGCCGCTGCCGACAAGGGCGGACCCGACGGACCGATGGCCGGCGAAGACGGCTGGGATGTCCCGTACTGGTGGGTCGACGCCGGAGCCGTGCTCATGCTCGTCCTGCTCGCCGCCGTCGACGAAGGACTCGCCGCCGGCTTCCTCGGTGTCCATTCGATCCCCGGTCTGCGCGAGCTCCTCGGCGTACCCGACGACACCGAACCGATCGGGATCGTCACCGTCGGCCACCCGGCTCCCGACCGTCGCTCCGGGTCCTTGGGACGCGGCCGACGCACCGATCAGATCCACCGCGACCGATGGTGACCACGACCCCGTAGCATCGGACCGATGCTCCGCCTCACCGACCTCTCCAAGACCTACGGCGACGTCGTCGCCCTCGACGGCTGCAGCTTCACGATCGAACGCGGCGAGATGGTGGGTTTCCTCGGACCCAACGGGGCGGGCAAGACGACGACGATGCGGACGATCTTCGGGCTGGTTCGACCCGACTCGGGAACCGTCACCTGGGACGGAGCATCGATCACGCCCGACGTGCGTCTCCGCTTCGGGTACATGCCCGAGGAACGAGGTCTGTACCCCAAGATGCCCATCGATCGGCAGATCGCCTGGTTCGCCGAGCTCCACGGCATGCCCGCCGGTCGCGCCCGAGACGCCACGGCTCGATGGCTGGGCGAGCTCGGCCTCAGCGAACGCACCAACGCCAAGGTCGAGGAGCTGTCGCACGGGAACCAACAGCGAGCCCAGCTCGCCGCCGCCCTCGTCCACGACCCCGAGCTCCTCGTCCTCGACGAACCGTTCGCCGGACTCGACCCGATCGGGGTGGAGAGCCTCGCCGGACTCCTCGCCGAACGAGCCGCGGCGGGCACCGCCGTGCTGTTCTCCAGCCATCAGCTCGACCTCGTCGAGGACCTGTGCGAACGGGCCGTCATCATCGATCACGGCCGGGTCGTCCTCGACGGACGCATCACCGAGCTCCGAGCAGCGTCACGACGACGCTACATCGACGCCGAGGTGGTCGGCGGAGGCGCGTGGTGGACCGGCCTCGACCATGTCGAGCCGGTCCACGTCGACGGCGACCGGGTTCGGCTCCTGACCGACGTCGACGTCGACCTCCAACGCATCGTCGACGCCGCCGCAGTGGCCGGAACGGTCCGACGGCTCTCCTTCGAGCCGCCGTCGCTGTCGGAGATCTTCCGGGAAGCGGTCGCAACGTGAGCCCGCTGAGGACCGTCCGTCTGATCGCCCGGCGCGACTTCATGGAACGGCTCCGCTCGCGGGCGTTCCAGATCTCCACGGGCATCTCGCTGCTCCTCGTGGTCGGCGTCGTCGTCGCCCCGACGTTCTTCGGTGACGTCGCCGGTCTGACCGCCACCGTCGGGGTGGTCGGGGAAGATCCCGCCGACCTCGTCGCCGCCCTCGAGGAGATCGCCCCACCGGGAGCCACTATCGACGGAGTGACGTTCCCCGACGAGGCCGCCGCCAGAACCGCCCTCGAGGACGGCACCGTCGACCTCGTCGTCACCGACGGCGCCGTCCTCGCCACCTCCGAGACCCCGTCGTCGTTCCTGGCCGCCGCCACGTCGATCGTCGCCGCCCAGCGGGTGGCCGAACGGGCGACCGAACTGGGCCTCACCCCCCAGGAGGCGGCCGACCTGCTCTCCGCCGCCGACGTGCCGGTCGAGCGGATCGGCGGCGACGGTGCGCCCGACCTCGCCGCCCAGGGCATCGCCTTCTTCGCGTCGGTCATCATGTTCATCGCGATCGTCACCTACGGGCAATGGATCCTGCTGGGGGTCGTCGAGGAGAAGGCCAACCGGGTCGTCGAACTGGTCCTCGGTGCGGTGCTCCCCCGCCGGCTCCTGGCCGGCAAGATCATCGGCATCGGCGCCTTGGGGATCCTCCAGCTGCTCGTCGTCGGGGTCGTCGGCTTCGGAGCCGCCATCGCCGTCGGTGCCACCGGCGTGCCGACGGTCATCGGGACGATCGCCGGCAGTGTCATCCTCTGGTTCCTCCTCGGCTATGCCCTGTACGCCACCGCCTACGCGGCTGCCGGCTCGCTCGTCTCCCGCACCGAGGAGGCGCAGAACGCGGCGTTCCCGCTGACGATGATCGTGATGATCCCCTACCTGATCGCCGTCACCGCCCTCACCGGCGGCAGCGACCTGCTCCGCTACGTGTCATACGTCCCGATCTGGTCACCCATCGCGATGCCGGTGCGGATGGCCGCGGGGGACGCCGCACCGTGGGAGGTGGCGTTCACCCTGGTCATGACGATGGCGACGATCTACGTCTTCGTCCGGATCGGGGGACGGATCTACGAGGCGAACATCCTCCGCACCGGAGCCAAGGGCAGCCTGCGGGTGGCGCTGCGCTCCCTTCCCGCCCGACCGTCGCCGAGGCGACCGCGCGACCGGTAGGATGCCCCACCATGGATCATCTCTCGGTCACCAGCCGACCGCCGTTCGCTCCCCGCATCGAGTTCGTCGAACGCAAGGGGGTCGGCCATCCCGACACGATCTGCGACGCGCTGGCCGAAGACCTCGCCCGCGAGCTGGCCACCGAGTACCTGGCCCACACCGGCGAGGTGCAGCACTTCAACGTCGACAAGGCGATCCTGGCGGCCGGAGCGGTGGACATCGACTTCGGAGGGGGACGACACGTCAAGCCCTCCCGACTCGTCCTGGTCGGCAAGGCGGACATGACGACGGCGTGGGGCCCGGACCCCGACGAGCTGGCGAAGGAGTACAAGGAACGGTTGCTCGGCATCCTGCCGGACGCGGACCCCGACGCCTTCAGTGTCGAGCTGTGGCTCAATCAGTCGGCGGTGGATCTGGCCGCGGTCGTCAAGGCCGGCCACGGCACGGACGCTCCCCTCGCCAACGACACGTCCTTCGCCGCGGTGTCGCTTCCCCGCAGTCCCCTCGAGACGGCCGTCCACGATCTCGAGACCCATCTCAACTCGGATGGCTACCGTGCCCAGGTGCCGATCGGCCGCGACATCAAGATCATGGGATCCCGCATCGGCGACGACGTCACCATCACGATCGCCGCGCCGGTCCTCGCCCGCGACGTCGGTTCGGCCCACGAGTACGACGCGGTCGTCGAACAGGTCGAGGAGGACGCGTTCGCGTTCGTCTCCGAGGTGTTCGGACATGCGGTCACGATCCAGGTGAACCAGGCCGACCGGGACGGATCCGCGTACCTGACCTTGAGCGGCACCTCGGCCGAGGCGGGCGATGACGGTCAGGTGGGACGAGGCAATCGGTTCGGCGGCCTCATCACGCCGTACCGACCGATGAGTCTGGAAGCTGCGGCCGGGAAGAACCCCGCCGCGCACGTGGGCAAGACGTACCACGCCATCGGACAGGACATCGCCACCCGCCTCCTGGCCGAGACCGCCGCGACCGAAGCCACCGTCCGACTGCTGTCGGCGATCGGCCATCCCGTCACCGAGCCCCAGGTCGCCCACGTCGAGGTCGTCGGCGACGTCCCCGACACGTCGGTGGCGGCGATCGTCGGCGAATGCTTCGACGACTGGAAGGGCGTCCGCGACCGGTTGATCGCCGGCGCCTACGAGCTGTACTGACCCGGTTCGGTGTGAACCTCGCCGCTGCAGCCGCCGACCGAGATGCCGCCGACCCGCTGTCCGGGTTCCGAAGCCGGTTCTCGATCCCCGATCCCGACCTCGTCTATCTGGACGGCAACTCGCTGGGGCCGCTGCCGCGCCGAACACGGACGGCGATCGCCGAGACGGTCGACCGCGAGTGGGCCGGAGGCCTCGTCCGCTCCTGGGACCGCTGGTTGGACCTGGGAACCCGAGCAGGCGCCGCGCTCGCCCCGCTGATCGGGGCGCGTCCCGACGAGGTCGCACTCTGCGACCAGACCTCGGTGAACCTGTACAAGCTGGCGGAGGCGGCGATCGGGGCCGAGCCGTCTCGCCCCGACATCGTCACCGACGCCGACAACTTCCCGTCGGACCGCTACATCCTCCACGAAGTGGCCCGCCGCCGCGGCGGGCGACTCCGTGACGTCCCGGCCGATCCGACGGTGACCGACATCGCCGACGCCCTCGACCAGCATGTGGGCCTCGTCAGCCTGTCGCTGGTGAACTACCGATCCGGTGCCCTCGCCGACCTGCGCGGCATCACCGCCCTCGCCCACCAGGCTGGGGCGCGGGTCCTCTGGGACCTCTCCCATGCCGCCGGGATCGTGCCGGTCGACCTCGCCGATGCCGACCTGGCGGTCGGATGCACGTACAAGTACCTCAACGGCGGCCCCGGGTCACCCGCCTTCCTGTACGTGCGCAGGGACCTGCAGGGAACCCTCACGCAACCGATCGCCGGCTGGTGGAGCCACGACGACATGTTCGCCTTCGAGGCCGGCTATCGGCCCGCTCCCGACATCCGCCGCTTCCTCACCGGCACCGCCCCGATCGTGTCGATGATCGGCGCCGCCGAAGGCATCGCGCTGTGCGCGGATGCGGGCATCGACGCCATCCGGGCCAAGAGCCGGACCATGACATCGTGGTTCATCGAACTCGCCAACCAGCGACTCGCCGCGCTCGGATTCGAGATGGTCACCCCGACCGACGACGACCGGCGCGGTGGCCATGTCGCCCTCCGGCATGACGCGGCGTGGCCCATCGTCCAAGCCCTCCGCGACCGCAACGTGATCGTCGACTTCCGGCATCCCGGCATCGTCCGGTACGGCTTCTCGCCGTTGTACAACCGCTACCGGGACGTCGCGGCAGCCATCGAACGGACCGCGGACGTCGTCGCATCCGGCAGGCACGAGGCCTATCCGGACGCCCCGGCGGCCGTCACCTGACGCCGCCGCATCATGGGCCACGTCCCGACTCGGCAGCCGGGTAGCCTCGAACCGAGCTGCGGAGGACACGATGGCTGAGCGTTTCCAATCGAGCGAGGAGATGGTCCGCCGCGCCCGCGAGGCGGCTCGCTCCCGCCGCGATCCCTCCTCCGAGCCGCACGCAGCCGACCCGTCCTCCGAGCCGGCCGCAGCCGAGCCGGCCGATGGACCGACGCCCCAGGCGCCGACCCCACCCGGCCACGCGCCTCGCGTCGAGCACCTGGAGGTCGAGCCGCTCGTGACCGCGCCGCCGCCCTCGCCGCCGTCGGCGCCGTCGGCGGCGGCGCCACCCGGCCGGGCCCTCGTGGCCTTCGTCGTGGCCCTGCTTCTGCTCGGCTCTGGACTCGTCGCTACCCAGCTCATCGACGTCGAGGGGACCGACGAGACGCCGACGACATCGCCGATCACCGCCGACCCGCAGCCCGGGACCTGTCTTCGCGACCCGGGCGGCGGGTTCGCAGCCCTCGAACCGGTCGACTGCGAACAGCCCCACGACCTCGAGGTCTTCGCCATCGTCGATCTCGCCTACGGTCCCGACGACCCGATCCCGGAAGACGACGAGCTCTTCGACGCCGCCTTCCAAGGGTGCCTCGACCGGTTCTCGACCTACACCAACGAGGCGTGGGAGGACTCGCCGTACTACATCCGAACCTACGTCCCGGATCGGCGGGGATGGCGAGCGGGCGACCGGAGCGTCGTGTGCACCCTGTACGCAGCCGACGCCGACGGCCGACCCGTCCCGTCGACCGGCACGGCGACGGGGACGGACGCGTGAGCGTTTTGTCGCTGCCACACGACCCGCAATCATGGGAACCATGTCCGAACTGATCATCGTCGGAGCAGGCCCCATCGGGTCGTGGGTCGCGCAAGCGGCGGTCGACGATGGCATCGTCGACCGGGTGGCCGCGGTCGTCGACCCTCAGCCCGAGGCGCGGGCGCGGCTGACGGCCGAGACCGGCGCCGACGCCTACCCGACCACGGTCGACCTGCCGGCGGCACGGAACGCGGAACGGGCCCTGGTGGCCTTCTCGTCCCGGGCCGACAAGGTCGCGCCCGAGATCGTCCGCCTCGTCTCCAGCGGCTATCACGTCGTCACCACATGTGAGGAGCTGGCGTGGGCGCCCAGGCACATCTGGGATGCGATGCACACGAGCGCTCGGTCCAACGGGCGGGTCATCGTGGTCACCGGCACCAACCCGGGCTTCATCATGGACCGGGTCCCGCTCCTCGTCGCGTCGGGCTCCCGCAACGTGTCGCGGATCGTGGTGACGCGCCGCGTCGACAGCTCGACCCGACGCGAGTCGTTGGTCCGCAAGACCGGCTACGGACTGACCCCCGAGGAGTTCGCTCACGAGCTCGCGGCGGGTCGGATCGGACACAAGGGCCTCGACGCATCCGCCCGCCTCGTGGCCCGCGGGTTGCTGTGGCCGTACCACGACGTCTCGATGCGGATCGAGCCGATCGTCGTCGACGGCGTCGTCCACGGCGCCGACCATCGCGCCGAGCTGAGCACCGGGGACGGGAGGTCGATCGAGCTGCGGCTGACGATGGCGTGGAAGATCGCCGAACCGGTGGACCGGGTCCAGGTCGTCGGCGAGCCGCCCCTGGACGTCCGCTTCGAAGGCGGCTACCCGGGTGACGAGGGGACCGTGGCCAACGTCCTGCGGGGCCTTCAGCGCTGTTCGGAGTTGGATCCGGGCTTCTACCGGCCCACCGACATCCCGCTGCGCTTCGGGGTCCGGTGATGTCCGACGACGCCGTCGTCGCCATCACCAGCGCATCGAATCCCACGGTCAAGGAGGTCGTCGCGTTGCGAAGGCGGCGGCATCGGTCGACCACCGGCAGGTTCGTGGTGGAGGGCGCACGGGAGACCCTCCGGGCCATCGAGGCCGGGGTCCAGATCGAGCGGCTCCTCGTCGCCCCCGCGGTCGCACCGCCCGACGAGCCGATCGTCGCGGCCACCGCCCATCGCATCCCGGTGGTCACCGTCTCGGCGAAGGTGTTCGCCAAGCTGTCCGCCAGGGAGAGGCCCGATGGGATCCTCTCGGTGGCGGTCGCGTTCCCGACCGATCTGGCGGCCATCGATGCCGGCGACCTCGTCCTCGTCGCCGAAGGGATCGAGAAGCCGGGCAACCTGGGAGCGATGCTCCGCACCGCCGAAGGCGTCGGCGCCGCCGTCGTCGCCGCCGACGGGATCGTCGATCCATTCAACCCGAACGTGGTGCGAGCGTCCCAGGGATCACTGTTCACCGTCCCGCTGGCCACCGCCCGGACCGAGGACACGATCCGGTGGCTCGGTGACACCACCGTGGTGGTCGCCACGCCCGAGGCGTCCATCGACTACTGGGACGTGGACATGCGAGGCCCCACCGCGGTGGTGGTCGGCTCCGAGCACCGAGGCGTGTCGGAGACGTGGAGGACGGTCGGCACGAAGGTGCGCATCCCGATGGTCGGCTCCGGTGACTCCCTCAACGCGTCGATCGCAGCTGCGCTGGTCCTCTACGAGGCGGTCCGCCAGCGCCGGGTCACTCCAACTCCGGCTTCCTGAGGACCCACAGCCCGTCGTCGGCGATGACCCGGTCGATCGTCTCGAGGCGATGGACGACCGCCGGGTCGTGGTAGGCCGCCGGGGTGAGCTCGATCTCGAGCACCGGTCCGTGGCGGTACAACGCGGGGGTGCGGCACACACCGAGCTCCCGGGCTTGGGCCGTCGAGATGTCCACCGCTTCGAGGTACGCGTCGGCCCGGTCCACCACGTCCGACGGCACGTCCGCGGCCTTGGCGGCCTCGTGCCAGGTGGCGGGGTCGTCCACCACGAACCCGTCCAGATGATGCATCGCGAGGATCGCCTGGAGGTACCGGCCATGGCGGTCGGGGGCCAGGTCGAGCACCGCCTCGAAGCTGGCCAGGGCGAGCCGCCCCGATCGGTCGCCCTCGGGAGCGAACGAGCGCCACGCGAGTCGCAGCTCGACGCCCTCGCGGGCGGCTGCGGTCAGGAGTCGGTAGAACCGCCACACGTCGGGTGACAGGAAATCGAAGTAGACCCGTCCCGAGAAGACCATCCGCGCAGCGTAGCGCCCCCCTCGTTGCCCGGATCCTTGGACCGAACGTACGTTCGGGCTAGGGTGTCGGCCCGCACGCCGGGCAGATCCCGACGATGCCGACCAGATGCGGAGTGAGACGGTGACGGTGGCGCAACGGAGCTTCGAGGACATGGGGGCGGCGCTCCAGGAGGTTCCGTTCTGTGTGCTCGATCTGGAGACCACGGGCGGTTCGGCGGCCTCGTGCGAGATCACCGAGATCGGTGCGGTCAAGTTCGTCGGCGGCGAGGAGGTCGGTCGGTTCCAGACCCTGGTCGACCCCGGCGTCGAGATCCCTCCCTTCATCACGGTCCTCACCGGCATCACCCATGCGATGGTCGTCGACGCCCCTCGTATCGCCGAGGCGTTGCCCTCGTTCCTCGAGTTCGTCGGCGATGCCGTCATCGTCGGCCACAACGTGCGGTTCGACATGTCGTTCCTGCAGGCCGCGGCCCGACGACTCGGCTACGGCCGCCTTCCCAACCCGACGGTCGACACCCTGGCGCTGGCGCGACGGCTCGTGCGTGGCGAGGTCAGGAACCTGAAGCTCGGGACGCTCTCGGCGCATTTCCGCGCTCCTCACCCTCCCACCCACCGCGCCCTCGACGACGCGATCGCCACCGCCCACGTGTTCTGGGAGCTCCTGGCGAGAGCCGGTTCGATCGGCGTCACCCACCTGGACGATCTGCTCCGGCTTCCGACCGCGCGGGGCGCGGCCGCCTACGCGAAGCTGGCGCTCACCGAGGGGCTCCCGCGCCGAGCGGGCGTGTACCAGTTCGTCGACCCGGACGGCACCGTGATCTACGTCGGCAAGGCCAAGGACCTGCGGACACGGGTCCGCTCGTACTTCTACGGGGACAGGCGGCGCAGCATCGCGCAGATGCTGCGCGACCTCGAACGCATCGATCATGTCGTGTGCGAGACCGAACTCGAAGCCGAGATCACCGAGCTACGGCTCATCGCCGCCCATCGACCTCGGTACAACCGACGATCTCGACCTCCTCGAGCCACCCATTGGCTGAAGCTCACCTCCGAACGGTTCCCCCGCCTGTCGATCGTCAGGACCCTTCGTCGGGGCGACGGCCCGTACCTGGGCCCGTTCCGCTCGAGACGGGCCGCCGAGCAGGTGATGTTCGCACTGTGGGATGCCACGCCGATCCGGCGCTGCCGGGGTGCCGGCACCCGCCGCAGCGCCGCATGCAGCTTCGCCCAGGTCGGGGTCGCCGTCTGCCCGTGTGACGGGACGATCACCGAGGACGAGTACGCGGCCGTCGTGGCCGTCGTGCGACGCGGCGTGACCGAGGAACCCGATCTCCTCCTGGCCCCCTTGCGGGAACGGATGACGAAGCTGGCCCGGATGCAACGCTTCGAGGAGGCCGCCGACGTGCGGGACCGCCATCGGGCCCTCGCCCGGGCGTTGGAGCGGCGGCGGGCCTGGAGCGCGTTGACCGGGGCGGGACGGCTCTGGGCCGAGGACGCCGCCGGCGACGGCATCGTCGTCGATGACGGCCGGTTCGTGGCCGCATGGAGCGCCCGCGGCTCGGCACCGCTGCTCCCCGAGTACCGCCCCGGCGAGGTCGACGAGGTGCCCGCTACCGTATCCGCTGCGGCCGAAGCCGACCTGATGTGGCGTTGGCTCGACCGTAGCGGTGTCGAGATCATCGAGAGCACCCGACCGATCGCGATGCCGGCATCGCCGGTGGCTCGGTTGGCCGCGGCGAGCTGACTCCGAGGCGCCGACCGACGCCCTACCCTTCCAGGATGCGGTTCATCATCAAGCGGGGAACGGACCCGACGGCCAGAGCGGACGCCACCTTGCTGGTGGCCATGGGTCTCCCGGGGGGAGGGATCGTCGCGTTGGGAGACACGCATGCGGTCGTGGCTCCCGGCGACGTGCCGTCCCCCAACGCGCTGCTGGCCGGGCCGCGGACGCTGATCAACGCCGGCCTCGATGTCGGCGAGTCGGTCGACGTGCGGCGGGCCATCCTGCCGCGGGCTCAACGGGTCGTCCTGGGAGGAGCGACGAGCCCGCTCGATGCCCGCCACCTCACCCGTGCCCTGCAGGGACGTCCGGTCACGATCGGCGACCGGCTGGTCGTCAAGGGCGCGTACGGCGCCGACGACGACACCGAGACGGAGCTGACCGTCGCCGAGGTGGAGCCGGCCCCGGCGGGGATCGTCGGTCCGGGGACCATCGTCCACGAAGCGGGACGGAACCCACCGGCGACGGTGACCCATGTCGCGTCGCCGCCGGGGGAGGCCCCGACGACGGCGGAGGCGCTCCTGGCCGGACTGGAAACCGAGCGGGAGATCCTGACCGGATGGTTCTCCCTGTTGACGTCGGCTCGACGGCTTCCCGCCACCTGGGGGCTGCCCGAGGTCGCGGGCGTGATCGTCGAAGGTCCAGCCGGTTGCGGACGGTCCGAGCTCGTCGATGCCGCCGCTCGGGATGCCGGCGCCGCCGTCCACGAGGTGCCGCTCGACATGGTGTTCAAGCCCGATCGGCTCCTCACACTCCTGGAGCGTTCGGTCAAGGAGACCCCGCCGCCGGCGATCATCTACCTCGACCACGTCGATTCGGTCGCAGGCAGCGACGGGATGTTCGAGACGCAGGCCGGTGCGATCTTCCGTTGGTTCCTCGATGCGGTCGCGGATCGGCCCAGGATCGCCTGCGTCCTGGGGGTGTCGTCGGCGACTCGCCTCAACGCGGCGATCTCGTCGTCGCCCCTTCTTCCCCGGCGGCTTGTGATCCCCCCGCCGGACACCGCACGCCGAGCGCTCCTCTTCGAGGCGGCTCTCGCCCAGGTGCCGCAGCGGAACCTGGACTTCGACCGGCTGTCGGCCCGCACCGCCGGGTTCTCCGGCGCCGACATCATGGCGGCGGTGCTCGAGGCGACGGCGCTGGTGGCGACGTCGGGGGCACCGATCACCCAGGAGCTCCTGGAGCGGGCGGTCGACGGCACGCCGCCGTCGTTGGGCACGACGTCGCTCGGGGAGATGCCCTCGTACGGGTTCGATCGGGTGGCGAACCTCGACACCATCAAGCAACGCCTGACCGAGACGGTGATCTGGCAGATGACCGATCCCAGGCGTTTCCGACGCCTCGGCATCGAGCCGCCCAAGGGCCTCCTGCTGTGGGGGCCGCCCGGTACCGGCAAGACCTACGTGGTTCGAGCCTTGGCACACGAGTCCGGAGCGGCGTTCTTCCCGGTCAAGGGCGCGGAGCTCCTCGACAAATGGGTGGGCGAGTCCGAGCGCGCCGTCCGCGAGGTGTTCGCCCGGGCGAAGGCGGTGGCACCGGCCATCTTGTTCTTCGACGAGATCGATGCCCTCGCTCCGGTGCGTGGCAACTCGACCAACACCGTGACCGATTCGGTCGTGGCCGCGCTGCTGACGGAGATGGACGGGGTCGCCGACCGGGGTGACGTGTTCGTCATCGGCGCCACCAACCGCCGCGATCTGGTCGATCCGGCGCTTCTCCGCCCGGGCCGACTCGAGGTGCATCTCCGGCTCGGTCTCCCCGGGGCCGAAGCGAGGTCGGCGTTCTTCTCGATCAGCGACGTGCCCTTCGCCGAAGACATCGACCTCGACCGTGTGGTCGCCGATACCGAGGGGCTGTCGTTCGCGGAGCTCGCCGGCCTGCTGCGAGAGGCTGCCCTCCAGGCACTGCGGCGCGATCCCGAGTCGATCGCCGTCTCCGGCAGTGATATCGCCGATGCGCTGCGCGCCCTTCGAGACCGTTCCGAGGGGGCGTGAGCGCCGGAGCGCTCAGCGGCCGCTCGCCACGGCGATCGCCTCGGACAGGTCGATCCGTCCTTCGTAGAGGGCCCTCCCCACGATGGCGCCCTCGACGCCGAGCTCCGACAGGGCCTCGAGATCCGCGAGGTCGCCGACGCCCCCGCTGGCGATGAGACGGAGGCCGGGAGCGAGCGATCGCACCTGCGCGAGGAGGTTCAGGTCCGGCCCGACCATCGCCCCGTCGCGTTCGATGCCGGTGACCAGGATCCGAGGGACGCCGGCGTCGACGACCGCGGCGAGCGCCCGATCGAGCGCGATGCCCTCGTCTCGCCATCCGGCTCCGTGCGCTCTCCCGTCGCGCACGTCGATGGCGGCGACGACCCGGTCCGTACCGACGGTGTCGACGATCCGGACCAGGGTGTCGCTCGTTTCCAGCGCTGCGGTGCCGACCACGACGCGGAGCGCTCCGGCGGCGACGGCGTCGCCGGCGACGACGTCGCTGCGGATCCCGCCGCCGATCTGGAACGGGATCCCTGCTCGCCCGAGGCCGGCCCACAGCGCCCGGTCGGGTGGGGCTCCTCGGGAGGCGTCGAGGTCCACGACGTGGACGAGGGTGGCACCCCGTTCGATCCAACGCGACCCGATGTGCACGGGGTCGGTGGCGTACCGGGTGACGGCACCGAAGTCGCCCCGCAGCAGGCGCACGACCGCCCCATCGAGGACGTCGACGGCGGGGATGATCTGCATGGGCTCCTCCGAGGTGTCACCAGGTGTGAGAGTGTGCTAATGTGCTAATACGCTAGCAGGAGCGACGCCATGCCGAACACGACGGCCAGAGACTGGGCCTCCGACGAGGACGCCAACGCCCTCCTGGACGCCATCGTCTCATGCTCGGACCGCGACGAAGCCGAACGTCTCCTCCGCGACCTGTGTACCCGACGCGAACTCGAAGAGATGGCCTCCCGCTGGGCCGTGGTCCGCCAGCTCGCCGCCGGCCGTTCCTACCGGGCCATCCACGACACGACCGGCGTCTCGACCGCCACGATCACCCGCATCAACGACTGGCTCCGACACGGCACCGGCGGGTACCGCGAGACCCTGGACCGGCTCGGCATCGGAGCATCGCCATGAGCGGCCGGACTCGGATCGCCGTCCCCAACAAGGGCCGCCTCGCCGATCCCTCCGTCGCCCTCCTCCGCCAGGCCGGGCTGGTGTTCGAGACGTCCGACCGCTCCCTGTCGGTCCCCGTCCGCAACATGCCCGTAGAGGTCCTGTTCGTTCGCGCCGACGACATCCCCGAGCTCGTCCACGACGACGTCGCCCAATTCGGGATCACCGGACTCGACCTCGTCGCCGAGTCCGGGCTCGCCCCCGACGTCGTCGTCGAACTCGGGTTCGGACGCTGCCGCCTCACCGCCGCTGTGGAAGAGACGTCCCCGGTCGAGTCGCTCGAGGACTTCGCGGACCTGCGTGTGGCCACCTCCCACCCCCGTACCGTGACCGGGTTCTTCGCCGACAAGGACATCCCGATCATCACGATCCCCCTCCGCGGCTCGGTGGAGGTCGCCCCCAAGCTCGACGTCGCCGACGCGATCGTCGACCTCGTCTCGAGCGGAAGCACCCTGATGGTGAACGGCCTCCGGCCGGTGGCGACCATCCTCGAATCCCAGGCTGCGCTCATCTCGTCCGCCGACGGGGAACGTACGCCGCTGGCGACGATGGTGCGTGCCGTCGTCACCGCCCGGAGGAAGCGCTACGTGCTGATGAACGCACCGGCGACCGCCGTCGACGCCATCGAGCAGATCATCCCCGGCGCCGACGCTCCGACCGTCGTCCCCCTCGCCCACGACGGGATGGTCGCCGTCCATTCGGTCGTCGACGCGGACGAGATGTGGACGGTGCTCCCCGAGCTCGAAGCAGCCGGCGCCTCGGCGATCCTCGTCCTCCCCATCGAGCAGATGATCCGATGAGGATCCGAACCGTCGCCCTGGCCGATCTCTCCCCCGCCGAGCGGGCCGCCATCGTCCGCCGGTCGGCCGTCCCCGACACCGCGACCCGGGTCGCCGCGGCCGAGATCGTCGAAGCCGTCCGCGTCGGAGGAGACGCAGCCTTGCGCGGCTTCGATGTGCGCTTCGGCGGCGTCCCGGCCGCCGCGCCCCTCACCGTCGACCCCTCCGACCTCGCTGCCGCCGAGCGCGCCGTTGCTCCCGACGTGCTCGACGCCCTCGACACGGCCGCCGCCAACATCCGCCTCGTCCACGCGTCGCAGCGACCCACCGACGTCACCATCGAACCGTCCCCCGGGGTGACGGTCGTCCGCCGCTGGACGCCGCTGCGCAGGGTCGGGCTCTACGTACCCGGCGGACTCGCCGCGTATCCCTCGTCGCTGCTGATGGCCGCCATCCCGGCGCAGGTCGCCGGCGTCGGGTCGATCGTCGTCATCAGCCCACCGGGACCCGACGGGCGCCTCGACGCCACCGTGATGGCCGCCGCGCATCGGCTCGGCCTCGACGAGGTGCACGCCACCGGCGGCGCACAGGCGATCGGCGCCCTCGCCTACGGGACCGAGACGATCGCGCCCGTCGACAAGATCGTCGGCCCTGGAGGAACCTGGGTGACCGCAGCCAAGCTGGCTGTCTACGGCGTCGTCGGGGTCGACCTGCCCGCCGGACCGAGCGAGGCCGCCATCGTCGTGGACGCCACCGCCGACCCCGAGGTCGCCGCCGCCGACCTCCTCTGCCAGGCCGAGCACGGCCCCGACTCCACCGTGGTGCTCGTCACCGCCGACCCCGACGTCGCCGAGGCGGTCGTCGAGGCGGTCTCGCGGCAACTCCAGGACCTGAAGCGGGCCGATATCGTCGCCGCCGCCCTCGCCGACCATGGCATGGTCGTCGTCGCCACCGACCATCGGGACGCCTTGGCATTCGTCGACGCCTGGGCACCCGAGCACCTGACCATCCACAGCGCGGACCCCGATGCCGATGCTCGGCTCGTCCCATCGGCCGGATCCGTCTTCCTCGGTCATTGGACCCCCGAGTCAGCCGGCGACTACGCCACAGGCGCCAACCACATCCTTCCCACCGGCGGTCTCGCCGCCGCCTACGGACCCCTGGCGACCGAGGACTTCGGATCATGGCGCCAGCTCCAGCACCTCACCCGGGAAGGACTGCAAGGTCTCGCCCCGACGATCCGCACCCTCGCCCAGGCCGAAGGGCTCACCGCCCACGCGGCATGTGTCGACATGCGGTTGGCGCCGCGATGAGCGTTCCCCGCTACCGATGGCAGCCCACGACCCGGGACATCGCCCGAGACCTCGGGATCCCCGAGTCGGCGATCGTTCGCTTCGACCACAACACGTCCCCGTACCCGCCCGACTGGGCCGCCGCGCCAGCCGCCGCCGCTGCCCGACGCCTCAACGAGTACCCCGGGGCCAACTACCTCCCCCTCCGCGAGGCGGCGGCCCGCTACGTGGGCGTCGAACCGTCCAACATCGCCCCCGGAGCCGGCGTGGACGAGATCATCCTCCTCGCCGCGCGAGCCTTCCTCGGCCCGTCGCGCCGGTCCGTCACCTCCGCTCCCACCTACCCGCTGTACCGGATCGCCGCCGCGCAGGTCGGGGCCGCCCACCTCGAGATCCCGGCCGCCGGCCCGTCGTTCGCCCAGCCCGTCGACGCCCTCGTGGAAGCGGCCGCCGACGCCGATGTGGTCTGGCTGTGCGTCCCCAACAACCCCACCGGCGAGCGCCTCGACCTCGAGACCGTCGAGACGATCGTGAACGCCACCGCGGGCGTGACGATCCTCGACGCCGCCTACGCCGAGATCGCCGGCGACCGCTGGACGGATCTCGTCGCCGCCCATGACGACGTCCTCGTCTGCCATACCCTGTCCAAGGGATTCGGCCTGGCAGGGGCCCGCGTCGGTTTCGGGGTGGGAGCGGAAGCCCTCGTCGATACCCTCGACGCGGTGCGCCCGCCCGGAAGCATCGCCGAGGTGTCGTCGGTCCTCGCCATCGACGCGCTCGACCACCCCGAGCGGATGACCGCCAACGTCCACCGGCTGGTCACCGAGCGCGCACGGCTGGCCGACGCGCTGACCGGCGTCGGCTTCACCGTCCTGCCGTCGGCGGCCAACTTCCTCCTCTGTCACGTCGGGTCCGCCGCCGGTGCCATCGCCGACCACCTCTTCTCCAGGGGCCTCGTCGTTCGGCGGTTCCCGGCCGACGGGCCCCTCGCCGATCATCTCCGGTTCACCGTCCGTTCACCCGGCGAGGACGACCGGCTTCTCGCCACCCTCGAGGAGGTTCTGTGATGGCCCGATCGGCCACGATCCAACGCACCACCACCGAGACCGACGTCCAGATCGTGCTGTCACTCGACGGCTCGGGCCGAGCCCAGGTCGCCACCGGGGTCGGCATGTTCGACCATCTCCTGACATCGATGGCCATGCACGGCCTGTTCGACCTCGAGGCGCGAACCGTCGGCGACCTCCACATCGACGAGCACCACACCGTCGAGGACACCGCCATCGCCCTCGGGGAGGCGTTCGACGGCGCGCTCGGGACCCGCGCCGGGATCGTCCGCTTCGGCCATGCCGCGGTGCCCATGGATGAAGCCCTCGCCACCGCCGCCGTCGATGCCGGAGGACGCTCCTACGCCGTCGTGTCGCTCCCGTTCCTGACGCCGGCCATCGGCACCCTCGGTACCCAGATGATCCCCCATGCCCTCGAAGCGTTCGCCCGCAGCGCCCGCATGACCATCCACCTGACCGCGACGGGCCGGAACGACCATCATCTCGCCGAGGCGGCCTTCAAAGCCCTCGCCCGCGCGCTGCGGATGGCCGTTGAACCCGACCCCCGGCGGACCGGGATCCCCTCGACGAAGGGCACACTGTGATGCGGATCGCGGTCATCGACCACGGGGCCGGCAATCTCGTGTCGATCGTCGCTGCGTTGGAGCGGCTCGGCATCGACCCGGTAGTGGCCGCCGCACCCGACGCCCTGGAGGCGACCGACGCCGTCATCCTCCCCGGGGTCGGGGCGACCGGCACCGCCATGGCTCGGCTCAACGAGCGCGGCTTGGACCGCGCCCTCGCCGCCTGGCCCGGGCCGATGCTGGGGATCTGCGTCGGGTTGCAACTCCTGTTCGATACCTCGGACGAAGACGGCGGCTCGTGCCTGGGCGTCATCCCCGGCACGGTCCGTGAGCTCGCAGGCCGACCGCTCCCCCACATGGGGTGGAACGACGTGCATCATCGCGGCGACCCGCTGTTCGACGGCATCCCTTCGGGCGAGCCGTTCTACTTCGTTCACTCGTACGCACCGGTCCCCGAGGATCCTGCGGTAATCATCGCCACGTCCGCCCACGGTGGACGGTTCACCGCCGCGGTCCGGTCGGGCAACCGCATCGGCGTGCAGTTCCACCCCGAACGCAGCGGCACCGCCGGTTTGCGTCTGCTGTCGAACTTCGTCCGAGCCTGCCGGCAGGCGACCCATGCTGCGTAAGCGCATCATCCCCTGCCTCGACGTCGCCGACGGCCGCGTCGTCAAGGGGGTACGCTTCGTCGACCTCACCGACGAAGGCGACCCCATCGAGCTCGCCTCCCGGTACGTGGCCGAAGGCGCCGACGAGATCTGCTTCCTCGACATCACGGCCTCTCATGAAGCACGCGGCACGCTGCTCGAACTCGTCCACCGGACTGCGGCGGTGCTCACCGTGCCGTTCACCGTCGGCGGCGGGGTCGGATCGGTGGCCGACATGCGGGCGGTCCTGAGAGCCGGCGCCGACAAGGTGGCAGTCAACACGGCCGCGGTGCGGCGGCCCCGACTGCTGGTCGAATGCGCCGCCGCGTTCGGACGGCAATGCGTCGTCCTCGCGGTCGACGCCCGAAGCGACGGCGCCGGATCGTGGGAGGTCTACACCCACGGCGGGCGCCGGGCCACCGGGATCGATGCGATCGACTGGTGCGCCGCCGGAGCCGCCCTCGGCGCCGGCGAGATCCTCCTCACCTCGATGGACCGCGACGGGACCAAAGACGGGTACGACATCGACCTGCTGGCCAGGGTGCGCGCTGCGGTCGACATCCCGGTCATCGCCTCCGGCGGCGCCGGCGACGCCGACCACATGGTCGAGGCGCTCGTCGCCGGCGGCGCCGACGCCGTCCTCGCGGCGTCGATCTTCCATCGGTCCGAGCACGCCATCTCGGAGGTGAAAGCGACCCTGGCCTCGGCCGGCCTACCGGTTCGCGTCCCCTCGCTGGTGGTGGCGCCATGATCGGCGACGACCTTCACTGGGACGACCATGGCCTCGTACCTGCCGTGGTACAGGACGCGATCGCCGGCCATGTCCTCATGGTGGGGTTCATGAATCGCGAGGCGCTCGAGGCCACCATCGACACCGGCATGGTCCACTTCTGGAGTCGCAGCCGCCGAGAACTCTGGCGCAAGGGTGCCACGAGCGGCAACACCCTCCACCTGGTGGCGATCGACGCCGACTGCGACCGCGACACCCTGCTGGTGACCGCCCGGCCCGCAGGTCCGACCTGTCACACGGGATCGACCACGTGCTTCGGCGAGCCCCGGCCCCTCGGCCTCACCGCGCTGTGGGACACGATCTCCGACCGTGCCGAGACGCTGCCGGAGGGCTCCTACACCGCCGAGCTGATCCGTGGCGGGCCGGACGCGACCGGCCGCAAGCTCGTCGAAGAAGCGACCGAGGTCCTCATCGCGTCGAAGGACGCCGACTGGGGAGGGGATCGCGCCCGCGTCGTCGAGGAGGCCGCGGATCTCCTCTACCACCTGCTGGTCGCGATCGCCGAGCGTGGTGTCGATCTCGCCGAGGTCCTCCGAGAACTCGACCGCCGCCGATGACTCCGCTCCTCCGGTAGCCTGCCGGCGTGCGTACCCGCCTCACCGTCGTCGCCGTCGCCGTGTCGCTCATGGCGGCGGCCTGTGCCGGAGGCACGTCGCGGGGCGTCTCCGTCGACGACGTCCCCGAGCTGCCGGTCGTCACCACCGCCGAGATGAACGACCTGGTCACGGCGTCGGACCTTCCCGTCGTGCTCAACGTCTGGGCATCGTGGTGCATCCCATGTCGCTCCGAGGCGCCCCTCCTGTCGAGCGCGGCGACCGACCTCGAGGGGCGGGTACGGTTCGTCGGCCTCAACATCCAGGACAGCCAGGACAACGCCAGGGCCTTCATCGCCGAGTTCTACCCCGATGCGCCGATCGAGCACTACGCCGATCCCGACGGACGCATCCCCGCCGATCTCGGCGCCGGACCGGGGATCCCCATCACCTTCTTCTACGAGGCCGGCGGCGTCCTCCGAGAGATCCACATCGGCGTCATCGACGAACGCACGTTGGCGCTCCAGATCGACGAGCTGTTGGCGTCGGGCTGATGGAGTTCACCCTGCTCGCCGCGGCCGCCCTGGGAGCGTTCGGGTCGTGGGCCATGCTGTGGTGGGAAGCCAAAGAGGGCAACGCGGATCGCTGCGCGGGCAGCCTGTGGGACACCGCGCTGTTCGCTGCCGTAGCCGGGATCTTCGGGGGACGGATCGTGACGATGCTCCTCAACGGCGTCAATCCCCTGACGAACCCCGGCGACATCATCATCGTCCGCTCGGGGGTCTCCACCGTGGGCGCGAGCCTCATCGCCGTAGCGGTGTTCCTGTGGTCGTTCCGCCGCCAACCGGTCGTGGCCGCCGATGCCATCGCCGCCGCCGCCCTGGCCGGCCTGGCCGGATGGCAGGCCGGTTGCCTCTTCAGGAGCGGGGCATGTCTGGGAAGCGCGACGGACCTCCCGTGGGCATGGGCGCAACCCGGCAGCGCCGTGACCCGCCATCCCGTCGAGCTGTACGCCGCGCTCGCCTACCTGACGGCGGCTGTGGCCTTGGCGTGGTGGAAGGCCTACCGGCGGCCCATCCCCGGGATGCCGACCGCCGTCGCGATCGCCGTCGCCGGTGCGGTTCGTCTCGTCACCGAGCCGCTTCGACCATCCCTGGGAGGTGGCCCGGTCTGGTTCTACGCCGCCGCGATCGTCGCGGGCGGAGCACTGGCCGTCGCCGCCGCGAGGCGTGGACGGGCCCGTCCCCCCGCGGTGGAGACTCAGGCGCCGTAGGCGACGAGCTGATCGAGGGCGGCTCGGATCTCGTCTTCGGGCAGAGCGCCGAACCACCCGTCGACGACGATGTCGTTCCCGGTGATCAACACCGAAGCAGGCTGACCGGGGATGCCGTACAGCTCCCAGATCGAATCATCGAGACCCCACGGCAGGTTCGAGAGCAGCTCGCCGGCGGCCGGTGTCGTCTTGTCGAGGGTCGACCTCCCGGCGATGGCCACGAACGTGATCTCACCCTCGTAGTCGGGGGCGATGGCATCGACGACGGGCAACTCCCGTCGACAGATGCTTCACCACTCGGCCCAGAAGATCAGGTAGACGGGCTTGGGCTCCTGGGACAGGACGAACGTCCCACCGTCGGCGAGGGCGAGGGTGAAGTCCGGCGCCGTCGGGCCGTCGGGAGCCGGAGCATCGCCATCGGACACCGTGGTCGACGACGTCGACGATGGCGTAGGAGCGGTCGTGGAGGTGGCCGGCGACGATGCGATCGACGTCGAGGAGGGCGTGTCCCCCGCCGTCCCACCAGCGCAGGCGGCAGCCACGATCACGAGGGTCGCCACGAGCATCAGCGGTTTCCGCATCCACGGCACGCTAGTTGAACTCCGCGCCTAGCGGGACGTTTCCTCCCGCTCGGCCTGGTTGGAGAGCTCCCGGGACAACGTCACCGCCGCCTCCAGCGCGGCGGCGGCGTCTCCCGAGTCGATCGCCTGCTCGGCCAGGGTCATGGCCTCGGCGAACCCGTCGGCCAGTCCGGCCACGACGATGGCGGGAGCGGCGTTGACCATGGCGATGTCCCGCTTCGGGCCTCGCTCGCCGGCGAGGATGGCCCGGGTGATCGCCACGTTCGCCTCCACATCGCCGCCCTTCAGGTCGGCCAGCGACGCCCTCGCCACCCCGAAGTCCTCCGGGGTGAACTGGGCGTGGGTGATCTCCCCGGCGCGGAGACGGTAGATGAACGACGGGCCGGTGGTGGTCAGCTCGTCGAGGCCGTCTTCGCCGTAGAACACGAACCCGTACTCGGCGCCGCGATCGGCGAGGGTCTCGATCATCAGCTCGGCCATGGCGGGATCCGAAGTCCCGACCGCCATCCTGCGGGCCCGAGCCGGGTTGCACAGCGGTCCCAGGAAGTTGAAGACGGTGCGGATCCCCATCGAGCCGCGGGCAGGCCCGGCGTGTCTCATCGCCGGGTGGTATCGGGGAGCGAAGAAGAAGCCGAAGCCGGTCTCCTGGATCATCTGGACGGTTGCTTCGGGCGGCAGATCGAGCGAGATCCCCAGGGCTTCGACGAGATCGGCCGAGCCGGCCTTCGACGACGCGGCTCGGTTGCCATGCTTGGCGACCTTGGCGCCTGCTCCGGCGGCGATGAGCGCCGCCGTGGTGGAGATGTTGAACGTCCCGGACCGGTCCCCTCCCGTCCCGACGATGTCGACGACCGGACCTGGGATCTCGACGGTGACGGCCGCTTCCATCATGGCGTCGACCATCCCCGCCATCTCCTCGGCCGTCTCTCCCTTGGCCCTGAGACCGATGACGAAGGCGGCCACCTGCGCCTCGGTGGCGCGTCCGGCCATGATCTCGGCCATCGCGGCCCGTGCCCGATAGCGGTCGATCGCTCCCCGCTCGACGAGGGTCTGCAGGGTTCCCGGCCAGTCGAAGTCCGTCATGGCCGGCAAGCGTAGACGACCGACGTCACCACGCGCGGCGCCCCGATACGATGACCATCAGGGAGACCCCCTTGAGCATCCGCGAGCATCCACCCGAACATGCGGCGCGACCGCCCGGGCCACCCGGCTGGTCGATCGCCGTCGCCGGGGCGGTCGTGGTCCTGGCCATGGTGGCCCTCGTCGTCACGCGCTCATCCGACCCGCCGACGCCGGCGGCTTCGACCGTTTCGACCGAGATCGCCGAGCCGGCCACCGGGCCGCGAGGCACCACACCCACCGAGGTGGTACCCGTCGCCGACGCGACAGCCCCGTGGACGCGTGCGGCCGTCATCGATGCACCTGCGGGGGTGGTGGCGCGCTCCGATCAGGGCTTCATCCTCGCCGCACCGGCGCCCCCGGTCCCGGGCAGTGGCGAGGTGACCGTCCGGACCTCGACCGACGGCCTGAGATGGTCCGACCCGACGGTCCTCGGCGACGGTCCCGGCCGGGTCGTCGGCTTGGTCACCACCGGCGAGAGAGCATGGGTGCTGGTCGCCAGGCGGTCCCCTGGCACGATCCAAGAGACCATCGAGGTCTGGGCCGCCGACGGAGGCACCTGGTCGATGTCGCCGCTCCCCCGCGGCGGCCTGGGAGACGACGAGGTGCGACGAGTGAGCGGCGTCGGGTCCTTTCGAGGGGAGCTCGTGGTGGCCACCGCGACGGTCCCGTCGGTCGCCGCGCTCGCGTACCCACGCCTTCCGGAGCCGGCCCGGAGGTTCCTCATCGATCATCCTCTCGCCTGGATCGACCTCGTGGGCGACGACATCGCGATCGGCTACCCCCTCGTGGGGACCATCGCCCGCTTCGAACCGTCGTCCCTGGGCATCGACCCGCGACGGCTCCCCGGGATGGTGACCGTCGAGACGGTCCGGCGCACCCTGTTCGTCGGCGACCGGATCCTCGACGCCGACCGGCTCCCCCGCTGGAACCTGCAGTTCGCCGAGCGCATCGACCCGGCCACCGGCGAGCCGATGCTCGTCGCCGCCGGGGACGGAGAAACCTCGCCGATCGTCGCCACCTCGCTGGACGCCGAATCGTGGGAGCGGTCCCTCCTCCCATCGAGCCCGCTGCTGCTCGAGGACGGCTCCATCCTGCGGATGTCCGACGTCGGCGACGGTCGAGCGCGCATCGAACGCGGCTTCCCTGGCGACGAGTGGGTTCCCATCGCCGAGATGGACGTCCCCTCGCCGAGCTGGTTCCCTCAGGCCTCGACACTCACCGCGGACACCATCGCCGTCGTGTTGTCGACGATCCCCGATGAGCTCCCGCCTCCTTCGGCCGCGATCGCGACCGACAACGGGACGGTCGTCGCCCTCGACGGCGATGCGCTGGTGGTCACCCCGCCCGATGGCAGCTCCTTCCGGCCCCGAGCGTACGGGGATCTCCTGCCCGATGCCGCCGATCTCGACCGAGCCTCGATCTCCCTCACGGATCCGGACGATCCGTCGAGGTCGGTCACGATCTCCTTCCGCGCCTTGGACGCCCTCCTCGACATCCTTCGGAGCGACCCTTCCTCGACGAACCTGGCGGTGACGATCTCCTCGGACACGGCCACCGTCACCGAGCTCTCCCCTGGCGTACCGACGTCGGCGACCTCCGGGCACGGCGCGGTGATCGTCGCCGTCGACGACCTCGACGTCGGAGCGCCCCGGACCTTCCTGTGGCGCCTGGCCGCCCACACGGTCGACCGCTCCAACGGCGATCCCGGTGGCTGAGCGGCGAGATCAGGTCGATAGCATGGGTCGGCAGCCGCCGGAAGGGACGAGCGATGGTGTCGAATCCGACCGCGGTCAGGGCAGAGAACCTGACGAAGACCTACGGGACCGGGGAGACCGCCGTCCATGCGCTGCGTGGGGTGACGTTCGAGATCCCGCAGGGCGAGTTCGTGGTCGTCCTGGGGCCGAGCGGCTCGGGCAAGACCACGCTGTTGAACCTCATCGGAGCTCTCGAAGCACCGACCTCGGGCACGATCATCGCCGACGGAACGGAGCTGACCGAGCTCGACGAGGATCGACGCACCGACTATCGCCTCCACTCGGTGGGCTTCGTCTTCCAGTTCTACAACCTGGTGCCGTCTTTGACGGCGCTCGAGAACGTGGCGTTGATCGCCGAGCTCCTCGACGAGGACGCCGAGGCGACGAGTCGCAAGGTCCTCGACGCCGTCGGTCTCGGCGATCGACTCGGGCACTTCCCCGGGCAGCTCTCCGGCGGAGAGCAGCAGCGGGTGTCGATCGCTCGCGGCCTCGTGAAGGACCCGCCGCTGCTGCTATGTGACGAGCCGACCGGGGCCCTGGACGTCGAAACCGGCGTCAAGATTCTCGAGCTGCTGAGGCGGACGACCGAGGACGACCGAAGCGTCCTGGTAGTCACCCACAATTCGACGATCGCTCGGATGGCACATCGGGTCTTCAGGCTCCGTGACGGCGAGATCGTCTCCGTGGACGAGAACCCGACTCCTGCGGACCCGACGGAGCTCGACTGGTGAGCCTGCTGGCGGTCAAGCGCCGCCGGGACCTGCGGCGTCAACGCTGGCAGTTCCTGGCCGTGTTCGTGACGATCCTCCTGGGCGTCTTCGCCTACGCGACGTCGTACGACGCGTACCGGAACCTGTCGTCCTCGTACAACGGCACCTACGACCGTCTCGCCTTCGCCGACATCACCGTGACCGGCGCCCGAGACGGCTTCGCCGAGGCCGTCGTGGCCCTCGATGGCGTCTCGGCCGCCGTCCACCGCCGCCAGGTCGATGCTCCCTTCCGGATCGGCGACGCCACGTTCGTCGGTCGCCTCGTCGGGATGCCTCCCGACGATCAACCCGCCGTCGACCAGGTCGACGTCGTCGACGGGACCTACCTCGATCCGAGCCGCCCGGATGGGGTGCTGATCGAGACCCACGCCGCGACCGAGTTCGACCTGGTCGTGGGCGATGCCTTCGACGTGTTCGACGGGTCGGCGTGGCGGCCGGTCGAGGTGGTCGGCGTGGTCGTCTCACCCGAGTACATCTGGCCCGCGAGGAGCCGGCAGGACCTCTTCCCGGCTCCCGGCACGTTCGCGGTCGCGTTCGTCGACGAGCGCGTCCTCGATCCCCTTCCTCCCGTCGCCGTCCACCGCCAGACGCTCATCACCTACGCGGAGGGCACCGACGCCGCGACCATGGACGACCGGGTCCGTTCCCTGGCCGCCGACTACGGAGCCGAATCGGTGATCCCGCGGGCACAGCATCCGTCCAACGAGACCCTGCAGCTCGACGTCGAGGGGTTCCAGCAACTCTCGGTCCTGTTCCCGCTCCTGTTCATGATCGCGGCGGGGATGGCGGCGTTCGTGCTCCTCACCCGACTGGTCTACGAACAACGAGGCCAGATCGGCACCCTCCGTGCCAATGGCATGCGCCGGATGACCCTGTCCCTGCACTACCTGTCGTACGGCGTGCTGGTCGGCACCCTCGGCGCCGCCGTCGGCACGGTGCTGGGGATGACGGGAGGATGGGCGACCACCGGCGTGTACACGGCTTCGCTCGGCATCCCCGACACCGTCCGCGAGTTCCATCCGATCACCCCGCTGGTGGGGATGGTGTTCGGCGTCGCCACCGGTCTCGTCGGCGCGTTCGTTCCGGCTCGACTGGTCCTGCGCCTGGCACCCGCGGTGGCGATCCGCGGGGACGTCCCGACCGCGGATGGTCACCCGAGCATCGTCGAACGGGTCTTCCCACCCGCCCGGCGCTGGCCCATCCGATGGCGGATGGTGCTGCGTGGTGTCCGCCGCAGCCTACGGCGGTCCGTCTCGACCATCCTCGGGGTGATCCTCGGTCTGGTCCTGATCCTGCCGTCGTGGGGCATGATCGACACGGTCCAGCTCCTCCTCGACCGGCAGTTCGAGCAGGTCGATCTCTCCGATGCGACCGTCGTGTTCGATCATCGGGTGACCCGCGTCGACGTCACAACGATCGCTGCGGTCGACGGCGTCGCCGCCGCCGAGCCGGTCGTCGTTCTCGATGCGTCGCTGCGGAGCGACGGAGGTGACTACGCGACTCAGCTCCGGGCGTTCGTCGCCGACACGGTGGTGCATGGGTTCGACATCCCCGCAGGGGGGCTTCCCGCTCGCGGCATCGTCGTCGGCAAGGGCATCCAACACCAGACCGACGTCGAGGTGGGCGATCCGGTCCGGGTGTCGTTCCCCTCGCTGGGGACGGGTTTCGAGACGGAGATCGTGGCGCTGGTCGACGAACCGATGGGGACGTTCGCCTACATGCGCCGCGACGCCCTCGTCGCCGCGTTGGCGGCGTCGGATCCGGCCGTCGACGAGACCACCCTGGCCGACCCGTCGATCAGCTCGGTCGCGACCCGGTTCGAACCCGGCGTCGATCGGGACGCGGTCCTCGGCGTCATCCGCTCCCTCGATGGTGTGGTCACCGCCATCGACAGCAAGGCCCTGTTCTCCCTCATCCAACGCTTCATGGGGCTCTTCTGGGCGTTCGTCGGTGCGATGCTGTTCTTCGGCGGAGCGATGGCGTTCGCCTTGATCTTCTCGACCATCTCGGTCAACGTCGTCGAACGCGCCTCCGAGTACGCCACGATGCGGGCCAACGGGCTGTCGCGGCGGGAGGTGGCCAGGCTCATCACGGGAGAGAACCTGCTCCTGACCGCGCTCGGGATCGTCCCGGGGCTGATCGTGGGCTACGGGGTCGCGGTGTGGTTCATGGGGCAGTACTCGAGCGACCTGTTCTCGTTCGATCTGCGCATGCGGCCGACGACGCCGGTGTTCGCTGCCGCCGCGATGTTCGTCGTGGCGGCGTTGTCGCTGTGGCCGGGGATCCGGTCCGTCGGCGAGATCGATGTCGCCGAGGTGGTCAGGGAACGGTCGCTCTAGGCGATCCGACGCAGGATCTTGCGACGCTCCGATTCGGTGGTGCCACCCCAGATCCCGAAGCGCTCGCGGGCTTCGAGGGCGTGTTCCAGACAGTCCGAGCGCACCGGGCACACGCCGCACAGCGCCAAGGCCTGCTTCGTCTCCTCCTTGGTGGCGCCGAAGAAGATGTCCGGGTCGGCGTCCCGGCATGCCGAGAAGACGGCCCAAGGGCGCTCCTCGAGGATCGGCGCGGCCAGGATCTCCATCTCGAGGGTGTCGTCCATCGCGTTCATCGCCCACTCCACGGTCGTTGTTCTCCTATATGACGTTCCCTGGCGCCGCTGGGTTCCCGCCGCGGTCCTCGCTACACTCATCGACCGCTGTTCCCGGAACCTTGAATCAGGAGGGAGGCGGCTCTGCTGTACTTCGCCTACACCGCTCGGATCGCGCCCGCCAAGATGGCCGAGGCCGCGCCCGGAGCGGTCTTCCAGTTCATCGCGCACCTCCCCGACCGGGGGATCTCGTTCCCGATCCGAGGCAACGGATGGAGCGGCGGCTTGCCGACGGTCATCGACGCCGAGGGCCACACGGTGTGGGGAGCCGTCTTCGACGTTCCCGACGGTGAGATCGACGGCCTCCACGAGGCCGAGAGGGCCGAACAGCGCGTCCCGCGGGTCGTCGAGGCCATGGACCGCATGGGTCGCCGCCACGAGGTGGTGACCCATGTGTACGACGGGGAGGCCGCCACGCATCCGCCGTCGAGTCGGTATGTGGGGATCATGCTCGCCGGTTCCCGGCATTGGGAACTCCCCGCCGGATGGATCGCCGGCCTCGAAGAGCACCTCTCGGCGTCATCGTGACGCCGGGTCCCGGCGACCGGAGCCCATGCTGAGAGCCGCCAACTGGGGAGCGGTCGCCCTCGGGGCGATGACCGGCCTGTTCGTCGGGATCGTGGCGTTCGTCGTCCTCGGGGTGGTCGGGGTGACGGGGCCGACGAGCAACCCGATCCCGTTGATCCTCGTGCAGTTCGGCGCCTTGGTCGTCGGCGGGTTCGTCGCCGGTCGCTTCGGCCATCGGGCCCCCATGGCTCATGGCGGTCTGGCCGGGATCGCCATGTTCCTGGTCATCGGCATCGTCTCGATCGCCGCCACGGCGGGTCCCACGACCATCGAGCTGATCATCCTCGGGCTCATCGCGGCGATCCTGGGGTCGGTCGGCGGCGGGATCGCCCGTCTGCTCGACGACGGCGCCTGATCAGCGTCGGAACGGGCCGAACGGCCCTATCGGGGGTGCAGAGTCCGCCATAACCTGCAAGAGATGCAGGAGATGCACAGATGACCGCCTCGACGCAGCAGATGCACCCTGACGCCGCTCCGGCCCGCCCGGCCGGGTCGTTCCTCACCACCCGGGACGTTCAGGAACTGATCCGTGTCGACAAATCCACGATCTACCGGATGGCCGAGGCGGGGCGTCTTCCGGCGATCAAGGTCGGGAGGCAATGGCGGTTCCCCGCCGACGAGATCGAACGCTGGCTGCGGCGCCGACGCAACGGAGCCGCCGAATCCGACTTCGACGCCTTGTTCACCGCCGAGGCGCAGCATCTGACCGACCTGTACGCGGAGCTGATGGGGGTCATGGCGGTCGTGACCGACATGGAAGGACGGCCGATCACGACGCCGTCGCACCCCTGCGGGTACTTCCGGGCCATCGCCGAGGCGCCTCGCACGGTGGAGCGGTGCGTCGCGGAGTGGAAGGCCCTCGGCGGCCACTACGACTTCGAACCGACCTTCAACCTCGGGCATCTCGGGTTCCTCTGCGCCAGGGCGTTCATCCGGGTCGGGAACCGACTCGAGGGCATGGTGATCGCCGGATGCGTCGCCCCCGCCGATTGGCCGCCTCCCGCCCGCGTCCTCGAGGGCATCGCCGCCGAGGTCGGTGCCGACGTCGCCACCTTGGATGCCGCCGTCGACCGGATCTATCACCTCACCGAGGAGGACCGACGCCGCGCCCTCGATGGCTTGTCCCGCCTCGCCGTACACCTTTCCCGGCTCGCCGCCAAGCGCCAGTCGGGCGCCGAACGGACCGCTCCGACGGTCCACGAACGAAGGAGAGCACAGTGAAACGATTGGTGGTCCTCGGTGCAGGCACCGCCGGCACGATGGTCGTCAACAAGCTACGGCCGCGGCTCGACCGCAACGAGTGGGAGATCGTGATCGTCGATCAGGAGCCGACGCACTTCTACCAGCCCGGCTTCCTGTTCCTGCCCTTCGGCGAGTACGAGCCGCAGGACGTCAAGAAACCCAAGAAGCGCTTCATCCCCGCCGGCGTCGAGTTCATCGAGCAGACGATCGATTCGGTCGACGCGGACGCCAACACGGTGCTCCTCGGTGACGGAACGCAGCTCACCTACGACGAACTCGTGATCGCGACCGGAACGCATCCGCGTCCCGAGGAGACGCCGGGGATGGACGGGCCCGAGTTCGGCAGGTCCATCCACACGTTCTACACGTTCGAGGGCGCCTTGGCGCTGCGGGAGGCGTTGAAGGGATTCGAAGGCGGCAAGCTCGTCGTCCACATGGTGGACATGCCCTTCAAGTGCCCCGTCGCCCCGCTCGAGTTCACGTTCCTGGCCGACGCCTACTTCACCGAACTCGGCATGCGCGACCAGGTCGAGATCACCTACGTGACACCGATGTCGGGCGCCTTCACCAAGCCGGTGGCGTCGGCCCATCTCGGCAACATGTTCGACGAACGGAAGATCCACCTCGAGTCGGACTTCTACATCGAGCGGATCGACACCGACAAGAACGCCCTCGTCTCCTACGACGAGCGGGAGGTCCCGTACGACCTGGTCGTCACCGTGCCGCTCAACATGGGCGCCGACTTCGTCGCCAAGTCCGGCCTGGGTGACGAGCTGAACCACATCCCGGTCGACAAGGGAACCTTCATCCACAAGGACCACGACAACCTGTTCGTCCTCGGCGACGCGGCGAACATCCCGACCTCGAAGGCGGGATCCGTGGCGCACTTCGCGGTCGACATCTTCGTGCCGAACTTCCTCCGCCACATCGAGGGGCTCCCCATGCTGGAGCGCTTCGACGGGCATTCGAACTGCTTCATCGAGTCCGGCCACGGCAAGGGACTGTTGATCGACTTCAACTACGACACCGAGCCGCTCCCGGGCAAGTACCCGCTGCCGGGCATCGGGCCGTTCACGCTGCTCGGCGAGACCGAGATGAACCACTGGGGCAAGTTGCTGTTCCGCTGGATGTACTGGAACCTGCTGCTCCCCGGCAAGGAGCTCCCGCTGCCGGCGCTCATGTCGATGGCAGGGAAGATCCCGGAGGACGAGTGATGGCTACCACGATCACCGATGACCGCACCGCCGAGCTCGAACGGAAGGTGGACGCGTTGAGCGAGCAGGTCGCCTTCCTGGTCGAGGAGGCCCGCGCCGCCCGCATCCGCCGTGAGGGCTGGGAGGACCTCCAGGCGACGATCATGCCGATCGGCGCCAAGGTCCTCGGCGACGTCGCGGCGGAGCTCGACGAAGCCGGCATCACCGCAGACCAGGTCGTGTCGTTGTTGCGACGCCTGGCGGCCAACATCGACACGATGGATGCGGCCGTGGCGCAGCTCGAGAGCGCCGCCCAACTGGTCGAGGTCCTCTCGCCGATCTCGGCCCAGGCCATGGACCTGGCCACCGACGGACTCCAGACCCTCGACGAACGCGGCTACTTCTCGTTCGCCAAGGCCGGATTGGAGGTCGTCGACCGGGTGGTCACCGGGTTCACCGAGGAGGACGTGGAGGCGCTCGGCGACAACGTGGTGCTCATCCTCAACACGGTCAAGGAGATGACCCAGCCCGAGATCATGGCGATCATCTACCGGATGTTGGAGCGGATCCACCAGCAGCAGGAGCAGCTCGCCAGCGAACCCGAAGAGCCGCCCAGCATGTGGGAGCTCCTCAAGCTGATGCGGGACCCCGAGGTCCGTCGTGGACTGCGTCGGGCGCTCAGCACCCTCAAGGCCGTCTCCACGGTGGACACGGGGCCGCCACGGAAGTTCGTCCCCGGCACGGAAGCGTTCCCCGAGCCGGACGCGAAGGACGACCAGGAACGAGACGACGCAGGAGGTGCGTGATGCCGGTCACCACGATCGGAGGCAAGGAAGTCCACGTCGACGACGAAGGCTTCATGACCAACTACGACGAGTGGGACGAGGAGCTCGCCAAGCAACTCGCGAAGAACATCGGGATCGATGAGCTCACCGAGGAGCACTGGCGGGTCATCAAGTTCCTCAGGGAGGATTTCTCCGAGACGGGCGAGACCCCGACGTTGCGGCGGGTGTCGACCGTCGGTGGCTTCCCCACCAAGGAGCTGTTCAAGCTCTTCCCGAAGAAGCCCGCCAAGAAGATGGCGTACATCGCCGGCCTGCCGAAGCCCCACGGTTGCGTGTAGGAACAAGGAGGACACCGAACATGACCACCACCGAGAAGGCCCCCGAGCAGGCCACCGCCGTGGTGCCCGATTTCGGGGAGGACGAGAGCGACCGGAAGATCGCCTTCGTCGCCTCCAAGGGCACCCTGGACATGGCCTACCCGGCGCTCGTGATGGCCAACGCCGCCCTGGGTGAGGGGATCGAGACCCATATCTTCTTCACCTTCTGGGGCATGGACATCATCAACAAGAAGACGATGGGCGATCTCAAGTTCACGCCCATGGCGAACCCGGCGACGCACATGCCCGCGGCGCTCACGCCGCTGCCGGGCGTGACCACGATGGCGACCCATCAGATGCGGAAGCAACTGGAGGAGCTCGACGTGCCCGACGTGCCCGAGTTCCTGCAGCTCATCGCCGATGCGGGCGGCCATCTGTGGGCCTGCAAGATGTCGGTCGACATGATGAAGCTGACCGAAGACGACCTGTTCGACGAGGTCGAGGGCATCATCTCCGCGACGGACTTCATCGAGCTGATCGAAGGCGCCCAGACGATGTTCATCTGACCCACCGAGACGCGACCCGGCTCTCGCGACCCTCCCTGCGAGAGCCGGGTCGCGTTGCCGGTGGAGTCCGATACGCTGGGGACCGAACGTCCCGTCCGAAAGGACCCACGATGCCCACCTACACCTTCGAGACTCGACCCGACGGCCAGTTCTCCGCCGTCGTCCAGCGCGTACGGGACGCTCTGGCGTCGGAGGGTTTCGGCGTGCTCACCGAGATCGACGTCCAGTCGACGCTGAAGACCAAGCTGGATGTGGACATGGCTCCCTACCTGATCCTCGGCGCCTGCAACCCGCCGCTGGCCCATCAGGCGATCGAAGCCGATCCGAACATCGGCGCGTTGCTGCCATGCAACGTGGTCGTCCGTGAGGACGGTGACGGCGTCGTCGTGTCGTTCATGGATCCCGCCGCCGTCCTCGGCCTGGTCGACGCTGCGGGTGTGCACGACATCGCCGCACAGGTTCGCGACAAGCTGATGCGGGTCCGCGACTCGCTGTAGGTCGCGGCCGGGTTCTCCCCACCGACCGGGGGAACGCCGAGGGAATCCGCCACCGGTCGGTAACGTTCCCGAGAGGCGAGTTCGCGAGGCGATCGCGGCCGGGCGACCCCGGTCGAGGAAAGTCCGGACTCCACAGGGCAGGATGCTGGGTAACGCCCAGGCGGGGTGACCCGACGGAAAGTGCAACAGAGAGCAGACCGCCGATGGCCCGGCAACGGGCACAGGCAAGGGTGAAACGGTGGTGTAAGAGACCACCAGCGTCCCGGGCGACCGGGACGGCTCGGCAAACCCCATCCGGAGCAAGGCCGAACAGGGACAGGGTGGCCCGCCCGTCACGTCCCGGGTAGGCCGCATCGAGGTCGGCGGCAACGTCGGCCCCAGATAGATGATCGCCCACGACAGAATCCGGCTTACCGACGGACTCGCCGCATGGAGCGACCCCCGGGAACGGGGGTCGCTCCGCGTCCGGGGACGCGCCCCCGGTACCCTCCTGGGCGGGAGGAGACCATGGACATCCGAAGCGCCGTCCAAGCCACGCCCGACGACCGGAACCGCACCGTCGATCTGGCCCGGGCGGTGTCGATCTCGCTGGTGGTCCTCGGCCACTGGCTGGCAGCCGCGGTGTGGGTCGACGATGGCGCGCTTCGGTTCACCAACATCCTCGAGTTGGCCTCCTGGACCACCTGGCTGACATGGATCGTGCAGGTGATCCCGGTGTTCTTCATCGCCGGCGGCTACGCCAACCTGCGGTCCTTCCGGTCGGCTGAGGCTCGAGGGGTGCAACCGGCGGCGTGGATCGTCGTGCGGTTCCGGCGGCTCCTGACCCCGGTGGTGCCCTTCCTCCTCACCTGGCTCGCGTTGGTCCTCGCGACGCAAGCGGCCGGGATCGACCCGGCGCTCGTCCGCAGCGGCAGCCTGGCGGCCGTGACGCCGCTGTGGTTCCTGGCGGTCTATCTGTTGGTCATCGCGGCGGTACCGGTCACGTTGCGGGTGTGGGAACGTCTCGGCTGGTGGTCGATCGTGGCGGGGACGACGGCCGCCGTCGTCGTCGACGCTGCCAGGGCGGCGACGGGGCAGGATTGGATCGGGTGGAGCAACTACGTGTTCGTGTGGTTCACGGCCCATCAGCTCGGTTACCGGTGGGCCGATGAGGAGCGCCGGCCGTCGCCGCGTGCGATCGGGGTGGGCGCCGCGATCGCGGCGGTGGTCCTGGTGGCGTCGACGGTCGGCGGGGTGTATCCGATCTCGATGGTCGGGATCCCGGGCGCGACGAGGAACAACACGCTGCCTCCGACGGCGGCCCTGCTGGCGCTGACGGCCGTCCAGTACTTCGCGATCCGAGCCGTCGAACCCGTCGCCAACCGGTTCCTGAGGCGAACGGGACCGTGGACGGTGGTCGTGTCGATCCAGGCGGTCATCATGACGTTGTACCTGTGGCATCTCACCGCGCTGGCCCTGGTGGTCCTGGCCGGCTACGGCCTCGGCGTCGGATTCGGGATCGAACCGCTGTCGGCGGCGTGGTGGTGGACACGGCCCTTGTGGCTGGTCGTCCTGGGTGCCGCGACGTGGCCGCTGTTGTGGATCTTCGGCCGGTTCGAGCATCGGGTCCGGCCGGTGGTGACCTCACCGACGCCGTGGCTGACGGCGATCGGGGTCGCCGCGACGATCGTGGGTATCGCGTTCTTGGTGGTTCGCGGCATCGTCGACACCGGCGGTCAGGTGCGTTGGGAGCTGGTGGCGTTGGTCGCCGGCGGGGTCGTCCTGGTCGGTGGTTTCCCGGCCCGGGAACCTTCCTCGTTCACCCGCTCCAGTCGGACATGACGACGTAGGTGCCACCCGAGGCGACGGTGCCTTCCTCCATGTGGGGATGGTAGGTGGCGAGATACGCCTCGATCTCCCCCGACCCACCCCGCAGGCCATCGAGCTGCACGGTCACTCGTTGATCGTGGCCGGCGCCGTGGCGGACACGGACGATGATCGACCGTGTGCCGTCGATGACCGCCGTGGTGCCTGCGAGGGCATCGTCCCAGATCGGCACGTCGTCGGGATGGGTGAGGGTGGCGATCGAGGACCCGACGATCTCGTGAAGGGGACGACCGAGCATCTCGGCGACGCCCTCTTCCAGGTAGCGGATCGTGCCGCGCCGGTCGATGAGGGCCGAACCGGCGGGAGGCGGGCCGTCGGCGGCGCCCGGCGGTTCCGGAAGGGTCGGGAAGGGAACGACCCGACGTCGGCCCGGCGTGGATCGGGTGGCATGCCGGCCGATCGCGTACCGGATGGCCCGTGCCAGACCCTCGGCGTCCACGATGCCCTTGACGAGGTAGTCCTGGGCGCCTTCGGCGAGGGCACGCAGCGCCGTCGCGTCGTCGTCGTGGGAGCTCAGCACCACGATCGGGACATCGGGCTCGGCGGCGACCATGGCCTCCACCGCTTCGACCCCGTCGGCGTCGGGGAGGACGAGATCGAGCAGGATGCAGTCGGGCGAGGCCGTGCCGGCGAGCTCGAGGGCGGAATCGAGGCGTCTGGCCTGGGCCAAGGTGTCGAACCCCGGCCAGGCTTCGCTCAGCATCGTCATGACGAGGCGGGCATGCAACGGGTTGTCTTCGACGAGGAGGATCTTCGGGGTCGATCGGTCGTCTGGCGTGGCCATGGTCCTTCTCCACCGTTCGGCGGCTCACGTGGAGGTTTTCGGGTGGTTCCGGCCTGCCCTTGAGCGATCCCGGTGGATCCTGGAGGCTCGGTCGGTCAGACGCGTTCGGCGCTGACGGCCCGGTAGAGGCCCCACCCCACCGCCGAGCCGACCAGGGGCGCGATCCAGTAGATCCATTGGTCGGTCCACACGTTCCCGACGATCCCGGGGCCGAGGGATCGCGCCGGGTTCACCCCCGTTCCCGTGAACGGCACGAGGACGACGTGGACGATCAGCAGTGTCAGGGAGATGGCCAAGAACGCGCTCGGCGAGGACGCGTCGCTCGTGGTGGCCTTCAAGATGACGGCGACGAACAGCGCCGTGAACAGCGCCTCGAGCAGGAACCCGCTGCCGACGCTCACGTCCTCGGCCAGCACCGTGGCGGTTCCGGCCACGGCCGCCTGTGAGGATGCGACGAGGATGGTGAGGGCGGCGAGGACGCCGCCGACGATCTGTGCGATCCAATAGGCGACCATGTCGGTCGCCGTCATGCGACCGTCGAGTGCCATGGCGAGGCTGACGGCGGGGTTGAAATGGCCTCCGGAGACCTCACCGAAGGCGTACAGTCCCACCATCAGTCCGAGCCCGAACCCGAAGGCGATGACCAGCAGCGGCGTGGCCGCTCCGCTCTTGGCGGCGGCCAGGATCGCGAGACCTCCGAACAGCACCAGGGCGTAGGTTCCGAGCACCTCGGCGATCAGCTTCCGGACGTTGCCCGACATGGGGTCCTCCCTGCCTCGTTCTCTCCCCTTCCCCACCGACACTAGCCTGCGGACCCCGACCTTGGAGAGCTCCCGTGACGAGATTCGCGTACTTCTGTGGCCACGAGCAGTTCCAGCCGGAGGTCCTGGTTCGTCACGCCGCCCTGGCCGAAGAGGCGGGCTTCGACATGGTGTTGGTGTCCGAGCATTTCCATCCTTGGGTCGACGACGCCTCCGCAGCGGGGTTCGCGTATTCGACGATCGGAGCGATGGCGCAGGTCACCGAACGCGTCGAGCTCACCACCGCGGTGACGACTCCGCTGTTCCGGTTCCATCCCGGCGTCGTCGCCCAGGCGGCCGCCACGTTGGATCGCCTCTCCGGGGGACGGTTCAACCTCGGGGTCGGCACCGGGGAGAACCTGAACGAAGGACCGCTCGGCTACCGGTTCCCGAAGTACGCAGAGCGAGCGGCCCGTATGCGCGAGGCCCTGGAGATCATGCGCCGGCTCCTGGACGGCGAGAAACTGACCTACGACGGGGAGTACTACCGGACGGACCGGGCGAAGCTCTACAGCCCGCCGATCGGCCCCGTCCCGATCTGGATGGCGGCGGGGGGGCCGAAGTCGGCCACGCTGGCAGCCACCAAGGCCCAGGGCATCATCACCTCGGTGAAGGATCCGGCGGTCACGAAGGAGCGGGTGATCGATCCTGCGGGGGTCGCGATCGACGGAGGACCGATGCCGACGATCGTCGGGACCCGTTGGTCCGTACGAGCCGCGGACGCCGACGAGGCGTGGCAGGCGTTGCTGGCATGGCGCGGTCTGCGGGCGCCTGGGCGCCTCGAGGCCGTCGACCCGTTGGAGCTACGCGAACGCGCCGACCAGATGCCGCGGGACGAGATCTTGGCGCGCTACAGCATCGTCGAGGACGCCGACGACTACGTCGAGGTCTACCGGCCGCTGATCACCGAAGTCGGAGCGGACGTGGTGACGATCCAGACGACCTCCCTGCACCAGGAGGAGACGATCCGGATGCTCGGGTCCGAGGTGTTGCCCCGTCTCCGAGCCCTCGAACCGGTGGGTTGACGGGTCGCCGTGCGGGTCCTATGCCCCTGAGGCGTCGATCTCCTCGATCAACGACAACGCCTCTCTGGCGAACCGGTCGTCGAAGGCGCCCGAGCCCAGCGCCGCCCACAGCGATGGGGAGACGAAGGCGCGATAGGCGGCGGTGACGGATTCACCTGCCTCCCCCCCGGGGAGGTTCTCGAACTCCCGCCGGAGCGGCCCGATGAACCCGGGGGCGAGGGTGGCCACCGGGTCGACGGCCCATCCCGAGGCCGGGTCACGGCGAACGATCACCACCGACGACGCTCCACCGGTCCCGACGACCTCCACCGCGGCGTAGCTCACGCCCTCGGCTTCGAACTCCTCGGCGTCACCGACGGCGAGGGTGGAGATCGGTCGCCCGGCGAAGGCAGCGAATTCCTCACGGAAGGATCGCCAGTAGGCCTCTTCCACGTCGGCGGGGACGCCGCCGTCGAGGAGCGCCGCGATCTGCTCGGGCGGCAGGTCGTTCTCGATGCCCATGACCACCGCCAACGACCCGTCGACGACGACGCTCGACAGCGTGGGCATGTCGAGGGCCTCGACGGCGTCAAGCCAATCGGCGACCGCCTGGGTCGGGATCTGGATCCCGGTGGTCGTCGGCGTCGTGTCGCCGCCGCAGGCCGCAGCGAGCAACGCAACGGCGACCAGGACGGGGCGGAGGCGTCGGGACATGGCTGGGAGGTTAGTGAGGGGTGACCCGAACCCGATGTGCGTTCGCTCCCGTGGTCGTATATGTTCCGCTGATGCGCGCGTACGTCGAAGGAGCGGCCCTGGGCGCCGTCGCCGGGTTCCTGGCCGGGCTGTTCGGGATCGGCGGAGGGGTCATCATCGTCCCCGGCCTGGTGCTGTGGCTGCGTCTCACCCAGTACGAGGCGTCCGGTACGGCGGTCGCGACGATCGTGGCGTCGTCCGCCGCGGCCCTCGTGTTGTTCGCCGCCGACGGCAAGGTGGATTGGTTCGCGGCCTTCGCCCTGTTCGTGGGTTCGGGCGCCGGGGCGTGGATCGGTGGCCGCCTCATCGAGAGGATCCCCGAGCATGTCCTCGCCGGTGGGTTCGCGCTCGTGTTGCTGATCGCGGGGGTCCGCCTGTGGCTCTGAGCACCTTCGTGGCGTTGGTGGCGCTCGGGTTCCTGACCGGAGCCTTGGCAGCGAGCCTGGGGATCGGCGGTGGCGTCGTGTTCGTCCCGGCGCTCGTGGTCCTGTTCGCCTTCGATCAGCATGTGGCTCAGGGGACGTCCCTCGCCGTCATCCTCCCGACGGCCGTCGTCTCGACGGTGGCTCACCACAAGGGCGAACGGGTCGTGTGGCGCATCGCGGTGCCGCTGGCGGTCGCCGGGATCCTCGGCGCGCTCGGGGGGGCCGCGTTGGCTCGCCAGCTCGACGCCGCCGTCCTCCGTCGGCTGTTCTCCATCCTCCTGCTGGTGTTGGCCCTCCGGATGTTCTTCCGCGCCAAGCACGTGTACGACCGCCGTCATTCAGCGGCCGATGGGGGCGTCGACGACGCCCGTTCGGAGGAACCGGCGTAGCCGCTCCGGCTCCCCGAGGTGGGACCGTCGGGCGAGGACGGCGAGGTACCCGAACCCGACGGCCTCTCCGAGCCACGTGCGCCAGTCGGTGAGGAGCCACCGCAGGTACTCCCCCACCGTGGCGAACCCGCTCGACGCGAAGGTGGTGCCCAGGAACGGCCACCACAACGTCGCCGGGAACCTCCACATGCCGTCGAGGAACAGGTGCATCAGCACGCCGACGGCCACCGGCATCCATCGTTTGCGGGGTCGACCGCGGCGGGTCGCGACCATCACGGCGATCATCATCAGTGCCGCGAACGTGAGCGAGTGGGCGGCGAGCCTGACGGCGTGGAAGCGATCCCAGAAGATCAACCCGGCCGGGGTGTCGAGCAGATCGGGCAGGACGGCGCCGACGACCAGGAACCGGAGGTCCATCCGTTCGTCGCGGAACGCGTACCGGATGAGCGCGATGGTGGCCCCGGCGTGCCAGAAGAACACGGCTCAGGGGACGAGGATGCCGCGGCAGTGGATGCACCGAGGCGGCGACTCCCGGAGGACCTCGGAGACCTCGGCTGCGGAGAGCTTGAGATGGCACACGCCGCAGATCCCGTTCTCCAGCGCCCCGACGACGGCTCCTTTCCGGCTGCGCCGCAGCTCCTCGTACAGCTCGAGGAGGTCGGGGTCGATCGACGGAACGATCTCGGCCTTGCGCGCCTCCTTGAGGCCGATCTCGGCGTCGATCTTCCGCCATGCCTCACCGATGATCCCTTCGAGCTCCTGCTTGCGGGCGGTCGCGTCGGCGAGGTCCTGTTCGAGCGCGGCGATGGCCCGTTCGGCTTCCTCCTTCTCCTCCATCAGCTCGAGGACCCGTTCCTCCATGGTCGAGACCTTCGTCCGGAGCATCTCGACCTCGCGACGGAGATAGTCGGCGTCCCTGGCCGACATGCCGCCGGCGTAGAGCCGGTTCTCTTCGGCGGCCGCCTTCTGTTCGGTGAGCTCGAGCTCACCGGTCGTCTTGTCGAGGTCCAGTTCGAGGGCTTTGAGCCGTTCGGCGGCCGTCTCGACGTCCTTGGTGAGGCGCTCCACGTCGGCGTGGGCGGCCTTGTACTCGTCGAGCTCGGGGAGGCCGGCCCGTCGATCGAGGAGCCGATCGATCTGCAGGTCCACGTCCTGCAGGTCGAGCAGGTCGGCGAGGCTCTCGAGCTCCTCCATCAAGGTTCCTCCCATGGGTGCGGATCGGGCGCTCCGAGATCGACGACGTCGACGATCTCGGACACGGAAGCGTAGAGGCTCGCGAGGCCGGGACGTTCGGTGGGCACGTGGCCCGCGTCGATGACGGCCAGTCCCCGGTCGAGGGCTTCGCGGGCGGCGTGGTGGGAGACGTCCCCGGTGACGAGGACGTCGGCGACGGCGGACGCGGCGGGAAGGAACGACCGGCCGGAGCCGGGCACGACGGCGACGGTCCTCACGGAACGGTCCGGTGCTCCGGCGATCCGGCATCGGGTGGCGAGCACCGATCCGGCGAACCGGGACAGGTCCGACAGGCTCCAGGGAGTGGGCAGGGAACCGCAGCGACCGACGAAGCCTGCCCCCGAGGCGACCGGGAACACGTCGAAGGCGGGCTCCTCGTAGGGGTGGGCGGCGGCGAGGGCGGTGACGACGTCGTCGGCGGCGGAGGCGGGGGCGACCATCTCGATCCTGGTCTCGTCGACGGCGGCCTGCTCGCCGACGGTGCCGACGGTGGGGGCCGCGCCCGGTCCGGGCCGGAACGTCCCGATCCCTGGGGTCTGGAAGGAACATCCGGTGTACCGTCCGATGACACCGGCTCCGGCGTTCGCCATCGCGGTCACGACGAGGTCGACGGAGGCCGACGGCACGTAGGTGACGACCTTGACCTGTTCGGGTGGCCATGCGGGACCGAACGGTCTGATCGCTTCGAGGCCCAGGGCGTCGGCGAGGGCGTTGGCGGTCCCTCCTTCGGCGACGTCGAACGCGGTGTGGACGACGACGACGGCGATGCCTGCCCGAGCCAAGGCGTAGGACCGTCCCCCGGGGCCGGATCCGGCGACGAACCGCCGTTGGGGGGTGAACAGCAGCGGGTGGTAGGCGACGAGCGTGCCGATGCCGCGTGCGACGGCCGCGGAGACGACGGCGTCGGTGACCTCGTGAACGACGGCGACGGGTCCGGCGACGGCGTCGGGATCTCCGATCTGGAGTCCGACGCGGTCCCATTCGGCGGCCTTCGCGAGAGGTGCGATCCGGTCGACGGCGGCAACGAGGTCTCGGACGGTGGTGACGGACACGGCGTCAATCGTACCCGGTGCACGGCCCGCGTCTCGACGGCCGGCGGCGCGATGGCCGATGCCGGCGCGTCAGCGTTTGCGTTCGAAGTGGACGTGGCGCCCGGGCACGTGGTGGCCGTCGTCGAGGGCCAGGTGACCGTCACCGAAGTGGATGATGCCGACGCCGAAGGCCGTGGAGAGCAGATCGGGGTCCAACACGACGTCGGGGGGCCCCTGGGCGAAGACCTTGGACGCCATGAGGATGATGTGGTCGGCTTCGGCAGCGTCGGCGAGATCGTGGGTGGTGTACACCACGGTTCGACCGAGATCGAGTTCGTCGCGGACGACGTCGATGATCCGCTGACGGGAGACGAGGTCGAGCCCCGTGACCGGTTCGTCGAGGAGGAGCAACTCGGCGCTCTGGGCGAGACCCTGGGCGACGAAGACCCGCTGGCGCTGTCCGCCCGAGAGCTCGCCGAGGTGACGGTCGTGGAGGTCGGTCACGCCGAGGCGTTCCATCGCCTGGGAGACCAGCCGGCGATCGGGGTCGCGGAACGGTCGGAACGGACCGAGCTCCGCGTAGCGGCCCATGGCCACGACCTCGCGGACGGTGATGGGTACGGCTTCGTTGACGGCGTTGGTCTGGAGGACGTAGGCGACCCGGGCACGGGCGGACACCGGGTCGGTCCCGAGCACCTCGACGGTTCCCGAGGCGGGTTCGACGAGACCGGTGAGGAGGTTGAGCAGCGTCGACTTGCCCGACCCGTTGGGCCCGATGACGGCGGTCAAGCGGCCGGCGGGGATCGTGAAGTCCGAGGCGGCGATGGCGATGCGACGCCCGTAGGTGACGGCGACGCCGGTCCCGGAGGCGGCTACGGCGTCCGGCATGCGGCGCACACTCCTTCGATGTCGACGTGGTGGCCGGTGGCCGTGAACCCGTGCCGGGCGGCTTCGGCCTCGACGATCCCGGCGACCGTGTCGTCGGCGCTGGGCGTGGGCCGAACATCGATGACGGTGCCGCAGGATCGACAGACCAGGTGGTGATGGTGCCCGGCGACGGCTTCGGCGAGCTCGAAGCGGGCGATGCCTTCGGTCTCGTGGACGCGGGCGACGACGCCGGCGTCGACGAGCACGGCGAGGCTGCGGTACAGCGACGAGATGGGGACGTCGGCGAGGCGTTCGGCGAGGTCGGCGGCGGTGGTCGGCCCGGTGCACGCCTCGAGGGCGGCGACGACCGCCCGCCGTGCTCTGGTGAGCCGGAGCCCGGCGTCCGCCGCGCGTCGGAGAACGGATTCCCCGGGCTCGGCCGTCGGGACCGTTGGTCTGCCGGTCATCGTCCCCGCCTCCTCGGGTAGACTCCCCAACTGAGATTCGTTCTCATTCTACGGGCGGGGAGGAAGGAGCGGGCGGACCGTGCAATGGCTACTGGAGCCGTTCCAGCTCGAGTTCATGCAACGCGCGCTCGTCGCGGGCCTGCTGGTGGCCGTCACGACCTCGCTGGTGGGCACCTGGGTCGTGATGCGGGGCCTGGCGTTCATGGGCGACGCCTTGGCCCACGGGGTGGTTCCGGGCATCGCGGTGGCGTTCCTGCTCGACGTGAACCCCATGGTGGGCGCCGCAGCGGCGGCGGTCGTCATGATCGCGGCGATCTCGCTGATCCATCGCACGACCAAACTGTCCGAGGACACCGCCATCGGTCTGCTGTTCGTCGGGATGCTGGCCCTGGGGGTGATCATCATCTCTCGATCGGGGTCGTTCGCCGTCGACGTGGTCGCGATCCTGTTCGGGGACGTGTTGGGCACGACCACCGGGGATCTGATCCTCAACGGCGCCGTGGGGATCGTGGTGCTCGTGTCGGTGGTCGTCCTGTACCGGCCGTTGCTGGCGTTGTCGTTCAACGAGGCCAAGGCCGAGGTCCTCGGTCTCGCTCCGCGCTGGACGCATCTGGTCATGTTGGGCCTGGTGACGTTGGCGATCGTGACGTCGTTCCGCACCGTGGGGGCGCTGCTGGTGTTCGGTCTGCTGGTCGCCCCGCCGGCGACCGCCGCGCTCGTGACGCGGCGGGTGCCGGCGATGATGGTCGTGGCGGCGGTGTTGGGGATGTTGTCGGTCGTCGCCGGGCTGGTGGTGAGCTTCCATCTCGATACGGCCGGTGGGGCGACGATGTCGTTCGTGGCGGTGGCGCTGTTCTTCGTCGTCCTGGCCGTCCGGACGGTGGCGAGGACCGCCTCCGATCAGGCGGCGGTCACCAGGACGTGATGGTTCCCGCGACGCCGGAACCCCATCTTCTCGAGGTAGGCGTCGTGGCGGGGTGAGCCCCGGCGGGCGATGAGCTGCCGGTAGCCGGCCTGACGGAACCGTTCGGCCCGGTTCCGGTAGAGGAACCGGCCCGTCTTGAAGTCGCGGTATTCGGGGATGACGTAGTCGACGAGGACCTCCAACACGCCGTCGCCGGCGGGCCTGCCGACGAAGACGCCGATCGGGACCGCGTTGCGGAGAAGGAGGCGGACGACGTCGGCGGTGCGGAGGTCGTCGGGATCGAAGTCGGGAAGGAACATGCGGATGTCGACGGCGTAGAAGTCGAGGAACTGACGGAGGTAGGCCGAGTCGGGCCGCACCGCCAGCAGCCCGAACGAGGCTTCGTCTCGGAGGGCTTTCCACAGGAAGTACACGTCGATGACTGCGATGACCCCGTTGGTGATCACGATCGGCCACGCCGAGATGAGGGCTCCGTACACGGCGAACAGGAACGCGCCGGCGAGGTTGACGATCCGGAGCCGGATGAGGCTGCTCATCGCCAGCGAGACCACGACGAGGAGGGACGCGACGTACCCGATGATCTCGTAGACGGTCTGGGCCTGCATGGGCCGAACGGTACACGGGTAAACCTTCCGGGCTCGTGCGGCGAGTGACCCCGAGAAGTGGCCAGTGCTCCGCAGGTCGGGGCATCGACGAGGGAGCAGACATGAAACGACGTTCGCTGACGATCTTCACGGTGGCGTTCACCGTCGTCTTGGTCGCCGGGGTCGCCCTGGCGCAGGTCGGGACGTTCTCGGTGGGATCCGACGATCCGGTGGCCATGTTCGATGCCGCCTCCGAGCTGACGGTCCCCGTGGGCGACGAGCAGGTCGGGGATGAGGCCGACGAGCCTGAGGTCGTCGAGCCGGAGCACCGGTCGGAGATCCCCGAGGTCGACAAGACCGACGGGACCGAGCCCGAGGCCAACGAGCCCGAAGCCAACGAAGCCGAAGCCGACGAGCCCGAAGCCGAAGCCGACGAGCCCGAAGCCGAAGCCGACGAGCCCGAACACGAGCCCGCCGGCCCGGAGTTCTCGATCGACTACCCGGAGAACGAGACGCGGTTCGACCGCGCCGTCGCCGTGTTCGAAGGCTCGGTCCAGCCCGGCGCCACGGTCCACCGGGGCAAGTACCAGGCCGAGGTGAGCGACGACGGATGGCGTATCGAGCTGGTCCTCGCCCCGGGCAAGAACGTGGTGTCGTTCCTGGCCGTCGACGAGACCGGGAACGAGACGGAGCGATCGGTGACGGTGTTCTACGACGCTCCGGCCGCCGACGAGGGCGACAAGGGCGACAAGGGCGAGGAGCCACCGCCCGCCGAGGTCGAGTTCGAGGCCTACCAGAAGTACGGCTCGTGCTCCGAACCGGTGCCCTACGACGTGTTCTACGGCCGAGCGACCCCCGGCGCCACCGTGTGGATCGAATCCCCCTACGGATCGGCGACCACGACCGCCAACGACCGCGGCAAGTGGGAGGCCAAGGTCACGTTCCCCGAGGCCCCGTTCGACGATCCGTTCACCGTGGTCATCGAGAGCTCCGACGGTGGTCGGGCCGTGTTCTCCTTCGTCCGCACCGGAGCCGAACACGAGGGATGACCCCCGCCATCCCGACGATGGGAGGGGCGGCGCTTCGACGCCGCCCCTCCTCGTTCGATACGATCGGGGCGTGAGCGACGCGACGATCGTCTCCCGCAAGGCCGATCCGGCCGGACGATGCCCGGTCCTGTTCGTCCATGGAGCCTGGCATGGATCGTGGTGTTGGGCGGAGCACTTCCTCGACCGGTTCGCAGACGCCGGCCACGACGCCTACGCCATCGACCTGCGTTTCCACGGAGACGGGACGCCCCCCGGCCCGAGACCGGACCTGCGCAGGGTGACGATCGGGGACTATCTGTCCGACATCCACCGCGCCCTGGCCGCGCTCCCCCGCACGACCGTCCTGGTGGGCCACTCCATGGGCGGCTACCTCGTGCAACGCTATCTGGCACGCCGGCGCGGCGGCCCGGGGGTGCTCCTGGCCCCCGTGCCCCATCGGGGCGTGGCGGCGGCGTCGATCCGGATCGGCGCGCGTCATCCGGCCGCCCTCGCCAAGGCGACCGCGACGTGGTCGATGTGGCCGATCGTCGAGGACCGCGCACGGGCTGCCCGGTTGTTGTTCGATCCGGACATGCCCGACGACCTCGCCGGCCGGTACCTCGACCGGCTGCAGGACGAGTCGTACACGGCGTACCTGGGGATGTTCGTTCCGGTCCGGACCCGACTGGTGCGATCGCCGATGCTGGTGATCGGCGGCAGCGAGGACGCGATCTTCACGACCGGCGAAGTGGCGGCCACGGCTCGGGCGTACGGGACCGAACCGCTCATCGTCGACGGTGCCGGCCACGATCTCATGCTCGGCGCCCGGTGGGAGACGGTCGCCGAGGAGATCCTCCGCTGGCTGGCCGGCCCGGAACACGATCCGTGCCGTGAGCGTTGAGCGGACCATGTGGAACCGACGGAAGAACCAGGAAGCCGGAGGGCGAGCCCTGCCGGACCGTGACCGTCCGATGGAGATCTCGGGCGTCCATTTCGTGAGCGGCCGTCCGATCGTCCCGCCCTTCCCGGAGGGCTCGGAGCGGGCGATCTTCGGGATGGGCTGTTTCTGGGGTGCCGAACGCATCTTCTGGGAGCTCCCCGGGGTGGAAGCGACCGCGGTCGGCTACGCAGGAGGGACCACGGCGAACCCGACCTACGAGGACACGTGCTCGGGCCGCACCGGCCACGCCGAGGTCGTGCTGGTCGTGTTCGATCCCGAGCGGATCTCCTACGAGCAGCTCCTGACGACGTTCTGGGAGAACCACGATCCGACGCAGGGCATGCGGCAGGGCAACGACGTCGGCACCCAGTACCGCTCGGCCATCTACTGGACGTCGGAGGCCCAACGCGACGCCGCCGAACGGTCGAAGGTCCTGTACCAGGCACAGCTCACCGCGGCTGGTTACGGTCCGATCACGACCGAGATCGCTCGTGCAGGGCCGTTCTACTACGCCGAGGAATACCACCAGCAGTACCTGGCGAAGAACCCGAACGGCTACTGCGGGATCGGCGGCACGGGGGTGTCGTGCCCGGTGGGACTGGAGCCCTGAGGTTGGTCGGGCGTCGGCTCTACCATCTGGGGTCCCCACCCCCAGGAGGCTCCATGGTCGACGACACGCACGCCGCGCCGGTCGAGGTGGCGCGGTTCGCCACGGCGTTCGAGGCAGAGGCGGCCCGGGCGCTCCTCGAAGACAACGGGATCGATGCGCTCGTGCTGGAGGACGACGCGGGTGGTGCGCTTCCGCCGTTGGGCATGGCGACCGGCGGTGCTCGTCTCCTCGTCCGGCCCGAGGACGTCGCCGCGGCGTCCGACCTCCTCACCCAGCCGCCGGTGTGAACCCTCGGCGTTCGCCCGAGATCCGGGGCGGCCGTCAGGGCATCGACGTGGTGATGTCCGAGTAGCTCGAGTTCAGTTCGTTCCCGAAGAACGCGACCGCGGCGAACGCGGCGATCGCGATGAACGTGACCAGCAAGGCATACTCGACGAGGCTGGCGCCCCGTTCATCCGACAGCAGCCTGGCCCAGGTCTTCTGCATGATCTCCATCATCGACATCGGTGCCCCCGTGGTGGTGAACGTCTCGAATGTACCGTGCAGCGGGGGAGGTCACCATGGGTCGGGCGACCCAATGCCACCCGACGTGACTAGTCCGCCGCGCTCGGTGTCGGCGCCGTCTAGGGTTGACCGAGAGGAGAGTCCAGCGCGTCCGACGCGCACGGGAGGCGATCGGAGAGATCGCTGCAGACGAAGGGGTGAATGGTGTCAACGACACTTCCGAGGCGCGCGACGAGCGCGTTCGTGGTCGCGGCGACGGCGGCCGCTCTCATGGTGCTGGTTCCGAGCACCGCACGGGCGACCGTCGCACGGACCGACGTGTTCATCAACGAGATCCACTACGACAACGCCGGCGCCGACTCCGGCGAGGGCTTCGAGGTGGCCGGACCGGCCGGCACCGACCTGTCGAGCTGGTCTGTGGCGCTGTACAACGGCAACGGCGGCGCGCGCTACTCCACGGTCGCCTTGAGCGGCACCATCCCGGACCTCGGCGGTGGCTTCGGCGTCCTCGCCTTCTCCCACAGCGGGATCCAGAACGGCGCACCCGACGGCCTCGCCCTGATCGACGACACCGGTGCGGTGGCCCAGTTCCTCTCCTACGAGGGATCGTTCACCGCCAGCGGCGGGCCGGCCGACGGTCTGACCAGCACCGATATCGGGGTGTCGGAACCGGGCAGCACCCCGGTGGGCGACTCGCTGCAGCTCACCGGATCCGGGACGGGCTACGGCGACTTCTCGTGGGCAGCGCCGCAGCCGAACACGTTCGGAGCGGTGAACACCGGGCAGTCGTTCACCGGCGGGGGTGGCGGTCCTGCCGATCCGCTCGTCAACGAGTTCGTCGCCAACCACACCGGCGCCGACACGGCCGCGTTCACCGAGATCCTCGGTACTCCGGCAACCGACTATTCGGCGTTCACGCTCCTCGAGATCGAGGGCGACTCGGGCGGCGCCGGCACGATCGACTACGCCGGGACGGTCGGAACCACCGACGGCGCCGGCTTCTTCGTCGACGGCGAGGACATGGAGAACGGCACGATCACGATCCTCCTCGTGGAAGGGTTCACCGGTTCGGTCGGCGACGACATCGACATCGACAACGACGGCACGATCGATGTCACGCCATGGAGCCGGATCGTCGACGGCGTCGGCGTCCACGACGGAGGAGCCTCGGACCGCAACTACGTCGAGACGGTGCTGACCCGCGGCTACGACGGGTCGTCGTTCACCGTCGGCGGCGCCTCTCGGATCCCCAACGGCACGGACACCGATACGGCCGCGGACTGGGTCCGCAACGACTTCTTCGGTTGGGGACTGCCCGGTTTCGTCGGCGATCCCGACGTCGGGGAAGCCGTCAACACCCCCGACGCTCCCAACGAGGTCGTGACCGTGCCGACCGATCCGTTCGGTTCGTGCGGGGTCCCCACGACGTTGATCCACGACATCCAGGGCTCGGGATCGTCGAGCCCCGACGTGGGGTCGATCCGCACGATCGAGGGTGTCGTGGTCGGCGATTTCGACGGGCCCGACCAGCTCGGCGGGTTCTTCCTGCAGGAGGAGGACGCCGATGCGGACGCCGATCCGGCGACCTCCGAGGGCATCTTCGTCTTCGAGGGCTCCTTCGGGACCAACGTGTCGGTCGGCGACACGGTCCGCGTGCGCGGGTCGGTGACCGAGTTCTTCGACTTGACCGAGCTCAACGACCTGACCGATCTGACCATCTGCGCTTCCGGGTCGACGTTGCCGACGGCGGCTGCACCGACCCTTCCCGTGTCGTCGATCGGCGAGTGGGAACGCTGGGAGGGCATGGCGGTCACGTTCGGCCAGACGCTGTACGTGAGCGGCAACTTCAACCAGGGGCGCTTCGGCGAGGTGGACCTGTCGGTGGGCGGCCCCCTCGACAACCCGACGAACGTCGTCGAGCCGGGAGCGGCCGCGGTGGCCCTCCAGGACCTGAACGACCGTAGCCGGATCCAACTCGAGGACGGCTCGACCCGTCAGAACCCGGTGCCGCCGCCGTACTTCGTGTTCGACGGGACGCTGCGGACCGGCGACTCGGTCGACGGGCTCACCGGCGTCCTGAGCTACAGCTTCGGCAACTACGAGGTCCATCCGACGGCGACCGTCGCCTTCGACCAGACGAACCCGCGTCCGGGTGTGCCCGACGTCGGGAGCGACCTGACGGTGGCGTCGTTCAACGTGTTGAACTACTTCACCACGATCGACACGGGTGCACCCATCTGCGGCCCGAACGGTGATCAGGGATGCCGCGGCGCGGACAGCGCCGACGAGCTCGCTCGTCAGAAGGCCAAGATCGTCGCTGCGATCGGTGGCCTCGACGCCGATGTCGTGGGCCTCATGGAGATCGAGAACCATCCCGGGGACGTGCCGACGGCGGATCTCGTCGACGGCCTGAACGGCGCCCTCGGTGCCGGTACCTACGACTACGTGGCAACGGGCGCGATCGGCGACGACGCCATCCGGGTGGCGCTCATCTACCAGCCGGCGTCGGTGATGCCGGTGGGAGCCTTCGCGGTGCTCGACTCGTCGGTGGATGCTCGGTTCAACGACGACAAGAACCGGCCGGCGCTGGCGCAGACGTTCGTGGACACGTCGACCGGTGGCCGCTTCACGGTGGTCGTCAACCATCTGAAGTCGAAGGGGTCCCCCTGCGACGCGCTGGGCGACCCCGACGTCGGAGATGGGCAGGGGAACTGCAACCTGACCCGTACCGCGGCCGCGGAGGCGTTGGCCGATTGGACGGCGTCGGATCCGACCCACAGCAACGATCCCGACGTGCTCATCATCGGCGATCTGAACTCGTACGCGATGGAGGACCCGATCGACGCTCTGAAGGCGGGGGGTTACACCGACCTGATCGCCGAGTTCGTCGGAAGCGGCTGGGAAGACGGGGCCTACTCGTTCAACTTCTTCTCCCAGTCGGGGTACCTCGATCACGGCTTGGCCAACGCATCGATGGCCGAGCAGGTGACGGGTGCGGCCTTCTGGCACGTCAACGCCGACGAGCCTCGGGCCCTGGACTACAACGACTTCAACCAGGCGGCGCTCTATCACCCGGATGCGTTCCGGAGCTCGGATCACGATCCGGTCGTGATCGGGATCGACACCAGCCCCCGCGGCTTGAAGGTCCAGGCGACGATGATGCTCGAGGCGCTCCTCCCGCCCGGCTTCGACGACGACGGGGAAGACGACGACCACCACGGCCGGTTCGCCCACGAGCGGGAGGACGAGGACAAGGATCTGAAGCGGATCGCGAAGGCGATCGAGCGGATCGACGACAGCCTCGATCCCGAGTACTGGGTCGATGCCTACACCCTCGACGACCACGAAGGCAAGAAGGTGTTCGATCGTGAACGCCAGGCCGTCAAGGAGCTGCGCAAGGTCGACGCCGACCTGCAGGGCATCATCGACCTGCTCGTGAACGCCGATCGACGTCTCGCCTCGGATGCGGTCGACGCGGCGATCGCCCGCGGTGGCGACGAGCGACGGATACGCAAGGCGATCCGCGAGCTGGAGAAGGCCGAGCGCTACGTCGGCGCGGGTCGAGACGACAAGGCGATCAAGCACTTCAAGAAGGCGTGGAAGGAAGCAACGAAGGCCTGAGCGACGGCCGCACCCTCGGACCCGGGCGGAGCGATCATCTCGACCGGGCTGGATCCGTCGCGTCTCCGGCGACCGCTCGATGCGCATGCCGGCCGTGGCCCTCGGTGTGGTGCCTCCACTACGCTGCACGCCCATGACGACGGCGCTCGATCCCGCGTTCGACCTGCTCGACGATTGCGACGAGGCGGTCGCCGAGCTGGAGGCGCGGTGCTGTGAACCGGGGCGCAGCCCGAAGATGGCGGCGTTGGCGGACACGTTGGCCGCCGGCCGGTCGCGTCTCGCCGCGATGCGGGACGACCCGGCGGCCGCGCCGGCGGTGCTCGCCGTCCTCGAGAACGCCGGTGCACAGATCGGCCGGCTCCAGATCGGATGCTGCGCGCCGAGTCGCCTCCCCCTCTACGCGCGCCTCCTCGAGAACCTCATGTCCGTCCAGCTCATCGTGGCCGGGGCGGCCCCCCGGGAGGGGTGACCGGCCGCGCTCGGTCCTGTTGGGGCTCCGGGTAGCGGTAGGACTGGATCCGGTGATGGGTCGCCCGTGCCCGATCGGTCAGCTCTTGCGCTTCGACGGCGAGCGCCGATCCGCGTGCTTCGAGGAGCCGGGTCATCAGGTTGGCCAGGTCCGTGACGATCCGCGACAGCTCCTCGATCTCGGTGCCGAGCTCGTCGACCATGACATCTCCCTTCGTCGCCGCATCGAGGATGCACCCTGGGGCGACCGACGGGTAGGGCGGGAAGTCCCGATGCGACCTTCCGGGTCGACGCCGTCTCAGACGGTCGCCGCCCGGTCGGTCCGGAGATGACAGGCCACGAGATGGGTCGGGACGCCGGGAGCCGGGAGCAGCTCGGGTCGGTCCACGTCACAGCGACCCTGCTCGGCGATCGGACAGCGAGGATGGAAGTGGCAGCCCGCCGGCGGATCGAGGGGCGATGGGATCTCCCCCTGCAGGATGCGCCGGTTCCGGGGGCGGTCGGGGTCCGGGATCGGGATCGCCGACAACAACGCCTCCGTGTAGGGGTGCAGCGGTCGGCGGTAGAGGGTGTCCCGGTCGGTGATCTCGACGATCCGTCCCAGGTACATCACGGCGACGGTGTCGGCGACGTGTTCGACCACCGACAGGTTGTGGGCGACGAACAGCACGGTGAGGTCGAGCTCGGACTGCAGGTCGCGCAGGAGGTTGAGGACCTGGGCCTGGACGGACACGTCCAGGGCCGACACCGGCTCGTCGGCCACGACGAAGTCCGGACGGAGGATGAGCGCCCTGGCGATCCCGATTCGCTGCCGCTGCCCTCCGGAGAACTCGTGCGGATAGCGGCCGGCATGGTCGCGTTTGAGTCCGACGAGCTCGAGCATCTCGCCGACCCTCTGCCGGCGCTCGTCCCGATCGCCGATCCCGTGGATCTGGAGACCCTCGGCGATCTGCTCGCCCACCTGGGCGCGGGGATCGAGCGATCCGAACGGATCCTGGAAGATGATCTGGGCTCGACGACGGAAGGCGAGCAGGTCCTTGCCGGCGAGCCGGGTGACGTCGGTCCCGTCGAACCGGATCGTCCCGGCGGTGGGTTCGAGGAGCCGCACGAGCATCCGGCCCAGGGTCGTCTTGCCGCAGCCGGACTCACCGACGAGCCCGACCGTCTGGCCTCTGGGGATGTCGAGGTCGACACCGGCGACCGCGTCGACGTGGGCCACGGTTCGCTGCAGCAAGCCGCCCTTGACGGGGAAGCGCTTGACGAGGCCCCGGACCCGGACGAGCGGTTCATCCATCGGCCGGTTCCCCGTACAGCCAGCAGCGGACCCGATGACCGGGCTCGGTCTCCACGAGAGGCGGCTCGGCCTCGGTGCATTCGGTGAGGCGGTTCTCGATCCGAGCCGCGCAACGCGAGGCGAACCGGCAGCCGGGCGGGAGGTCGACGAGGGACGGCACCACGCCGGGGATGGTGGCCAGACGCGCCTTGGGCTGACCCAGCACGGGGATCGCTCCGAGCAGGCCTCGGGTGTACGGGTGCTGCGGTGCGTTGAACAGGGTCCGGACGTCGGCCTCCTCGACGATCTTGCCGGCGTACATGACGGCGACCCGGTCGGCCATCTCGGCGACGACGCCGAGGTCGTGGGTGATGAGGACGACGGCGGTTCCTTCCGACGCCTGGAGCTCCCGCATGAGATCGAGGATCTGCGCCTGGATGGTGACGTCGAGGGCGGTTGTCGGCTCGTCGGCGATGAGGAGCTCGGGTTCGCAGGCCAGGGCCATGGCGATCATCACCCGCTGCGCCATCCCACCGGAGAGCTCGTGGGGATAGGCGAGGGCCCGCCGGGCGGGATCGGGGATGCCCACCCGCGCCAGCATCTCGACGACCTTCTCGTCGGCCACGTCCTTGGACCAGTCGCGGTGGAGCTCGAAGACCTCCTTGATCTGGGCGCCGACGCGGTGGACGGGATTGAGCGCCGAGGACGGCTGTTGGAAGATCATCGACATGTGCTCACCCCGCAAGCGCCGCAGGTCCGCGGCTCGCATCTCGGTCAGGTCGACGCCGTCGAAGAGGATGCGCCCGGCGATGATCCGGCCCGGATGTGGAACGAGACCCATGATGCTCAACGACGTGACCGACTTCCCGCAACCGGATTCGCCGACGAGCCCCAGCACCTCTCCCGGTCGCACCTCGAGGTCGATGCCGTCGACGGCGCGGACGACACCGTCGCGGGTGAAGAAGTGGGTCTGGAGGTCGTGGACCTCCAGCAGCGGCGGGTCGTCGACCGCGAGAGCGCCGTCCGGTCGCCGGTGCTCGGCGGTCATGCGTTCAGGGTGGGGTCGAGGGCGTCGCGGAGGCCGTCGCCCATGAGGTTGAAGCCCAAGACGGTGATCATGATCGCCAGGCCGGGGAAGAACACGAGGTGGGGGGAGGTGAACACCTGGTTGCGTTCCTCCGCGAGCATCGCTCCCCACTCCGGGGTGGGCGGCTGGGCGCCCAGGCCGAGGAACGACAGGCCGGCGGCCTCGAGGATGGCGGTGGCGATCCCGAGGGTGGCGAGGACGACCAGCGGGGTGAGGGCGTTGGGGATGATCCTGCGGAACAGGACCCGGGCCCCGGAGGAGCCGAGGGCCTTCGATGCCGCCACGTAGTCGGATTCCTTGAGGGCGAGGACCTGAGACCGAACCACCCGGGCGTACTGGGGCAGCGTGACGATGGCGATGGCGATCAGGGCGTTCGTCAGTCCGGGCCCCAGGACGGCGACGATGGCGATGGCGAGCAGCAGGGCGGGGAAACCCAGAACGACGTCCATGATGCGCATGATGCCGTTGTCGAGCCAACCGCCCCGATACCCGGCGATGGCACCGAGGGTGGTGCCGACGACCAGGGCGAGGGTGACGGTGAAGAACCCGAGGCGGAGGCTCACCCGGGAGCCGTAGACGATCCGCGAGAACACGTCCCTGACGTTCCCGTCGACGCCGAGGATGTGTTGGGGTTGGTCTTCGGAGCATCCGAGGACGTGGACGCATGGAGGCGACCGGCGGGTGACGTCCTCTTTGCCGATCAGGATCTCGGTCGGCTCGTAGGGTGCGATCACCGGGGCGAACAAGGCGACGAGCAGCAACGTGGCGACGATGCCGAGCCCGATCATCCCGGATCTCCGCTCCCGGAAGCGGCGGGCGGCGAGCCGCCACTGGCTGGTAGGCCGCTCGTAGAGGCGACCCACGTCGCCGGCCTGCGTCTCGAGCTGCTCGACGAGGGCGGCCTTGGCGGCGAGGGAGGGCCGGCGCGGTGTGTTCTCGGTGCTCATTCGAGCCTGATCCTCGGGTCGAGGTAGGCGTAGGACAGGTCGACCAGCAGGTTCACGATGACGTAGATGGAGGCGACGATGACGGTGAAGCCCTGGACGATGGCGTAGTCGCGTCCCAAGATGGCGTCGAAGAGGGCCCGCCCGACGCCGGCGAGGTTGAAGATCGTCTCGGTGAGGACCGCACCGCCGAGGAGGAGGCCGAGCTGGAGGCCGATGATGGTCACCACCGGCAGCAGGGCGTTGCGCAGCGCATGGCGTCGCACGACCTGGCGTTCGGAGGCTCCTTTGGCCCGGGCCGTGCGGATGTAGTCCTTGCCCATCACCTCGAGGAGGGACGATCGGGTCATCCTGGCGATGATGGACAGCGGGATCGTGGCGAGCGCGACGGCGGGGAGGATCATGTGGCGGACCGCGTCCCCGAACACCTCCCACTGGGCGGTGATGAAGCTGTTGAAGATGTAGTGGTTGGAGATGTACTCGTTCAGTCCGGCCCAGAAGGTGCCTTCCTGCAGGTTCCATCCCCACACCTCGTAGTAGGGCGTCGACAGGACCCCGGCGGACAATCGCCCCGACGGCGGCAGGTGCAGCGGCGTGTCGGCGAGGACCAGGGCGAACAGGTAGGCGAGCATGAGCCCCAGCCAGAACACCGGCATCGAGACCCCGACGTTGGCGAACGCCATCGTCGCCGTGTCCACGATCGTGTTGTGGCGGCGGGCGGCGAGGATGCCCAACGGCACGCCGACGGTGACGGCGATGAGGAGGGCCGACATCGCCAGTTCGGTGGTCAGGGGAAGTCGTTCGATGAGGAGCTGACTGACGGGTCGGGAGAACCGCACGGACTCGCCGAGGTTGAACGTGACGACGTTCTTCATGTAGATGCCGAGCTGGACGACGATGGGCTGGTCCAGTCCGTTGGCTTCGTTGAAGCGGGCGCATGCTTCGGCGGTCGCTCGCTCCCCCAACAGCGCGGTGCAGGGATCCCCGGGGATGGCCCGGATAAGGAAGAAGACCACGAGCATGATCCCGACGAGGACCGGGATCGCCAGGAGGATCCTTCGGGCGACGTAGCCGATCATCGGCGGGTCACGCGCGCGGGTGCGGGGGAGGCGCCCGAAGACGCCTCCCCCGCCGATCCCGTTCCTACGGCTCGGATCAACCCTCGTCCCCGATGAGCGAGTCCCACAGGTACGAGTAGTAGTCGAAGGCTCCCGAGTTGCCCACGTGGAGGGGGCTGGATGCGTCCAACCCGGCCGTGAAGGAGGCCACCACGTCGTTGGCGTCGAGGTCCGACCCGTCGTGGAACTTGACACCCTGCCGCAGCGAGCAGGTCCACTGGGTCAGGTCGGCGTTGGCGACGCACTCGGTGGCGAGCTGCGGCACGACCTCGCCGGCGGGGTCGTAGTCGTAGAGGGCTTCGACCACCTGGGCGCAGGCTCGCAGCGACTCGCCGTCGGACTCGTCGGCGCAGTACAACGAGATGGGCTCGTTGCCTTGCATGAACACGAACGTGTCCTTGCCGTTGTCCATGAGGTGGAACTGCACCTGACCCCACGGCGGTGCGTAGGCGCCGTTCACGTCGGCACGGTAGGCGAAGGCCGTCACCGAATGGACCACCGGCACCATCGGGACGAACTCCTTGATGGCGTTGTTCGCCTCGGCGTACAGGGCCGGGTCGGGGTCGACCTGCTTGGAGGCCTCTGCCAACGGCTCGTAGTACGACGGATCGTTCTTCCCGAACTGCGGGTTGTCGGCGTTGAAGTGGAAGTCGAGGAAGTTCGTGATGTGCGGATAGTCACCCGTCCACCCCAGGAGGTACAACCCCTCGTAGTTGCCCTGGGTCGTCGTCTGGATGAACTCACCCGACTCGACCACCTCGATGGTGATGTCGAGGCCGAGGTTCTCCTCGAGCTGTGCGGCGATGTCCTGGGCGACCGCGCCCGGTTCGGGCAGGTAGCCGCGGAACACGTCGCGGTAGCCGATCTTCGTCGCGAAGCCGTCGGGGAAGCCTGCTTCGGCGAGCAGCCTCTTGGCCTCGGCCGGATCGAAGTCGTACCAGGGGTCCCCTTCGCAGCCGAACTTCACCGAGCACGGCGTGAAGTGCGACGCCACCTCGGAGCCCGGCGGATAGAAGGTGTCGACGATCCGCTGCCGGTCGATGGCCAGGGCGATGGCCTTGCGGACCCGCACGTCGTCGAACGGCTTGAACGTGTTGGTCATCCCGACGTACAGGATGTTGGGTTCCGGCTTGTTGACGAGGGCGAGGTTCGGGTCGCCTTCGATGACCGGATAGTCGTCGGTGCTCGGGAAGGTGATCCCGTCGACGTTGCCGGTCTGGAGCTCCAGGAGCCGTTGGGCGCCTTCGGTGGCCCATCGGAGCACCGCCGTCTTGTGGGCGGGCTTCTCCCCGTAGTAGTCGTCGAAGCGCTCGTAGACGACCGAGTCGCCCTGCACCCATTCGACGAGCTTGTACGGACCGGTGCCGATCGGGTTCGTGATCGGTGCGCCGCCGGTCGCCTCGAGGTGCTCGGCGGGCTGGATGCCGAAGACGCCGAAGGCGATCTTGGCCAGGAACGCCGGGTCGGGGCTGCACAGGTCGAAGACGACCGTGAACTCGTCGACGGCGGTGATCTTCTGGACCTTGCCGCCGTAGTCGCAACCTCCGGCGTCGAGGACGGCGCCCTCGAAGTCGGGAGACGGGGCTCGGGTGGTGGTCGTGGTCGTCGGGCCCTCGGTACCGCCGGTTGCCCCGGTCGTGGTGGTCGGCTGGGCGGAACCTCCGCATGCGGCGGCGACCATCGCCAGTGCGGCGAGGAACGCCAACCATCGCAGTCGTCTCATCTCGACTCCTCTCTCATCGTGCGGGCGGGGCGCAGGGGGTGGCCCCTCGCGTCTCCACGCTACCCGATAGGAGGGGCCGGCGCGAGCTCGCCCCGAGGGACGGTCCATGCCGGGCGGGGCCGACGGGTTCCGAGAGGCTCCGGGGCGATGCATCGTCGTGGACGACGGCGGGTGGCGCGGACCGCCGATCCGCCGCCGGATCCGGAAGACCGCGGATCCGGAAGACCGCGGATCCGGAAGACCGCGAGGGAGCGCATGTCATGACCGTCGAGACAGGGAAAGGTGGGCGCTGGTGAGAAGGCGCGGCGCTGGGACGTCTCTCACGGGGACGCCCGAGGAACAGGTTCGGGGCCTGGACGCGGCGAAGGGGAGATCCCGGGGCTTCCGGAAGATGCTCATGTGCGGTCCACGCTCGTCCTCTGGCCTGCAGAGCGTGCGGCCGGCTCGGCGGGAGTGGGCGGGACCGATCTCGGGGCCTCGGCCGCCGGGATCAACCGCACTCGCCGTCGTGGCTGAGGGAGCCGGTGAACTCGGCGCGGATCCCCTGCACCGGCATCGAGAACGACATGCCCTCGGCGGACACGGTCTCGGTCGAGCTCGGGAAGTCCACGACGGCTCTGGCCGTCGCGTTCAGGGCGTCGACCCCGAAGGTGATCGTCCCCTCCAACGGATTCGACACCTGCACGCTCTCGCCTGCGGCCTCGAAGGTCATCGTGCGGTCGAGCTGGATGCCGTTCGAGGCCTGCACGTCGCCCAGCTCGAGGGTCACCGCGACGTCGGCGACGCCCGTCTGACGACCCGTGCCGCCACCGGCGGAGAGGGTGACGTCGATCGTCATCGTGCCCGTCCACACCCGACGCGTCGCAGGTGCGCATCTCCAACGCGATCAGCCCGCTCCAGCCGGGAACCTCGTCGATAGCCGTGAACACCAGGTTGCCGCACTCGTCGGCCGCGAGCTGATAGTCGTGCACCCGTTCGTAGGTCGTCCTCACGTTGGCGAGACACCTCCTGCCCGTCGTGGTCTCGTGACCGCCGAGGATGAACACCCGACCGACCGCATCGATGTACTCACGGGCCTCGTCCAAGGTGGCGGTGCACGGATCGAACGGTGGCGTCCCGAGGCCCGTATCGCCCTCCGTCCTCGACGCCAGGTCGTCCGTGACGATCTCGAGTGCCTTGTCGATGACCCTCTGGGCGATGTCCGGCCGGCCGAGACTCCGGGCCTGGGCCGCCAACGTCAGCAGCACCCCCGGCTCGTTGGTCTGCTGTGCCTTGGTGGTGGCGATCTCGATGGCCAACTCCTCCGCCTGATCGACGATCTCGTCGCCGAGCTCTTCGTTGCCTTGCCGATAGGCGGCCGCCGCCCGGTGGGCGTTGACGGACTCGAACCGCCGACCTCTTCCTTGTAAGGGAAGCGCTCTCGCCAACTGAGCTAAACGCCCGAAGCGGGCCACATGCTACCCGCAGGCGTGTCACACGCCCCGGGGCAGCATCAGGCGGCTCCCGGGGGCGTTCACCCGTTCGACGTTGGTCCGCTGCACCCACCCCCGGGCATCGACCGACGCATCGGTGTTGGAGCAGCCACCAGCCTCGACCCGCTGATAGTCGGCCGACATCGTGTCGACCCGGTGACGCTCGCCGCGGTCGTCGACCACCACCGCGTCGGACCACCGCACCGCGAACGACGGATCGTCGCATCGCTGGAACGACTCGACCCACGTCACCGGCCCGCGCAGGAACTCACCCGGACTCCACAGCGCCCGGACCACATGCTCGGTCCCCGCCTCCAGATCGGTCACCGTCCCCCGCCACCCGAACAGGCCTCCGGCCGTCTGCTCGTCGGCACGGACGATCGACAGCCGGTACGGCCGCCGCGGCCACCACGACAGATCGCGCGTGTTCGGATCGTCGGGGGTCGACGGCAGCAGCGAGTCGCTCCCCGACAGCAGCGACCCGTCGGGTGCGTAGCCACCCCAGTTGACAGCCGTCCCGCCGGGATGCCTCCGGTTCCACTGCAGACCCAGATGGGCCCCTCCCCCACCCGGTTTGACGAACGACACCTGCAGGGCCCAGAAGACGAGACGGTCGACCACCGGCGGCTCGACGACCTCCAGCGTCACCGCCGCCGCCGACAACAGCCTGCCGTAGGGCACCGACCACCACAGATGGAACGACGACGCGCCGTTCCCGCTCGTCGGGAATCCCGACGTCCGGGCCTGCGGCGCCGCCATCGCCCGGATCCGCCGCAACCAGCCGGTCACCGCCCACCCCGACGTGCTGTCGGTCCCCCGCCCCCGTATCCTGGCGCCATGGCGACCGTCGTGCAGAACCGTCCGCTGCGGGCGCTCCTCGTCGTCCTCGGCTTCCTCGCCCTCGCGGTGGGCATCGTCGGCGCGTTCCTTCCGCTCATCCCCACCGTCGACCTCGTCCTGCTGGCCGCGTTCTTGTTCTCCCGCTCGTCGGAACGGTTCGACCGGTGGCTGGCCACCAACCGCTTCTTCGGCGGGATCGTACGCGACTGGCGCTCCGGGCGCGGCTTCACCGTCCGCTCCAAGGTCGTCGCCACCGTCGGCATCGCCGCCACCTTCTCCCTGTCGATCTGGTGGTCGCACGAGACGACGATCCTGCGGGTCGCCCTCGGCCTCCTCGGCCTCGGCATCGCCTGGTACGTCCTGTCCCAGCCCACCCGACGGGACGAGCCGAAGATCACCTGACGATCATCCCAGGTCCACGTCTCCGCAGGTCAGCAGCGGCCCGATCTCGTCGGCCGACACCACCGCGCCGTCCCCGAAGCCCTGGGTCAGCACGTGCCCCTCGAGGGTGTAGGGGATGTCCATCGCCTCGTACATCCCTTCGGAACCCTCGATCAGGGTGCCCTCGAAGGTCCACAGCAGCGAACCGTCGCAGTTCAACCCGGAGAAGTTCCCCACCGAGGCGCCGACCGGGAAGACCGCCGGCACGCCACCGATCGTGATCGGAACCAGCCCGCACCCGTCCACGTCGTAGAGCCCCACGAGGATCGCGTGAGCTCCGGCGTCGACCTTCACGAACAGTTCGCCGGTGCCGTCACCCTCGATGTCGAACGCGCCGAGCGCCAGCGCCCCGGTCAGCGGCGACACGTCCGGGACGACGACGTCGGCGCTTCCACCCGCGCCGAAGTCGACCCGGAGATGCCAATCGGCGCCGACCAGGTAGGTCGTCATCACATCGAGGGCGGCATCGCCGTCCGCGTCGATGCTCTTGGTCGCCGACACCGTGGCGCCCACCGGGATCGCCGGTGCCGTCGGGCAAGCGGCCGCGACCGTCGTGGTCGTCGTGGTGGACGGCATCGTGGTCGTCGTCGTCGACGTGGTGCTGGACGTCGTCGTGGACGACGTCGTCGACGTGGACGTCGCCGGCGGTGTCGTGGTCGTCGTCGTGGACGACGACGTCGTGGACGACGTGGTCGCCGCGGCGAGCGGGAGCGTCGTCGTCGCACCGGTCCCTCCCCCGCCGCAGGCGGCGGCAACGAACGCCAGACAGCACATCATCGACAAGGTCCTCATCCTCATCGGTCGTTCCTTTCGTCGCTTCGAAGAGGAGACGCGTCGCAACGTCGATCCTTACAGGTTCCCGAGCCACGATATCGACCGAGGACACCGAAGCGAACCACCCGACGACCCGACCTCGGCGACACCACACCGCCCCGCTCGCTACGTGCCATCCGGGAGGGTCGGGAGCGCATCGGGCATCAACGGGTTGGGGCGGTTGGCGTGGTACCGAGCGAGGCGTTCGGCATCACAGCTCGCACAGAGATGGATCGTGCGGGTGCCGACGACCGACAGTTGCGTCCCGCGGCCCTTCTCCACGATGGCGAGCGGAACCGGCTCCACATCCTCCGTCCCGCATCTCGAACATCGCGGACGGGCGGAACGCTCCCACTCGCGGCCGCAGCGGCCACAGACCAACGAGATCCGATCGCCGTCGCCGGTCCCACGTAGGTCGTCGGACTCGCCGCAGGCGGGACAGACGACCTCGAGCGGCATCAGTCCACGGACAGCGCAGCGTCGACGGCCTTGCCCACCGTGAAGGGCTTGCCACCCGAGATCACCGCCGCGCCGGCCCGTCGGGACCCGTCGTTCAGCTCGACGACGACCGTCACCACGTCGGACCCGGCCAGCGCCTGCTCCTCGACCGCCAACAGCCGCGGAGCGGAGACGCCGTGGAGCCCAGCCACCGCCGCAGCCACCGCATCGAGCAGCGCCCGCTCCCCGTCGCCATGGACCGTCGCCGCCCGCTCCCGACCCGAAGCGTCGATGGCGCGTACCGACACCCCACCAGAGGACTCCTCGATCGACAGCTTCGTGAACCGGATCCGCGGCACCGCATGCAGATGACTCGGCGGCTCCTCTTCGAGCGCCACCGGGATCAACGTCTCGAGACCCCGCCCGAGACCGCCGCGACGTCCGTTGCCCGGCGGCTCGGCGACCGCCGCGGCAGGTTCAGGCACGGCCTTGCGCCGGTACCCCCGCAACGAGATCACGTGATCGACGTCACGCTGCACATCGGGTGCCTCCCGGGTCCCGTCCAGCCAGAGACGGACCACGGGTTCGGAATCGGCGACCTCCGTCACCTCGACGGACGCCACCCCTGGGACGGCGAGCAGAGCTGCTCGCAGATCCTCGACTGCCATGTGTTCCCCCTACACGAACCCCCTACCACGGCATCCATCATAGACCGGGATCCGAACCATGCGAGCCCCCGAGGCGAAGCTCCCGCAACGATGCCTCACCCGACGCCGTCGCCACGGCGCACCCGACTCCGGGTCATGATGCAGGCGTTGACGAGATGGTCGACCCCGGCAGCCACCAGACGCTCGACGATCGCCGGCGACTCGGCGCCCGGCTGAAGCCAGAAACGCTCCAGACCCAGCTCCAACCCGTCCTCCACCACCGCCGCCGCCGAGGCCGGAGGCACCACGATGTCGACGATGTCGGGACGCTCGGGAAGCGACCGCAGGTCCCGGTACGCCGGATCGCCGTCGACCCGGTCACGCCGGTCGTTGACCGCCACCACCCGGTATCCCTTCCGCTTCAGATCCCGGTAGATCGTGGCACCGTACTTCGTCGGGTCGTCGGTGGCACCAACGACCGCGATCAGCGGATCTCCTTCGTTCAACAAGGTCGCGATCTCACTCATGGCACGACCAACCGGCCCCGCATCGAGCGGATTCCCGAGCCCGGACGGCCCCTGCTCGGGGGACACCCCGGGCATCGGCGCTCAGTCCTGCTTCCCCGGTTGACGGAACACGGCCACCAGCGTCCGGAACAAGATCGCCACGTCGAGACGGATCGACGCCTCGGCGACGTAGCGTTCGTCGAACGCCGTGCGCTCGGCGATCGACAGCTCGTCGCGGCCCATCACCTGGGCCAGTCCGGTCACTCCCGGCTTGACGGTGAACCGAGGGTTGTCCAACCCGACGAGCTCCGCCTCTTGCGGAACCAGCGGCCTCGGCCCCACCAGCGACATCGAACCGCGCAGGACGTTCCACAGGTTCGGGAGCTCGTCCAGGGACCACTTCCGCAGCCGCGCCCCGACCCGCGTGATGCGGGGATCGTCGTCGATCTTGATCGTGTACGGCTCGTCGTCCCCCGACTCCCGGATCTTGCGGAGATGCTCCCTGAACACCTCCTCGTCGTGGTCGATCACCATCGTGCGCAGCTTCACCATCCAGAACTCGTCACCTCCGCGCCCCGTCCGGGCTTGGCGGAAGAACGCCGGGCCGGGCGAGTCGAGGCGTACCGCCACCGCCGCGGCGGCCAGCACCGGCGACAGCACCACGAGCGCCGCCACCGCGATCCCGATGTCCATCGAGCGTTTCATCACCAGGTAGCCGTGCGAGATCGCCCCCTCCTGGGGATCCCGCAACAGCGCCACCCCCACCAACGCCAGCAGGGCGGTGGCTTCGCCGACCACGAACCCGACCGCGACCCGAAACACCGGATCGGTCAACGGCACGGCCAGCGTCGCCGCGGCGGCCGCCATCGCGACCGCCCACGACACCGCCAGACGGGACGCCCGTCCCCGCGCCACGAGGATCTGGCCGATAAACAGCCCGGCACCCGCGAAGACGACCCCGGCAGCAGCCAAGGCGGCGACCACCGCCGACGGCCGGAACCCCGCTCCGAACGCCAGCGCCACGATCGAAGGACCGAACAGGTACCCGAGACCGGCAGCCACGACACCGAGGAACGCCCCGGCGATCGCCAGACCCCGAGCCCACGCCCGCAGCTCCGGGCGCTCGCCCCGAGCCGCCATCTCGGTGAACGGGGGCAGGACCCGAGCGAGGAGGTTGTATCCGAACGTCAGCGGCGCCCGCGCCAGCAGCAACGTCGCGTACAGGATCGAGAACTCGGCGGCGGTGGCCCCCAGCCATCCCGCCACCAGAGGACCCGACAACAGCAGCGCCTGCGAGGCCGCCGACGACAGCACCAACCCGGTCAACAGGCCCCGTTCGTCCACCGCGGCCACGTGCTCGTCGGCCAGCCGACCCCGGCTGCCGGCGGGCGCCTCGGGTGGCGTCCGGAAGGGACGGAACACGAAGATGATCAGCGGCCCGAGGATGTGGGCCCAGGCGAACCCCACCACCGTCGGGCTGATCATCACGATCGCCCCGGCCATGACCAGCCGCAGCACCGAAGCGCCGCCGCTGGCGACGCCGTACTCGCGGAACCGACGGAACCCCGCCAGATAGCCGCGACCGACCGCGAAGAAGAAGTGGAGCACCACCGTGGCGACCACGAACCACACGAACGCCGAGTTGCCCTCGAAATACGCATCGGACGTCGCCCACACCACCCCCGCCGCGACGATCGCCGTCACCGCCGCCAGCACCTGGGCCCGCAACGGCACCACCCAGCCCCGCGCCCCCAACGTCAGACGCCGGATGACGAACTGCTCGATCGGCAACAAGATGATGACGAACGTCAGGAAGTGGGCGGTCAGCAGCGCCCCGATCGGCGCGAACGCATGCGGCCCCAGGACCCGACCGCCGACGAACTGGTACACGTAGGCGGCGACACCGGCCACGAAGCTGCCCACAACGATGTCGAGCGTCCCGTCGCGCGTCAGGTACGCGTAGCGGTTCCTGGCGCGGGACGGCCCGCTGCGCTGCGGAGGGTTCACGTCGGCGTCGGTCACGGCTCGGATCCACACGGGGTCGGGACCCGCCGAGGTTACCGGACCGCCTCGCCCTGGCGGGACATCTCCATGACATCTCGAGGAACCACCGGACAGACGAACCACCGGATACTCGACGCTGCCACCTAGCATCCGAGCCGCGATGACCACCCGACCGGACCCCCGACCAACCGTCCACCCGTTCCTCGCGGCGTTCGCCTCGGCCGTGATCCCGGGGCTCGGCCAGTTCCTCGTCGGCGACCGCCGCAAGGCCGTCCGCCTCTACGTCGTCGACGCCGTCATCGTGGCGATCATCGCGTTCTTCTTCCGGGACAAGGTGGCCGCGCTCACCGCGTTCGTCCGACCGACCAGCCTGGCCGCGATGATGGTCGTCAACATCCTGCTCCTCGCCTACCGGCTGTGGGCCGCCGACGACGCCTACCGAACCGCGAGCCGCACCGGTCCCGCCGGGGCGACCAGCCGCGCCGCGGTCGCAGCCGCGGTCGGGGCACTCGCCATCGTCGTGTTCACACCCCACGTCGTCTTCGGCTACTACGACATGGTGCAGTACAACCTCATCACGACGGTCTTCGGTCCCGACGAACCCGCCGCCGCCCCGGCGTCGTCCACCACGAGCACCACGCCACCCGCCGACGGCACGACCGTCTCCACCGAGCCGGGCACGCCGACGACGTCGACCACGACCACCCAGCCGGCGCAGACCGGGGCGCCGCTGTGGGACGGACTCGACCGGCTCAACATCCTCCTCCTCGGCGGCGACTTCGGTGTCGGCCGCACCGGCATCCGAACGGACACCATGATCACCGTGAGCATCGACCCCGCCACCGGCGACGTCGCGATGTTCTCGATCCCCCGCAACTGGACCTACGCGCCGCTCCCCGACGGCATGGGGATCTGGGACTGTGACTGCTATCCGGAGCTCATCAACGAACTGTGGATCATGGGCGAGCGCTACCCCGACGCCTTCCCCGGGCCCCAGGAGCCGTCGGTGAACGCCGTCAAGGGCGTCGTCTCGGAGTTCCTCGGGATCCCGATCAACTACTACGCGCTGGTGAACCTCGACGGGTTCGTCGAACTCATCGACGCCCTCGGCGGGGTCGACATCTACGTGCCCGAACGGATCGTCGACGACGCCTACCCGTACCTGGACGGAACGATCGGGGAACTCGTCATCGAACCAGGCGAGCACAAGATGAACGGCGAGCAGGCCCTCGCCTACGCCCGCACCCGCCATCAGGACTCCGACTACTTCCGGATGAACCGCCAGCGCTGCGTGCTCGAAGCGGTGCTCGACCAGACCGAGCCCACCGACCTGCTCCTCAACTTCGGTCGGCTCGCCGACGTCGTCAAGAACACCGTCCAGACCGACATCCCGATCGACGCCCTCCCCCAGCTCGTCGAGCTGCTCCCGAAGATCGACCGGGACAACATCGTCTCGGTGCGGTTCATCCCGCCCGAGTACCACCTGAAGTTCCGCGACGACGGGAAACCGGGACGGATCGCCAACATCGACCTCGTCCACGAACACGTGCAGCTCGTCCTCGAGGATCCCGACCGGGCGGTCACCGAACTCGGGCTCGACAACCTCAACAACGTCTGTCCGAAACCGCCCGGCAGCTCCTGATCAGCGACGGACATCCCGGCGTCGGTACCGCGAACCGTCCACCGAGGTCTCGACGACCCACTGGGCCTCCCGCAGGTCCACCACCCGCCGCGGCGCCTCGGGGACCGACGGAGGAGCAGGGGACACGGGCGCCGGGGGACCCGCGTCGGGAAGGTCCGACACCCCGGCACCGCCCGATCCGGGACGCCGGGCCTCGCCGCTCGTCGTCACCTCGACGCCGTCGGGGAGTTCGGGAGCGGCGGTCGTGTAGCGGGACTTCACCGCCCGCCGCGGCGGTCGACGGGACGACGGCACGATCGGCTTGGTCGGTCGCATCTGGAGCCTCCTGGGTCCATCGTACTCGTCGTGGACGGCGGGAGACCGGGAACCTCACCGATCGCAGCTAGGCTCGGCGCATGAGACTGTTGATCCGGCTCGTCGTCAACGCCCTGGCCGTCTGGTTGACCGTCTGGCTCGTTCCCGGACTCGACTTCGACGGCAGCATCTGGGTCCTGCTCGGGCTCGGGATCGTCCTCGGCGTCGTCAACGCGGTCATCAAACCCGTCGCGAAGCTCCTGACGCTCCCGCTCAGGGTGATGACCCTGGGGCTGTTCACCCTCGTCCTCAACGTCGTCCTCATGGCGATCGTCATCTGGCTCGGCAGCACGCTGGACCTGGGGCTCTCCAGCACCGGCTTCGGCGTGACCCTCTTGGGTGGTCTCGTCCTGGCCCTCGTCTCGTGGGTGCTCCAGATCGTCACGCCGGACTGACGGCCCGCCCACGATGACGAGGGATCGGGGTCGCCTCGGCGTGGGACTGCTCGCCGCGGTGTCGACGTTCCAGCCGTCCTTGATGCCCAAGCACCGATCCGACCAGGTCCTGGCGGTCACCGGCGCGACGCTCACCGCCGCCGCTGCCGCCGCCTTCGGCGCCCGTTCCCTCCGGCTGCTCCCGCCCCGGTTGCGCCCAGGCGGGCCGTTCGCCGCCGTCGGCGCACTGGCCGGCGCCGCCGTCCTCAGCCGTCTCCGCCCCCCACCCGACCCCGTTCCCCTCCGCTCGGTGGCGTTCCGCGCGCTGGGATGGAGCCTCGTCGCCGGCGCCCTGGCCCGGGCGGCGGCCCCCCTCACCGCCTCCCCGCTGCGGCTCGCCGCGTCGACGGCCGGCGCCGCCGGCGCTGCGGTGGCGCTGGACCGGGCGACCGGCGCCGGACGCGGTCGCGGCGCGGCCCGAGAGCTCGCCGCCGGCACGGCGCTCTCGTTCGCCGTCGATCTGCTCACCGAAACCGAGACGTGGACCGCGAGGTGGATGGCCGAGCGATCCGCCGCCGCGGCGGGGGGCCGTCCGTCGAGGTGGCTCGCCGCCACCGGCCCGATCGCCGTCGCCCCCACCGTCGTGACGATCGTCGGAGCCGCTCGGAGGGTCGTCGAGGCGGCCGAGGCCGCCGAGGACCGCGTCGAGCCCGGGTACGGCGAACCCCCGACCCAACCCACCGTGTCGGGCGGCCCGGGAAGTCTCGTCGCCTACGACGACCTCACCGTCGAAGGACGCCGGTTCGTCTCCGAAGCCGCCGGTAGGCAACGGATCGCCGAGGTGACCGGCACCGCCGTCGCCGAGCCGATCCGGGTCTACGTCGGCGTGGGATCGGCTCCCACCGTCGGCGAGCGCGTCGAGCTCGCCGTCGACGAGCTCGAGCGAACCGGCGCCTTCACCCGCTCGACGATCATCGTCGCATCACCGGCCGGGACCGGGTACGTCAACCCGATCGCCGTCGAAGCGGCCGAGTACCTGACCGGTGGCGACGTCGCCACGGTCGCCATCCAATACGGGAAGCGCCCCTCGGTCCTGTCCCCCGACCGAGTCCACGTCGGGGCGCGCCAGAACCACGCCCTCCTCGAAGCCATCGCCGATCGTCTCGACGGCCTCGACTCCCCACCCCGACTCGTCGTGTACGGAGAGAGTCTGGGAGCCAGAACCGGTCAGGACGCGTTCGACCTTGCCGAAGACGATGCCGAACCGGCCCGCCACGACCGCTTCGGCATCGCCGCCGCCCTGTGGGTGGGGACGCCGTACCGCAGCAGGTGGCGATACCGGGCCCTCGCCGTCGGCCCATCGTACGCCCTCGGGTTCACCAACGGTGCGGCCATCCGGGAGGCCCGGCGATCGGGTCGGCGATGGTGCCACTCGTTCCTCGATCATCCCGAAGATCCGGTCACCCGGTTCGACGTGTCGCTCCTCACCCACCGTCCCTCATGGCTCGACACGGACGGCCGACCCGCCTCCGTGCCGGCCCGTGAACGTTGGGTTCCCGCGGCGACGTTCTGGCTCACCGCCGTGGACACCAACAACGCCGCCGACGTCGTCCCCGGCGAGTTCCGCGCCCACGGCCACGACTATCGCGCCGATCTCGCCGCTGCGATCTCCGGAGCGTTCGACCTCCCGGTGGACGACGGGACCCTGGCAGCGATCGAACGGCGCCTCCGACGCTCCGAACGCGACCGGGCCGCCCGCATCAGCCGCTCCTGAGGACCTCACGTTCGAGTCCGGCCCGGTCCGGGAACCATCGATCCGCGATCCATGCCACCGCGACCACCGCCACGTGCAACGCGACGAGCGACGTCAACGCGCCGACGACGACGATCGCCGCGCCGGCGAGATCGGGCACCTCCAGAGCGAAGAACCGTCGGGCCGGGGGGACCGCGACGGCGGCGACGGCGGCCGTCACCAAGGCGGCCAGCAGGCGGCGGCGGGACGCGTCCAGCGGCTCGATCAGCTCGTGCAGGATCAGGAGCCCCACCGCCAGCAGCGTGATCGAGGTGACGCTGCGCGCCGCCTCCAGGGACATCCGCACGAACGGGCTGCGGGCGATCACGAAGGTCTCGAATCCGACCAGACCCGCGACCAGACCGGCAGGGATGGCGAAACGAAGCACCCGACCCACGAACCCCGAACGAGCAGGCTCGTTGGACGGCTCGAAGGACAACACGAACGCGGGGATCCCGATCGACAGGGTCCCGATCAACGTGAGATGCCTCGGAAGCAGCGGGAACGGCAGCACCGCGACGCCGAAGGCGATCGCCAGCAACGTGGCGTAGACGGTCTTGGCGAGGAACAGCTTGGCGACCCGTTCCATGTTGGCGATCACCCTCCTGCCCTCCGCCACGACCGCCGGCAGCGATGCGAATCGATCGTCGAGGAGGATGAGCTGGGCCACCGCCCGAGTGGCGGGCGATCCCGAACCCATGGCGATGCCGATGTCGGCTCGCTTCAGCGACGGTACGTCGTTGACGCCGTCGCCGGTCATCGCAACGACGTGACCGGCGTCCTGGAACGCCGTGACGAGGTCCCGCTTCTGCTCGGGGACGACCCGACCGAAGACCACGTACCGGTCGGCGGCTTCCCGATGCTGGGGGGTCCCGGGTGCGGGAAGGTCCCGTGCGTCCACGGCCCGCTCCGCCCCTGGGATCCCGACCTTGGTGGCGATCGCCGAGACCGTGCCGGGGTCGTCGCCCGAGATCACCTTGACACGGACCCGCTGCTCGAGGAAGTAGGCGATCGTCGCCTCGGCGTCGTCCCGCACCTCTTCGATGATCGACACGATCGCCGCCGGCACGACCGCGTCCGGCAGCCCCGACGGGTCCGGGAGGCGTTCGGCCGTGGCGACGAGCAGGACCCGCCGGCCGGTGGACGCCAGGTAGGCGACCCTCCTTCGCTGTTCCTCCGACAGTCCGGCTCCGACGCTCGACGGCGCCCCGAGGAGCCACACGCCGCGGCCGGCGAACTCCACCGCCGAGTACTTGCGCTGTGACGAGAACGGAACCCGACCGGTGATCGTCCATCCCGGATCGTCGGGGTAGCCGTTCCGGATCGCCGCCAGGGTCGGGTTCGGATGCGGTTCGGTGACGGCGATCGCGGCCAGGACCGCTCGCAGCTCGTCCGGGTCGACGTCGATCGGCTCCACCGCGTCGACGCGCATCCGACCGGTCGTCAACGTACCGGTCTTGTCGACGGCGACGAGATCGACCCTGGCCAGGGTCTCGACCGCAGGGAGTTCCTGGACGAGGGCATCGCGCCGACCGAGTCGGATCACCGAGACGGCGAACGCCATCGACACGAGCAGCACGAGCCCCTGCGGGACCATCCCGACGACACCGGCGACGGTCGACACCGCCGCGGCCGACACGCCGTGTCCGGTCTGGAGTTGGCTCCACACCAACAGCGCGGCGGTCGGCACGATGAGCCAGGTGACGAAACTGAGGATCCGGTCGATCCCGTCGCGCAGCTCGCTTCGAGCGAGGGAGAACGCTCGAGCTTCGGCGGCCAGACGGCGGGCGTAGGCGGCTTCGCCGACGGCGGTGGTCCGTACGTACGCGCTTCCGGCGATGACGAACGATCCGGACAGCACCGGATCGCCAGGGACGCGATCGACCGGGTCGGCTTCACCGGTGACGAGGGACTCGTCGACCTGGAGCCCATCGGCGGCGAGCACCTCTCCATCGGCCGGGATCTGGTCTCCTTGACGGAGGATCATCACGTCGCCGAGGACGATCTCGTCGACCGGGATCTGCGATGCCTCGCCGTCTCGGACGACGCCGATGGTCGGCGTGACGATGAGCCGGAGGCGATCGAGCGTGAGCTTGGCGCGGAGCTCCTGAACGATGCCGATGGCGGCGTTGACGATCATGACGCCACCGAAGAGCGCATCCGGCAACCTGCCGAAGGTCAACACGACGGCGAGCATCGCCGAGATGATGGCGTTGAAGCGGGTGAAGATGTTGGCGGCGAGGATGCTCCCGACCGACCGGGAGCCTCGCGCTGGGCTGCCGTTGACGAGACCGGCCCGTCGCCGTTCGGCCACCGCAGCGGCGGACAACCCCGGGGCGGGAGCTGCCGGGAGGGGCGTGCTCGGATCGGACGATGAGGAAGCGCCGGTCGTCATGGGTCGACGCTAGTGCCTGGCGGCCGCCGGGGTGCCTCCTCGAGGCGGTCGTCCTCGATGGCCTCGAGGGGGGATCGGTGGGATCGGTGCGAGGATCTCGCCGGCCGACGGGATCCGCTACAGACCGATGAGCCGCTTCATCACGGCGCTGCGGCGTCGAGCGGCCTCGCCCGTTCGGTCTTCGGAGCGGTCGACGTGTTTGCTCATCGCCAACCCGACGTTGATCCCGAGCCAGCGCAGCGGCTCGGGCTCCCAACGTCGGGAGCGATGCCCCACGATGGGGAGCGACGTGATGTCGGTGTCCCGCCCCAGGATCAGGTCGGACATGATCCTCCCGGCGAGGTTCGCCGTCGCCACACCCTGGCCGGCATAACCCCCGGCCCATCCGATCTTGGTGTCACGGTCGAAGGTGACCGTCGGCAGCCAGTCTCTGGTGACGGCCAGGGGACCACCCCAGCGGTGGTCGATCTCGACCCCCTCGAGGATCGGGAAGAGATCGCCGAGGGTCTCCTGCAGGCTCCGGAAGACCGCGGGTTCCGAGTCGTAGGAGGGTCGGATCCGTGATCCGTAGTGGTAGGGGGCTCCCCGACCGCCGAACGCCAGGCGGCCGTCGTCGGTCCGCTGACCGTAGATGACCTGCTTCCTGCCGTCGGAGAACGTCTCCCGTCGCTGCAGCCCGATCTGCGACCAGGTGGCGTCGTCGAGGGGAGCCGTGGAGATCATGAGCGAGTAGACCGGCACCATCTCGCGTCGGAGCTCCGGGAACCGAGCCGTGTACGCCTCGGTCGCCCGGACGACGATCTCGGCCCGGACGTCGCCGTGGTCCGTTCGGACCATGCCCGGAGCGATCCGGCGGGCCGCGGTCCCCTCGTAGATGTCCACGCCGAGGCGTTCGATCGTGTCGGCGAGGCCGCGGGCGAGTCGCAGGGGATCCACCGCGGCGCAGTGCGGCGTGTAGGAGGCGCCGTAGCTCCGCGAGGTTCCGAGCCGCGCTCGTGCCTCGGTGGCGTCGAGCCATCGGTAGTCCTCCTCACCGAAGCCGACCGCGTGTCGAAGCTCGATGGTCTCCTTCAGGCGGTCGACGTGTGGAGGTCGGGTGGCGGCGACGATCGTGCCGCCGTGCGCCCAGCCGCATTCGATGCCCTCGTCGTAGATGACGTCACCGATACGGGAGACGGTGTCGATCATCTCCCGTTGCAGCCGGACGGCCGAGGAGCGTCCGCGGGGGTCGGCGAGCAGCATGTCGAGGCCCGACAGCTTGCCGGAGACCCAGCCGCCGTTGCGCCCGGAAGCGCCGAAGCCGACGTGCTCGGCTTCGACGAGGGCCACCCGCAAGGCGGGGTCGGTGGTCTTGAGGGCGTGCGCCGTCCACAGGCCGGTGTAGCCGCCACCGACGATCGCGACGTCCACGGCGATGTCGTTGGGCAGGGCCGGACGCCGTTGCCGGGCTCCGGCGGTCGTCTCCCACAGGCTCGTCGCATGCGGCTCCATGCCCGTACGTTACCGCCGCCGACGAGCCCTGATGCTGCGAGGTACGAGCGGCGGGCCTTCTTCGCCACATATATGTTCATGACATGTATGCTGTGGACATGCATCAGCGTGGACACCACCGAGGCCGACGACGCGGCCCGCGGGCCAGCCGCTTCCGGCGGAAGGCCTCCGACGGGACCTGGCAGGTCGACGCCAAGGTGGCCCGTTCGATCGAGCCGGAGCTACTCCTGGCGATCCGCAACGGGCCCACCCACGGCTACGACCTCCTCGATCGCCTCTCCACCGGCTTGGCGGAAGGCGGCGTCGACATCGGCAACCTCTACCGCCTCCTCCGGTCGCTCGAGGCAGAAGGGATCGTGACGAGCCAGTGGCGTCACGACCTCCCCGGACGATCGAAACGGACCTACGAGTTGACGCCGGAGGGTCGGGATCTCCTCGACGCCTGGGCGGAGGCACTGAGGCGAACCCACACATCCATCGCCGACTTCATCGGCCGATACGAACAAGGAGCACCAGCGTGAGTTGCAGCGAACACACCGACGGGCGAACCACCCGAGGCATGCGTCGAGGCATGCGTCGAGGCATGCCTCGAGGCATGGATCGCGGCCGCTGCTGTGGCGGCGGCCACCACCGGGCGAGCACCGACGACATCCTGGCCCTGCTCGAGGAACGTCAACGAGACCTCGAGCAAGCTGCCGCGGACATCGCCGAAGAGATCAGACGACTCAGGACCGAAGCCTGACCCGGCCCCCGATCGCTGCAGCGCGTCAGGCCATCAGCGTCGGCGCGGCGATCTCGTGCACCGCCCGGGCGAAGGCGAGGAGCGTGTCGGTGGCATCGGGATCGGCACGGATCTCGTCATACGGAAGGATCGTGCCTTCCCAACCCTCGGTGTGCCAGCGCGCCGGAGCCGGCAACGCACGGCCCACCAGTCGATCGCGCTCGAAGGGCCACGGGTTCGAGTAGAAGTAGGCGTCGCCGGCCGGGTAGAAGCCCAGATTGAGCTGCGAAGGGTACTCGCCCGTCTCGCCGTCCTCCTCGTAGGTCTCCACGCGGGTCCCGAACCACTCGAAGGCGAGATCGAACCCATGGGGCCACAACTGGATCGGTCCGACCACACCCTCGAGGGTGTTGCGATGCCGGGTGAACACGGTGTCGACGACCTGGACGAGATCGAAGTACGCGGCCGCGGCCGTCGCGTCGTACACCCGCCGCTCGTCGTCGTCGTACTTGGCTCGATCGACCTCACCGGCGAGCCCGAGCTCGGCGACGGCAGCGACCAGGGCGTCCCCCAGATCGGTCGCGGTCGTCCCCGCGTCCAGAGGGAACTCGACGCGGTCCCCATGGCTCGATTCCACGATGGCCCGATGGGTGCGCAGATCCATCCGCACGAACGCCGTCCCCCCATCGGGCAGGGGCATCGGCTCGGTCACGAGACCGTCGGGCCGGACCTTCAAGGAGATGTGCCACCACTTCGGATGGAACACGGCGAACGCCCGCGGGAGCACCCCGACGGCCTTGGCGTAGGCGTGCAACGTCGCCCGCGTGGGCTCCCAATCCACTGGCAGTTCCGGCAATGAGGACATCGTCCCTCCCGCTCACTTCGATGACGATCCTGTCAAGCCCGCGACAGTCCCCCGGCATTCCGGACCGTCGGGTTCCCGACGGTCCACGCCGCCACCTCACCCCGTGTTCCGCATCCCGGCGGCGATACCGTTGACGGTCAACAGCAGCGCCCGGCGCAGCTCCGGGTCGGGCTCGGTCCCGCTGCGCGACCGCGCCAGCAGCGACACCTGGAGATGGTTGATCGGGTCCAGGTACGCGTCCCGAACCCGAAGGGTCCGAGCGAGGATCGGGTTGTCGGCGAGCAGCGGGCGACCCGTGAGCCTGCCGATGGCAGCCACCGTGCGCGCATGTTCGTCCTCGATCGCCTCGAAGATGTGCCACCTCGACCGCGCAACGAGCTGCTCCACATAGGACCGGGCGACCACCAGGTCGGTCTTGGCCAAGGTCATCTCGACGTTCGACAGGAACGTCCGGAAGAAGGACCACTCGCGCCACATCTCCACCGCCCGCGGCCACTCGCCTGCCCGCTCCAAGGCCTCCAATCCCGTCCCGACACCGAACCACCCCGGCACGATCTGGCGGGACTGGGTCCACCCGAACACCCAGGGGATCGCCCGCAGGTCCTCGAGGCCCCCGCCACCCCCCGGGCGCCGCGACGGACGCGATCCGATGTTCATCTCGGCCAGTTCCTCCACGGGCGTCGAGGCGAGGAAATAGGCGACCAGATCGGGATCCTCGACCAGGCCCCGATAGGCGCGATACGCCGCCGCGGACATGTGATCCATGGCCTCGTCCCATCGCGCCAGGACCTCCGCCGGCTGACGCGGCTCGCGATGGAGGAGCGACGCCTCCAGGACCGAGGCGACCGCGAGCTCCAGGTTCCGGCTCGCCAGCTTCGGGAGCCCGTACTTGTCGGAAACGACCTCCCCCTGCTCGGTCACCTTGAGCGCCCCCTCGATCGTGCCGAAGGGCTGCGCGAGGATCGCCTCGTGCGTCGGCCCTCCTCCCCGGCCAACGGTCCCACCGCGGCCGTGGAACAGACGCAGCGTCACCCCGTGGCGAGCCGCGGCATCGCGCAGCTCCCGCTGTGCCTTGTAGATCTCCCACTGGCTGGTGGTGATCCCGCCTTGCTTGTTGGAGTCCGAGTAGCCCAGCATGACCTCCTGCAGGTCGTCCCGCAGCTCGACCAAGCGCCGGTACGGCGACACCGTCAGGAGACGGTCAAGGAACTCGCCGGCTCGTCGCACCTCCTCGATCGTCTCGAGGAGCGGAACGAACCCCACGCGGGCGACGCCGCCGGGGATGTCCACGAGGCCGGCCTCCCTGGCCAGGACCACCGCCGCCAAGATGTCGTCGACGTCACGGGTCATCGACACGATGTACGACTCGATGACCCGCGGCCCGTACGCGTCGAGCGCCTCGCGGATCGCCACGAACGTGCCGAAGGTGTCACCCAAGGACGGACCGACGGCGCCGGCGGGAGCGATCGGCCTCCCCCCGGCGAGATCCCGACCCAGCATCTCGGCCCGTCGGCCGGCGTCGAGGCTCCCGTAGTCGACCCCGATCCGGCGGTACAGCGTCACGAGCGTCTCGTGGTGCCGCTCGGCGTGGGCACGGACGTCCATGGTGGCCAGATGGAACCCGAACGTCTCCACCTTCCTGATCAGCCGCGCCACCGACCCGCGGGCCATCAAGCCGCCGGCATGCTCGTCGAGGGACCGCTGCACGATGCGGAGATCGGCCAAGAGCTCCCCCGGCCCTGCGTAGTCGACGCCGGGGATGTGGACGCTGCCCTCGAGGATCCGCTCGGAGGTGGCGTGGAGCCGGCGGTGGACGTAGGCCAACTTGAGCCGGTACGGCTCGTACGCGTTGAGCGACCGGAAACGGCGCCAGGTGTCGGGCAACAGCTCCCGGTCACGGTCCAGGGACCCGATGAGCTCGTCGGACACCGGCCAGATCCGCGCCGACACCGACAGCTCCTCGGCGAGGGACTCGACATCCTCGATGAGGTCGCGGATCCCGTGCTGGTGCTGGAGGCGCAGGACGTCGAGGGTCACCTCCGGGGTGACGGCGGGGTTGCCGTCACGGTCCCCGCCGACCCAGGTGCCGAACCGGATCGCGACACGTTCGGTGCTGCTGGGAACGAGGCGACCGAGCTGCAGATCCACCTCCTCGGCGAGGTCGGCCATCACCGCTCGATGCAGCTGATCCAGGTAGAAGATCATCGATCGGGCCTCGTCGAGGGGGGTCGGCTTCTCGACTCGGAGCTCGTCGGTCTCCCAGATCTCGTCGATCAGCTCCGCGATCCGACGGTCGATCCGGTCGATCTCGAGGGCCGTGGAGCGGGGATCGAGCCGATCCTCGAGCAGCTCGGCGATCGTCCGCAGCTTCACCTGCAGCGTCCGGCGAGCCGCTTCGGTCGGATGGGCCGTGAGCACCGGTCGCAGCTCGAGCTCGTCCGAGATCTTCCCGATCAGCTCCGACGGCAACCCGGCGGCGGCGATGCGATCCACCGCATCGACCATCGGCGGGGTGCGGGACTCGGCGGCCAGGTCGCCCACCCGATGGACCTGCTCGACGGCGTTGGCGAGGCGGAAGTAGGTCGTGAAGGCCCGCACGAGCGGGATGGTGTCCCCCACCGGCATGGCTTCGACGAGCGCACGGAGTTCGGCCCCCGCAGCCGTGTCGCCGCCACGAGCACGCTTGGCCATCCCTCGGACCGCCTCGACACGCTCCAGCAACCCGCTGCCGTGCTGACGGACGAGGGCCTCGCCGAGTTGCGCTCCGACCCGACGGATGTCCGCACGGAGCGATTCGTCCGCCTCCCGGAAGGCACCGTCGATCTCGTCGATGTCCATCGCACCAGCGTACCGCCGAGAGCGCCGCGAACCCGAGGCCGGATCGCGCTACGGTGACCGCCCATGGAACCCATGGACCTCCCTGCCGCCACCATCGACCCGACGGCGTTCGTCGCGCCGACCGCCCGCATCTACGGCGATGTCCAGATCGGCCGCCTCGCGGCCGTCATGTTCGGGGTCGTCATGCGAGCGGAACTCGCCCCGATCTCGGTCGGTGACGAGACGAACCTCCAGGACAATGCCGTGTTCCACGCCGACGAGGGCGTGCCGTGCGCCATCGGCCGCCGGGTGACCGTCGGCCACGGCGCGATCGTCCACGGCGCCACCGTCGGCGATCACTGCCTCATCGGCATCGGCGCCATCGTGCTCAACGGCTCCCGGGTCGGTGACGGGGCCTGGCTGGCTGCCGGCTCGATCCTCCCCGAAGGCAAGGAGATCCCACCGTGGACGCTGGCGGTCGGGATCCCCGCCAGACCGGTGCGGGACCTCACCGAAACCGAGATCACCCGCCAGGACCACGGTGTCGACACCTACCTGCGCTTCGCGGCGACCTACCGGAACCTGGCCTCGGAATGACCGTCGGGCGTTCGTCGCGACCGATCCCGTCGCGACGAACGCCCGATCCGACGGCTAGGGCAGCGGCGCCGGGCAGGTTCCGCCCGCCGATGCGGTACACGTGATCCGTCCGTCGATGGTCGGCGTGATCGGCGTGGTCGCCGCGATGTAGTCGGACACGACCTGATCGAGCAGGTCCCTGGTCACCGCCCTCGAGATGAGGTTCGGGTACCCGTCGCCGCCGCTGGCCATGAAGTCGTTCTCGGCCAGGGTGTAGGTGCTCGCCGCCGACAGGTCGACCGCCGTGGCCGAGCACGTTCCGTCCGCGTTCTGGAACACCGCAGAGAGCACCCTGCTGCCGACCGGAGCATCGATGTCGTAGGTGAAGCAGAGGCCCGACACCTGAGCGAAGCGGCCCGACACACCGGGCATGGCCGACACGCCCTGCTCGAGGTGCTGCTTCAGCTCGTCGCCCGTCACCGACAAGGTGACCGCCGAGTTGCCGAAGGGCAGGACGGTCAGCACCTGACCCGCGGTGATCTCGAAGTCGCCGCCGTCGGGAGCGGGGCACAGGTCGTTCGGGTCGTCGGTCGTCGGACAGGTCAGGTCGGCGCGCAGGCCGCCCGAGTTGGTGATGGCGAAGTCCGTGCCGTAGCGATCACGCAGGGCGTCGGTCACCACATCGCCGACCAGCGATTCGCAGGTTCGGCCGGAGGACTGCCCGCACTCGTCGGCCCTCGGGATGAAGACCGTCGACTGTCCGATCACGGTCCCCAAGATGGCGTTGAGCTGAGCGCGCAGCGGCTCGAGGAACGACACGATCTCCGGGTCGGGGGTGACGGCCGAGCTGACCGGCTCCACGAAGGTCGCCGAGCGGTCGGTGATGCGGAACCGATGCTTGCGGCGTTCCTCCACCTGGACGTCCACCCGGGCGTAGGTGCGCCCCTTGCTCCGGTTCTCGACCACCAACGCGCCGTTGATCTCGCCGGCGAACTCGACGTTCGTGTGGTCGCCGACGATCACGTCGAAGCCGCGCACGCCGTTGGCCAGGTCGACGAGCGGTCCGATCGGCGCCCCGGACGCGTCGAAATCGGTGACGCCCATGTGGGCGAGGAGGACGAACACGTCCGCGCCGCGGCGCTGGGCCTTCCGGCGGGCCCGGTTGGCCGCCTTCACCGGGTCGGTGATCCGGAGGTCGCCGAACGATCCAGGGAACACGAGCGTCGGCGCTTCCGGGTTGATGACCCCGATGACCGCCACCTTGACGTCATCGATCTCGAAGATCTGGAAGTCCTTCACGTGCTTGAGCTGGTTCCTGCGGTTCTTCAGGTTGGCCGAGACGTACACGAAGGGGTCGCCCGGCTCGTTGGCGCTGTGACTCCGCGCGATGTCGACGAGCCCTTGCAAGGGGGCGATCCCACGATCGAAGTTGTGGTTGCCGAGACCGTCGGCATCGACCCCCATGAGGCGCATGGAACGCACCGCCGGTTCCTCACCGAAGAAGCTCGACAACGGCGGCGAGGCCCCGTAGGCGTCCCCTGCGGTGAAGATCAAGGTGTTCGGGTTGTCCGCCTCCTCGGCGCGAAAGTAGCTCGACAGCTCGGCGGCACCGCCGAAGGTCCCTTGACCGAAGACGAACAGCGGATCGATCTGACCGTGCCAGTCCGAGAACGTCAGGAACCGGAGGTCGACGATGTCGCGCTCGCGTTCCTCTCTGCCGTGGTCGGGTCGTTCGTCGCGGTCGTCGGACCCATGAGCACCCGCGGCGACGGGAGCGGCGAGTCCGGCGATGAGGACGGCAACGAGCAACGTCGTGAACCGTCCCATGGATCTCCTTCGAGTGCGCTGCATACGTGGTTCTCCTTCTGTGCCCCAGCGAGGCGATAGCTCCCCACATGCCTAGCACACGGATCCTCGCCCTGTGCGGCCGACCGGAGCGTTGCCGACAGATCGGCGACGCCGGGCGCCGTCGCGGCCTAGGGTCGGACAGTGACCTCTCGACGCGTCATCGGCACGTACCTCGCCATCGCCGGCCTCTACACGCTGTCGGCGTCGCTCATCTGGGGGGTCAACACCTTGTTCCTCCTCGCGGCCGGCTTGACGATCACCGAGGTGTTCGTGGCCAACGCGGCGTTCACGGCGGGGATGATGCTCTTCGAGATCCCGACCGGGGTCGTCGCCGACACCTCGGGGAGGCGGATCTCGTTCCTGGCGTCGATCGTGGTGCTGTTCACCGGCACGCTGCTGTACCTGTGGCTCTACGACATCGAGGCGGGCGTCGTCGCGTTCTCCGCGGCGTCGGTGCTCCTCGGGTTGGGCTTCACGTTCTATTCGGGGGCGGTGGAGGCGTGGCTCGTCGATGCCTTGGCGACGACCGACTTCGACGGTCCATTGGACTCGGTGTTCGCCAAGGGCGGCTACGTGACCGGGGCGGCGATGCTGGTGGGGACCGTCGGCGGCGGGTTCCTCGGACAGGTGTCCCTGGCCCTGCCCTATGTCGTCCGTGCGGCCTTGTTGGCGATCGTGTTCTCCCTGGCCGCGGCGGGGATGCACGACGTGGGGTTCGAGACCCGCAGGATCCCGCTGGGTGCCTACCCGTCGGAGATGCGCCGGATCGCCCTCGCCGGGATCCGCCACGGATGGGACCGGCGCTCGGTTCGGCTGCTCATGGGCGTCTCGTTCGTCCAAGGGGGCGTGCTGACCTGGATGTTCTACGCCTGGCCGCCGTACCTGCTCGAGCTGCTGGATGCCGATGCGGTGTGGGTGGCCGGCGCCGTCGCGGGAGCCATCGCCGTGGCGATGATGCTCGGCAACGGCATCGCCGATCGACTGACCCGCGTCTGCGGCAGGCGATCGACGCTCCTGTTGTGGGCGGTCGGGGTCGAGGCCGCAGCCGCGGTGGGGATGGGACTCACCTCGTCGTTCTGGGCGGCGACCGGGCTGCTGCTCGTGGTGATGGGGTCGACCGGTGTCCTGTCGCCGGTCAAGCAGGGGTACCTGCATCAGGTCATCCCGTCGGCCGAGCGGGCCACCGTGGTGTCGTTCGATTCGATGATCGGATCGGGCGGCAGCGTGCTCGGCCAGGTCGGTCTCGGACGCCTCTCGGATCGACAGGGTCTCGCGGCAGGCTACGTGACGGCCGGGGTCGTCACCGCGGCAGCCCTACCGATCCTGGCGCTGCTGCGCCGTCTCGTCGAACCCGCCGACGCGATCGTGGGGTCCTCGCCGAAGTCGGCGTGCGCAGCGCAAGGACTGCCCGAGGTCTCCACGGTCGACACGGTCCCGCGCATCGACTGATGGGCGCGCTGGAGGGTCGCCGTTCGGCGACCCTCCAGCGCTCCGTCCGTTCAGGCGATCTGCGCGAGCTCGCGGATCCTGATGGTCTGGAATCGGACCACGTAGATGATCGTGGCGAGACCCAGGAGGATCGAGAACAGGTAGACCTGCACCCCGAACCGACGAGCAGCTTCCAGCCACCAATCCCACTGCTCGGCTTGGAGCAGGGACATGCTGCCCGAGTTCACCTGCGTGGCGACGACGACGTGGCCGACGACCCCGGCCAGGATGATCATCATCCCCATCGCCATGAGACCGATGAAGGCCTTGCCGACGGTCGGCATCTGGAGCACCTTCACCCCGCTGCCGAGCGAGGCCTGAACGCCGCTCCCTCCGACCCGGAACGCTCCCAGGATCCGGGCGATGGCGAAGGCGATGGCCGTGAAGACCATGGTGAACCCGAAGAACATCGATGCCGTCCCGAGGTTCCCGAGGGTCACCGCCCGCACGGCGTCGCCGTCGGCGACCGCCGTGGCCTTGACGACGTGCAGGACGATGCCTGCGGTGAACCCGGCCAAGGCCATGACGAACGCCGGAGCCCACAGGGCCGTCCCCGCCTTCTGGGGGAGGATCTCGTCGAACGCCACCTCGGACGTCTCGACGTCGAATCCGTGTGTGGTCGCGGTCATGAGATACCTCCTACTTCCCGGCGACGACGATGTCGCGGATACGGTTGAACTGGAAACCCAAGGCATTGGCGATGGTCGCCAACGCCAGCACGATGCCCGCCAGCAGCAGACCGAGGCCCAACTCCCGGAAGGGGCCGAGCCACGAAGACCACAGCGTGTACCGTGCCAGGTCGTCGAAGGTCGTGATGTACACGTACAGACCGAACTGCACGACCTCGACCATCAACCCCATCATCATCAGCGCGACGAAGGCCTTGGCCGTCGCCGGCATCTGGAGGGTCACGACCGAGATCCCGAGGGCCTGCTGGACCTCGCCGCCGCCTTCGCGCAACGCGCTCAAGATGGAGGCGAGCAGGAACGCGATGGACGACAGGATGAATCCCTCGCCGAGGAACTGCAGGCCCTGGGTCCACGCCGCCGCGCCGAGGCCGGTGCGGGTGCCGACGTTGCCCGCCCAGACCCACGACACGACGAGGCCACCGAGGACCGCCATGACGCCCATCACGGCCATCGGCGCCCACATGGTGGTGGCCATGCGATGCAGGGTCATCCGCTCGGGCGCGGTCGCCGTGACCGTGGCCGCTCCGTACTCGGTGTCGATCGGTCCGGTCCTGATGGTTCCCACCTCGGCATCGGGTTTGAGGACGGCGAGCGACTGGCGCACGCTGTCCACACGGATCCAGATCCGCACCAAGATGCCGAGGAGAACGACCGCGATGCCGGTCTTCAGCAGGAGCAGGGCCGTCGTGTTGAGGCCGAAGGCGACCGCCTTGAGCTGGGCGACCGTCTGCTCGTCTCCGGGGTTGCCGACGAGGTTGCCGGCGACGACGCCGAGGACGGCCACGGCCATCCCGAGCAGCAGGCCGGCGACGCCGAGGCCGATGCCGATCTTTCGGTGCTTCGTCTTCTCTTGGTAGTCGACGTCCGGGTGGACGATCTTGTCGAGGGTTGCGGTCATGATCCTTCTCCTTCCGCAGCGTCCCGATCAGGGAACGCGCGGAGAGGCAGAGGACATGACGAAGTGTCGGCGCGCGGACACTTGAAGCTCGGTGCCGGCCCGACGGAGTTTCAGGCCCCGTCGACTCCAGCCCGAACGTGGGTCCAGCCGAAGCGACCCTTGATGCAGAGATTCCCGGCGGTGACGTCGTGATCGAACGGTGAGGTGACCTTGACGATCGCACCGTCTTGGACGTGCACGTCGAGGTTGCAGCCCACCCCACAGTACCCACAGACCGTCCTGGTCACCGTCTGAGCCTCCTCATGCCACGTCCCCGCGACCCGCATGTCGAACTCGGTCTTGACCATCAGCGCGCCGGTCGGACACACCGCGACGCAGTTCCCGCAGAAGACGCATGCCGAGTCGGGAAGCGCCACGTCGAACTCGGTTGCGACCCGCGCCGCCGCGCCGCGGTCGGCGATCGTGATGGCGTAGGTGTGCTGGGCGTCGTCCCCGCACGCCTCGACGCAGCGGTAGCACAGGACGCACTTGTCGAGGTCCCGGACGTACAGGTCGTTGTCGACGACCGCGTCCGGCCGCGGCGACCCGTCGTCGGTCCCGTAGCGGGACGGGTCGGCTCCGTAGACCGCCATCGCCTCCAGGAGCTCGGGCGCCGTCGTCAGGTCGACGGCCACGGCGAGGAACTCCAGGATCATGCGCCGAGCATGCCGGACCCGATCGGTCGCCGTGCGGATGACCATCCCGTCCTCGGCGATCCGGGAACACGCGGGGACGAGCGTGCGGCTTCCCTCGACCTCGACCGAACAGAGACGGCAGGCGTTGGCGGGCGTCAACGTCTCGAGATAGCACAAGGTCGGGACGTCGACGCCACCGGCGCGGCAGGCGTCGAGGATCGTCGCCCCGGGTTCGATGGCCACCGCGGTGCCGTCGACCTCGACCGTGCGACGGCCGGTCATCGTGCGCCTCCGACCAGTCCCAAGGCGATCGCCGAGGAGACCGCCTCCGCCGCAGTCTGACCGAGCCCGCAGATCGAGGCGTCCCGCATGACCTGGGCGATCTCGTCCAGGAGACCACGTTCGTCGGCACCGGCGACGAGACGCCGAAGGGTTTCGTCCTGGCGGACGGTCCCTTCTCGACACGGAACGCACTGTCCGCAGGACTCGTCGCGGAAGAACTCGGCGATCCGTTGGACGATGTCGTCCATGTCGACGCCGGGACCGAAGGCGACGACCGCTCCCGACCCCATCGGCGGCGACGGCGGCCCGTAGCCGAGCGGCACGTCCCACTCCGCGGGCGCCAGGAACCGGCCGGCCGCACCGCCGAAGAGGACGGCCTGCGGCGGATGCGAGGATCCGGCCACCGTCAGCAGCTCCCGCACCGTCACGCCGAAGGGTGCTTCGACCACCCCTGCGGCGTCGACGTCCCCCGAGACGCAGAACAGTTTGGTGTCCGCCGCGCCCGGTACCTCGGCGACGATCGCGACCGCGGCCGCCAGCGTCTCGACGTTGTTGACCGCCGTGGGGCGTCCGAACAGCCCGACGGTCGTCGGATAGGGAGGCTTGGCCCGCGGTTCCCCTCGGCGACCCTCGATCGACTCGAACAGGGCCGTCTCCTCCCCGCAGATGTAGGCGCCCGCCCCGCGGCGCACCTCGATGCGGAACGGGAACCCCGAGCCGAGGACGTCGTCGCCCAGGTACCCGGCCGCCTCCGCCGCCGCGATCGCCGCTCGCAGCCGGTCTTCGGCGTCGGGGTACTCGCCGCGCACGTAGATGAAGCCCTTCGTGGCGCCGGTGGCGTGACCGGCGATGGTCAGGCCTTCGACGACCGAGAAGGGATCGCGCTCCATCAGCATACGATCCTTGAACGTGCCCGGCTCGGACTCGTCGGCGTTGCAGACGACGTAGCGCTCGGTCGCCTCTTCGTCCGCCACGGCTCGCCACTTGCGGCCGGTCGGGAAGGCAGCACCGCCTCGTCCACGAAGTCCGGCGGCCTCGACGATGGCGATCACCGCATCGGGCCCGACCTCGAGGGCACGACGGAGACCGCGGTAGCCGCCGACGGCCCGATAGGCGTCCAGATCCGCCGGATCGGGAGCGCCGAACCGGGCCGTGAGGACCGCATCCCCGATCGCCGCATAGGCCGGGTCGCGGCCGTCGATCGGCCCCGCGGCGAGTCGATCGAGGTCGGCTCGGACGACGACCCGGCGCCCCACCCCGGCCTCCTGCACGAACGCGGCCGGCGCCGCGTCGCACTGTCCGAGGCAGTTGCTCCGATGCCACGTGCGGGTGCCGTCCGAGGACCCTTCGGGGCCGATGGCGTCCGCCAGTGCGGTGAACAGCTCCTTCGCTCCGCTGGTGCGGCACACGATGTCGTCGCAGAGATGGATCACGGTGGGCGACACCTCCGACACCGACAACAACCCGTAGAAGGTGGCCACGCCGTAGGCCTCGGCCGGGGGGATGGTGAGCCGTTCGCAGACGTAGCCGAGGGCACCGTCGGAGATCCCGCCGATGTCGTCCTGGAGGGCATGGAGGACGGGCAGGAGGAGGTGGCGGCGAGCCCGGGCCGCGTGCCCGCCGGTGGCGACGTGACCGTCGACACGACGTCGTTCGCCTCCTTCCCATCCGGTCGTCGGTGGGCCGAGGATCCGATCCACGGCGCGGCGTTCGTCGACAGTCGCCGCGGCCATGGGAAGACGGATGTCCACCTAGGGCTCCCTCTCGATGCGCACGGCGGTGGCCTTGAACTCGGCCGTTCCCGACTTCGGGTCCCACTCGTCCAGTGTCAGCCGGTTCGTGTCGACGTCCTCGGGGTAATGGAACGCCATGAACGCCAGGCCGGGCCGGAGCGACCGGTCGATCCGCACGGGGGCGACGACGCTCCCCCGCCGCGAGATGACCCGGGCCCGCTCACCGGCGGCGAGCCCCATCGAGGCGGCGTCCTCGGGTGACAGGTCGATGGTGCCGCCGGTGCGGCGGGGGGACCGGTACCGGCCCGACTGGACCCCGGTGTTGTAGGAGTCGAGATGCCGTCCGGTGGTGAGCCGGATCGGGTAGTCGTCGGTCAGCTCGTCCTTCGGGGGATCGTGCTCGACCGGCGTGAACGGCGCCTTCGGGCCGCGAGGCGGGTCCTCCCAGAGACGGCCGTGGAGGAAACGCGAACCCGGGTCCTCCTCGTCCCGGCATGGCCACTGGATCCCGCCGAGCTCCTCGAGGCGTCGATAGCTCATGCCGGCATGGATCGGCGACAACGATCGCAGCTCGTCCCAGACCTCCTCGGCGGTGGGCTGGCCCCAGTCGTGGCCGAGACGGCGAGCGAGGTCGACGAGGATGTCGATGTCGTCCCTGGCGTTGCCCGGCGGCGGGACGACCCGCCGCACACGCTGGACGCGGCGCTCGGAGGAGGTGACGGTCCCCTCCGACTCGGCCCAGGCAGCCCCGGCGGGAAGGACCACGTCGGCGAGCTCTGCGGTCGCGGTGAAGAAGATGTCCTGGACGACGAGATGGTCGAGGCCGTCGAGCGCCCGGCGAGCTCGGGTGCCGTCGGCCTCCGACTGGGCCGGGTTCTCCCCGATGACGTACAGCGCCCGCAGGTCGCCGCGTTCCATCGCCTCGAACATCTGAGAGAGGTGCCAGCCCGGCTCGGCGGGGACCGCGCATCCCCAGGCATCCTCGAACCGGCGACGGGCACCGTCGTCGGCGACGTCCTGGAAGCCCGGGAGCTTGTTCGGCAAGGCGCCCATGTCGCCGCCGCCCTGCACGTTGTTCTGACCTCGGATGGGGACCAGCCCCGACCCGTAGCGGCCGACGTGCCCGGTCAGCAGCGCCAGGTCGATGAGGGCGAACACGTTGTCGGACGCGTTGTGATGCTCGGTGATCCCGAGGGTCCAGCACAGCTGCGCGGTCGGGGCCTTGGCGTAGGCGTGGGCGAGTTCCCGGATCGCTTCGGCGGGGACGCCGGTGAGGTCCGCCGCGTGATCCAGCGTGTAGGGCTCGACCGACTCGGCGTAGGCGTCGAACCCGGTGGTCGCTCGAGCGATGAACTCGTCGTCGGTGAGCCCGGCCGCGATGATCTCGCGCCCGACGGCGTTGGCGAGGGCGATGTCGGTGCCGACGTCGAGACCGAGCCACAGGTCCGCCCAGGCTGCCGATTCGGTACGGCGCGGGTCGATGGCGATCATCCGAGCGCCGTTGTCGATTCCCTTCAGGAGGTGATGGAAGAAGATCGGATGCGCGGCGCGGGCGTTCGAGCCCCACAGGACGATGAGATCGGTGTGCTCGATCTCCTCGTAGGAGCTCGTGCCGCCTCCCGCTCCGAACACTGTCGCCAGACCGACGACGGAAGGAGCGTGTCAGGTGCGGTTGCAGCTATCGATGTTGTTCGAGCCGATCGCGACCCTGGCGAACTTCTGGGCGACGAAGTTCATCTCGTTGGTCGCCTTCGAGCACGAGAACATCCCGAAGGCCGTCGGCCCGTGGGTCTCCACGGTGGCTCGGAACCCGGCGGCGGCCCGATCGAGAGCTTCGTCCCACGTCGCCGTCCGGAAGCCGTCACCGTCGCGAACCAGCGGCTCGGTCAGCCGTGTGCGTCCGTTGCGCATCTCACCTCCTCTCCGGAGCCCCACTCTACGCGACGCCCGGCCGCTCAGCCGTCGCAGTACAGGACCACACCGAACATGCCGACGTCACCGTCGCCGCGGTCCCACCCGCCGCGGATCTGGGCCCGGCAGGTGGCCGTGCCGAAGCGTTCGATGGCCTCGTCCACGACGTGGCGGAGACGGGCGCCGTCCTCGAACCGGAGTCGACCCACAGGACGATCCGCGATCCAGACCCCGATCAGGTGATGATGGTCCTCGTCGGGGATCATCTCGGCGGCGGCGTCCATCTCGACCCCGGCGCAGGACCGTTCGCCGCCGGTCAACTCGAGGAGCTCGTCTTGATGCTCGGACTCGCCGACGACGTCGATCTCCGTATCACCCACGATGGTGATCATCCGCTGCGGCCCGACCCAGCCCCGGAGCCGCCGTCGAGGCCGGATCGGCGATCGATCGCCGAGCTTGCGCCGCAACGCCCCGATCCCTCCGCCGATGCGGCAGGCGAAGCAGTACCAGCGGCATCCTTCGGCGTCGATGTGGAGCGACGGGTGATGATCGTCGTGGAACGGACACAGATAGGAGTGGTCGCCGGGGACGACCACGACCCCGGCCCGAGCCCAGGTCTCGGCGAACTCCGCCTGCTCCGCCTCGGTCCGGACGGGTCCCGCACCGCCGGAGCGCCCCCGCCGGAACCCCCCGGCGGCGAGGTGGGCGATCCACACCGGCAGCGGAGCGAGACGATGCCGGTCCGCTTCGGCGCCGTTGAGCCATCGGTACGTTCCCCCCGAGACGTGGCGGCTCGGCGGAGCCACGACCATGCCCCCCTCGGCCTTGAGTTCGACACCGTCGCCGAGCACCACCGACGGGACGGGTCGGTCGCCCAGCTCGAACCAGAGGTGCTCACCGCCGCCACCGGTGAGCGACACGACCGTGTCGGGGAGCGGCCCGTACCCGGCCTCGAGCTCGTCGAGCGTCCGATCGCCATCGTTGCGAGGATCGACGTCGACCACCGCGACCCCCGAGACCATCCCGGTCACGACGCCGACGTTGGCATCGGGCCAGCGCCGCCACCAGGCCACCACCTGATCGGGGGAAGCCGGCTCGGTCATGGAGTCCCTCCACCGGATCCGAGGATGTTTGCCGGGAGACGGGCAGTCGTCGCGACCGCAGGTGCACCGCCCATCGACGATGCCGTGGACCGGTACGACGGACCAGCCCCGCCTCGCTGCGGCGAGGGCGGCGGCGACGAGCTCGGGGGCATCCATGGACGGGTCGATCAGCCCTCGAGCTTCCGTCTGACCTCGGCGGGGACGGTGCCCGCAGAGGGGAGCATGAGCGGAGTGATGGAGACCATGCCGTCACAGGCAGCCTGCACGTCGGTGCCGTCGAGTGGGGCGAAGGGCACGAGCCCGCCGCTGAAATCGTGCACGT
>JALSQW010000055.1 GCA_026985095.1 Acidimicrobiia bacterium | reverse complement strand
CCATGGACGTGGTGGGGGACGAGGCGGTGACGGTCGTGACCGTCGACGACGCCGCAGGAAGCGACGGGGCCGTCGCCGGGGTACCACCCGCCGTGCACGAGACGGCCAACGCACCGACCGCGACCAACACACCCACGGATCTTCCCCTCACACCCCCACCCTACGCGCGGGAACCCCGCAGAACCAGAGGCACGTCGAAGCCCTCCCGACGCGACCTCGCGCCGCCCAGACGGGCGGGGGTGTCAGGACGCCCGGATCTCGAAACCCCTCAGGGTCGGATCGACGTCGACGGCGGAGGACACCAGCCCGGCGACCTTCGCCGCGGGTGGCCCGACGCCAACGGTCTCCACGAAGCGCTCCACGGCCTCGGGGTCGCCCTGGGCGTAGAACTCGACCCGACCGTCCCGGGTGTTGCGCACCCAACCTGCCACACCGAGCGCTCGCGCCCGATGCAGCACGAACCAACGGAAACCGACCCCCTGGACCTGCCCGGACACGAACCCGTGGATCGCTGCCATCGACATCTTCCGAGCCTAGGGTCGACTCCTTCGGCTAGGCCGCGACCGTCTCCATCCGGCCGGTCCGGACGTCGAAGACGTGACCGCTGATACGCTCCACGGCGGTCAGCATCGGCGATGAGCGGAGCAGGTCGACGCCGCGGGCCACCTCAGCCTCGAGATCGTCGAAACCCATCATCGGCCACGGCGGAGGCATCCCGGCCATGTCCTGCATGTCCCGGCGGAAGGAGGACTCGTCGAAACCGAGCATGCCGCAATCGGTATGCATGACGAGCTGGACCTGGTTCGTCCCGAAACGCATCGTCGAGACCGACAGTGACCGAATCACGTCGTCGGTGACGACGCCGCCGGCGTTGCGGATCACGTGCATGTCCCCGACACCTGCCCGCAGCAGGCGCCATGGATCGACCCGGGCATCCATGCAGGTGACGACCGCCAGGCGTCGCTTCGGCCGCCCATCGAGGGTGCTGCCCAAGCCCAGGCGTGCGGCCCGGATGAGATCACTGCTGGTGGTCACGACCCGAGCCTACCTGCAGGAGTCCGAGACGGTCAGGGGGTAGCGTGAGCGGATGCTCATCAGGTTCGGGATCTCCGGGATGCCACCCTCCGGCGTCGACGACGACACCTTCCTCGACGGGCTGATCGAGCGCGGCCACGACGCCTACGAACTGGCGTTCGTTCATGGTTTCCCATGGAACGAACGCCGATGCCGGACCTTCGGCGAATCCGCCGCGCAGAGGAACATCGCCGTGTCCGTCCATGCCCCCTACTTCGCCGTCCTCACCGTCGACGACGCCGACAAGCGGATGCGGGCCCTCTCGGCGCTCGAGCACACGATGAAGCTCGGGCACGCACTCGGAGCCCACACCGTCGTCGCCCACACCGGCTACGTGAAGGGCCGACCGGCCGAAGAGCTGCACCGACTCGTCACCGACGGACTCGACCGCATCGGCCCCAAGATCCGCACCCTCGGCGTCGCACTCGGGCTCGAGACGACCGGAACCGACCGGGCCTTCGGATCACTTGGCGATATCGCCCTCATCGCCCGCCGCTACACGTTCGTTCGACCCGTCGTCGATTGGGCTCACATCCATGCCAAGTCCCGCGGGGGTCTCGCGACCACAGAGGCGTTCCGGACCGTCATCGCGTTCCTGCGCGAGGAGTTCCCCGGCTGGGCGATCGATCCCCTCCACAGCCAGTTCACCGACAACGTCTTCGGGTCCACGGGCGAGCTTCGCCACGTGGCCTACGGCGAAGGCACGCTCCGCGCCGATCGCCTCGCCGAAGCCGTCGCCGAAGCCGGGCTCCGTACGATCATCATCTCCGAAGCCAAGGACGACTCGAGTCACGACGCCATCCTCGCCGACCTTCGCGCCGGCGAACGCCGGGCACGGACCGAGCCGTCTTCCGGACGTCGGTTGCTGACCAGCGGAGCGGTCGACTTCCCCGACCCGATCCCGGTCCGGGTCGTCGGTGGGCGATTCGTTCCTGCCGGCCTCAGCAGGCCGCTCCGCCTCGGCAACATCGACAAGGTGTTCTGGCCCGACGACGGCTACACGAAGGGCGACCTGATCCAGTACTACGCTTCGATCGGTTCGGTCCTGCTGCCCCATCTGGCCGGGCGCCCGTTGTCGCTCGCCCGGTTCCCCGATGGCATCACCGGCGAGTCCTTCTACGAGAAGCGCTGCCCACCCCACGCGCCGGAGTGGATCGTCACTGCCCCGATGCCGTCGGAACATCGCAGCCAGACCATCGAGTTCTGTACCGCCCCCGACCTCGATGCTCTCCTGTGGCTCGCCAACCTCGGGTGCATCGAGATGCACCCGTGGCTCAGCAGGGTGCAGCACCCCGACGCCCCCGACTTCGCCGTCTTCGACCTCGATCCGCAGGAGGGCGCCGGGTGGGATCAGGTCGTCTACGTCGCCGGTCTCGTCCGGGTGCTCCTCGAGAGGCTCGGCCTCGCTGCCTATCCGAAGACGTCCGGAGCGTCCGGGATCCACATCTATGTTCCCATCGAGCCGGTTCACGACTATGCGACGGTGCGCCGGTTCGTGGAGCGACTGGGCCGGATGATCGTCGAGGCCGACCCGGATAACGCGACGATGGAGTGGGACGTTGCCCGACGTGGTCCCAAGGTGCTCATCGACCACAACCAGAACGCGGCCGGCAAGACGATCGCGTCCGTCTACTCGGTGCGGCCCAGGGAAGGGGCGCCCGTATCGACGCCGATCACATGGGACGAGTTGGGCACCGTGCGCCCGACCGATCTCGACATCGCCACCATCTGGGAGCGGCTTCGTCGCTACGGCGACCTGTTCGAACCCGTGCTTCGAGGAGGCCAGACGCTCGATCGTGCCGCGGCGGCACTGGGATTCTGAGTGGGGGGCTACTCGGCGGTTTCGCCCGGTGTGACGATCTCGAACTCACCGGTTTCGCCGGGCTCCTCGGTGGGAGCGCCCTCGTCCCACTCGTTCCAGTCCTCCCATTCGGACACCTCGTCGAGCGCGGGTTCTTCGGCGACCAGGTCGTTGTCGTCGTCGGGAACGTCGGTGTAGTCGAGGTACTCGATGAGCGGATGGTCGGAGCCGTCGACCAGCGAGAAGGTGAAGAACCCGACCTGGATCCACGGTTTACCCTCCCCGTCGGGGATCCAGGCGACCGCCACCGGCTCGGTTCCCCGGTCGCCGCGGGTGAGCAGCATCCCGGGGTGATTGAGGGTCAGTTCCGTCAACGACGAGATCACCTCGCCTGCCTCGATCGGGCCGCCCAACGACAGTTCGACGTTCGAGGACAGCAACCCGGCGACGCCGTCCCAGTCCTTGGCGTTGACGTACTCGATGAACGCGTGGATGACGTCCTCTTCGGCGGAATCGGGCGCCGTGGCGTCGTCCGGTCCTCGGTCGGTCATCTCCGCTTGCTCCTTGATCGGGGTCGGTGTCGACGGTCCTGGCCGTCCACGCGGAAGGATAGGCGCCTCGGATCAGCAGGAGGTTTCGACGGGTTCGCCCGACGTGCACCAGTCGCTCCACGAACCCGGGTACAGGAAGGGGCGTCCGAGGCCGGCCAGCTCCATGGCCAGGACGTGGTGGCACGACGTGACGCCGCTGCCGCAGTAGACGACGGTGCGGTCACCGGTGGCGACGCCCGCCGCGACGAACCGTGCACGGAGATCGACGGCCGAACGCATGCGGAGGTCGGTGGTCAGGTTGCCGGCATAGGGGACGTTGATCGCTCCCGGGATGTGCCCGGCGATCGGATCGATCGGCTCGACCTCACCCCGGTATCGCTCCCGGGCACGGGCGTCGACCAGAACCATCTCCGAGCGGCGTCGGCGGAGTTCCGCCCGTTCGACCGTACCGGGGAAGCGGTCGGGCAGCGTCTCGGGCCAGTCGACCGGCGCTGGGGTCGGCATCTCGTCGGTGACAGGGAGATCGGCGTGCTGCCATGCCTGCAGTCCTCCATCGAGGAGCGCGGCGGCGACGCCCAGCGCCGACAGCATCCACCAGGCGCGTGCCGCGAACACGCCGCCCCGGTCGTCGTACGCCACCACGTGCCGTCCGGGGCCGATGCCGAGGTCGCTCATGCGGTCCGCGAACGCCCGGGGCGTCGGGAGCGGATGCCGGCCGGGTCCGGTCGGGGCGGTCAGGTCGTCGTCGAGCGAGGCGAACACCGCGGTGGGGATGTGGCCCGCCAGGTACTCTCGATACCCTCGATCCGGATCCTCCAGCCACCATCGGCAGTCGACCACCGCCATGTCCGGGTCACCGATGCGGTCGACGAGTTCGTCGACGGCGACGAGGGACGCGGTCATGCGGCGCCGGCGGCCGGGCGAGGAGCGGGTTCGATGACCGGGATGAGGCCCGCGGGCCGGGATGCCGCCTCCCAGGGTCGGGCGATCACGTGCCACGCCAGCATCGTCGCCGCCAGAGGGACCCCGATGGGTGCGTCGATATCGACCCGGTTGTACGAGATCAACGACCCCGAGATCCGAGCGACCACCTGATCCCCGACGGTGACGTGCCAGCGTCTCGGCATCGGATCGGAGGTGAGGCGATAGTGCCAGGTGGTCGCGGTGAGATCCCAGTGACGGCCCAACCACGACCGGCGAGTGATGCGGGCGATCTCGTCGCCGTCCTCGATCGCCCGGATCAGTCCCCATCCCGTGGGGACCAGACGCCATCGCGTCCCGTCCGCCAGCTCCACGGTCGAGGTGTGGTCGCGGGGATGACGGGTCATCGCGGCGATCGTCCCGTCGGTCGTATCCATCTCCCAACGGTGCGAGAACCACGGGCTCCGTAGGCGGGCAGGGCCCACCACGGTCCGACGGGTCCGGTCATCGTCCATGCGGGTAACGGTAGTGCCCCCGGTGACATCGGAGACGACCCGGTAAGGTCGCCGGGTGAAGCTCCATCTCGTCGACGGCACCTACGAGCTGTTCCGTGCCCACTTCGGGGCGCCCAGCCGAACGGCGCCCGACGGTCGCGAGGTCGGCGCCGTGCACGGCCTCATGTCCAGCATGCTGCGGCTCCTCGCCGAAGATGGCGTCACCCACGTCGCAGCCGCGTTCGATTCGGTCATCGAGTCGTTCCGCAACCGCGTCTTCTCCGGCTACAAGACGAGCGAAGGCATCGATCCCGAACTGCTCGCCCAGTTCCCGCTCGCCGAACGAGCCATGAAGGCGCTCGGGATGACGGTGTGGTCCATGTACGAGTACGAGGCCGACGATGCCCTGGCGACTGCCGCGGTGCGGTGGCATCACGACGTCGAGCAGGTCGTGGTCATGACGCCCGACAAGGACCTGTGTCAGCTCTACGGCCACGACCGTATCGTCGGCTACGACCGACGCAAGGGACGCTTCGTCGACGCCGACGCCGTCGTCGAACGCTTCGGCGTCGCCCCGTCCTCCATCCCCGACTTCCTCGGTCTCGTCGGTGACACCGCCGACGGCATCCCCGGCCTCCCCGGATGGGGCGCCAAGTCGGCCGCCGTCGTCCTGGCCCGGTACCCCCATGTGGAGGACATCCCCGTCGACGTCCATCAGTGGCAGGTCAAGCCCCGCGCCGCCGACAAGCTCTCCGCCACCCTCATCGAACGCATGGGCGACGCGCTGGTGTACCGGTACCTCGCCCAGCTCCGCCTCGACGTGCCTCTCGCCGAGAACCTCGGCGACCTTCGATGGTCCGGTGTGCCGGAGGATCGTTTCGTGGCGTTGTGCGACGAGCTGGGCTTCGGTGGGATCCGCAACAGGGTCCCCCGCTGGTCCGACCGGGGTTTGCCTTGACCCGCGAAAGGCCCCAGACTCGGAACATGGCTGCGATCGAGGTGCGAGGTCTCGTCAAACGCTACGGCGAGCTCCAAGCAGTCGCCGGGATCGACCTGACCGTTCTCGAAGGTGAGGTCTTCGCGCTGCTCGGCCCCAACGGTGCCGGGAAGACCACCACCGTCGAGATCCTCGAGGGGTACCGGGAACGCACCTCGGGTGACGTGTCGGTGCTCGGCTACGACCCGGGAGACGCTCCCCGGGAGTTCCGGGAACGCATCGGCATCGTCCTACAAGAGACCTCCGTGGAACAGGAGCTGACCGTCGCCGAGGCCCTGGACATCTACGGCGCCATCTATCCGCGGCGACGGGCGACCGGCGAGCTGATCGAACTCGTCGGGTTGACCGACAAGCGCGACGAGAGGGTCAAGACGCTCTCGGGGGGTCAACGCCGCCGTCTCGAACTGGCCTTGGGGATCGTCGGCGATCCCGATCTCATCTTCCTCGACGAGCCGACCACCGGCTTCGACCCGTCGGCGCGCCGTCAGGCTTGGACGGTCATCGAGAACCTGAGGAGCCTCGGTAAGACGATCTTGCTCACCACCCACTACATGGACGAGGCTCAGCATCTCTCCGACCGGGTGGCGGTGATCGCTCGCGGGCACATCATCGCGGCGGGAAGCCCCGAGACGATCGGTGGACGGGCCGACGCCAAGACGATGATCCGGTTCAAGGTGGCGGGTGTCGCGCTCGACAGCCTCCCACTCGTTCCCGTGCGGATCGACGAGGGCTACGTCGAGATCGAGAGCGGCGACCCCACTCGCGACCTGTACACCTTGACCCGATGGGCGATGGACAACGAGATCCAGCTCGAGGACCTCGTCGTGAACCGCCCGTCCCTCGAGGACATCTACCTCCAGCTCACCGACGACGAGGTGACCGCATGACCGGCCGTCCATCGCCACTTCGTCTCCTGCGGATCCAGACCGTCTACCAGTCGAAGCTGTTCTGGCGGAACCCGGTCTCGGCGTTCTTCACCCTCGCATTCCCGGTGATGATCTTCGTCGTCTTCTCGCTCGTGTTCGGCAACGAACGGATCCCGTACCTCGACATCACCATCGCCCAGTACTACGCCCCCTCTCTCGCCGTGTTCGCTGCCGTGTCGGCGACCTACACGAACCTGGCGATCACCACGTCGTACCAGCGGGACCTCGGCATCCTCAAGCGCATCCGGGGAACGCCGTTGCCGGCGTGGATCTACATGGGCGGCAAGATCGTCTCGGCCACCTACATCGCGCTCATCGGCATCGTCATCATGGTCGGCGTCGGCGTGGCGTTCTACGGCTTGAACCTGTACGGGCGGACGCTGCCGGCGGCGATCCTCACGTTCCTCGTCGGGTCGTTCACGTTCTCGGCCCTCGGGTTGTTCATCTCGGCGGTGGCCCCGTCGGGTCAGGCCGCCACCGCCGTCGCCAACGCCACCCTGCTGCCGCTGGCGTTCTTCTCGGGCATCTTCATCGTTCCGGCCGAGGACTCCCCGACGTGGCTGCGGCTCGTCGGTGACGTCTTCCCGCTGAAGCACTTCAACGACGCCTTCTTCGCAGCTTTCGACCCCCAGCGCACCGATGCCGCCTTCGAGTGGGGCCACCTCGCCTACATGGTGCTGTGGGGGGTGATCGCCGCCGCCCTGGCGATCCGCTGGTTCACCTGGGAACCGACGGCCGCCGGTTCGACCACCCGACGTCGCCGCGCCTCGCGAGTGTCGGCCTGAACGGCCGCTTCGGCGGCCGCGTCGCCGGGCGCGCCGGGGCTGGCGCGGCGGCGATGCCGTCGCCCTCGGGACCGCTCACAGGTGGGCGAACAGGTGGAACTGCACCATCGCGGTGACCGCCGCCGCCGCGCCGCCGATACCTGCCAACGCCGCGAACGCAGCGATCCGGCTCCTTCTGGCGACCAGCGCGACGGTGCCGGCGATGGCCAGGGCGACGGCGACCATCTTGAGCACGAAGGCCGCTTCATACGATGCGCCGTACAACCGTTCGGCCAGGTCGTTCCATCGGAGGATCCCCGGGTACGTCACGGGCGCGCCGTAGAGGACCAGCGCCCCGCCGGTGCCGACCGTTCCGGCCACGGCGACGGCGGCGATCCAGGACGCGACGCGATCGTCACCGGAGGCGAGGAGGAGCCCCACTCCCAGGACCCAGGCCGCGATCGCGGTCAGGTGCGCCCATCGCCACAGCACCTGGGCGCGGAGGACCTCGGCGGGGCTATCGATGTCGATCACGACGGCGCCGGTCTCCAGGGACGCGGGAGGCGGCGTCGGCGGCGACGCGGCGGGGGCATCGCTGGTGCCGGTCGCGGGTGATCCGGTATCCGGCGACGCGCCGAAGATGGGAGAAGCCTCGACGTCGTGGAGGAGCTCACCGACGGATCCGGGGTCGTGCGAGTCGACCTTGACCTTGGGATGTCCCGCCTCGATCGAGTAGTGAGGCCAAGGGAGGTTCTCGGTGAAGGTCGCGGTGCCGCGTGCGGTCTGGATCGTCACCGTCCACACGTCCGCATCGGGGAACGAGACGTCGGCGACGAACCGTCCGTCACCCACCGGCGCCAGCGGCAGCGGACCGAGCGAGAGACCGGATCGTTCCCCGACTGCCCGGATGGTCGGTGGCCGGGCCAGCGAGGCTGCGACACCGTATCGGACTTCGAGCGGTCGAACCTCGTCACTCACCAAGGCCTCGACCCGGATGGGGACGTCGACGCCGACGTCTGGACCTGCTTCCGAGTCGTCGGTGGCCGACGGAGCGAAGATCGCCGAAGCCCCCTCCACCGTCGCTCCCTCGCGTTCGGGCTGCTCGCTGTCGACCTTCACGGTCACGACTCCCGATCCCGCAGGGACAGGCACGATCTCGTCGAACGTCGCCGACCCCCCGCCCTCATCGTGGTCGAACGTCACGGTGACCCGCCAGAGCCCGTTCGTCGGGTAGACGAGGGTTCCGATGTACACGCCCGGGGCCGTCTCCACCGCCGTCTCCTCGACCTGCCGGCCGCCAGGTCCCACGGCCTCGAGCCGGACGGACGCGCCCTCGGCCGGATCCCCGTCCTCGAATCCGAGAGCGATGCCATAGCCGAATGAGGCGTCCGCGTTCTGGAGGGACTCCACCGCCAGAGTGAACGCCTCGCCGTGGGCATGGCCGGGTGCAGCTCTCACCACGAAAGCCAGGGCGACGATGACGAGGAGCGCGATACGACGCATGATGCCCGGGGAGCGGGTCGGGGAGTCGATGACCTCGACCCCCCGACCCGCGTCGAGGATCAGACCTCGATCTCGACCGGGATCACGGCCACGTCGCCGTCGGCGGTGAGGCCGGGCACGTCGATGGCGTTGTCTGGCGGCATGAACGTGTAGACGCCGTCGCCGTCCATGTCGATGTGCACCATCGGCCACACGGTCGCCGAGCCGTCCAGCGGCGTGTCGAGGGTGACCTCGACGTCGGTGCTGGTGCCGGCGGGGAGCAGGTCGGAGTGGCCGATGACCGGGCCGGGGGCGCCGTCGGCGTCCGCGTGCACGGCGATGAAGCCGGGTGCGGGCAGCTCGACGGAGGCGACCACGATCGTCGTGCCGTCACTCGTCTGCGGGTCGGCCTGGAGGGCCGATGGCCCCCGAGCGGGCGGAACCGTCACCATGATCTTGGTCACGGCCACGTCGCCGTCGGCGGTGAGGCCGGGCACGTCGATGGCGTTGTCTGGCGGCATGAACGTGTAGACGCCGTCGCCGTCCATGTCGACGTGCGCCATGGGATAGACCGGCGCCGATCCCTCGAGCGGCGTGTCGAGGGTGACCTCGACGTCGGTGCTGGTGCCGGCGGGGAGCAGGTCGGAGTGGCCGATGACCGGGCCGGGGGCGCCGTCGGCGTCCGCGTGCACGGCGATGAAGCCGGGTGCGGGCAGCTCGACGGAGGCGACCACGATCGTCGTCCCGTCACTGTCCTGGTCGTCGGCTTGCACCACCGAGGGCGCCCGGGCGGGACCCTCGGGTGCCGCGGTGGTCGTCGGCCCCTGGGTCGTCGTCGGCGCCGGGGCCGACGTGCTCGTCGTGGTGTCGGCGGCACCGCCGCCGGAGCTGCACGCCGCGGCGACGAGACCGACGGCGAGCGCCATGATCGACAATCGCTTCCTCATCATGTGTCCTTCCCTTCGACGGAACGTCCGTCGCCCATCAGGTACGGACAGAACGCGGGTCCGGTTCACGGGTTCGATGGGGAGGTGCGAGTGAACGGCGCCTACGCGTCGGCGGCGACCCCGAGGAGCCGCTCCCTGCGCACCGCCCGGGCCCCCGAGCGGAGCAGGAGGATCGCCACGATCCAGGCGATCGCTCCCACGATGAGCGCCGAGTACGCCGGGCTGTACAGCAGTCCGGAGGCGATCCCGTACGAGGCGATGATCACCGGCAAGGTCACCAGCGTCGACGCCTGCTGGGCTGCGGCCGCCGACCGGACCCGGGCCGACAGGCGCAAGATCACGGCCAGGGCGATGGCGATGAACGGCGGGACGACCCACAGGATCAGGTACCACCATCCCGTTGTCGGGAAGAACCAGCCGCCGAGCTGCCGGCCCACGGTGAGGTTCACGATCAGCGAATAGATCGCGAAGCCGATCGCCGTCGCCAGGTACCCCGGCACCAGGCTGGCGATGAGCTTGCCCATGTAGATCTCCTGCACCGTCAGCGGACTGTGGGCGAGGAACTCGCCGGTGCCGCGTTCGCGCTCGCCGACCATCGTGTTGGCGCCCACCGCCGACGAGATCGTGAGTGGCACGACGATGGCGATGGGAGCCAGGAGGTACACCGCGAACGCGTAGGCGGTCCGGACCGCCGGAGTGTCGCCCGCGATGTTCTCCTGGATCTGCTGCGGCAACGTTCCGATCACGTCGCCGATCTGGGCCATCAGGGGGCTGCGTTCGGTGGCGCCGATCAGCGGCAGCATGATCCCGGGCACGAACACGAAGAACAACCCGGCCAGGATCGCCAGCGGGATGATGTAGTCGCGGCTCTTGAAGAGCCGCTTGAGGTCCGCCGCCGCGACCGCCAGGACCTGATGGCGCCTCATGGCTGGTCCTTGTGGGCGCGCTGCATCCGGAAGTACAGCTCTTCGAGGGTCGGGATCACCCGCTCGACCCGGGTGAGCCGAGCGCCTGCGCCGACCAGCATCGTCACCATGTCCGGCAACCGGGCGAGGTCGTCGAGGGTCACCTGCACCGATCCGTTGCGATGGATCGAGGTGACCCCGTCGAGGTCGGCGAGCAGCTCGAGGACAGACCGATCCTCGGCGTCGAACACCACGATCGGCTCGGGCATGTAGGCGGCGGCGAGCTCGTCGGGGTGGCCCGCGGCTCGTGCCGTGCCGTCGTCCATGAGGACGACCTGATCGGCGATGCCCTCGGCCTCATGCAGCAGATGCGTGCACATCACGATGGTGCGCCCGCGTCCGGCCAGGTCCCGGATGAGGTCGAGGACCGCTCGCGAGGATTCGGGGTCGAGGCCGGCGGTGGGTTCGTCGAGGAGCAGCACGTCGGGGTCGTGGATCACCGACCGGGCGAGCGCCAAGCGGGTCCGCATGCCCGTCGAGTAGCCGCCCACCTCCTGATCGAGGGCATGGTCGATCCCGAAACGCGCCGCGGCGTCTCTGGCGTCTTCGGGTTCGGCTTCGAAGATCTCGGCCGCGAACTCGAGGTTCTCCCATCCGGTGAGCTGGTCGTAGAACGCCGGCTTGGGAGGAACGACCCCGCAACGGGACCGGATCTCCTGGCCCTGCTCGTCGTCGGAGGGATCCAGCCCCAACACCCGCACCGTGCCGGCATCGGCCGTCAATGCCCCGGTGGTGAGCCGAACGGTGGTGGTCTTGCCGGCGCCGTTGGGCCCCAGCAGCACCGTGACCGAGCCCGTCGGAGCCACGAACTCCAGGTCGGACACGGCGCGGACCGCACCGAACAGCTTCGTGACGCGGCGGAACTCGATGGCGGGCACCATGGACTCGTTCATCGGCGTGACCGTACCGAACCTGAACCTCTAGCGCCCGTACCATGGTGTCATGTGCGGAAGGATCGTCCAGGCCCAGCCCCCCGAGGTCTACGCCCAGTACTTCCATGTCGACGTCGTCAAGGCCGAGGCGTTGAAGCCGCGCTGGAACGTCGCCCCCACCACCGACGTGTACGCCGTCGCCGAACACGATCATCAACGCATGCTCGGGACGTTCCGCTGGGGCTTCATCCCTTGGTGGGCCAAGGATCCGAAGATCGGGAACCGGGCCATCAACGCCCGCCTCGAGACCCTCGACACGAAACCCATGTTCCGCGAGTCCTTCGAACATCGCCGATGCCTGATCCCCGCCGACGGCTTCTACGAGTGGCAGAAGCTGGACAAGGGCAAGTTGCCGCACTACGTGCACGCCAAGGACGGCGACCCGTTGCCGCTCGCCGGGTTGTGGTCGTCGTGGAAGGACCCCGAGACCGGAGAGCGGATCCGTTCCTGCACGATCGTCACTGGCGAACCGAACGACCTCGTCGGCAAGCTGCACGACCGGATGCCGGTCATCGTTCCCCAGGACCTGTGGGCCACATGGCTCGATCCGGAGTTCGCCGACACCGCCGCCCTGAGATCGCTGCTGGCGGAACCGTTCCCCGACGACGCCCTCGACGAGTACCCGGTCTCCACCCTCGTCAACAAGGCCACCATCGACACCCCGGACCTGGTGAAACCCCTCGAGTCCGGCGCCGTCGGGGGGGGTTGACACACACACACGTGAGACATTCGGAGTGGAGGATCGGTGATCCGACGCGTGCATGGTGAAGGGAGACATGCATGTGGTCGAAGACCGATTGGAGACGTCGGGTATCGATCGTCGCCGTGGTGGTCGCTCTGTCAGCGTGGCTGGCGGTTGCGCCGGCGTCGGCCGGTCACACGTCCGACAGCTGGTGCACCCCGACGAGCGAGAGCGGGTGCGTGTGGGCGTCGATCTCGGTGGCCGGGGATACGATCACCGCGAAGGGAAGCACGTACAGTTGGTATCTCGGCACCATCCACGTCGAGAAGACGATCTACCAGAACGGAGTGCGCAGGTGGCACGACTCCAATGTCTGCGAGCCGCTCGAATCGAGCTGCCGCGTTCCGACGACGATCATGACCCAGTGCGGTCCAGGAACCTGGCGGAACACGGTGCGGGGTTGGCGACAGGGTGGAAGCCAGGCGGCCACCGTGTCGGTGGCAGATCTCGTGTTCTGATCCGTGTCCGTGGTGGCACGGCCCGTACGGGTCTCCGTTTCCGGTGTGGTTCTCGGCTTGGCGTTGGTGGCGTTGGCGAGCATCGTCGTGGGGATCGGGACTGATCGAGCCATGACCTCCGGTCCGATCCTGCTGAAGTTCCCGCTCACGGGGGTCGAGGTTCCGGTGGAGGACGTCCCGGAACCGGGGACTCGCATCGGAGCGCCCGGTCCACCGCCGGCCGCCCGCCGCCTTCCACCGGCCGCGTTGGAGGTCCCCCTCCTGCAGGGTGCCACGGATGTGGGGCCGGAGCCGGATGGCGTCACGCCATCGATGATGGAAGACGGAACTCCCGGAGTCCTGGTGAGCGCCGGGCAGACCGTCGACGGGTTGGCAGCCGTCCTGTTCGAGACGAGTGACCAGATGGGCCCCGCAGTGTGCCTTCACGTGACTGGACGGATCACCGGCGGAACGTCGTGCGGACCGGGACCGATATCGGATCCGAGAGACGACGATCCGACCGTTCGGGTCGGCGTGAGCGTGTACCGGTGGCGCGACGACCGATCGTCCCCGCCGGTGATCGGAGGCTACGTTGCGACCGGTCCGCTGCCGGTCGGGGCCTCGTTCGTGGAGATGTCGTTCGATGGGGACCTCGTCGCCTGGCAGCGGCCTCGCGGGGGCGTGGCCCTCTTCCCGACGATGGTGCCCGATGGGACGCGGGTGGAGGTGGTCGCCAGGGACCCCGATGGTCACTCGATCGGTGCGACGACGGTGACCATCGCGGGCTCCGGACCTTCCGGCGGCGGTTGGTGAGGCCGCGCTCTACCGGGAGGCGGTCCGAATGCATGCAGGATGCCGGCGTGGAGGGCGCCGATGTCGAGCCCGAGACTGGCGGATGCCTACCCGGATCTGTATCTCGCCTGCCTCGATCAGGCGCTCGATACCGTCGAGGTCAGTGAACCGCTCGCAGGGCGAGGACGGCGAGGGTCAGGATCCAGATGCCGCCGACGAGCACGCGCATGTCGGGTCGGTGGCGGGCGAGGAACATCGCAACGGCCCCGCCGACGAGGGCGAGGGCGACCTCGACGACGACGACACGATCGTCGGAGGGCAACAGCAGATCGAGCATCGTGGAGGCAACGGACCTTCGGACCGGTCCATTCCGACGGCCCGGTGGCGCCTCTGGAGCGCTAGCTTTGCGGTATGCGTGCACTGCGGAAGCCGGCACCGGGACCCGGGTTGGAGATGGTGGAGGTCCCCGTGCCGACGATCGGACCCGACGACGTGCTCGTCGAGGTCCGAGCCACCTCGATCTGCGGCACCGACCTCCACATCTACCGGTGGGATCCGTGGGCCCGCGACCACGTCGTCACCCCCGTCACCGTCGGTCACGAACTGACCGGCGTCGTCGTCGAACGGGGTGCCAACGTCACCGAACCCGACATCGGTTCGCTGATCTCGGCCGAGTCGCACGTCATCTGCCACCGATGCAACTGGTGTAGGACCTGCCAGGGTCACCTCTGTCCGAACACCGAGATCATCGGCGTCCACCGCGACGGAGCGTTCGCCGAGTACGTCGCCATCCCCGCCGAGAACGCCTGGGTCGATCCTCCCGACATGGCCCTGTCGGTGGCATCGCTGCAAGAGAACTTCGGAAACGCGGTCCACGCCGTCAGCGTCCCGGAGGTGTCGGGACGCAAAGTGCTCGTCACCGGTGCCGGGCCCGTCGGGATCATGGCGATCGCCACCGCCAAGGCCCTCGGCGCCCGCGCCGTGTACACCACCGACCTGAGCGAGTACCGCCTCGAGCTCGCCGCCAAGATGGGCGCCGACCTCGCTCTCGATCCCACCAGCGAGGATGCCGAGACGATCATCCGCGACGCGACGGGCGGAGCGGGTGTCGACGTCCTCCTCGAGATGTCCGGCGCCCCCGCCGCGATCGCCATGGGGTTCCGGCTCCTCAAGCCCGGCGGGGAAGTGGCATTGCTCGGTCTGACGTCCAGATCGATCGAGTTCGACCTGGACGACTCGATCATCTTCAAGGGCGCCACCATCCACGGGATCGTCGGTCGCCGCATGTGGGAGACCTGGCTCGAGATGCGTGGCCTCATCCGATCCGGGGCAGTCGACCTGGCGCCGGTCGTCACCCACCGCTTCGCCCTCGACGACTACCACGACGCCTTCGCGCTGATGGAGTCCGGGCGTTGTGGCAAGGTGGTCATGTTCCCTGATCCGTCCGTCGCCGACGGACCGCTCGGGACCGGGCCGTAGACGGACCGTCGAGGAGGAAGGCATGAGCAAGATGGAGTTCCTGGCACGAGAGCTCGAACGTCTGGAAGCCGAAGGCCTCTACAACCGCATCCGCCACATCGACTCCCCGCAGGGCGGGTGGCTCGTCGTCGACGGCGAACGGGTCCTCAACTTCTGCTCCAACAACTACCTGGGTCTCGCCGACGATCCACGGCTCGTGGCCGCAGCCAAGGACGCGCTCGATCGCTACGGCGTCGGTCCCGGAGCGGTCCGCACCATCGCCGGCACGATGACCATCCACGACGAACTGGAGCGGCGTCTGGCCGAGTTCAAAGGCGTGGAGGCGACGATCGCGCTCCAGTCGGGATTCACCGCCAACCTCGCGGTGATCCCCGCCATCACCGGACCCGACGACGTCATCATCTCCGACGAGCTCAACCACGCGTCGATCGTCGACGGCGTGCGCCTCTCGAAGGCCCGTCGGAAGATCTATCCCCACGCCGACGTCGACGGGCTACGGGAGCAGCTCGCCGCCGCCAGGGACGAAGGGGCCGAGCGGATCCTGATCATCACCGACGGCGTCTTCTCGATGGACGGCGACGTCGCCCCGCTCGACGCGATCGTCGACGCCGCCGACGCGTACCAGGCGATGGTGATGGTCGACGACGCCCACGGCGAAGGGGTCCTCGGCCGCGGCGGGCGCGGGATCGTGGACCATTTCGACCTGCACGGTCGGGTCGATGTGGAGGTCGGCACGATGTCGAAAGCGTTCGGGGTGGTCGGCGGGTACGTCGCCGGGTCGAAGGTCCTGGTCGACTGGTTGCAGCAGCGAGGGCGACCGTTCCTGTTCTCGTCCGCGCCGACCCCACCGGACGTCGCGGCCTGCATCGCTGCCGTCGACATCCTCGAAGGCTCCACCGAGCTGGTCGACCGGCTGTGGGCGAACGCCGCCGCGTTCAAGGCGGCGATGGTGGAGGTCGGATTCGACATCGGGCACTCGGAGACCCCCATCACGCCCGTCATGCTCGGCGACGAGAAGGTCGCTCGGGAGTTCTCCCGACGGTTGTTCGACGACGAGGGTGTCTTCGCCCAGGCCATCGCGTATCCGACCGTGCCCCGGGGGAAGGCGCGGATCCGGGTCATGATCTCGGCGGCGCACTCCGACGAGGATCTCGCCTACGGGGCCGAGGCCTTCGCCAGGGTCGGCAAGGCGTTGGGGGTCGTATCGTGACGACGACCGGCGTCGACGGGCTCCGTCGGTCCCGGCTGGCGGCGATCTGGTGGGCGATGCTGGGCACCGTCGGGGTGCTCGTCGCCGTGTACGTCGCGTCGGGCCGGAACGACGGCGAGGTCACCGGTCTCGGCGTGGCGATCATGGCGGCCGTCTCCATCACGGACCTGGCCACCATGGTGTGGTTCCGTCGGCTCGGCGCGGAAGCCGTCGTCGCCGCCGAGTCGAACGAGGAGCTGCGATCGATCTACACCCGCCGCATGGTCCTGTCGTCGGTGTTCGCGTGGTCGCCGGCACTCGTCGGGCTGGCCCTGTCGCTTGCCTTCGCCCATCCGGCGTTCCTGGCGGCTGGCGTCGCGGTGACGATCCCTGCGTTGGTGTACGCGGGGCCGAGACGCGGCGACATCGAGGCCCTCGACGGCCGCCTCATGGCCAACGCCCGCCCCTTCCGTCTGTCGGCAGCTCTCGGCGACTGACCGCTGCGCCGAACCCAGGGTTCGCGGCACCCTCCAGGGGTGTGGCGAACCCAGGGTTGGCGGAACCCTCCAGGGGTGTCCCCAGCCCACGGTTCGTGGTTTCCGCCGAACCCAGGGTTGGGGGCACCCTCCAGGGGTGTGGCGAACCCAGGGTTGGCGGAACCGGGCCTCATCGTCCTCTCATCCGCCGATGGCACAATGGGTCGCATGAGCGCTCGGATCTTGGTCGTCGAGGACGATGCCCGCATCGCGGCATCGGTGCGGCGAGCCCTCACCTACGAGGGCTACGACGTGACGGTGGCCGGCGACGGGCGGGCCGGGCTCGACGCCGCCCGAGCCGACATGCCCGACCTGATCGTCTTGGACCTGATGCTGCCCGAGATCGACGGTCTCGAGGTGTGTCGGCGCATCCGCGCCGCCGGTGACGACGTCGCCATCCTCATGCTCACTGCCAAGACCTCGGTACCCGACCGAGTCGCCGGCCTCGACGTCGGTGCCGACGACTACCTCGTCAAGCCCTTCGCCTACGAGGAGCTCCTCGCCCGGGTACGCACCCTCCTGCGCCGTTCGAGCCAAGAACCCTCCCGCAAGGTGCTGCGCTGCGGCGACCTGCGCGTCGACGTCGACGCCATGGAGGTCCGTCGCGGCGACCGACCCGTCGAACTGACCACCCTGGAGTTCCGTCTCCTCGAGCACTTCGTCCGCAACCAGCGCCTCGTCCGGTCCCGCATCCAGATCCTCGAGGACGTCTGGGGCCTCGACGTCGACACGACCTCCAACGTCGTCGACGTCTACGTCCGGTACCTGCGCCAGAAGCTCGAAGCGGACGGCGAACCGAGACTGATCCACACCGTCCGCGGCGTCGGCTACGTCATGCGGGAACCGTGAAGGTCTCCGTTCGGGTCCGAGCCGCCGTCTACGGCGCGGCGGTGACCTTCGCCACCGTCATCGTCCTCGTCGCGTTGCTCCTTCTCCTCGTCCAGCAGTCCGCCCCCGAGGATCAGGACAGGGCGCTCGACGCGCTGGCGACGGCGACCGTGGCCGACCTGGCCACCACCGCCACCGAAGCGTTGGTTCCCGTCACCCCACCCGTGCTGCTCGACCCCTCCGCCTCCCTCGACCCCTTCGTCGTGATCTTGGACACCGACGGCACCATGCTCTACCGGACCGTCGCCGTCGACGGGGAAGCCCCCGAGATCCCCGCCGAGGTCGTCGACGGCGCGGCCGCCGACGACGGCTACGTCGGCACCGTCGAGTTGGGCGGGACGGCGGTCCGGCTCCGGGCCGTGCCATGGACCCGACACGACGGCATGCCAGGTGGGGTCGTCGTCGTCGGTCAGTCCACCGAAGCCGTCGCCGACACGGTCGCCGGCCTGTCCGCCTTCCTCGCCATCGCCACCGCCTTCGCCCTCGTGTTCGCCTTCGCCGTCGGCTGGATCGTCAGCGGACGAGCGCTGCGGCCGTTGCGGGAGCTGGTGACGACGACCGACGAGATCGGCGGCACCGGAGACCTGAGTCGACGCCTGCCGCCCAACGACACCAGAGACGAGGTGGGACGCCTGACCCGGAGCTTCAACGCCATGCTCGATCGCCTCGAGACCTCCCGCACGGAGCTCGCCGCCGCCCTCGACGCCCAGCGGCGGTTCGTCGCCGACGCCTCCCACGAGCTCCGCAGTCCGTTGACGACGATCCGCTCCAACGCCGGGTTCCTGAGGGAACGCCCGGACGTCTCGGCGACGGACCGGGCCGAATCGCTCGCCGACATCGAGGCCGAAGCCGATCGGATGGCGGACCTCGTCGACGACCTGCTCACCCTCGCCAGGGGCGAGCAGGGGGCGCTGGGCGCCGAGACGACCGTCGATCTGTCGGAGGTCGTCGAGGACGAGGTCCGTCTCCTCGAGCGTGCGAGGGAGGCCCCGGAGCTGAGTGTCGATGGCGTCGCCACCGTGCGCGGCGACGCCGGCATGCTGCGCCGATTGGTGAGGATCCTGCTCGACAACGCCGACAAACACGGCGAGGGCCCCGTGTCCGTACAGCTCGTCGCCGACGACACCTCGGTCACCCTCAGCGTCGCCGACCGGGGCCCAGGCTTCCCCGAAGCGGACCTCGACCGGGTCTTCGACCGCTTCTACCGTGCCGACCCCGCCCGCAGCGGGCCCGGCGCAGGCCTCGGCCTGGCCATCGCCAGATCCATCGCCGTCGCCCACGGAGGATCGATCGGCGCCGCCAACGAACCCGGCGGCGGTGCCCGAGTGACGGCGACGCTTCCGAAGAGCTGACCCGCGCCAGATCTCATCGGGTGCTCATCGAGTCCCCATCGCCCCCTCATCGTGCCGGTCGACCATCGGGGCATGCTCGCGACGCCCACCCTCGCCGCTTCGGTCGCAGCCGTCGACGACCTCGCCGTGGTCGCCGCCGGGCCCGGCCCGGTCGGGTCGCCCCCATCCGGGCAGGACGCAGGCAAGGACGCACGTCGCCGATGATGCGGGTCGGAGGATGCCCGACGGATCCGCCGACCCGTGCCAGACTTGCCGGCATGACCGAATCCACCCTTCCCGTCTGCATCATCGGCGCCGGTTCGTCCGGCATCGTGTCGCTCAAGGTCCTGCGTGCCCACGGCATCGACGTCGACTGCTTCGAGATCGGATCGGACATCGGCGGCAACTGGCGGTACGACAACGACAACGGCCGTTCCGCTGCCTACGCCTCGCTGCACATCGACACGTCGAAGGACCGGATGGCCTTCTCCGACTTCCCGATGCCGAAGCACTGGCCCGCCTATCTGCATCACACCCAGGTGCTCGCCTACTTCGAGCGCTACGTCGAACATTTCGACCTCCGGCCGCACATCACCTTCCGCACCGAGGTCGTGTCGGTCGTCCCGCACGAGGATGGCTGGGAGGTGACCGTCCGGCACCTCGACACCGACGTTGTCGCCACCAAGGTGTACCGGGCCGTTCTCGTCGCCAACGGGCATCACTGGGACGAGCGGTGGCCGGACATCCCCGGCACCTTCACCGGTGACGTCATGCACTCGCATTCGTACCGCACGCCCGACGTCGCGCACGGCAAGCGGGTCGTCGTGTTGGGGGCGGGGAACTCGGCGGCCGACATCGCCTGCGAGGTGTCCTGGCACGCCGACGAAGTGACGATCGCGACTCGCCGCGGGGCCCACATCATCCCCCGCTACCTGCTGGGCCGGCCCACCGACACGTTCACGAACCCGCTCATCTCGAGACTGCCGGTCGAGTGGCAGCGGATCCCCTATCGGGCGTTGCTGTGGATCGCCCGAGGCCGCCAATCCAAGTACGGGTTCCCCGAACCGGCGCATCCCCTCCTCGCCGAGCATCCGACCCTTTCCCAGGACCTCCTCGGCCTGGTCCGCAGCGGCGACATCGCCGTGAAGCCCGCCATCGTCGGCTACGACGGATCCACGGTGCGGTTCGCCGACGACTCGGAGACCGAGGCCGACCTAGTCATCTACGCAACCGGCTACCGCATCTCGTTCCCGTTCCTCCCCGACGAGGTGCTGCGGGTCGAGGACAACCACATCCCGCTCTACCGTAAGGTGGTGCATCCGGACCTGCCGGGCCTGTACTTCATCGGGCTGATCCAGCCCCTCGGAGCGATCATGCCGCTGGCCGAACTCCAGGCAGAATGGGTGGCACGCATCCTGCGGGGCGCGCCGCTGCCGTCGAAGGACGCGATGGCGGCGGTCATCGCCGCCGAGCAGGACGAGATCCGCCGCCGCTACGTGGAGTCCCCCCGTCACACGATCCAGGTCGACTTCTTCCCCTACAAGCACCTCATGCGGGACGAGATCGCCGCCGCCGACGAGGCTCTGCGGCCGTCGCCGGTCCCCGCCGAGGCCCCTCGGGCGTAGGGCCGGGGCTCACCCACCGATGGCGAAACGGACCGACACCGTGACGGTGACAGCCTGCTCACCCGGCTCGATAGGGGTCGCGGCCTGGTCGGCCACCAAGGCCTCGCCGCGTCCGAAGTAGGGGATCGGCGGCACCGACGAGAACGACTCGGTGATCGAGATCGGGGACCCGAGGCTCACCCCCGCCAGGGAAGCGAGCTGCTCGGCCTTCTTCCTCGCGTCGTCGAACGCCTTGGCCCGGGCCGCCTCGACGAGGGCCGAATCGTCATCGATCGAGAACGAGACGCCCTGGACGATCACCTCGTCGCCACCGACCGCGGTGGCGGCGTCGATCACCGATCCGGCGGCGTCGATGTCACGGATCTTGGCGACGACCGTGTTGTTGACCCGATAACCGCGCAGTTCCTGGCCCTCGCCCCGGTAGTCGTACTCGGGGAAGATCGAGTAGTTGGCCGTCTGGATGTCCTTGTCTTCGACCCCGGCGGACTTCAACGCCGAGATCAGGGCGTCGGCCTTGTCGGCGGCGTCGGCCACGGCTCGGTCCACCGAAGGGCGCAGGACCGACACGCCGATCGACACCGTCAACGTGTCGGGGACACCGGTCACCTCGCCGGTTCCCGAGACCGCGATCCCGGTGGCGGTCTGGTCCGTTCCGGCGTTCTGGACGGTCACCGACGGCGTCCCGCAGGCGGCGGCGACCACCGCCAAGGTGACAACGGCAGCGATCAGGATGGGTTTGCGCATGGGATCGTTCTCCTGGCTCGACTCGACCATGAGACGCCCAGACCCGGCGCCGAGGTTCCCTCCGAGGCCTCGAAAGCGCCTCTTCGCGTCCATGTGCGGGTAACTTTGCGGCATTCCCGACGCCAGATCCGATTGGTTTCCGATGTCCGACAGTGCACCGCGGGGTCCACGAACCGTTCCCTGGGGGAAGGTCATCCAGCGGGTCCTCTTGTTGACCCTCGGCTTGGTGGTCTTCAACCTGCTGCTCCCGCAGCTCCTGGGCATGCTGAAACAGGTGCCGGCGTTGGAAACGATCGACTTCCGCTGGTTCGTCGTCATCTTCGCCCTCGAGGCGGGGGCCTTCGTCGCTTTCTGGGAGCTCACCCGGATCGCCGTCCCTGGTGTCTCCTGGTTCGTCGCCGCCACCTCCCAGCTCGCCGCCAACGCCGCCGCCAAGGTCATGCCCGGAGGGGCGATGGTCGGTGGAGCGCTGTACTACCGGATGCTGTCGGTCTCGGGGATCCCACAAGGCCAGGCTGCCGCGGCGCTCGCCGCCACCTCGTTCATCTCGACCCTGGTGCTGCTGTCGCTCCCCGCCGCGGCCATCGTCATCGCCGCCCTGTCGGCGCCGATCCCCCAAGGTCTGCTTCCTGTGGCGCTCATCGGCACGGTGCTGTTCGCGGTGCTGTTCGTCGTCGCCCTCGTGTTGGCCCGGACGGACAAGCCGCTGCTCATGGCGGGTCACCTCATCGAACGCGCCGTCACCTGGGCGGCGCATCGCTTCCACAAGCCGTGGCACGTGTCCACCGGATCGTTCATCCACCGCCGCGACGAGGTCGTCACCGCCCTCGGCGCTCGGTGGCGGAAAGCCGTCGGAGCCGCCGTGCTCAACTGGCTGCTCGATTACCTGGCCCTATTCATGTCGCTGGTCGCCGTCGGCGCCCGACCTCGGGCGAGCCTGGTGCTGCTCGCCTTCGCCAGCGCGGCCGTGCTCGGCATGATCCCGATCACCCCCGGCGGTCTCGGCTTCGTCGAGATCGGTCTCAGCTCGCTCCTCACCCTGTCGGGTATCCCCGCGTCCGATGCCGTCCTGGCCACCTTGGCCTACCGGCTCTTCCAGTTCTGGATGCCGATCCCCGCCGGAGCGGTCGCCTACGCCCTGTTCCGGATGCGCTACGGCAAGGTCAAGGACCTGCCCCAACCGAGCCCGTCGTGACGGTCAGCCGCGTCGCGGCTCCGCACATCCGGTGACCGTCACCGTCGCGGCGGGAAGGAACCGGGGCGTGAACGGTTGGGAGACCGTCACACACACCCGGTTCGGGTCGGCCGTCGCCGTGGCGGTGCGCTCGGGACGGGGCCGGGCTCGGAGGGCGGCGTCGGTGGCGATGCCCACCGCCGCGCTCGTCTCGATCCGCAGGGTGCCCGCATAGGCGGCAGCGGGATCGATCGTCCCGGCCCCGGCCTCCGCCCCTGCATCTGCCGCGAACGCCACCTCCCGATAGGTCGCGGCGAACGTGGCGACATCGGCGGCGAGGGCGGTGACCGTCAAGGCGACGAAGATGAGCACGGCCAGCAACGGAAGCATCGAACCGCGTTCGCTCATGCTCCGCTCCGGTGGCGACCCACCGTCGCCGCGGCGCGGCCGGTCACCGTCATCGAGATCGGGGACCCCTCGGGTCCGATCACGGCCACCTCGATCGACACGGAGACCACCACCGCGTCGAGGCCTCGCCGGACTTCGACCGTCGAGTCGGGAGCCAGGGTGAGTGCCTCGAGCCGGGCAGCGTCGAGCGATCCCGTCCGAGCCGCCCGCTGGGCCGCGTAGCGAGCCGCCTCCGCAGCGGTGGCACCTGCGGCGGACACCCTGCCGACGGCGGTGATCGACTGCACGGCGAGCAGGACCACGGCGAAACCGACCATGACCGTCTCGATGAGTGCCGAGCCGCGGCTCACGGGGGCACCCCGACGGGGACCCGCGAGCGAACGACGATGCGGATCGGTACCACGTCGGGTCCCGGACCGCGCCAGTCGAAGGCGGCCACCGCCTCAGCCGCCGTCGCATCGACTCGCACCGAGGCGACCACATCGCCGGCGCCCGGCAGCGCCGAGGTGAGCTCGGCGGTGAGACGCTCCTGTGCCGCCGCCGGATCCGCGCCCGACCTGGCCGCCCGTCGCGCCGCCGCAGCCGCCGCGGTTGCCGCCACGTCGTGGGCGACGACCACGAAGGCCACCTGCACGATCAGTACCAGCACCACGAACAGCACCAGCATCGCGGCCATGCCCTCCACGAGCACCGACCCGTCCTGCCGGCCGAATCGTGCGGGCATCAAGCGAAGAACGCCGACAACTGCGCGACGACGCTCGCCCACACCTGGGTGGCCGCCGACCGGACCTGAGGGAGCAACGTGGCGATGACCAGCACCGCGATCGTGGCCAGACCGAGCCACTCCACGGTGGTGGCTCCCCGTTCGTCGAACCGCATGTTCACCTCCTCTCCGCGTGCTCGTCGTTCCTCATGGCCCGCCGGCGAGGCTGCGCAACCCCAGCAGCGTCGGGTACAGGAGGAACACCATGGCGATCGGAACCATCAACGCCAGTACCGGCCCGTACGACGCGACGGCTCGGCCGCCGGATTCCGAGCTCATCTCCCTGGCCAGGGACGCCCGGTAGTCGACCGCCAGATCTGCGAGGGCCTCCACCAGCCGACCGCCGGTGACGTGGGCATGCCCGAGGAGGCCGTAGAGCCGGGCCGCCTCCATGTCCGCGGTCGTGCGCGCGGCCCGAGCCAGCGCCTCGGGGGCGCCGGTTCCCGCATCGTGTGCCTCCAGGACCCGGCCGAGCTCGTCGGCTGCCACCCCGGAGGAACGCTCGACGTAGCCTTCGATGGCGGCCATGACCGGCTCACCGGCGAGGATCAGGAGCGCCACCGCGTCGGCGACGACCGGAAGCTCGAAGCGCAGCGCCCGGGCCCGCCGCTCTCGTCTGGTCGTCAGCCACATGGCGAACGCCAGGAACCCGCCGGCTCCACCAAGGATCGTGAGCGGCAGGACCGATCGTCCGGTGCCCGCCACGAACAGGTCACCCTGAGCGGCGAGGGCCCCGATCGCCGCACCGGTCGCGAGCGCGACGGCCCTGCGTGCCGAAAGCTCCCCACGTGACCACGACAGCCCGGCCTGGAGGAGCAGGGGATCGTCGGGATCGGGGTCGGGCTCACGGTCGGGCTGGGCGCGGAGGTAGGGGGCGACCCGATCGGTGAGACGGACGGTTCGGGTCGCGGTCACCAACAGGTAGACGGCGATCCCGGCCACGGCTGCCCACAACCCGCTCATCGGAACACTCGTGTCATCGGAACACTCTGGGCATCGTCGACAGCGCCGCGGCGCGCCGCGACAGCAGGAATCCGGCCCCGGTGGCGACGAAACCGACGGCGATCACCACGGCCCCGGTCGACGTGCGATAGGCGGCAGCCGCCTGGGGGTTCGTCGCCACCGTCAACCCCAGCAGCAACCACGGGGCGATCAACGCCACCGCCGCCGTCATCCGCTGCTCGGTCATCGCTGCATGGTGTGCCTTACGGAGTCGAAGCTCGTCACCGACGGACGCCGCCAAGGCCGTCAGGATCCGCCCCACGGCACGTCCGCCGCTCCGGTGCGCCATCTCGATGGTCGTCAACACCCGATCGGCGGTGGGGTCCGCGAGATCGGATCGCAAGCGGCCGAGGGCGTCGCCGAAGCCGTCACCGAACGCCACGGCCTCTTCGACCTGGGCAGCGGCGTCGGCCAGCGGTCCACCGGCGGTCCTCGCGCCGTGGACGAACGCCGCAGGGAGCGTTTCGCCGGCGGAGATCCGCGATCGCATGTGAGCCAGGACGTCGGGCCACGCATCGGTGACGAGGGCACGTCGTTTCCGGATCCTCGAGGCGTCGATCCCGACGGGCACCATCCCTACCATGGCGCCGACGGCGACGGCTGCCGCGGGCACCTCCAACAGGCCGAGGGCCAGGATCGTCCCGACGGCACCCGTCAGCGTCCCGGCGACCAGCGTGCGAGCTCGCGGCGCGGCCACGGCCATCGGCCCGAAGACCGGAACGCGGCCGGTGACCAGCACCCACACCGAGCCCGCCGCGGCGAGGGCTGCCAGCCCTCTCATCGGACCCACCTCACGTCGGCGAATCGCTCGTCGTCGGGCCTGGCCGCGGTCCATTCCAGGGCCCCGTGGCGGCGGCGGAACAGCGTCTCGACCGTGAAGACCTCACTGTCGAGTTGCGTCTGGACGTAGACGATCTCGTCGACGAAGCGACCTGCCGGGGTCCGCCGCACGAACACGACGAGGTCGGTGACGGAGCTGACCGTGCGGCGGACGAACGGGATCGAGACGTTCTGGCCGGCCAGGACCGAGTACGACACGAGCTTCTCGAGCGCATCGCGCGCCGAGTTGGCGTGCAAGGTGGCCAGCCCCGAGCATCCGGCGTTGAGCGCCATCAGCATGTCGAGGGCCTCCGGGCCCCGCACCTCGCCGATGACGATCCGGTCTGGGCGCTGTCGGAGCGCCTCCCGGACGAGATCCCGCAAAGTGATCTCGGCGCCGCCGTCCAGCCCGGCCTCCCGGGTCTGCATCTGGGTCATGTCGGGCAGGTCGGCCTCGATCTCGAAGACCTCCTCACACGTCACGACCCGACGGTCCGGCGGCACCTCTCGCAGGAGACAGTTGACGAGCGTCGTCTTGCCCGCCCCCGGCGCTCCGGCGACCACCACCGTCGCATCCTGCCGCATGGCGGTGGCGAGCAGATCCGCGGCGCCGGCCGTCGTTGTTCCCCGCGCCACCAGCTCGTCCAGCCCGGAGGCGACCACCACGAACTTGCGGATCTGGATGTTGAGCCGGTCGTGGCGGGTGACCGGTGGCCCGGTGATGTGGACACGCGACCCGTCGGGGAGCTGAGCCGACACGATCGGCGAAGCCAGGTCGAGGCGTCGCCCCGTTCCGGCCAGGAGCTGGTCGGCGATCCGGCGAACCGCCCGGGTGTCGACGACGTGGGGGAGGAGCTCCTTGATGCCGTTGCGGACGACGAAGGTGCGATGGCCGCCGAGGACGATGATCTCCTCGATCTCGGGATCGGCCAGCAGGTCGGCGACGAACCCGTAGCGTTCCGAGGTGATGGTGGTCATGGTGCCACCAACGGGGCGAGGAGGCGGCGGAGCCGTCGGTCAGGGGGAGTGGCCGACAGCGCCGCCGCCCGGACCTGGGGGCGTTCGGGAATGAGGACAGCAGGGTCCAGGCCGAGCCACCGCCGCGACGCGGCGACGGCGTCGGGGACCCCGCGGCGGGGGACGCGATTGACCACCAGCGACGGGGGAGGTCCGGACCAGGCCGCCGCGATCGCGGCCGCGCGGACGATCCCGACCGCCGAGGCGTCGGCGACCAGTACCGCGTCGTCGGCGCGTTTGATGATCGGGTCGTCGGGTGGTGGGAGACCGCGATCGATCACCACCCGCTCGTACCGCTCGGTGGCTGCGTCGAGGACGTCGTCGATCGACGACGGGCGGAGCTCCGGACTCGATGGCCGATGCGAGCCGACGAGCACGTCGAGCTTCCCGACACGGCGGAGCTCGACGCCGTCGATGCGCCCCGAGGCGCGGACCTCATCGGCGGCATCGGTCAGATCCGGGCGGGGAGCAACGCCCAGGCGGATCGCCAAGGCCGGGGCGTCGAGGTCGAGATCGACCAGGAGGGTGCGTTGCGTGCCGGCCGCGACCCAGGCGATCGCCAGTGCCACCTCCGTGCAGCCCGGCGCGCCGCGACCGCCGACCACCGCCATCGTCTTGCCGACCGCCGGACGGTCGGTGGTCGGCCCGTCGGGGGCGACGAAGCGGGCCGCAGCGACGATCGCGGTCACCGGGGCGTCGTCGGGCAAGGTCTCCTCGACGCCCGCGTCGGCGAACATCCGAGCGGCCGGGCGGTCGCCTGCTGCGTAGACCCCGACGATCCCCAGACCGGCACGACGCCATGCCGCCAGTTGGGCAGGCGTCACCCAGGCGACCTCGGCGCCGACCACCACGACGTCGATCTGGTCGGATCGTTCCTCGATCTCCCACGGCTGGTAGGCCCGGAGCACCACCCGAGCCGTGGCGCTCTCTCTGGCGTAGGCGACCAGGCCCGGTTCCCATGCCCGAGCCGACAAGACGGTGGCGATGCGGACCGTCATGGTCCGACCCGCACCAGGTCGATCGTGCCCGCCGCGGCAGCCGACGTCAGGGTGGCGGCCAAGGGGTCGTCGACGGCGACGACGAGATCGACGTGGTCCTCACCGACCGACGATGGCCGGAGCACCGCATCGACGAGGTACACGTCGGTGGCGACCCGGGTCGTCGTCTTCCCTTCGCCGGGTCCGCCCGTGGTCACGTACACGTCGACCAGGTCACCGGGGGAGAGCCGGCCGAGGACCGCGTGGGTCGCCTCCAGCGACAGGGCCATCGTCGACGACGCCGAGACCGTCTCGGGGGGCCGGAGGAGAGAAGGAACGATGGGTTCGCCGGCGTCGACCGGCCGGGCGAGCACCCACTGGGAGAGCTGTCCGATGTCGTCGCCGACCACGAGCCCGGTGGGATCGGCGACCTCGCGCACGCCGACGTCGAGTTCCGCCAGCGGCACGCCGGCGGCGAGATCCGATGTCGCGACGAGCACCGGGACCGTCGGAGCCGGCCGGGTCGCCGTCAGGACGGCCACCGCGGCGAACGCGGCCAGGGCCACCCCGACGAGCGTTCGGCGGTCCACCGACGGGAACTCGAGGCGACGGAGGTCGACGCCGACGGCCATCAGCGCGCCTCCAGCGCGACGATGTGGGCGATGGCGATGAACCGTTCGATGTCGCCGTCGAGGATGACGACATGGTCGACACCGACGGCTTCGACGGTGCCTCGATAGAAGTGTCCGTCGCTGGTGGACACGAGGACCTGTTCGGTGCGGTCGTCGGCGTCGAGGAGTCGATCCCGGAGGGTGCGGCGGCGCTGCGAGGCGGCCAGGGCGGCCTGCTGCTCGGCGTCCAAGGTCTCGTCGAGCCGATCCCGCAGAACCCTCCCGAGGCGTTCCAGATCAGGATGCCTCAACGGATCCATCCCACTTCCCCCTTCTCGTGGAATGGCCTCCCAACCCGTTCTACCCACCTCCAGACAACACGTCGACCCGCGGTCTGACAAGGGGGCCGTGCGGGATTTGTTTCGCGACCCGGAGGGAAGGCGGCGGAGGGAGACGGCCGGGACGGACCGCCAGGTCGTAGGCTCCCGGGTCATGAACACCGCAGCGCTCGAACGGCACCGGAAGGAACGGGACGTGTTCTTCGGTGAGCACTACGCGTCGCCGCTCCCCGAAGCGGACATGGAGCGATTCGACGGTCTGTGGTACTTCGCCCCCGATCCCCGATGGCGGCTCGTCGGATCGTGGGCGCCGGCGCCCGAGGACGCCCGCGTCGACGTGGTCGCCTCGACCGGCACCACCAGCGCTTACCGGCTGGCCGGATGGGTGGAGGTCGACATCGCCGGCGAGTCGTACCGCATGGCGGTTCTCGACGACGGCGACGGGGGCTGGTTCATCCCGTTCCGGGATGCCACCTGCGGGCGGAGCACCTACCCGGGCGGTCGGTACGTTCCGGTCGAGATCGACGGCCGGACGGCCGTCGTCGACTTCAACTACGCCTCGAACCCGTACTGCGCGTACGACGAGGAGTTCTCGTGCCCGCTGCCGCCGCCCGGCAACATGCTGCCCGTTCCCGTCGAGGCCGGCGAGCGGGACTACCGGCCCCCGCGTCGATGATCAGTCGCGGCGGAGCTTGACATCGTGGGGGAGGTCGAGGCGTCCGGTGCGGAACAGCGCGAACGGGCCCGGGTACAGGAAGTTCGACACCCGGGACGTGTAGATGTCGGCGTACCGTTCCACCTGGCGGGCGAAGAGGCTCTTGTCGATCCCGGCTCGCATCAACGGGCCCCACGTCTCGTTGCGGAGTCGTGACGCCTCGATGGCGAGCGGGGCGATCTCGTCGTCGAGGGCGGCGAGCTTGGTGCGGACCCGCTCGAGCTCGGCCTGCGGGTCGGGCACCTGCACCGGCGGCGGCGCATAGCCTTCCCGCCCGCGGAGGGCGGCCAGACGCAACGACGCGACCTGAGCCTCGAGACGCTCCTTGGTCGCCATCATCGTTTCGAGTTGCCGCTGCTTGGGGAGGAACTCGATGAGGGCGGCGATCTCCGACTCCAGCTCCCGGAGGATCAACGCGGTGCGCCAGCGCAGGAGGGCCTTGGAGAAATGGACGTCACCGAAGATGTGGTCCCCCACGTACAGGATCTGGTCGCCCGACAGGCCGAGGCTCTGCTCGACGATGCGGGCGTTGCCGCCGAAGAACACGCTGCCAGGCTCGATGGCCCCGAGATGGGGGCGGAGCAGCGCCCGCTCTTCGTCCACGACCTTGTACAGAGGGTTGTCGCCGGTGAAGAACGCCGGCTTGGAGGCCGACACGATCACGCACGAGAACAGGTCCCGCCAGGTCTGCCCTTCCGGCATGTACCGGTCGAAGGCGTAGGCCATGATCGCGTTGGCGTACTCCCACTCGGAGTTGGTGATGAGCAACAACTGGCGGCCGGCGGCCCGCAGGTCACGGAGGGCGAGGACGAGGTCGGGGTCGAGGTCGATGAACCGCTCCGGTTCGGCGAGGATCTGGCGCTTCAGGATCCCGTCGGCGTGGGACCGGTCGATCGCCTCCCGGACCGTGTGGTACACGTCGCCATGGCCGAGGCCGTGGGGCAGGTCGCCGGCTTCGAGGCGATCGACGTACTGGAGGAACAGGCTCGCCTCCGACAGCGAGAACAGCGTGTTCATGAACTCGAACCGCGGATCGGACAGGTCGACGAAGGTCTCCGCGTAGGCTTCTCGAAGCTCCCCGTAGGTGAGGACGCGGCTCCCGTGGGCGGCCTTGATGACGTAGCCGAAGCGGGTCGCCTTCAACAGGTTGCCGAGCTCGACGTCGATGACGAGCCCGCGGATCACCTGCGACGGGTCGAACTCGACGCCGTCGGTGGGCCAGCCCAGCTCTGCGAGCCGGGCCTTGCCCTGGGCGAAGGCCATCTTCTCCCACTCGACGACGTTGTAGTGGACGAGCGTGTAGTCCATGTCGTAGCCGATCGCCGCGATCGAACGGAGGTTGAGTGTGCGGTTGGCGTAGACGTCGCGGGTGGGGGGAGCGGTGGGGATGGAGAGGTCGGTCATGGCCCCATTCTCGCGGCTCGCCGCGCCCCGGAGTCCCCTCTCGTGGAGGTCAGGGTCGGTGGCCCTCGACGAGGTCGAGCAACTCGGCGGGATCGAGGATCGCGACAGCCGCGACGCGACGTCCGTCCAAGGTGACGGAGATGGCTCCGCCGTCGGGGACCGAGTCCCAGGTCGGCGGCGAAGCGACGGCGTCGAGCGGGAGGCGCTCGGCCGACGAGATGGTCTGGTCGGCGAACCGGTCCTCGAGACCGACGATCGTCTCTGCGGGGATGCCGTCCCCCCACACGACCAGCTCCATCGGGGCGTCGGGTGGGGCCATGCCGCCGACCACGGTGAACCCGATGGGATCGACGGCGTAAGGTCCGATGAACCCGTAGCCGGGGAAGGAGGCGCCGAGGTAGGCGATGCTGCCGACGGCCGTCGGGTCGTAGTCGACGACGATCGTCCAGCGCACCCACCGGTCCGTCCCCAAGGCGGCACGGATCTCGTCGGGGAGTGCCTCGAGCTCCGGTTCGTCGAGGGGGAGCTGGCGTTGGAGGTCGGGTCGGGACAGCCACTCCGAGGGTGACGGTGCGGCGGTCGCCGGCCGGGGCGCCCGTAGCCGCGCGAGGGTGTCCCCGATCGGGATGGTCTCCACCGTCGAGGGGTCGGCGGCGATCGCGCGGCCGTAGGCCTCGAGGTCCTCGGCGAGGGCGACCAGCGCCTCGACCGGGTCGTCGTGGGGCTCGCGGATCGCGGCGAGGTCGTCGTTCAGGCTCGCCGGTGTGCCAGGGACGGGACGCCCGGCGGCGTCCAGGGCCAAGCGGATGTGCCACCGGTGGCCGGCGTCGATCGGGACGTCTTCGATGGCCCACGCGTCGAGCACGACCGTCACCCGGGATCCGGCGGGGAGTTCCACTCCCGGGTCGGTGATCGTCTCGAAGGTCGTTCCCTCGGCGGGGGCTCCCAGGTCGATCTGGTCGGTCGAGCCGCGGATGGGATAGGGCCCGCGCTGGTACCGCACCGACCGGCTCTCCAGCACGAAGGTGCGGGTGCCCTCCACGAGGGGCGGGGCGTCGTCGACGACCTCGGCGTCGACGATGGCCACGATGGATGCCTGATCGAGGGCAGGAGGTCCGAGCGTGTCGTAGACCGTGTACATGCGTTCGAGGCTCCAGCATCCGCCGGCGACCAGGGCGATCCCGGCAACGACGGCCCCGAACACGACCCGGCGGCGCGTCCGGCGCTTCATGTGTTCCCCGCGTAGGCCGCCGCTGGGGATCCAACGATGATGGTGCCTGCAAGTATCGTCGCCACCACCGAACGCAGTCCGAATAGGCCCCGCATAGCACATCAAGGATACGCTATGTGTGTGTGTCAAGAGAGCGCCGTCGTGGCTGCCGATGGGCCCGTATCGGTGTTGGCCGGTGGAACCTGCACGCCGACCGGGCTCACCCCACCCGACGGGACGGGGATCGTCCGGCGGTCACCCTGCGCCGTGGATCCGCGAGGCATGGCCCGTCCATTCGCGTTCCCGCAGCACGTACTTCTGGATCTTGCCCGTGGAGGTCCGAGGCAGGTCGGCCACGAACTCGACGGTGTCGGGCGCCTTGAAGTGGGCGAGGAGCCCGCGGACATGCTCGATGATGTCGGCCTCGGTGGCGGTGGCGCCGTCCTTCAGGATCACGAAGGCCTTCGGTCGCTCGCCCCACTTGTCGTCGGGAACCGCCACCACGCTGCACTCGAGCACCGCCGGGTGCGAGCCGATGGCCTGCTCCACCTCGATCGTCGAGATGTTCTCGCCGCCCGAGATGATGATGTCCTTGGCACGGTCGCGTAGCTCGATGTAGCCGTCGGGATGCCAGACGGCAAGGTCGCCCGAGTGGAACCAGCCGCCCCGGAACGCCTCGGCAGTGGCCTCCGGGTTCTCGTAGTAGCCCTTCATGACGTTGTTGCCGCGCATCACGACCTCCCCCATGGTGGCGCCGTCGCGAGGAACGTCGTTCATCTGCTCGTCGACGACACGGATCGGGTCGGCGTGGATGTAGGCGACGCCCTGGCGGGCGAGGAACCGGGCCCGCTCGGCCGGGGGGGCCCCGGCGACCCACGGTTGGTACTCGCAGACGGTGTGAGGACCGTAGGTCTCGGTCAGGCCGTAGACGTGGACGATCTCGGCGCCCAGCTCCTCGAGGGCGGCGAGGATCTTCGGGTTCGGTGGCGCCGCCGCGGTGGTGACGACGAGAGGTCGTTCGAGACGGTGCGCCTCGGCGGCGGTCGCCAGCATGAGGAGGACGGTGGGTGCCCCGTTGAGATGCGTGACGCCCTCGGCGTCGATCAGCCGCCAGATCTCGGCCGCATCGACCCGCCGGAGGCAGACGTGACGGCCACCGATGGCGGTCACCGCCCAGGTCGTGCACCAGCCGTTGCAGTGGAACATCGGCAGCGTCCACAGGTACACCGAATCGGGCGTGTGACGTGAATGGATGATCTCGGCCAAGGCGTTGAGGTAGGCGCCGCGGTGGGTGTACATGACGCCCTTCGGCCTCCCCGTGGTTCCCGACGTGTAGTTGATCGAGATGGTGCGTTCCTCGTCGTCGACGCGCCACGGCAGGGGGTCGTCCGATCCTCGTTCGAGGAAGGATCCCCAAGAGGTCGCCGGGACGGGGCTGCCGATCCCCAGGTCGTCGACGGCGACGACCTCGGCGACGGTCTCGAACTCGTGGACGATGCCGGCCAAGGGCCCCAGCAGCTCGGTGTCGGCGACGAGCAGCTTCGCTCCGGAGTGATCGCAGATGTAGCGGATCTCGTCGGGCGAGAGGCGGGTGTTGATCGGGACGAGGACCGCCCGCACCAGCGGCACCGCGAAGTGGGCGAACAGCATCTCGGGCACGTTGGGCAGCAGCACCGCCACCCGGTCGCCCTCGCGCACCCCAGAAGCGTTCAACGCGTGGGCGAACCGGGTGACGGTGACCGCCATCTCGGCGTTCGTCATCGATCGGTCGCCGTACGACACGGCGGTCTTGTCGGCGAAGACCTCGGCGGCGCGTTCGAGGAACGCCAGGGGGGTCAGCTCGGTGCGGTACGTCGGCGCGGTCATGGCAGGGGCAGGGTGCCGGTCCACTGGGGAGGGCGCTTCTCGAGGAAGGCGCCCATGCCCTCCTGGGCGTCGGCGGTCGTGGCGTTGGCGGCCATGATCGGCTGGGCGACCTCGTAGGCGGCTGGTTCGGGCAGATCCACCTGAGCGTAGAAGGCCCGCTTCCCGATCGCGATCGTCTCGGGGGACCATTGCAGGATCTTGCCGACGAGCTCCTCGACGGCGTCGTCGAGTCGCTCGGCGGGGACGGCCTGGTTGACGAGTCCCCACTCGACGGCGGTGTAGGCGTCGACGGGCTCTCCGGTCAGGAGCATGTGCATCGCCCGCTTGCGGCCCACCGAGCGGACGATCGGCACCATCGGTGTCGTGCAGAACAGGCCGATCCGCACGCCGGGAGTGGCGAACCAGGCGTCCTCGGAGGCGACGGCGAGATCGCACGAGGCGACCAGTTGACATCCCGCCGCGGTGGCCGGCCCCTGCACCTTGGCGATCACCGGCTGATGGATGCGGTGGATGGTCTCCATGGCCAGCGTGCAGTCGGCGAAGAGCTCGTCGTAGAAGTTGCCGGGTCGGTCGATCATCTCGCCCAGGTCGTGGCCGGCGGAGAAGACCGGCCCTTCGGCCTGGAGGATCACGACGCGGGCCGTGTCGGGAACCGACGTCAAGGCGTGGCGAAGCTCGTTGAGGGTCGCCTGCCCGAGGGCGTTGCGTCGCTGCGGGTTGGCCAGCGTGACCGTCGCGATGTCGCCGTCCACATCCAGACGGACGGTGCCGGATGCCATACGATTCGCCTCCTGATCGCCGACGCGCAGTGTATCGGGCGCGACGCGTCGCCGCGGTAGCCTGGACGACGCCGGCGACGAGGGGAGGACGCCATGACATCGGCCGATCTGCCGAGCATGAACGACGAGACGGTCCGCAGGGTCATCTCTCCGTTGGCGAAGGCCAAGGGATGGATGAAGCTGATGGGGGTCCTGTCGATCATCTACGGGGTGCTGATCGGCATCACGATCATCGGACTGGTCGTCGCCTGGCTGCCGATCTGGGTCGGTGTGCTGCTCTGGCAGTCGGCGGACAAGGCCGAACTGGCCGCCGAGTCGGGCAACGAGACGGACGCGGTCGAGGCGACGAGCAAGCTCAAGACGATCTTCACGATCTACGGCGTATTGACGCTCGTCGGCATCGTGATATCGGTGCTCTACGCGATCGCCATCGTCGTGCTGATCTCGTCGGGCCGGTTCGACGTCCAGAGCCTCGGCAGCCTGCTCACTTCACGGTGATCACGGTGGCGTCGGCCACCTGCGCCACCTTGTGCGAGACGCTTCCCAGCAGGAGCCCTTTCAGGTCACCCAACCCTCGTCGGCCCATGACGATGACATCGGCGCCGATCTCGGTCGCCACGTCGGTGATGGTGCGAGCCGGCGACCCGACCTCGACGCGGGTGTCGACGTCGGCGGCGCCGGCCGCCTCGGCACGGCGCTTGGCGGCTTCGACGAGTTCCTCGCCGGCCTCCTCGAGAGCCCCGCGAGCGTTCAGCCAGATCTGCTCCAGCTCCGCGTAGGTGCCCATCACCATCGGCACCGGCGACGTCGTCGACACCACGTTGAGGATCGTCAAGGGTACGGAGAAGCACGTCGTCAACTCCGCCGCGAAGTCGACGGCTCGCTCCGCATGGTCCGAACCGTCGACCGCCACCAGGATGCGCGCAACCATGTCGTCCTCTCCTTGTCCGCCACCAGTGTGCCACGGTCGTCGCCCGGGCGGGAAGGGTCCTTCGGCCGCGGTGCGCCGGCGTGCCTTCTGGTAGCCTGCGGTTCGCCATCGACGTCCTGCGGGAGAGCCGGTCGTCCGGCGCCGAAGGAGCAAGCGACCCCCGGGAAACTCTCAGGCACCAGGACCGCAGGGACGAGGCGAATCTGGA
>JALSQW010000054.1 GCA_026985095.1 Acidimicrobiia bacterium | reverse complement strand
TGGCGCTGCCGGCGTTGCTCGTGTGGTACCTGTTCGCCGATCACGGAGGCGCCTGGTTCCACATCCCTGGAACGCCGCTGTTCGTGGGTGAGCTCGTCATCATCTGGGGCGTCGTCGCGATGATGGCGGGGGCGGTGCCGATCCTGCGCTCGGTGCGGCGATCCCCAGCCCTCCTCGTCTTGGTGACCTATATGACCTGGGGCGCGGTGCTGTTCCTTCTCAACGTCACGACCTATGGACTCGACGCGGTGCGAGACTCGGCGATCTGGTACTACGGCATCGTCGCGGTCTTCACGTTGTTCCTGCTGCTGTCGGATCCAGCCCGGCTCGGTCGATGGTGGACCGCCTTCGGCAAGTTGATCCCCGCCTTGCTGTTGTGGTATCCGATCGCGCTCGTCCTCGACTCACTGATGGGCGGTGGCGGTGGTCCACAGGTCCCCGACAGCAACGTCCCGTTGTTCTCACATCGCCTGGGGAACATCGGGGTGGTGGCAGGGATGATCATCGGGTTCCTCTGGCTCGTGGAGCGGGACTCGGACCGGGTGACCCCGAATCAGCGCGTCACCTACACGGCATTGGCGACGTTGTTGATCGTCGTCGGCGGCCTGCAGAACCGAGGCGGGCTGGTTGCCGGGTTCCTCGGGATCGCGGCGATGCTGTTCTTGATGCGACGCCGCCGTACCGAGTTGTCGATGATGATGGTGGGTGTCGTGGTGTTGGGCATCACGTTGGCGCTCGTCACGGACCTGCGGGTGCCGCTGTTCGATGGAAGGGAGATCTCGGCCGATCAGCTCGTCCGCAACGTCACCAGCATCATCAACCCGGACAAGGGTCGTGAACGGGAGACGGAGACGACTCGATGGCGCCTCGAGATCTGGAAGCAGGTACTCGACGACGTGTCCACGGAGTTCCCGTTGACGGGGTTCGGTCCTGGACCGGATCTAGGGAAACGCTACAACATCAGCACGAACCCGAACGCGCCGCTGCGGAACCCGCACAATTCCCATGTGGGCGTGCTCGCCCGTCTCGGATGGGTCGGGGCGGGCCTGTGGTTCGTGCTGTGGATCGTGTGGTCGATGCAGCTCCTCATGCTCAGGCGCCGGTTCCGTCGCCGAGGGAAGCACCATGAGGCCGCGTTCGCGGGCTGGCTGCTGGTCTCCGCCGGGATGATTCTCGTGAACGCCTTCTTCGACCCGACGCTCGAAGGCCCACAGGTCGCGATGGTCCTCTGGTTCATCTTCGGTATCGGGGCGGCCTTGCCGCTGCTGGCCGAGGGGGCGGGGCGAACCGTGACCACCGCGGCCGTGCCGGCACCGTCGCGCGCATGATCGACGACCGGTCCGATCCGGCCCAGTCGGGCGCGGTGGCGACGATGCGTGCGTTCATCGTGCGCCACGTCGAGGACGGCCTCCCGGCAGGCGTGCTCGATGCCGGGTTGGCGTCGCTGGCGACCTTCATCGCCGGCTTGGCCGGAGTGAACCTCCTGGCGGATCGTCCCCGGGGCGTGTACGGCGTGTTCTTCGTCGCGTTCATGCTGGCGGCGATCGTTCCCCAGTATCTCGTGTACATCCCGGCGGAGGTGATGGCGGTCGCGGTCCCGCGGGAGGAGCGCCTGCACGGCATCCTCCAGAACCTCCGCATCGCTGCGATCCCGACGCTGTCGGGGGTGTTGGCGGTCGCTGCGGCGGCGATCACGACCCGTTCCCAGGCAGACGGAGCGACGATCCAAGCGCTGTCGGTGACGGTGATGTTGGTGCTGGCGCTGTCGCCGGCCCAGGATCATCTGCGTCGTCTGCTCCACATCGCAGAGCGCTCGTGGCAGGCGGCGATCGTGTCGGGCTTCCAGGTGGTCGTGGTCGCGGCGGCGGTGGGGGCGATGATGTGGCGCCATGTGCCCGTCGTCTGGGTCCCGTTCGGTGCTCTCGCGGCGGCGAACGCCGTGTCGATCACGGTGGCGTTGCTGTTCGTGGCTTCGGAGCTGTCGGTTCCCGCCCCGCTGGGCCGAGGTCTTCGCAGCCTGGCCCGGTCCGGGAAATGGTTGTTGACCCAGGCGCTCGTTCCGTCCATCGCCGGGTTCATCGCGGCGGCGCTCATCACGACGCTCGCGGGCGCCGAGGCGTACGGCTTCGCCGAGGCGGCTCGCGTCGTCGCGCAGCCCATCTTGGTGTTGGGCACGGGATTGACGGCGGTCCTTGGGCCGAAGGCGATGGCGGCGGCGATGGACCGCGATCGCGTGCTGGCACGCCGCCTGAACCGGCGGTTCGTGCTCATCGTGGGGGCGGCGGGTCTCGCGTATCTGGCGATCGTCGGTTGGGTGTGGCCGGGCAACCCGATGGCCTACATCGTTCCTCCGGCCTATGTGGTGAGGGGCTTGGTTGCGGTGACGATCGTCGGCGCCATCGCTTCGGGAGGATTGTTCCTGTTCATCAACGAGCTGATCGGTGCACGCAAGGAGATCGCCTTGACGGTGGTCACGCTGATCTCGAGTCCGTTGGTCGTGGCGGTGGCGGCGACGTCCGCGGTGACCGGGGCGTTCTCCCGCCCGCTCGGACTCATGGTCGACGACGTCGCCAGGTACATCGGGTACCTCCGGACCCTCGACGGGCATTATCGGGGGTCCGATCCCGGAACTGGGTGACGAGTCGGGGCCGAACACGCGTTCGTGCCCGGACGCGGAAAGTGTCAAGTCGCTACGCATAGTGGTCGACGTTCCCTCCTGAGGTGGAGTTGACGATCTGAGGAGGGACGATGATCCCGTACTCTCGTGCGTCGCTGTGGGCCGATCCTGGCGCCAGGCGACACAACATCAGGAAGAAGGCGTTCGTCCTCATCGCGGCGTTCGTCACCGTGACGGCAGGGCTCGCCTACGGGCTGCGGCCCGCCTCGGCCGAACACGATCTCGTCGACACGATCGTGACGATGGATGCCCATGGGCGCTTCGGCCTCCTCGCGAGGATCGAGAACCGGACACCGGTCGACTGGTTCTACTTCGGCGACCCCGGCGACCAGCCTCTTGCCGGGGACTGGGACTGCGACGGCCGGGACTCGGTCGGGGTGTATCGAGCGCGGACCGGCGAGGTGTTCCTGGCGGACACGACGGGAGCACCGTCACCGATGGCACGGTTCACCTATGGCAATCCCGGCGACATCGCGGTCGCCGGCGACTTCGACGGCGACGGATGCGACACGGTGTCGGTCTACCGACCCTCCGAAGGTCGCTTCTACATCAAGAACGCCCTCACCGAAGGGGTGGCCGACTACACCTTCGCGTACGGCGACCCCGGCGACCAGCCGTTCGTCGGTGACTTCGACGGCGACGGACGCGACACCGTGGCGGTCCGCCGGTCCGGATCGGACCTGATCCTCCTCACCGACGAGACCATGGCATCGGTCGCCGATCGGGCCATCCGGTTCGGCGATCCCGGCGACCGCGCCCTGGCGGGTGACTGGGACGGCGACGGGGTGGACACGGTCGCGCTCTACCGCCCCTCGACGGGACGGATCTACCTCCGCGATCCCGACAACGGTGCGGCCGAACGATCCCTCTACGTCGGCATGGGGGTGCAGGTCACGGCGGTGTCCGGCATCGACCCTGAGATCGTCTCGGGACCCGAGCTGCCCCCTGCTCCGCCGGAGCCGCCGGCGCCTCCCGGCCCGCCGACCCCAGCACCGGTGCCGAGCGTGCCCGAGGCGGTCTCCGAGGAGCCTGCTCGCCCGGCCGCCGACGACCAGGAGCCCCCTCCGCCCGGCGACGAGGTCCCACCGCCCCCTGGCGAGACACCACCACCCGGAGAGCCGCCGCCGGCCGACCAGGAACCGCCCGTGTGGAGCGATCCCGTGCCCGATCAGGTCGATATCGATCTCTACCCGGGCGATGACGTGACGGCCATCGTCGCCGCCGCTCCCGAAGGCACGGTCTTCGCGATCCACGGTCGTCACGTGGGGGTGAGTATCCAACCCAACGACGGGCAGGAGTTCATCGGGCTCGACGGAGGAGCCCTCGTGGGCGATGGGGCCGAGTTCGCCTTCTTCGGAGATGCGGTGGACGTGACGATCCGTGACCTCGAGATCACCGGCTACTCGCCTCCGGCGCAGTTCGGCGCGATCCACAACGAGACCAGCGGCTGGCGGGTCATCGGGAACGACATCCACCACAACGCCACGGTGGGGGTGCTCCTCCAGGGCGAGAACCCCGAGATCGTGGACAACCGCATCCACCACAACGGCCAGCTCGGGATCGCCGTGAACTTCTCGACCGGCGGCAGGGTGCAGGGCAACGAGATCGCGTACAACAACGACGAGGTGGCCTACGACTGGGGATGGGAGGCCGGAGGGACGAAGTTCTGGTCGACCGACGGCCTGTACGTCGCCGACAACTGGTCCCACGACAACCACGGGCCCGGTCTGTGGTCGGACCACGACAACATCCGCATCGTGTACGAGAACAACCTGGTGGAGAACAACTTCGCCAACGGCATCTTCCACGAGATCGGGTACGACGCGATCATCCGGAACAACACGATCCGGAACAACGGTGCCGGCCACGACGTGTGGTTGTGGGGTGCCGGCATCGTCGTCGCCGCGTCACAGAACGTCGAGATCTACGGGAACCAGATCGTCGGGAACGCGAACGGCATCGCCCTGGTGCAACAGGACCGGGGTGCCGGTGCCTACGGAGCGTACCTGGTGAGGAACAACTCCGTTCACGACAACACCATCGTCGCCTCCGGCACCACCGGTGTCGCCCAGGACGTGGGCAACGGGCGAGTGTTCGACGACGGGAACGTCTTCGACGCCAACACCTACCGCGGTGCGGTCGATTGGGAGTGGAACGACCGGGAGGTGTCGTGGGACGAATGGCGCAGCTTCGGTAACGACACCGAGGGCTCGTACGGGTGAGGACCGCGCCCAGCCGTTTGCCTTCCGGGGGAGTTCCCATAGACTGCCCCGGAAGGCAGGCCGCCGCGCAGAGGACGCTGGCGCCGCCTCGGACAACACAACGGGCCCCATTCGCCCAGGCACCCTCTCCCTTCCACGCCGGATCGGCACTTCCCCCGGGGCCCGGATCCCCCACACGCAAAGAGGTTGAACCCATGACCCCCACCCGCACCCCGGGCCGACGCCGTCGTGTCGGCGCCCTTCTCGGATCGTTCGCCCTCGCGGTGACGCTCCTGCCGCTCATGGCGGTAGCGGCGCTCGCCGACGACGCAGGCGCCGACACCGTGGCCTTCGTCGACCGCAACGCTCGGTACTTCATCTACGCCGAACCGCAAGCGGCGGCAGGCTACGGCAGCTTCTACTACGGCAATCCCGGGGACGAGCCCCTGATGGGCGACTGGGACTGCGACGGCGAGGACACACCGGCCATGTACCGCCGGAGCACCGGCTTCATGTACCTGCGGAACAGCAACTCCCAAGGGGTCGCCCACGACCAGTTCTACTTCGGAAACCCCGGGGACGTGCCGATCGCGGGCGACTTCGACGGCGACGGGTGCGACACGATCTCGATCTACCGCCCATCGGAGGGCCGGGTGTACATCTCCAACCAACTGGGGGGCGGGCCCGCCGAGTACGCGTTCTACTTCGGGAACCCCGGCGACAGACCGTTCGTCGGTGATTTCGACGGCGACGGCATCGACACGATCGGCCTGCATCGGCGCAGCACGGGCTTGGTGTACTTCCGCAACGACAATTCGTCGGGGGTCGCCGACTCGTCGTTCATCTTCGGAGACCCCGGCGACATCGTGATCGCCGGAGACTGGAACGGCGACGGGAACGACACCGTGGCCGCGTACCGCCCGTCGAACGGCATCTTCTACATGAAGAACTACAACCAGCCGGGGATCGCGGATGCCACCCTGGCGGTCGGGACGTTCTCGGCAGCCATGGCCGCTTCCGGTATCCCCGACTCCATCGCCACCGTGACCCCGGTGGGCGAGATCGACGTCGAGGCATGGCCCGGCGACGACCTCGGGGCCCTCGCCGACCAGTACCCGGAAGGCACGGTGTTCCTCATCCACGGAACCCACTACGGCCAGGAGATCGAACCCAAGGACGATCAGGTCTTCATCGGTGCGCCCGACGCGGTACTCGACGGTCAGGGGGCCGAGCATGCGTTCCGCTCCAACGGCGACCGCGTCGTGATCCGCGGCTTCGAGATCCGCGATTACTCGCCACGGATCCAGTTCGGCGCCATCCACGGAGACGGATCGAGCTGGATCGTCGAGAACAACGACGTTCACGACAACGCCACCGTGGGGATCCTCGTGTCCGATGGCAACGTCGTCGTACGCGGCAACAACATCCACGACAACGGTCAGCTCGGACTGGCGGTGGATTTCACGACGAACGGCCTGGTCGAAGGCAACACGATCGCCTTCAACAACCCGGACCAGGCCTACGACTGGGGCTTCGAGGCCGGCGGTACCAAGTTCTGGTCCAACACCGGGCTCGTGATCCGCGGTAACTGGGTCCATCACAACAACGGGCCGGGACTGTGGGCGGACACCGACAACGTCGGTCTCGTCTACGAGGAGAACACGGTCGAGGACAACTACGCCAACGGCATCATGCATGAGGTGTCCTACGATGCGGTGATCCGCTACAACCTGGTGCGACGGAACGGATACGGCCATGAGGCCTGGTTGTGGGGGGCGGGCATCGTGCTGTCGACGTCGGGCAACGTTGAGGTGTACGGCAACGTCGTCCAGGACAACTACAACGGGATCACGATGGTTCAGCAGGGTCGGGGCTCGGGTGCGTACGGTCCCCGGAGCGTCCAGAACAACTTCGTGCATGACAACACGATCATCGATTCGGGACTGTCGGGTGCCGCCGAGGACGTCGGCAGCGACGCCGTCTTCTCCCGGAACAATCGGTTCCAGGGGAACGACTATCGCGGGGCGTCCGGTTGGGAATGGGACGGTCGCGAGGTCTCCTGGGACGAGTGGCGGTCGTACGGGAACGACACCAACGGGTCATACGCTCCCTGAGCCGGCCTCGAGCCGCTGGAGCCGGGACGGAGCGGACGTCGCGAACGGCGCTCCGTCCCAGATGGCGTGGGTGATCGCGTTCCGGTTGCAGCGGTGCCCGCCTGCGAGAGGCGTTGCCGTGTGGCCCGGTCGAAGGTGTCGGGACCTGGTCGTGGTCCTCCATGCAACTCGATGGCCGGGCCGCGGGAGACCGGGCGAGGATGCCCTCGTGGTCACCCGGAGCTGCCTTCTCGGGAAGCGAGACGCACGACCGAGACGACGGACGGAACAGGCCGGTAGTGGGGGTTGTCGAGGACGCGGTCGCGCCAGATGGCGTGGGTGATCGCGTTCCACGTCAGTCCGTCGCCGGCCGTGCGGGCGAGCTCCCGGTCGGCACCGGCGAGGAGATCGGGGATCTCGTAGCGGTCCCAGATGCCGGTGAGCGGCCCGTCGTGGAAGTAGCGAGAGAATGGCAACGATGTTCCTCGCTTTCGCTGATCGATCGGGTAGGCGGGGACGCGGCGGGCGAGGAGGTCCTTGAGCAGCCACTTGCCCCGGAGTCGCCTGATGTAGCGTTCCTCGACTGGGACAGTGGTGGTACTACCGATCACCCCGACGGCGAAGAAGGGATCCGTGACCGCCTTCCCGACCGCGGCGGCGATGTGGCGATCGAGGAGCGGAATGTCCGAGAGGATCGCCGCCCAACGGGCCAGCTCCATCGTTGCGTGGAACGATCGGTGGGAGCCCACCATCAGGACGCGCTCGCGGGCGTAGCGAGCCGGGGTCGCCAGGATCTCATCGACGACCGCGGGCGTGGCGATGCGGCGGATGACCGAGGTGTCCTCGAACAGGTGGATGCCGCCGACGAAACCGTTGGGATCGTCGATGGGATGGGAGAAGCGCTCCGCGATCCCGCCGATCAGCGCGATCCGGCGTCCGGTGTCGCCACCGATCCGGCGTCCCGACAGCGAGAGCAGACCGGGAACCGGACCGTGGCGGAACGGCCATGCGACCTTCGTCGCCTTCATGTTGTAGCCGAAGACCGAGTCGGCGGCTTCGGCCACGGCGTAGGTGCCATACGGGGTGGAGCGGTAGGTGTCGTGGAACATGGGCATGACGTCGTGGACGGGCGGCATCCCGATGGCATCGATGGTCGCCTCCAGGGACGCCACGTAGTCGGCTTCGACGATCGGGAACCGCTGGATCGAC
>JALSQW010000053.1 GCA_026985095.1 Acidimicrobiia bacterium | reverse complement strand
TGTTGGACTTCGATCTCATCGAGCGGGGCGTGACCGGGCGGGCGCCGGCGTACATGGAGTGGTACGCCGCCTTCGGCCTCCTCGTCACGCTCGTCTGGCTGTACCTGGAGATCCTCCGCCTCCTCTCCAAGCTCAACAGCCGCTGAGACCCAGGGGTGCCGCCAACCCAGGGTTCCACAACCCCCTACAGGGGTGTCACCAACCCAGGGTTCCACAACCCCCTACAGGGGTGCCGCCAACCCAGGGTTCCACAACCCCCTACAGGGGTGTCACCAACCCAGGGTTCAGGAAGATCGCCGCCTGCACGGCACCGGGAGCTTCTCCGGACGGCGGCACGCCCGTCGCTCGTTGGGAGGGTCACGGCACGACCCGAGCCGCTACACGACGAGACGCGGGCAGCCCGGCACCCGAGCGGGAGAGGGGCCGGGCCCTAGCGGTAGCGCCAGACGATCCGGCCCTTGGTCGGATCGTACGTCGAGACCTCGACGTCGACCTTGTCGCCGGGAAGGATCCGGATGAGGCGGCCCTTGCGCATCCTCCCGGACGCCTTCGCCATCACCTCGAGTCCGTTGTCGAGCTTGACCCGGAACGTCGCGTCGCGAAGGACCTCGACCACCGTGGCCGGAACCCGAACGTAATCGTCCTTGCCCGCCATCAGCGTTCGTAGCTTCTCTCGCGTCTGGGTCGAGCTTCGTTCACCGTGAGGTTCCGGCCTCCCACCGACGAACCGGCGAGTTCGTCGATGGCGCGACGCGCCTCGTCGTCGTTCGGCATCTCCACGAAACCGAACCCTCGTGAACGGCCGGTGTCGCGGTCCATGATGACCTGGGCGGATGTGACGGCTCCGTACTCGGAGAAGAGCTGTTCGAGGTCGCCATTGCCATAGGAGTAGGGAAGGTTCCCGACGTAGATGTTCACGCTCTGCCTTTCTCTGCCGGACCGTTCCGGCATCTCGGATGGTCGAGGCCCCGCCGCGTCCGTCTCCACGAACCCACCGAGCGCATCCCGACGGCGTGAACGATAGCGACCCTCCGACGCCATCGGCGAGCCCGATGCCCGCCCCCGAGATCCGTCCCCCCAGGTGAGGACCAAAGCCCCTCCCCCGCTCGCCGCCCGTGCGCTGGTATGGAGGCGACCGGTAATGTTCGCGGCATCGCAGCGACCGAGGAGCACGACGATGAGTGTCTGGAACCCGAGAACCGTGGTCGTGGGAGTCGACGGGTCACAGGAATCGATCCGAGCGGCCAACACGGCAGCAGGATTGGCCAAGGCGACCGGCGCGAAGCTCATCATCACCACCGTCGTGCGACCCCCCGAAGGCTGGTGGGGCGTGGTCGGCTCCCCGCCCCCGGCGACGGCGCTCGGTGATGCCCTCGCCGACGCCCAGAAAGAGGTGCTCGACACCACCGTCAACGCCCTCGACCTGTCCGGGGTCGACTACGACACCGACGAGGAGATCGGAGATCCGGCCAGCCGGCTCATCGCGGTGTGCGAGAGCACCGACGCCGACGTCCTCGTGATCGGCAAACACGGAGGCGGGCTCCTCAAGCGAGTGGTCCTCGGATCGGTCGCCCACCACCTGGTCCACGAAGCGCCGTGTCCCGTGCTCCTGGTTCCCTGAGGGCGAGAGAGGAGACTCGATGATGCTGCTGCGTTCCCCCGCATTCGCCAACGAGGGACGGATCCCCGCCCGCTACACGTGCGACGGCGAGGACGTGTCCCCTCCCCTCGAGATCCTCGGGATCCCCGAGGGAACCGAAACGCTCGTCCTGATCATGGACGATCCCGACGCCCCCGCGGGAACATGGGACCACTGGGTGGCCTACGACATCGCTCCCATCGAGGAGATCCCCGAAGGCGTCGAGGACCTCGGGACGCCGGGGCTCAACTCGTGGGGCCGGCTCGGCTACGGCGGGCCCTGCCCACCGAGCGGCACCCACCGCTATGTCTTCCACGTCTTCGCCATCGACGGCGCCTTGGGGCTCCCCCCTGGAGCCGACAAGGGAACCGTGCTGGGGGCCATCGCCGACCGCATCCTCGACGAGGCGTTCCTGGTCGGCCTGTACTCGCGTCCGTGACCGACCCGACGTGAGGGACGCCACAGCCCGCCGACTCTCCGCCGCCCATCGGCGCGTCTACCGGCTGACCGGCGGACGGATCGGCCGGCGTCTCGTCGACAACGACATGCTCTTGTTGACCACGCGCGGCCGGGTGACGGGCCGGCCACACACCGTCCCGCTCCTGTACCTCACCGAGCCCGACGGATGGGTCGTGATCGCCTCGTGGGGTGGACGCGACACCGATCCCGACTGGTACGCCAACCTGGCGGTCGACCCGAGATGCCAGATCGACATCGGTGCGGACACGATCCCCGTCGTGGCCGAGACGCTCGTCGGGGACCGGAGGAACGCCTTGTGGGAACGGGCGGTGGCGGCCTACGACGGCTACGCGTCCTATCAAGCGCGCACGAGCCGCGAGATCCCCATCGTCGTGCTGCGACCCGTCGCCGACCTGCTCCCCGACGGCGAATAGCGTGCCGGAGACGAGTCACAGTCGCGTACCGATCGCCATCGCGGCCGCGTCGATCGGGTGGGGCTTGGCGGGAGTCGGGACACGAGCAGCCTACGGAGCCGGAGCCAACACCCCGACCGTCGTCGTGATCCGCACGCTCGTCGCCACCGCGGCGGTGGTGGCGTACGCCGTGACCCGCCGCCACCGACTCGAGCGACGAACCTGGCGCGATGGGTTGATCATCGGGATCCCGCGGATCGGGATCGCTCCGATGCTGTTCATGGCGTCACTCCAGTACATCTCCGCCGGCGTCGAGAGCTTGATCATCACCCTCATCCCGGCGACCACCGCCGGCATCGCCGCGGCGACCATCGGTGAGCGGCTCCGACGACGGCAGCTCGTCGGGTTGGCCGTCGGCTTGTCGGGCACCGCGCTCATCATCGCCGCCGGCGAATCGGGGATCGCCCAGGGGGGCGACGTCGTTCGTGGCGGACTCCTGGCCCTGGGAGGCGTCGTCGCAGGCTCGACGAGCGGCGTCCTGAGCCGGCGGTTCGCCCCTCGCCACGGCACCGCCACCCTGGCGCTGCCGATGTTCGTGGGAGGAGCCGTCGTCGTCACCGCCTTCGGGTTCACCACGGCGTCGGTCCGGACCACCGCGTTGGACCCGTCGACCTGGCTCCTCCTGGTCGCGCTCGGGCTCGGTTCGACGTTGCTTCCGTTCGTCTCCACCCTCTACGCGTCGCGCCACGCCACCGCCGCGACGGTGGCGCTGACCGGCTACCTGGCTCCGGTGATCGGCGTGGTCGGCGGCGTCGCGCTCCTCGGCGAGCACCTCACGGTCCCCATCGTCGTGGGCGGGGCGCTGACCATGGTCGGCGTGTTCCTGGCCGGACGCGGCCCCGTCCGGGCCGCGGCGCCGGCGAATCCCTAGGAGCCGGCCCCGATCGTGGAGGCGAACAGCTCGAGGCCCGACCGATCGTACGCCGCCTCGGGGAAGTAGAGGATCACGTACTCGGCTCCCGCCGCCTTCCACGGCTCGATCCGCTCGGCGATCCGGTCCGGCGTTCCCACCGCGACGGACCGCTCGTAGGCGGCGCGCATCTCCGCGGCCTTGTCCGGGCCGACGACCGCCGCCATCCGGTTCTCGTAGCGGTCGAGCTTGTCGACGACCTCCCGCTCGGTTGCCGCGACCACCGCCCCGAACATGATGGACCGGGTGATCTCGTCGACGTCGCGCCCGACGTCCCGGCAGTGCCCCGCCAGCACCTCGGACTTGTGGACGAACTCGTCGACGCTCGACCCGAAGTTGGTGTAGTCGGCGAACCGTGCCGCCACCCGCAGCGTCCGACGCTCTCCTCCGCCGGCGATCCAGGTCGGGATCCGCGGCCGCTGCACGGGTTTGGGCTGGTTGATGGCGCCCGCCAGGTGGTAGTAGCGACCCTCGTAGACGACCTCGTCTCCGTCTCCCCACATCCGGTGCATGATCTCGACACCTTCGGCGAGCTGATCGATCCTGACCGACGCCTTGGGGAACGGGTACCCGTAGCCGAGGTACTCGTGCTCGTACCATCCGGCCCCGATGCCCATCTCGAGTCGGCCGTCGGAGATGACGTCGACGTTGGCCGCCACCTTGGCCAGGTACGACGGCATCCGGTACGAGTTCGAGGTGCACATCTGGCCGAGCCGGACCGTCTCGGTGGTGGCGGCGAGGGCGGCCATCAAGGTCCAGGCCTCGTAGGTCACCTCCTGGGTGGGCTCGGGGACCGTGTGGAAATGATCGAAGACCCACAACGACTCGTAGCCGGACGCCTCGATGGTGCGGGCCACCTCGAGCATCGTGCTCCAGTGCCGCGACCGGTCGATACCGACCAGATCCAATCTCCAACCTTGGGGGATGAACGCTCCGTATCTCATGGCCCTACGGTACCGGTCCCTCCTCGACGCGACGCCGTCCGGGGGGCCTCGACCCCTAGGGTGATCGACCGAGGAGGTGGGCGGTGCGACGCCGACGACTGGGAAGCACGGGATACGAGGTGTCCGAGGTCGGACTCGGTGCATGGGCGATCGGCGCCGACTGGGGCCCGGTCGCCGAGGATGATGCCGTCGCCACGATCCAGGCGGCGATCGACCACGGCGTCGACTTCATCGACACCGCCGACGTCTACGGCGACGGGCGATCCGAGCGCCTCGTCGGTTCCGTTCGGCGTGGCCGACCCGACGCCCGGCTCGTGATCGCGACCAAAGCCGGCCGGCGTCTGTCGCCCCATCGAGCCGACGGCTACACCGCCGACAACCTGCGCAGGTTCGTCGACCGCAGCCTCACCAACCTCCAGATGGACTCGCTGGACGTCCTGCAGCTCCACTGCCCACCGACCGACGTCTACGACCGGCCCGAGGTCTTCGCTGCCCTCGACGACCTCGTCGACGAAGGCAAGATCCGCCACTACGGAGTCAGCGTCGAGAAGGTGGAAGAGGCGCTCGCGGCCATCGAGTATCCCGGCGTCGAGACCGTCCAGATCATCTACAACATGTTCCGGCAACGACCGGCGGAACGCTTTCTCCCGCTCGCCGCCGAACACGACATCGGCGTGATCGCCCGGGTCCCGCTGGCCAGCGGGCTCCTCACCGGCAAGCTGACCTCCGACACCGAGTTCGCTCCCGACGATCACCGTCGGTTCAACCGCCACGGAGAGGCGTTCGACGTGGGGGAGACCTTCGCCGGCGTGCCCTACGACGTGGGGCTGGCGGCGGTCGAACAGCTGCGACCTCTGGTACCCGAAGGGTGGACCATGGCGCAGCTCGCGCTGCGATGGATCCTCGACGATCCGTCGGTGTCGACCGTGATCCCCGGCGCGAAGAACCCGGACCAGGCAGCAGCCAACGCATCGGCGTCGACGCTCGAGCCCCTCGACGCCGGGATGCGCCGGCGGATCGCCGCCATCTACCGGGACCTGATCGCCCCCCACGTCCACCAGCGCTGGTGAAACCGATGTCATCGCTGTTGATCCGCAACGCCGAGGTCGTCGTCACGATGGACGACGACCGCAGGGAGATCGCCGGAGGCGGCATCTTCTGCCGGGACGGTTGGATCGAGCACGTCGGGGCGACCGACACGCTCCCGGCAACGGCGGACGAGGTGTTCGACGCCACCGGCCACGTCGTCCTCCCCGGACTCGTCGACACCCATCACCATCTGTACCAGACGCTGACCCGGGCGGTCGCCGACGTCCAGGACGCGTCGCTGTTCGCCTGGCTGACGGCCCTGTACCCGATCTGGGCGCGGATGACCCCCGACGACATCGCCGTGTCCACCCTCGTCGGGCTCGGAGAGCTGGCGCTGTCGGGATGTACCACGACCTCGGACCATCTCTACGTGTTCCCGAACGGTTCCACCCTCGACGATTCCATCCGTGCCGCCGCAGACACGGGAATGCGGTTCCATGCCGCCCGCGGATCGATGAGCCTGGGAGAGAGCGCCGGTGGGCTGCCCCCGGACGATCTCGTCGAGGACGAGGCCGGGATCCTCGCCGACACCCAACGTCTGATCGAAGCTTTCCACGATCCCGAACCGGGCGCGATGATCCGGATCGTCGTGGCTCCATGTTCCCCGTTCTCGGTCACCCCCGCGGCGATGATCGAGTCGGCGAGGCTCGCTCGGGCATACGGGGTGACGATGCACACCCACCTCGCCGAGACCATCGACGAGGAACGCTTCTGCCGAGAGACGTTCGGTGTCGACCCGATCGGCTACGCCGAACGCGTCGGATGGATGGGCGACGATGTCTGGTTCGCTCACGGCGTCCATGTCGACGCAGCCGGTGTGGCGATGCTGGCGGCGACCGGAACCGGGATCGCCCACTGCCCGACGTCGAACATGCGGCTCGCCTCGGGCGTCGCACCCCTCCGCGAGTACCTCGACGCCGGTGTGCGGGTCGGCCTGGGCGTGGACGGGTCGGCGTCGAACGATGGAAGCAACCTCCTGGGGGAGGCCCGCCAGGCGCTACTCGCCGCTCGGGTCAGAACCGCCTTGGAAGGTGGAGGGTCGCTCCTGTCTGCGCGGACCGTTCTCGAGATCGCCACCCGAGGGGGAGCAGCGGTCCTCGGCCGTGACGACATCGGCGCCCTGGCTCCGGGGAAGGCGGCCGATGTCGTGGCCGTCGACGTTCGCGACATCGGCTACGCCGGGGCGGCCGACCCCGTTGCCGCCCTCGTGCTGTGCTGGCCGGCCCCGGTGTCACGGTCGTGGGTCCACGGGCGCCCGCTGGTCGTCGACGGATCGGTCACCACCTTCGACCTCCCCGGAGCCGTCGAGCGCCATCGAGCCGCCGCCCGGCGTCTCATCGCCGAGTCGTGATGCGCGGAGAAGCCCCCTCGAACGGGTAGGTTGCCTGCCGACAGGCGGAGCCTGTCATCACACCCGAGGGAGGAAGACCCCATGACGAAACTGTCCGTGACGGTCGTCGCGTTCGCGTTGGTCGCTGCAGCATGCAGCGGCGGAGGCGGGTCGGCGGCGTCGTGCGAGAGCGTCGCCGACGAGGCCATCGGTCTGGTCCAAGGCGTCATCGACGAGTTCGACACCATGTCCCTCGAGGACATCGCAGCGCTCGAGAACGAGCCGCCCCAGTTCGCCGAGCTCGAGGAGAAGGCCAACGAGCTGGAGGCGAAGGCCGAGGAACTCGGCTGCTCCGACGCGGAGATGGAGACCCTGATGAACGACCGGGTGGGCGACCTGAAGGCGGAAGGCCCCTTCGGACAGCTCCTCGTGGAGAGCATCAAGAGCGATGGAGGGTTCTTCGGCTCCGGAGGTTGAGCGGTTCGAGCTCGATGCGGTGGAGGCCGGTGGGGCGACCCGCCGGCCTCCACCGCGCCGGTGGTCGTCGGCCGCGATGCGACCTCACCGGTAGGCGGCGAGGAACAAGGCGACCGACGCGAGGACCATGAGGCTCAGGACCAGCCAGGCGACGACGACCTGAATCATCTCCATGGGCTCCGACGGTACCCCCTCACCGTCCGATCCCCCGGTATTTCCCGGACTTCCGATGGCCACCGGGTCCTCGCGGACACGGCGCACCCCCTTCCACAGGGTGGTAGGTTCCCTGCATGGACCTGTACGCCCGTGTCAACATCCTCGAAGGGCGCGCGGTGCGACTGCCCCGCGGTGACGTCAACGAGGCGATCTTCCTCGATGCCGATCCGGTCGCGCGGGCACGGGGATGGGTCTCCAAGGGAGCCGACCGCCTCCTCGTCGTGGATCTCGACGCCGCCGCTCGTGGCGACTACCGGAACCGGCCGCTGCTCGGCGAGATCATCGAGGCCGTCGACGTCCCGGTGGTGGTCGCCGGTGGGGTGCGGTCGACGGCGGAGGTCGAGCGGCTCCTGGACGCCGGTGCCTGGCGGGTCGGGATGGGAACCGTGGCGATCGTCGATCAGGTGCTCTTCTGGGAGCTGTGCCGCTCGCATCCGGGCAGGATCATGGTCAGCCTCGACGTCCGAGCCGACGAAGAGCTCGCGATCAGGGGATGGACCGAAGGCAGCGGACTCCAGCTCGAAGAGGCCCTCATCGAGCTGTCCTCGGCGGGGGCCGTGGGTTTCATGATGACCGAGGTCGGCCGCGACGCCCTCGTCGAACCGCCGAACTACGACGCCTTGCGCCTGGCGTTGTCCATCGTCGACGAGGAGGTCGTCGCCGCCGGCGGGGTCCGCGACCTGGAGGACATCGATGCGCTCCGCGCCATCGAGGTGGACGGGAAGCGCATCGCCGGGGTCGTGGTCGGGCGGGAGGTGACGGCCGGCCGGTTCACGATCGAGGAGGCCAAGGCCCGGATGGAGGCGGAACGTCCCCGGCGCCCATGGACGGCGAAGGACCTCGAAGCCCTCGTGGCCCGGTACCAGACCGTCGACCCCGAAGGCGCGCCTACGGCCCGGGCGTTCGTCGACTGGGTGCTGAGCCAGCGGTAGCGCCGGCGGCCTACCAGTCGTCGCCTTCGTAGATCCGTTCCTTCGGACCGACGACGAGTGGGTCGAGCGCCCCGACCACATCGTGATCCTTCGACGGGTAGTCGAGCCGATCGAGGACGAACCGCATGGTCGCCAGCCGTGCCCGCTTCTTGTCGTCTGATCGGACCACGGTCCACGGGGCGATCTTGGTGTCGGTCGCCATGAACATCGCCTTCTTGACCTCGGTGTACTCGTCCCACAGTCCGAGGGATTCGATGTCGACCGGGCTCAGCTTCCACTGCTTGAGTCGATCCTGGGCCCGGGAGAGGAACCGACGGAGCTGTTCCTCGCGGCTCACCGAGAACCAGAACTTGAAGAGATGGAAGTCGTTCTCCACGAGCATGTTCTCGACGACGGGGGCCTCGCGGAGGAACACGTGATGCTCCGACGGCGTGCAGAACCCCATCACCGGCTCGACGACCGCACGGTTGTACCAGGAGCGGTCGAAGAACACGATCTCACCCCGGGTCGGGAGCTGGGCGATGTACCGCTGGAAGTACCACTGGCCTCGTTCGACCTCGGTGGGTTTCTCCAGCGCCACGACCCTGGCGGCGCGCGGGTTGAGATGCTCCATGAACCGTTTGATCGTGCCGCCTTTGCCGGCGGCGTCTCGACCTTCGAACAGGAGCACGAGGCGCTGGCCGGTCTCGCGGACCCATCGCTGGACCTTGAGCATCTCGATCTGGAGGAGCCGCTTCTGCCTCTCGTACTCGGCCCGACCCATCTTCTCCCGGTACGGGTAGGTGTCGCAGATGATCTCGCGTTTGGCGGCGGTCCGGATCCGTTCGAGTAGGTCGGGGGGAACCAGGTCCGGAGGGATCGTCAACGGGACGGCCGCCGCGGCCGCGGGTTCGTCGTCGGGAACGATCGTGAACTGCGCCATCGGGCCTCCTCGGATGCGATGGAGTGTACCCGATGTCATCGACCGGGCTCGTGACGGACTGGAGGCGAAGTCGACCAACGCCCCGAGCCCGGTACCCTTCGGCGATGCCCGTTCCCGATCTCCGCAACGTCGCGCTCATCGCGCACGTCGATCATGGCAAGACGACCCTCGTCGACGCCATGTTGACCGCCACCGGGATCTTCGCCGCGCACGAGACGCGCGTCGACCGGGTGATGGACTCCAACGACCAGGAACGCGAGCGGGGGATCACGATCCTCGCCAAGGCCGCCTCCGTGGCGTGGAAGGGCACGAAGATCAACCTCGTCGACACCCCCGGCCATGCCGACTTCGGTGGCGAGGTGGAACGGGCCTTGACGATGGTCGACGGGGTCCTTCTCCTCGTCGACGCCGCCGAGGGCCCGATGCCCCAGACCCGCTACGTCCTGTCGAAGGCGTTGGCACGTCATCTCCCCACGGTCGTGGTGATCAACAAGGTCGATCGCTCCGACGCCAGGGTCGACGAGGTCGTCGATGAGATCTACGAGCTGTTCTTCGATCTCGATGCGGCCGATCATCACATCGAGTTCCCCATCGTCTCGGCGATTGCGCGGGAGGGCCGGACGATGATCGGAACCGGCATGCCGGAGCCCGAGGCGGACCTGTCGGCGCTCCTCGACACGATCGTCGAAACGATCCCGGCGCCTGCAGGCGACCCCGACGCTCCCCTTCAGGCGCTGGTGACGAACCTGGACGCCTCGGACTACCTCGGTCGCCTCGCCATCGGCCGGGTGGTCCAGGGAACCCTCCGGGCAGGGGAGCAGGTGGCGCTGTGCCATTCCAACGAGGACGAGCCTCCGCTCCGACGCAAACTGACCCAGCTCCTCGGGTTCTCGGGGTTGGGCCGCGACGAGGTGCCCGACCGCGTCGCCGGCGACCTGTTCGTGGTGGCCGGTTTCCCCGAGGTGGAGATCGGCGACACGCTCGCCGACGCCGACCACCCCGAACCGCTCCCTCGTCTGACGGTGGACGAGCCGGTGCTGCGGATGACCTTCGGGGTGAACACCTCGCCGCTGTCGGGTACCGAGGGCACGTTGTTGACGTCGCGCCAGATCAGGGAGCGCCTCGACCGCGAGGTGCTCGGCAACGTGTCGATCCGGATCGGAACGACGTCGTCACCCGAGATCATCGAGGTCGCCGGCCGCGGCGAGCTCCAACTCGCCGTGCTCATCGAGACCATGCGACGCGAGGGCTTCGAGCTGCAGGTCTCCCGCCCCGAGGTGATCCTCCGTGAGATCGACGGCGCCCCTCACGAACCGCTGGAACGAGCCGTGGTCGACGTTCCCGACGAGCACGTCGGCACCGTCACCCAGGCGATCGCCCCCCGCAAGGGCCGGGTGACGGATCTGCGACCCGGCGACAGCGGCCGGACGATCGTGACGCTCGAGGCGCCGGCGCGGGGCCTGCTGGGGTTCCGGTCGCTGTTGATGACCGCCACCAGAGGAACCGCACTGGTCCATCAGCAGCACGCTGGCTGGATGCCCTGGGCCGGGGACCTACCCCACCGACAGGGTGGAGCGATGGTCGCCGACCGCCGTGGGACGTCGACCGGCTTCGCCCTCGACAACCTCCAAAAGCGCGGGGAGTTGTTCATCGGCCCCGGCGAGGAGGTCTACGAGGGGATGATCATCGGGGAGTCGACCCGTCCGGGCGAGATGCAGGTCAACCCGACCAAGGGCAAGCAGCTCACCAACATCCGCACCCATTCGACGGACGAGGCGATCAAGCTGAAGCCGCCGACGGTCCATACCCTCGAGACCGCGATCGAGTGGATCGCCGACGACGAGCTGGTCGAGGTCACGCCGAAGTCGATCCGCCTCCGCAAGCGTCATCTCACCGAGTCGGAACGGAAGCGCCTGAAGAAGCGGAACTGACGCCGGTACGGTGAGCGCCATGGAAGCCCCCGAACTCGTCGTCGTCGGGACCCCGTCCCAAGACCGCATCTCGATCGGAGGAGCCACCTACTCGACGGTCGGCGGCTCGGGGTTCATCACGGCCCTGGCCGCAACCGTCAGCGGAGCCCGTTCGGGCATCGTCGCTCGCGTCCCTCGCGTGCTGCCCGACAGGATCGCCGCCGCCTTCGGTCCAGGCATGCTCGACCCGTCGGGGCTGGTGGTGGTCGATGCTTCCCTGCCGAGGTTCACGATCTCCTACGACCACGAGCAGACCGCCCATTACGCGATGGCGTCGATGGGTGCGGAAACGTCGCTCTCCGCGGATGATCTGCCACGTCGATGGCTCGCAACCCCCTGGATCCACGTCGCTCCGATCGGAGCCGCCGCCGCCGCGCAGACGCGGTTCGTGGCCGGGCTCGCGGCTCGCGGCTATGCGGGAGGATTGAGCGTGGGAACGTTCATCGGCGACGCCGTCGGCGATCCCGCCGCCGTGAGGGCACTGTTCGATCGCGCCGACCTGGCGTTCTGCAACGTGGCCGAGGCGGAGCTCATCTTCGGCTCTCGACCACCGGAGGACACGGTGGTCGTCGTGACCCGGGGCGCGGACGGCGCCGATGTGTGGGACGGGTCCCGTTGGAGGCACCATCGGGTCCCGGATCTCGACGTGATCGATCCGACCGGCGCCGGCGATGCGTTCTGCGGCGGCTATCTCGGTGCCATGCTGCGCGGCGGGGACCGGGTCGGCTCGGCGATCGCTCGCGCCGGGGAGGTCCTGTCGGGGCTCGGTGCGGCGCCGCTGCTCGATCGGCTCCGACCGAGGATCGGCCCCACGCCCGAGCGAGCGACTGGCGCCCCGTCGGTGGCGGAGGTCGCAGAGGACCAGGTGGACGCCGTCGCGCGAACGGTCGCCACCGAGGCGGTCGACGGCGAACTGGATTTCGCCGGGCCCGCGTTCCCCCCGGTCGGCTCACCTCATGCGCTCGAGACCCTGGCGGTCGCAACCCTTCACCAGTACGGCTTCTGGTACGACGACGAGGACGGGTACGTCGCTCCGATGTGGGCCCATGTCGCCGGTCGGCGACGCAAGGGGTCCGACGTGGTGTGGGAACGGTTCACCGCGGCCGTGGAGTCCGACCCGGCGGTGATCGATCTGGGGCGACTGGCGTCCGATCCGCTCTTGTTCGACCGGATCTGCATCGACGACGGCGGGACGTGCCCGATCCCCGACGTCGGTTCCCATCGGGTCCTCCAGCAGGCCTACGGATGGTCTATGGCCCGCCGAGGTGGCATCGGGTCGCTCGTTGCGACCGCCAACCGGTCGGCGGACCCCGTGGCGACTTTCGTGTCGTCCCTCACGTCGGTCCCGGGTTTCCGGGAGGACCCCCTGCAGAAGAAGGCCCGGCTCCTCGCCCTCATCCTCCGCAATCGACCGGAGCGGTTCCTCGGCGGAGGAAGTGAACCGGGCCCCATCATCGACTATCACCTGATGCGCGTGTGCCTCCGGTCGGGATGCATCGACGTGGACGCGACGACCCGAGAGCGACTCGTCGCACGTTCCTGGGTCGATGAGCCCACCGAGGCGGCCATCCGCGGTGCCGCCCACGAGGCGATCGCCCAGATCGCCGCGCGGTCCGGCCTGCCGATGGGAGCCCTCGACGGCTTCGTGTTCTCGGTCGCTCGGTCACATTGCGTCGAGATGGGCGAACCGAGCTGCGGCACCTGCCCACTCGGCTCGGTGTGCGCCCGACGGATCGATCTGTTCCAACCGGTCTTCCGGACGACCGCCTACTGACCGGCGACTCCGGGGTGCGGAACGGCAGGCTCAGCGCCCGCTGTTCCTCCGGCGGGGCGTTCCCCTGCCGGAGCCTCCTCGACCGGAGCGGCCTCGGCTGGCACCTCCCCGGGACGAACGCCCCCCGGAGGTACGGGCACGCGCCCGGCGGTGCTGCCCACCGCGCGAGCTCCCCCGGTGGCCGCCGCCGCCACGACGCGGCTTGGCTGTCGTCCGAACCGGATGGTCCCCGAGCTGTTCCCCGCCCTCGTCGTGGAGGTCGTCGACGACAGGATCCGAGAAGGACCCGCTGAGGCCGAGCCGATACTGGAGGTCCCTGGCGGCACGGACCTGGTCTCCCATCACGAGGGACACGACCGATCCGGAGGCACCGGCCCGCCCGGTCCGGCCGGAACGATGCAGGTAGGCCTTCTCGTCGTCGGGCGGATCGAAGTGCACGACCGCATCCACCCCGTCCACGTGGATGCCGCGAGCCGCGACGTCCGTGGCGACGAGGGCGGCGACCCGACCTCCTGCGAAGTCCTTCAACGCCTTGTGCCGCTGCCGCTGGGTTCGACCCCCGTGGATGGCGATCGCCCGCACACCTTCCCTGGAGAGCTGACCGGCCAGCCGGTCGGCGCCGCGCCGCGTTCGGGTGAACACGATCGTCGACTCCGACGCGGTCACGACGGCGGCGGTGTGCCCGACCCGGTCACTGTGGTCGACCCGCCAGAAGTGGTGGCGGGCCGTCCCCGCGTCGGGGGTCTCGGATCCGACCTCGTGACGGACCGGATCGTGCTGGTAGCGGCGGGTCAGCGTCGCCACGTCCCCATCGAGGGTGGCCGAGAACAACACGGTCTGGCGATCGGCGGCGGTCATGTCCAGGAGGCGACGCACCTCGGGCAGGAACCCCATGTCGGCCATCCGGTCGGCCTCGTCGACGACGACGTGGTCGACCTCGTCGAGGGAGATGTCGCCCTGTTCGACGAGGTCGGCGAGACGACCGGGGGTCGCGATCACGACATCGACGCCGCGCCGGAGCTTCTCTCGCTGGGGACGGTACGAGACCCCGCCGTAGATGGCGACCATGCGCCGCTCGGCGGCCTGGGCCAGCAGCGAGAACTCCCGCTTGATCTGATCGGCGAGCTCACGCGTGGGGGCGAGGACGAGCGCCTTGGGATGATGAGGTCGGCCTCGCTGGACGTTGGCGAGCAGCGGGATGGCGAACGCCAGCGTCTTGCCGGACCCCGTGGGGGCTCTGCCGAGGACGTCGCGACCGGCGAGAGCGTCGGGGATGGTGGCGGCTTGGATGGGGAACGGGGTGTCGATGCCGTTGGCGCGGAGCACTTTCGTGAAGTGCTTGGGCACGCCGAGGTCGGCGAAGGTCGGGGCGGTCATGGTCGGTGGCTCCTGACGTCCGCGGCTGCGGACTGGTCGGTGACGAACTCGAACCCGGCGTCGATCGGCGACGGACGGGTGGGGAAGATCGAGGCGGTCGACCCGCGGAGTGGAACATGCCGTGGTCCCGGAGCGGGTGCGCATCCAGACGATGCGGGCCTCGCCCGCTGCGGCGGCCTGGGGCCATGATAGGGATGCGGTCCGCGCTACCGGGGGTTCCCGGCGTTCCTGCCGCATCATGTCCCATCCCGCCTCTACGCTCCAGCTTCGTGGCCACCATCCCCGCTCCATCGGTGCTCGGCCGCGGTGTCGTCGTCCGCCCGGGCATGGATCCGCCTGCACCGTGGGCGACCGCGCCGCGGACCAGGATCGACGACGAGACGATCGCCGACGACGAACGGCGTGACGAGCTGATCGAGCGGCTGCAACGGAGCTGGGTCCGCCGCGAGCCGAGGGTCATCGAGTGGGCGATCGCCGATGACGCCCTGGCTGCCGCGGAGCTCGACGAACGTCCCGTGTGGTCTGTTCCGGTGGACTTCCTCTTCCCACGGGAACGTCTCCGCTTCCTCGTGTTCTCCAACAACTACGACCTGCGCACCGGGGCTCTCCGCTGGTGGTGGGCGACGAAGGCCGCCCGTCACGTGGGAGCCGCGCCGGGCGGATCTGCCGACGCGGTGACGGCCGACGGTGAAGCCGTGTGGATCGACGGCGGGCCGCGCCAGCCGCTCCCCCCGGTCGGTGCACCGGTGATCCACGGCGAGACGATCGAGGCGGGGGCGACCACCCCGGCACGTGTCCTGACCGGACGCGGCGCTCCCGGCGAGCTGGCGACCGACCAGCTCGACGCCGTCCTCCACGGCGCGGGCCCTGCGAGGATCATCGCCCCGGCCGGATCGGGCAAGACGAGGACGCTGGCGGCTCGACTCCGGCACCTGCTCGACGACGTGGGCATCGAGCCGCGATTCGTGACCGCGGTGGCCTACAACGCCAAGGCGGCGGCGGAGCTACGCGACCGCGTGGGCGCCGACCGGTCGATGGTCCGCACCATCCACTCGCTGGGTTGGGCGATCCTGACCGACGCCCACGCGGGCCTCGACCTGGTCGACGACGCGGAGATCCGCAGCCAGTTCGAGCGGTTCGTCTCGGTCCCGCGTCGAGCCAACGCCGACCCGCTCGGACCGTACCTCGAAGCGCTCGACGAGGTCCGCGCGGGACTGCGGGATCCGGCCCTCGTGGAGGCATCCCGAGACGACGTCGTCGGCTTCGCCGCGGCCTTCGAGCGGTACCGGGAGCGGATGTACCGTCGGCGCCGGGTCGACCACGGGGAGCAGGTCTACGGCGCGATCGAGGCGCTGCTCCGCGACCCGGAGCTGCGGTCCCGATGGCAGCGGCGCTGCCGGCACCTCCTGGTCGACGAGTTCCAGGACCTGACCCCGGCCTACGTTCTGCTCCTCCGGCTGCTGGCGGCTCCGGAGCTCGACGTGTTCGGCGTCGGTGACGACGACCAGGTGATCTACGGCTACGCCGGGGCCGATCCTGGGTTCCTCATCGACTTCGATCACTTCTTCCCCGGCGCCGCCCATCATGCCCTCACCCGCAACTACCGCTGCCCGGCCGACGTGGTCGACGCCACCGCCACCCTCCTGTCGTACAACCGACGGCGGATCGACAAGACCATCGAACCGGCCAAGCGCGGGTCAGGGCTCACCGTCGGATCCCATCGGGGTGTCGACCTCGCGTCGGTGGCTGCCGGCGTCGTCGAGCGGTGGTTGGACGACGGCACCCGGCCCGACGAGATCGCGATCCTGGCCCGGGTCAACTCGACGCTCATACCGGTGAAGGCGGCCCTCGTCGACCGCGGTATCCCCACCGACGACGTCCTCGATGCCGGTCAACTCCAACGCACCACGGTGCGGGCGTTGATGGCGTGGATCCTGATGGCGACGGATCCGGGCCGGATCGGCCGGCGAACCGTGTTGGAGACGATCCGGCGGCCCGGTCGCGGGTTGACGACCCTGGCTCGGGAGCGCCTCACCCGCTCGTGGTACGAGCCGGCGGATCTGCTGGGGATCGCCGACGGCCTCGACGCCAAGCAGGCGACCCGGTGGCACGGGTACGTGTCCGATGTCGTGGAGGCCGCGAGGATCGCTCGTGCCGACGACGCCGGGAGGCTCCTGTCGTTCCTGATCGACGACGTGGGGCTCCGCTCGGCGGCCGGTGCCCTCGACGCGGGACGGACGAACGCGTCCCGGTCGGGCCACGTCGACGATCTGGTGGCGATCCGCCGCGCCGGGGCGCTCCACGGGACCGTGGACGGTTTCACGTCGTGGCTCGCCGCGGCGCTCGACGCCCCGTCCCGACCCGATGGCGTGACCTTGTCGTCGGTGCATCGCGTCAAGGGGATGGAGTGGCCGAAGGTGATCGTCTTCGGCGCCGACCGGGGAGCGATGCCCCACGACCTCGCCGACGACGTCGAGGAGGAGCGACGCATCTTCCACGTCGCCGTCACCCGCGCCATCGACGCGGTGGTGGTGTTGGCGGACGCCGATCGGCCGTCTCGGTTCCTCGCCGAGCTGGCCGGCACCGCCGAGCACGGTGCCGACGAGCCTGCCGCCCTCCGCGCGAAGGCGTCGACGCGGATCGCCGTCGGCACGGCCGTGCGGCTGCGTGGCGGCTACGAGGGGCTGGTGACGGAGGTCGGTGTGGGCACCGTCACCGTGGCGCTGGGAACGGGCGGGGAGGTCGTCGCCGACGTGGCCGAGATCGTCGAGGCGGCTCCGCCCGCACCCGACGCCGGCCTGGTCGAGCGGCTCCGGAACTGGCGACTCGAGACGTCGCGGCGGCTCGGGGTACCCGCCTACGTGGTCTTCGACAACAGGACGATGGAGGCGATCGCCGCGTCCCGCCCGACCGACGAACGCGAGCTCCTGGCCGTTGCCGGCATCGGTCCCAAGAAGCTGGAGGACTACGGCGACGAGATCCTGGCGATCGTGGCCGACGCCACGGGTTGAGGGTCGGCCACGCCCGGTTCAGGCACCGAGGGCGGCGAGGGTCTTCGGACCGACGAGGCTGCTAGTCGAACCAGCGGATCGTCTCGAAGCACCGGGCGGCGTGCGCGTTCCATTCCCCCGAGAAGACCTCGAGGATGTCGTCCTCGGTGGGATCCTCCGGCACGTGGTACCCGGCGTCACGCAGACACTCGCCGAGCTTTCGGTACGCCTCCGCGAGTTCGTCGCCGCTCAGGGCATTCTGCTCGACCCAAGCCGCATTGACGAACGACAGGTAGGTCTCGTAGCACCGGTCGTGGATCGTGGAGGCGTCCGGCCGCGCCGCCGAGTAGTCGTACTCGTAGTGGGTATCCCACCGGCTGAGGCGCGGGCCGTCGACATCGATCCCCTCCTCCTTCAGGCAGCGTACGACAGCCAGAACGGCCCCCTCGTATTCGTCGAAATCGACGACGCCGTCGATGAATGCCGCACGCTGAGGTTCGGGAATCTGCCGGATCGTGGCCTCGCGGCCCGGGGACGCTACCCCCGCACATGCCGAACCGAGGATCGCGATGGCAGCGATCATGAAGAGCTTCACCGTCCAGGGGGCATGTCTCACATCCATATGGTGCCTCGGTCGGCGTCGTCGATCGGCGGGGATGCCGGTCCGCCCACTCTGATCATCGCACACGGAATGTCGGAGCGCTCCGCACATCCTCGTCTCGGGGTCGGTTCACCATCGGGCGCCCTCAGCACCGGCCGAGGTAGTCCGTCGTCGGGTAGTGCGAATCGTGAGTCGATGGCCCGTGAAACCCCCCGTAGCACCGCCACACCGAGGTCCGACTGATCGACGCGAACGGTCGGGTGCTGTACCGGTACGACGACCACACCGGCCCGCCTTGGTTGTAGTAGCCGACCGCGACCTTCGTTCCTTCACAGTAGGTGTAGTCGTTCGTAGATCCGCGCAGGTCCGAGGTCTTCGCCCATGCGGTGTCGTAGATGGGCCCATCGATCCAGCCTGCAGAGCTCGTGGCGGAGCAGTGGATCCCAAAGCTCGTGGTGAGGCGATACTCGGTAGCACTCTCGGCGGGAAGCGCGGCGAGAACCACCATGGTGCTGACCACCGCGAGCACCGCTCGGATCCTTCGTACGATGATCGTCCTCCGATCCCCGACGGTCCATGGCGAATGGTGTCACGGGTGCGTGTGTGTCAACCCCGAACCAGGAGGGTCTTCAGGCACCGAGGGCGGCGAGGGTCTTCGGACCGACGAGGCCGTCGACACTCAGGCCGTTGGCCTCCTGGAAGGCGAGGACGGCGAGCAGGGTCTTGCCGCCGAACACGGCGTCGACCGGTCCGGGATCGAAGCCGGCGGCCTTCAGCATCGACTGGACGGCACGGACGTCGTTGCCGATGCTCCCCTTCCTGAGGATCCGGTCGAAGACGGGCCCCTCGGCCGGGGCGACGCGACGGAGGGCTCCCCTGGTTGCCGAACCGACGATCCCGTCGACCGTCAGCCCGTGGTCCCGCTGGAAGGCACGGACGGCCCGGTCGGTGCGGCGGCCGAAGATGCCGTCCACCGGCCCGGGATCCAAGCCCTCGGCAGCGAGGAGCTGCTGGAGTCGTTCCACGTCGGCGCCGCGCATCCCCTGCCGGAGGACCCTGACGCCGGCGAGGACGGCATCGGAGGGGGCCGGGGCGTTGGCCCCCGCGGCACGGAGAGCCGCGTAGGGGTTGACGACGACACCGGCGGGATCGCGCAGCTCGAAGTGCACGTGCGGGGCCGTCGACTCGGCGTTCCCCGAGTCCCCCACCCATCCGATGAGCTGACCGGCGTCGACGTGGACCCCGGGGACGATGCCCTCGGCGATGCCCCAGCCCTTCCCGTCGTCGGTGCCGGGCGTGTCGTTGTTGAGATGGATGTACCACGACTCCCATCCGTCGTCGTGGCGCAGCACGATCGTGCAGCATCGCTCGGGGTTCAGGTCGTCGGGGCGACTCGACCAGTTGACGAGCCGGATCGTGCCGGAGGCGGCGGCGACGACCGGCGTCATCTTGTCGGCCATGATGTCCTGGGCATGGTGGACACCGGTCTCGTTGCTCCGGGCGGCCCAGAAGGTGTCCCAGAGGTGATGCTCCCCGTCGACGGGGAGGGTGATCACATGGTCGACCATCTCGCCGAACTCGCGAGAGGTGGCCTGGGCCGCGGCGGGCATGACGGCGACGGCGACCGCGACCGCCACGACCCCCATACCTCGCCAACCCAGGGTTCGCCACACCCCCAGAGGGCGTCCACAACCCAGGGTTCGCCACACCCCTCCAGGGCGTCCACAACCCAGGGTTCGCCACACCCCCAGAGGGCGTCCACAACCCAGGGTTCGCCGAGACGTCGGGGAGTCGACGGACGTGTGCATGGTCGCGGTATCGGTCGGGCGGTGCCGGCCCTCAAGCGGTTCGTGCCGGCAGCGGTGCGTGCCGCTCAGGCGTCGCGGTCGAGATCCAACGACGCCGAGTTCATGCAGTAGCGAAGACCCGTCGGCGCCGGGCCGTCCTCGAAGACATGACCCAGATGGGCGCCGCAGCTCCCACACAGGGCCTCGGTCCGGACCATGCCGTGGGACGTGTCGGTCCTGGTCGCGACCGCGTCGTCGGAGACGGGCTGCCAGAAGCTCGGCCATCCGCTCCCCGAGTCGTACTTCGTCTCACTCGAGAACAATGGGGCATGACAGACGACACACCGGTACAGCCCCTCGTCCTTGGCGTCCCAGTAGACGCCGGTGAACGGCGGTTCGGTCTCTCCGTGTTGGGTGACGGCGTACTGGAGGGGACTGAGGCGCCGGCGGAGATCGGCGTCGGGATCGAAGCTCATACGGCAAGGCTACCCGCGGTCGAGGAGAACCAGGACGTCGCTCAGCCGCCGGATCGACTCGACGGTGATCGGGTCGACGACGAGCTGGACATGGCCGATGCCGGCCTCGGCGAACCGACGCAGCTCGTCGGCGACGGCGCCGGGCCGCTCCCCCGCCAACGGGACCACGCTGCGGTCGTCGTGGTCGTGGCTGTTCCGCCCGACGGCGCCGGGGAGGGCCACGAGGACCGCCGCCGTGTACTCGATCTCCTCGGCGTCGCGCCCGACCCGACGCGCCTCCGCGGCGACATCCAGGCGCAGGTCCGCGATGCCCGATGCCGTGTTGCCGTACCACGAGAACCAGGCGTTCCACATCGCCACATGACCCAACGTGGCTCCCAGCACGCGAGGGCCGATGGATCCGACCATGAGCGGCGGGCCGCCCGGACGTGGCGGCGGCAGCAGCTCGGCTCCCCGCACCGTGACGTAGCGACCGTCCATGTCGACCCGCTCGCCGGCGAGCAACCGCCGGATGACCTCGAAGGACTCGACGAACCGGCTCGCCCGATGGTCGAACGGGAACCCGAAGGCGTCGTACTCCACTCGGTTCCACCCGGCACCGAGGCCGAGGACGAGCCGCCCTGCAGAGATCTCGTCGACGGTGGCCGCCTGCTTGGCGAGCATCGCCGGGGCGTGGAAGCCCGTCGACGCCACCAACGGTCCGATCGTGACCCGTTCGGTGACCGCGGCGATGGCGGCCAGCTGCGTCCATGCCTCCCACGGTCCGGAGCGTCCCTCGGGGGTGTCGTACAGGAGGTGGTCCCCCACCCAGATCGAGTCGAATCCCAGATCCTCGATCTCGCGAACCATCGCTGCGAGCTCTGGCCAACGGACGACCCGCTCGACCTCGGGGAGCTGGATGCCCACGGCGAGAGGACGCATCAGTAGCGATCCCAGGCCACGGGATCCCTCACGAGCCGGCGGATGGCGATCCCGGCCGCGGCCCGGACCGGCTCGTCGTAGCCGAAGCCGTGGGCGCCGATCCGGAACGACCGACTCCCACAGACGACGTCCCCGACGGTGCACACGTCGATCGTCTGGCGAGCCCATCGGGCCGGGACAGCCAATGCACCGAGGGACCCCTCCCGATCGTCGGGGGCACCCGCGACGCGCACCACACCGGCCTGAGCGGGATCCCGGGTCGGGTCGGCGATGAGGACCACGACCTCGATCGGCGCCTCCGGCACCACCGACCCGAGCGCCCGCTTGACGACCTCGGCGCCTTGCGAGTAGCCGACGATCACCAGCCGGGTGCCCGCGCACCGGCCCAGCTCGCCGATCAGGAGGGAGAGACGCTCGGCGCCGACGGCGACGGACTCCTCGTACCGCCCGTCGAACAGCGCCAAGCCGAAACTCGCGGCGAGGTCGACGGCCGGATAGTCGACCGCGGCCACCTCGATCGTCCGACCCGCTCGTCCCATGCCCTCGGCGATGGCAGCCGCCAAGGACCCGACCTGCGGCCCGGTGCCCGGAGTCTGCCCCGACCCGGCCACGCCGACGACGACCACGTCGGCGCAGGTCGCCGGCACCGATGCGGGAGCGGGAACCGTCAGACCGCCCATGGACGCCACGAGGAACAGTGCCGTCACCGAGTCGAGCAGGTCCATGGGCTCGATGGTACGGGCCTGGTCCGACAACGCCGCCGTCCTCAGCGATCGGTCGTGCGGCGACCACGACGATGGACCGGGGACGTCGATCGCTCGCCGCTCCGCCGTAGGGTGATGCCGTGAGCGAACGCAACGATCCCCGCACGATCTTCGGCTGGGCGATGTACGACTGGGCGAACTCGGCGTATATCACCACCGCCGCCGGTGTCCTGTTCCCCATCTACTTCGCGTCCACCGTCGTCCCCGAGTCGGGCATCACCGTCCTCGGGCGGACCATGGACGGGGAGGGGCTGTGGAGCGCCGTCGTCGGTCTCGGCGCCTTCGTCCTGTTCCTGGCGATGCCGGTCCTCGGGGCCGTCGCCGACCGGTCGGGCGCCAAACGCCGGTTCCTGCAGGCGTTCGCCTACTCGGGCGCAGCGTTCACGATCCTGCTGGTCTTCGTCGGGACCGGTCAGGTGGCGCTCGCCCTCGTGCTGTTCCTCCTGTCGTTCGTGGGCTTCGTCGCCGGCAACGTCATGTACAACGGTTTCCTGCCGGAGATCACGACCGACGACACGATCGATGCGGTGTCCGCCAAGGGCTTCGCCTTCGGGTACGCCGGCGGCGGCCTCCAGCTCCTCATCGCCGTCGGGATCATCGCGTTGCACGATCGCCTCGGCATCGACCGGCTCACCGCCGAACGGCTCGGGATCGCCATGGCGGGCGTATGGTGGGGCGGATTCTCCGTCTTCGCCCTCTCCCGCCTCCACGACTCACCCACCCCGGGCGGCGAGCGCCCCGGCGTCCTGGCCACGGCGAGAGCCGGCTTCGGTCGGACGATCTCGACCACCCGGCACCTGCTCGGCTTCCGACAGCTCCTCCTGTTCGTGGTGGCGTTCCTGCTCTACAACGACGGGGTGCAGACGATCATCGCCCTGACCTCCGTGTACGCCTCGCAGACACTGGCGTTGTCCACCGAGACGATCCTCGTGACCTTCCTCGTGGTCCAGTTCGTGGCCGTCTTCGGTGCCGTTGCCTTCGGCAACCTGGCGCGGAGGGTCGGCCCCAAGCCGGCGATCCTCGTCGCCATCGGCGGGTGGGTGCTCGTCGCGGTCGGCGGTTACCTGCTGCCGGAAGGGGCATCGGGGGCGTTCGTCGGGCTCGGGGCGGCCGTCGGTCTGGTCCTCGGTGGGGTGCAGGCGCTGAGCCGGAGCCTCTACGGCTCGATGATCCCACAGGCCGCGTCGGCCGAGTTCTTCGGGTTCTTCGCCGTCTTCTCGAAGTTCTCGGCCATCTGGGGCCCGTTGCTGTTCGCGGTCGTCGACACGCTCACCGGATCGTCTCGCATCGCGATCGTATCGCTGGTGGCGTTCCTGGTCGCCGGCGGGATCCTGCTGGCCTTCGTGGACGTCGAGGCGGGCCGATCGTCGCGGGACCGGTGGCGTGTCGGAGAAGCCGAGCTTGGGGTCGCGGGCACATGACCAGCCCATGTGATCGTCGACAGGATGACCCTTCAGTTCCGGCGCCGAGACGCCGATGGACGACGTGACCCCTGAGGGGATCTCGATCCGGAGCCGACCCATACGTTCGGGTGATCCACCGGCGGCGGTATCGGGACCTTCCGCGGAGGGGCATCAGAAGCCCTCGCTTCGGCGAGGGCTTCTCCACGTCATCGACCGGTCCGCTCCTCGACCTCGAGGATGTGGCGGGTGGTCGACAGGACCGAATCGGGATTGAGACTGATCGAGTCGATCCCCAACTCGACGAGGTACTCGGCGACCTCCGGATAGTCCGACGGAGCCTGCCCGCAGATCCCGGAATGACGACCGTTGCGTCGTGCGCCTTCGACGGCGAGGCGGATCATCTCCAGCACCCCGAGGTCCCGCTCGTCGAAGTCGAAGGCCACGATCTCGGAGTCACGGTCGACGCCCAACGTCAGCTGGGTCAGGTCGTTCGACCCGATGGAGAACCCGTCGAAGCGCTTCGCGAACTCGTCGATCAGGATGACGTTGTTGGGGATCTCACACATCACGTAGATCTCGAGGCCGTCCTTGCCGCGTTCGAGCCCATGGTCCGCCATGGCGGCGATGACCCGGTCCGCCTCGTCGAGACGCCGGCAGAAGGGGATCATGAGCCGAACGTTGTCGAGACCCATGACCGTGCGAACCCTGGCCATCGCCGCGCACTCGAGACCGAAGCCCTCCGCGTAGGCGGGATGGGTGTAACGGGCCGCCCCGCGGAACCCCAACATCGGGTTGTCCTCCTCGGGCTCGAACCAGCGTCCGCCGAGCAGGCCCGCGTACTCGTTCGATTTGAAGTCGGACATGCGGACGACCACCGGCTTGGGGTAGAACGCGGCGGCGATGGTGCCGATCCCCTCCGAGAGCTCCCGGACGAAGAAGGCGGCCGGGTCGGCGTCGTGTCGGGTCAAGCGCTCGAGCTCTTCGCGCACGTGCGTGCTGGTGACCTTCTCGGGATGGAGCAGCGCCATCGGATGCGCCTTGATGTGCTCGTTGATGATGAACTCCATCCGGGCCAGACCGACGCCGTCGTTGGGGATCATCGCGGTGGCGAACGCGATGTCCGGGTTGCCGAGGTTGATCATGACGTCGGTCTCGGGACGTTGCATGCCGGCCAGGTCGATCGTGCGAACCTCGAACGGGACCTTCCCCCGATACACCTTGCCCTCGTCGCCTTCGGCGCACGACACGGTGACGTCGCCGACGTCGGCGAGGATCTCGGTGCCGTTGCCGGTTCCGACCACGGCGGGGATCCCCAGCTCGCGGCTGACGATGGCAGCATGACAGGTCCGACCACCGCGATTGGTCACGACCGCCGCGGCGGTCTTCATGATCGGCTCCCAGTCCGGTGTGGTGGTGTCGGCCACGAGCACCTCGCCGGGCTGGAACTCGGGGAGATGATGCACGTCGGCGATGAAATGGACGTTCCCTGCGGCGATCTTGGTCCCGACGGCCCGGCCGGTGACGAGGACCTCTCCATGGCCGGTGAGACGGTACTCCTCGAGGATCGTTCCCGACCGTTGCGAAGCGACGGTCTCGGGCCTCGCTTGGACCATGTAGAGCTTGCCGTCGACGCCGTCCTTCGCCCATTCCATGTCCATCGGAGTGGGCCGTCCGTTCCGTTCGGAGTAGTGGCGCTCGACGGCGATGGCGTAGCCGGCGAGGGTGAGGACCTCGTCGTCGGACAGGCAGTAGCGCTCCCGATCGGCCCGCGGGGTGGGGACGTTGCGAGTGGTCTCACCGTGACGACCGCGGGCGAAGATCATCTTGATCTTCTTGCTCCCCAACATCCGTCGGAGCACGGCCCGGTAGCCCTTGTCGTAGGTCGGTTTGTGGACGTAGAACTCGTCGGGATCGACGGCGCCTTGGACGACGTTCTCTCCGAGACCGTACGAACCGGTGATGAACACGACGTCCCGGAAACCCGTTTCGGTGTCGAGGGAGAACATGACCCCGCTCGAAGCCAGGTCCGACCGGACCATCTTCATGATGCCGATCGACAACGCGACCGAGAAGTGGTCGAAGCCGTTGTCGATCCGATACGAGATGGATCGATCGGTGAACAGCGACGCGAAGCAGCGACGGCACGCGTCGATCACCAGGTCGTCGCCTTGGATGTTGAGGTAGGTCTCTTGCTGGCCGGCGAAGCTGGCGGTCGGAAGATCCTCGGCGGTCGCCGACGACCGGACCGCTACCGACAGGTCCGGCCCGTACTCGTCGCGGAGCCGGTGGTAGGCGTCGAGGATCTCCTGTCGGATGTCGTCGGGGATCCCAGCCCCGTAGACGATCTCGCGAGCCTGCCGGGCCCGGCGCGCGAAGTCGTCGAGGTCGGACTTGTCGATGCCGTCGAGCACCGCGTGGAGCCGTTCCCACGCTCCGGCCCGCTCCAGCATGTCCCGGTACGCCTGGGCGGTGACGGCGAACCCGTGAGGGACGAGCACGCCGGCACCCGACAGGTGGCGGTACATCTCTCCGAGCGAGGCGTTCTTGCCGCCGACGAGGGGAACGTCGTCGATCCCGATCTCCTCGAACCACCGGATGTAGGTCGATGCCATATCGGTCCTCTCGGTCGTCTCCCCCTCCAGGGTACCGACGTCGTCCACGGCGGCTCAGGGCCGGAGGTCACCGCGGCGGGAACGGGAGCCGGTCGACGTCGCGCCCTCCCAGTCCCGGTACAACGCCGCGTAGACACCCCCGGCGACGACGAGCTCGCCGTGCGGACCGCGCTCGACGAGACGGCCGTCGGCGAAGACGAGCACCTCGTCGGCGGCTTCCGCCGTCGACAGGCGATGGGCGATCGTCACCGAGGTCCGGCCGTCGCTCAGCCGCTCGATCGCGTTGCGAAGGCCGACCTCGAGGGCAGGATCGACCGCCGAGGTCGCTTCGTCGAGCACGAGCAGATCGGGATCGGCGATGGCGGCCCGGGCGAGCGCGACGAGCTGACGCTCGCCCGCGGACAGGTTCGATCCTCGCTCCCCGACCTCGGTGTGGATCCCTACCGGCAGGGTATCGATCCAGCCACCGAGGTCGAGGAGGGCGAAAGCGCCGGCGATCTCGTCGTCGGTCGCTTCGGGTCGTCCGTAGCGCACGTTGTCGGCGACGGTCCCTGCGAAGAGGAACCCCTCCTGCGGGACGTAGGCGACCCGACTCCGGAGCGAGGCGAACCGCACCGTCTCGATGGGACGGCCTCCGACGAGGATCGACCCCGACGTCGGATCCATGAGGCGCGTCAGGAGCTTGGCGAAGGTGGTCTTCCCCGACCCTGTCTCACCGACCACGGCGACGCGACGCCCGGCCGGGATGTCCACGGTGACGCCGTGCAGCACCTCCGGACCGTCGCCGTATCGGAACCGCACGTCGACGACCGACAGGTCGAGGGCGCCATCGGGTAGCTCGTCGCCGTCGAGTGGGTCGGGGACGTCGATGGCGACGTCGAGCACCCCGAGGACCTTGCGGAGCCCGGCGCCGGCCGACTGCGCCTGATTGACGGTCTCGACGAGCATCTGGACGGGCTCGACGAGCAGGTTGACGAGGAACAGGAACGCGACGAGGACGCCGGCGGACATCCCCCACGCCGGACCGTAGCCGATCCCCACCGCCACCACGCCGGCGGTCAGCACGCCGCTGAAGACCTCGGCCGAGGAGAAGAGCGCTGCCCCGAGGGCGGCGGTGGAGTACTCGGCGCGGAACTGGTCCTCGAGGCGGCCCCGGACCTTGGCCAGGGTCGCCTGCTCCATCCCGAAGGCCCGGACGGTCGCCAGCCCGGAGGTGGCCTCGCCGATGGCGGCCATCGAGTCGGCGACTCGACGTCGCACCCGATCGTGCGCGGCACGCAGGATCCGCTGGAACCAGATGAGCATGACTGCGTAGATCACCACGCCGACGAACACGACGACCGCGAGTTGCCATCGGTAGATCACCATCACCGCCATCGCCAGCAGCACCTGGGCGGTCCCGAGGATCAGCCCGACGCCGCCCCATTCCATGAAGGCCTGCATGGTCTCGATGTCCGACGTGACCCGGGCGACCAACGCCCCCCGCCGCTCGCCCTGCACGTGGAGTGCGGACAGTCGGTGGAGGTGGTCGAACACGGTGACCCGGAGGTCCGACAGGCCGGTGGCGGCCGACCTCGCGAGCCTGGCGAGGGACGTCCGGCGGGCGAACGCCGCCAGCACCACCGCCGCGAGGGCGACGCCTCCCCGCATGAGCACCCCGGTGGTGTCGACGCCGCCGGAGGCGAGCAGCTCGGTGTCGATGATCTGCTGGACGGTGACGGGAACGACGACCTGCAACGCCGTCCCGGCGACGGCCAGGGCGAGGGTGAGGCCCAGCCCCCGCGCCAGGGCGGGGGCGACGGCGAACGCGCGCCGCAGCGTGGTCGTGGTCCCGTCACCGCCGGCCACCGAAGGCCTCCTCCCTGCGCTCCTGGTCCTCGGCGTAGGCTTCGAGCAGTCGCCGGTACCCGGGAAGCGCCAGCACCTCCTCGTGGCGACCGTGACCGACGACGCCCCCGTCGTCGATGAACACGACCTCGTCGGCGAGGAGAATCGATGAGCGGCGGTAGGCGACGATGACGATGGTGGAGGGGAGCCGGGACGCCTTCAACCGCCGCAGGATCTGCGCTTCGACGGATGGATCCACCGCCGAGGTCGCATCGTCCAGGATCAACAGGCGAGGCCGGCGGATCAGCGCCCGCGCCAGCGCGACGCGTTGGCGCTGCCCACCCGACAAGGCCGTACCGCGTTCGCCGATCCTCGTCTCGTATCCGGCGGGGAGCTCATGGACGAACCGGTCGACCCCGGCGAGGCGGACCGCGGCCAGGAACTCGTCGTCGGGCACGTCGAGGCCGAGGGTGATGTTGCCCTCGACGGTGTCGTCGAACAGGAACGCCTCCTGGGAGACGAACGCCACCTCCCGGGGGAGCTCCGACCGGGCGAACGACCGCAGGTCCCTCCCGTCCAGCGAGATCACGCCGTCCGTCGGATCCCAGAGCCGAGCCAGGAGCATCGCCAGGGTCGACTTCCCCGAGCCGGTGGGCCCGACCAAGGCCACCGTCGTCCCGGGCTCGACGTGCAGCCGCAGGTCGGCGAGCACGGGAGGGCCATCCGGATAGGCGAAGGTCACCCGGTCCGACCGGATCGCCGAACCCTCGTCCTTGCTCGTCGCCGTCACCTGACCGTGTTCGACGACGTCGCCGGCGTCGAGGACCTCCTGCACGCGGGTCCAGGCGGCCTGGGAGTGGGCCATCTCCCAGATCACGAACCCGAGGAGCTGCAGCGGGAAGGCCATGAGCGTGACGAGATAGGCGACCGTGACGAGCTGGCCGGGGGTCACGGCGCCCACCTCGACCCGGAAGGCTCCGAGGATCAGGATCGCCAACGTCAGGACGGCCGGGAGGGCCTCCACCCACGCCCGGAACGAAGCGAAGCGAACACCGACCTCCACGAGCTTGTCCCGAAGACGGTCCGCCACCACACGGAACCGCTGCACCTCGGTCGCCTCCCGTCCGAGCGCCTTGACGGTCAGCGCCCCGTCGAAGCTCTCGTGGGCGACTCGGCCGACCTCCCCCCGCAGGACCTGTGCGGTCTCGAAGTCGTCGAACATCGAGAACGCCCCGAACACGTCGACGCCGACGACCACGCCGAGGCCGACGAGGGCGAGGAGCCCGAGGAGAGGGTCGATGACCGCGACGAGCACGATCGTGGCGACGAGCAGGAGGGAGGCTCCCGTGGCGTAGGGCAGCGGAGCGAGGACGAAGGTGCCTTGCTGGGTGTCGACCTCCGAGATGGAGAGCAGGTCACCGGTCGAACGGGAGTCGTACCAGGCGAGATCGAGCGCGAGTTGGTGATCGATGAGCTTCTCCCTGGCGTCCGCCCGCGTCCGGTACTGGAGCCACGACGCCGCGGTCCGGCGGAGGGTGATGCCGGCGGCCTTCCACACCGACACCGCGACGATCGCCGCCACCGCCCACCACAGCCTCCCGCCGGCGGCTTCGTCGCCGCCGAGCACCGGGATGATGACGAGGTCCGAGACGCGACCGACGACGAGGGCCGAGGCCACGATCGCCGAGACGAACACGCTGGCGCCGAAGACGGCGAGGGTGAAGGCCCAGGGGTGCCAGCGGACGAAGCGGCCAATGAGGCGGGCGCCGCCACGGACGACGGACCAGAACGACGTGACGCCATGCTCGAGGTCGGGGGGAGCCATGGGTCGGATGCTAGGAGTGGACCGGTGCGGCGGTTCCGGGCGGGAACTGCGGGAGAGCCGCCGGGCGACCGAGCCCGATAGCCTTCGGAGCGAGGAGGTGGATGATGAGGTACGAACCCGTCGACGTCGCCGTCACGTTCGACGGCCTGGAACTCCCCGGCTTGCTGTCGGTCCCCTCGGACGCGTCCGGCCTGGTCGTGTTCGCCCACGGTTCGGGTTCGAGCCGTCTCAGCCCGCGGAACAACGCCGTCGCCGCCCGGCTGAACGAGCGTGGCCTGGCGACGCTGTTGTTCGACCTCCTGACGCCGCTCGAGAGCCACGACCGCGCGAACGTGTTCGACATCGAACTGTTGGCATCGCGGCTGGTCGGCGCGACGTCGTGGGTGACCGGACGCGACGATGTGGGGATGATGCCGTTGGGCCTGTTCGGAGCGAGCACCGGCGCAGCGGCAGCTCTCGTCGCCGCGGCGTCGGTCCCGGAGCGGATCTCGGCCGTGGTCAGTCGTGGCGGACGGCCCGACCTGGCCGGCGACGCCCTCGGGTCGGTACGAGCGCCGACCCTGCTGATCGTCGGGGGCAACGACGTGGAGGTGCTCGAGCTCAACCGATGGGCGCTCTCGCGGATGGTCGGGCCACATCGACTGGTCGTGGTCCCCGGCGCCGGCCATCTGTTCGAAGAGCCCGGGACCCTCGAGCAGGTCGCCGAGCTCGCCGGCGGCTGGTTCGTCGAGCATCTGCAGCGCTGAGGCGACTCGGCGCAAGCGGCGACGGGCCGGCTCGCGGGTCTGCTACGCTCCCGTCCGCAATGACCGTGTTCCTCGCGTTCTCCGAAGCGGCCAGCGAACCGCCGGGCGATGCCTACGCCACCGCGGCGTTGGTGTTCCTCGGCATCTTCATGGTGATCGCCTTCGTGTCCACCTACCTCGTCACCCCCAAGGGCGGATCGCACCACTGAGGAGGCGAAACGATCGTCCGCAGCCTTCGAGGCTCGTCGGGTGATGGGCAGCGACGGAGGTCAGACCAGTTCGAGGCGGGTGAGGTGCGTCTCGATCTCGGCCGGTGTGCGCCGGAGACGGCGAGCGATCTCCTCGATCCCCATCCGCGAGTGGACGAGGGCTTTGAGGACCATCTCGTCCACCGGACGCCACGGCTGGTACGCACGCGGGTAGGCGGCGTCCGGGCGATCGTCCATGCGGCCTCGTCGAGTGTCGAGCATCTCACCTCCGCTGCTTCCTCGTCTTGTCGGCAGACGCGGGCGGGAACTTGAGGACAGGGTGTCGCAGGCCCCGGCTCGTCACGGGATGACGATGACCCGCGTGCCGATGTCGGCCCAATCGAAGACGAACTTCGCGTCGTCGAAGTCCTGTCGGACGCAGCCGCCGCTTCGGTGGGTACCGAGCTGCTCTTTGGTCTGCAACGGACGTTTGTCCGGCCAGATCGGGATCGAATGGAACCCGTACGGCCATTCACCGCGGGCGAAGCGCACCATGTACTCCATCGTGATCCCGTCGTACGGCGCCCAGGCGTGGCGCGACTTGGAGTACACACGGTACCGGCCGACCCCGGGAACGCCTCTTCGGCCCGAGACCTGATGGGTCTTGACGAGCTCACCGGTGTCGTCGATGAGCCAGATCCGTTGACCCGAGTCGGTGTACAGGATCCTGCGACCCGACCCGACGTCGTCGGGGTACGGGAGCGGCGGCTTGATCGGTGTCGCGGTGGCCGTCGCGGCGACGTACTCGGGCGATTCCGTGAAGGTGACGATGAGGTCTCCGCGCCGGAGGGATCCGGCGCGGATCTTCTCGGCGAAGGTCTCCAACGTTCCCGGCTCCGGAGCCCGACCCAGGACATCGCGATACAGCACGGCGGCGAGCGCCTGGTCGTCGGGCATCCCGTAGCGGGCGATGAACTCGGCGCTGGTCGTGAACGCCTCGGCGATCGTCACGAGCGGCAGCCCGTTCCAGTACCGGTCCGCCCAGTACTCCAGTTCGAACGGATCGGGTCGGCGGTCGAACAGACCACAGAAGAGCCGCACGATCGAGTCCGACACCCCACGGTCACTCCTGGCGCGAGCGGCGAACGGGTATGCGCCCGAGTCGTTCGACACCTCGGCGGCCTCGACCACGGCCCGCTCGTCGACACGGAGACGGCTCCACATGGCTGCCTCGTCGGGATACCGGATGGAACGAAGCGGCGCCGTGGCCGCATCGGGATCCGCATCGTTGAAGGCCGCGTCCCGACCAACGGCCGCTCCCGGGACGAGGGCGGCAGCGCCGGCGGCCTGGGGGGCCACGACGCAGGTGCCCGAGGCGGCTGCGGGAGCGGCAGGGACGATCGCGAACCACACCGCGGCGGCGACGAAGGGAACGGCCCAGCGACGGGGGCGAGGGAGCGTCATGGCGAAGTCCACGATAGCGAACGGCTCACCGTCGAAGGGTCACCTCGCCGAGCGGTCGCGTAGGCTCGGAACGGGATCGAGGCGATCTCGAGTTCGGGGAGGGGCCGTTCGGCGACGACCCGCCGAACGGCCCTGGTGGGGTGGCCGGCGATCGCGCACGATGGAACCGACGCGAGGAGGAGCCATGGAGCGAGACATCACGATCGACATCCATCTCGACGAGGACGAGGACACGACGGCGGCCCGGGTGGAGCTGGACCTCCGCAACGATCATTTCGAAGCCAGCGGCCGCGCCCGCCGCAACCCGTCCGACTCTCCGGCGCCGGTCATCGGCGAAGAGCTCGCCATCGCCAGGGCATTGGGCGAACTGCAGCATCAGATCATGGAGGCGGCGCAGACCAAGATCGAGGGCGGCGACTGACGTCGTTCACCGCCAGAGGGGATGCGGCGGCGCCCCGAACAGGTCGAGGAGGAACCGAAGCGTCGGCGCCGTCGCCTGCCGTCGGGTGAGGACGACCAGACCGACGGAAGGCGGCGACCAGCTCCCGACGTCGATGTCGGCGGGGATCGGCGCGAGCGCATCCGCGGCGGTCTCTTCGACCGTCGGTCCCTGGGGCGCTTCGACCCATCCGGCCGACGACCGGAAGACCAGGGATCCTTCGGTGGCCTCGCCGAGCGGGAGCGTGGGCCCCGACGGCAGGTCGCGGGCTCGAGGGAGGCGGTCGACGACCCACCGTTGCACCGACGTCGTCGCGGCCAGCCGATCGAAGGGCTCCACCGCGTCCCGGCGCATCCGGCGTCCGTCGTCCACCATCACGATCGGAGGCATCGACGGCCCTCCGGGAAGCGCGTCGATCGACCGCCCGATGACCTCGCGGGTCGCTCCCTCGTCGACGATCCTGACGCTGGGGGGAAGATGGCGGGCCACGCCGACGTCCGGGGCGACACCCACCAGGACGACCCGTTCGGGAGCGAGCCGGTCGAGTTCGACGTCGAGCGCGGCGGTGAAGGGACCGACGAGGACCGGACCGTCGAAGGCGCCGACTGCCTCGGCGGCGAGGGCCGGATCGGCGGCGATCACCACCGACCGGGCGCCGTCGGGGTAGGCGATCCGGGACAGCGCGATCAACGCCGCTTGGTCGGCCTCGAGGATCCCGAAGTCGACCCGGTCGGCCCGGCGCAGGGACGGGTACGGATCGATGGCCCGTCCATCTGGGGCGCGGATCTCGAAATGGAGGTGCGGGATGTTGTCCTCGGTGTTGCCGCTGTCGCCGACCCACCCGATGATCTGTCCCTCCTCGACGCGGGCTCCGACCTCGACGCCGGGCGCCAGTCCCACGGCCCGGCCGTCGTCGGTTCCCGGGGTGTCGTTGTTGAGATGCAGGTACCGGGTCTGGTACCCGTACCGATGTTCGATCACGACCGAACAGCACCGGCGACCGGCGTCCACCGACGTGTAGACGACCGTGCCCGAGCGGGCGGCGACGATCGGGACGCCCTTCCAGCCGTAGGTCATGATGTCGACACCCTCGTGGGTTCGAGTACATCCATCCCGACAGGCCCCGAAGCCGGCGTAGTAGTAGCTGTCGCCCACCACCGGGAAGGTGATCGGGTAGACGAACTCCTCCGCCGCTGCCGCCGGCGACGGGGCGAGGACGCCGATCACGGCGGCGAGGGCCGCGGCGAACGCCACCACGGAACCGATCCCCTTCGAACGACTCATGGCGAAGATATCGGCTCGACGCCGACAGAACCTGAGGATCGCGTCATCCGAGCAGACCGCGCCGGCGCGCTTCGGTGGCGATGGCCTCGTCGGAGTAGCGGACGAGCTCGGGGCCCCACGGTGAGCGGTCGATCGGTACGCCGTCTCGCTCGTCGAGCAGCTCGACGACCCGGTCCCGCAACGTCCGGGCCCATGCCCGACCTTTGGCCGCCCGGTGGAACGTCAGGGTGCCATCGCCGTTGGCCGTGTAGACCCTGGCTTCGACGAGGGGATTCGCTCGGCTCCCCTTCTCCCCGTACACGAGCACGACGGCGCCGATGGGAACGTCCTGGATCCCACCGGCGGCCACGAACTCCCCCTGGTACGCCCAACCGGTCCCCAACGTGTCGTCCACGGACTCGACGATCTTGGCCCAGTTCTTCCTGCGTTCGTCGCCGATGAGGGGAACCTCGACGGCGACGAACGGGATCGGCTCTTCCATTCCCACGCGACGAGGCTACCTCCGGTGGCCGATCGACTCCAGCGTCGCCTACGATCCGGGCATGGCCGCGACGTTCGATCCTCGCCCATGGACCCCGCCGAGGGCGCCTGCGCTGGAGGGCCCGTACGCCCGCAACGACCTCCTGGCGTCCTCCGAGCTGATCCCCACCGGAGGCGTCGGACCCGAGGACCCGGCGGTCGCCGACGGCGGGACCATCTACACGGGAACCGCCGACGGAGCGATCCTCGCCATTCGCCGACACGGCGCGGTGGATCACCTGGCTGAGACGGGCGGCCGACCGTTGGGGGTCGAGATCGGCCCCGACGGCAGGCTCGTCGTGTGCGATGCGGACCGTGGCCTCCTCCGTATCGGGCCCTCCGGTGCGATCGAGGAGCTGGCCACCGGGTACGAGGGCGAGCCGTTCATCTTCACGAACAACGCCACCGTCGGAGACGAGGGCACCGTCTACTTCACGGTGTCGTCCCGCCGGTACTCGATCCACCGCTACGTCGACGACCTGCTCGAGCATTCGGGGACGGGGCGCCTGTACGCGTACCGACCCGACGGTGCCGTGGAGCTGCTCGTCGACGGGCTCCAGTTCGCCAACGGGGTCGCGATGGCTCCCGACGGCGCTTCCCTGTTCGTCGCCGAGACCGGCATGTACCGGATCTGCCGCTACCACGTGTCGGGACCGAAGGCGGGAACGTACGAGCCGTTCGTCGAGAACCTCCCCGGGTTCCCCGACAACCTGTCCTTCGGGGGCGGGGTCTTGTGGGTGCCGCTGGCTTCGCCCCGCCAGCCGCTGGTGGACGTCATGTTGCCCAGGCCGTGGTTGCGGAAGATCGCCTACCGCCTCCCCGACTCGCTCAAGCCCAAGCCCGTGCGGCACGGCATCGTCCTCGGGTTCGACCTCGACGGGACCGTGGTGCACAACCTGCAGGACACCACCGGGAAGGTCGCCGTGACCACCGGCGTCCGATGGGTCGACGGACGGATCGTGATCGGCAGCCTCACCGAACCGCATCTCGCCGTCTACGACCTGGGCTGACCGGTCGACCTGCGATCACTAGTTCGTTCGCGGCCCGAGGAGACCCTCCTCTCGCGCGTGGCCCGCTCCTGCCGATGAGACCATCAGGAGCAGGCACAGTGCACACATCCGAACACGCGAGTCCATGGACGGGTCGGCGGTTCGTCGCCGTGGTGGCGGCAACCCTCGTCGCGTTCGTCCTGCTGGCCGTCGCGCTGGTGTACTCGTCGGCGGCCGGGGCCACTCGGGTGGCGGAGAACGCCCGCCAGCTGCATCTGATCAACGCCACCGCCGGATCGGCTGCGCTGGCACGCGCGGCGATCTCGCAAGCCGTCGTCTTCGGCGTCGACCGGGAGTTCGGGGTGGCATCGGATGCCGCGGTCGCCGACGCCATCGCCGAGGCCTCGAGCAACCTGGCGGTCGTGTCCGACTGGCGGGACGCGCTGGCCGACTCCGGGGGGTTCGAGGAGACGATCGGGGCCGCCTCGGCGTTCATCGCGTCCGGGAGACAGGTGCTCGAGGCGGTCGAAGCGGGTGATCCGGTCGCCGCCGAGACGCTGCGGAGAGACGACCTCGAAGGTCGCTACGAGGAGCTCGTTGCGGTCACGGCCGCCCGGCAGGAGTCCATCACCGGGCGCATCGCCGCCAACGAGGACCTCTCGGGCGTCGTCTCGACGATCACCCAGGTGCTGGTGACGCTCCTGATCCCGGCCACCGCCATCGGCATCTACTGGGCGCTCGCTCGCCGCCAGGTCAGGGAGGCGAACCTGCGGATGGAGTCGAGACTGGCCGCCGAACGGGAGATCAACCGGGCGAAGGACCGGTTCATCGCCGGGATCTCTCACGAGCTCCGGACGCCGTTGACCTCGATCTACGGCTTCAGCGAGTACCTGATCGACACCGGCCTGGTCGACCCGTCGGAGGCCCTCGAGCTCATCGGGCTGATCAACCGCGAGTCGTCGGAGCTCGCCAGGATGGTCGACGATCTCCTCGTGGCCGCACGCCTCGAATCCGGCACGTTGACGTTCCTCGAGGATCGACTCGTGGCCTCGGAGGAGATCGCGGCGGTCCTCGACTCCCTCGGCCACGGCAGCCGCGCCATCACCATCGACGGACACGAGGCGGTGGTCGTGGGGGACGCCGAGCGGGTCCGGCAGGTCCTCCGCAACCTCGTGTCCAACGCGGTTCGTCACGGTGGCCGGCAGGTCCGGATCGTCGTCGCAGCCGACGACGACACGGTCCAGATCACGGTGGCCGACGACGGCGACGGTGTCGACCCGGCGCTCGAGGACCGGCTCTTCTCTCGGTTCTCCAACGACATCGACCGGACCCTCCTGAGCGGTTCGGTCGGCCTGGGGCTGGCGGTCGCCGAGGCGCTGTGCCGGGAGATGGGAGGTTCGCTCCGCTACGTCCGAGCACTCGGATGGACGAGCTTCGTCGTCGCCCTCCCGGGCCACGCGACCGCCGACGTCATCGCGGAGCGCACCGACCCGGGCGGGCCCGTCACCGAGGAGGATCCGGACGATCTGGTGGTGAGGTTCGGATGAGGACCCGTCGGCTGCCGGTCGTCGTGTTCGTGGCCGTGGTCGTGATGTCGGTGGCGATCCCCGCCGCCGCGGCGGGCGGATCCATCGCAGACGACTTCGAGTCCGGCGGCTACGCCGGCAACTCGGGGACCATCGGCTTCTCCGGCCCGTGGAAGGAACGACACGAGTCCGACGGACCCGACGAAGGAGTGCTCACGATCGTCTCCGCGAGGTGCCCGACCGGAGGCGGATGCCTCCAGATCGGCGAAGCCGGCGGCGACCCGGACGGCGTCGCCCTCGAACGCCGCCTCGATCTGTCGGACGCGGCGGCAGCGACGATCGACTTCACCTTCCTGCGCGTCGTCGCCGCGGATGACGACACGGCTCTCCTCCTGCTGGAGGTGCGGACCGAGGACGGCAAGTGGAGGACCCTCAGGGCCGTGCGTCTGGACACCGTCGACACCGCACCGCAGTCGAGGAGCCAGGACATCCCGGCCGAGGACCTGACGAAGGAGACGCGGATCCGCTTCCGCGTCGTCGCCGCGGGCCCGACGTCGGCGACGATCCTGGTCGACGACGTGCTGGTGGCGCTCGACCCGCCGCCGACCACCACCACCACCACGACCACGCCAACGACCACGACCACCACCACCACCACCACGACCACGCCAACGACCAC
>JALSQW010000052.1 GCA_026985095.1 Acidimicrobiia bacterium | reverse complement strand
TTTCTTCACGTACGCCTGGTATGTAGGCTGCCACAACCGCATCAGTTCTTGGGTCTCGTTGACGTCGACGGTGTAGTACTTCCAGTTCCCCTCGAGATGGTCGTAGCTCATAGTGTTGTCGATCCGGCCCCAGGTCACGGGGCCGGTCTTCCCGTCGTCCGCGATACCCTCCGACGTTTGGAACGTCCTCACGGCCGCAGGGGTCTCGCCCCCACCGCCGCTGGTTCCGTAGACGCCATCGACGGTGAACACGAACCCAGGGCGACCGTCGGATCGTAGGACGACCTGGATGCCCGTCGTCAGATCGCTCACCCGGTAGTGGTTCCAGTCCGTCAGACAGTTGTCGGACCACACAGGGCCGTCCGCGATGACATCGCAGGCAGCCGCCGGCACCGCGGAGAGTACCGACACGGCGACGCCAAGAGCGGCCACTACCCGAGCGAGCCGCTGATGGTGGCGGAACGAGCAGAACATGATCGTCTCCCTTCTTCGATCACGGCCGCCCGAACCGAACCCCTCCACGCGCCCTCTGGCCCTACAACCACTACCACACACACACGTCAAGGCCACGCCCGTCACGCCCCTCCGCGCAGCGCATCGACCGGCTCGAGCGACGCCGCACGCCACGACGGATACAACCCGGCGACGAGCCCGATGACGGCCCCCACCAGGGGCGCCGCCAACGGCACCCTGAGGTCCAACACCGGGGTCCACTGTTGGGTGGCAGACACCGCGACCACCACGAGGACCCCCAACGAAGCGCCGACGATCCCGCCGATCAGACCCATGGCGGCGGACTCGGCGAGGAACTGGGCCGCGATGTGCCGCCGGGCGGCGCCCACCGCCCGCCGCAGGCCGATCTCGCCCACCCGTTCGAGGACCGACACCAACGTCACGTTGGCGATCCCAATGGCGCCGACCAACAACGCCACGGCGCCCAGGACCAGGCCGGCTCAGCGATCGGCGGCCTCGCGCAATCCGAGGTCCACCGCCACGTCCGGGTACTCCTCCTCCAGTATCCGGCCCTCGATGTCGGCGGTCACCTCGTCTCGGACGTGGACGATCTCCTGCACGTAGCAGTCCCAACTCGTCACTGCCACCGCCACCTCCTCGTGCCGAAGCTCCGCCAACCGATCCGGCGGTAGCACCACAGACCAATCCCCCGACACCGCCAACGGCTCCAAATCGACCCCCTCGGACTCGAGACGCCGCACTTCCCTTGCAGCCAGCCGGTCGACATACGTATAGGCCTCGTCGTAGACCTCGAAACCGTAGCCATGGTCAGCCACGCATGACCGGAACCGACCCTCGGCCTCGAGCATCCGCGGATCTGCCGCCACCAGCCCCAGGATGCGATCCTCGGCCTCGCGGAACCGGCCCGGGTCCACCCCCTCGCGTTCCGGCGGCGGACCGACCTCCGCCGGTACCCGACCCCAACAGCTCCCGGGCGACGGGTCGTCCGCCGCCGGGTCGCCGAACAGGGCCAGCCAGTACGCGGCCCGCTCCGCATCTCCGAGCGATAGTACGTAATCTCGATTGGGATCCGTCGCTTTCGCGCCGACCTGCTCTACCTCGGAATCCACCTCCCGCGGCGCAGCGGCCATGATCGCTTCCTCCCCGAAGAACACCCCGTAGCCGATCTTCTCCAGCGTTTGTCGGGTCCGGTCGAGATCCTTGGGGTCGGCCGGCGGAACCAGCCGCTGCGGCCCCACCGGCTCGACGGACAGCGCGCCGGACTCGGCCTGGTCGCGTTCCCGCGGGTTCGGTAGCTCAGGCACGTACTCGAACCCCGCCTCGGCCATACAGCGAGCCACGAACTGCTCGGCCTGCTCTTTCCAGTCGAACCATCGCGCCTCGAACCGCGCTACGGGTTCCGGAGCGTCCAACGCCACCGCGCCGGTCGTTACCTCCGACGGCGGCAGATCGCCGGCCGATCCGCCGTTCCCCGTACACGAAGCCGCCAAGACCCCGACGAACACGAACCCGAGGAACAAGAACCAACGACTCACCCAGTGCCCCGGTGACCTGGTCGGTCGCCGACCACCGCGCGGACGTTGGCACCCCAGGACTTCAGCTCCTCCACGCATCGACCCGAACCCACACTCCGTTCGGTTTCTTCACGTACGCCTGGTATGTAGGCTGCCACAACCGCATCAGTTCTTGGGTCTCGTTGACGTCGACGGTGTAGTACTTCCAGTTCCCCTCGAGATGGTCGTAGCTCATAGTGTTGTCGATCCGGCCCCAGGTCACGGGGCCGGTCTTCCCGTCGTCCGCGATACCCTCCGACGTTTGGAACGTCCTCACGGCCGCAGGGGTCTCGCCCCCACCGCCGCTGGTTCCGTAGACGCCATCGACGGTGAACACGAACCCAGGGCGACCGTCGGATCGTAGGACGACCTGGATGCCCGTCGTCAGATCGCTCACCCGGTAGTGGTTCCAGTCCGTCAGACAGTTGTCGGACCACACAGGGCCGTCCGCGATGACATCGCAGGCAGCCGCCGGCACCGCGGAGAGTACCGACACGGCGACGCCAAGAGCGGCCACTACCCGAGCGAGCCGCTGATGGTGGCGGAACGAGCAGAACATGATCGTCTCCCTTCTTCGATCACGGCCGCCCGAACCGAACCCCTCCACGCGCCCTCTGGCCCTACAACCACTACCACACACACACGTCAAGGCCACGCCCGTCACGCCCCTCCGCGCAGCGCATCGACCGGCTCGAGCGACGCCGCACGCCACGACGGATACAACCCGGCGACGAGCCCGATGACGGCCCCCACCAGGGGCGCCGCCAACGGCACCCTGAGGTCCAACACCGGGGTCCACTGTTGGGTGGCAGACACCGCGACCACCACGAGGACCCCCAACGAAGCGCCGACGATCCCGCCGATCAGACCCATGGCGGCGGACTCGGCGAGGAACTGGGCCGCGATGTGCCGCCGGGCGGCGCCCACCGCCCGCCGCAGGCCGATCTCGCCCACCCGTTCGAGGACCGACACCAACGTCACGTTGGCGATCCCAATGGCGCCGACCAACAACGCCACGGCGCCCAGGACCAGGAACAGCGTGTTGACGTCGGACTCAACCGCCTCCTGCACCGCCCGGGGTTCGGGGGGAACCACCACCCGCAGCTCGGCGGGCTCGTTGGGTGCCAGCGCCACGGCGGCCTGCCCGCCGATGAGGCGAGCCGCGCCCAGCTCGGTGCGGATCGCCACCTTGGCGGGCGCGGTCAGGCCGAAGAGGCGTCGAGCGGTGCCCTCTGGGATCACGACGGCGTCCAACAGGACCGGTTCGCGCCGGACATCGTCGATGATGCCGACGACGACCAGGGTGGTGTCACCGACGAAGATGGCGGGCTGCTGATCGACCCGGGTGATGTTGAGCCGCCTCGCCGCGCCCGGACCCAACACGGCCACCGGGTCCCGGCGGGTGTCGTGACCGTCGTCGAAGAACCTGCCCGTCGTCAAGGTGGCGCCGATGGCATCGAACAGGCCCGGGGAGGCGGCGTAGACGTCGACCGCGAACTCGGACTGCCCCAACGGGTCGTTGATCGGCACCGACCGCACCAGCTCACCTCCGGTGTCGACCCGCGTGATCGTGCCGGCGGCCACGACCCCATTGAGCCGCACCAACCGGGCCTCGGCGTCCCACGGGATGCGCGAGATCTGCGGACCGGAACCGAAGAACCCCTCGGTGCGGTTCTCCACCGTCACCGACGTCGCCTGCAGAGCGTCGAACTGCCCCACGATCTGGCTCCCTGCGGTCCGGGCGAGACCCAAGGTGGCCACCAGTGCCGAGATCCCCAAGACGGTGCCCAACACCGTCAACGCGGTCCGGGAGGGACGAGCCAGCAGCCCGGCGGTCGCCTCCGATACCAGGTCCCGCAGCCACAGGCGGGACCGACCCACGGAACCGTCACGGCGCCGCGACCTCACGACGCCTCCGAAACGATGCCGTCGACGATCTCGACGACACGATGGGCATGGCGGGACACCTGCGGGTCGTGGGTGACGACCATCAACGTCAACCCGTCGGCCTGCAGCTCGTCGAACAGACCGAGGATCGCCTCGGACGTCTTCGAATCCAGGTTCCCAGTCGGTTCGTCGCACAGCAGGAGGCTCGGCCGCGGGGCGATGGCCCGGGCGATCGCCACCCGCTGCTGCTCGCCGCCCGACAGATGCCGCGGCGGGAACTCGAGTCGATGGCCCAGGCCGACCCGCTCCAACGCCTCCCGGGCCATCCAGCGACGCCGCTTCCTCGGCGTCCGGTTGTACAGGAGGCCGACCTCGACGTTCTCGAGGGCGCTGCGATGCTGGAGCAGATGGAACGCCTGGAACACGAACCCGACCCGCCGGCCCCTGAGTGCCGCCAGCTCCCCGTCTGACAGGTCGCCGACGTCGATGCCCGTCAGCCGGTACCGTCCGGATGTGGGTCGATCCAGGCAGCCGATCACGCTCAGCAGCGTCGACTTGCCGGACCCCGACGGGCCCACCACCGCTACGTAGTCGCCTTCGTCGACCCTCAGTGTGGCGTCACGGACCGCCTCCACCGGCGGCGGCCCCCGGTAGGTCCGCCGGACACCGTCGAGCTCGACGACCGGCGTCATGACCCGCCCTGGATCCCGACCACGACCCAGTCGCTCTCCGACAGCTCGCCGTCGAGGGGGGTGACCTGCACCAACCCACCTGCGGTCGCCAACCCGGCGGTCACCGTCACCGTCCTGGTCGACCCGTCGTCCTCCAACACGGTGACGATCGTCTCTCCCGACCCGGTCGCCGACAACGCCGCCGCCGGCACCGCCAGCACCTCCCCCTCCGTCGAGCGGGCCGTGACCGGGATCGTGATCCGCACGTTCGTGTTGTTCAACTCGGCCTTCACCTCGTCGGGCACCACCTCGATGTAGACCCGTCCCGGATCCAGCTCCCGGGTTCCCGGTGCCGGATCCACCACCGTGATCTTCCCCGCAACCGAGATCCCCAGCCGCTGCAGATCGATCTGCACCGGCATCCCCACCTCGACCAGGTCGGCCTCCTCCACCTTGACAGACGAATCGATCGCCAACCGCGACCCCGACACCCGCATCAGCTCACCTTGAGCCACGTCTCCGCGGGAGGCGAACACCGCATCCACCCGGATCGGCAACGCCGGGAAGAACACGAACTCGGACGCCGGTACCGGATGCGCCAACGCCCGGCGGGCCTCGTTCAGCGACGCCCGCGCCTCGGACAAGGACCGCTTCGCCGAGGCCACCGACCGCTTCGCGTCCTCCGCCTGGGCCGTCGCCTGATCCGCCTGCTCCCGGGCCGCGTCCGCCTCGGCCCGCAGCTGCGCCAACTCCTCCGGCGTCGGCGGCAGACCCGTGTCGGGGTGCGTCCCCGCCTCGGCCTGGGCGAGCCGCGCTTGGGCCACCGCCAACGCCGCCGCGGCCGCGGCCGCCTCCGCGTCGGCCTTCGCCGCCGCCTCGTCCAGGGCGGTCACCTGGTCCCGCAGATCCGCATACCCGTTGCGGGCCGACCGGTACGCGTCCTCGGCCTGGTCGGGCGGCGGCAACGCCTCGTACCCCCGCGACGCGTAGAACGCCACCACCGCGTCCTCCGTCTCGGTGCCGTACACCCCGTCGATCTCACCCGGGTCGAACCCAAGCCGATCCAGCGCCCGCTGCAACTGGGCGATGTCCTCACCCTCGTCGCCTCGACGCACCGTCCGGAACAACGGCAGGTCCCCCTCCAACACGAACGTCGGGCGACCCGCCAGCTCGTACAGCACCTCCCCCTCCCCCACCACCGCACCCACCTCGGGCACCATCGTCACCACCGGATCGACCCCCTCCAAGGCCACTCCGGTCGTCGTGATCGTCTCGGGATCCTCGAACCGGACCGTGCCCCGGGTGACGATGTCGTTGCGGATCTCCGTCCGTTCCACCGGCACCGAGATCAGCGACGGCTCCGGCGGCTCCGCCTCGGCCGCCACCTGCGCCGGCGACTTGATCCTCGACCCGGCGACGTATCCGACACCGGCGGCTGCCACCACGACCACCAACGCCACCACCAACGTCACACGACGGCGCATCTCGACCCTCCTCACAGGTCGCGTGGGCCTCCCGGCCCCTCCGGTCGACCGCAGAACCGTACCAGCGAACCCGACAAAGACGACCACGATGTCCGGCACCGGACAACAGCCGAACCGGGCACACCCGGACGGAGATCACCCGCCGATCATCTCGAGCAGGTCCCCGTGCTCGGCCACCCACCGAGCCTCCATCTCCGCCCGCACCCGCTCCAGCACCTCCGCCAGACCTGTCGACACCCGACAGCCCGCGTCAGCCACCGCCAGCGCCACCTCGGCGGCCTGCAACCCGGCCACCACATCGGGAGCCAGCTGCGGCGGACCATTCCCCGGACCGACGGTCTCACCCGCCGCGTACGCCTCCTCGAAGGTCCCGGCGAACCGCTCCTCCACCTCCCGGACCGGATCCTCCAACGAAGAGAACCGGTACCCCTCCCGAGCCATACACCGCGACCACTCCCGGGTCGCGTCCACCACCTCGGGAGCCGCCACGATCCGACGATCCAGATCCGCCAGCTCCTCCTCGAACGTCGACCACGCCGCGGCCACCTCGTCGCCCATCCCATAGGCCTCCCGCGCCGTCACCGAACAGGCCGTCAGCGTCTCCATATAGACCCGATACTCCTCAGGACCCAGACGGTCCTGGATCACCCGATTCGGATCGTTCGCGAAGTAGGCAGCCAACCGGATCTGCATCTCGGTCGACCCGTACCCGAAACTCCTCACGAACTCGTCGTCGGCGGTCTTGACGGCCGAGCGCATCCTCCGGACCATGACCTCCGCACCCACCCGAGTGTCCTCGGTACCCACATAGGGCACGTACTCGAACCCCTCCGCAGCCATGCAACCGCGCATCAGGTTCTCACGCTCCCGAGCCTGATCCATGGCCTCTGCCTGGCGTGCGGGATCGAGGTTCCCGAAGACCTGATCGAGCGGCTCGACGCCAGCCGGAGCGGTATCGACCGGTCCAGCACAGCTTGCCACGACGACGGCCATCACGACCACATACCGGAATCGATGCAGCACTGAATGGCTCCTCAGCAAACGCGCGAGCGATAGTGCAGCGTAAACGGGAGTCCCGTCGAGTAGTCGATGACCCAGTGCCGATACTCGTGCTCATGTGGAGTCGGTTGCAGCGTTCTGGTAAACGTCGTGAAGACCAGCCACCCGTCCGTGCCGTGGCCGCAGTAGTTGCTCGTGTGGGCATCTGCAGCCGGGACGCCCGCCACCAGGACCTGCATCAACGCCACCGCCCCGATCATCCACCGCAAGCCCCGTCGGCGGGCCCAGTGGTCGCCAGCTCACTCGTTCCCGAGTGCATGCTCGGACTCCCTTCGTTCCAGGCACGCGCCGACCACCCACCCAGACCATGCCAGAGAGAGAGAGAGAGAGAGAGAGATGTCAAGGCCAACTCCGGGGAATCCCGACCCTCCTCACAGGTCGCGTGGGCCTCCCGGCCCCTCCGGTCGACCGCAGAACCGTACCAGCGAACCCGACAAAGACGACCACGATGTCCGACACCGGACGTCGTCCGAACCGGGCGCACCACGACGGAGATCACCCGCCGTCCACGGCCTCGGGCAGCAGGTCCCCGTGCTCGGCGATGAACCGCAGCTGATACTCACGGTCGACGGCCCGCCGCACCGGCAACACCTCATCGGCATAGCACGCATGATCGTCGGCTGCGAGGGCAAGCTCATAGGCCTGCACAGCTCGCAGTTCGTCCTCGGCGGTTGGATCGTCGACCAGCAGCAGCTCCAAGACGTGCCACAACCGATCGACGACGCCGTCGACGGCGTCCCGATGGGAACGGAACTCCCACCCTCGGCGCCGCATGCACGCCTCCCAGAGGCTGTCGGCCTGTTGGTACCGGGGGTCGTTCGCGGCTGCCGTCAACACCTCGCTGATCGTTTGCAGCAAGGTCGGATCGATCTGCTCGTCCTCGGGGAGGTTCGGCGGGGGCACGGTCGCCAGCGCGTGCTCCTCGCACGCCGCCTCCGCCTCCGCCCACGCGATGCGCTCGTCGGGCGTCATCGTCGCCATCAAGGCCGACACGGGGTCGTCCCCGACGCCGCCGTCGAGGTAGGCGCGGAGCGCCTCGGGTTCCAGCGATTCGGCATCGAAACGGGTCGACACTCCGTAGCCGTAACGCTCCACCCATGCTCGCTGCTCGTCGAGCGGCGCGCCGGACGTGACCGGATCATCCTCCTCGAACGGCCGCGGCGGGGCGACCACGTACTCGAACCCGTCGAGGCGCATGCACGCGGCGATCGCCTCATCCACCGCGACCTCGAAGCGACGCGCCTCTGCCCGCTCCGCCTCGGTCTCCGGGGACGGCAGCAACCCGTAAACCTCGAACGGCAACGGCTCGTCCGCCTCGAGCCGCGGGAGCGACCGACCGCAAGCCGCTACCACCAACGAGACCGCCAGCATG
>JALSQW010000051.1 GCA_026985095.1 Acidimicrobiia bacterium | reverse complement strand
TGTCGCACCCGTCGCCATCGAAATCGCCCGCCAACGGCACATCCCCAGGATCCCCGAAGAAGAACTTGACGTCCGCGACGCCTTCGGTGTTCGCGTTGCGCAGGTACACGTACCCGTCCGACTGGCGATACAGACCCGGGGTCGCCACCCCGTCACAATCCCAATCCCCCATCATCGGGACGTCGCCGGGGTTCCCGAAATAGAAGCTGTCGACGGTCCGTTCGGAGGCGACGTTGCTCCAGCGGTGGAACCGCCCGGCGGAGTCGTGGAGGGTGATCGTGTCACAAGAGGATCCGGCCGGGCACAGATCGACGACGACGAGCTCGTCGGAGATGACCGAGTTCGTCACCTGGGGTGGGCCGGAGGCGAGGACGAAGATGCCGGGGTAGCCGTTGGTCTCGAACCCGTCGGACGGGTTCGCTCGCAGCTCGGAGTCGGAGATGGCGAGGGTCCCGGTGCGGTCGTTGGAGACGTAGAAGATGGCGCCGCCGCCTTCGTTGGCGTGGTTCTGCTCGATGCGCGTGCCGCGCACGTCGAGGGTGTAGGTGTTGCCGTCGTTGGCGATGGCACCCCCGTTGCCACCGCCTGGGGTTCCCGATCGGGCCGGGTTGGCTCCCCACCCGATGGCGTCGTTGTGGGTGAAGAGGCTGTTGATGATCGTCCACGACACCCCGATGCTGCCGATGCCACCGCCGTTGGAGCAGACGTTGCCGTAGGCGGCTTCACCTCCGAAGGTGGACGATACGACGTACACGGGAAGGCCTTGGTACTGGCTGAGGACGTAGACGGCGCCGCCGGCGACGTCGGGCCCGGTGGGGTCGCAGCGGTTGCGAAAGAAGCGAGAGTTGATGATCTTGAACCGGCCGCCGCGCACGAAGACGGCGCCGCCGCCTTCGGGGTTGTCGCCGGTGGCGTCGCCGTCGACGAAGGTGAGGTTCTGGACGGTGAGGCGCGGGTGATCCTGGTTCTGGCAATGGGTGGTGGTCCACACCTGGGCCGGGTCGCAGGTGTTCATGTACAGGATGCGCCGCTCGTTCTTTCCCGAGAGCGTGACGAGCCCACCGCCGTCGATGACGATCTCGGGGCCCGTGTCGTTGAAGACCTTGGCGGTGGCGTCCATCTCGATGACGACCGGGTCGGGGCCGCAGTCGAAGGTGATGATGCCCCCCTGGGCCACGGCGGCGACGACCGCCGCCGACGTGCAGCTCGCCGGGGTGCCGTTCCCGATGACGACGTCAGGGTTGGAGGTGTCCACGGCGGCGGCCTCGGGAGGGACCGGCGCGGTGCCGGCCGGGTTGCCCGTCGGGGGCTCGGCCGAGGCGGGGGCGGCGCCCAGGGCGAGGAGGACGGAGACGCCGGCGACGGCGACGAGGGCGCGTCGGATCATGGGAGGTCATCGGCTTGCGGGGAGCCGGCCTTGAGTGACGGGGCCCCGTTGAGTGGTCCAGCCGTTATGGGTGGTCCGGCTGGTGTTGGTGTGGGCCTGGTGTTGGTGGTTGCATTTGGCAGCGTTCTCGTTGGGGGTGAGCCCGCCGAGGCTGCTGTGGGGCCTCCAGGTGTTGTATTGGTTCCTCCAGTCTTCGATGACGATGCGGGCTTCGGTGAGGGAGCCGAACTCGGTGATGTTCAGCAGTTCGTCGCGGACTCGGCCGTTGAACGATTCGATCCACGGGTTCTCCCAGGGGGAGCCGGGTTCAGTTCGGGGCCGTTGTCCGTCCGCAGGAAGGCGGGGGCGCCCCGCTCGGCGACGAGACGTTCGATGCAGGCGATCACCTGGTCGGCGCCGATGGAGCGGTCGACGTCCATGGCGAGCGCCTGGCGGGTGTGTTCATCAACGACGTTGCACAG
>JALSQW010000050.1 GCA_026985095.1 Acidimicrobiia bacterium | reverse complement strand
ACCGGTGGCGGACCTGCCCGGCCACCGAACGGGACACCACCGTGGCGGGGCCGTGCCATCCGACGTTGGCGGCGTATCGGGTGGCGGTGTCGTTCGTGTGGGAAGGCCGCTGGCGGACCGACCCGGCTGGGCCGTTCCAGCCGTTGGACACCGTCGTGCGCACCGTCGCCGTCGACTACCGCATCGACGAAGTCCAAGGCGTCCTCATCGACCCCTGAACCCCTATCCCAAACGTCGGTCTTAGGATCGACCCGTGGGTCGTTCACCGGGTCGAATCGCGGCGTTCTTGTCGGTCGCCATGGCAGCGGTCGCCTGTGGCGGGCCGATCCCGGCCGGTTCGTCGATACCGACCACTTCGGCCACCTCGACCATCCGAACCACCACCACCACGACCACCGTTGCTGTTTCCACCACGCTCCCGCCGTCCGACCGCTGGCGCATCGAGATCGTCGACTGGGAGGACGACTTCGACGATGTGGACCGCTCGCTCGCCTGGCTCCTCGACGCCGACGCCGTGATCGAGGCGACCATCGTGTCGCTCGGCGCAGCGGATGGGCGCTGGTGTTGCGAGAACCCCCCGATCGAGGTGACTGACCTCACCGTGGTCGGCGGTGAGCCACCACGCGACGACGGCCGACTCAACGGCGTGTCTTTCCAGTCGCTCGACCGGAGCCTCGAACCCGGCGATCGGGTCACCCTCCTGGTCCAGCACGGGGTCGCGCTGGTCGTGTTCACTGAGGACGGTTCCGTCGCTCACCCCGTGCCGCCCTCCATCGCCCGGGCCATCGACGCCGCCGTCTACCGGTACGCGGCGAGTTCGGGCCGGGATCCGTCGGAGGTGCGGCGGGAGGTGTCGCCCCTCGAGGTCCTCGGCGGCATATGGGAGCAGTACCACGACGACTGGTGGGGGATGCCGGAACAGCGGGCGGCGTTGGCGCTCTCCGGGTTCGAGGGTCGGCCCGTGACCTGTTCGGCCGCCGACCTCGCCGGCCTCCTCGGCGCCTGGCCGTCCTATCCGCCCGCTGGCCGGGATCTCCCCTCCGCCGTTCTGGCGACCCGAGCGGCCATCATCGAGGCAGCGACGGGCTGCGACTACGAGCGGATCATCGAACTCGCCGGCTATCGCGCTTCCACCGAGGAGCAACCCGTCGACGTCGACGTGTTCTGGTGGAACGCGATGCGCGATCTCGACGTCTTCGTACAGGGCGACCTGACGGTCGGGTACCTACGGGAGGTGGTGCTGGCGCTCACACAGACCGCCGTCGGTGCCGGCGTCGGGAGCTTCCTCGATCCAGAGACCGGCGAGCATGTCGAAACCACCGCTTACGTGTGGCCGGCGGCCGCCGTGCTGGACTTGTCCGACCCGGCCGGGGATCCACGGTCTTTCGTCGAGCTCGTCGGTGACGAGGAGGAACTGGCTCGGATCGCGTCCCTCAACGACACGACCGTGGAGAACCTCGTCGGAGCGGTCGAGGACTTCGGCGGATACGCGTGGTTCCGGACCGGGATCGCCGAGGGCGGGCGTTGGCTCTTCGCCCTGTCGGGCGACTGAACGCCCGGATCACACCTCGATCGTGAGGAGGTCCGAGCCGGCGACGACCTCCCCCGGGAAGACGCGGTCCGCCGCGTCCACCATCCGCCCGACCCGGTCGGGGGTCTTCTCGCGAAGGTGGGTCAGGACGAGCCGCCCGGCGCCTGCCGCCGCGGCGATGGCCGCCGCCTGCTCGGAGCCGGCGAGCACGTGCTCGACGAGGAAACGGTCCGCCGGCGAGCGAACCTCCTCGGGCGCCAGGTAGGCGCACATGACGAGCACGTCGACGTCGGCGACCAACATCGCGAGGTCCTTCCCGTCGACGGCGTCGCCGGGGATGGCCACCGCCCGCCCGTCAGCTTCGATCCGGTAGCCGACCGCGGTCCATTCGTCCGCCGGCAGATCGAGGACCGCCTGCCCGTGCTCGACTTCGCCCACCGTGACCGTGGCGCCGCCGACGGTCCACGTGTCCGCCACGACGTCGCGGACGCGCAGGAACCTGCGGGGTGGGTCGAGGAGGGTGCCGAGGGCCGCCTCCTCGGCGATGCGGTAGGCGATGTCGCGGTTGTAGACCGAGTCCAAGAGGGCATCGACGATCCGCACCGTCCCCGGCGGCCCGACGATCGGAAGCGGTGCGGTGCGGCCTTCGTTCCATGCGGCCATGAGGAGGTCACCGAGCCCTCCGATGTGGTCGAAGTGATGGTGGGTGACGAGGACCGCATCGAGGTCGCCCGGTCGGAGACCGACGCGGGCGAGCTGGGTGGCGACCCCTCGGCCGGCGTCGACGAGCAGGTCGACGCCACCGGCCCGGACGAGGGTCGCCGGGCCCTGACGGTCGCGGTCGGGTCGAGGCCCGCCGGTGCCGAGCAACGTGATGCGCATCTCGGCGACGGTAGCCGCCGACGGCGAAGGACCGGCGTCGCTATCGACCTCCGGCACCTAGCATCACCGCCGATGCTCGGGAGGAGTTGGAAGCTCGCGGTCGGGATCCCCTTGACGCTCCTGGCCGCAGCCTGCACCGGCAGCCCGTCCCCCACGACGGCGCCTCCCGTCACGTCCACGAGCGTCGCACCGACGACGAGCACCGATGCGCCTCCGCCCGTCGCCGGACCGGCCGACCTCGTCGTCTATCCCGACCCCGTGGCACCGGGCGGTCGGCTCGAGCTGTGCGCCGACACCGTGCAGCCCGGCGCGTTCGAGTTCGTCATCTCCACCGACGGAGCCCGCGGGGTCGCCTCGGTCCGGACGTCGCAGCGGGGAGTCGCCGCCACCTGCTGGGAGGCCGCCGTCCCCGGCGAGCTGGTCCGCACCGACGACGGGCAGGCCGCCGACGTCCCGATCGTCCCCGGCACCTACGAGGTGGCCGTCGTCGGGGACGGCGTCGTCGTCGCTGCGGGCACCATCACCGTCGCCGAGCCCTCCGAGTCGACGCCGTGGGTCGGCGATCCGCTCCTCGTCGGCCTTCCGGTTCCGGTCGCCGTGTCGAACGCGCATGCGGCGGGCGGTGACGTGATCGTCCACGGCGGACTGCAGGGGGTCGTCGACGTGGCGCTGCCGGCGACGATCGACGCGCCGCTCGATGGGGCACCGGTTCACCTGTGGGTCGACCCCGACGCGGCCCCGGCCGAGCATCCCTACGACCTCGTCTCGATCGCCGGCGTCACCTGGCTGAGCCGCGATCCTCGGTTCGACGGCGGGCATCGCCCCCTCGTCGACATGGCGGCGACGACCGGCGAGGCCCCGGCGATGTCTGTCGCCGAGGAGCTTGCCTGGCCCCTCATGGGGCGCGAGCCGATCGCGTACCTGCGGTCCGAGTCGGCGACCGGAACGACCGACCTGTGGGCCTACGAGCCGGGCAGCGGCAACGTGTGGACGTTGACCATCTTCCCCGCCGACGGCCCGGCGACCGGCGACTGGGAGTACGAGCCACTCCACGGCGGGCCCTTCGTCGGTCTGTCCGCCTCCGACGGAGTTCGGGCGATCCGGCTCGGCGTGGACCCGATCCTCCCATCGGGCGACGAGGGCTACCCGGAGGAGCTGCCGCCCCTCGAGGTGAACGAGAACGATCTCGGGGACGTCATCGTCGAGATGCTCGCCGCGTGGGAGACATTGCCCGGCGGCGTCGAGGCGGCCCTGTCGCCCGATGGGATCCACCGCACGTTCCTCCGCAGCGTGATCCGGCGAGCCGACGCCCGGCTCTTCGGCCCGTTCGTCGCCGCCGACGAGGTCGGCGACGTCCCGCCGGGGCCGAACCAGCAGCCCGTCGCGGTGCCCGGTTCCGCCGAGGTGCGGGTCACGTTCCTGCCCGCCGTCGAGGCCGCGGCGCGGCTGGGGGCCGACGCTTCCGTCGACCTCGACGGTCCGCGGGCGTTGTTCCTCGACGACCGTGGCGTGTGGTGGTTCTGCCTCGACACCGGCTTCTCGCTCCCCGCCGACGTCGACCTCGACGTCGCCGTGCAGATGGCCGCCGAGGTGTGCAGGCTTCCGCAGTTCGTCCGACCGGTCGGCTGACGGGCCGGATCCCCTATCCGAGCGTCTCGTGGACGTGGACGGTGAGGTCGCCGAGCATGTTCGTGTACGAGCCGTACTCGTTGTCGTACCAGCCGAACACCTTGGCATGGGTGACGGGCAGCTCGACGATCGGGTCGACGCCCTCCAGGAGACGGCCGTCGAGACCGGGCAACGACGACAGGTCGAGGTCGACGAAGCCGGTGCGGGTGTGGGTCTCGGGGCCTTCGATGACGACCGCCGCCCTGCCACCGCGGACGTCGGCGGGCACGTTCTGGTCGTCGGAGAAGACGAGCATGTCGCGTTGCGGTCCCTCCGCGGCGTCGGCGTAGATCCGGTTGAGCCGTTCCCGGTCGATGGACGGACGGCCGTCGCGGTCGATCGTCTCCTGGAAGGTGATGTTGAGGATCGCCAGCGACTCGGTCGGGGTCGGTACCCGTACCGAGTCGCCCATGAAGCCGACCGTCGCCAGCTCGGGCATGACGAGCTCGAGGGCGGCAGTGGCGTTCGTCGAGGTGAGGATGATGGAGTTCAGCGCCGAGCGGGTCTTGCGGAGGTCCTTGGCGCCGGCCTTCGGCAGCGTGTCGAGGACCGACTGGGAGTTCGTCGCCGCGTGGATCGTCGACATGGCCGCCGTCATGATGTTCGACGCGTGGAGGGCGTCCAGGAGCGGCTTGAGCATGTGGGCGACCGCGGTCGTGGTGCACGACGCGGCGGACACGAGGTGGTGACGGGTCGGGTCGAACGCTTCGTGGTTGATGCCGTAGATGAGGGTCACGGCGTCGTCGGGCATGGACGCAGAGCGGTCCCGGAGCTTGAACGCCGCCGAGTTGATCACCTTCTCCACCCCGGCGGCGAGATGGCCCCGCAGGGCGCCCTTGGCGTGGTCGGGAGGGACGGTCGGGTCGTTGAACACGCCGGTGGCATCGACGACGATCCGCACGCCGTGGGGTTTCCAGGCGATCTCGGCAGGGTTGCGGGCGTCCTGCAGGATCGTCACCGGGGTTCCGGCGACGTCGAGGATGCGGCGGTCGTGATCGACGATCGTGACGCACCGCTCGGCGTTGACGCCGAAGAGGAACCGATGCATCGGACCGTACGTCGAGTCCTTCTCGATCGCCGCGCACACCGCGTCGAGGCCGGTACCGACCTCCCGGCCGACGTTGACGACGATGGACGGGAAGTGCCGTCGGGCAGCATGATGCCACAGGGTCAGTTTGCCGATCCGGCCGAGGCCGTTGATACCGAGGGCGTCGTCGTTCACGTCGCGTGCTCCTTCACCACACCGCTTCTCGTACGGGGATCATCGTGACGGGATGTCGTCCCGCGTAGACGGATCCGTCGCTGCCGTTGATGGACAGGAAGTCCCCCGTCGCCACGTCGCGTCCGCCGACGACGATGCTACCGGCTTCCTCTCGCACGACGAGGCCGCGGCAGCCGACCACGCACGGCTTGCCGAGCCGGGCAGCGACGACGGCCGCATGCGAGGTGGCGCCGCCGACGGCGGTGAGGAGCCCGTCGGCCTGGAACAGGAGATGGATGTCGTCGGGGACGGTGTCGGGTCGGACGAGGAGGACGGGGTCGCCGGGGTGGCGGCGGCGGAGCTCGGCGATGGTGTCGACGTCGTAGGCGACGCGTCCGGAGAAGGCACCGCCTCCGACGCCGATGCCGGTCGCGACCAGATCCCGGTCGAGCGCCGGGGTGGGGACGAACGCGGCCACCTCCGTCGGATGCTCCTCGATGGCTTCCCTGGCCTGGAGGATGAACAGGTCCGCCGGGTCGGGGCTCTCGAAGGTGAACTCGACCTCCTGATGTGGCAGGTCGGTCTCCGACACCAGCGTGCGGCACCACCGTTCGAGGGTCGCGTGGATGTCGGGGAACTCGGTGGCGAGCGACCGTTCGGCGACGGCACCGGGTCGCTGATCGGGGGCGACGGGGAACGTCTCGACGAGTCCGCTGACGACGTCGTCGCCTTGGCCTTGGATGATGAAGTCGCCGTACAGTTCGAACGTGTCGCCGGTCCGGTGCGGGTTGCGGGTAAGGACGACACCGGTGCCGGAGCGCTCGTCGAGGTTGCCGTAGACCATCGTTTCGATGATCACCGCGGTGCCCCATCCGTCGGCGATCTGGAGTTCACCGCGGTAGACGCGGGCCTTGTCGGATCGCCACGACGCCAGGACCCGCTCGACGGCGTGGATGAGTTGATCGAACGGGGCCAGGTCGACGGGGACGTCATTGGCGACGAGGAGGTCCCGGTAGCCGAGGGCCAGTTCCTGCATGTCGGCGGCGGCGAGAAGGGCCTTCTTGGGGACCCCGCGTCGGGCTTTGGCTGCGGCCATGAGCTGGTCGAACTCGTCGCGATCGATGCCGTGGCTCATGCCCCACGCCTGCAGGTAGCGGCGGTAGGCGTCCCATGCCGCCCACGGGCTGCGGCGGGCGGCGGCGAAGCCTTCGGCGATGGTGGGGTCGATGCCGACGTTGAGGAACGTGTCGAGCATCCCCGGCATCGAGATCGGGGCGCCGCCGCGGACGGCCAGGAGGAGGGGTCGCTGCGGATCGCCGAGGCGCGTGCCGGTGCGGGCTTCGAGGTCGGCGAGGGCGTCGCGGATCTCGTCGATGATGACGCCGGGGAGGTGCGGGTCGTCGGGGTCGATGCTGCGGAACAGGTCGGTGGTGAGGATGAACCCTGGTGGGACGGGGATGCCGGCCCTGGCCATGCGGGTCAGCATGTAGCCCTTGTTGCCGAGCCGGACGATGCCGCCGTCGCAGGTGTCGGCGATGGGCACCAGGCATCGGTCCGGGTCGAGGGGGACGAGCTCCATCGGGCCGCCACGGGCGCCTTCGCGGGCGGTGATGGTCCGGAGGACCCGTCCGGTGAGGGCGTCGATGCGCTGCAGGGCGAGGCCCTCGCCGATGAGGTCACGGAGGAACGCCTCGGTGGCGCGGATGACGGTCTCGTCGACGGTGCGCCCGTGGGTGGGCAGGTCGCCGGCGGCGATGAGCCGTCGGGCGATGGTGTCGAACACCGAATCGAACGGGGCGATCACCTGGGTGCGGACCACGGAGCGGACCGAGCGGGAGATGAACCGGAAGATGTCGACGTACTCGGCGATCGACACGCTCGGCATGGCGAGCGCCTCTTCGAGCATCGACAGGGCGAGGGCCAACCCTTGCGGTTCGTACCCTTCGACGAGGAGCGCCCGTTCGAGGAGGCGCAGCAGGCCGGCGATGAGCGGCGCGTCGAGGACCCCGGAGTCGTCGGGGGCGGCTTCGGCGATGAGGCGGTCGAACAGGGCGCCGGCGAGGGACTCGACTCGGAACGACAGGCCGAGGGCTTCGAAGCGTTCCTCCCGGTAGCGTCCGTACATCGAGGGGATCCCGGCGGCGATGTGTCGCTTGTGGTAGATGTCCTCGAAGATCTCGGTCGGTCGGGGGTCGAGGACGATGCCTTGGAGCGTCTCGAGGAGGCCGACGATCCTGCCGAGCGCAGCGAGGTGGTCGCCTGCGGCGAGGTCGGCTTCGAGGGCGTCGACCTCGGCGGCGTGGACGTGGTGCGACGCCCGGAGGCGGTCCATCAGGTCGGCGTGGTCGAGGCGGTACTTGGCGGCGAGGTGGTGGTGGAGTTCGAGGAGGAGCCCGACCTGCTCCCGTTCGAGCGGGTCGGCGTCGTCGATCGCCTCGACTCGTTTCCAGGTCTCGGTCGGGTCGAGGTCGAGGAGGGCTTCGAGGCCGCCGGCGTCGGCGGTGAGGCGTCGGAGGATGACGCGGGCGTCGGCGTATCGGGTGGGATCGCAACGGTCGAAGACTTCGGGGGGCAGGTACTCACGGAGCGGTTCGGGGTCGCCGGTGGCCCAGAACCGGACGACCTCGGTGACGGCGGCGACGAGGATCGGAGTGGAGTCGACGTGGCTCTGCTTGCGCAGGAAGTGGCACAGTGGGTCCTGTCGTTTCCGGTTCTCGTCGAGGCGGGTGGAGACCCGGCGGAGGTCGCCTTCGGCGCCGATGTCGTTGAAGTAGACGGGGAAGAGGCGGAGGAGCTGCCGGGCCTTCTGGTAGACGGGTCCGATGTCGGCGGCGAGGAGGCGGGAAACGTCGCGTTGGAACAGGTCGGTGTCGGCGACGAACACGCCGCCGAGACGGAGATGGACGACGAGGGCGGCGAGGAGCCGTCGGGCCGCGCGCGGGTCGGTCTCGATGACCCCGAGGTAGGCGCGGATGTTGCGGAGGTGGTTGGGATCGACCTTGGCGCCCCATTCGGCGGTGAAGCCGGTGAAGCCGGGTCGGTGGAAGTCGAGGGAGATGATCTCGTCGATGACCAGGTCGATGCCGTCGCGGTGTCCGGTGGCCAGCATCGCTTGGCCGAGGCGAAGGACCAGGTCGAGAGCGGCGGCGGGGGATCCGGTGTCAGCGTCGCGGACGGTGGCGAACACGTCACGGACGAACCGTTCGATGTGCTCGTCGTCGGCGGTGTCGACGATGGCGCGGCAGGAACGGGCGATGGCCCACAGCGCCTGGTCGTGGACGGGGGCGGTGAGGTCTTCGGATAGGAGCCTGCACATCCATGTGGCGCGGTCCTGGAGGCTCTGTCGATGGTCGGTGCCGGGAGTGTCGAGGGCGTCGGCTGCGGTGAGGTGGGCCCGCACGAGGGTGGTGTGGTCGGGCAGGTCGAGGAGCGTATCGGGATCGTCGGGATCGAGGCGCCGGCGGAGGTCGGTGAGCCGTCGGTGGGAGATGGCGGCGACGGCGTCGGGGAGCGGTCCGTCGGGCCGGAGCTCCCGGTACCGGTCCTCGGGGTCTGCGGCGTCGAGCCAGCGTGCGTAGACCCGGTCGAGGGTGGCGGCGTAGACGGCTCGGGCGTGCCGGTCGGTGGAGGCCGCGTCACTGTCGGCCAGAGCGCGGGCGAGGCGGCGCAGCCCGGTGCTGGCTTCGGCAGCCAGGATGTCGGACTGGTGGGTGAGGGACGCGATCCGTTCGAGGGATCGGTCGACGGCGGGGAGGTTGAGGGCGAGCCGGTCCTCGGAGTCGCGAACGATCTTGTTGAGGTAGGCGAGCCAGTGCCGAAGCGCGTCGGGCCGGAGGTCGTCGGGGGCTTCGTCGACGGCTTTGGCGTACAGGTCGCAGAAGACGGCGACACCGTCGGGACCGCGGGGATGCCGGTTGCAGTGGTACAGGTCGGCCATGGCCCGCCGATGCAGTTCGGGGAGGGTCTGGGCCCAGCCGGCGTAGGTGTGGTGGATCTCCTTGAGGAGCCGTTCGGTGTCGGCGTGGACCCCGTAGAGGTGCTCGGAGATCTCGAGGAGCACCTGATGCTCTGCGGGGATGCCGACGTCGACGGCGGTGCGTGCGAGGTTGACCCGCAACCCCTCGGTCTGCATGGCGATC
>JALSQW010000049.1 GCA_026985095.1 Acidimicrobiia bacterium | reverse complement strand
TTGTCGCAGTACTGCTCGTCGGGAGCTCTCTGGTCGCTCTCCCCGCCTCGCCTGCCCTCGGCTCGGTGGGTCCTGCGACTGACGGGTGGCAACACGGCATCGGCACCGTGGTCGTACAGACGCCCTTTGAGAGGACGGAACGTCGAGTGGAGGCGTGGGTTTCCAGCGACGGCAGGTACGTGGTGACCACGTCTTCGCTCGACTCCGAGGCATCGGAAACCGTCTCGTTCGACGGCCGATCTCAGACCGCCGTCGTGACCGACCCCTCTGGAAACCAATCCGTCACCGAGGGTGTCACCCCCGCCCACTTCCTGTTCTCCGGGGCCGACCACCCCGGGCTCAGACGAACCGGGGTACTCGACGAGCGCGGCATGTCGCGACCCGGGGTCGAGTTGATCGAGCTGGCCACCGACGGTCGGTCGGGCCTGCCCATACGGTCGGTGACGCGGGACCCGAGGGGACCGGTCATGACGATCGTCATGAGCTGGGAACCCAGCTCTGCGCCTCCTCCGGCGTCGCCGCCGGTCGATTCCGGTTCTTCGTCGGCGGTGGACGTGTCCGGAAGCGGGCCCGGCCTCCTGGACCCTGGGTTCGCCTCCATCCTCGCGTCTGGGAGCAATTCCAAGCTGTTCTACACGGCATACGGCTACTGTGTGTACGCGTACAACTACCGGAATACCGGCACCGGCTACTTCTACGGCAGCAGCTCGGCACGGGGCGACTGCCTCTACATGGACGTCACCCTCTGGCAAGGAGCAGCAACGGGGGGCTCTGGCATCTGTTCCACGATCGCCTGGCTGGGTTCGGGCCCCACGTCGACGCAGTACTCGACCAAGGGCGTCACAACGAACCCTCATGATCTCTCTCCGACGTGTTCGAGTCACGCCGGATGGTTGAGCGACTGGACGATGGCGCTTCCGTGGAAGGGACTCGACACCAGCGTGTGAACCTCCGAAGAACGCTCCTCCTGGCGGTCGTGGTGTCGGTCGCCGCCGCGGCGTGCGGATCGGCCGCGGATCGGCCGTCGCCCCGAGCCGACGCGGCGACGGCGTGCTCGGACGACCACATGCTCGTCTTCGGCGGCATCGACCAACGCGGCGCCCTCCAGGTTCCCCGCAACGACGGCTGGATCCTCTCGGTGGCCGAGGGAACCTGGACGCCGCTCCCGCCGCCTCCGGCGGAGCGGCTGGGGCTGACGGCGATCTGGGACGGTGAGCGGTTCGTCCTGGTCGGCGCGGTGGAGAACCGGGGACCCAAGGTGCTCGAGGACGGCTCGGAGACCCGCGACCTGCGGTACACCTACGAGGCGGCGGCGTACGACCCTGAGGCCGGCACCTGGACGGCGCTGCCGCCGGCGCCGATCGACGGCAACGGCCCCATCGGGCTCGCCGCGGACGGGACCGGGACGCTGATCGTCTACCCCGACACCAGAGGATTCCCGGTCGACAACGCGGCCATCTGGGACGGGGCCGCCTGGACGACCATCCCGGCGCCGCCGGAGCGGCCGGTCATGGTCTTCGGGCTCGATGCCGGCTTCCTCGCCGTCGGTCTGGGCACGGTGTACCGCCTCGACGCCGCCGCCTCGGTCTGGGAGCCTGCGGCCCGGCTCCCCGAGGGATTCGCCGCGATCACCGGACCGGTACGGACCGCCACCGGCTTCGTGATCCCAGGGGCGCCCACCGTGCGGATCTCGGTTCCCGAGCTCGACATCTCCGAGGGAGCTCCCCTGGAACTCGACTGGGTCGACGCCGTCCGGACCGATGGGACGACCGTCGTCGCCGTCGACACCTTCAACGGGCGGCTCGCCGTCACCGACGAGGACGTCTCCCAGTGGAGCTACCAGGACATCCCGGTCCGAGGGATCCGGGCCTCGTCGGTGTGCTTCGTCGGCGGCCGGCTCGTCGTCTTCGGCGGTCAGGACCAGTCCGACCCCTCGACGCTGCGATCGACCGATACGCTCTGGATCGAAACCGTCCCCTGACGAGCACCCGATGGAGCTCCATAGGGCGCCC
>JALSQW010000048.1 GCA_026985095.1 Acidimicrobiia bacterium | reverse complement strand
CCTCGTCGAGGAAGAAGGCGTCCATCCTCCCGCCCGTCCTGGCCACGATCTCGGCGAGGCCGAGGGCCAGGGCGAGGGAGGCCAGGAACGTCTCACCACCCGAGAGGCTGTCGGCCTTCCGGATGGCGTCGGCAGCGGCGAGGTCGACGATGGCGAACGTGCCATCGTCGGTGAATCGGTATCGGCCGTTGGAGAGGCGCTCGAGATGGTCGCTCCCCAGCGCCGCGAGGCGGTACCGTTCCTCGTCGAGAAGGAACCGGACGAACCGCGCATCGGTGAGGTCAGCGGCCAGCCGCTCGTAGCGTTGGGTGGCAGCGAGGGCTTCGTCCCGGGCCGCGATCGCTCGCGGGAGGGCACCCAGACGCGCTCGGGCCCTCTCGATGTGTCGGTTCGCCGCCGCCACTTCGGCACCGACCCCGGCGAGAGCTTCGGCCACGGAGCCTTCGATCTCGAGCCGTTCACGGAGCTGCGCCAGGCGGGCGTCGGCCTCCTCGAGGGCGACCGTCGCTGCCTCGACGCGGGCGACGGCCCTCTGCGTCTCGGCTGCCGTCGCCTCGTGGAGCGCGACGACGGCCTTCTCCGGGTCGGCGTCGCGGGCGGGCGCCGACAGCCCGACCGTCGCTCCCAGTTCGGCGACCCGGAGCAGCAGCTCGTCGAGGTCACGACGGAGCTCACCGCCGGACGCCATGATCTGGTCGTGACGCGCTCTGGCTTCGGTGGCGTTCCGGCGGGCGTCGGCGACGGCGGCTTCGGCGTCGGCCAACGCCTTCCGCCGCCGGCGCAGGAGCTGACCGGTGTCCCCTTCACCGAGGATCGCGGCCAGTTGCCGGTCGATCTCCGTCAATTCGTCACCGGCCGCCCGGAGGTCCGCTCGGAGCTCCTCGATCTGCGCCTCGTGCTCACCCACCCGCGCCATGGCGGCCTCGAGTCGGACACGCGCGGCCTCGAGGGAAGCCGCGGCGGCGGCGTGGTCGTTCACCGCCGCCTCGGCTTCGATCTCACCCGCGGCGACCGCCGCGGCTGCGTCCTCGACATCGGGACTCGGCGGGATCGCCGGGACCTCGGGAACCTCCTGCTCACACACCGGGCACGGCCGACCCGGGGCGAGCTCTCGTCGCAGGGACAGCGCCATGTCGGCGTGACGGGCCTGGTGCAGTCGCTCTCGTCGCTGCAGGAGCGCCGCGGTGGCGGCCTGCTTCCGCTCGGTGGCGGCCCGCAGCGAGGCTTCGATCCGTTCCAGGTCGGCCCGGCCCTCGGCGACGGCGGCCACGGCGGCCTCGAGGTCCGCCTCGGAGGCTCGGAGGCGGTCCTCGAGGTCGGCGGCCCGACGCACGGCGGCCTCCCGGGTGGCGACCAAACGAGCCGCCTCCTCGAGCTGGTCCCGCTCATCGGAGGGGAATCGCTCCAACGTCGCCTCGGCCTCGGCGACGGCGGCCACGGCGGCCTCGAGGTCCGCGGCCGCCGCGGCGCCCTCGGCGTCGAGGGTGGCGAGGGCGTCGGCGAGCTCCGCGACGGAGGCTCGGTCGGGGAGACGTTCGGCGAGGGTCGCCATTGCGCCACTGCGGCTCTTGGCGTCGGCGAGTTCGGCGGCGGCTTCACGCCGCTGGTCGGTGACGGCGGAGAACTCACCGGCCGCCTCCTCGAGCTGGGCCTTGCGACGTTCCAGTCGCTCCACGCGGTCACGCTCTTCGGTGACCTGTGATCGCAGTTCGGTCAGTTGCTCGACCTCGAGGGCCGCCTTGTCGGCGTCGAGCGCCGCGTCCCGGGCCCGCTCCCTGGCGCGCTCTCGCATGGTGTCGATGCGGTCGTAGCCGAAGACGCCCTTGAGGACCTTGTCGCGTTCGGCGGGTCGGGCGGTGAGGAACTCGGCGAACTGACCCTGGGCGAGCATGACCGACCGACCGAACGCGTCGAAGTCGAGGCCGAGGATCTGCTCGATCCGAGCCAGGACCTCGGCCTCCTGCACGATCTTGTCGACCGGCTGGGCGACGGGGGCGTCGACGTCGAAACGGTACAGGGCATGCTGACTCTGGCCCTTGCGACGGATGACCCGCTGCACTTCCCACACGTCGCCGTCGACGGAGAACCGCAGGGCGACCGCGGCGTGGTCGGCGCGCTGGTGGATGAGGGAGCGAGTGGATCGGGCGATCCTCGGTGTTCGTCCGTACAGCGCGAAGGCGATCGCGTCGAGGATCGAGGACTTGCCGCTTCCGATGGGGCCGACCACCCCCACCAGACGACGGTCGCGGAAGTCGAAGACGGCCTCCTCGCCGAAGTACGACCGGAAGTTCCTGATCCGCAGCTCAAGCGGTCGCATCGGTCGTCTCCTGGAGCGCCTCGAACGCCGTGACGAGGCCCGCATCGGGGGCGACGCCTTCCTTCGCCTCGTAGTAGGCCCGGTACAGCTCGGCGAGGGTCCGCCCACGCCGACGGTCGGCCATGGGCGCCTCGATCCGCGGGTACTCGGCCCTGACCTTGACGACGCGAGCGAACGCCTCCCTGGCTCGGTCGGCCAGGGAAGGGTCCGGACCGGTCGTCTCGACGGTGAGGTCGAGGTAGGCGTCGGAGACACCGTCCATGGCGAGGATCTCGTCCCAGGTTCCCCGCGGGCGCATCAGCCTCCTCCCCCGCCGGAGCGGAACCGACCGGACAGTGGCCGGCAGGCCGGGTTCGGCTTCCACCACGACCACCCGTTTCCGTTCGCCGGCCTCCCCGAAGTCGAGCTCGAGGAGCGACCCCGCGTACTCGGCGGGCACCTTCGCTCCGGGGACCGGCTGGGGCGCGTGGATGTGCCCGAGGGCGACGTACTGGGGACCGGGCGGGATCGCCTCGGCGGTCGCCGCGTACGCCTCGCCCATGTGCAGCTCCCGTTCACCGCGGGGCGCGCCGTGGCCGTGCACCTTGGCGCCGCCCACGAGGAAGTGGGCGACCAGGAAGGTGACGGCATCGGTGCCTGCACGGCGAGTGGCGTAGGTGCTGTAGGCCTCCGAGATGGCCCGCAGCCGATCGGCGTATCGCTTGTAGTGCTCGTCGACCGGCTCCCACACTTCGAACGCCCGTCCTTCCCGAAGGAACGGGAAGCAGCTCACGACCGCCCGCCCGCCGGGGGTCCGAAGATCCAGGACGCCCCCTTCGTCGGGCCGCTTGATGGCTCCGACCAGGTGGATGTTGTGCGCCGCGAGGAAGGGCGCCAGTGCCTCGAACAGGCCCGGCGCATCATGGTTCCCGGCGATGACGACGACCGGCCGGGCCCCATCCGCGCTCAGCGCGACGAGCCCTCCGAACGCGAGGTCCATGGCGTCGATGGGAGGCAGCGGCCGATCGAACAGGTCACCCGAATGCAGGACGATGTCGACGGCTTCGCGATCGGCGATCTCGACGACCTCGTCGACCACGGCCCGGAACTCGTCGCTGCGGTCGTATCGGCCGAGGCGTTTGCCGACGTGCCAGTCCGAAGTGTGAAGCGCCTTCACTCAGATCCCCTCGAAGGGGTCGCCGCCGTCGTCGGCGACCTCTTCCTTCCGGGTGGCCCACGGGGGGAACGGGAACTCGAGGACCAGCGGGACCGGGATGGCGGGTTGCGACAGCACCATCGTTCCGGGCTTCAGCAGGCGAGCCCTGGCCCGCGTCGACGGGAGCATCCAGCCGTACTCCGAACGTTCCGCCTCGGCGGCATCGAGGCGACCGGCGACGCGGATGGCGGCGTTCTCCATGACCTCGGGAGCGACCCGGGAGGCCGTCTGCTGAGCGCCGACGAGGAGCACACCGAGGGATCGGCCGCGTTGGGCGATGTCGACCAGCATCTCCTTGAGCGGGCTGTTGCCCTCCCTCGGGGCGTACTTGTTCAGCTCGTCGAGGACGATCACGGTCAGTGGCAGGCGCCGACCGGTGCCTTCCTTCTCGCCGAAGGTCTCCGACAGCAACGCCCCGACGACGAACCGCTGACCGAGATCGTGGAGCGACTGGATCCCGACGACGGTGACCTGGGCGGCGCGACGGTCGATCCGGCGCGACTCGCCGGCTCGGATGAGATGCCCGAGACGATGCTCCGCGGCATGCAATCGTCGCAGGAACGCCGAGATCGTGCCGCCTTGGGTTCGACCGGACCATCGTGGATCCGGTTCGCCGTCGGCAGGGTCGAGGAACGCTTCGATCGCCTCGATGAGCGTGCCCAGGTCCGTGACGACCGGTTCGCCAGGATGGACCTTCACCGGGAGCCGCGGATCGGTGCCATCGCCCGGATCGCGGAGCACCACCGCCCCCGGCATCCCTTCGACGTCCCTGGCGTACCGACGGAGTTGGGCCTGCACCCGCTCTTGGACGAACGCGAGCTGGTTCCGGAAGTCCGAAGCATCCGTGAACAGGAACCGGAGGAGACCTTCGTCGATGAACTCCCGCGGCGTCCAGGTGAACGCGGCGACGCCTTCCTGGCGGCCGCCGGTGTCGGGGATCACCACGTCACCGCTCCGCCGACGCGGCGGGGCCCACAGCGACACCGAAGGGAACGGTGCCGGCTGCACCCCGAGCTTCGCCCAGGCGATGGCGTCGTCCTCGGTGAAGTGCCGGTTCGGTTTGTCCAGCCAGAGCAGGTCCTCGCCCTTGACGTTGAACACGAGGATGCGAAGGTTGGCCGCGGCGTCCCCGACGAGATCGGGACGAGCCGACAGCAGTCGGAGGAAGAACAGGGCGAAGGACGTCTTGGTCGCCACCCCCGAGATCCCCGAGATCGACATGTGCCCGCCTTTGCGACCATCGAAGAAGTCGAGATCCACGAAGACCGGCTCCCCGTCCCGGCCGAGCCCGACGGGGAGCGGCCGCCCCATCTCGTCGACGTAGAGGGCCTTGTCCCGTTCGGTTCCGGTGGCCCGCTCGACGACCTCACCGGGGTCGGCCGACACCCACAGCTCGGGCTCGAGGCGGGTGACGGCGACCCGGGCGGAGCGGACCTTCGCTCCCGGGAGGATCCCCTCGTCGGCGATCCGGTGGGTGTCGGATTCGAACTGGGCCCCTTCGTAGATCGCCTCGACCTCCGTCACGACCCCGTACGTCCGCACTTCGCCCTCCTTCGGGACCGTGGTCCGGACGACCACGAGGTCGTCGAGCTGGAGGTACTCGTCGTCGTCGATGGCGACCCGGAACTCCCGGGTGTTGGTGTGCTCGGTACCGAGGACTCGGCCCACACCATGAGGCCGGGTCATCGTCCAGATCCGATGCGATCGCGCATGATGGCCTCCCTGAGGGCACGGTAGATGAAGGCGGGGTCACCCATCAGGCGACGCAGCTCGCGTTCGAGCGCGGCGATGGGAACCAGGTTCTGGGGTGCTCGCGGTTCGATGTGGGGCTGGGAAGCCGTGGCGGGAAGGACGGCGGCGACCCGATCGGCGACCCGCTTCGCCGTCGCCAGATCGAGACGGCTGGACACCTCGGCTCGGGCGATCCCGCTCCACGCGTGACCGCGGGGCACGTCCGCCAGCCGGAAGTACCACGAATACCGCGGGTACGCGCCGCCGGCACCGATGAGGAACAAGGGCGTCCGCTGGCCGGTGGCGAGACGAGCGACCACCGCGCGCCGCTCGGACGACAGGTACGGGGCGCGGTGGGACTTGATGAAGCCCACCTTCTCGGTCGCCGACAGATCGTTGATCGGCCCATCGGCCACAACGAACCGTCCGGAACGGACGAGCTCCTCGGACAGGGCCGCCTCCGCCTTGCGCATCGCCCCGTGGAACCGCTGCACGAGAGCAGCGGGATCGGTCTCGGCGACCGATTCGGAGCGGTACGCCAGCCGCGGGCCGGCCACCGGTACCTCCGCGACCTTCCCGGATCCGAAGAGCGCCAGTCGAGCGACGCGGCTGGGCAGGTACGTCGACCGTCCGGCTCGCCGGTCCCACCCGACGGCCCCGACGGCGTACGTCCCACACAGCCCGGCGATGGGGCCGTCGGTCGGGTCGTCGAGGGTCAACCGGGCGTCGACGCGACGGACACCGTCGACGAACACCACTTCGGCGACGCCGTCGTCGACGCCGACGATCGGGGCCCAACGACCGGCGACCTCGACGTCCTCGTCGACCTTCTCCGGCTCGGCGAGGGCGCCGTCGGTCTGCATCGGGCTCCCGTAGTCGGGAGCCCACCCTTCGACGTAGATCTGACCCATGGGTGCGATGGTACCGACGTGGTGTGACGTGTTCGGGTCGACGGTAGATTGCGCCGGTGCGTTCCCCTCACCCGAGCCCCGCGACCATGGCCGTCGCCGCCGACCACACGATCGGCCAGACCGGAGCGGTCGTGCGCGGCCCGCTCCCTCCGGGACGGGTCCGCCGGTCGGCCGGCATCGAACCCACCGACGACCTGATCGTCGAGCTCCATCGGGCCCTCTCACCATGATCCCCTCGGGACCGTCAGCCGCCGCGCCCGACCCGCGGCGGTGGTTCGTGCTGGTGGCCATCGCCCTGGCCATCTTCCTGGGCACCATCGACGGCAGCATCGTCAACGTCGCCCTCCCCACATTCGTCGACGACTTCGACACCACCTTCGCGGCCGTCCAGTGGATCGTCCTGGCCTATCTCCTCACCCAGGCCACGCTGGTGCTCGGCATCGGGCGCCTCGGCGACATCGTCGGCAAGAAGCGCATCTTCACGACCGGCTTCGCCGTGTTCACCATCGGCTCGGTCCTCGCAGGTCTCTCCCCATCGATCGGCTGGCTCATCGGCTTCCGCGTCGTTCAGGGCATCGGATCGGCCATGATCTTCGCCCTCGGCTTCGCCATCGTCGCCGACGCCTTCGACGCCCGCGAACGAGGCCGGGCCCTCGGCATCAACGGGACCGCGGTCTCCGCGGGGATCATCACCGGGCCGATCGTCGGTGGGCTCATCCTCGAGGCGGTCGACTGGCGATGGATCTTCTTCGTGAACCTCCCCATCGGCGTCCTCGGCATCCTCGCCGCGGTGCGGTTCGTTCCCCGGGACCATCCCCGAGGCGGACAGCGCTTCGACTTCGCCGGCGCCGTCGCCTTCTTCGTGACGACCGCCGCCTTCCTGTCGTCGCTCACGGTCGGCCAAGACGTGGGGTTCGGCCATCCTGGGGTCGTCGGCGGCTTCGTCCTCGCCGCGGTCGGGCTCATCGCGTTCGTCTCGCTCGAACGGATCGTCGACGACCCGATGCTGGATCTCGCCTTGTTCAAGATCCGGACCGTCACCGCCGGGCTCGTCGCCGCCTTCACCGTCTTCGTCGCCGTCTCCGGGTTGCTGCTGATCCTCCCGTTCTACCTGACCGACGCCCTCGGCTACGGGCCCAGGAACGTCGGGCTGCTCCTCGCGGCCATCCCCGCCAGCCTCGGGATCGTCTCCCCCGTCGCCGGAGCACTGTCGGACCGGCTCGGGACCCGACCGGTCCGCGCCGCAGGTCTGACGATCCTCCTCGCCGGTCTCTGCGGCGCGTTCGTCACGTTGAACACCGGCACGTCCGTCGCGACGTTCGTCGCCACCGGCCTGGTCATCGGCGTCGGGATCGGCGTGTTCCAATCGCCGAACAACGCCGCCGTGCTCGGCGAGTCGCCCCGCGAGCGCCTCGGTGTCGTCTCCGGTGCCCTGACGGTCACCAGGCTGAGCGGATCGATGACCGGTGTCGCGGTGCTCGGCACCGTCTGGGCCACGATCGCCACCAGGGCCGCCGGAGGGACACCCGCGGCGAACGCACCGCCCACGGCACTCGTCACCGGCCTCCATGGGGCGGTCGCGGTCGCCGCGATCCTGGTGGCGATCGGACTGGGCACGGTCCTGATCGCATGGCGCCGGGACGTCGCAGACGGCGCGGTCGCCCTGTCTACAGGGTCGCCAGGCGCTCCACCACCAGGTCCAGGAACCGATCTGCGTCGACCTCGTTCATGACCAGGGCGTTGGGTTCACGATCGCCGACGGCCCACCAGTCGACCACGGTCATGCCCATCGTCAGCTCCGATGCGGTCTCCACGGCGACGTGGCAGCGCCGACCCGAGAACAGATCCGGCTCGATCAGGTAGGCGATCACACACGGATCGTGCAACGGAGCGCCGCCGATCCCGTACTTCTCGACGTCGTGGCGCTCGTAGAAACCGAGCATCCCCGCCACCGCGTCCCCGACGGGTGTGCGGAGGTCGCGGAACCGACCGATGTGTTCGGGCGTCACCAGCGCCTGGTGGGTCACGTCGAGGGGCATCATCGTGATCGGCACCCCGGCGTCGAACACGATCGCCGCGGCGTGAGGATCGACGTAGATGTTGAACTCAGCGGTCGGGGTGGTGTTCCCGCCTTCGAAGAACCCGCCGCCCATCAACACGATCTCGGCGATGCCCGCGACGATGGCGGGCTGCTTGACGAGGGCGGTCGCCACGTTCGTCAGCGGACCGATCGGACAGAGCGTGATCGGATCGTCCACCGACGCCATACAGGCCTCGACGATGACGTCGACGCCGTGGCCCGGCGACGGCGGCCACGAAGCGTCGGGGAGATCGGCCCCGTCGATACCGCTCGGTCCGTGGACGTACTCGGCGGTGTACAACGGCCGCAGCAGCGGGCGCTCGCAACCGCGATGGACCGGCACGTGGCCTCGGCCCGCCAACTCGACGATCTTGAGGGCGTTGTCGGTCACGAGCGGCTGCGGGACGTTACCCGCCACCGTCGTGATCGCCATCACCTCGAGCTCCGGTGACGCCAGGGCCAGGAGGATGGCGACGGCGTCGTCCTGGCCCGGGTCCGTGTCGATGATGATGCGACGTGGCATGGCTGCGGCAGGCTACCGCCTCGGCGGCGGCTCCCGAACCGGCTCGTCATCGACGAGGCGGTACACCTCCGCGGGCGCCTCGCGCGGTCGTCGCCGCGGCACCCACCTCCACGGCGACCTCGACGGCGTCCTCGATGGCACGCCCCTGCGACAGGGCCCAGGCGAGCGCCCCGCAGAAGGCATCCCCCGCCCCGGTCGTGTCGACCGCATCGACCGGGGGAGCCGGGACCGCCAGCAGCTCGTCGGCGGTGACGATCACCGCGCCGTCCGCACCGAGGGTGACGACCACCGTCTGGACGTCCAGCTCCCTGGCCGCCTCCGGATCGCCCGAACCCACCAGGACCTCCAGCTCATGCTCGTTGGGAACCAGGACGTCGACCGATCCCAGCAGCCCGGAAGGAAGCGACCGGGCAGGGGCCGGGTTCAGGACGACGATCCCGGCGGCGAGCTCGGCGGCGCGAGCGACCGCCTCGAGCGGAACCTCGAGCTGCAGCATCGTCACCGCGGCATGGGCGAGCGCGTCACGGGCCCGTTCGACGTCTCGGGTGTCGAGCGCGTGGTTGGCTCCCGGAACCACGACGATGGAGTTCTCGCCGGAGGCGTCGACCGTGATCATCGCCATCCCGGAGGGGACGGCGCCGTCGACGGCCACCCAGCGGGTGTCGACCCCTTCGGATGCCAAGCCGGCGAGGAGGACCGCTCCCGCCTCGTCCGCGCCGACCCGACCGACGAACGCCACCTGGGCACCGAGTCGAGCCGCGGCCACCGCCTGGTTCGCTCCCTTCCCTCCGTCGAACATGGCCATCCCCGACCCGAGCACCGTCTCTCCCGGACCGGGATGGCGGGGGACGCGCACGACGACATCCTGGTTCACCGACCCGACGACCAGGACGTCAACCACGCCGCAACCTCATGATGCGGCCGTCGATGAGCGTCACGTAGAGCTCACCGGCGTTGTCGACCCCGAACGACGTGACCCCTTCGATGGGTCCGACCCGATCCGTCCAGTCGTGGACGACGCCGTCGGGAGCGATCGACCGCACGATGCCGGAACAGAAATCGGCGAAGAAGTAGTGGCCGTCCAACGCCGGGATCTCAGCACCCCGGTACACCGACCCTCCGGTGATGGAGCACCCCTCGTCGTGGCCATAGGTGACGACGGGGAACACGAACGGCGAAGGATCGTCGCAGGGCCCGGCGAAACACCGGTCACCCTCCCACACGGGCCATCCGAGATCGACGCCACCCCGCGCCGGGGCACCACGCAGCACGTCGACCTCCTCCACCTCGTTCTGGCCGACATCGCCGATCCACAGGTCCGCCCCGTCGAACGACCACCGCCACGGGTTCCGCAGCCCCGTGGCGAACACCTCGGGCGCTCCACCGCCGCCGACGTACGGATTGTCGGGAGGGATGCCGTAAGGGTCGGGAGCGTCACGGGAGACGTCGATCCTGAGCATCGCTCCGAGCAGGGTGTGTGGATCCTGTCCGTTCCCGAACCGGTCGTCGGCGCCGCCACCGTCGCCCATCCCGATCCACAGGTAGCCGTCGGGACCGAAGGCGATCATCCCCCCGTTGTGGTTCGATGCGGGTTGGTCGATCCCGAGCACCGTCCGAGCCGTTCCCTTCTGCACGGTGCGCCCTCCCGAGGCGATCTGGAACTCGACGATCCGTGTGGCCCCGGTCCGATCGACGTAGTCGACGAACAGCCGCGGATCGGCAGGGAAGTCCGGGGCGAAGGCCAATCCCAACAGCCCCTGCTCACCGCCGAACCGGACCTCGTCGCGGAGGTCGAGGAGGACCTCGGGATCGTCCCCGTCGACGAGCCACAGTCGCCCTGGCTGGTCGACGACGACCAGCGCGTCCGCCGAGACGTCGACACCATCCCCGGCGGGGTACCCGGCGACGAAGACAGGCTGGGCGAACCCCGAGTGCACCTCTTCCCACACGAGGGCCAACCCGTCGACCGGGGCGGTCGTGGGCGGGGTGGACACGGTGGTCGGGGGTTCCGGCTCGGTGACCGATGGCGTCGCGGTCGTCGCCTCCGTCGTGGTGGTGGGGCGGGGCGCCATGGTCGTGACGATCGGCGTGTCGGGCGCGCTGGTGCACGCCGCGGCCAAGACGGCCGTACCGGCCAGCACCAGGCGAGAGCGGAACGTCCCCATGGCAGGCAACGCTACCGAGGTTCGCACCGAAGCGACGGAGGCCACGCCCACGCGGCTCGACCGCCACGCGATGGGGGTCACATCGGGATCGAACCGTCCGATTCGTGGAACCTGCGATGCTCCTCCGCGAGGCGATCCCAATCCTCGGGATGTTCGATGTCGATCGCGACCAGATGGACCGTCGACGGTGCGCCGGCGCGGTCGAACCGTCGGGTGTCTCGCAGGATCGCCGCAGCGTCGTCGTCGATGCGGGCATGTTGTGCGAGGTGCTCTTCCCACGACGTCACCAGGAACACTTCGGTGAGCTCGTGCGGATCGGCGGCGTTGCGATACAGACGCCAGCGGTACGCGCCCGTCCGTAAGCGGATGAGCCGAACATCCTGCATCCGTTCCAAGAACTCGGCCAGCCGATCGCGATCGACCCTCCAGGTGTTCATGACCAGGACCGGGCCTCCTTCGGTGACGACGTGCTCAGGGACGACCCTGGGTCGGGTGAACTCGGGGGCCCGGACCTCGCCGAGAGCCGGGATCCGCAGGAGGGGCGCCGCCGCGCCGAGGAGCACGGCACCGGCCGACAGGACGATCTCGGCGCCCCCCGCCCCGATCCGATCGGCCACGACGCCGGCCACGATCGAGCCGACCGGCAGGAACCCGACGAACGCCAACGTGTAGAGGCCCATCGACCGTCCCCGCACCCACTCGGGGGACATGAGTTGGGCGGTGGCGTTGAGGTTGGCGAGCGTCCACACCCAGAACGTGCCGGCGATCAGGAGCGCCACGACCGCCACCCACAACGACGGCGCGACACCGAGGAGGACGCCGGCGCCGCCGAAGCCGGCGACGGTCACCGGGATCGATCGACGCCCCAGACGTGACGTGACCGGACCGCGGCTGAACGCGCCCGCGAGGGCGCCCACACCCATCGCCCCGAGCAGGAACCCGAAGGCGGCCGCTCCTCCTCCCAGTTCCTCCGTTCGGTTGGGAAGCACCGCCTGGACGACCGCGGACGTCAACGCGAAGAGGGCGGCCAAACCGAGGAGCCGTCGGAACGCCGGCGTGTAGCGAGCGAAACGGATCCCGTTCCCGATGGCCGAGATCATGGAGGTCTCCACCCGGTCGGGCGTCGGCATCCGCCGGGCCAGGACGGCCAGCACCACGATCACCCCCAGATACGACACCGCGTTCACCGCGAACGGCACCGCCGGCCCGGTGGTCACGATGAGGGCACCACCGATGGCGGGACCGATCGCCCTGGCCACGTTGAACGCGACCGAATTGAGCGCCACCGCCGAGGCCACCATCCCTCGGGGAACCAGATCGGGCACCGTTGCCTGCCACGCGGGAAGGTTGAACGCCAGCCCCACGCCGAGGAGCAACCCGAGCCCGAGGAGCAACTCGGGCGTGATCCGGCCGACGGCGGTGAGGAGCGCCATCGACGCCGACGCCGCCCCCATCGTCGTCTGTGCAGCGAGGAGGACCTTGCGGCGGTCGAAGATGTCGGCAACCGCCCCCGCGATGAGCGCCAGGAACAGCAGCGGGAGCGTCGCCGCGGCAGCCATGAGCCCCACCCACGTCGCCGACCCGGTGAGCTCGAGCATCAGCCACGAGGCGGCGACCGACTGGAGGAACGACCCGACGTTGGAGAACACCGCGGACGTCCACAGGGCGCGGAACCGGGGGACCTTCAGCGGGGCGACGGCATCGACCATCGGGCGAGTCTACGGGCGGCGTCCCTCCCCGGCGGTCGCCGCACGGACGTCAGTCCCGTTCGATCGCTCCGGCTTCGGCCGCCTCCACGTCGGCATCGATGGCGACCTGGCGGCCATGCTCGACGTCGACCCGGTTCAACAGGACGATGCCGACGATGAAGAACACGATGATGCTCAAGATGGCCGGTCGGCTCGATCCGAAGATCGTGACGGTGGCGGCGAACACGAGCGGTCCGACGATGGCCGAGAACTTCGACATGACCGAGAAGAACCCGAAGAACTCCCCGGACTCCGAGGTCGGGGACAGGGTCGCGTACAGGCTGCGGGACAGGGCCTGGGATCCACCTTGCACGACGGCCACCATGAAGGCGAGGAACCAGAACTCGACGACGGTGTCGAGGAAGAACCCCCACACCGCGATCGCCGCGTAGACGGTGAGCGCCAAGATGATCGTCCGTTTGGTGGTCATGGTCGTCGCGAGCCGCGAGAACAGGACGTTGCCGAGCGCGAACGCGACGGCGAGTCCCACGACCTCGACGACGAACAGCAAAGCCAGGATCGTCGGCAACGACGACGGTCGTGCGGGTGGTAGCACCGAGGTCGGGCCGACCGCCATGACGGTTCCGCTCGAGGCCGGGTGACGGTCGGCGGTGTTGACGAGCGTCAGGACGTGTTCGCCCGGCTCGGGCGCTTCGATCTCGAGCTCGACATCGAACCGTTCCGTCGGGTTGTATCCATCGACGACGAGTGGCTCGTCGCCGTCACTGACCGGCTCACCGTCGATCAGCACCTGCCAGCGGGACCGGTCGGGACCTTCCGCGTACCTCACGACGGCGCGGCCGCCGTTGAAGGCCAGCTCGTAACGGGCCCCGACCTCGTCGGTGTACGCGTAGGGATGGGTGGTGCCCGCGAGCGCATCGGCAGGTCGGATCTCCCACGTCCCGTCCAGGACCACCGCGCCCTCCCCCGCCTCGTAGTCCCCCTCTCCGACCGACGCTGCCGTCGCCTCGTACGGCTGCGGCGCCGTTCCGGCGACGTCGGCGGGCAGGAGGAACCGCGCCCCGATCCCGACCAGCGGCAACATGACGAGGTTGAACAGGACGAAGGCGAGGAACACCGCGCGTCGGGGCTCGTCGGATGAGGGGATCCGGCCGAAGATGACCGAGAAGGGGATCCCGACGAACTGGACCAGGAGGATCGCGGCGATCAGCTCGATGGCGCCGAAGCCCAGCTCCGCGCCGTAGATCGCTGCGACACCGATGATCGTCCCGATCCCGTCGTTGTAGATGAGGAACGCGACCAGGAACTTGAGGAGCTCTCGGTACTGGCGGAGATGCCGGAAGGTCTCTTTGAGCCGCCCGAAGGTCATCGACACGATGCCAGCACCGGTGGCGACCTTGGCGGGAGGTTCGGGAACACGCCGCAGGATCGGGATGGAGAACACCAACCACCACAACGCCACCGACACGAACGACAGCCTCGTCCCGAGGTCGCTGCCGAGCACGAAGATCATCGCGATGTTGACGGCCAGGAGGATCCCGCCTCCGAGGTAACCCAGGGCGTAGCCGAAGGTCGAGACCCTGTCCTGGTCCTCGGGCCGGGCGACGTGGGGCAGGAGCGCGTCGTAGAACACGTTCCCCGCGGCGAACCCGAAGCGGGCGATGACGAAGAAGACGGATGCGAGCAGCCAGTCACCGGTTCCGACGAAGACCAGGAGGGCGGTCCCCGCGCTGCCGATCAGGATCGAGAAGGCGAGGAACTTCTTCTTCCCGCGTTTGATGTCCGAGATCGTCCCGAGGATGGGCGACAGGACGGCGACGAGGAACAGGCTGATCGATAGCGTCGCCGACCAGTAGGCCGTTGCCTGGGCCGGGCTGGCGAGGGTGCGGCCCGCCACCTGGGAGTAGTAGACGGGGAGGACCGCGGCGAGGATCGTGGTGGCGAACGCCGAGTTGGCCCAGTCGTACAGCGCCCATGCTCGGATACGCTTGCGGTACTCGCGGTCGTCGATCCCTGCGTACCCGGCGACAGCCTCTGCCGACACGGTCACCTTCCTCCCATCCGACGGCGACACGTTAGCCGTCCGATGGCGACCCTTCGTGGCCGGCTTGGGCCCAGAGCCGTGCGAGCGCGTCGGCGACCGCGGTCGGGTTCTCCATCGGGGTCATGTGCCCGGCAGCTTCGACGATCGTCAACGTGGCGGCCAGAGCCGCATCGACCATCTCCTCGGCCTCCGACACCGGAGTGGCCGTGTCGTCCTCGCCGACGACGACGCCGACGGGGATCGAGAGGCGTGACAGCACGTCGAACCGGGCCGGACGTTGCTTCATGCCCTCGAGCGCGGCGACGATCGTCTCCACCCTGGTCCCTTCGACCATGGTGCGCATGCGCGCCTTGATGTGCAGCGACGCGGTCGGACCCAGCAGGGCCTCGGTCATCTCGACGGCCAGCGGGCCCCGCCCCTGTACGGTCACCCGAACGGCCATCATGTCCCTGCCGGCCCGCGTCCCCTCACTGTCGGCGGCTGCCCGCGTGTCGATCAGGGCGAGGGTGCGGAGCCGCTGAGGGAACAGCTCGGCGAAGGCCAAGGCCACGTAGCCGCCCATCGACAGACCGACCAGATCGATGCGCTCGGCCCCCAGATGGTCGCTCAACGCGGCGACGTCCTCGGCATGCTGTTCCATCGCCAGGACCGGTTCGGCGACCGCGTCGGAGGAGCCGAATCCGCGCAGGTCGACAGCGACGCACCGACGCCGGTCGCGGAGGAGCTCGAGCTGCTCGAGCCACATCGTCGAGTCGAGGGGGAACCCGTGCACGAACACGGCGACGGGTCCGGTTCCGAGCTGCCGATAGGCCAGTGCCGTGCCGTCGCGATCGAAGATCTCCATGGGATCGATTGTGCCACGACCCGGACCCGCCTAGCGACCATGCAGCCGTAGCCTGCTCCAGATGCGGCGACTGTCCATCTTCATGATGCTCGCGTTCGTGGCGGCGGCCTGCTCGGCCGGGCCCCGGATCGGCCCGGGAACGACCACCGTCCCGACGACCACGTCGACGGCTGCGCCCGACCCGCCGCCGGGTCGGTTCGTGGGCCTCGCCGCCGAGACCGTCGCCGCCGAACTCGGTGCCGTCACCGACCTGGTGGCGGTGCCCGGCGACGATCGGATCTACGCGGTGCTCAAGGAGGGGCGCATCCTGGTCATCGACGGTGACGGCAACGTCGCCGTCGAACCGTTCCTGGACCTGCGCGGCGAGGTCGGTGACGACGGGGCCGAGCAGGGCATGTTGGGACTGGCGTTCCACCCACGGTTCCCCGCCGACCCCCGGGTCTACGTCACGTTCACCGACACGGCCGGGGATCTGCATGTGGTGGCGATGCGTGCCGACCGCGACGCCGTCAATCGACGAACCCGCCAGGAGATCCTCACCGTTCCGCAACCCCACCAGTACCACCAGGGCGGCGGGATCCGCTTCGGCCCGGATGGCTACCTGTGGGTCTCCCTCGGCGACGGCGGCGGCATCGGCGACAAGTACGGCAACGGTCAGGATCGTTCCACGCTGCTCGGGGCGATCGTGCGGATCGACGTCGACTCCGGGTCTCCGTACGCGATCCCTCCGGACAATCCCTTCGTCGACACCCCAGGCGTCCGCCCCGAGATATGGGCCTACGGCCTCAGGAACCCGTGGCGGTTCACCTTCGACCGCGACGGGGGTCTGCTCGTCATCGCCGACGTGGGCCAGTACGCGTGGGAGGAGATCGACGTCGTCGACATCGACGAGGCGGGAGCCAACTTCGGCTGGCCCATCATGGAGGGGCCGGAGTGCTTCGACGGTACCGGCTGCGACCCGACCGGCCTGATCGAGCCCACGTTGCCGCTCGCCCATGAGGGGCTGTGCGCGTTGATCGGCGGACCCGTGTACCGAGGCGCTGCGATCCCGGAGCTCCAAGGGCACTACTTCTACGGCGATTTCTGCGTCGGATGGGTCCGCAGCGCTCCCCTGCGGGCCACCGGGAGCCTCGGTTCGGTCCGCCATTGGCGGTCCGACCTCGGTGATCTCGGCAACATCACGACGTTCGGAACGGACGGATCCGGGGAGGTACTGATCGCGAACCTGGAAGGGACGATCTATCGCCTCGTCGCCGAACGGTCGGCCGGCTGATCGCGCCGCCAGGCGACGATCACCATGAACGCGCCGAGCGCGGCGACGCCCGAGACCACCCACATCGGCGTGTACGAGCCGGTGCGATCCACCAACGCGCCGAAGATCGGCGGTCCGATCCCGAGCCCGGCGAGGAAACCGAACAGCACGACGCCCGACGCGCGCCCCGTCGACGAGGGCGTCGTAGCGGCCATCACCGCGACCATCCCGACGCTGTTCCACGACGAGCTGCCGACTGCGGTCAGCACGGCCCCGAGCCAGACGAGGGCCTGCAGCTCCGACCCGGCCCAGAAGGCACCGGCCGACAGGGCGGACAGGATCGCCATGGTCGCCAGGGACCTCAGCACGGCGTCGGCGGCTTCGGCATGGCGGCTCCACCAGATCCGACCCACGACGGCGATGAGCCCCATGACGGCAGCGACGAGACCGCCGAGGCGGGGATCGAACCCGAGAGCCTCTTCGACGTAGAGCGGGACGAAGAAGGTCACCGCGCCGGCGAAGCCGAGGAGGAAGCCATAGACCGCCAGCCAGCGGATCGCCGCCGGCAGTGGCCCACGGCGCTCGTCGCCACCGCTGCGATCGTGGCGCCGGGATGCGGGCGCGAGCCACCAAGCGACGAGGGCCAGGACCATCGGCACCGCGGCGATCGCCAGGTACGCCCCCCGCCAGCCCAGGGCGATCGCCAACGATGGTGCCGAGAGCCCACCGAGGAAGATCCCTGCTTGAACGCCCGACTGTTTGACGCCGGTGACGACGCCCCGTTCACCCGGGGGGAGGGCTTCGGCGATGAGCTTGTTGGTGGCCGGGTTGGACGAGGCCTGGGCCATGGCGCCGAAGAGGCCGCCTGCGGCGAGGATCAGGAACGACGGTGCGAGACCGAACGCCAGGAACGTGGCGCCCGACAGGACGAAGACACCGATGAAGGCGCCCTTGGCACCGATCCGGTCCGCGATCCGGCCGGCCAGCGGGGAGAACGCCGCCCCGAACACGGCGTTCACCGCGATGACGAACCCGAGCTGCGCTCGGCTGATGCCGAGGTCGTCGATGATGAAGGTGGCCAGGATCCCGAGGGACGCCGCACCGAAGGTCGCCACGGCCATGGCGGCGAACAGCAACGAGGCGAAGATGGCTCGACGGCGGAAGGGTGGTGCGACGGTCACGACGGCATTCTCGCCGCTGCGAGATCCCTCCGGATCGACGCACGGCCGACCGCGCCGGCCTAACGTCTCACCGTGGATCCGATGCCGCCTTCTGTCGCCCTCGCTCGCCTCCCGACACCGCTGGAGCCGTTCGACCGGCTGTCCGAAGCATGGGGAGGCCCGCGGATCTGGGTCAAGCGAGACGACCTCACCGGGTTCGGCCTCTCTGGGAACAAGGTCCGCAAGCTGGATCATCACCTCGCCGGGGCACTGGCCGAGGGCGCCAGGACGATCATCACCTGCGGGGCCGTGCAGTCCAACCACTGCCGGGCGACGGCGATCGCCTGTGCCCGTGTCGGGTTGCGCTGCATCCTCTACCTCCGCACTTCCGACGGGCAGCCGCCCGACGCCCGCGAGGGCAACCATCTCCTCCAGCTCCTCGCCGGAGCCGAGTGCCGGTTCATCGATCCGACCGCCTACGAACGACGCGACGAGGTGATGGCGTCGGCCGCGACCGCCGAGGGGCACGCGTGGGTGATCCCGGAGGGGGCATCCGATGCCGTCGGCATGTGGGGGTTCGTCGACGCGATGGAGGAGGTCGCGACGCAGCTCCCCGCCGGCTCGACCCCGGCGGCCTTGTGGCACGCCGCCTCTTCGGGAGGCACCACTGCGGGGATGGTGTGGGGAGCGGACCGGCTCGGCCTGACGGTCCCGGTCGTCGCCTGCTCGGTGGGCGATCCCGCCTCCGAGCTGGACCGTCGCATCCGCTCGATCCTGGCCGATGCGGCGGCGATGAGTGGCGGCACCGAGCCCGAGACCGGCTGGGAGTCGACCGACGCCTATGTCGGCGACGGCTACGGAGCGGCGTCTGCGGAGGAGCTGGCCTGCATCGTCGAGGCGACGCGTCTCACCGGCCTGCTGTTCGATCCGACCTATACGGGGAAGGCCCTGTTCGGTCTGCGTGAGGAGATCCGTCGGGGGCGGTTCGGCTCCGGCGACGACGTGGTGTTCTGGCATACCGGCGGGGGCTTCGCCGCCTTCGCCTGGGACTGGACCGCCGCCCTCTCCCCTCCCGACCCCTGACCCCGATCCGCCAACCCAGGGTTCACCACACCCCAAAAGGGGGCTCACCAACCCAGGGTTCACCACACCCCAAAAGGGGGGTTACCAACCCAGGGTTCGTGGAGAACGGCGGTGGTGGGGCGGGCTCGGGATCACGGCGCCGGGTAGATCGGGAAGCGCCGGCACAGGTCGGTGACCGCCCGGCGGGTCACATCGACGACCGCGGTCGCCTCCCGAGCCGCGGCGGCGGTGAGCACGTCGGCGATGAGCTCGGCGATCGTCCGGAACTCCTCCTCACCGAACCCCCGGGTCGTCCCCGCCGACGAGCCCAGGCGGATCCCGGAAGCGACCCACGGCGGACGCGTCTCGCCGGGGACCGTGTTCTTGTTGACCGTCAGTCCGGCGTCCTCGAGGACCCGTTGCGCGGCCGAGCCCGTGAGCCCAGCGTCGGTGAGGTCGACGAGGACGATGGGGGTGTCCGTGCCCCCGGTCACGACGGCGAAACCGCGTTCGACGAGAACCTCCGCCATGGCGCGAGCGTTGGTGAGCACGGCTGCCGCCCAGTCGGCGAACTCGGGACGGAGGGCCTCGCCGAGGCATACCGCCTTGGCCGCCACCGCGTTGAGGATGACGCTGCCTTGGACGCCGGGGAAGACGGCCGAGTCGATCGGCCGGGCGAGGTCGGGGTCACCGGTCAGGATCAGGCCGCCGCGCACTCCCCTGAGGTTCTTGTAGGTGGTCGTGGTCACGACGTGGGCGTGAGGGATGGGGTCCGGATGCAGGCCGGTCGCCACGAGGCCGGCGACGTGAGCGATGTCGGCAACCAGGACCGCGCCGACCTCGTCGGCGACGGCTCGGAACCCGGAGAAGTCGATGGAGCGCGGATAGGCCGATCCCCCACAGATGATGAGCTTGGGGCGCACCTGCCGTGCTCGGGCGGCGACCGCGTCCAGGTCGATGCGGCCCGAGTGGGGGTCGACGCCGTAGTGGTGGGCATCCATCCAACGCCCCGAGATGTTGACCGGGGAACCGTGGGACAGATGCCCGCCCATCGACAGATCCATCGCCAGGATCGGATCCGAGGGGTCCAAGAACGCAGCGAACACGGCGAGGTTCGCCTGGCTGCCGGAGTGAGGCTGCACGTTGGCGTGGGCGGCGCCGAAGAGCTCCATGGCCCGTTCGATGGCGAGCCGTTCGACGGCGTCGGCGAACTCGGCGCCGCCGTAGTAGCGCTTCCCCGGGTAGCCCTCCACCGTCTTGTTGACGATGACCGATCCCATGGCTTCCAGCGTCGCCTTCGAGACGAGGTTCTCCGACGCGATGAGCTCGATCTGGTCCTGCTGACGGCGGAGCTCACCGTGGAGGGAGGCGGCGACCGCCGGATCGACGCGGGCCAGCGGTGCGGTGAAGTACCCCTCGTGCGGCATCGGGCGACGATACCGGAAGCCGTCCGCTCCCGCCGCCGCTCAGGTCCCGTCGTGGCCCTCGAGGAACTCGAGGATGTCGATCATGTCGACGCCGGGGATCGTCTCGACGGGCATGGCGGCCAGGACGTGGCTGTTGGGGCGGACCGACGGCCAGGCCAACCCGTCCCAGCGGGCGGCGAGGTCGTCGGGTGGACGCCGGCAGCAGGGCCCGTCGGGGCATCGCGACACGGAGTGTCGGTCGGTGTCCCAGCCTCGGAACCAACGGGCGTCCTCGAACCGCACTCCGGTGGTGATCGCCGCCGGGGGGTGGCGGTCCTCCTCCACGAACGTGGCGCACCAGAAGGTGCCTCGGGTCGTGTCGGTGTACTGGTAGTGGATGGCGTAGCGGGCCTCGGAGCGGAAGGCCTGGCGGGTGCCCCACTCGCGACAGAGGCGCTGGCCCTCGATGGCACCGACACTGTTGGCGGGGAACGGGACGTCGTTGTTCTCGTAGGCCTTCCAGATGATCCCTTGCTCGTCGGAACGCACGAAATGGGTGGTCAGGCCGAGGTGCTCGGTGGCGAGGTTGGTGAACCGATGGGCGGCCATCTCGTAGGAGACGAAGAACCGGTCCTTGATGTCCTCCACCGACAGGTTGCGGTCGGCCTTGGCCGCCCGGAGGAACGGGACCGCGGCGACCTCGGGGACGAGCACCGCACCGGCGAAGTAGTTCGACTCGACGCGTTGACGGAGGAACTCGGCGAACGTCGACGGTTCGCCGTGGTCGAGGGCGAAGTGGCCGAGGGTCTGCAGCACGACGGTGCGGGCCCGGGCCGGGTCGAGATGATCGCGGCCGGGAACGTAGATGATGTGGTTCTTCAGGTCGGCGACGGCTCGAGCCGACGGCGGGAGGTCGACGGTGCGCACGAGCCGGAACCCGAGGTGCGCGGCGAGGGCGTTGAGGTCGCCCTTGGACATGGCTCCGGTGGCCTGGTAGTCGATGGCCTCGACCACCGAGGCGGCGATCCGTTCGATCTCGCCGAAGTAGTTGCCGCGTCGTTTCATCTCGGCCCGCAGCTCGGCGTTCGCGGCACGGGCCTCGTCCCTGGTGAAGGCCACCGCCCCGTCCCGGCCGCGCAGCTCGTCGTAGAGGCGCACGATGTGCTCGAGCGCCACGTCGGGGATCCGCGTCGAAGGCTTGAGGTAGGGCAGGGCCAGCTGCCGGTACGCCTGGTCCCGCTGGATCTGCTCGAGCCGTACCTCGAGCTGAGCGCGCCGGGTGGGCGCTTCGGGGTCGAGGAGGTCGGCGGGGGTCACGTCGAGGGCTTCGGCGAGGTCGTTGATGAGCCCGAGCCGGGGTTCCTTCTTCCCGTTCTCGAGCATCGACAGGTACGGGGCGGGTCGTCCGACCTTCGTTCCGAGGTCGTCGAGGGTCATGCCGCGGGTCTTCCGGTAGTGCCGGACCCGGCGGCCGAACACGAGGGGGTCGAGCGCCATCAAGAGCGACCCTACCGTCGACAGAACGAAAGAACAAGCGATCTTTCGTCGTCCTGACCTTGCGGATTCCCCGATCTTCGCGAAGATTGAGGACATCTCCCCTCGGAAGGATGATCCATGACCGACGGAATCGTGGTCCTCGGACCGATGCACGACCGCTTCGACGAGATCCTCACCGACGACGCCCTCGCCTTCGTCGCCGAGCTCCACCGTCGCTTCGATCCGATCCGTCGACGGCTCCTGGCCGAACGCGCGTCCCGCCAGCTCCGCATCGACGCAGGCGAGGACCCCGACTTCCTCCCCGAGACCGCAACGGTCCGTGCGGGCGACTGGGCGGTGTCTCCGCCGCCCCACGACCTCCAGGACCGCCGCTGCGAGATCACCGGCCCCACCGACCGCAAGATGATGATCAACGCCCTCAACTCGGGGGCGAAGGTGTTCATGGCCGACCTGGAGGACTCCAACTCCCCCACCTGGCTCAACATGGTCGGCGGACAGGTGAACCTGGTCGACGCGGTCCGCCGACGCATCGAGTTCACCTCCCCCGACGGCAAGGAGTACCGCCTCGCCGACGACACCGCGACCCTCATGGTCCGGCCCCGAGGGTGGCACCTCCCCGAACGACATGTCACCGTCGACGACGAGGTCGTGTCGGCCAGCCTGTTCGACTTCGGCCTCTACGTGTTCCACAACGCCCACGAGCTCATCGCCCGCGGTTCGGGACCCTACTTCTACCTTCCCAAGCTCGAGAGCCACCTCGAGGCGCGCCTGTGGAACGACGTCTTCGTCTTCGCCCAGGACACCCTCGGGATCCCCCGCGGGACGATCAAGGCGACGGTCCTCATCGAGACGATCCTGGCCGCCTTCGAGATGGAGGAGATCCTCTACGAACTGCGCGAGCACTCCGCGGGCCTGAACGCGGGACGGTGGGACTACATCTTCTCGATCATCAAGAAGTTCCGGAACCGGGAGGACCTGACGTTCCCGGACCGGAGCCAGATCACCATGGCGGTGCCCTTCATGCATGCGTACAGCGAGCTGCTGGTGGCCACGTGTCACCGACGCAAAGCCCACGCCATCGGCGGGATGGCGGCGTTCATCCCATCCCGGCGAGACGAGGAGGTCAACCGGCGGGCCTTCGCCAAGGTCCGAGAGGACAAGGAACGCGAATCGCGAGCGGGATTCGACGGCACCTGGGTAGCCCACCCCGACCTCGTGCCCCTGGCAGCGGAGGTCTTCACCGAGGTGCTCGGCGAGCGGCCCCACCAGGTCGATCGGCTCCGCGACGACGTCCGCGTCGGACGTTCCGACCTCCTCGCGTTCTCGGTGCCGGGCGGCACCATCACCGAGGCGGGGGTACGGCTGAACGTCGACGTGGCGATCCGGTACCTGGCGTCGTGGTTGAGTGGCAACGGCGCCGCGGCCATCTACAACCTGATGGAGGACGCCGCCACGGCCGAGATCTCCCGCTCGCAGGTGTGGCAGTGGGTTCGCCACCATGCCCACACCGTCGAAGGTGACGAGATCACCGACGGGTTCGTGCGCAAGATCGCCGACGAGGAGTCCGGCCGGGTCCGCGACCAGATCGGCGACGCTGCGTTCACCGAGGCTCGCTTCCCCACGGCCCGCGAGCTGTTCGAGACGGTCGCCTTGGCCGACGAGTTCCCCGAGTTCCTGACCCTGCCCGCCTACGAGATCCTCGAGAAGGAGTGACCCGATGACCAATCAGGAAGCGATCCGACGACGCGCGGAGGAGATCCGCCGGGACTGGGAATCCAACCCGCGGTGGAAGGGCATCGAGCGGCGCCACACCGCCGAGGAGGTGGTCCGGCTCCAGGGCTCCTTCGTCGAGGAGCACACGATCGCCCGCCACGGCGCCGAGCGGCTCTGGGAGCTGCTCACCTCCAAGGACTACGTCCACGCCCTGGGGGCGATGACGGGCGGCCAGGCGGTGCAGATGGTGAAAGCAGGACTGGAGGCGATCTACCTGTCGGGATGGCAGGTCGCCGCCGACGCCAACCTGGCCGAAGAGGTCTACCCCGACCAGTCCCTGTACCCGATCAACTCGGGACCGGCGTTGACCCGGCGCATCAACAACGCCTTGAAGCGTCAGGACCAGATCGAGTGGGCCGAGGGGGACGCGAGGCGCGACTGGATGGTGCCGATCGTGGCCGATGCCGAGTCCGGCTTCGGGGGCCCATTGAACGTGTTCGAGTTGACCAAGTCCTTCATCGCCGCCGGCGCCGCGGCGGTACATCTCGAGGATCAGCTCTCGTCGGAGAAGAAGTGCGGACACATGGGCGGCAAGGTCCTCGTGCCGACCCAACAGCACGTCCGCACCCTCGAGGCGGCACGGTTGGCGGCCGACGTGATGGGGATCCCGACGATCGTGATCGCCCGCACCGACTCGTTGGGGGCGACGTTGCTGACGTCGGACGTCGACGAGCGGGACCGCCGGTTCGTGACCGGTGATCGCACCCCGGAGGGCTTCTACGAGGTGCGCAACGGCATGGAGGCGGCGATCTCGCGAGGTCTGGCGTACGCCCCGTTCGCGGACCTGATCTGGTGCGAGACCTCGACGCCCGACCTGGACGAGGCAGCCCGATTCGCCGAGGCGATCCATGCCGAGTACCCGGGAAAGATGCTGGCGTACAACTGCTCGCCGTCGTTCAACTGGAAGCGCCATCTGGACGACACGACGATCGCCAAGTTCCAGAAGGAACTGGGTTCGATGGGATATCGGTTCCAGTTCATCACGCTGGCCGGGTTCCACGCGTTGAACGCGTCGATGTTCGAGCTGGCCAAGGGTTACGCCACCGCCGACATGTCGGCCTACGTGCAGCTCCAAGAACGCGAGTTCGCGATGGAAAGGCAGGGGTACACGGCGACGCGACATCAGCGGGAGGTCGGCGCCGGGTACTTCGACAGCGTGTCGCAAGCCATCACGGGAGGGCTCTCGTCGACCCTGGCGCTTGAGGGCTCGACCGAAGAGGAGCAGTTCTACGACGGCGAGGCCTGACGATCCTCCGAGGGAGCATGAAGGGACGGTCCGAGCGGACCGTCCCTTCGTGTGTCGGTGTCGAGCCGAGGCGGTTCAGGCTTCCTCGACGATCAAGGTGCCTCGCATCCCGTCCTCGTAATGCTGGCCGGCCTCTTGGAAGCATCCGATGCCCCACACGCCCACCTTGTCGGCGGGGACGGTGAACTCGATGATGGACACCTGGCCGGGCTCGGCGCCGCTGGGGTCGCCCGGTTGGAGCATGACCATGCCACCGTGGTGGCCCTCTTCGCCGCCGCCCATGTCCATCCCGCCGTCACCCTCGGCGTGGTCTCCTTCCCCGGCCATCTGGCCGTCCTGCATCTGACCGTCCTGCATCTGACCGTCCTGCATCTGACCGTCCTGCATCTGACCGTCCTGCATCTGACCGTCCTGCATCTGACCGTCCTGCATCTGGCCGTCCTGCATCTGGCCGTCGCCCATGTCCATCTCCATCTCGACGCCGGGGAACCCCATGGGCATCCCGGTGCCGGAGATGTCGACCTCGATACCCTCCCAGAAGTCCTGTTCGAAGGGTGTCCACACGTCATCTTCCAGATAGTCGCTGCCGGGTACCGGCTCGCGGCCCACCATGAACTCGTGGGTGTGGCGCCCCTGGTTCTCGATGACGAACCGAACTCGCTGACCGACCTTGACCCGGATCGTCGACGGTTCGAACCGGTTGTCGACGATCCTGACCACCACCTCGCCCGCGTCGTTCGGTTCGGCCGCACCGACCGACGTACAGGCGGCGGCCACGAGGCCGACGACGATGCCGACGATGCCGAGCTTGCTGCGATAGGACGATGCGCTCATCGGGGTCTCCTCACAGGACGTACAGGATCACGAACACGAACAGCCAGACGACATCGACGAACTGCCAGTAGGTCACGCCGCCACGGAGCTTCCACAACTTGTCGTCGCTCAACGCCCCGCGCCGGTCCTGGAGGAACAACGAGGCGAGCACGAACAGACCGATGAGCAGGTGGAGCGAGTGGGTTCCGGTGATGAGGTAGAACATGGACCCGTAGGGCGTGGAGATCGGGAACTCGGTGAACCCGGCGCCCCACTCGACGACGACGAGCGCGAGGAACCCGACACCGAGCGCCATCGTCAACAGCAGTTGGCCTTGCATCGCTCCCCGGTCCCCGGCTTCGGCAGCCGCCACCGCGCGGTGCGACGACCATGTCGCCGCCAACAACAATCCGGTCAGTACCAATCCGAGGACCACGTTGACGGCCTCGGCTTTGTCGAACCCGAGCAGATAGAACCGGGCGGCGAACATCACCCCGAACAGGAACGCCTCTGAGGCGATGAACAGGCGCAGTCCGAACCGCTGAAGATCCTCGTACGGCGGGTGATGGGCGGCGGCGTGGGTGGTCATCGTTCCCCTCCCGTCCTGAGCACCGCGTGGGGCGGAGCATCCGGGGCGAAGTCGTAGGGATCGTCCAGAACCTCGGGCTCGCCGTCGAAGTTCAACTTCGGAGGTGGCGAGGTGGTCACCCACTCGAGGGTCCGCGCCCCCCAGGGGTTCGATCCCGCCGGCGGACCGTTCCGCCATGAGACGACGAAGTTCCATAGGAACACCAGGAAGCTCGTGCCGAGGAAGAACCCCGCCAGCGACACGAACAGGTTCACGGGTGCGAGGTCGGGCTGATAGTCGGCGATCCTCCGGTTCATGCCGTTCAAGCCGAGCCAGAACATGGGGAGGAACGTGACGTTGAAGCCGACGAACATCATCCAGAAATGCACCTTGGCGAGCCGCTCGTCGAACATGCGCCCGGTGATCTTGGGGAACCAGTAGTAGATGCCCGCGAACAGGCCGAAGATGCCGGCGCCGACGATCGTGTAGTGGAAATGCGCGACGACCCAGTAGGTGTCCTGGAGCTGGAAGTCGGCGGGGATGTCCGAGAGGAACACGCCGGTGATACCACCGATGAGGAAGTTGAACACCATGGCGAGGGCGAACAGCATCGGCACCTTCATCCACAGCTTCCCCCGCCAGATCGTCCCGATCGCCGACAGGAAGACGAGCCCGGTCGGTACCGAGATCGCCTCGGTGGACAGCATGAACCCGGCGTTGGCGTCCGACAGCGCCGAGACGGTGAACATGTGGTGGGCCCACACGACCCCGCTGAGGACGCTGATCCCGATGATCCCGCCGACGGCCCACTTGTAGGCGAACAGCGGCTTGCGGCTGAACACGGGCAGGATCTCGAGCATGACACCCAGCGACGGCAGCACCATCACGTACACGGCGGGGTGCGAGTAGAACCAGAAGATGTGCTGGTACAGCACCGGCGCCCCGCCGAGGAGCGGGTCGAAGAACGCCGCGCCGAAGATCCGGTCGAGGGTCACCATCGTGACCGCGACGGCGACGGATTGGGTGAAGAACAGGCTCAATGCTCCGGTCAGCAGGATCGACCAGACGAAGATCGGCAGGCGGTTCCAGGTGAGGCCCTTCGTTCGCATCTTGACGATCGTGGTGAGGAAGTTGACCGATGCGACGATCGACGAGAGCCCGCCGACCACGAACGCCAGGGCGTAGAAGATCTGGCCGAGGTTGTTGACCGACGCCAGCGGCGGGTAGCCGGTCCAGCCGCTGTCCCAGCCCCCGACGAAGGGGCTGGAGAGCAGCAGGAGCACGGCGGGCGGCCACAGCCAGAAGCTGAGGGCGTTGAGGCGCGGGAACGCCATGTCCTCGGCGCCCACCATGATCGGCATCACGTAGTTGCCGAAGGCACCGGGCACGGCGGTCACCGCGACGAGCACCATCAGGAAGCCGTGCAGCGACATGAACCGGGTGAAGCCGGCCGGGCCGAGAACGGTTCGACCCGGATCCATGAGCTCGGTGCGCATCAGCATGGCGACGGCCCCAGCGAGGATGAACACGGCGATGAAGGTGACCAGGTACTGGATGCCGATGACCTTGTGGTCGAGGTTGAACCCGAAGTACTGCCGCCACCCCGGCGGGTCGTACTCGAGGGTCTCGAGGCCGACCCAGCCGCGTCCCCAGGTCTCCCAGGCGCCCACCCCGAGGACGAACGCCGGGACCGAGAACAGGAACCCGATCACGACCATCTGGTCGGTGCGCCACGCGGGCGAGCCGGCGAGACTCCGGACGAGCATCGTGACCACCGCGCCGAGGGCGAAGCCGATCAGGCCCCAGATCAGTCCCCTGATGGCGTAGGGGAGACCGGATGCGCCGATCTGCCGTTCGAGTCGTGGTGCCGTCGTCGCCATCGATCCCTCCTCAGCCCTCGTCGTGGGCGCCGTCGCCGCCCATGTCCATACCGCCGTCGCCGCCCATGTCCATCCCGTCCATCGGGCCGCCGGCCAACCATGCATCGAACTCGTCGGGCTCGACGACCCGGATCCGCAGGAACATCCGCGCATGTCCCGTGCCGCACAGCTCGGCGCACTGGAGCCGCACGTTGAAGTCGTCTTCGAAGCTCGAGACCTCGGTCGGGGTGACGACCAGCTCGGTGGTCTCGCCGGGGATCGCATCCTGTTTCAGACGGAAGGCGGGAACCCAGAAGGCGTGGATCACGTCGCGAGATGTCAGCTCGAACCGGATCCGGCGATCGACCGGGAGGAGGATCTCCCTGGGCGCTTCGAGCGCCATGTCCGCGTCGGGGTACTCGACGTCCCAGTGCCACTGCACACCGGTCAGCTTGATGGTGAGGTCCGGTTCCTGGGCCGAGGCCGACTGGAGGGCGAGGAACCCCGACAGGCCGGGAGTGAAGAAGATGAGGGTGGCCAGGGCCGCAGAGACGAGGAACCAGCCCCAGGAGAACGCTCGGACGTCGCGGGTCTGGTCGCCGGCTTCGGGGTCGGCGACCCGCCAGCGGAAGATCGCGTAGACCAGCACGGTGAGCACGAACGCGAAGACGGGCACGGTGTACAAAAGCAGCGTGTTGAACGCCAGATCCACCTCGGCGCCTTCTTCGCTGCGAAGCGCCGGGAGGAGATCGAAGTTCCGCACCAGCAGGACACCGAGGATCACGAACACGATCCACAGCGCACCCGCCATGACCAGATCCCGCCGACGGCCATCCATGGACCCGAAGCCTCCCTCTTCGTCGCCTGGTCGCTGAACGTAGACGACCGCGCCGAGCGATGTCAAGGAGTCCCCCCGGGGTGGGGTCGGCCCCTGACCCCGGGTGGGTGGGGTCGGTGGGCGGATCGACGCCCTCGCCGGGTCCTGGCCGATGCCGTCGACGGGGCCGAGAGAAGCCGAGGAACCTACGTGTCGTCTTTGGCGGCCATCCACCGCCGCCCGAAGGTCCACGGTCTCTTCGGGTCGGTGACGAGGAGCTGCACGACCGAGATGCCTCCCTGTTCGAACCCGATGGCCGATCCGGCCATGTACATGCGCCAGATGCGGTAGACGGTCTCGTCGGTGGCGGCGACGGCCTCGTCGTGGTTGGCCTCGAGGTTCCCGACCCAGTGTCGCAGCGTCAGGGCGTACGACATGCGGAGCGATTCGACGTCGCGCAGCTCGAGGCCGATCCGTCCGGCGGCGCCGATGACGTCCTCGACCGGTTCGAGCTCACCGTCGGGGAACACGTAGGTGGACACGAACGTCGGCTTGCGGCGCACGTGCCTGCGTCGGTCACGGGTGACGATCCCGTGGTTGAGGATCCGCCCGTAGGGCGCGAGCATCGACTGGAGGCGACCGAAGTACGTTCCCAGTTCCTTCGCCCCGACGTGTTCGAACATGCCGACCGAGGCGATGGCGTTGAACGTGCCGTCGATCTCGCGGTAGTCCCGCTGGAGGATGGTGACCCGGTCGTCGACGCCGGCCTCCTTGGCGCGGATGCGGGCGTACTCGGCTTGCTCGCCGCTCAAGGTGACCCCAGTGGCGGTGACCCCGTACTCGGCGGCCGCATGCACGACGAGCGACCCCCACCCGCAGCCGACGTCGAGGAACCGGTCGCCCGGTCCGAGCTGGAGCTTGCGGCAGATGACATCCAGTTTGCGACGCTGGGCGACCTCGAGCTGCTCGAACGGGTCGAGGAAGTAGGCACACGAGTACACCATCGACGGGCCCAGGAAGGTCGAGAAGAAGTTGTTGCCCGTGTCGTAGTGGTACGTGACCGCCTGCCGGTCGCGACGCAGCGAGTGGGGGATGCCCCGGATCTTGGGGCGGGTGGCGTCCCGTCGTCGAGAATCGGCGGGGAGTCGCCGCAACAGACGCATCAGTGACACGGCCGCCGCCGTCGTTCGGGTCCCGGCTCGTAGGCTCGCGGCGAACTCGAGCAGCGAGAAGATGTCGCCTTCGATGTCGATGTCGCCGTAGATGTAGGCCTCGCCGGCGGTGAGATCGGACGGGGGAACCAGCAGCGCCCGGAGCGCACCGGGGTGCTCGAGGACGACGGTGACGTCGGCGTCGTCCGGCCCCCATTCCTCGCCGTTCCACGCCCGCATCCGCGGCGGGCGGTCCCCCATCTCGGCGAGCCGGTGGTAGACCCTCCGCGACACCTCCAGCGCGTCCATGGGCCGATTCTACGCAGCGCCCGATCCGCCGGTGACGGGATCGACGAAAGCGACGATGGCGTCGATGACCGCATCGGGTGCTTCGACCATGAGCATGTGGCCGGTGCCTGGGACGACCTGCACCCGTGATCGGGCGATGGCCTCGGCGAGCGGACGAGCCGCCGCTGGGCGGGTCATGAGGTCGTGTTCGCCGAGGAGGAGCAGGGTCGGGACGGTGATGGCTGCGGCTCGCTCGGCGGCATCACCGAAGCGGTCGCAAGCGGCGAGGTCGTTGTGGAGCACACCGGGTGCGGAGCGTTCCAGGAGCCGGAGCGACGACCCCATCATCCACAGCCCAGGGGTGGGATGGTGTCCGGCGTGGGCGGCTTTGGCATGGCTCCACGATGCCACCAGCTCGAAGGCTCGGTGGTCGTCGGCGGAGGCGGCCGCCAGCAGGTCTGGATGGACGGGCATCTCGGCGGCGACGCCGAGGAGGACGAGGGCGAGGACCCGGTCGGGATGGCGGGCGGCGACGTCGAGGGCGATGAGCGAGCCCATCGAGTGGCCCACGAGCACGGCTCGGTCGATACCGGCGGCGTCGATGAACCCGACGAGCCAGTCGGCGTATCCCTCGATGTCGGCCGGTGGCGGCCCCGCGGAGGCGCCGTGGCCGGGGAGGTCGACGGCGTACACGTCGTAGCCGTGAGAGGCGAGGGCGCGGGCCTGGAACTGCCAGACGGTGCGGTCCATCCCGGCGCCGTGGAGGAGTACGACCGGCACGCCGCCGGTGTGGTCCCGGCCGCCGGTGCCGACGTTGACGGCCTTGTCTGCCACGGTCAGGTCCACGACGTCATCCTCGCTGCGAAGCGCGGAGGGCCTGACGGAGGTCGGCTACGAGATCGCGCGGGTCCTCCAGTCCGATCGACAGACGGATGAGGTCCTCGCCGATACCGACGGCTTCGAGCTCGGCGGCGCTCATGGTGGCGTGGGTGGTCGATGCCGGGTGGATGACGAGCGAACGGGCGTCGCCGACGTTGGCGAGGTGAGAGAAGATCCGGAGCCGTTCGATGAAGCGACGACCCGCGTCGCGTCCGCCCCGGATGCCGAAGGACAAGATGGCGCCCGCGCCCTTCGGGAGCAGGCGCTTCGCCAGGTCGTGGTCGGGATGGTCGGCCAGTTCGGGGTACGAGACCCAGGCGACCTCGGGGGCGTCGACGAGGAAGGCGACGACGGCGCGGGTGTTGTCCACGTGGCGCTGCATGCGCACGGTGAGGGTCTCGACGCCCTGGAGGAGGTAGAAGGCGGTCTGCGGCGCCATCGTCGCCCCCAGGTCGCGGAGGCCTTCGACCCGGGCTCGCATGAGGAACGCCTGGGTGCCGAACTCCTCGACGAAGCGGAGCCCGTGGTAGGACTCGTACGGTTCGGTCATGGTCGGGAAGCGACCGGATGCGGCCCAGTCGAACGTGCCGCCATCGACGAGGACGCCACCGATGGCCACGCCGTGACCGCCGAGGAACTTCGTGGCCGAGTGCATGACGAGGTCGGCGCCGCGGTCGAACGGCCGGAAGAGGTACGGCGTGGCGAAGGTGTTGTCGATCATGAGGGGGATGCCACGGTCGTGGGCGACGGTGGCGATCTCCGGAACGTCCATCACCTCGAGCCCGGGGTTGCCCAGGGTCTCGCCGAAGACGAGGCGAGTGTCGTCGGTGATCGCCGCGGCGAAGGCCTCCGGATCGCGAGGATCGACGAACGTGGTGGTGATCCCCGCCAGCCTGGGCAGGGTATGGGTGAAGAGGTTGCGGCTCCCCCCGTAGATCGACGCCGACGACACGATGTGGGCGCCCTGGCCCATGAGCGTGGTGATCGCCAGGACGAGGGAGGCCTGTCCGCTGGCGGTGGCGACCGCCCCGACACCGCCCTCCAAGGCGGCGATGCGCTCCTCGAGTACGGCGACGGTGGGGTTGGAGATGCGTGAGTAGATGTGGCCCTGGCGTTCCAGGTTGAACAGGCCGGCCGCCCGCTCGACGTCACCGAAGACGTACGAGGTGGTCTGGTAGATGGGGACGGCCCGGGCCCCGAACTCGACATCGGGTCGTTGCCCGGCGTGGAGTTCCAGGGTGTCGAAGTGGAGGAAGCCGGGGTCGACCATCAGGGGACGATGAACATGGTCAACGGCTCGGCGACGAGCGCGGGCTTGTCCGCGCCCTCGATCTCGACGGTGACCTCGGTCTTGAGCAGCCAGCGACCCCCGCCCTTGTCGGCGACGTCGACGAGCCTGACGTGGGCACGGATGCGGCTGTCGACCTCGACCGCCTCGATGAATCGCACCTTGTCGAGACCGTAGTTGATGCCCATCACGGTGCCCTCGGGAGCGAGCATCGTCCCGGTCATCAGGTGCGGGAGCAGCGACAGGGTGAGGAATCCGTGGGCGATGGTGGTGCCCCACGGGGTCTGCTTCGCGGCTTCGGGGTCGACGTGGATGAACTGGAAGTCGAGCGTCGCCGCGGCGAACGCGTCGATGCGGGACTGGTCGATCGTGAACCAGTCGGACGTTCCCAGGTCCTTCCCCACCCAGCTCGCGAGCTCGTCGACCGACACCGTCCTCATCGTGCCTCCTCCTCTCGTCGCTCTGCCAGAGGGTAGGCGCGACGGTGGGACCGCGAGCCGGAGGCACGGCCAGACGGATCCGTGATACGGCGATCTCAGTCGGTCGCTTCTCGCAGCGCAGCCACGAGCGCGTCGAGGCCGACGGTGTCCAGACCCCAACGCGTCCGGAGTTCGTCGGGTTCCGCATGGATCGCGACGAGTTCGTCGCCGCCGTCGAGCCAGAGGCCGTCCGGAAACGGCATGAGCAGCGGATGGTCGGGCAGGCTCTCGGGCCATTCGATCACGACCCCGTCGAAGGGCTGCCATCGAGTCTTGTCGGTCATGATGAACAGCCCGTCCGCCCGGAACCGGGTGTCGGCGACCTCGGAGAACGGCACCGACGGGCTTCGCAGGACATGGACCGGGATCCGGTCTCCCGCTTCGATACCGTCGCCTCGGAGGACCTCGCCGACTTCCACCCACAGGACCGTCGTCGTGAACCAGATGTCCGCCGTCTCGTAGGAGGCGAGGGCCTCGTCGTTGCCGAGCAGGTCCTCCTGCGATGCCCCGGCGCCGGGGAGCGGCGGTTTCTCCGGGAACCGATAGACGGGACCGTCGACGAGATCGACGACCGTCCCGCGCACGATGACGTCGGCTCTCTTCGTGGCGTCGACCGCATCCCGCAAGGGTTCGTAGTCCAACCCCAGGTCTCTGCGAGCCACGGCGACGAACGTCCGCGGATCGCCCGAGACCTCGACGATCGGCTCATCGGTCACCGAACGGCCCGTGGGGGCGGGGGTCCGGATCGCTGCGAAGCCGACGGCCACCACCGCCCCGATCGCGACGAGCCCGAGGGCGAGGATCCGCCGTGTCGTGAGTCGTCGCATAGGTGCGCTCCCTCAGTACTGGTTGTTGATGTGGGCGATGTCGTGGTTGCTGTACCGGCGCCACACCAGGGCGGTGCTGGGCACTTCACCCGAGATCATGGCGCTCACCGTATCATGGTCAAGCCCCACGCTGTGGCCCACCTCATGCACGCTCGTTTTTCGCCGATCGTGCCAGTCGTTCGAGCCCCGGTCGATCTCGGCGAAGTCGAGTGTGATCGTGCTCCGGTTGCACACCGTGGAGCTCGTCGGGACCGAACACACACGGCTTCCGCGCACACCTGGAGAGAGATTCGCCCGCTGGAACCAGACGTCGGTGTTGTTCGTGCAGGACTGGAACACATCCGTCATCTGCGTGGTGTTGTCGAGAGCGTTCCGCATCGCATAGTGACCCACGGCCTCGTAGCCGGAGAACGTCGAGAGGAAGCAGTATGTGTGCAAGTAGCTGTCCGCGACTCGGCCGTCGTAGTTGCCCGGGAACGTGTCTGCCACCGCCGGAACGACGTCCCCTCCCCACAAGACGACGCCGAGGAGAACCGAGGCGAGGCCACCGACCAGTGCCAGGCGCCTCCGGTGAAGCTCGGCCATCACCGCCCTCATCCGACCAAGCTATCAGAGAGAGAGAGGTCAAGAGGTCGACGCCCGGGCCGACGCCGCCCGGTCGAGCACCGATGCCACTGAGCCGGTTAGGGCCGGTCGGGTCGAGCCGGGTAGGGTGCTCGACCGAGCGGGAGGTCACCCATGGAGCTGCGGGACAAGGTCGTGGTCGTCACCGGCGCCGCCGGCGGCATCGGCGAGGCGATGGTGCGGCGCTTCGCCGTCGAGGCGCCCAAAGGCATCGTCGTGGCCGACATCGACGGGGCCGCGGCCGAGCGGGTCGCCGCGGAGGTCGGTGGGACCGCAGCCCAGGTCGACGTGGCCGATGAGGCCGACAACCGGCGCATGGTCGCCCTGGCCGAGGACGTCTACGGGCCGGTCGATCTCCTCTGCCTCAACGCTGGGATCGCCACCGGCGGTGGGATGGACGCCCCGAACGAGGCGTGGCAACGGACCTGGAACGTCAACGTCATGTCCCACGTCTACGGGGCCCGGGCGGTCCTCCCGTCGATGCTCGCCCGCCGAGAGGGGTACCTGCTGCACACGGCATCGGCCGCCGGGCTGCTGACGAACCTGGGCGCCGCGCCGTACTCGGTGACCAAGCACGCCGTGGTGGCCCTGGCCGAATGGTTGGCGATCACCCACGGCGATGCAGGCCTGCGGGTCTCCGCCTTGTGTCCTCAGTTCGTCGACACCGCGATGCTCGACGCGCTGACCGAGGTGGGCGAGGGGTTCCACGACTTCGCCACCTCGACGGCCAAGTCCCCCGCCGAGGTCGCCGACGTGGTCGTCGAGGGTCTCAGGGACGAGCGGTTCCTCATCCTGCCCCACCCCGAGGTGGCCGGCTACTTCGCCAACAAGGCCACCGACTACGACCGATGGCTCGCCGGCATGCGCAAGCTGCAACACTCCCTCGGGGCGGGCCCGGGTCGCGGCTCACCGACCTGAGGGCCAACCCCTCACGGGTCTGAGCTGCCCGGACGCGCGGACCTCATCCGCCGGAGTGTTCCTGGCGGAACCGTTCCAGCTCGGCCCGGTGCTGCTCGATGAACTTCTGCTCGTATTCCTGCTGCACCTCTTGGTACACGTCGGCGAACTCCTTGCTGCACTCATACGACGCGGTGGCGAGGGCGATCTCCTCGTCGGCGATCGCCTGGATCTGACTGCGGCGGGGATCGTCGGGTTCGACGGCTTCCATCCCGTACCCCATCAGCTCGCCCTCAGGGCCGACCTCCAGGTCGGTGACCACCCCGATGGCTTCGAGCCGGCGGACGATGGAGAGCTCGGGGTCGGTCCGTTTGGTGACGTCATAGCCCTTGTCCTTCATGCATGCCGCCCAGCGTTCCTCGAGGCCCTGGATGCGAGGATCGGACTCGATGCTGCGGAACTGCTCGTCGAGGGCGTCGCCGAACTGGCGGAAGAACTCCTCGGCCGCGCCCTGGTTGTACACCTCGTTCTGGGCTTCGGCCATGCAGCCGCTGGGCACGTAGTCCTGGAAATAGGCGTCGATCTCGTCCTCGCTCATGGTCTCGGGATCGATGTCGGGCGGTTCCCCGTACAGAGCCGTGTCGTAGGCCTGCTGTTCCTGTGGGTTCATGGCCTCGACGATGGCCCGGTTGGGGTCCTGGGCCATCTCTTCCTCGAACCGGCGCTCCATCTCGGATTCGTCGATGAGGATCTGGGTGGCGAGACCGAAGCCGAACTCGCTGACGTAGTCGGCCTCGTCGAAGGATCCGAAGGCGTCTTGGTTGGGCACGTAGGGGATGTACTCGAATCCCTGGTCGGCCATGCACTGTGCAACGAGCTCCTGGACCCGCTGTTCCTGACGGCGGGATTCTGCCAACGCCGCGGCCTGATCCGACGGGTCGAACGACGGCATGCCGGGGATGAAGTCACTCAGCGTCTCGCCGTCGCCGCTCCCGACGCGACCTGCCGTCGTGGTGGTGTCCGCGGCTCCGCTGCAGGCCGCCGCCACCAGGGCCAATGCGATCACCATCGCGCCGATCATCCGCATGATCGCCTCCTCGACGAGTCCGTCCCCACGACCCCTGACGTAGCCTATCGGATGTCCCGGATTGCGGGACCTGATCACGACGACCTGGGGACGCGAGCCGGTGCTCGGGTCGCTGCGTCGTGCCGGCATTCCCGGGATCCGCCGCTCCGCGCGTCGACCTTCGTGGGGTCCGGATCGAGGTCGCCACGAGCGCGCCGGTCATCGGCGACCCGTTTCGGCGAAGGCTCGATCCAACGCCGCGGCGAGTCGCTCCTCCAGATGGGTCGCATCCTGACAGGACTCGTCGGTGGACGCGACCTCTCGCTCTCGGCGAGCGAGGTCCTCGAGGCTCGCGGCGCCTCCGAACACCTCCGCCGCCAGCCGCTGGACGAGCGGGTCGCTCGTGGACACCGTGTCGTAGATGCCGGCGATCACCACGGTGGCATCGGACTCGGCGACCGGCAACGTCGCCAACGCGACCTCTGCTGCGGCGGCGAGATGGTCGGAATCGGGGACCCCGGGGAATCCGGCGGAGGCCATGCACCGGCTCCAATCTTCCCATGCCTTCCGATATCCGGCATCGGCGGTGACCCGAGCTCGGGCCTCGCCGGCTCGGTCGGCGAAGGCCGCGAGCGCGTCGGGTACGTCCAGCAGGCCGGAGGACCGTTCGCAGCGCTGCCGGGCTGCGTCGAGTTCGGTCGGGTCGACGCCATCTCCGGGATCCTCTGGTTCCGAGGCGAGGTCACCGCCGTCGGCCGTGAGGGCCAGGGCCACGGGTGCGAACCCGTATCCCACCTCAGCCGGTTCGGTTCCGAGGTCGGACGTCGTCGGCGATTCCGCCGGCGGATCCTGGTCAGGCAACCGGGCGTCCTCACCGTGGTAGCCATCCGCCCGCATACACGCCGTGAACGCCTCCTCCGCCTGTGCGATCTCTACCGCGGCCTCGCGGGCTGCTTGCGCCTGAGCCTCGCGGAAGGATGGAGCCGACGAACGAGGGGGTCCCGTACACGCCGCAGAGGTGACGGCGATCGCCAGGGCCCATGTGGCCGGCCAACGCCACTGCGTCATCGCGACCTCGCCGGGATCTCGACCGGCGGCCACGAACTCACCGCGAGATCGGGAGCGACCGGTTCGATTGCGAGCCCGTCCGGCTGATCCACCAGCACCGGTTGCCAGACTCCGTCGTCGAGGATGTCCGCGGGCACCGGGAAGGCACGGATCGAGTCCACATCGCCGGCGGGCACGACGAAGGACCGGACGTCCGGACGGTCGAGGCGCACCAGCCACAACAACGTGTCGTGGTCGCATCCGGACACGCCGATCATCGGTGTGCCGTCATCGTCGATCGTCAGCCGCGTCCCGCCGCAGTCGAAGGTGCCGGGGTCACCCGACTGCGTGACCGCGATCGAGGTGTCCGGAATCCGTGGGACCCCGCTCAGCAGGTCGCATCGCGTCGGGGTCTCGCCGGCCACGACCACGGGAAGCACGGAGTCCACGCGGGTCGCTCCCACCACGTCCCCGCCCTCGGTCACTGCCACGATCGACATGAGCGCGACGAAACAGTGAAGCCCTTCGGTCGGTGCAGGGAACTCTCGCTCCACCGAGAATCGCCACGTCCCCGAGTCGGCAGCGTCGGGACCATCGACCGTCTTCAGCTCGAGGCGCTCCACCGCACCCTCGTCGAGCGCCGTCCACAGGTCGGCCCGCAGCGTGCCACAGTCGGCGGTGCAGTTCCCCGTGTTCAGATCGATCTCGAGGTTCATCGACAACCGATGCAGACCGCCCGGCTCGTCGACCCGCAGGCGAGGCGAGGTCCTGGGTACACCATCCACCGCGACCGTGCGCTCGATGCGGTCGAAGACTACGACCGGCGGACCGAGCCGACCACGAGACGAAGCAACCGGCTGCACGAGACTGCAGCCCGCCATCAGGCTCGCGACAGCCGCCGCGGCGAGCCGACGTCGAGTCATGGCCTCACGGCCGGCACTTGTCCCATCCGTTCTGCCCTCCGGGGCTCCACACGTCCTTCGCCGCCCACGTGAAGAAGTGATGCCCGCCCGCGTTCAAGGTCCCATGGATCTTCAACCCGCTCTGCGTCGACACGGTGTGCCTGATCGGCGCGGCTCCATACGTCGTCCACGACTTGGTCTGGCTCCGGCGCGCCAGGTAGTCGGCACCGTAGGAACAGGTCTCGAGAACAGCGAAGTGGATGTGGCTCCACTGGATCCTGTCGTCCGACCGGCTGAACCGATAGTGTCTGCCGGCGGACGTGGCTCCGATGCCGACGGTGTCGTCCGCCAACGCCGGCGCGGCCAATGCCACGACAACCAGGACGATGAGCACCACCAACACGCTCCGCAGATGGGAGATCCCGTCTCGGACCTTCACCATGACCGTCTCCTCTCCGATCACGGCCGACCGAACCGAACCCCTCCACGCGCCCGTGTACCCCCCAACGATTACCACACACACACACACATCGTCAAGGCGCCGCGCCCGAGCGCGTCGACGGGTTCGCTGTCGGCGACCAGATCGACGGGCCGTCCCGGATGGCGCGCCGCACCTCATCTAACACCTCGGCGTGTTCGTCCTCGAATCGTCGCTCGTACTCGCGCCACACCGCAGTGGCGGTCTCACGGAGCGACTCGGAACAGGTCGCGTCCGCCTCGGCGATGGCACGCTCGTCGGCTCGCAGCGCCTCCAAGGCAGCCGGATCGTACACGTACGTCACCTCGGGCGTCTCGGGATCACCGTCTGCGTCACGAACGTCGACGATGCCCGAGAACCGGTCGTTGAGCATCCTCAACGCCTCTTCCTGCGACGAGAACGGGAACCCGGCGGCCGCCATGCAGCGCCGCCACTCGCCCTCGAGCGCGACGATCCGAGGGTCCGACTCGAACCGGGCCTGGAGGTCGTCGATCAGCGGCTCGGCGCGTTCGATCGCCGCGGCGAGATCCGCGAAGGCGGCGCGGTAGCCCGCCTCGTAGCAACCACCCAACCCGGTCGAACCGATCGGGCGGTACTCGTCGTCGGCGAGGGTGTTGGGATCGCCGTACAGCGCCTCGTCGTAGGCCGCCCGCGCTGGCGCTTCCTCTTCGTCCTCTTCGAGCGGCCGGCCCGCGTCGTCGGGGGCGACGAACGTTTCGAACGGTCGTGTGGAGATGCCGTAGCCGTCGCGGCGCGCCTCTGCCGGCGTCGGCGGCGTAAGCCGATCGGGAGCCTCCATCGGCGGCGGCACCGACGGGACGTAGTCGAACCCCTCCGCCCGCATGCATTCGGCGACGAGCTCCTCGGCCACGATGAGGCGAGCCCGATAGGTCTCCGGCGTCAGTTCGAAGGCCTCGGCAAGGCTCACCCGGTCGGGTTCGGCCCCACCGCAGGCCGCCGCCACGACGGCGACGACCACGGCTCCGAGCACTATCGACCGGCGAGACCCGACCACCAGGCACCTCCACAGTCGTCTCGCCCCACCAGGTCGTCGAGCCGCAGCACAGCGTAGGTGGCGTCCACCGACACTGCTCCCGCCCAACGGGCCATACCCCCAGGGTCGAGGGCAGGCTCCACGAGGGATCTGACGGCTCCCTCGTCGAGCCGAGGCTCACCCCACAGCGCGCAACCGGCTTCGGCGCCGAGCCACGCGCTGATGACGTCCCGGGGACCGTCCCGGGTCCACGCCGCGACTGCGCGGTCGCCTTCGAACGTCTCGAGGACGGCGGTCAGCGACCCGCGCAGCGACGTCACCGCCCCTGAGGACGCACACCGCTCGGTCCGTGCGACGACCTCGGCGAGATCACGCAGCGCGACGACGTCGGTGGGGGCCGCCGCTGATCCGAGCCACCCGACCAGGGCCTCCCCCTGCGCCGAGTCGCACGGCATGGCCGCCGCGTCGAACCCCAAGGCGACGACACGGGCGACGGCCGGAGATGTCGCCGACCCCAGCGCCACCGCCTCGACGTCGGTAGGGCCCACCCGAGTCGGATCGATCGCCAACATCAGCCACAGCCGTTCCACCGGACCCAGCGCCGGGTCGTCCCAATCGACTGCCGCCCACCATCGCTCGACGGACCGCTCGTCGCCCGCCAGGGAGAGGGCGTGGATCGCTCGCACGGTGGTGGGGACATCTGGCGTCGCCGAGTTCGGGATGGTCCCACGTCTGCCGATCTCGGCCCGCACCTCGTCCATCATCCAGCCGGGCAGCTCGAGCCGATGGTTCCTCCGATGCGCGGCGGGTGCCACGAGGTCGAACATCTGCCAGACGGAGGCGCCCGGCTCCGGTGAGGCCCGACGCCACCAGGTCTCGGCCCGTTCGATCGCTTCGAGCGTCGTGCCCGGTTCGACGTACCCGGCACGTTCGAACGCGTCGATGGCCGCCACCGCGGTCTCCACGAAGCCCGAGCCCAGACGCTCGCGTACCCACCGCTGGGCGGAGTCGACCGCCTCCGCTGGCAGCTCGCAGGACCCGCCGGCACGCTGCACGATGTCCACGAGCAGACCGACACCCTCCATGTCGTCCATGGCGAGCGGCCCACCCGTTCCCTGCCCCACGGTACGGCAGACGGCTTCCAGCTCCGTCGGGCGGCTCTCCAGGATCGCCATCGCCCGGTCGGCGACGGCAGGATCGGCTGCGGTCCTGCCGATGAGCTCGACCAACCGGACCTGATACAGGACGTCACCGACCCACCCGAGGTCGTCCGTGAACTCGATCGGCTCCCCCGTGAACGGATCTCGCCACATCGCTCCGGTGGCCCAGTCGAGCATCCCGGTCGCCGAGGCTTCCTCCAGGGGCCGATCGCCGAGACGGGTCAGCACCAACGTCGCGAAGTAGGACTCGACCTCCGGCGGCGGCCCCGTGGCGTGGAACATCCCAACGTCTGGATCCCAGAAGCCGCCGATCCAGTCGTCACCGGCGGACCCGACATCCTCGCCGGCGGCGATGGCCACCGCCATGGCCACCGCCGTCGTGAACAGCTCGGCCTGGTCGTCCGCCAGTGGTGTCAACACGACGGGGAAGGGGACGGCGTCGACGACGAGGGAGGCGAGCCGATCCCGAGTCGCCTCCCTCCATCGGTCGTCCAGCATCCCGCCCGACCTCGCCGTGCATGTCGCCGCCAGCATCCCGCCGACGACCACCATCGACACCGCGCGGAAGACCGAAGCCCTCAACGCCGCCTCGAGGACTGCCGTGATCTCGACCTCATGCGGCGTCCACCGCGATGGACGACCTCCACGACGACGGCCCGAACCTGATCGACGCCACCGCCTTGCCCCGTGCACCCCAGATGGACACCCTGGTCTTGGCCTTGCACAGCTCTCCATGGTACGACCAGTCGACCCGCTGCGAGAACGATCGACCGGTCCGGCTGTACAACGGCGAGGACACACAAGACGCGCCGACGGCCCTGAACGATGCCGACGGTCCCCCGCTCGAGATCGATACCGCGAGCGCGATCCCGTCGAACCAGTACGACCCTTCCACCTTCGCCTTCTCCGGTACCCGAGAGATCCGCTGGTATGTCGCTCGACTCGAGGGCGGCACCCACACCCAGGCGTCGAGTCGAGGATCGGTGATCTTGTCGCACACGGACTGGTACAGCCACCCGCACGGATGGAGAGTGGCCGCCCCTCGAACTCTCGCCCGCACATACGAGGGCTTGCCGCCGAAGGAGTAGGCCGTCGACGTGTACCCGTCGATGGGTCCGTCGCCGAGGGCAGCCTCGACGGGAGCGCCGCCGATCACCGTCGCCACGATCGTCACCAGCGAGGCCGTCGCCAGCGCAACCCTC
>JALSQW010000047.1 GCA_026985095.1 Acidimicrobiia bacterium | reverse complement strand
AAGGGCGTCTGTACGACCACGGTGCCGATGCCGTGTTGCCACCCGTCAGTCGCAGGACCCACCGAGCCGAGGGCAGGCGAGGCGGGGAGAGCGACCAGAGAGCTCCCGACGAGCAGTACTGCGACAAGTAGAGCGAGACCGGGTCTGACCGCCAACCGAACCCGACAACGCGTCGGATTGAGTGCTGACGCCGACCTACGCCAGACATGCGATCGAACGGAGAGGGTCGCAGCGGTGCAGAAGGCACTCGTAGTGCACCGAGTCTTCGGTTGTAGGAGCACGGGCGGTTCGCATTCGTGGCCGGTCGACGCCAGCCAGACCGGCGTCGACCGCGTGGTCGGCAGGTCGGCTCGGGCGAGCGCGCCTTCGGTGTCGAACGTCGGGTCTGGACGGTCCAGCGCCGCTGTGCCGTCGGCTCCGCACGCGGTCGTACCTCAGGACCAGCCGCTTTCGCTGTCTCCAGACTGCGATGAGTCATTGGTGGTTTGCCGCTGCTGCGTATTGGGGAAACTGGACGACGAGTTGGCCCACTGCTGCTGTTTCCAGCGGGATGGTCACCGGCAGCAGCGTCGACTCGGCGCAGGTGAGATCCGCGGTGGCGACCCGTCGTTCGTAGTCCCGGAGCTCGTTGACGCCTCCGGCGGTGAAACGGTCGAGCACGGACTGTTTCGCTTCACCCGGGCCAGTGAAGTCGAAGCCTCGTTCCTGCATGCAGGAACGCCACTCATCGAGCGCGGCGCGGTATTCGTCGCTGGCCCAGATCTCTCCCAGTTCATGTGCGAGCACATCGAGAAGCGCCCCGTTGGCTGCGGGAACGTCCGCGTACGCGTCGTGTTCGGCCTGGGCCGCACAGCCGGGCCGGTCCGCTCCGATCGGTGCGCCCTCGTCGCTGCCGTCGGGTCCGTATAGGTCGGCCTGGTACCTCGCTTGGGCTTCAGGGTCGAGCTGTTCCTGGTATGCCTCCTGGGCGTCAATCGCTGCCCGGATGGTGGTGCCTTGATCCGGCTGGGTCGTGATGCCGTAGCCGTAGCTGGTAGTCCACACCCGAAGGGCGCCGAGGGTGGATGGCGGCTTCTCATGATCCAACGTCGTCACATCCGGGGCCGTGTAGTCCCAGCCCAGGTTCTGCATGCACCGTGCGGTTCCCTCGTGGATCTCTCGCAGCGTCGTCAGGTCGTCACCGGGTCCGTTGATGAACTCCGCGATCGGGGAGACGACTGTGTCTGCGGACAACACTTCCGACGCGCCCGCTGCCGCAACCGCGGGCGCTGAAGCCGGCGGCGCAGGGGCGTCCGGTGTGCCTTGACCAGGGTTCATTGCCGCGGCTGCGCCCCCGCACCCTGCCAGCAGCAGCCCGAATCCGACGACCAGCCATCTCAGCCGTCGGTCGACCCGAGCCGCAGCGTCCGATCTCGTTGACATGTCGATCGTCTCCTCTTCGTCTAGCTCTTCAGCTGCCTGGTCTGTGGGTGGCGGTCAGTACGCGATCGTCGAGTACGACCAGCCGTTGTCGAGCTGCATCCAGGCCCTCGTCGCCATGTTGGCGTCATAGAGCTGCACCGACCAGATGTTCCCGCTCGCAATGTTGTTGATCCCTCGGGTGTCACCCGCCGGATACCCGGGTTGTCGGAGCGCGTAGAGGTAGTCGAAGAGAGCGTTGCGGTCGGACCCGACCCGGCCCCACACGGTCCGACAGGAACCTCCCCGGTACCTTCCTTGCAGAATCCCACCCGGGGTGCTGGTCGTATCGAATGTGATCGCCGCTGGCGAGGTGCACACCGTGGCCGGGTTCGTGCAGTCATAGGCAAAGTTCACATCACAGGTTGCGGCGTTGGCTGGCGAACCCCCGACGCCAGCGACGAGGAACGACGCCAGAACGATCAGGCCGACACCGAGTATCTGACTTCGGCGTATGTCACGCTTCACGATGGCGAGCGAATGCATCCTGCTTCCGTTGTCCGCGCAGGGGGCCTTGCTTCGATCCCCTCGGCTGCGGTGGGTCCTTCGACGAGCTCCATGTGGCGACTGTATCACCGACCCCCATGTCCGGTCCATGACAACTTCGCGGCCCGAGGAGGCGGGAACTCGAAGTC
>JALSQW010000046.1 GCA_026985095.1 Acidimicrobiia bacterium | reverse complement strand
CGACGAGATCCTCCACCGTCTCGCAGACACCGGCCCCCTCGTCGCCGGCGGCGTGAGCGGGCACGGCCCCGAATGGCTCGACCGTGACGTGCTCCGACGCATCCGGCGCCGAGCCCTGGCTCGGCTCCGGACCGACGTCGAGGCCGTCGATCCCTCCCGCTACATGTCGTTCCTCGCCACCTGGCACGGGATCGGAAGCCCCGCCGGCCACCACAACCGCCTGCACCAGGTCGTCCGTCGCCTCCAAGGCACCGAGATCCCCGCCCGAACCCTCGAACACGACATCCTGGCCGCCCGCTGCGACTACGACCCATCAGAACTCGACGAGCTCCTCGGCTCGGGAGAGATCCTGTGGACCGGACGGCGGCCCATCGGCCGCAAGGACGGATACGTGTCGCTGTACGACCGATCCGGCCTCGCCCTCCTCCGCCCACCGGTCGTCCCCTTCGACGGAACCGACACGCACGAGCGCCTCCGCGAGCACCTCCAGCGCCGCGGCGCCTCGTTCTTCCCCGAGCTCTACGCCGCCGCCGGCGGCGGCGATCCCGAGACCGTCGCCGACGCCCTGTGGGACCTCGTCTGGGCAGGGGAGCTGACCAACGACGGTCTCCGACCCCTGCGCGCCTACCTGTGGGGGGCCGCGACCGCGCGGCGGCGCCCGCACGTGGTCTCCGTACCAGCTCGCGCCGCCGGACGATGGTCGCTGCTGGACACCACACCGACGCCACCGCCCGAAGAACGCGCCGTCGCCGCCGCCGAGCACCTCCTCGATCTCCTCGGCGTCGTCACCCGACCCGGGGTCGCCGCGGCGGCCGCACCGGTGAGCTTCTCCGACCTCCTCCCCGTGTTCAGGACCATGGAAGAGCTCGGCACCGTCCGCCGCGGCTACTTCGTCGAAGGCCTCGGCGGCTCCCAGTTCGCCCGCCCCGACACCATCGACCGGCTCCGCTCGGTCGATCCGATGGGACCGACGATCCTGGCTGCCACCGACCCGGCGCTCCTGTATGGCAGCACCATCCCCTGGCCCGACCACGGCGGCGGCACCCCTCGGCGTCGCTCCGGCGCCCATGTGGTCCTCATCGCCGGAACACCGATCGTCTGGGCGGACACCGGCGGGCACACGCTCGTGACGTTCACCGACCAGACGGACCTGCTCCGAGCCGCGCTGGATCTCCTCGGCCACCGGCACCGGCCGTTGCGGATCACGACCATCGACGCCGTGGCGGTCGCCGCCCACCCACTCGCCCCGACCCTCCGGTCGCTCGGCTTCGTTCCCGGGTACCGTGGCTACATCCTCGACCCGAAAGCCCACGCCCGTGCCCGATGACGCCACCCCCATCGACGACCTGTACCGCCGCATCGTGGCGATCACCGACGAACTGCACGCCGCCACCTCGACGACCGAGCGGGAACGGATCTCCGCGGAGCTGGACGCACTCAGGCAGCGTGCGGCGGCGGCGGCGGACCTCGGCCGTCACCCCGAGTCGCTTCGCCGCGAGCTCGAAGCAGCCCGGCGTCGCGTCGCGGAGATCGACGCGTTGCTCATCGACGAATCCTGGTCCGAACGTCACAAGCGCCTCTGGATCAACGACCCGTCCACCTACTCGGCCGACATCAACCGTCGGCTGCGTGCCCAGTACGGAGACGAACGAGCGACGCTCGTCGACCGCATCGACCAGATCGAACGGCACCTCGCCGAGCGCTACCCCGACGAACCCAACGATGCGAGCAACGCGTAGGGATAGATGCCGGCCGAGTGCCCATCCGGACCGAAGGTGAAGTTGACCGCGTACTCCCCCACGAGTCGAGCGTCCACGATCGTCGCAGCAGGGTCGACGACCCGCAGCGGGATGGTCGAACCGATCCCCGACGGCGCCCGCGACGGGCGTGCCCCGCATCCCGCGCATGGGCACGCCGCCCGTAACGTCTCGGCAGCGACCACGGTGCGACTACCGTCCGCCCAGTCGATCACGACGGCGTCGGGGCCGACGGCGATCTTGACGATCTCGTCCATGCCCCAACGCTAGGAACGAGCCGGGCCGTACCCGCCACCATCGGCCTCCCCATCATGCCCACCCCCCATCTCTCCATCAGAGCCGGCAACCCGGACTTCCTCGACCTCGATTGGGATCGGCCGATCTCCTCGTGGCGGGGACGTCGGCTGATCGACATGCCCACCGGCATCCATCGACATCCCGTCGTGTTCGTCGGGTACGAGGAAGGGATCTACGCCATCAAGGAACTGCCCGCAGACCTCGCCGATCACGAGTTCGGCGTGCTCAAGGAACTCGAAGAGCACCGGGCCCCGTCGGCCGAACCCGTCGGCCTCGTCCAACGACCCTGGCTCGACCCCCACGACGAAGGAGCCGGAGCGGTCATCACCCGGTACGTCGAGTTCGCCTTCCCGTACCACGAGCTGGTCAGCGGCGGCGGCTTCGGCCCTCGTCGCACGCAGATGCTCGATGCCTTCGCCGGGCTCCTCGTCGAGCTCCATCTGTCGGGCTGCTTCTGGGGCGACTGCTCCCTCTCCAACGTCCTGTACCGGTACGACGCCGCCGGGCTCCAGGCCGTCATGATCGACGCCGAGACCTCCCGCACCCTGCCCCGCCTCAGCGACGGCCAACGCGCCGAGGACCTGGAGATCATGCGCGAGAACGTCGCCGGGGAGATGGCCGACATCGCCGCCGCCGATGGCCTGTCGCTCGACGACGCCGACCTGACCCTCGGCGACGACATCGCCGACCGCTACGCCAACCTGTGGCGGGAACTGACCGAGGAGCTCATCGTCGGACCCGACGAGCGCTACCGGATCCGTCAGCGGATCGAACGCCTCAACGACCTCGGCTTCGTCGTCGAGGACATCGACCTGGAGCCCGTCGCCGACGGCGACCGCGTGCGACTCGCCGTTCGGGTCGGGGGCCGCACGTTCCACGCCAACCGGCTCCGAGAGCTCACCGGCATCGACGCCACCGAGAACCAAGCCAAACAGCTCCTGTCCGACCTGCGCTACTTCGCCGCGAAACACGGGAGAACCACCGGGACGGGCAAGGCCCTCGACGCGATCCGCTGGCGCGTCGGGGTCTTCGAACCCTACCTCGCACGGATCAGGGAGCTCCGGTCCGGCGATCCGATCCAGCAGTACAGCGATTTCCTCGCGTACCGCTACCTCCTGGCGACCGACGAGGGCCGCGACATCCCCAACGACGAAGCCTTCGAGCGCTGGGTGGCGGCCGGCATGCCCGGGCATCCCCTCGAGGTCGGTTAGCGCTGCGGCCAGATGCGTGGGGTCCTCGATTCGGTCGGTGACGTCGCGCATGGTCGTGGCGTCGAGCTGTGGTGGTGCTCCTCGCTCGGCACGAAACGCCGTTCGGTGTGGTGCGCCGGCGCACGTCTGCCCACAACACGGTGGCGGCGTTGCGGTCGATCCGTGCTGCGAGGCCCGACGGCCCGCCGATCCATGTGATCGTGGACGGCTGCTCCGCACACGAGGGCGACACGATCCGGCGGTGGGCGGAACGCAACCGGGTCGAGTGGTGTTCCACCCCGACCGACTCGTCGTGGGCTCACAGCACTAGCCGAGCCCGGCCGGAGCCGACGCGCCCGTTGCGCCGCCGTCGACCGGCACGGTCACCCCGGTGATCCACGACGCCTGATCGGACGCCAGGAACACGATCGATGCGGCGACGTCATCGGGCTCACCGATCCGCTGCAGTGGATGCGCCTGGGCGACATGGTCCTCCATCCCGTCCCACAGCATCCGCGACAGCTTCGTGCGGACCACCGACGGCGCGACGGCGTTGACCCGCACCCGGGGAGCCAGCTCCAACGCGAGCTGACGCGTCAAGTGGATCACCGCCGCCTTCGAAACGTTGTAGGCACCGATCATCCGGCCGGGCTGCAGACCGCCCACAGACGCCACGTTGACGATGACCCCTCCGCGCTCGGCCATCGCATGGCGCCACGCGGCTCTGGCCCACAGCAACGGACCGAGCTGATTCACCCGCCAGGTCTTGTCCAGTGCTCCCAGATCGACGTCGACCAACGCTCCGGCAGCCGGATTCGTCCCGGCGTTGTTGACCAGCACGTCGCACCCTCCGAACCGCTCGATCGTCGCAGCGACCGTTCGATCCGCCGCCTCCGCATCGTCGGCGCCGGCAACGACCCCCAGGACCCGCTCGTCACCGCCGAGCCGAGCGACCGCGGCCTCCACGTTGTCGGGCTTCCGGCTCGTGATCGTGACCCCCGACGCCCCCGACTCGAGGAACGCCCGAGCGGTCGCCTCACCGATCCCTCGGCTGCCGCCGGTCACCACGACCGCCTTCCCATCGAATCGCAGATCCATCGTCGCCTCCTTCAGTGCCCGCCTCGGCGCACACCGCCGTATTTCATGCGGGTGTCCTCCATCCGCGCCACCTCGACCTCGTCGCCCCCCGGCCCGAACCCCGCGTCCACGACCTCACCGAGGAACAGGTCGTGGGTGCCGCAATCGATCGTCCGGTCGAGGCGGCACTCGATGAACGCCGCCGCCTCCTCGAAGATCGGGACCCCCGTCAGCCCCTCCCGGATCGGTCGGCCGTTGAGGGTCATGCCCTCCTTGGCCGCGGGTTTCGAGAACTTCACGAACACCCGGGTATCGGAACGGGGCCACAGGTTCACGCTGAAGGCTCCTCCCTCCCGGATGAGCCGGTTCGTCACCGCCTTCTTGTCGACCGACGCGGCGACCAACACCGGTTCCATCGCCACCTGCGTCACCCAGCTCTCGGTCATCCCGTTCCACTCGTCACCCGCGCGTGAACCCAACAGGCACAGGACGTTCGGGATCTTCCACAGGACCTTGTTGAGGGTCTCGCTCTCGACCATGGCCACCTCCTCCGACCGCCGAGCATAGAGCGGCGACGGGCCGGACCCCTCACGCGCTCGGGGCATGGCTCCTACCATGGAGCCATGCACGTCCTCATCGCGACGACGGGTGCGCTCGACCCCGAGCTGACGGTGGCGTTCACCGGCCGCCTGATCGTCGGTGGCGGCCGGGTGACGGTCGCGACCGTGGTCGGCGTCCCCCACGAGTTCCTCGACACCCTCGAGCAGGAAGCGATCGGAGCCCGGACCACACCGACGTCAGAACGGCGCCGCTACGTCGAAGAACGCGGGCGACGAGCCACCGAAGGGATGCAGAACGCCTTCGCCGCCGCCGGGATCGGCACCGACATCGTGTACCTCGAAGGTGACGATCCGGCCGACCGGATCGCGGAAGCGGCTCGCGACCTCGACGCCGACATCGTCGTCCTCGGCGCCACCCGCCAACTCTTCGATCAGTCGTCGTGGGAGAGCGTCTCGGCTCGACTCATGCTCGAGTGCGACCGACCGGTGCTGGTGGTTCCGGCCCGGATCCGCCAACCCCAGGAAACGTGAGGGGAACGAACCGAGATCCGACGACGGACGGGCAGGTCTCGGCGCACCGAGACCCTCGCGGAGGGACCGAGCCGGCATCGCATGGACCCGGCCACGTCGATTCAGCGATCCGGGAGCTCCACCGCCAGCGTGTCGCCGCACGTTCCCGCCACCGAGTCGTGGGCTCGAACCACGACCGTCGAGACGTCGCCGGGGATCCGGATCCCCGAGGCCGAGCGCGTGAACGGCTGCTCGTCGACGTGGGGATGGGCCAGGACCCGCGTACCGTAGACGGTCCCGTCGGCACCGACCACCTCCCAGCGATCGGCGTACTTGTCCCATCCCGTCTCGACCGACGCGACGGTCACGTCGAACCGGTAGGTCCCGCCCTGCGCGGTGACGACCACGTCGACGACGTCCGCACAGCCCGCTGCATCGGAGGCGGCCGTGGTGGCGGCCCCGAGATCGGACGACGTGGTCGCCGTCGTGCCTCCACATGCGGCCGCGATCATCGACACGGTGAGGACGAGGACGCTGAGACGGCGGGCCACGGTCCCGATCCTACGGTCGCCGGACCGCAACGGGGACGATCAGCCGCAGCCCAGATCCCCGCCGAACCCGAGATCCCGGAGCCGGCGCTGCAACGCGTCGCAGGCAGCCACGATCCTCGGTTGGGCGTCGGTGTAGACCGAGCCACCCAACGCGGCGTCGATGGCGTCGAACGACTCGGCCGCGTCGAGCGCATCGAGCGTGCCGGGGACGCCGGCGACGGCGATACCGATCGCGTCGACCAAGGCATCGTGTTCCTCGGCGACGGCTTGCGGCGGGGTCAACGATGTGAGGACGTCGCGGTACCTGGCGTCGGCGCCTGCGACGTCGGCGAGCAGCTCGGCCGTGGCTCTCCTGGTCTCGGCCACCGCGGCCTGGACGAAGGCGGCCTCCGATCTGGCGTCGCCGGCCTGCAGGTCCCGTTCGAGGCGCTTCACCAGGAGGGGGAGCTCCCGTTCGTATCGTCGTTGGAAGGCATCGACCTGCTCACGGTGCAGGGTCGCCGCGTCCACCACGGCGTCCCGATAGGCCTCGAGAGGGAGCGGCTCCGGACCGCGGGCGACGCACGCCGCGGCCACGACCACCACGAACGCGACGCCCACGACCTTTCCCATGTGGCCCGAGGCTATCGGGACTCGGTGCCCATGGCGCCCGAGCGCCTCAGGGGTCGAGACGCTCGGCGATCCGCCGACGGATCTCGGCGAGACGCTCGGCGGCCCGCGCGGCGTCGATCTTGCCCTCCCGGACCGCCGTCGCGACGCGACCTTCGATGGAAGCGATGAGGGCGTCGACCAGATCGTCGACCGCGACGCCCCGACGCTCGGCCAGCTCGGCGACGGTCGATCCGCCCTCCAGCGCAGCCCGCATCTCGTCGACCGTCATGCCCAAGGCGTCGGCGAGGATCTCGGCTCCCCGGGCACGCCCCTCGCGGCGATGACGCTCGGCCTTCTTCTCCCGGCGATCCTCCCAGGACGCGTCCACTCGAGCCTGGAGCCGTTCCGACACCCGTTCGACGATCCCGTCACGCCGCGCCGCGTCGATCCGCCCCTCGGCCACCGCGGCGTCGAACCGCTCGGTCACCCGAGCCACGAGATGCTCCACCAGCGCCTCCCGCGACACCCCTTCGCCGGCGGCGATCGCCGCCAGCGTCTCGCCACCCCGCAGCCGGGCAACGAGGTCGCCACGGTCGACGCCCAGGAACGCCGCGAGGTCCTCCAAGGCGGCGCCGCGCCGAACACCACGCTCCTCGAGACGCGGGTGGCCTCGATCGACGGCGGCATCTCGGGGCACGCCGTCGCCGGTGCTCGGTGTCTGCGCCACGGCGAGACCTGCCATGGACACGGCGACGACCGCGACCACGGTCACGACGGTCGTGGCGATCGAAGCGATCGTTCTCCGCATGGGGACCTCCTGGTTGGGCGTACGGTCCATCATCGGCGCCGCATGTTCGAGAAGCGTTAACCGTCGATGTTGATCTCCGCGTCGGCGTGGCGGAACTGGGTTCGGTACAGCGTCGCGTAGAGGCCACCGCGTGCCAGCAACGTCGCATGATCCCCTTCCTCGACGAGCCGGCCGTCGTCGATCACGAAGATGCGGTCGGCCGTCAAGATCGTCGACAGCCGGTGCGCGATGACCAGCGACGTGCGACCCTCCATCACCCGCTCCAAGGCGTCTTGGATGAGCGCCTCCGAGGTGGCATCCAGATGCGACGTGGCTTCGTCGAGGATGAGGATCGAGGGGTCCTTCAAGATGACCCGGGCGATGGCGATCCGTTGCTTCTCTCCTCCCGACAGCCGATAGCCTCGTTCCCCCACCCTGGTCCCGTACCCCTCCGGCAGACCCATGACGAACTCGTCGATGTTCGCCGCCTGCGCCGCCGCCCTGATCTCGTCCATCGACGCGTCCGGTCTGGCGTACCGCAGGTTCGCCTCGATCGTATCGTGGAAGAGGTACGCCTCCTGGGTGACGACACCCACCGCCCGGCCCGTCGTCTCCATCGAGAGCTCCCGCACGTCGACTCCGTCGAGGCGGACCGTGCCTCTCGTGGCGTCGTACAGGCGCGGAACGAGGTAGGTGAGGGTGGTCTTGCCGGCCCCGCTGGGCCCGACCAACGCCACCGTCTCGCCGGGTTCGATGGTGAAGCTCAGGTCCGCCAGCGCCCACCCTTCGGCGGCGATCGTGCGCTCGGCGTCGTCACCCTGCGTCATCGAACCCCAGCCATAGCGGCGCACCGACTCCAGACCCGACCGGGTGCTCTCGCCGTAGGAGAACCAGACCTCGTCGAACTCGATGCGACCGGTCACGGACTCCACGACGACGGGATGCACCGCCTCCTGCACGTCACTGGGCATGTCCAGGACCTCGAAGACCCGCTCGAAGGACACCAAGGAGGTGACGAACTCGACCCGGGCGTTGGCGAGCGCGGCCAGCGGTCCGTACAGCGACGCCAGGTAGGCCGACAGCGCCACGATCGTGCCCACGGTGAGCTGCCCGCCGATCACCATCACCGCCCCGACCCAGAAGACCACGGCGGTGCCGAGGGCGCTGACGAGGCCCAACGCCATGAAGAACCAGCGACCGATCGTCGCCTGTTTGATCCCGAGGTCCCGGACCTCGGCTGCCTGTCGGGCGAACCGCCGGTCCTCGTCGTCGGAGCGGGCGAACAGCTTCACGAGCAAGGCTCCCGACACCGAGAGGGTCTCCTGCATGATCGAGCTCATCTCGGCGTTCTGTTCCATCTGGTTCCGGCGAACCTGGCGCAGCCGCTTGCCGACCTGGCGGGAAGCGACGATGAACAACGGCAGGATCGACACCGCCAGCACGGACAGGCGCCATTCCAGACCGAGCATCACCGCGAACGTGGCGACCACCGTGAAGACGTTCGCGACGAGCGACACGAACGTCGAGGTCACGGCCTGCTGCGCACCGACGACGTCGCTGTTGAGCCGCGACATGACCTCCCCCGTCTTGGTGTTGGTGAAGAACCCCAACGACATGCGCTGCAGGTGCGCGAAGAGCTGACGCCGGAGGTCGTAGATGATCCCTTCACCCATCGACGCCGACGCCCATCGCTGCACGACGCCCGCGACCCCGTTCACCAACGGCACCGCCACCATGCCGAGGCCGAGGACCGTCACCAGCCGCACGTCCCCGGCGGGGATGGCCGTGTCGATCAGGGAACGCATCAGCAGCGGCGGAGCCAGCGACAGCGTCGAGATGACCACGATCGTCACCAGGACGACCGCGAGATGCCCACGGTATGGTGCCGCGTACGCCAGGACGCGCCGGAGGAGGTCCCGGTCGATCCGTGGTTGCGGCTGACTCTCGTCGTAGCGGAGGTAGCTCCACCACGAGCCCCCATGCATCATCTCGGATCCCTCGGTCCGGGGGCCGACCTCGACGACACCAGCGAGACACCGCAGCGGTCGGCGGGATCGATGCCCGTCACGCGGAACCGTCGGTCGACGACACCACCGCCGACAGCGGAGCCGCCGACGACGCCACCTCCATGCACAGGTCCTCGCTGATGGTGGACCGGCAGAACAGCTCGTAGCGGAGTCCACTGTCGGTCCAGATCAGCGTGATGCCTTCGGGGACGAGGATCGGCGTGATGTCGCTCCTCGCCGGCGGAACGTCGGCCGGTGCCAGACCGACCCGCAGCACCATCGACCGGGCCTGGGAAGTCGAGTACGGCTCGGCGAGCCAGAACCCGAACGCGGCGGCGGTGTCGACGTCGAGGGTGCCCGTGGTCTGATCGAACACGAGCTGGCTGGTGACCCACCGCACATCGGCGGGAAGGCGGGTCGGGAACATGATCGTCGGCAGCGCGGCAGCGATCTCGGACCTGCTCGCCTGGACGAACCGGCTGGATCCATGCCGGGCCCAGACCGCGGCGACGACCGCTTCGGGGTCTCCGGTCGCCTGGTCGGGCAGATCGTCGTTGAACCAGATCACTTCACCGGCGGACACCATCGGCGAATCATCGGGAGCCGTCGCCGCCACCGCCAGGGTGCTGGTGGTCGTCGTCGCCGGAGCCAGCCACCGCTCGGACAGCTCCCCGACCCCATCGAGCGGCCCGGACGGCCCGCACGCGGCCGCACCGATCGCGACCACGGCGGCGAGAGCGAGGGTACGGCGGCGCATGGAAGGAAGTGTGCCACGAGATCCCCCCTATCGACGGTCATCTCACCGCTCCCCCTCGGGTGGGTCCCACCGAGCACCGCCGCCGATGGGCAGGATGGCCGCATCGAAGACCTCCATTGCGGGGATGGGAGACGAACGCTCCTGCCCGACCGGCGCCGGTACCCTGCCGCACCATGATCCACGTCGTCACCGAAGGCGTCGACGGACCCTCCGGGTTCGGCACGGCGCTCGGCCGGGCCCTGCTTCTGCGGGCATCGGCGGGGGAGGTCGGCGAGACCTTCGTCATCCACGTCCCCGGTCGCGAGGTCGCCTTCGGGAAGCACGACACCCTGACGCCCGGGTACGCGGCCGCCACGGCGGCCGCCCGCGCCGCCGGGTTCGCCGCCATCGAGCGCCTCGCCGGCGGCCGCGCCGCGGTGTTCCACGAGGGAACCCTCGCGTTCACCTGGACCGTTCCCGATCCGAGCCCCACCGCCGGCATCCACCGCCGGTTCCGGCAGATCACCGACCTGTTGGGCGATGCCTTCGCCCGTCTCGGCATCGCCGCCGCCGTCGGCGAAGTTCCCGGCGAGTACTGCCCCGGCGCCTACTCGATGTCCGTCGCCGACCGCAAGGTCGTGGGCGTCGGTCAGCGTCTCACCCGCCACGCCGCCCACATCGGCGGGGTCGTCGTCGTCACCGACGCGAACCTCGTCAACCGCGTCCTCATCCCCGTCTACGCCCACCTCGGGATCGCCTGGGATCCGACGACCACCGGCGCCCTCGACCGAACCGCAGCCTCCCCCACCATCACTGCGGTACGCGATGCCATCGTCGCCTCCCTCGCCGCAGCCCGCCCGACCCGACACGGACCGATCGACGCGGTCACCCTCGACCTCGCCGGTCGTCTCGTCGCCGCGCATCGGGCACCCTGATCAGCCGCCGCTACCCTCGCCGCCATGGGCACCATCACCGTCGCCGGGACACGGATCGAGGTCCATCGCGCCGGCTCACCGCAGCCGGGACGGCCAACGATCCTCCTGCTCCACGAAGGGCTCGGCTGCGCCGCGCTATGGCGCGACTTCCCCGGCCTCGTCGCCCGCACCGCACGGACCCAGGTCGTCGCCTACAGCCGGCGCGGCTACGGGGCCTCCGATCCCCGACCCCTGCCCTGGCCCGTCACGTACATGCACGAGGAAGCAGCGCTCCTGCCCGAGGTGCTCACTGCCCTCGACCTCGATGCGACCGTCGCGGTGGGACATTCCGACGGGGCATCGATCGCGATCATCGCGGCGGGATCCGGCCGCTTCCCCGGCCTGCGGGGCCTCGTGCTCGAGGCGCCCCACGTGTTCACCGAAACCCATGGTCTGGCGGCCATCCGCCGAGCGAAGGACGCGTACCGTCACGGCGACCTGCGAGAACGACTCGGCCGCTACCACCGACACGTCGATGTGGCGTTCTTCGGCTGGCACGACGCCTGGACCCACCCCGACTTCGTGGACTGGAACCTCGAGGGGTACCTCGCCGGCATCGACGTGCCCGTGGTCCTCGTCCAAGAGCGCGACGACCCGTACGGCACCCTCGCCCAGCTCGACGCCATCGAACGGGGGCTTCCCACGGCGGCGCTGCGCGTCGTCCTCCCCGGTGAAGGCCACGCACCTCATCGCACCCACCCCGAGGTGGTCGCGGCCCGTATCGCCGAACTCGTCGACGACGTCACCGACCACGTCGCGTGAGCAGGTCCTCGACGGACCGGCTGGCGGACACCGCCTGAGCAGGCCAGACTCCGACCATGCGACTCGCCGTCATCAACGGTCCGAACCTGAACCTCCTCGGTGTCCGCGAACCCGACATCTACGGCCCGACCACGCTCCCTGAACTCGACGCCCTCGTCGCCCGATGGGGCCACGAGCTCGGTGTCGACGTCGAGACGTTCCAGTCGAACCACGAAGGCGACCTCATCGACCATCTCCATTCCCTCCGCAGCCGCGTCGACGGCGTCGTCATCAACCCGGGGGCGTTGACCCACTACTCGTACGCCCTCCACGACGCCATCGAGGCGGTCGACCTCCCCACCGTCGAGGTCCACATCTCGAACATCCACGCCCGCGAGCGGTGGCGGCGCATCTCGGTGGTCGCCCCCGCCTGCGACCATACGATCTACGGACGCGGCATCGATGGATACCGGTGGGCCATCCGGCGACTCGTCAACCAGGCTGCCGCCGACGCTCGGATCGTTCCCTACGGCGACGGGCCCGACCGGATCGCTGAGCTGCGGATCCCCGCCGGGTCCGGTCCCCATCGCGTCGCCGTCGTCGTCCACGGGGGTTTCTGGCGCGGCCCGTGGAGCCGCGACACGACGGATGCCGCCGCCATCGCCCTCTGCGAGGCGGGCTGGGCCACCTGGAACATCGAGTACCACCGCGTCGGCCAGGGAGGCGGCTGGCCGGTCACGTTCGTCGACGTCGCCACCGCGATCGACCGGCTCGCCGACCTCGACGCGCCGATCGATCCGACCCGGGTGGTCGTCGTCGGCCACTCCGCCGGCGGACATCTGGCCCTGTGGGCGGCCGCCCGCCACCGTCTCCCCTCCGGTGTCCCCGGCGCCGAGCCCGCCGTCCGCCCAGCCGCCGCCGTCGGACTGGCGCCGGTCGCCGACCTCACGATGGCGCACCGGCTCGATCTCGGAGACGGCGCCGTCGAGGACCTCCTCCGCCGGGCGCCAGCGGAGGGACGAGACCGCTACGACGTGACCGACCCGGCCAGGCTGCTCCCCCTCGGCGTACCGGTCGCGATCGTCCACGGGGCCGACGACGACGTCGTCCCTCCGTCGGTGTCGTCGGCCTTCGCGGACGCCGCGACCGCCGCCGGCGACGTCGTCGACCTCACCATCGTCGACGGCGCCGGACACATGGACCTCATCGAACCCTCCGGAGAAGCCTGGCCGTCGGTGATGCGCTCCCTCGAGCTCAGCCTTCGACGAGGCGCCTGATCCGCGCCACCCCGTCCATCAGGTCGTCGTCGCCCAATGCGAAGGACAAGCGCGCGTAGCCCGGTGCGCCGAACGCCTCACCGGGCACGATGGCGACCTGGACGGCGTCGAGGAGCACGTCGGCGAGTTCGACGGTGGTGGCGGGACGCCGACCGGCGATCTCGGTGCCCAACAGCCCCTTCATGTTCGGGAACGCGTAGAACGCGCCCTGCGGCTCCAGACACGTCACCCCCTCGATCGCCGCGAGCATCTCCCACATCAGCTTCCGGCGCCGATCGAAGGCCCGCCGCATCGCGAACACGGCATCGAGCGGCCCGCTCACCGCCGCCAGAGCCGCCCGCTGAGCGACGTTGTTGACGTTCGACGAGATGTGGCTCTGGAGGCGGGTCGCGGCCGCGACGACCTCCGGCGGAGCGATCATCCATCCCACCCGCCATCCCGTCATCGCGTACGTCTTGGCCACCCCGTTGATCACGACCGTCCGGGGAGCCGCCTCGGGGGCCACCACGGGCACGGATCGGAACACCGCGTCGCCGTACACGAGGTGCTCGTAGATCTCGTCGGTCACCACCCAGATACCCCGCTCCGCGGCCCAACGCCCGATCGCTTCGGTCGCCTCGGGCGAGTACACGGCACCGGTCGGATTCGACGGCGACACGAACACCAGCGCCTTCGTCCGATCCGTCACGGCCGCGTCGAGCTGGTCCACCGACACGGTGAACCCCGTCGACTCGTCGGTCGCCAACGGCACCGGAACACCACCTGCCAGCCGGATCGACTCGGGATACGTCACCCAGTACGGGGCAGGAAGCAGCACCTCGTCACCGGGGTCCAACAACGCCTGGAAGGTCAGGTACACCGCCTGCTTGCCCCCATTGGTCACCAGCACCTGGCCGCCATCGACCTCGTAGCCCGAATCCCGGACGGTCTTGGCCGCCACCGCCGAACGGAGCTCGGGCAACCCGGCGGCGGGACTGTAACGATGGTTCCTCGGGTCGAGGGCGGCCGCCCTGGCCGCCTCGACGATCGGATCGGGAGTCGGGAAGTCCGGTTCCCCGGCGCCGAACCCGATGACCGAACGGCCCTCGGCCCGCAACGCGTTCGCCTTCGCGGTGATCGCCAACGTCGCCGACTCGGCGATGTTCATCGCCCGCCGGGAGACGGCACTGCGATCGGTCACTGCATCCTCCTCATCGACCGGAGGTCCGCACGATAGACCTGGTCGCACGACGTAGAGTGCCCCCGTGGAAGCGTTCCCCGACTACGACCGGTACGACGCGGTCGGCCTCGCCGACCTCGTCGCCCGCGGCGACGCGCACCCGGTGGAGCTGGCCCTCGCCGCCATCGCCCGCGTCGAAGCCACCGACGGCGCCGTCAACGCGGTCGTCTCGAGACGGTTCGAACGCGCCCTCGAGGAGGCCGACCGCCTCGCCGCCGATGCCCCCTTCCGAGGCGTTCCCACCTTCATCAAGGACCTGGTCCTCGAAGCCGACGAACCCGTCACGTTCGGATCGGTCTTCTTCCGCGCCTACCGCGGCCCCTACACGACCGAATTCGCCTCCCGCATCCGGCGTGCCGGGTTCATCAGGCTCGGGCGCACCAACACCCCCGAGTTCGGCCTCCTGCCGACCACCGAACCGGCCCTGCACGGCCCGACCCGCAACCCGTGGGACCTCGGACGGTCCGCCGGCGGCTCCTCGGGCGGTGCCGCAGCGGCGGTGGCGGCTCGCTACGTCCCCCTGGCCCAAGGCAGCGACGGCGGCGGATCGATCAGGATCCCGGCATCGGCGTGCGGCGTGTTCGGTCTCAAACCGAGCCGCGGCCGGATGCCTCGCCGCCCGGCGGCCACCTCGGACTACCTCTCTGTCGAGCTCGCACTGAGCCGAAGCGTACGCGACAGCGCCGCGTTCCTCGACGCCGTCGCCGGCGCCACTCCCGGCGATCAGTACCAGGCACCCCCGCCGGCCGGTCCCTTCCGCGAGGCGGCCACCCGCGACCCGCGACCGTTGCGGATCGCCTTCACGACCGTCGACTTCCGCGGTGCGCCGGTCCATCCCCAATGCCGGCAGGCGATCCTCGACACCGCTGGGCTCCTCGAAAGCCTCGGACACGAACTCGTCGAGGAGCGCCCGGCCATCGACGGCGAGGCCCTCGCCACCGCGTTCCTGGACGTGTGGGCCTCCCTGGCCGGCGCGATGTTCGAACTGCTCGTCGACGCCGGCGCCGAGCACCGCTCCGTGCGCGTGCTGCGCTCCCTCCTCGGCGACTGGCGCGCCGTCAAGGTCATCGCCGCCGCCGAGTCCCGCAGAGCCGGTCGGCCCGCCTTCGAGCCGTTCACCTGGGCCCTCGGCGACCGGTCCCGACGGCGCACACCCGGCATGCTGCAGACGTCGATCGTCCGCCTGCAGACCATCGCCCAGACCGCCGCCGATTTCCTCGAACACCACGACCTGTTCCTCTCCCCGGTCCTGGGCAGCCCGCCGCTGCCGATCGGCGCCATCGACCAATCCCAGAGCTGGGACGAGCTCACCGAGAAGCTCTTCGAGTACGTCGCGTTCACCCCGCTCGCCAACTTCGCCGGTCTCCCGGCCATGTCCGTTCCCCTCTCGTGGACCGACGAAGGACTCCCCGTCGGATCCCACTTCCTGGGCCGCTACGGCGACGAAGCCCTGCTGCTGTCGCTGGCGGGTCAGCTCGAACGGGCCCGACCGTGGGCCGAGCGGATCCCACCGCTGGTCGCTACCCGGTAGCCGCCGGCGACCGGGCACCGAGCTCCCGATCCAGCAGGAGCAGCGCCTGGGGATGCGTCGCCGCGCGGCGCAGGTCGTCGACGATCTGCGACACGGTGGCCTCCTCTTCGACCTGCTCGTTGACGAACCAATCGAGCAACGGGACACTGGCGTAGTCGGCGTACTCCATCGCCAGCGCGTACAGCTCGTTGATGGCCGCCGAGATCGCCCGTTCGTGCTCGAGGGCCTTCTCGAACACGTCGAGGATCGAATCGTACGTCGCCGGTGGGGCCGCGATCGGCCCGAGGTCGACCCGCCCTCCGCGGTCGAGCACGAAACGGAACAGGCGCATGGCGTGGTCGCGTTCCTCGGCCGCCTGGGCCTCCATCCAGGACCCCGCGCCGGGGAAGCCTTCCCCATGCAGCCAGCCGGCCATCGCCGTGTAGATGTAGGCCGACGCGAACTCCCGCGTCGTCTGCTCGTTGAAGGCCGTCTCCATCGCTGCTTCGATCTGCATGCTCCACTCCTCAGGGCGCTCGGCTCGCGCGAGATGGTATCAACCGACGACACGCCGGCGCCGGACGATCCGCGGGTAACCTCGCCCCATGCCGCGGCTGATCCTGATGCGCCACGCGAAGTCGGACCGAGCCAACCATCGCGGAGCGGACCGCGCCCGACCTCTCGACCCCCGAGGCACCAGAGCCGCCTCCGCCATGGGCCGCCTCCTCACCGGCATCGGCGAGGCCCCCGACGTGGTCGTGTCCTCCCCGGCGGTGCGGGCCGAATCGACCGCCGAGCTCGCCCGCATCGCCGGTGGTTGGGACGCCCCACTCGTGCTCGATGAGCGCCTCTACGAGACCGGCCCTGCCGGCGCGCTGAGCGCCGCCCACGCCCACGGTGCCCGAGCGTCCCGCCTCCTCGTCGTCGGCCACGAGCCGACGTGGTCGCTGCTGACCCGACATCTCACCGGTGCGGCCGTCGCGATGCGCACGGCCACCGTCGTCGGCATCGACCTCCCCGACGACTGGGCTCCCGAACCGATGCCCCGCGGGTCCATCTTCTACGTGCTCCAACCACGCCTGTTCGATGGCTTCGGCTCGTGAGCGATCGCCTGCGCGCCGTTCTGTCCGAGCCCGAAGCCGGACGCTTCGGTCCCGAGGCCGACCTCATCCGGGCCACGGTTCGGAGCTTCGTCGCCACCGAGATCCTCCCCCACGTCGACCGATGGGAGGAAGCCGGCACGTTCCCACGTGAGCTCTACCCGAGGGCGGGCGACGTCGGGATCCTCGGGGTCGGCTATCCCGAAGACGTCGGCGGCACCCCGACCGGGCTGTGGGGACAGATCGCGACGTGGGAGGAGATGGCCCGATGTACCTCCGGCGGCATCGCAGCATCCCTGGGATCGCATCACATCGCACTCCCGCCGATCGTCGCCCACGGAACGCCGGAACAGCAGGCCCGATTCGTCTCACCGGTGCTCGCCGGGGACCGCATCGCCGCCCTCGCCATCACCGAGCCGGGGGCCGGCAGTGACGTCGCGAACCTCATGACCCGGGCGGTCCGCGACGGCGACCACTACCTGATCGACGGATCCAAGACGTTCATCACCTCCGGGGTCAGGGCAGATCAGATCACCGTCGCGGTCCGCACCGGCGGTCCCGGACACGACGGGATCTCCCTCCTGGTCGTCGAAGCGGACGTCGACGGGTTCACTCGGAGCGGCCCGATGGCCAAGATGGGCTGGTGGCCGTCCGATACGGCCACGTTGTACTTCGACCGGGTGCGGGTGCCGGTCGCCAACCGCGTCGGTCCCGAGAACGCCGGGTTCCGCATCATCATGGAGAACTTCCAGATGGAACGGCTCCAGCTCGCCGTCAGCGGCTACGTCACCGCCGAGACGGCCATCGTCGAAGCGTGGAGATACGCGACCGACCGGACCGTCTTCGGCCGCCCGGTGGCCGGGTTCCAAGCCAACAGACACCGGTTCGTCGACCTGGTGGCCGAGACCACCGCGGCCAAGGAGTTCACCTACCGGGCGGCCGAAGGGATCGAACGCGGCGAGGACCGGACGACCGAGATCTCGCTGGCCAAGCTCCTGGCCACCGCCGCCGCCGAGCACGCCACCTACGCCGCCGTGCAGCTCTTCGGCGGTGCCGGCTACCTGAGAGGCAACGTCGCCGAGCGCCTGTATCGGGACGCCCGTATCCTCGCCATCGGCGGCGGTACCAGTGAGATCATGCGCGAGATCGTCGCCAAACGCATCCTGTAGGAGGACCCCGTGATCGACCTACGCAGCGATACCATCACCCAGCCGACCGACGCCATGCGCAGAGCCATGGCCGATGCCCCCGTCGGCGACGACGTGTACCACGACGACCCGACCGTCAACCGGCTCGAGGAACGGGTCGCCGAGCTCCTCGGCAAGGAGGCCGCCGTCTACCTCCCATCGGGCACCATGTCCAACCAGGTCGCGCTGCGGTTCCACACCGAACCGGGCGACACGATCCTGACGGCGCGGGACGCTCACATCGCCATCCACGAGATCGCCGCGCCGGCGGCGTTGTCGGGCGTCACCGTCCACGAGCTTCCCGGCGCCGACGGAACCTTCACCTCCGCGCAGGTCCGCGCCGCCGTCCCCCAGCCGTCGCCGTCGCTGCCGTACTGGCTGTTCCCACCCGTGACCGTGGTGGCCGCCGAGAACACGCACAACGCGGCCGGAGGCACCATCTGGCCGCTGGAGCAGCTCGTCGACGTCGCCAACACCGGCCACGCCCTCGGCCTCGCGACGCATCTCGACGGAGCTCGTTTGTGGAACGCGGCCGCCGGGACGGGGATCTCCGAAGCCGACTACGCGCGGGTCTTCGACACGACGAGCGTCTGTTTCTCCAAGGGCCTCGGTGCGCCGGTCGGTTCGGCGCTCGTCGGGAACCGTGACGTCATCGACGCCACCCGACGGTTCAAGCAGATGTACGGCGGCGGTATGCGTCAGGCGGGCATCGTCGCGGCCGGTGCATTGTACGCCCTCGACCACCATCGCGCGCGCCTCGTCGAGGATCACGACCGCGCCCGACGTTTCGCCGAGGCCTTGGCGGAGCTCCCCGGCATCGAGGTCGATCTCGCTCGTGTACAGACCAACATGGTGTACTTCGCCGTCGACGACGGTGAAGCCTTCGCCGCCCGATGCCGTCACGAAGGTCTCGACATGATCGCGCTGAGCCCCACCCAGATCCGGGCCGTCTTCCACCTCGGGGTGTCCGATGCCGACACCGACCGCGCCATCGACATCGTCCGGCAGGTCGCGACCGCCCGCACCGGCGGCGTCTAGACGAACAGGATCACGACGACGGCGATGGTGGTCACGACCGCCGCCGAGACGATGATCAGCCGCATCAACGCCGGGGAGATGAAGTCGTCGTCGGAGGTCAGGTCCTTCACCGGCTTGATGCTGGCGATGAGGTCGAACTCCTCGACCGCGTTGGCCGCCTCCGCCTTCGCCTTCTCCTTGGCGGCCTTTCGTTCGGCTCGCCGCTCGGCCTTGGCCTCCCGGCGATCCCGCCGGTCGTCGGTGTGGGGCTGCAGAGGGACCGCCATGGCGGTGGCGAACTCGGCGGGCGACTCGGGCTTGAAGACCACCGACTCACCGCCCAGGGACAGATGGAACCCGCCGTCTTCGAACGCTCCGACCTGGTAGTCGTGCTTGGACCACGAACCGAGGAGCTCGTCACCTGCGGTCAACGTCACGTTGTCGTGGTCGAGCTTGAACGCGGCGTTCAACCCGCCTGCGTCTCCCGGCAGCAGCACATCCCCGCGGAACACCTGGGTCATCCGAATTCCTCCTGGCTCGTGGTCGGCCCCCGAGGTAACCATCGGCATTCGACCGGCGAGAACTTGAACCCGTTCGCGCGGGATCTCCCTCACGGTCGAGGCGTCCGCCCGAAGATGCTCCGCAGCGCGTCTGCCCACGAGCCGGCCATGGCCAGCAACCGGTCGGCGTCGGTGGCACGAGCGCCGCTGGTGGCGGCGTTGGCGATCCCGTCCATGGCCGTCTCGGCGCCGTCCTGGAGACGCTCGGTGGCGAGACGCACCCCGGCGATGACGGGAACGGCGAGCACCAGACCCGCCAACGCTCCGAGACCACCGACCAGCGATCCGGTCGCCGCGACGCCTCCCACCAAGGCGATGCCGGTGACGGCGGCCACCCCGCCGAGCAGCCATCGGCCGAGGCGCTGCAGCGGCCCCGCGTCCGCTTCGAGGGTGACGAGCTGTTCGTCGTGGTCCACCGGGTACATGCGGACACTGACCCGCTTGGCGGTCCGCAACGCCCCCGGCCCCCGGGTGAGCTTCATCCGGAGTTTCGAGACCAACGAGTCGTCGCGCTCCCAGACCTCGGCCTCGGCGGTCCGCACCCGCAATCGCATCCCTTCCCGCCGGGCCAACCATCCTTCGACATCGGCACGGACCTGCTCGGCGGAGCCGGCGACGGTTCGACTGACGACGATGTGGTCGGAGCCGAAGATCCGGTCCCAGACGTCGGGCTCGGCCACCAGTGGACGCACCCGATCCTCGGCGATCGCCCTCCGCAGGTTGCGGGGATCGATGCGGAGCTCCCTGGCGATCTCCTCCAGGGAGCGACGATCGATGGTGCCGTCGTCGGGCCCGGAGACCGCCTCGAGCTCGATGGCCCGATGGAGCAGCGGTTCGATCCGATCGACGGGGATCCGATCGAACACGTCCGCCGCGGCAGGTCGCGGCTCGGGTCGTTCCTGGGAGCTGCTGGTCACCCCTCCAGTATGCCAAAGCATCTCCATCTCCCGGCCATCGGCGAGACCCAGCGGACCAGCTCGTCGGCGACGACCGGTCCGGTGATGAAGCCCGCCACCGCCCTGGCGGCGAAACCGGCGATCATCGCGTCGGGCGCGCCGGCGGCGGTGATGGCGAAAGACCACCGGTCGGTCCCCGTTCGCGCCGCTAGCGGAAATCTCGCGACCGCACGCCGGCGGGCGCATCGACCGGCCAGGGCTCGAACCGTCGGGCGACGAGGTTCGTGACGCCGTCGCGATGTTCGACGACACCGTCGATCACCACCCCGATCGCCTTGCGGGCCACCTCCCAATGGGTCTCCCACACCTGAGGCAGGACCACGACGTTGAGGAGACCCGTCTCGTCTTCGAGGTTCATGAACCGCACCCCCCTCGCCGTCGAAGGACGCTGCCGGTGGGTGACCATCCCGCCGACCCGTACCCGTCCCCCGTGGCCCTTCGACTCCAGGACGTCGACGATCCGCCGGCATCCCATCGTCGTCAGACGCTCCCGGAGGAAGGACACCGGATGGGTCGTGGAGATCCCGGTCGACCACAGGTCCGCCAGCATCTCGTCGCGGCGGGGCATCGGCGACAGAACCGGAGCCTCCGCCCCCGGGACGAGGGCCAGACGGCCCGGCCCGAGCTCGGCCAAGGCCCCCGCCGCCCACAGGCCGTCGCGCCGCCCCACCCCGAGCGACGACAAGGCCCCGGCGGCGGCGAGCCCCTCGTAAGCCTCGAGAGGAAGCCCCGTACGCTGGGCCAGGTCCTCGGGCGACCGGAACGGCCCGCCGGTGGCCCGGGCCGCCTCGATACGGACGATCTCGGACTCCCCGAGGCCCCGCACGTAGCGGAGCCCGAGCCGCAAGGCGACGGCGGGACGCAGCGGGTCGTCCACCGGACCTCGACCCCGCCGCCACGCACCCCCCAGATGGGTGACGATGTCGTCGGGATCGGCGTCGTGGTCCTCCACGGTGCAGTCGAAGCCGGAGACCTCGACGTCGGGAGCCAGCACCACCACACCGTGATGCATGGCGTCGTGAACCAACGAGTTCGGCGTGTAGAAACCCATCGGCTGCGCGTTGAGGAGCCCGAGGAAGAACTCGGTCGGCCAGTGGTACTTCAACCACGACGCGGCGTACACGATGTAGGCGAACGACACCGAATGGGACTCGGGGAACCCGAAGGAGGCGAACCCCTGCAGCTTCTCCCAGATCTCGTCGGCAGCACGGCCCGTCACCCCGTTGGCCGCCATCCCGGCGTACACCTCGTCGCGGAGCCGCCCCATCGCCTCGGACGACCGCTTGTGGGTCATGGCCTGCCGAAGCCGATCCGATTGCCCGGGCGTGAAGCCGGCACAGACCCGGGCCAGCTCCATGAGCTGCTCCTGGAAGATGGGCACCCCGAGGGTCTTGGCCAGGATCGGTTCAGCCGCCGGATGCGGGTACGTCACCGGCTCTTCGCCGTTGCGGCGTCGGAGGTACGGATGGACCGACTGGCCCTGGATCGGGCCGGGCCGGATCAACGCCACCTCCACCGCCAGGTCGTAGAACGTGCGCGGCTTCATCCGCGGCAGGGTCGCCATCTGTGCCCGGGACTCGACCTGGAACACCCCGACGGTGTCCGCCCGGGTCAACATGTCGTAGATCACCGGCTCCTGGTCGATCGTGGCCAGGTCGACGGCGACGCCGTGATAGGCGGCGATGGCGTCGACCGACAGGTGCAAGGCGTTGAGGGCGCCGAGGGCGAGGAGGTCGAACTTGACGACCCCCATCGCCGCGCACGCGTCCTTGTCCCACTGCAACACCGACCGGTCCTCCATCCGTCCCCACTCGAGCGGAACCGTCTCCCACAGGGGACGGTTGGAGACGACCATGCCGCCCGAATGGATCCCGAGATGACGGGGGAACCCGTCGAGTCGGGTGCACACGTCGACGATCAGCTCGGCGGTCAGACCCTTCGGCAGATCGGCGACGTCGGCGATCGCCTTCGGGTCGCGGGTGTCGATGTAACGGGTCAGCCCGTTCACCTGCGCCTGGGTCAGACCGAAGGCCTTCCCGACGTCCTGGAGCACCGAACGGGCCCGGTAGGTGATGACGTTGGCGACCATCGCGGCCCGTTCCCGCCCATAGCGGCGGTAGCAGTACTGGATGACCTCCTCGCGTCGTTCCGCCTCGAAGTCGATGTCGATGTCGGGCGGACGTCCCCGTTCGGACGACAGGAACCGCTCGAAGGGCAGGTGGAGGCGGATCGGATCGACGCGGGTCAACCCGAGACAGCGGCAGACGGCCGAGTCCGCGCCCGAACCGCGGATCTGGCAGTAGATACCCCGCGACCGGGCGAAGGTCACGATGTCCCAGGCGACGAGGAAGTAACCGGCGAACCCGAGCGCGGCGATGACCGACAGTTCGTGGTCGAGGCGACGGACCGCCTCCGGATCGATGCCGTCCTTCCCGGTCCCCGGGTACACGTCCCTGGCGCCACGGACGACCAGGTGCCGGAGGTACTCGTCCTCGGTGGTGAACGCCCCCGGCATCGGGAAGTCGGGCAGCTCAGGGGTGAGCAGATCCAGGTCGAAGGCCAGCGCCGCGCCGAGGTCCGCGGCCCGTTCGACGGCCCCCGGGTAACGGGCGAAGCGGGCCGTCATCTCCGCCGGGTCCCGGAGATGACGAAGATCCGTCGCCGGGCGGAACCCGTCGGCCTCCTCCAGGCTGCGACGACCGGCGACGGCGGCGAGCACCTCGGCCAGGTCGGCATCGCGCCGGTGGGCGTAGTGGACGTTGTTGGTCGCCACCGTCGGCAGCGACAGCCGGGAGGCGACCTCCCACAGGAGGTCGTTGCGGTCGTCGTCGCCGGGCATGCCGTGATGCCACAACTCGACGTAGAGCCGACCTGGGAACAGCTCCCGGAGTCGGGCGGCGGCCTCCATCGCCCCCTCCAGGTCGGCCGCCGCGGCCGCCCGGGCCACGGCGCCGCGGCGGCAGCCGGTCAACGCCACGAGCCGGCCATCCTGCGAGGCCGCGGCCAGGTCATCGCGGGTGTAGACCGGGGCATCCTTCGCTCCCCGGAACTGGCCGCGAGTGACGAAACGGCCGAGGGCGGCGTATCCCACCGGGTCGGCGGCCAGGAGGACCAGGTGGTCGGTGGCGGCCTCGGTGCGCGGCTTGGTGCCGTGCATGCGCCGGATCCGGCCCCGACGGGGACCGACTGGGGATCCGCCGACCGGTCCCGGCCCGGGGATGGGATCGTCGCTCCCTGCGGCTCGGGCGATCCCCACCTCGGTGCCGTAGACGACCGGCAGCCCGACCTCCCTGGCGGCTTCGTGGAACGGGACGACCCCCCGGAAGCCGTCGTGGTCCGTGATCGCCAGCGCCGTGTAGCCCAGCTCGGCGGCCCGGATCACCAGGTCGGCCGGATGCGAGGCGCCGTCGAGAAAGGAGAAGTTGGTGTGACAGTGGAGCTCGGCGTAACGGGACACCCCACCATCGTAATCGAACGTATGTTCGACCGTTCTCGACCTGCGCAGATGGTGGGGACGGCGTAGCATGGGGGTATGAAGGAGTTCTCGGTGACCCTCGCCAATCGCCCCGGACAGCTCGCCGAGCTCGCCAAGCTGCTCGCCGATCACGGGGTGCATCTCGAGACGCTGGCGGCGGTCGGGATCGATGGGGAGAGCATCGTCCGGTTCCTCCCCCAGGAACCCGGCCTGGCCCGCCGCGCCCTCCAGGAGGCCGGTCTCCACTACGAGGAACACCCCGTCCTCGACACCTTCATCCACGGCGACGCCGACGCGCTGGTGGACCTCACCGAGCAGCTCGCCGCGGCGGGCGTCAACATCGAATCGATGTACCTGCTCCACACCAATGCCGAGGGCAGGCACTTCGCCCTCATCGTCGACGACACCGAGGCCGCCCGTTCCCGCCTCCACGCCGGCTGAGCGCACGCCCGAAGCCGACGCCGCGACGGATCGTCACCGCATGTCGACCGCGGTGAGCGCCCACGCAACACCGTCCTCGGGATCCTCGACCGCCAGGTGCAGCGACCATCCGCCGACCCGATCTCCCGGGTCCCACCGGAACCACCGCAGGGTGGCCAGCTCGTCCCCGAGCTCCGTCGTGTCGGCCGGCACCTCGTCGTAGCCGAGGAGCTCGGCCACCGCCCACCAGGCGTTGACCCTTCCCACCGGCGTGCCCCGCCGACGCCCGTGCGCGCCACCGGACGCCCCGGCCCACACCATCACCGCCAACGCCTCGTCCGGTGGCACTTCGGCGATCCGCACCCGACGTGGCCCCAGGGCCCGGATGGCGCCGAAGGCATCGCCGCGCACCTGCACCGCCTCGGCATGGCCGCTCGAATCCTCCCACCAGGGCCGCACCAGCTCCAACAGCGCATCGGCAGGCCCGTCGTCGGCCTCCCGCTCGGCGGGTCCGCCCAGCTCGGTCCAGGTCATCGACGTGCCTTCCGTCTCGGGGAAGTCGGCCCGGTCCGGCCCGTAGACGGCCACCGGATAGGTCGGCTCCCACACCTCGAGACGGAGCGGAACCGGCACGATGGACGGATCGATGTCGGCGCCCGAGACGTCCTCGCCCCGGATGGCGCGTTCGTGGGCGACGAGCGCCCGCACCGTCGGCGCCTCGAGGAGAGGGTCCAGCTCCGCGAAGGTGTGCGTCGACGCCGCCACCTCCCACAAGGGACCCGGCCCGTACCGTCCCTTTCCGTCGGCGACCACGGCCGCCGCGTAGCCGGCCGGAGCGTCCAGAGCCAGACGGTACTCGGCGTACTCCGCCGGTGCCCACACCTGCTTGCCTCGCTCGACCGCCTCCCGGCACCGATCCCGCAGCGCGACGAGCCCGTCCCATTCCCGTTCCCGCGCCAACCGCTCCACGTGACGCACGAGCCCAGCCAAGTCGGAGCCCTCGATGAGGTCGCGCAGCGGATCGGTCATGGCAGGAACGTTACGGCTCGGGGGCCCCCACCGCAGCCACCGTCGCGACGGCGGCCGGAGGAAGGCGTCGACGAGACGGTAACCTTCGATGCGCTCCCCTTCCCCGAGGGAGGTTCAACATGGCCATCCGATGCGGCATCGTCGGTCTCCCCAACGTCGGCAAGTCGACGATCTTCAACGCGCTCACCGAGGCGGGCATCGCGGCGGAGAACTACCCGTTCTGCACCATCGACCCGAACGTCGGGATCGCCACGGTCCCCGATCCGCGCCTCGACGCGCTGGCCGAGATCGTCCACCCCGTCAAGGTCGTCCCCACCACCGTCGAGTTCGTCGACATCGCCGGGCTCGTCGGCGGCGCGTCCGCAGGTGAGGGACTCGGCAACCAGTTCCTCGGCCACATCCGGGAGGTCGACGCCATCGCCCACATCGTCCGCTGCTTCGAGGACCCCAACGTCGTCCACGTGGCCGGGACGGTCGATCCGGCCGCCGACATCGAGACCATCGACACCGAACTCGCCCTGGCCGACCTCGCCACCGTCGACAAGGCCATCGACAAGACCCGCCGCCAAGCCCGGGCCGGCGACAAGGACGCCGCGGGGACGCTCTCGATCCTCGAGAGGGTCGAGCAGGCACTGGCCGCCGGGACCCCCGTCCGGGCCCTCGATGCGACCACCGCCGAGCGAGCCGCCTTACGCGACCTGTTCCTGCTCACCGCCAAACCGGTCATGTACATCGCCAACGTCGCCGAAGGGTCGGGACCCGCCGATCCCCTCGTCGATCCGGTCCGCAAGATCGCCGAGGCCGAAGGTGCCGACCTGGTCGTCATCTCCGGCGACCTGGAAGCGCAGCTCGCCGCCCTCGACACCGCCGATGCCGCCGAGATGCTCACCGAGTACGGCCTCGACGAGCCCGGCTTGCACAAGGTGATCCGGGCCGCCTACCACCTCCTCGGCCTCCTCACCTTCTTCACCGCCGGACCGAAGGAGGTCCGAGCCTGGACCGTCCACCGCGGCGCGACCGCCCCCCGAGCCGCAGGCCAGATCCACACCGACTTCGAGAAGGGCTTCATCCGGGCCGAGGTCGTCTCCTACGACGACTTCGTCGCCTACGGCGGCGAACAGGGCGCCAAGGAGGCCGGCAAGCTACGGCTCGAGGGGAAGGACTACGTGGTCCAGGAAGGCGACGTGATGCACTTCCGGTTCAACGTCTGAGGAGGCGCCGTGCCCTCGCCGCCGGAGCCGGTAACGTCCACCCTCATGGCCAGAGGCGTCCGCGGGTTCACGAAGGGAACGCTCGCCGTCGGCGGGATCCTCGCCGCGCAGATCCTCCACGCCGCGCATCGACCCGACCTCCCCTCCTACACCGACCAGGCCCTCGACGGCGTCTTCGGAGAGCCCGGCGCCGCACCCCTGCGGATCGTGTTCGCCGGCGACTCCACCGTCACCGCCCCTGGCGTCGAACCGATCGACGACACCTGGCCCCGTCGGGTGGCCCGCCACCTCGCCCGGGAACGCCATGTCGAGCTCATCGTCACCGCGGTCGGCGGATCCAAGGCCCGCGACGTGCTCGAGGACCAGATGCCGACGGTCCTGGGCTCCGAGCCCGACATCGTCGTGCTTTCGGTGGGCGGGAACGACGCCCTCCGCGGGACCCCGATCCGCCGCTTCGAAGCGCACTACGACGAGCTCGTCGGGAACATCGCCGCCGCGGCGCCGCTCATCGCCTGCGGTGTCGGCGACCTCGGTACGATCCCCCGCCTCCCGGCACTGGCCCAGGGCGTCGCCCGGGTGCGGGGCCGGAGCGTCGACCGGGCCATCGCCCGGATCGTCGCCCGCCACCGAGGCGTCCTCAAAACCAACGCCTGGGGACCGCGCTGGGCACCCTTCGAGACCGACCTGTCGGTGTGGGCAGGCGATCTGTTCCACGCGTCCGGCGCCGGCCATGCCCTGTACGCCGACGAGACGATCCCGCTGGTCGAGCGGCTCCTCAACGGGCACGGTCGGCCATGAAATGGTGGATCATCGACGTGACCGTGCCCACCGCTCCCGGGTTGTAGCCCTCGGGGACGATGATGTCGGCGTAGCGCTTCGACGGCTCCACGAACTGGAGATGCATCGGCCGCACGGTCGCCTCATACTGGGCCAGCACCGACTGGAACGTACGACCCCGCTCGACGATGTCCCGCTGCAGACGGCGGAGGAGCCGCAAGTCGGCGTCCGTGTCGATGTAGATGCGCAGGTCGAACAGCTCCCGCAGCCGAGGCTCGACCAGCACCAAGATCCCCTCGACGACGATCACCGGACCCGGCTCGACCACCACCGTCTCGGGTGCCCGGGTGTGGCTCGAGAAGTCGTAGGTCGGACGCTCCACCGGCCGGCCGGCCCGCAACTCGAGCAGATGCTCGACGAGGAGCTCGTTCTCGAGCGAGTCGGGATGGTCGTAGTTGATCGCCGCCCGCTCCTCCAACGACAGCGCCGACTGGTCCCGGTAGTAGGCATCGTGGGGGACGAGCTGAACGACATCGGGGCCCACGATCTCCACCACGCTCTGGGCGATCGTCGTCTTCCCCGATCCCGAGCCTCCGGCGATGGCGATCATCAACGACCGATCCTCCCCCGCCATCGGCCAGGCACCGTTCGCCTCCAAGATGCTGGGCAGATCGATCGCCATGAGCCGCAACGTTAGCCCGGACGCCTCGCCGCAGGATCCCCCGGAGCGACAGGGCCGAAGGGGGCGCCCGGCGTCGGCGGCTGGTACACTGGAGGTGTCCCACCCCGGGGAGCTCGGGTGCCGCCGAGCTGAGAGGGTGGCCAGACGGAACCCCGTCCATGCCACCGACCCGTGGAACCTGATCTGGTTCGTACCAGCGGAGGAAGCGAGTGGAAACCACACCATCGGACACCACGGCCGTCGTCTTCGCCGGCGGCGGCCCCGACGACCTCCCCACGCCCATCCCCGAGGTCATCGCCGAATGTCCGCTCCGGATCGCCGCCGATGCGGGAGCGGACGCCATGTTCCAGGTCGACGTGACCCCTCACGTCGTGATCGGGGACCTCGACTCCGTCTCGCCTCCGTCGCTGGCATGGGCCCGCGACGCGGGCGCCGCCATCGTCGAGTACCCCGTCGACAAGGACGCCACCGACCTCGAGCTCGCCCTCGACTACGCCGTCGAGCACTCCGCCGACCGGATCGTGCTCGTCGGCGGAACCGGTGGACGGCTCGACCACCTCCTCGGCAACGCGACCTTGTTGGCATCGCCCAGGTTCGCCGGCATCACCATCGTCTGGGAGAGCCGCGACGCCACCGTACGGGTCTGTCGCCCCGGAGCACCGGCCCCGGTCCGTGGGACCGTCGACGACCTCGTCTCTCTCGTCCCCATGGGAGGCGACGCCACCGGAGTGACGACCACCGGACTCCGCTGGCGCCTCGACGGCCGGACCCTGACCGCCGGCACGACCCTCGGCATCTCCAACCGTCTCGAACGCCCCGACGCCTCCGTCTCCGTCGCCACCGGGACCCTCCTCGTCATCCACGAAAGGATCCGCCCATGACCCTGCGCGCCACCTTCACGGCCCTCCTCGCGGCGATCGCCCTGATCGCCGCCGCCTGTGCCTCCGGCCCCTCCGCCGCCCCACCGAGCGAGGTGGTCTTGATGACCCACGACTCGTTCGCCATCTCCGACGACGTGCTGGCCGCCTTCGAAGACGAGACCGGCGTGCCGATCACCATCCTCGAAGCCGGCGATGCCGGCTCCATGCTGAACCAGGCGATCCTGACCAAGGACGCCCCCGTCGCCGACGTGCTCTACGGCGTCGACAACACGTTCCTCGGCCGCGCCCTCTCCGAAGACCTGTTCCTCCCCTATTCGCCCGCCGCCCTCGCCGACGTCGACCCGGACCTCGTCCCGACCGATGTCGACCCTGAAGGTCACGTCGTCCCGATCGACTACGGCGACGTCTGCGTCAACTACGACGAGGACGCCTTCGACGGCGACCTTCCCCCACCGGCGAGCCTCACCGACCTGACCGACCCGGCCTACCGGGACATGCTCGTCGTGGAGGACCCTGCCACCTCCAGCCCGGGCCTCGCCTTCCTGCTCGCCACCGTCGCCACCTTCCCCGAGGACTCGGCGACGCCGTGGACGGACTACTGGCAGGCGCTGGTCGCCAACGGCGTCGAGGTCGTGCCCGGCTGGGAGCAGGCGTACTACGGTCGATTCTCGGGCGGATCCGGGGAAGGTGACCGGCCCCTGGTCGTGTCCTACGCATCGTCGCCCGTGGCCGAGGTGTACTTCTCCGGGCTGGACCATGCCCCCACCGGGGTCGTCACCGACGGGTGCTTCCGCCAGATCGAATACGCCGGGATCCTCGCCGGCACCGACAGGCTCGAGATCGCCCGGAAGCTCATCGACTTCATGATGTCGCGTCGCTTCCAGGAGGACATCCCCCTCAACATGTTCGTGTACCCGGCCAACACCCAGGCTCGGCTCCCCGATGTGTTCATCGAGTTCTCCCAGATCCCCGACCGACCCGCGACCGTCGCCCCCGACGTGATCGACGCCAACCGGGAACGCTGGATCGAAACCTGGACCCGGATCGTTCGGTGAGGCGCAGCCCCTTCGCCCTCCGACTGCTGGCGGTCCTCCCGATCGCCTTCCTCGGCTACTTCTTCGTCTACCCGCTCGCTCGCATCTCGATCCTCGCCCTCGCACCCCGGGGAGCACCCGACCTGACGGTCTTCATCGACGTGCTCCGCGACCCCGACCTCGTCGGTGTCGCCTGGTTCACCCTCTGGCAGGCGGCGTTGTCGACGTCGATCACCCTCGTCGTCGGCTTCCCCGCCGCCTACGTGTTCGCCCACTATCGGTTCCCCGGCAAGACGTTCCTGCGGGCGCTCATGACCATCCCGTTCGTGCTTCCCACCCTCGTCGTTGGTGCCGCGTTCGTCGCCCTCGTCGGCCCCGGCGGTGCCCTCGGAATCGACCTCCAAGGCACCATCACGGCGATCGTCGTGGCCCACGTGTTCTACAACGTGCCCGTCATCGTCCGGGGTGTCGGCTCCTTCTGGGAACAGCTCGACCCCCAGGTCACCGACGCCGCCCGGACGCTCGGAGCCGGACCGCTCAGCGTGTTCCGCACCGTCACCGCGCCGCTGCTCGCCCCGGCGGTCGTGTCGTCGACCGCGCTCGTGTTCCTGTTCACCTTCACCTCCTTCGGCGTGATCCTCGTACTCGGTGGGTTCCGCAACGCCACGATCGAAGTGGAGATCTGGCGGCAGACCACCGCGTTCCTGCGTCTCGACGTCGCCGCTGCCCTCTCGCTGCTGCAGCTCGGATTCCTCACCGCCGTCCTCGCCGCCTACAACCGCTACCAGGAGCGACGCGCCGTCGGGATCCGCCTCCGGACGGGCGCCTCGTCGGCGCGCCGACCCCGGTCGCGGACGGGCCGGACGGTCGCCGTCGGGATCGTCGCCGCCACCTCGGCGCTCCTCCTCACGCCCCTCGCGGTCCTCGTCGGGCGCTCGTTCGTGACCGCCGACGGCCTCGGGATCGGCAACTACACCGGCCTCGGCGAGCGCACCACGGCCTTGTTCGTCCCACCTCTCGAGGCCGTCGTCAACTCGGTTCGGCTCGCCGTCGCCGCCACCGTCCTCGCCGTCGCCGTCGGGATCGTCGCCGCGGCCACGATCGCCTACGTCCGTGGCCCCCTCGCCCGCGGCGTCGACCTGCTGTTGATGTTGCCGCTGGCGGCGTCGGCAGTCACGATCGGATTCGGGCTCCTCGTGTCGATGGGGACACCCATCGACCTGCGCCGCTCCCTGCTCCTCATCCCCATCGCCCACGCCCTGGTCGCCATCCCCTTCGTGGTGCGCAGCGCCCTGCCGGTGCTGCGAGCCATCCGTCCTCGCCTTCGAGAAGCCGCCATGGTCCTGGGCGCCTCCCCCGGACGGGCCTGGTGGACCGTCGACGCCCCCCTCGCCGCCCGCGCCTTCGCCGTGGGGACCGCCTTCGCGTTCGCCGTGTCCGTCGGCGAGTTCGGCGCCACCGCCTTCCTCGCCCGTCCCGCCGCCCCGACCCTCCCCGTGGCGATCTTCCGGCTCCTCGGACAACCCGGAGCCGAGACCACCGGCCGGGCCATGGCTCTCAGTGTCATCCTCATGGCCCTCACCGCCCTCGCGGTCCTCGCCATCGAAGCCGCTCGGGGCGGCGCCGTCGAGGAGCTCTGATGCTCGAGGTCTCCGGGATCGTAGTCCGCTACGAGGACACCGCCGCCCTCGACGGCATGGACCTCACCGTCCTGGACGGGGAACGGGCCGTCGTCATGGGGCCTTCGGGCTCCGGCAAGTCGACGCTCCTGCGGGTCATCGCCGGACTCGAGGTGCCCGATGACGGTACCGTCCGGTGGAACGGCCGGTACCTGGACGATGTCCCTCCGCACCGCCGCGGGTTCGGGCTGATGTTCCAGGACTACGCCCTCTTCCCCCATCGTGACGTCGGCAGGAACGTCGCCTACGGTCTCGAGATGCAGGGCCTCCCGCGTGACGAGATCGCACGGCGGGTCGCCGACACGCTCGATCTCGTCGGCCTCCCCGGCGCCGAGCGCCGCGCCGTCGCGACGTTGTCGGGCGGCGAGCAACAACGCGTCGCCCTCGCACGGACCCTCGCCCCCGGACCATCGCTCGTCCTCCTCGACGAGCCCCTCGGATCGCTCGATCGGACCCTACGGGATCGTCTCCTCACCGACATGCCGGCCATCTTCGACCGTCTCGGCTCCACCGTGGTGTACGTCACCCACGACCGGGAAGAAGCCTTCGCCATCGGCCATCGCATCACCGTCGTCGAAGGAGGCAAGCCGGTCGCCCACGGCACCGCCGCCGACCTCTGGCGACGTCCACCCTCGCGCTTCGTCGCCTCCTTCCTCGGACTGGAGAACGTCTTCGACGTCACGACCCACCACGACGTCGCGACCACTGGATGGCTCGCGATCCCGGTGCCGGCCTCGCACCCCCGTCCCGTGGCGATCGCCATCCCTCCCGAGCACATCGTCATCGACCCGGCGGGCGATCTGGAAGGCACGGTCGTCGAAGCACGCTTTCGCGGCGGCAGCTATCTCGTCCGGGTCGCCGTCGCCGACGGCGCCGACGGCGCCGAGCTCACCGTCGACACCCGCGACGCCCCGCCGCCGGGTACGCCCGTTCGGCTCCGGATCGACCCCGACGCCGTGGCGCTGCTGGCACGCTGAAGGGCCGGGTCAGCCGACCAGCTCCTCGGTGTAGACGACGCGACCGAATCCGGCCTCGATCGTCAACGCCGAGTAGCGGGAGATCTCTCGGGCGCGGTAGACCTGATGGTTGGCCGCCACGATGTCGAACGTGTGCATGGCATCGATGACGAACAACAGGTCGTAGCCGAGATCGGAACCATGCCTGGCGGTCGTCTCACAGCACATGTTCGTCTGGATGCCGCAGACCGCGATCCCGGCGATGCGATGCTCCTGCAACCAGGCATGGAGATCGGGCTCGCCCAGGAACGCCGAGTGCACGGACTTGGCCACCAACAGGTCCGGGGACCCTGCGACGACATCCTTGAACGCGTTGCCCGGCTTCCCCGGGTACAGCGGAGATGCCGGCTCGGTCGAATCGTGCCGAACGTAGACGATCGGCCAACCGTGCTCCCGCCAGGCGGCGATGAGTCGACCGACGTTCGTCTCACATTCGGGGTTGTTGCGTGGACCCCAGTGGGTCTCGTCGTCGAAGCCCTTCTGCACGTCGACGACGACGAGCGCCGTGCTGTCCGTCCATGCCGTCACGCGGTCCTCCCCGCTCGCCGGCGGTCCACGCTAGCGACTCTCCAGCCCGGCGCACGTCACATCGGCGGCCGGACCCCGAAGCCGGGACGCTCGATGGGCATCCGGACCATGTTGCCCCATTCGGTCCACGAGCCGTCGTAGTTGCGAACGTCGGGGAAGCCGAGCAGGTGATGCAGCACGAACCACGTGTGGGCCGAGCGCTCCCCGATCCGACAGTAGGCGATGACGGGCTCGTCGGGACGGAGCCCCGCCTCGGCCTCGTAGATGGCCCGCAGCTCGTCGGCCGACCGGAACGTGCCGTCGTCGTTGGCGGCGCGCTTCCATGGCACGTTCTCGGCCCGCGGGATGTGCCCGCCCCGCAGGGCCCCCTCCTGGGGATATCCCGGCATGTGGAGCAGCTCACCTCGATACTCCTCGGGCGAGCGCACATCGACCAGAGAGCCTCCCGCCTCGATGTGGGCGAGGACGTCCTCGCGGAACGCCCGGATCGGCCGGTCGTCACGCTCGACGACCGGATAGGTCGACGGGGAGCGTTCGGGGACCTCGCGGGTCATCGGGCGTTGCTCGGCGATCCACTTCTGCCGGCCCCCGTCGAGGAGCCTCACCTCCGGGTGCCCGAACAGCGTGAACACCCACAAGGCGTAGGCCGCCCACCAGTTGAAGTTGTCCCCGTAGAAGATCACCGTGTCGTCCCTCGAGATGCCCTTCGACGACATCAACGCGGAGAACGCCTCTCCATCGATGTAGTCCCTGGTCACCGGATCGTTGAGGTCGTCCTGCCAGTCGATCTTGACCGCTCCAGGGATGTGCCCGGTCTCGTACAACAGGACGTCCTCGTCGGATTCGACCACGACGATCCCGGGATCGTCCAGATGCTCGGCCAGCCAACCGGTGGACACGACCATCCCTCGATGGGCGTACCCCGCGAACTTGGGATCACCGTGGATCTCGCTCATCGCACCCTCCTCGTCGACATCGCCGGCTGAATTGTCACTACCGCCATAGTAGTTATCATCCGACGGGTGAGAACCCTCGACGACCAGCTCCCCCCGAAGCTCGCCCGCCTCGTCGACCTGTTCGCTGCGGCTCCCAAGCACGTCAAGGTCCAGGCCCTCGTCGACTACTCGGACCGTCTCCCTCCGCCGCCGCCCGAGATGATCGGATCGGCCGAACTCCAACGGGTCCACGAATGCCAGACCCCGTTCTTCGTGGCGGTCGAGCCGACCACCGACGGAACCGTCCATCTCGTCTTCGACGTGCCCCGCGAATCGCCGACGATCCGCGGGTACGCCGGGATCCTCGCCGAGGGCCTCGACGGTGCCGCCCCCTCCGAGATCCTGGCCATCCCCGACGACTTCTACCTCCGGATGGGCCTCGACGAGGTCCTCACCCCGTTGCGCCTTCGCGGCATGGGTGCCGTGCTCGGAGCCATCAAGCATCAGGTCCGCGAACGGACCTGATGCCCGGCGTCACGAGAACAACCGAGGGCCCAGCTTGGCGAACTCGTCCTGCGCGGAGAACGGCACGATGTAGCCGTCCTCGTCACGGATGTCGGAGAGATGCTCCGCCACGTCCTCGATGGTGAGCAGGCCCCCTTCGTCGGGGTGCTTGAAGTAGCCGTCACACAACCCGATGAAGATGCGACTCACGGACCCTCCGCCGACGGACCAGATCTCACCGGTCAGCTCGCACGCCTCCGAGCACAGGTATCCGACGGCGGGCGCGACCGCCTTCGGCTCCAGCTTGTCGGCCATCTCTCCGAGCAGCTCCTCGGTCATCCGGGTCCTGGCGATCGGGGCGATCGCGTTGACCTTGATGCCGTACTTGGCCCCCTCCAGCTTCAGGACGTTCATGAGGCCGATCAAGCCGGCCTTGGCCGCCCCGTAGTTCGACTGCCCGAAGTTCCCGAAGAGGCCCGAACCCGACGACGTGAACACGATCCGGCCGTACCCCTGTTCCTTCATCTTCCGGAACGCGGGACGGGTGACGTAGAACGCCCCCTCCAGATGCACCGCCAGGACCGAACGGAGGTCCTCCCATTCGAGGTTCGCGAAGGACCGGTCACGGAGGATCCCGGCGTTGTTGACCACGATGTCGATACGACCGAACTCGTCGAGGGCCCGCTGCACCATCGCTTCGCCACCCTCGGGGGTCGCCACCGAGGAGTAGTCGGCGACCGCCACGCCGCCATCGGCGACGATCTCGGCCACCACATGATCGGCCGCCGACGCATCGGAGCCTTCTCCATGGACGCTGCCGCCGACATCGTTGACGACCACCGCCGCCCCCCGCGCCGCGAGCAGCTTGGCATGCTCCCGTCCGAGACCTCCACCGGCGCCCGTGACGATCGCCACCCGATCCTCGAAGCCGATCACGGTTGCTCCTCCTCGCTCGTCGACCATGACCTGCGGCACGATAGCCACGCCGTCTACGACCCTCGGCGGCCTCCGCAGCGATCCCGCCGACGGGAATCGGGCACTAGCATCCACCCATGAGCGACGAGTCGCGGATCCGACATCTGCCTCCCGACGGGGACCATCCCGAACCCCGCCGGACCGCCGATCGATCGTCCCTCGTCAGCGCCGTCGCCGTCATCGCCGCCATCGGCGTGTTCGTCCTCGCCGGACGACCCCACGCAACCCCCACCGCGGTACCGTCGCCGACCACCGTCCCGCCCGGCCTCGCCGCCGAGGCCGGTCCGCCTGCACCCACGACCACGATCCCCACCCTCCGACAGCTCGGTCGCGGTATCGAGGAGATCTCGTGGATCCAGCGCGACGGCGACCGCACCGACCTCGTCCTGTGGCGAGCCGACGACACCGCACCGATCGCCGAGGTCCTTCCCGGCATCCCCGAAACCGTCGCTTTCGAGCCCGCCGGCACCCGCACCGTCCTCGTCGAGGGAGGCGGAGCGCTGTGGACCACCGGCGAACTCGCCTCGCTGAAGGACGAGCCGGTCGCCTATCACGTGACCTCGGCGGTGTGGGGAGGAGACGGGACACCCTTCGCCATCGCCGCCGTCGTCGATCCGCACGTCTTCGGCGACGCCGACGCCGACACCACCTTGCTCACCCTCCTCCCCAACGGAGGAGACCGCACCGAGGTGACCACGATCCCACGGGACGCCGAGCTGCTCTCATGGACCGGCACCGGGTTCGTCCTGGCGCTGCCCGACGATCGGCTCCTGGCGCTCGGAGCGGACGGAACCCCCGTCGCCGCCGCCTCGGGCCGGGTCCTGGCCACCGGAGGTGGCTACACGCTGATCGAAGCGATGCCGTCGACGATCCCGCCGCCCATCGACGACGTCCCCTTCGTCTCGCTCCCCGACGGGATCGTCGTCGTCGACGCCCAGCTCCAGCCGATCGACGTGTCCATCACCGGGTTCGATCGTTCCGATCGGCCGGAGGTGGTCATCTCCGACGACGGGCGCCGCATCGCCCTCTCCTTCGTGATGCCCGGGGAGCGCACGTCGATCACCGTCGTGGGAACCGACCGGGCCGTGACCACCGTCGTGTCGGCACCCAGGGCTGCACGACCGATCGGCTTCGTCGCCCACAACCGCTACGTGGCCCTCCAGACCCTCGACGACAAAGAGCTGCTCCTCGTCGACGCACGCAGCGGCACGTTGATCGCGCTCCCCACCCTCGGGAAGCGGATCGTCGCCGTCGACGCCCGCTGACGTCACACCGCCCTGCGGAGCCCCGCGGCGAGATCCCCCCGCTCAGCCACGACCACGTCGACGAGGCCGAGCCAGCCCGCGAGACGCCACAGCTCCGACGCCAGCTCGGCGGCGACGTGCGTCTCGTCCTCGCCCTCCTCCACGAACGCCGAACGCACCACGAGGCGCCCTTCGGGCCGATCCGCCTTCAGGTCGACACGAGCGACGAGCCTCCCGTCGAGCAGGAACGGCAACACGTAGTACCCGTGGACCCGTTTCGACTCGGGAACGTAGATCTCGATGCGGTACCGGAACCCGAACAGGCGCTCGATCCGCTGCCGGTTCCACACGACCGGATCGAAGGGGCTGAGCAGGACGCCACCATCGAAGCCTCGAGGAACCCGAGCATCCGGATCGAGGAAGACCGGACCTGGCCACCCCGGCACCTCGACCGTCTCGACCTCCCCTGCCCCGGCCATCCGATGGAGGATGCGGCGGGCGGTCGGACCGTGGAGGCGGTGGTAGTCCGCCAGGTCGGCGGCCGTCCCGATCCCATGATGACGGACCGCCGACCGCAGCAGCCCACGGTACGCCTCCTCCTTGGACGGCGCCGACGCACGATCGAACCCGGGGATCACCCGATGAAAGGCGTCGTAGCGACGAACGAAACGGTGGTCCCGCGAGGCAGTGATCCGGCCGGTGGCGAACAGGAACTCCAATGCCGTCTTGGCGGGCCCGTGCCCCCACCACGACCCCGACCGGTGACCCGGCTCCGCCAGGTCGGACACGGTCAGGGGCCCGTCGGCGAGCACCGCCTCCTGCACGCGATCGAGCAGGGCCGGATCGTCCGCGAGCGCCTCACGGACCCGACGCCACGGCCGCGTCTCGTCCATCCGCCACACGAACGACCCGAGGAGGCCGGTCGGCATGGTGGAGGCCTCGTGACCCCAGTACTCGACCATCTCCCCCGACACGTTGAGCCACCGATCGAGCGCCTCGACGTCGTAGGGACCCAGACGTGAGAAGAAGGGCATGTAGTGGGCCCGGGCGAGCACGTTCACCGAGTCGAGCTGAACGAGCCCGACGGCGGCCACCACCCGGCGGAATGCCCGACGATCGACCCGCCGACGATCACGCCTCCCGCCGATCCCCTGCGCGCCGAGCGCGATCCGGCGTGCTCGCTCGAGCGGGATCCGCCGCGGCATCCGATGTCCCCTCTCTCCGGATCGTCCAGCCATCGTCGCTACGCTACCCACCATGCGACGCACCCTGCGGGCCGGGCTGAAGACGATCGTGCTCGTCCCCGCGTTCTTCCTCGTGACCATCGCCCTGGCCGCGCTCGTCCTCACCCTGGCCTGGAGAGACGCCGACGATCCACGGATCGAACGGGTCATCCAGTGGTGGTCGGAACGCTTCCTCGCTCTGGCTCCCGTCGACTCCGTCGTCCACGGAGCGGAGAAGATCGATCCCGAGCGGCGCTACGTGTTCGTCGCCAACCACCTGTCGAACTTCGACATCCCACTGCTGCTCCGGGCCATCCCCGAGCGGGTGCGGTTCCTCGCCAAGAAGGAGCTCTACAAGATCCCGGTGTTCGGTCAGGCCATGGACAAGGTCGGCATCGTCAAGATCGACCGGACCCGGGCGATGACCGCCCACGAGGCGATCAACGCCGCCGCCCGCGAGGTGCTGGGACGCGGCTATTCGCTCATCGTGTTCCCGGAAGGGACCCGCAGCAGGACCGGCGAGATGCAGCGCTTCAAGAAGGGCGCCTTCCGGATCGCCATCGACAATCAGGTCCCGATCGTCCCGGTGGTGCTGGAGGGGACCCAAGATGTGTGGCCGCCCGGAGCGAAGGTGTTCTACCCGGGTTCGGCTTCGGTGACGATCCTCGACCCGATCGAGACGACGGGTCGAGCCGGCAACGTCGACATCGGCGAGCTGACCGAGCTGACCCGGGCCCGGATGCTCGAGGTGTACGAGCAGCAACGATCCCGCCGCCGCAGGCCGTCGGTCCGTTGACGGCCCCACCGGGCGACCGCGGTCAGTCGTAGATACCGATGAGGGCGGCACGTCCGTCCACGACCTCGCACAGGAACGCTCCCGCCGAGGTCACGATCTGGTACCGGTCCGATGCCGGTTCCCCGTCCCACCATCGTCCCATCCGCCGCCAGGGGCCCGCCCAGGAACGGACCGGCTCCCATCGGCTCCCCAGACGGATCCGGAACGGGAAGCCACCGTCCCATTCGATCTCCACGAGCTCCGGCTGCGGAGGAACCATCGCCGGCGAAGGAGCCGGGATCTGCCCCGGCCATGGCGCCCCCGGATCCCGTTCGTCTCCGGTGTCCGCCTCACCCCATCTGCGCCACCGGACCCGCTCTCCCGGATCCCGACCGCCTTGGGGCCGAGCCTGCAGGACCCGATCGGGACCGACGATGGCCTGCACCTCACCGAGGGCTCGTTGGGCCTCCACCGAGCCTCGATGACCGCCGAGCAAACCGAGCTGTCGACCGCCACCGGACAACGCGGCCGGCCGGATCCGCACCGCGGCGATCCCCCTGCCGATCCCTGCTCCCCCTCCCTCGATCCACGCCCGAAGCTGCCATCGGATCCGCTCCGCCACCATCCGCTCGTCGAAGGGATCCAGGCTCCGCCACGTTCGGCTCCTGAGCGCTCCGGCAACGTCCTCCATCTCGACCACGATCCGGAACGGGGCGATCCCCTCGAACCCGGCGAACATCCGATGCGCCAACGCCCGACCGGCGAACGCGGCCCGCTCCATGTCGCCGAGCGGAGGGTCGAACCGTTCCTCCACGGATCGATCCGCCGGATGCGCCCGCGGGACGGGATCACGATCCTCCCCCGATGCGATGCGATGCGCCTCCAACCCCAGCCGGCCGAAACGGGACACGACCACCGGCCGGGGAAGCTCCGCCAGCTCGCCCAAGGTCCCGATCCCTAACCAGCGGAACGTCGCGACCAGCTCCTCCACCCCGAGGTCGGCGACGTCGAGGCCGGCCAGGAACGCGGCGTCGTCCTCGACCAGGTACGGCGCGGCAGGGGATGCCAGCTCCGCCGCCTTCCGCGCCGCGAACGGCCCGGCAGCGACACCGATCCGATGCCCCGGGCCGGCGGTCGCGTCCAGGACCTCGACCATCCGCTCGACGATCGCCGCCTCCCCGCCGTAGTACCGAACCGCCCCGGACAACGGCACCAGCATCATGCCCGGGGCGGTCACCTCGACTCGAGGGACGACCCCCTCGACGGCCGCGACGACCGGATCGAACACGATCATCTCGCGCTCTGGGTCTCGTCGCACGGTGGTCACCGCCGGGCAGATCCCCTCGGCCTCCCGACGATGCATCCCGGCCCGGAGGCCCGCGGCGATGGCGCGTTCGTTCACGGCGACGACGATCTCATCGTCCCCGACGGCCTGGCACGGTTCATCCCGCGGCGCGTCCGGGCGCCGTAACGGCCAGGCCGGGAACCACACGCAGAGCGTTCGTTCCATCGTCCTCGATCTCGATCGTCCTCGTCGTCCCTCCAACGGCCTTCCCCGAGATCCGGAGGGTGATCCACCGGCGGCGGAGTCTGCCGTGCCCCCGGTCGAGGCCGTCCCAACGGACCGAGAGCGCCTCCACGCGCAGATGCGCGATCCCGGTCGGTACCCGACCCCGCAACGGCCTGAGCAGCAGGGACGTCCCCCGGGAACGGGCTCGTGCCGCCAAACGCCGCAACGCCGCGGCGCCGACGCCCTCGGGAACCTCGGCATGGACGACGTCGATGCCGTCGAGCAGCGCCGCCACGGTCCTGGCCCAGCGAACGGGATCCGAGCATCGCACCACGACGAGACGCTCCGGATCGACACCTGCCTCCCACGCCCCCAGTGGTGAGAACCATCCTCGGGCATCGACCGAGACGACCGGCCCGACCGTGACACGCGCCATCATCTCCAATGCGAGCCGGGTCAGCCCGAAACCGGGAGGCGACTCCAAGGCGAGCACGTGCCCCGGGGCAGGCACCAGCAGCGAGACGTCCCCGCCGTCGGTCGACTCGAGGATCGACCTGCGGTCCCTCATCTCCACCGGTTCACGCCCTCCGTGTCTCACCGATGTCACCCACCGGGGCGCCATCCTATCGAACGTATGTTCGATCGGTCAAGCCGCCGACCCGCATCCCACACGGCGGTCGACAGGCGCCGGCCTTCCACCCCGCGCCCAACCGCTGGCCCCATCGTGGAGCACTAGCCTTGCCTGCAGGGAGCACGCAACCGAAAGGAGCCCCTACGTGTCGGTAGCGAAGGTGATCGAGATCACAGCCACGTCGCCGGGGAGTTTCGAGGACGCCATCAGGAAGGGCCTGGCCAGAGCACACAAGACGATCGACGGGATCCGCGGGGCATGGATCTCCGAGCAGAAGGTCGAACTGGCCGAAGACGGAACGATCAAGCACTTCCGTGTCGACATGAAGCTCACGTTCCTGCTCGAGGACGACTGACCACGCCACGAACGCGACGAGGCCCCCGGCCGAACCGGGGGCCTCGTCGGTCCAATCAGTCGCGACCGGCCTCGAACTCGTCCTCGAACGAGACGACCGTCCGTCCTGGCTTCGCCGCCGGCGTGGAGTCGCCTTCCGAGCGTTTCCGCTCACCACGACCACCGCGATCCCTGCGGCCACCACGGTCACGCCCCCCGCGTTCGGAGCGACGTTCCCCGTTCCCCGACGACGGGGCTTCCGCCGCCGGTTCCTTGGCCTCGGGTGCGGTACCGGCCAGATCCAGAGAGACCTTGCCCCGATCGTCGATCTCGCGAACGACGACCTCGACCTTGTCACCGAGAGCGAGCACGTCCTCGACCTTGTCGATCCGCTTGCCGCCGCCGATCTTCGAGATGTGCAGAAGACCGTCGCGACCGGGGAGGATGTTGACGAACGCTCCGAACTTGGTGATGTTCACCACCTCGCCCTCGTAGGTCTCCCCCACCTTCGCCTCGGGCGGGAAGCCGATCGCGAGGATGCGCTCCTTGGCGAGCTCCAACGACGTCGTGTCGGGTGCGCCGACCCGGATCGTCCCGTCGTCCTCGATCTCGATCGTCGCTCCGGTCTCTTCCTCGAGTTCCCGGATGGTCTTGCCCTTCGGTCCGATGACCTCGCCGATCTTGTCCTTGGGAACGGTGACCGCCTCGATCTTCGGCGCCGACGGAGCGAGCTCCTCTCGGGGTGCCGGAAGCACCTCGGCCATCCGCCCGAGGATGAACAGCCTCGCCTCTCGGGCCTGGCGCATCGCGTCGATGAGCACCTGGGCCGGGAGCCCCTCGATCTTCGTGTCGAGCTGAAGCGCCGTGATCATGCCATCGGTCCCGGCGACCTTGAAGTCCATGTCGCCGAGGGCGTCCTCGGCGCCGAGGATGTCGGTCAACGTCACGAACTCGCCGTCGTGGGCGATGAGTCCCATGGCGATGCCCGCCACCGGAGCCGCGATCGGGACACCGGCATCCATCAACGACAGCGTCGACCCGCAGACCGAGGCCATCGACGACGAACCGTTGGACATCAGGACCTCCGACACGAGCCGGAACGCGTACGGGAAGGCCTCCTCGTCGGGGATGACCGGCAGCAACGCCTTCTCCGCCAGCGCCCCGTGGCCGATCTCCCGCCGTTTCGGTCCCCGCATGAACCCGGTCTCGCCGGTGGCGAACGGCGGGAAGTTGTAGTGATGGATATAGCGCTTGGATTCCTCGATCGAGATCGTGTCGAGCATCTGCTCCATGCGGAGCATGCCCAAGGTCGCGACGTTCAGGACCTGCGTCTCGCCCCGTTGGAACAACGCCGATCCATGGGCCTCGGGGACGAGCCCCACCTCGATCGAGATGGGGCGGATCTCGTCAAGGGATCGTCCGTCCATGCGGACACCCTCGCGGACGACCCGTTCCCGCATCACCTTCTTCTGGACCGCCCGGAACGCCTTCGACACGGCCTTGGCGGCGGCCACGTCATCGTCGGGGATCGCGAGCGCGGCCACGACCTCCTCGAAGATCGCCTCCTCGGTCGTGCGGCGTTCCCGCTTGTCGACGATGACGCCCATCGCCTCGAGCTTGGGGCGGGCCACCGCTTCGACGCGCTCGTAGAAGTCCGGGGTGTAGTCGACGACGACCGGCCATTCCTCCGGCTCCGGCTCGCCGACGAGCTCCTTGAGCTCGAGCTGCAGGTCGATGAGCCGAGCCACGAGCGGTTTGGCTTCTTCGAGGCCCCGAGCCACGGTCTCCTCGTCCGAGGGCTGGGCGCCGGCGAGAACGAGCCGGTGACCGTTCTCGGTCGCACCCGCCTCCACCATGGCGATGTCGATCTCCCCCGACGAGTTGCGCTTCCCGACGACGACGATCTCGAAGACCGCCCCCTCGAGCTGCTCGTAGGTCGGGAACGGAACCCATGACCCGTCGATGAGGCCGAGACGAACCGCACCGAGCGGCCCTTCGAACGGGATGGCCGAGATCGTCAACGCAGCCGATGCCGCATTGAGCGACGGTACGTCGTAGGCGTTGACGAGGTCCGCCGAGATGACGGTCGCCACGATGTGCGTCTCGGAGCGGAACCCCTCCTGGAAGTTGGGACGCAGTGGACGGTCGATGAGGCGAGCCGTCAGGATCGCCTTCTCGGTGGCACGTCCCTCCCTGCGGAAGAACGAGCCGGGGATACGCCCGACGGCGTACATGCGCTCCTCGACGTCGACGGTGAGCGGGAAGAAGTCCACGCCCTCGCGAAGCCGGCGGGAGGCGGTTGCGGTCACGAGGACCTCGGTGTCGCCGACCCGGGCGAGGACCGCCCCGTCGGCCAGTTGGGCCAGCTTGCCGGTCTGAAGTGAGAACTCGGCGTCGCCGATTCGAGTGCGAACGGTGGTTTCTGCCACGCGGCACGCTCCTTTGCGTTGTCTCGGGGAGGAGCGTCCCAATTGGCAGTGGTCGGGTCTCGCACAGGTCGAGGCCCGGCCACTGACAACTGGTACCGCGTCCTCCGGTTCTGTCGATGCGGATCGGATACGGAAGAAGGCGGCAGAGCCGCCTTCTCGCTACGTCAGCGACGCAGTCCGAGTTTCGCGATCAGCGATCGGTACCGCTCCACGTCTTGTTCGCGGAGGTACCGGAGGTGCCGCCTGCGCTGCCCCACCATCATGAGGAGGCCGCGACGGCTGTGATGGTCCTTCTTGTGGACCTTCAGATGTTCGGTCAGGTGGTTGATCCGCTGCGTGAGCAGCGCGACCTGCACCTCCGGCGATCCGGTATCGGTGCCGTGCATGCCGAACTCTTCGATGATGGTTTGAGTGTCCTTCACGGAGGTGTCTGTCTTCCTTCGCGACTGATTGCGCGGGCGAACGCCCGAACGGCAGGTTAGCACGCTCGCGGACGCTACCGGTCCCGGTTCACTCCACGAGGGGGCCGGCCCCTCTCCCGCGTCCGAACGGACGAAGCCGCCACTTGGACGCCGCCCGCCACCGGCAGCTCCCCGGTCGGCTCGCCTCGGCAGCGATACAGCTCGCGGTGGCGTCGTCGTGCAGCATCGATCGGTGAGCGTCACCGAGGGAACCCAGCGGATCGAGGAACCGGGCGAACGGGTCGCCAGCAGGTGAGTCGACGTCGTACACCCGAAGGCCGTCGGGATCGTCGAGGAAGTTCATGACCAGTGCCTCCCGGTTCCGGATCGCGATGACCTCGATGCCGGATCGTCGACCCAGACCCACCCGCACGTCGCGACAGCCCTCCGGGCCACAACGGATCGGGTCGAACCCACCGTTGTCGGGGACGTCGCCGACGACGGTCCCGAGCCGTTGCAGCGCTCCGAGCCCGCCGGGGGCGATGGCGGGGTCGAGCAGCGCGGCACCGACGAGCTCCGGCGGCGGACGGCCGATGCCGGCGTCCCAGTTGGCGATCATCTGGGTGACGACCGCGCCGCCTTTGGAGTGGCCGACGACGTAGATGCGCCGGTTGCGCTGGGCTTCGCGTTCGATCACCCACGCCAGCACGTCGGCGGCGTCGTCCACCGGAACCCACTTCGACGCCTCCACCGGGTCGTTCCACGGACCGACCATGGTGTAGTCGAACCGCTGGACCCGATCCGGTGGCGTTCCCATGCGGCGGGCGAGATCGGCGAAACCGTCCGGATCGCCGCCGTGGCCGGGAACGTAGATGAACAACGTCTCACCGGTCCCTTCACCGCGCCGCCGGCCGCGCCGCCGGCCGGGACGCCCACCGCGACCGGGAACCGGGAGCGGGATCGGGAGGGGAGGAACCGGGATCGGCGGCCAGGGCCAGCGCGGGAGCGTCGGCGCCCGCACCGGGACCCGTACGGGAACGCCCAGCACCGACACCGTCGTGGTGGATCCGTCGAGGGCCAACCCGGCGACAGGAGCAGGTGGCGACCCGGCGGCGAGAGCGAGGGACACGACGAGGGACACGACGACCGGCACGGGGATCCTTTCTCCGACCCGGTCACCATGCCGGAGCGACCGTGCGAGGGCAAGACCCTCGCAGAGACGGCGATCAGCCGTCGGGATGGAGGATCCGCCGGGTTGCGGCGATGTCGTCGTGGATCTGGGTGACGAGCGCCTCCACGTCGGGGAACCGACGTTCCCCTCGGATCCGGTCCAGGAACTCGATCCGAAGATGCGCACCGTACAGGTCCTGGGAAACGTCGAGGAGGTGGACCTCGACGACCTCCTCGATGCCGTCGAAGGTCGGGCGGGTCCCGATGTTGGCGACTCCGTCCACGACCGCCGGGCCCACATGCACCCTGACGGCGTAGACGCCACGGGCCGGGACGGTGAGGTCGTCGTCGATCTCGATGTTGGCGGTGGGGATCCCGATCGTTCGGCCCCGCCCGTCGCCGGGGACGACGGAACCTTCGAGCTCATGGGGTCGGCCGAGGAACCGGGCTGCCCCACCGACGTCACCGGTCACGATCCGACGACGGATCAGCGACGAGCGGACCGGTACACCATCGATCTCGAGGATCGGCACGACCCGGACTTCGAATCCGTGCCGGCGACCCGCCTCGACGAGGGTGTCGGTGGTTCCCGACGCGCCGTGGCCGAACCGGAACCCCTCTCCCACCGCCACCACCTTCGCGGCGAGGGCCTCGACGAGGAAGCTGTCGATGAAGTCCTGCGGCGAACGCGCGGCGAGCTCCTCGTCGAAGGTCACCACGGAGGCGACGGCGAGTCCGGCATCGGCCATCAGCTCCAATCGCCGCCGGAGGGTCGTCAACGCCGTCGTTCCGCTGCCGAGAACCGTTGCCGGGTTCGGATCGAACGTCACCACGCCGGGGACCGTGTCGTCCGGTGCCGGGGCGAGCGCGCCGAAGACCGCGCGGTGACCTAGGTGGACACCATCGAAGACGCCCACCGCCACGGCGGTCCCACCTGCAGGCGTCTGCCATCGGGTCGGATCCCCCTCGAAGACGATCACGCGGTCACCACCTCCGGCCGGAGCACCCCGCCGCGGGAGCGGAACACGCCCAGCATGGCTCCCGACGGGTCGAGAAGGGTGATCGGAGCGTCATCGGGCACCTCGGCTCCCACTGCAGGTAGCGGGAGGGCGACGCCGTGCGCGGCGGCTGCCGCCAGCTCCTCGGTGACGACGATCCTCGGCATCGGCGACAGGGCGTCGGCGGGGGCGACGACGAGCTCGTCGAGCGTCCCCGCGGACACCGCCTCCTCGATCGCTTCGAGCGTCGACGCGGCGTCGACGCGCAGAGCACCGATCCGGGTCCGGCGCAGCGACGTCAGGTGGGCATGGCCACCGAGGGCCTGCGCGAGGTCGTCGGCCAAGGTCCGGATGTAGGTTCCGGTCGAGACCACGGCGCGGAACTCGATCTCCGGGTAGTCGCAGGGAGCGAGGTCGAGCAGCTCGAACTCGTACACCGTGACCGGTCGCGGCGACCGTTCGACCTCGACCCCCTCCCGAGCCAAGGCATAGAGCCGCTTCCCTCCGACCTTCTTGGCCGAGACCATCGGAGGGATCTGCATGATGTCCCCGACGAAGCGCTCCATCGCCCCACGCACGGCCGCCTCGTCAACCGGTAGGGGCGACCGGCTCAAGATGGCGCCGTCGGCGTCGAGGCTGTCGGTGGCGACCCCGAGACGTGCGCGGGCGACGTACTCCTTCGCCTGGCCCTGGACGAACCGGATGAGCCGGGTGCTTCGACCGAGACCGACGACGAGGAGACCCGTCGCCATGGGGTCCAGGGTCCCGGCATGCCCTGCCTTGGCACCCGTCGAGGCGCGGATCTTGGCGACGACGTCGTGCGAGGTCCACCCTCCCGGCTTGTCCACGAGGAGGAACCCGGCGGTCGGTGCCTCGCTCATGACAGCGCGGCCCGAACCCTGGCCATGGCCTCGTCCACGGTTCCTTCGAAGGTGAACCCGGCGGCGTTGTGGTGGCCCCCGCCGCCGAAGGTCGCCGCGATGGCGGCGACGTCGATCCGCCCCCGCGACCGGAGGCTGCCCTTGATCAGGCCAGAGTCTCGCTCCTTGAGGAGACAGGCGACGCCGGCTTCGCGTGCGATCCTGACCAGGTCGATGAGACCGTCGGTGTCCTCGTAGCGGATCCCGGCCTCGTCGAGGTCGGCATGGTAGAGCACCGACCACACGAGCCCGATCTCGGCCTCGAGCACGGCCCGACCCATCACGTTGGAGACGACCCGGTAGTACCCGAACGGTGCCTCTTCGAACAGCTTCTCGGCGACGAGATCCTGACGGACCCCCGCCGCGAGGAGCTCGGCTGCGATGAGATGGACGTCCGGGGTCATCGACGAGTACTGGAACCGACCCGTATCGGTGATGATCCCCGTGTACAGCGCCGTGGCGGCAGAGCGGTCGACGGGCCATGTCAGCCGTCGCAGCAGATGGAAGATCATCTGGGCCGTGGCGGCGGCCTCCGGGTCGATCCACTCGAGGTCCCCGAACCCGCCGTTGGACCGATGATGGTCGACGACGATCAACCGGTGGGCGGTCTCGACCCGATCGACGATGCTGCCGAGGCGGCTGCGGGCGGCCGTGTCGCAGGCGACGACGACATCGAGACCCTCGGGGAACTCGCTCGGCGGCACCAGGGTGGAGCGATCCAGGTAGTCGAAGTTCTCGGTCAGGGTGAAGGGCTCCCCGAACGAGGCGTAGGCCTCCTTGCCTGCAGCCCTGGCCGCGAGCGTGAGCCCGAGGATGGAACCCAGTGCGTCGCCGTCGGGGCCGACGTGACCGACGGCCCCGACCGAGGTCGCTGCAGCCAGCTCGCGAACGATCTCATCGGGGACGAACCGGCCCCATTCGCGCGCGGTCATGCGATGTCCTTCCCGTCGTCGTCGGCACCGTAGCGGCCGTCACCGCCGCCGGATCCGTCGGCGCGTTCCTCCTCGAGCTCGTGGAGGAGGGCATCGATCCGGAAGCCCCGGTCGATCGAGGCGTCGATCTCGAACGACAGTCGCGGCGTGTACTTGAGGCGGGCCTGGCGGGCCACGGCTGCCTGGAGACGGGCGTGGGCTCGCTCCAGCGCCTCGGCGGTGGCGGATCGGTCCTCCTGATCGCCCAGCACCGAGTAGTACACGATCGCCGTACGGAGATCGGGTGCGGTGTCGACACCCGTGACGGTGACGAACCCGATCCCCGGATCGCCGAGCCTCGTCAGCTCGTCGGCGACGATCTCCCGGATCGTCTCGTTGACCTTGCGCATACGCGGGCTGGGTCGTCGGCTCATTCCGGCACTCCGCAGCGCTCGATCGCCGTGCCCAGCAGCTCGACCTCGTGCGACTCCCGGATCGTCCGTTCGGCGACGTGCAGGAGTCGCATCACCTGACCCTCCTGCGGCGCGACGGCGGCGATCCCGAGGGTGGCGCGTTGCCAGAGGTCCTGATGATCGACCTCGGCGACCGCGACGGGCGAAGGGGCCGACAGGCGGGCGATGAGCGACTTGAGGACCCGACGTTTCGCCTTGAGCGAACCCGACGAGGGGATCCGCAGGTCGGCCCGCATGACGGCAGCGTGGAGTCCGGCCATGGGCGGCTCAGGTGCGAGCGACCTCACGGACCTCGTACGACTCGATCATGTCGCCTTCCTTGATGTCACGGAAGTTCTCCAGACCGATCCCGCATTCGAACCCGGTGGCCACCTGCTGCACGTCCTCTTTGAACCGTCGCAGCGAGGCGATCTTCCCGTCGTACACGACGACCCCGTCGCGTACGAGCCGAGCCCGTGCGTTGCGGTTGATGGCGCCTTCGGTGACGTAGCATCCAGCGACGGTGCCGTAGCGGGGCGCCCGGAAGGTGGCCCGTACTTCGGCCACCCCGAGGAACGACTCGACCTCCTCGGGTGCCAGCTCGCCCACCATGAGCGACTCGACATCGTCGAGCAGCTCGTAGATGATGTTGAAGGTCCGGATATCGATGCCGTGTTCCTTCGCCGCGGCCCGAGCGGCGGCATCCGGTCGGGTGTTGAAGCCGTAGATGATGGCGTCGGAGGCTTCCGCCAGCATCACGTCGTTGGCGGTGATGCCGCCGACGCCGGCGTGGATGATCTTGACGGTCGCGTCCTCGCGGGAGATCTTGCCGATCGAGTCGCGCAGCGCCTCGAGCGACCCGTGCGCATCGGCCTTGACGATGACCCGCAGTTCGGCGTGTTCGGCGGTTCGCAGGGACTCCAGGAGCGCACCGAGCCGTTCCGCGGCCGTCGGGACGGTCAGTTCGGCCGCACGGTCCTCTTCCTTGCGACGCTCCGCGAGCTTCCTAGCCGTCCGTTCGTTCTTGACGACCTCGAACATGTCGCCGGCCGTCGGTACCTCGTCCCAGCCCGAAACGAGGACCGGGGTCGATGGGCCGGCGGCCTTCACCTGGTCTCCCCGATCGTCGAACATGGCCCGGACCCGGCCGGGGACGCTCCACGCGACGATGGCGTCGCCCCGCTTGAGCGTTCCCCGTTGCACGATGACGGTCGCGACCGGTCCGCGACCGATCTCGAGCTGCGCCTCGACGATCGTGCCGACGGCGGGCGCCTTCGGGTTCGCCTTGAGCTCCTCCACCTCGGCCACCAGGGCGATCATCTCGAGCAGCTCGTCGATACCGGTGCCCTGCAACGCCGATACCTCGACCGAGGGGACGTCACCGCCGAGTTGTTCGACGATGACCCCGTACTGGGTGAGTTGGGCCCGGACGGTGTTCGGGTCGGCAGCGGGGAGATCCATCTTGTTGATCGCCACGATGAGTGGCACGTCGGCGGCGCGGGCATGGTCGATCGCTTCGACGGTCTGCGGTTTGACGCCGTCGTCGGCGGCGACGACGAGCACGACGATGTCGGTGACGTTCGCACCGCGGGCCCTCAGGGCGGTGAACGCCTCATGACCGGGGGTGTCGATGAAGGTGATCTTGGCGCCGTCGATCTCGACCTGGTAGGCGCCGATGTGCTGGGTGATGCCTCCGGCTTCTCCGGCGACCACGTTGGCGTGCCGGATCGTGTCGAGCAGCTGGGTCTTGCCATGGTCGACGTGGCCCATGACGGTCACCACCGGCGGCCGCGGTTGGAGGCTCGCCTCGTCGTCGTGGAACTCCACGATGTGACGGAGCGGGGCGGTGATCTCGGGTTGTTCCTCTTCCTCTGGCTCGGAGACGAGGACCTCGTACCCGAAGTGCCGGCCGAGCTCCTCGATGGCATCGCGGGGGATCTCTCCCGACCCGGGCACCATCGCCCCCATGGCCATGAGCTGGCGCATGACGTCGGTGGTCCGTTGGCCGACCATCCGTCCGAACTCGTGGGCGGTGACTCCCGGTTCGACGATGAGGATCCGCTCTTCCTCGGCCTCCTCCGCTTCGGCTTCGGTCCGCGCTGCCCGAGGTTCCGTCTCCGGCTCGGGCGCCGGGGCCGGCGTCTCGGCGACCTCGGCCGTGGGGCCGGTGGCTTCCTCCACCGCACCGGGCTCCTCCGTCTCGCCGGCCGCGCCGGCTGGTTCCTCGGCGAAGGCGAGGCGGACGAGTTCCGCGGCTTCCTCGTCGAGACCCGAGGAGGCGGTCTTGACCGCGATCCCCAGTTCCTGGGCGCGCGTCAGGACCTCCTTGGATTCTCTCCCGAGTTCTCGGGCGAGCTCATAGACCCGTACTTTCGCCACCGTCACCTCCGACCGTTCTCTTCGTTCCCGTTCGTTCAGACGCTCGCATCGTCGGACGCCGCGATCTCGGTCCCCGTATCCCCGCCGGGTGTCTCCTCGTCGCGGTCCGTTCCACCCGTCGCTGCTTCGTCTCCGCCCGTCTCCGCAGACTCGACGGCCTCCGTCGCCTCGGAGCCGGCTCCCTCCGGGGCCTCACCGGCTTCCGCAGGCGCCTCGGTCTGGACCTCGTCGGCCGCCGGCACGCCAGACGGCTCCTCGGCGGTTTCCTCCTCGACGTCGAGTCCCAGGTCCTGGCTCTCGGAGCGGATGTCGATCTTGTAGCCCGTCAACCGCGCGGCGAGGCGTGCGTTCTGGCCTTCCTTGCCGATCGCCAGGGAGAGCTGATGGTCCGGCACGATGACCTCGGCGACCTTGTTCTCCTCGTCGAGACGGACGTCCTTGACCCTGGCCGGGCTGAGGGCCTCGGCGATGAACGATCGGGTGTCGTCCCGCCATTCGACGATGTCGACCTTCTCCCCTCGCAGTTCGTTGACGACCTGGCGCACCCGTGAACCGCGAGCGCCGACACAGGCGCCCACGGGGTCCACGTTCGGATCGTGCGACACGACGGCGATCTTGGTGCGATGGCCCGGTTCACGGGCGATCGCCTTGATCTCGACGTCACCGTCGACCAGTTCGGGGACCTCCAGCTCGAACAGCGAGCGGATGAACTCGGGGTGGCTGCGGGAGACGACGATCTGCGGGCCCTTCCCTTCGCCGCGGACCTCCAGGATGTAGGCCTTGACCCGGTTGCCTCGTTCGAGCCGCTCGTAGGGGATCCTCTCGGAGGCGGGCATGATGGCCTCGGCATCACCGAGGTCCAAGATGGCGTACCGGTGATCGGACTGCTGGACGATGCCGGTGATCAGGTCGCCCTCGCGCCCCTCGTAGATCTCGTACACCTGTTCGCGTTTGGCGTCGCGGAGGCGTTGGAGGATGACCTGCTTGGCGGTCTGCGCGGCGATCCGCCCGAAGTCCTCCGGCGTGTCCTCCCATTCCTTGACGACGTTGCCTTCCTCGTCGAGCTCCTGGCCGTAGACGATGATCTCGCCGGTGTCGGCATCGATGGTGACGCGGGCTTCCTCGGCGGCGCCGGGGGTGCGCTTGTAGGCGGAGACGAGCGCGTTGGCGAGCGCGTCGAGGATGGTCTCGGCGGGCACACCCTTCTCCCGCTCGACCAGCTCGAGTGCGTCCAACAGGTTGTAGTCCATCGTCACCTTCTCCTACTTCGCTTCTTGCCGGGCTTCGCGCCCTTCTCCCAGACGAACACCGTCCGGGCCGACGCCACGTCGTCGTATGCGATCCGTCGCGGCGTCCCTTCGATCTCGACGTCGAACCCTTCGTCGTCGGCCGATACCAACCTGCCTCGATGGAGGCGATCCCCGCCGACGGGGGCGAAGGTCTTGACCCTCACCTCCCGGCCGATCGACTTCTCGAAGTGGCGGGGCCTCCTCAGCTTCCGTTCGAGACCCGGCGAGCTGACCTCGAGGGTGTACGACCCGTCGATGAGGTCCTCGGTGTCGAGGAGCCGGGAGATCCCGCGTGACAGCTCGGCGATCCGTTCGACGTCGATCGCTTCGGGCGAGTCGACGACGATCCGCACCGTCTGCGCTCCGCCGCCACCCTGAAGCTCGATGTCGTCCAACTCGATCCCTTCGGCGGCGACGTACGGCTCGATCACGCCCCACAGGCGCTGCGCCGTGTCGGCCACTGCTCCTCCTCGTCTCGGCCGAGGTGGTCCTTTCACACGACGAGGCGGGCAACGCCCACCTCGAGAAGAGATCACCTCGGTTGGTTGGCTCGGAGTATACCAAGCGCGCAGGCGTTCCGACGGTCTCGACCGCGACCGCCTGTGGCTGGTCGTGGATCGTCAGGGACGCGCCGTGGCCGCCGCGATCTGGTCGGCGACCCGCGCCGCGGCCGCGGCCACGACCACCTCCTCGGAGGTGCCGGATCGGCGTTCGGTCACTTCGACGACGCCGTCGGCCAGACCGCGAGGTCCCACGGTGATCCGGTACGGGAACCCGATGAGCTCGGCATCGTTGAACTTGACGCCGGGACGCTCTACGCGGTCGTCGACGATGGCGTCCACCCCGAGGGCGAGGAGTTCCTCGTAGATCCGCTTCCCGGTCTCCCAACTGTCGGTGTCGGAAACCTTGACGATGGTCACCACGGCCTCGTAGGGCGCCACCGACACCGGCCAGACGATGCCCCTGTCGTCGTGGTGGACCTCGACGACCGCGGCCATGTTGCGCTCGACCCCGATCCCGTACGATCCCATCATGACCGGGACCGTCTTGCCTTCGGCGTCCAGCACCGTGGCGCCGAGCGGTTCGGAGTACGTCGTGCCGAGCCTGAAGATGTGGCCCGCTTCGATGGCCCGGAACACCTCGAGAGGAGCACCGCAGCTCGGACACGGCTCGCCGGGCCGGACGGTCCGGACGTCGACCCATTCGCTGACCGCGATGTCGCGTTCGACGTCGACGCCGCGGAGATGATGGTCGTCGATGTTGGCGCCGGTGGTCATGTTGCGCCGCCCGCGCAGTGCCTCGTCGGCCAGGATCCGCACGTCCCGCAGGCCGACGGCGCCGAGGCTCCCCGGAGACGCCCCGAGGAGCTCGACGATCTCGGATCCGGTGGCCGGTCGGACCTCGACGGCTCCGGTGACGTCCTGCAGTTTCTGCTCCATCAACGCGTCGTCGCCGCGGAGGAGCACGACGGTCGGTTCGCCGTCGACGATGTAGACGAGGGTCTTGATCTGCCGGGCCGCCTCGGCGCCTCCGGGGAACGTCTCGAGATCGGCGATCGTCCGGACCCCCGGTGTCGGGAACCGTTCGGGGGCCGCGGCGCCTTCGCCGTCATCGACGGCGGGGGGTCGGGCGGTCGCCCGTTCCACGTTGGCCGCGTACCCGCAGCTCTCGCAGTGTGCAACGTCGTCCTCGCCGGCCTCGGAGGCCACCATGAACTCGACGGAACCCGAGCCGCCCATGGCCCCCGAGGAGGCCACGACGGGGATGGCCGGGAGGCCGAGCCGTCGGAAGATCCGCGTGTACGCGTCGAAGTGGGCGTCGAACTGCCGGTCGAGCCCCTCCGCGTCGATATCGAAGCTGTAGGAGTCCTTCATGGTGAACTCGCGTACCCGCAGGAGCCCAGCCTTCGGGCGAGGCTCATCGCGGAACTTCGTCTGGATCTGGTACCACAACTGAGGGAGTTGCCTGTACGACGTCAGCTCGCCCGCGATCGTCGTGAAGATCTCCTCGTGGGTGGGGCCGAGGACGAGGTCGCCACCGCGGGAGTCCTCCAGCGTGAAGAGGATGTCCTTCATCCCCTCGAGCCGGCCGGTTCGTTCCCAGATCTCCCGCGGATGCAGCTCGGGGAGCAGGAACTCCTGTCCGCCGATGGCTTCGATCTCCTCTCGGATGATCTGCATGACCTTCCCCCGGACCCGGAACCCCAGCGGCAACATGGAGTACACGCCGGCCATGAGCTGGCGGATGAACCCCGCACGCACCAAGAGCCGGTGGCTGGCGGCCTCGGCGTCTGCCGGGTCGTCGCGCAAGGTGGGGATGAATGCCTCGGACCAACGCACTGCGGTCTCCCTCTTGTGGTCGGGCCGAGAGCTTACCGGTCTCGGCCGGCGGTGCCTTCGGCGACCTCGGCGACCGCGGCCCGGCGCCGCGCCGTCGCGTTGGCGTCACCCTGGATCCCGATCAGCTCGAGCCGCGTCTCCTCGGCCAGATCGGCCGCGGTGACGTCCTTGGCTGCGAGCCGGGCCTCGACGCCTTCGTCGACGAGCCGTTGCGCCTCCTCGACGAGAGCCTCCACCATCGACCCTTCGTCGACGACCCTGACGACCTCCCCCTTGATGAACAGGTGGCCCTTCCCCCGGCCCGCGGCGATCCCGATATCGGCCTCTCGAGCCTCACCGGGGCCGTTGACGACGCATCCCATGATCGCCACCTGGATGGGAAGACCGGCGTCTTCGAGGGCCGCCCTGGCTCGCTCGACGACCCCGATGACGTCGACATCGGCCCGCCCACACGAGGGGCAGGCGATCAGGTCGAGCCCTCGCCGTTCTCGGAGCCCGAGGTACTCGAGAAGGGATCTGCCCGCTTTCGCTTCCTCCACCGGGTCGGCGGTGAGCGAGAACCGGATGGTGTCGCCGATCCCGTCGAGGAGGAGCGACGCGATCCCGGCGACGGACTTGATGAGGCCACCGGGCGGTGGGCCGGCCTCGGTGACGCCGAGGTGCAACGGGTACTCGACGGCGTCGGCCAGCAGCCGGTACGCCGCCACCATCGACGGGACATGGGAATGCTTGACGGAGATCTTGATGTCGTGGAAGCCGACCTCCTCCAGGTAACGGATCTCGGTGAGGGCGGACTCGACGAGCGCTTCGGGGACCGGTCCGCCGTGGGCGGCGAGGATGTCCTTGTCGAGGGAGCCGGCGTTCACTCCGACCCGGATGGGGATGCCGGCGGCGGCTGCCGCCGCCGCGACCGCCTTGATGTGGGATTCCTTGCGGATGTTGCCCGGGTTGAGCCGCAGCCCGGCCACTCCCGCCTCGATGGCCGCCAGGGCGAGGCGGTACTGGAAGTGGATATCGGCCACGATGGGCACCGGCGACCGGGGGATCATCTCGGCGAGACCCTGCGCCGCGGCCACGTCGTTGCAGGTGACCCGGACGATGTCCGCGCCTGCGCCCGACAGGGCGTAGATCTGGGCCAGGGTGCCGTCGACGTCGGCGGTCTTGGTCGTCGTCATCGACTGGACCGACACCGGAGCCCCGCCGCCGACCGCGACCGGTCCGACGTGGATCTGGCGGGTGGCTCGACGTGTGGTCATCCCCGCAATGGTAGGCCCGTGGACCGCGCTGGAGGATCGATGCGCCCCGTCGTCGGGGACCGGGCGCTCCGGCTCCGGCCGCCGGGGTCCGCGTCCCATGGGCCTCAGAGCTGGATGGGTTTGAAGATGTCGAGGTAGATGCCGATCAGGCCCAGCATGACGATGAACCCGAACACGACCACGGCCACGGGCATGAGCTTGCGGACGTCCGGCTCCCGCCCGGTGACCTTCTCGTAGAGCGCCACGGCGAAATGGCCCCCGTCGAGGGGATAGAGCGGCACGACGTTGAGGACCGCCACGAACACGTTGACGAGGGCGAGCAGGACGAGGCTCGACTCGACCGGTCCGGCGATACGGACCAGCCCGATCGGGGAGATCGGCCGGACCTCGTCGAGGATCTCGTCGTTGCCCCCGAAGATGGCTCCCACGACCTTCCCGAAGTTGGCGACGAGCTGCCACAGGCCGACCACGGATTGCTCGACGGCGACACGCATGTCGCGAGCGGCGATGCCAACGGCGGCGACGACATCGGGGCGTTCGGTCTCGAGTTCGGGCGACACGCCGAAGAACCCGACGGTCTCGGTGATCGGCTCGCCGTCGTCGCCGGTGACGATCTCCCCGTCGACGACGACCGGCCGCTGGATGGTGGCGAGCGTCACCTGCAGCGGGATGCGGGTCCCGTCTCGTTCGATGACGACCTCGACGTCGGCACCGGGTCGGCTCGCGACCTCCTCGGTGAAGTCGCTCCACGACTCGATCGGGCGCCCGTCGACCTCCACGATCCGGTCCCCCGGCCGCACACCGGCGGCTGCCGCCGGGGAAGGCTCGCCGTCGGGGGTGACGGCGCTCACCGCGGCGACGACGGTGGTCGGGACAGGTCCGCCATCTGGGCCGGTCTTCGGGACACCGTATGCGGCGGTAACGATGAAGAACAAGGCGAACGCGACCACCAGATGCGACGCGATGCCGGCGAGGACCACCACCGACTTCTTCCAGAACGGCGCCGTGCGGTAGGTCCGTTCCTCCTCGTCGGGGGCGACCTCCTCGAACGGGTTCATCCCGATGATCTTGACGTACCCGCCCAGGGGGATGGCCTTGATGCCGTACTCGGTCTCCCCGCGGCGGACCGACCACAGCGTGGGTCCGAACCCGAAGAACGCCTCGGTCGCCTTCATGCCGAACGCCTTGGCGGCGGCGAAGTGGGCGCCCTCGTGGACGATGATCATGAGAGCGATGCCGATGAGGACGACGATGGCGCCCACGTTTCCTCCAGGTCGTGTGCGGGCGATACGCTACCGGCCGAGGATGCCTACCTGCGGGATGCCTCCCGTGCGACGGCCTGGCGTGCCCGCTCCCTCGCCTGGCGGTCCGCGTCGAGGACATCCTCGAGCGAGACCGGCACACGATCGGGGAAACCGTCGAGGGTTCGCTCGATGACCCGGGCGATGGCTCGGAACCCGATCGCCCCGTCGAGGAACGCCTCGACGGCGACCTCGTCGGCGGCGTTGAGCACCGCGGTCGCCACTCCCCCGCGTCGGCCGGCTTCGTATCCGAGCTCGAGGCAAGGGAAGACGGCCCGATCCGGCACCTCGAAGGTGAGCATCCGACCGACCAGATCGAGGGGAGGGTGAGGGGCGGGTCTCCGACGTGGATGGGTGAGGGCGTACTGGATCGGTTTCCGCATGTCGGGCGGACCGACCTCGGCCTTGACGGTGCCGTCGACGAACTCCACGAGGGAATGGACGAAGCTCTGGGGGTGGACCACCACGTCGATCCGTTCGTAGGGGATCGCGAAGAGCCAGTGGGCTTCGATCACCTCGAACGCCTTGTTCATGAGGGTGGCCGAATCGATGGTGATCCTCGGCCCCATCTGCCATGTGGGATGTGCCAGGGCGTCCGTCGGGGTCACGGTCTCGAGCTCGGCGGCGGCCCGACCCCGGAACGGTCCACCGGAGGCCGTCACGATGAGCCGTGCGACGGTGGCGGGATCTTCGCCGGCCAGACACTGCCAGATGGCGGAGTGCTCGCTGTCGACCGGGATCAGCGACCCGCCCCGCTCGAGCGCGGCAGCCACCAGCGGTCCTCCAGCCACGAGGGACTCCTTGTTGGCCAGCGCCACCTCGTTGCCGGCCGTCAATGCCGCCAAGGTGGGAGGGAGCCCGGCCGACCCGACGATACCGTTGACGATGGTGGCGCCGGGGAGGCGAGCCAACTCGTCGACCGCATCGGGACCGAACGCGATCCTGCCGGTGAGGGCGGGAGGGACGTCCTGGCTCGCCTTCGGGTCCGCGACGGCGACGGCCGCGTCGGGAAGGGCGGCGGCGAGCTCGATGAGCGCTTCGGACACATGCCCGGCGGCGAGTCCGACGACGGGACGTTCGAGGCGCTCGGCGACCTCGATCGTCTGGCGCCCGATGGATCCCGTCGCGCCGAGGACGACGACCGGTTTCAGAGGAGCCCCGCCCACGTGAAGGCCGCCCACGCCACGGGGATGACGAACACCAGACCGTCGATCCGATCCAGGAGGCCACCGTGTCCGGGCAGGATCGACCCCATGTCCTTGATCCCGAGCGATCGCTTCACCGCAGAGACCGCCAGGTCCCCGAGCGGAGCGAACACGGCGACGATGGCACCGAGCGCCAAGCCGGAGCCGAGGTCGAAGGGTTCGACGAACCCGAGCGCGGCGCCGAGGGTGAGGGCGACCACGACCCCGCCGACGAGGCCTTCGATCGTCTTCTTGGGTGACAGGACGGGCGCCAGCTTCCGTCGACCCAGGTTCCGGCCGACGAAGTACTGGGCGACGTCGGTGAGCACGACGATGGCAACGAGGCCGAGGACGAGGGGCCGGTATCGCTCGGCGCCGATGATCGGGTAGGCGAAGGCGGTCGAGCCGCCGATCCAGGCGAGCACGAGCATGGTGGAGGAGACCCCGGCCATGGGCTCGACACGGTTGGGGACCACCGCGTAGTAGAGCAGCAGGACGGTCAGGGTGACGGCGAGGGCGAGCGGGATGACGACGACCCCCCAGCGGATCGTTCCGCCCGCCGCGGCGAGCAGCCCGAGGAATCCCAGCAGCGCCATGGGGCGGTACCGATGGCGCATCAACGCCCCGTAGAACTCTCCCGCGGTGAGGACGAACACGCCGAGCGCGAGGACGACGAGCGCCGGCCGCCAGAAGACCGAAAGGGCGAAGGCGGCGGCGAGAAGCAGCCCGGTGCCGATGCGGAGACCCAGGTCGGTGGCCCTCGCTCCTCCGGCGGCGGGTTCGATGCCACGTTCTGCGGCGACGACGTCGTCGAATCCGACCACGCCGGATTCGAGTCCGGGGATGGCGGCAGCGACGGCGACCTGTTCGGTGTCCTCCTCCGCGGCGATGGCGATCGCCTCGGCGAGGTCGGCGTGGTCCCGCGTGGAGGCGTGGACGTACGCGTCCTCGGCGAGGTCCTCGACGTCGGTGAACTCGGCGTACTCGAGTTCCTCGGCGGCGAGCACGAACTCTTCGCCTTCGACGTCGACGACGGGGAGCTCGCCGGTGTCCTCCTCTTGATCGAACACCGGCGGGGTGCCGTCCTCGGGCGCCGGCTCTTCGGCCTGTGGGTCGCGGGGCTCGGCCGGATCCTCGGCGTCACCCTCCCATTCGAGGGCGTCGACGCTCCAGGTCTGCTCGACCACGTCGGCATCGTCGGGGCCGTGGACGAGCGCCACCAGCTCGTCGGTGTCGTCGGAGCGGTCCTCGTCGGGTGCGACGGCGATGGCCTCCAGTTCGGTCGTCTCGTCGATCCAGTCGGGAAGCTCGGCCGCCGGCGTCGACCGCGGCGACGCCGGGATCTCGCTCGTGGTCTCCGGCGGGACCTCGCCGTCGACGAAGGCCAGCCACTGGTCGATCTCGGCCTCCGGCTCCGTGTCCGACTCCGGGTCGATGGCCGGCGTCTCGAAGCCAGCCTTCACCTCCGACTCGGGCTCCGGCTCCGGCTCGGGTTCCGGCTCGGGCTCGGGCCCTGGCCCCGCCAGCGGTTCGGGCTCGGGCTCGGGCTCGGGCTCCGGATCGGACTCGGGCTCATCGGCGGACACCACGGGGAGCTCCGCCGTCTCGTCACCCTCGAGCCAGTCGTCGAAATCGAGTGTCTCTCCGTGACCGTCGCCGTCCATGGGGACGGACGCTACCTGCTCGCCGCTCGCTTCGGGCATCTTCTGGTCGTCGCCGTCGGTCGCCGACGGCTCGTCGACGCGGAGATCGTCGTAGAGATGGTCCACCGAGGAACCGTCCACCGAGGAACCGGGGTCGTCGAGGTCGCCTTCGCTCCGGCGGCGGCCCAGGAGCCTGCTCAGGAAGCCGGCTCGACCTTCGCCCGGTTCCGGCTCCGGGACCGTGAACAGATCGTCCTCCTCCTCGCCCGGGCCATGCCAGTCGGGATGCCAGGGATCGCCCGGATGAGGATGGTCCCCCGTCGCGTCGCTCACTGCGACCGTCCTCGCCCCAGATGCCTCATACCTCGAGGAGCTCCGCTTCCTTCTTCTCGAGCAGCTCGTCGATCTTGGCGATGTGACGGTCCGTCAGCGTCTGCAGTTCCTTCTCCGCCCGGCGGATGTCGTCCTCGGAGACGTCCTCCGCCTCGATCGCCTCCTTCGCATGGCGACGGACGTTGCGAACGGCGACGCGGCCCTCCTCGGCCAGGTGCCGCACCATGCGGATCAGCTCCTTGCGACGTTCCTCGGTCAGCGAAGGGAACGCGAGACGGATGACCGTACCGTCGTTCGAGGGATTGAGGCCGAGTTGCGCTTCCTGGATGGCGCGTTCGATCGCCGGGATGGCCGACTTGTCGTACGGCTGGACGACCAGCAGCCGCGCTTCGGGGACGGTGAACCCGGCGAGCTGCTGGAGTGGCGTCTTGGTCCCGTAGTAGTCGACCGTGATCCGCTGCAAGAGGCCAGGGTTGGCCCGGCCCGTCCTGACCCCGGAGAACTCCTGGGCGGTGTGCGCCACCGCCTGATCCATCTTGTGGTCTGCTTCGATCAGCAGCTCGTCGATCACGGGCTCTCCTCCCGGTCAGTGCACCAGCGTCCCGACATCCTCTCCTCGGATCGCGGCGGCGATCGTGCCGGGGATCATCATGTTGAAGACGCGGATCGGCAACGCGTTGTCCATGCACATCGTAATGGCCGTGGAGTCCATCACGTTGAGGCGCTGTGAGAGCACATCCATGTAGGTGATGTCGTGGAGGAGCGACGCGTCGGGGTCCGATTCGGGATCGGCGTCGTAGACCCCATCCACCCGCGTCGCCTTGAGGACCACATCGGCGCCGATCTCCGCCGCCCGGAGCGCCGCGGTCGTGTCCGTGGTGAAGAACGGGTTCCCCGTCCCCCCGGCGAACACGACGATCCGGCCCTTCTCGAGATGGCGGATCGCCCGCAGCCGCAGGTACGGTTCGGCGACTTGCTGGATGTTGATGGCCGTCTGGACCCGGCACGGCGATCCCGCCCGTTCCAAGGCGTCCCGGAGCGCCATCGCGTTGAGCACGGTGGCCAGCATCCCCATGTAGTCGGCGCTGGCTCGATCCATGCCCTTGGCGGTGGAGCTCATCCCGCGGAAGATGTTCCCGCCTCCGACGACGATGCCGATCTCGTGCCCCTCCCGATGGACGCCGGCGATCTCGGCGGCGACCCGCTCGACCGTCTTCGGGTCGATGCCGTAGTTCAATTCCGGGTCGGCGAAGGCCTCTCCCGACAGCTTGAGCACGACCCGGCGAATACCCATCTAGCCGTCCGCCTCCCCGACCTGGAGCCGGGCGAACCGAGCGACCGAGATGTTCTCCCCCATCTTCGCGGCGAGCGCTCCGACCATCTCACCGATCGTGCCTTCGAACTTCTCGGAGCGGACGAAGGTCTGGTCGTACAGGACGTTGTCCTGGTAGAACGACCCGATCCGCCCTTCGACGATCTTGTCGACGATGTGGTCCGGCTTGCCCTCGTTGCGTGCCTGGGCGGCGATGAGCTCACGTTCCTTGTCCACGACCTCGGCGGGAACGTCCTCGCGGGTGACCCAGCGGGGCCGCGCGGCCGCGATGTGCATGGCGATGTCGTCGGCCATCTCGAGGAACTCGTCGGACTTGGCGACGAAGTCGGTCTCGGAGGCGAGCTCGACGAGCACCCCGATCACCGGACGACCCGCCTGCGAATGCAGGTAGTGGCCGATGGCGCCTTCACCTTGACGGCGACCACTGCGCTTCTTGACATCGGCGAGGCCCTTCTCGCGCAGGATCTCCTTGGCGCGTTCCATGTCGCCGCCTGCCTCTTGGAGGGCCCGCTTGGCGTCCATCATCCCGGCACCGGAGGCCTGGCGCAGCGCTTGAACGTCCTTGGCGGTGAAGTCGCTCATGGGGTCTCCTTCTCGTCGCCCGAGCCGACGGTCGCGGGCTCGGGTTCACGGTCCTTCCTGCCGGCCTGGCCGATCCGTCTGCCGTCGATCGCGGCGTCGGCGATGGCGCCCGCCAGCAGATGGGCAGCCCGGATCGCGTCGTCGTTGCCGGGGATCACGACATCGATCGGATCGGGGTCACAGTTCGTGTCCACCACGGCGATGATCGGGATCTCCAGCCGGTTGGCCTCCCGCACCGCGATGTGCTCGGTGTTGACGTCGATGATGAACACGGCGTCGGGCGGCCGCTGCATGGTGCGAACCCCGCCGAGGACCGCCTCCAGCTTGACGAACTCCCTCCGCAGGCGGAGGCGCTCCTTCTTGGGCAACGATTCCATCTCCCCGGTCTGTTCCATGCGCTCGAGCTCGCGCATGTACATGATCCGCTTGTGGATCGTCTGGAAGTTCGTGAGCATGCCACCCAGCCAGCGGTGGTTCACGTACGGCATCTCGGCGCGTTCGGCAGCTTCCTGGATGGCGGCCTGGGCCTGCTTCTTGGTGCCGACGAACATGACTGCACCGCCAGCGGTGGTGATGTCCCTGACCTGCTGGTGGGCGCGTTGGATCTGTTCCAGGGTCTGGCGCAGATCGATGATGTGGATCCCGTTGCGTTCACCGAAGATGTAGGGACGCATCTTCGGGTTCCATCGTTGCGTCTGGTGGCCGAAGTGAACTCCGGCCTCCAGGAGCTGCCGCATCGTCACCTGGGACATGGCGGTTCCTCCTCGTTGTGTTCCGGGTTGGTACGTCCGCCCACGCGATGCACTCCCCTCACGGCCGCGCTCGCGGCCGACCCGACGGGGTCACGATGGACGTGCGGATTGCGCAGCGAGTGTACCGATGCCCGAACCGTAGGGCGAAACCCTTCGCGTCAGGTCTTGCGGTAGGGCGGCTCGATCAACCGGTTCCGCATGCTCATCACCGCCTTGGTGTGGATCTGGCACACCCGGGATTCGGTCACGTTGAGGATCGAGCCGATCTCGGCGAGCGTGAGCCCCTCGTAGTAGTAGAGGGTCACGACCAGACGCTCCCGTTCCGGGAGCCGGTTGATGGAGTCCGCCAGGACGTAGCGGGTCTCCTCCTTCTCGAAGGACCCGCTGGGATCGAGGGCCTTCGGATCGGCGAGGAGATCCCGGACCGCGCCCGAGTCGCGCTCGGTCGGGTTCAGCAGCTCGTCGAGGGCGACGAAGCCGAGACTGGAGATCTCCCCGAGCTGGTCGCGAAGCGTCTCGAGGGGGATGTCCATGTGCTCGGCGAGCTCTTCCTCGGTCGGGGTGCGTTGCAGTGCGTGCTCGAGCTCGGCCATCGAGCGTTGGATCTCGCGGGCCCGGGCACGGACCGACCGGGGCACCCAGTCGAGGGCGCGGAGCTCGTCGAGGATGGCACCCTTGATGCGGTTGACCGCGTAGGTCTCGAACTTGTATCCCCGCTCCGGTTCGAACTTGTCGATGGCGTCGATCAGACCGAAGGTGCCGTAGGACGTCAGATCTGCCGGGTCGACGTTGCGGGGCAGACCCGCCCGGAGACGACCGGCGACGAACTTCACCAAGGGCGAATAGTGGAGGATGAGACCCTCTCGGGCCTTGAGGTCACCCGTGGCCTTGAACCGGCCCCACAGCTCCGCGAGCTCCTGATCGCCCTGCTCATGCACGTGGGTGGCTCCGCTCATAGGTCGCTTTCAGGTGATCTCGACTGACGGCAGTGTAGATCTGCGTGGTTCCCAGGTCGGTATGGCCGAGCAGATCCTGGACACTGCGCAGGTCGGCTCCTCCTTCGAGGAGATGCGTGGCGAAGGAGTGTCGGAGGGCGTGAGGGAACGTTCCGAGGCGCGCGGCCACCACCCGACGCAGACCTCGGGTCCCGAGAGCGCCCCCGCGGACTCCCAACCAGAGGGCGTCGCCGGATCGGTCGGTCACGAGCCGGGGACGGGCGGTCCTCAGGTACCGGGCGACCGCTTCGTGCAGGGGACGCCCGATGGGGACGGCCCGCTGCTTGTCGCCCTTGCCGGTGACCGTCAGGAACGAGCCGCGGACGTCGTCCACACGCAGGGACGCCGCCTCCGAGACCCGGAGGCCCGTGCCGTAGAGCAGTTCGAGGATGGCTCGGTCCCGCACCGACACCGGATCGGATCCGTCGACGGCGTCGAGGGCCCGGCCGAGGGCCCCGGCGGGGATCGCCTTGGGCAGCGTGCGGGGACGTTTCGGGTGGGCGACGGTGGCAGCCGGATCACCGGCGACGAGACCGCGACGCTCCGCGTCCCGGAAGAAGCTCCGGACCGCCGATGCCTTGCGGGCGACGCTGCGACGGGCGTACCGGCGACTATCGAGGTGGGCGAGGAAGCGCCGGACGACGCGGCGATCGACGGACTCCAGCTCGGCGATGCCGAGGCGGTCACAGAACTCCACGAACTGGCTCAGGTCGCGGCGGTATGCGGCCACGGTGTGTGGCGACAGCCCTCGTTCGAGGTCGAGACGCTCGACGTAGTCGGAGACGGCCGCGGCGAGCGGCCCGGTGTGGCCCATGGGGTCATGGTCGCCGAGGGATACGGTCCCGTCAACGACCCGGCGAGCACCGGCGACGATCAGCACGCACCGATCGCTCGACAGGCCAGCCACAGCGATCCGGCCGCGAACCCGACGGCCGAGACCACGGAGACCAACAGGACGAACAGCCCGACGATGCGAAGCCCCCGCAATGATCGCAGGAACCCAGGCAACGCCTCGCGGACCTCCCGCTTCGTGCCCTGGTGGTGGTCAGTCATCACCCGCAGTCTGGCCGTCGGCGGGTCGCAACGCACCCGGGCCGCCCCCCGAGGCCGGTCGCGGGGGTCCGACCACCAGGGACAGCTCTTCGATCAGGTCTTGGGGATCCAGAACGGGCTGGGCACCGTCACGGATGAGCCGGTTGCATCCCTCCGACGACACCCGATCGACATCCCCCGGGACGGCGAACACGGGAACGCCATGATCGAGCGCATGGGCGACGGTGATCCCCGATCCGCCCTTCACGGGTGCCTCCACCACGACCACCGCCTGGGACAGTCCCGAGATGATGCGGTTCCGCGGTGGGAACCGCCACGGTTCGGGACGGGTCCCGAGCGGGTACTCGCTCACCACCGCACCGCCGAGTTCGACGAGGCGCCGCTTGAGACCCACGTGCCCTCTCGGGTACGCCACGTCGATCCCGCATCCCAGCACGGCGATCCCCCGTCCCCGTGCAGCCACCGTGCCCCGATGGGCGGCCCCATCGATGCCTCGAGCCAGGCCGCTGACGAGGATCCATCCCGCCTCGGCGATCGCTCGGCCGTAGGCGAACGCCAGGTCCCGTCCGTAGGCCGTGCACCGGCGGGTGCCGATCACCGCCACGGTCGGCCCCCGAGGAACGACACCGAGGACGAACAGCCCGGCCGGAGCGTCCGGGAGGCCACGCAACCGCCCGAGGGGATGGTCGGGAGGGAAGGCCCGACCGAGGGCGACGAACTCCGCCCCGACGGCCGCGAGCTCCCGGCGACGCTCCGCGGCATCGACCGCGACGGCGGCCCGTGTCCCGTCCGGGACGTCCCCGCCACCGGCCGAGAGCCGGCGAAGGACCCTCTCGGGTGACGCCGCGTCCAGCAGCGCCCGCAGACGCGCGGGCGGGAGGGCGGCGTTGGCGAGCCGCAAGAGGGCATCGGAGCTCACGCCCGCAACTCCAGCGCCTCGACGACGTGGTCGGGAGCGACGTCGTCGGCTCCAGCGAGGTCGGCGATCGTGCGCGCCAGACGCCGAACACGATCCCAACCCCTGGCGGTCATGGTCTCGGAGGCGCCATGCGCCAGCGCGCCCACCGTCGCCGCCGGCCACCTGAGGTCGTCGAGATCTCGTCTGGAGAGCTCCCGGTTGAGGCGCCCCCGTGCGGCTTGTCGCTGCCGAGCCGCGACGACCCGCTGCCGCACCACCGAGGAGGGTTCCCCTTCGGGGGCGCCGAGATCCCCGATGCGGAGCCGAGGAACCGACACCCGGATGTCGATCCGGTCCAGCAGCGGACCCGACAACCGGTTCCGGTACCGCTCGAGCCTGCGATCCGAGCAGACGCACGCCCGCAAACGGTCGTCACGGAACCCGCAGGGGCACGGGTTCGTCGCCGCCACGAGCTGGAACCGGCAGGGGAACCGAACCGTCCCCATCGATCGGGCCACCGAGACCTCACCGTCTTCCAAGGGTTGGCGGAGCGCGTCGAGCACGGCGGGAGGGAACTCCCCGAGCTCGTCGAGGAACAGCACCCCGTGATGGGCCAGGGCGACCTCTCCGGGACGCGCGATCCCGTTGCCGCCGCCCACGATGGCCGCGAGGCTGGCCGAATGATGCGGGGACCGGAAGGGGCGACCGGCCGGCTCGGCGCGGTCGATCCCCGCCGCGGTCCGCACCAACGTGACCTCGTCGCGTTCGGCGGCCGTCAACGGTGGCAACAGATCCGGCAAACACCGTGCCAGCATCGTCTTGCCGGCGCCCGGCGAGCCGGAGAGCAACAGATGATGACCGCCGGCGGCGGCCACCTCGAGGGCACGCCGGGCCACCGACTGACCACGCACCTCCGACAGGTCCACACCGGCCGGCGCCGCCGGCAGCGCCGGCCGCACCGGTTCGATCGGCTCGGGATCGGCGGAGCCCAACGCCACCTGGACCGCATGGTTGAGGCTGCGGACGGCCCGGACGTCGAAGGGCCGCCCCGTCCCGACCTGACGGGCAGCCGCTATCGACAACAGGCATGGCCGGGATCGGTCGCGGGCCACCATGGCGGCCGCCAGACCACCGCGATCGCCTCGGACCGATCCGTCGAGGGCGAGCTCCCCCAGGGCGACGATCCCGGGGAGCGGCCGGTCCAGGAGCCCGGCCGCCCCGATGATGCCCAAGGCGATCGGCAGGTCGTACGACGATCCCGCCTTGGGCAGGTCGGCCGGTGACAGGTTGACGACGACCCGTCCCCTCGGGAACCGGTGACCCGACATCGCGAAGGCGGCCTTGACCCGTTCCTTGGCTTCCCGGACCGCGGCATCGGGAAGACCGACGATCGAGAACCCGCCGACCCCGCCGGTGACGTGGGCCTCGACGACGACCGGTCGAGGTTCGACCCCGACCAACGCACACGACGTGATGGAAGAGAACATGGGACGACCGTACGTCGCGGCTGGGACAGGAACCGCTCGTCACCCGGCGGGTCACCCTCCGTGGTGTGGGGGCGCGCCGCCGCCGGCTACCCCTGCCCGGCCTGCGGCCACCAGGCGGTATCGGGATGGGCGGCGTACCACGCGAACCAGAACGACTGCCCATCGAGCACCCTGGGACGGGCGGTGCCATCCGACAGGACCGCCGCCCCGTCGGAGGACTCGACGAGCACCTCGGCGTCCCCCGGACGAGCATCCCCGTAGAAGCGGATCCCCGCCGGTGTCGGGACCGCCAAGACGCTCGCCCCTCCCACGCCGAGCACCTGCGGACCCGCTTGGGCGAGCGCGGACACCGACACCGCCAGGAAGGCACCGTCGAGCTCCACCGTCCCCATCCGCTCTTTCGCTGCGAAGACGTCCGGGACCGAAGCGGCGGGGAACCACAGCTCGGGAGCCTCGAAGTAGTTCCGATAGGGCGCTCCCGGCGGGTAGTCCGACGGGATCCCGGTCGGGATCGCCACCACCGACGAATCGGGATGCTCGGCCCGCCACGCACCCCACCGGGTGACGGTCAGCGGGAAGCGATCGAGGACCACCCCCTGCAGGGGACCGGCGATCGCCTCACCGGTCAGCTGCACCCACAACGAGTCGGTCTGGCGGTCGACCATGATCTTGTTCGAGTTGAGCAGCAAGCCCGAGGTCTCGAAGTCGAGGACCTGCCCGCCGACCCGGCGGGAGTACAGCACCCCGGTCCGGCACAGGGTGCAGTCGACGAGGGCGACCGGTTCGCCACCAAGCACGTCGTTGGCCAGTTCATGGCGGTCGAGGATCCGGTGGGGGTAGGCGCGACTCTCCCCCGCCACGGTGGCGCCGAAGGTCAGTTCGGTGTCGATCATGTACCCCGCCGCCGACACCGGGATCACCGGCGGTGCGTTCAGCTCGGCGATGCCGCCCCGCCGTACACCGCCCCATTGGAGCTCGGCGGCGAGGCGTGGATCGTCGACCGACTCCAGCAGCGGGACGAACTCGGGACCGACGATGCCGTACATCGTCGCCTTCCACCGTCGGTACCCCGCCACCGGCACCACATCGTGGTCGTACATCCAGGTGCCGTAGGTCGTGTACACGTCCCGCGGATCGTCGGGGACCAGAACCCCGGTCAGTGACTCCAAGGCGGCGCCGAAGCGCCGAACGGAGCCCTCCACTCGGAAGATCCGGGTCATGTCGACGAGATACGGGACCCAACCGACGTCACCGGTACCGGCCATCTCCGCGGCGACAGCTGCCAACTGCTCGGGTGTCGCACCGAGGGCGAGCGCCATGGCGTCGGCCAGCAGCGGGTCCGCGGCGCGGCTCTGCGTCACCGCCGGGCCCCGACGTGTCCGGGTCGTCGCACCTGCCGCGACCACCGCCACGACCATCCCGACGGTCATCACCGCCGCGAGCCACCGTCTCGTGCGCTCGTTCCGCGGAGGCCGGCTCGCCGTCATCGTCCCGTCAACGCCGTCGGGCCGCCGGTCGTTCCCCGACCGGCGGATCGACCGTCACGTGCCGGTGAAGCGTGGATCGCGCTTGTCGCCGAACGCGGCGGCCGCCTCGCGGACGTCTCTCGACCCGAGCAGGATGGCCTGGGACTGCTCTTCGAAGGCCAGGGCCTGCTCGAAGGTCATCGTGGCGGACCGATCGAGCGCTCGCTTGATGAAGAGCTGCGCCAGCGGAGCGCCGGCGGCGAGTTCGTCGGCCAGGTCCGTGACCGCTCCCACCAGGTCCTCCGAGGCCACGACACGGGCCACGATGCCGAGGGCCTCCGCTTCGGCCGCGTCGAGGAACCGCCCGGTCAACGCCAGCTCGCGGGCCTTGGCGAGCCCGACGACCCTGGGAAGAAGCCATGACCCTCCGAAGTCGAGGGTCAGCCCCCGCCGAACGAAGATCTCCGCGAACCGGGCGCGGTCGGTGGCGACGATGAGATCGCAGCCGAGCGCGAGGTTCATCCCGGCGCCGACGGCGACCCCGTCGACCGCCGCGATCGTGGGCTTGGCCACCCGATGGAGGGCCATCGCCGCCGCGTTCGGTCCCGCCATGCGCTGGGCGTTGACCCAGGCGCTCTCCGCGACGGCCACGTCGGACAGGTCCGCACCGGCACAGAAGTCGCTGCCTCGACCCGCGACGACGAGGACACGCTGGTCGGACGCGTCGAAATCGTCGAGCGCCTGGGCGAGAGGCTCCCATCCGTCTTCGGGGATCGCGTTCTTCCGGTCGGGGGCGTCGAGTCGGAGCCAGCGGACGACGCCGCGGTCCTCGATCGTGATGTACTCGCTCATGTGCGACACGCTACCCGCTGGCGAGGTCCGCCGGTACCGGCGACGACCGGCGATACTTGGGACATCCGAGGAGGTGCCGGTGGGTTTCAATCCGTTCCGGGAAGGCAGAGCCGCCACCGTCGACGTCGTCATCGTCGTCGTGTTCCTCGCGCTCACCGCGGCCGTGGTCGCCTGGGGGTTCTTCGGATGATCCACGGAGCCGAGATCGTGCGACCCATCCAGCCCTACCAGGCATCCAAGACCTACCGATGCCCCGGGTGCGAATCGACGATCCCTCCCGGCACCGGTCACGTCGTCGTCGTTCCCGAAGACGCACCCGACCTCCGTCGACACTGGCACCGGGGCTGCTGGTACAAGGAGCGGCGGCGCCGGGGGTCGTGAGGATCGCGGCGCCTACGCCACGTCGGCCAGCCACCGCACCGAGGCGCCGCGCCCGGTCAGCTCCACGGTGATCAGGTCGAGACGGCCGATGGGCGGCCGTGAGCGGCGCATGGCTCGACGCAGATGCCTCACCTTGGCGGCGTCGAAGTGATCGGCAGGATCGATGCCGGAGCCGACGACCACGGTTTTGACCTCCACCGCCACCGTGCCGGTCGGGCCTACGGCGACGATATCGATCTCGTCGCGGCCCACCCGCACGTTCGTGGCGACGACGGCGAACCCGCGACGTCGGAGGAACGACGCGGCGATCCGCTCGCCGACGCGTCCCACGGCCAGATGCGGAGGCGTCCCGTCGGGGCCTGCCGGCGGTGCGCCGATGCCGTCGGAGGTCATGATGCCCCAGCGGCCTCAGAGAGAGTCGACGTCCACCGGAGATGGGCTGTCGACCTCTTCGATGTTGACGTCACGGAAGGTGAGGACCTTGACCCTGGTGACGAACCGCGCCGGACGGTACATGTCCCACACCCACGCATCTTCGAGCTCCAGCTCGAAGAACACCCCACCGTCGGACCGTCGGGTCTGGAGGTCGACCTTGTTGGCGAGGTAGAACCGTCGCTCGGTCTCGACGACGTAGCGGAACATCGGCAGGACGTCCCGGTACTCCCGGTAGATCTGCAGCTCGACGTCGGTCTCGTAACGTTCCAGGTCCTCTTCGCCCATCGAGTTCCACTCCTCGTTCTCCACCGGTGCGAGCGTGCCGTCGCTCCTCGCTACGGTAGCGCCGGTGGGTCGCAATGCGGGAGCCGACCGGTTCCCTCGTCCCTGTCCTACACGGCCCCTGCGACAGATCCGGGCCGGGATCCGCTCGCCCAGCCGACCCGAGCCCTCCACAGGCCGGTCAGAGGCCCTGCCAGCGTGACGGCGGCCACATGATGACGAACGCTCGTCCCACGATCTCGTCGACGGGGATCGGGCCGAACACTCGACTGTCCTGGCTTGCGTTGCGGTTGTCGCCCATCACGAACACCTGCCCGGCGGGGACCGTCACCGGCCCGAAGTCCGGCATGAACGAGCCATCCTTGAGGTACGGCTCGACGAGCCCTTGCCCGTTCACGAAGACGGTGCTGTCGCGGATCTCGATGGTCTCGCCGGGAAGACCGATGACCCGCTTGATGAACTCCGAACGCGGGGTCGACAGGCCGATCGCCTCGGCGACGTTGCGCCGGGCCGCATCGAGCACCGACTCCTCGGGCGTCGTGGGCCCACGGGGATCGTCGAAGACGATCACCTGGCCCCGGCCGAGATCCCCGAGGCGATACGCCAGCTTGTTGACCAGCACCCGATCGTTGATCAACAGCGTGTCCTCCATCGACGACGACGGGATGTAGAACGCCTGCACGAAGAAGGTCTTGATGACCACCGCCACGAGCAGCGCCACAACGACGAGGATCGGGAGCTCCAGCCAGAACGGCAACGCTTCCTTGCCCTTGTCGACCACCCGCGACGACGCGGTCGCCTCCGCGCGGATCGATTCGGTCGAGCGGAACGGGTCCGGGTTCGTGTCGGTCACGGCGAGGACGTTACCCGACGCTCCACCCAATCTCCTCCCGTCTCCCGTGTCGGACGCTCCCTCGGACCCAGGTCGAGCGACAGTCGGCAAGATGGACCTCGAGGGCCCCGCGGTCGACGACGACCCGCGCGCGATCCTCCGATCAGTCGCGCTTCTCTTTGATCCGGGCGGCCTTGCCGACGCGATCGCGGAGGTAGTAGAGCTTCGCGCGGCGAACGTCGCCTCGGCGAAGGACCTCGATCTCGCTGATGATCGGAGCATGAACAGGGAAGATGCGTTCGACGCCGACCCCGAAGCTGATCTTCCGCACGGTGAAGGTCTCACGGACCCCGCCGCCGGACCGGGCGATGACGACACCCTCGAACGACTGGATCCGCTCCCGGCCACCTTCGATCACCCGGACGTCGACGCGGACGGTGTCGCCGGGGCCGAAGTCGGGGATGTCGTCGCGCAGGTATGCGGCTTCGATCTGGTCGATCGTGTTCACGGGGTCCTCCGGACGCGGTGGAAAGACGTGCGAGGCGGGAAGTGTACCCGACGGTCTTCGCTATGGGAAGCCGGCGCTCAGGGCCCCGGCGGGGCCTCCGCTCCGCTGCGTCGACGGGTCGTTCGCGCTCGGCGCTGCTCCTCGCGCCAGCGGGCGATGGCGGCGTGATCGCCGCTGAGCAGCACGTCGGGGACCCGCCATCCCCGGAACTCCGCCGGTCTCGTGTACTGAGGTTCCTCGACCGTCCCGTCTCGGAACGACTCGGTCCGGATCGACTCCGGGTTGCCCACGACGCCCGGCAACAGGCGCGTGACCCCTTCGATGACCGCCAAGGCGGCGACCTCGCCGCCGAGCAGGACGTAGTCCCCCAGGGAGATCTCCTCATCGACGAGATGCTCCGCCACTCGCTCGTCCACCCCCTCGTACCGTCCGCACACGAGGGTGAGCTCGTCCAGCGTCGACCATCGGTCGAGATGCGCCTGGGTGAGCACGGTGCCGGCGGCCGAGAACAGGATCCTGTGGGTGTCGGCGAGCGGATCGAGCGCGGCCGCCAACGGCTCGATCATCATGACCATCCCGGGGCCACCACCGAACGGCGCGTCGTCGACCTGCCGGTGCCGGCCCTTCCCGTGGGCCCGGAGATCGACGAGCCGCACATCGAGCCGTCCCTCCCGTCTCGCCTTCCCGACGAGACTGACCTCCAACGGGGAATCGAAGTAGCCGGGGAAGATCGTCACCACGTTGATCTTCATGGACGCATCACCGTTCACCTCGCGGGATCTGACCCCACGGCACGGACCGGTCCGGACGAGGCTCCGAGGGCAACCCGAGGACGCGTTCGCCGATGATGTTCCGTTGGATCTGATCGGTACCTCCCCCGATCCGCAGTCCGGGCATGCCGAGGAAGGCGGCGTGCCACTCCCCATGCCACGGAGCGACCTCCGCGGCCAATGTCCCGACGGCGTCGAACAGGTCCAACGCCATCGTGTGGGCCGCCTCCAGCATGGAGGTCGCGAGCAGCTTCACGATGGACCCTTCCGGACCGGGCATCGCCCCTCGTGACACGGCGGTCATCATCCGCAGGCCCGTGAACCGCAGCGCCTCGCCGGTTGCGTAGATGGCGGCGTAGCGGTCACGAACGACGGGATCCGTCGCTCGGCCCCGCTCGGCGATGAGCGCACCGAGCGCCTCCAGGACCCGGTCGCTCCCGTACACCAGGCTGAGCCGTTCCCACATGAACGTCGAGATGACGACCCGCCAGCCGTCACCCACCGCACCGAGCCGGTACGCGTCGGCGACGACGACATCGTCGAAGAACACCTCGTTGAAGTTGGCCGAGCCCGTCATCTGCCGAAGGGGTCGGGCGGTGATCCCCGGCGCCTTCATGTCGACGATGAACGCGGTGAGACCGCGATGCTTGGGCAGGTCCGGATCGTGCCGGGCGATGAGCAGTCCCCAGTCGGAACGATGGGCGAAGGTCGTCCACACCTTCTGCCCGGTGATCCGCCATTGCGCCCCGTCCCGGACCGCCCGGGTCCCCAAACCGGCGAGGTCCGAGCCTGCGGCAGGTTCCGAGAAGAGCTGACACCACACCTCGTCGCCCCGCAGGAGCGGCCGCAGGAACCGATCGCGCTGCTCGTCGGTGCCATGCTCGAGGACCGCCGGGCCGCACCATCCCGTCCCGATGATCAGCGCGTCCGAGGGGACGTCGAAGCCGGCCTCCTCCTCGGAGAAGATGAGCTGCTCGATCAGGGTGCCACCGCGACCGCCGTAGCGGCGAGGCCAGGCGATCCCGGCCCACCCTTCGTCGAACTTGCGGCGCTGCCATCGTCGGGCCTCGTCGAGCTTGCGTTCCTCCTCGTCGGGCGTCCATTCGGCGACGATCGCCGAAGGCGCCACGACCCAGGGAGGAAGCGGTTCCGCGTTGGCCTCCAGGAACGCCCGGGCTTCGGCCCGGAACGCGGCCTCCTGCGGTGAGTCGACTGGATGCATGGCCGGAAGCTTACGTGACGGGCCGATCCGGACCGTCAGTCGACGGTGAGGCCGCTGACGAGGAACTCCGCGGTGGCGTCGGCGATGGCGTGCACGTGCTGTTTCGGCTCGTCGGTGTCCATGACGACGCGACCTCCGGTCATGATGGTCTGTTCGACGAGTCGCCCCGCCAACATCGGCGGCATCTTCCGGAACCGTCCTTGCTTCACCCCTTGGGCGTAGATCGCCATGATCGTTTCGGCCATGCCGGCGTGGGTTCGGGCGATGGCCGCCTGAGCCTCGAGGGAGAGGCGAGGGACCTCGGTGTGCAGGATCAGGCCGAGGTGATCGGTGGCGACGAACTCGACCATCCGCGCCGCCAACTCGGCCAGTCGGCGATCGGGCGGCAGGTCCTCGTCCACGGCGGCGATGATCTCGTCCATCAGTTCGGGGAGGTCCCGCTCCACGAGCTTGACGAGGAGCTCCTCCTTCGACGAGAAGTGCTCGTAGAAGGTCGTCCGACCGATGCCCGCCAACGCAGAGATGTCGGCGTGGGAGGTCCTGGCGTATCCGACCTCGGCGAAGAGGCGCTTCGCCGCGTCGAACAACGCGTCGCGTGTCGTCCTCCCTCGGATGTTGCTGCCCGCGGCCATCGTGTCGAGTGTACGCGTCCTCGGCGTCCTACGGCGCGCCCTGGCGGCGTGGGGCCTTCAGGTGGAGCGGGACGCCGCCGTCGACGGGTGCGTACAACGTCGTGCGTTGCATCGGGCGGCGTCCCGCGGCGACGATCGCCGTCTGGAAGTCGGAGGGATCCATGGTCGTGCCGTGGGCGGCGCCGGCGGATCGCGAGATGGTCTCGTCCATGAGCGTTCCGCCCAGATCGTTGCATCCGGCGTCGAGGAGGCGGATGCCGCCGTCGAGACCCAGCTTGACCCAGGATGCCTGGATGTTGTCGATGAGCCCGGCGAAGGCGATCCGGGCGACGGCGTGCACGAGGACGACCTCGTCCCAGGTCGGACCGGGACGGGCGCGGCCCCGCAGGTAGATGGGTGCTCCCATGTGGACGAAGGGCAGCGGCACGAACTCGGTGATGCCTCCGGTCCGTCGCTGGATGGCCCGCAGGACCTCGAAGTGCTCGGCCCAGGAGCCGGGATCGTCGATGTGTCCGAACATCATCGTCGCCGTCGACCGGAGTCCGAGCTCGTGGGCGGTGATCATCACCTCGGCCCATTGCGCGGTGCGGATCTTGTCGGGGCAGAGGTGACGGCGGATCCGATCGTCGAGGATCTCCGCCGCGGTCCCTGGGAGCGTGCCGAGACCGGCGTCACGGAGCCGCTCCAGGAACGCCGCCACCGACGTGCCCGACGTCTCGGCGCCTTGCCACACCTCCAGGGGCGTGAACCCGTGCACGTGCATCTCGGGGACGGCCTCCTTGATCGCCTCCAGCACGTGCACGTAGAAGTCGCCGGTGAACTCGGGATGGATGCCGCCTTGGAGACAGACCTCGGTCGCGCCCCTGCGATGCGCGTCGACGGTGCGTTCGACGACCTGCGGGATGGACAGGAGGTACGGCTCCCCGCGAAGGTTGAGCGACCGCGGGCCCTTGCTGAAGGCACAGAAGCCGCAGCGGAAATAGCACTGGTTCGTGTAGTTGATGTTGCGGTTCACCACGTAGGTGACGGTGTCGCCCACCATCGCGCGCCGCAGCTCGTCGGCGACCTCGACGATGGCGTCGATCTCGGCGCCTCGCGCCTCGAAGAGCGCCTGGACGTCATCACGGTCCGGTGGGATGCCGGCGGCCGAGCGTCGGAGGATGGCCCGCACCCGCGGCCGCACCTCCGCCGGCAGCGGCGAGGTCCGCCGCCGCCATGTCGGGTCGGGCCAGGCGGCCGAGAAGCGGGCCTGCGGCACCGGGACGGGAAGGTCCTTGCCGGGGGCCCACCCGTCACGGGGGCGGGCATGGCCGGTGGCGTCGACCTGATCCAGGTAGACCGCGAACAGGTCCCCGTCGAACCGGGCGCGGGCCTCGTCGACGGTCACCTGCGGCGGCACCGCGACCCGTTCGACCAGGTTCCCGTCGAGAGCGTCGCGCAGCTGGGCGACCATGTCGGTGGTCCAGCCCCGCACCAGCAGGTCGCCTGCGCCGGCGGCAACGGCCGCGATCGCCTCGCCCACCGAGTCGACGAAGACCGACACGACGAGCGACAACCCCGGAAGCGACGCGATCGACGCGGCCGCCTCGACCGTGCTTCGTCGCGTTCGAAGGTAGGCCGCGGCGGAGCGCGCAACGGCGTCCACCACGACGTCGCGCCGGGGATCGTCGACCACGGTGATGCGCCATCCGGGCTCTCCGGCGGCGGCGAGCGCCACGGCGTCCTCGGGTGGGACCACCCATGCGGCGGGTGCGACCGGAGCGATGGCCGTCGCCACCGGCAGCAGCCCTCCGGCCAGGCTCCCCGCCCGGTCCTCGGCCGTGAGCGTCGGGACCTCGACGGTGGTGGTGCCTTCCTTCCGGCGGGTCGTGGCCCACAGCTCGTTGACCGCCTCGGCGGGACGGAGTTGGAGGAACGAGATGGTCATGGGCGGGCTCCTTCCATGGGTCGCACGTAGCCACGATCGTCCACCGCGGCCGAGACCTTGGCCAAGAGCCCGGGGTCGATCCACTCCTCGGAGATGTACTCGGGATAGACCGGGAGCCGGGGCCGAAGCTCGAAACCGGCCGCCCGGGTGACCGCGTCGAGTCGATCGAGCTGCGGCCATGGGGCCTCCGGGTTCACCCAGTCGATGGTGAGCGGTGACACCCCGCCCCAGTCGTTGATCCCGGCGTCGAGATGGGCGGCGAGATCCTCCGACAGGTTGGGCGGGACCTGGATGTTCATCTCGGGTCCCATGATCCATCGCGCCACCGCGACCACCCGGCGGAAGACCTCCGGGGTCGGTTCCGGCCGGTGACGCATCCGCGTGTTGGCCTTGGCGCGGAAGTTCTGGACGATGATCTCCTGGATATGACCGTAGGTGCGATGCAGCCGGGCCAGGGCGAAGAGGCTGTCGACGAGCTCGCGGGGCGTCTCGCCGATCCCGACGAGGATCCCGGACGTGAACGGGATCCGCTCCCGGCCCGCAGCGGCGATCGTCGCCATCCGGAGCTCCGGATCCTTGTCGGGACACCCGTGGTGGGGCCCGCCGGGCTCCAGCAGCCGTGGGGAGATGTTCTCCAACATGAGGCCGAGCGACGGGTTGGAACGGCGGAGACGCCGCTGCTGATCGGCCGACATGAGTCCGGGGTTCGCGTGCGGGAACAGGGGTGTCTCCGCTGCCACCCGTTCGGTCATCGCGCAGACGTAGTCGATCGTCGAGGCGTGCCCGACTCCGGCCAGGAACTCCCTGGCGGCCGGCCAGCGATCCTCCGGACGGTCCCCGAGGGTGAAGAGGGCTTCGGTGCAGCCGTGGCGGGCCCCCGCCGCGGCGATGGCCATGACGTCGTCGGGGACGAGGTACTCGCCGCCGCCGCCGGGCGGCTTGACGAAGGTGCAGTACGTGCAGGTGTCCCGGCACATGGTCGTCAACGGGATGAACACCTTCCGGGAGTACGTCACGGTCCGGCCCTTGCCTTCGTCCCGGAGCCTGACGGCTTCGGCGAGCAGCGGAGCGTCGGACCGGCGACCTTCGATGTAGTCGACGGCGAGTTCGGGATCCGGGGATGGATGCGGCATCGACCGAACCTATCACAGCTCCGCGTCGTCTTGGACGCTCGGAGACCGTGACCGGTCGGTGCGTCGGTCCGTGAACGATGTCGAGGAGCTCCTCGGTCGCCACGGTCCCCCGACGGGGCGCGGCAAGCACCGCCGAGGCGCTATCACTAGGGCATGCAGTCTCCGATCCCCGCACGCCGCGCCGTCCGATCCCTGGTGTTGGTCACGGCTCTCGCCGCGGTGGCCGTGGCGTGCACGCCCGCTTCCCCTTCGGGTTCGACGCTCCCCGCCGCCACCTCGACGACGACCGTGGTCGCGACCACGCAACCGAACCCGCCGGGATGCACCGGAACCGACGCCCCCTTCGGGTCCTCCGATCTGGTGTCGGCGTTCGGCCGGGACGTGGGGGACGCGGCGGTCGTCGCGGCGATCGACTGGACGGTGGCCGACGGGTGCGAGCGGTTCCGGATCGGGTTCCGCACCCTGTCGGGTGCCCCCGCGTCGACCATCGGGGCTGCGGGGGTGTCGATCGTTCCGAGTTCGGGCATCGTTCGGGTCACCCTCCCCGAGGAAGTTCGGGCGAGCGCCATCGCCGACACCCTCGCCGACACGGATCTGGTCGATCGGATCTACGTGGTGCGCTCGACCGACCAGCGACTGACCATCGAGTTCCACCTCGCTCCGGTCACCGTCGTCGAAGCCCGCGGCTTCGTCTCGGCGTCTCCCGCCGAGATCGTGGTCGACCTCCGTCCGGGCGCCAACCGGGCGGTGATCCTGTCGAGACCTCGGAGCTCGGGCGGGGTCGTCCTGACGTCGCCGCCGCCGGGTCCGAACCTGTACCCGCTTCGGGTCGCGGGCTATGCCGCGCCCGGAAGCGCTGCCGTGCGGGTCAGGATCAGCGATCCCGACGGCACCTTGGACCTCGACCGGTCGGTCGCGACCGCTGCCGGTGGCGACGCCTGGGAGGCCTTCGACGTCGCCCTCTCGGACGGCCCGGGGGGCATGGTGGAGTTGTTCGTCGGCGCCATCGACGCCCTCGGCCTATCCAGCGAGGGCGTCACCGTCGACCTCGACCTGCCCTGAGGGGTCGTTCCGGGCGAGAACGTCGGGGGACGCGGCGACGGGCGGGATGTCGACGTTCCACAGCTCCCTGGCCAGGTCGATCGCCGCGAGGGCGCGAGGGGCCGTCGACGGACCCACCGGGGTGCGGTCCGGATCGAAGCGGACCATGAGCACCGAACCGAACGCCGACGGCCCGATCCGCATCGTCGCGTCGACGGCGGGTTCGTCCCCGCCCCCGCCGAGTTCGACCGCCGCGGCGCCCTCGTCGGAGAACCTCACGCCGACGGTGGTCTCGTCGTACCGACCCTCGATGGGGACGAAGGACACACCGGAGCGGTGCTCCGCGGCGGCGGCGGTCACCGTCTCGGCGAGCCATCGGACGTCGACGTCGAGGTCCCCGGCGAGGAAGCAGCGTTCCATGGAGCCGTAGGGGAGCCCGGCCGCCTGGGCTTGGAGGAAGTGGCCGACACTGGCCCGCGGGTTCAGCTCGGTGGGTCGGAACCCGTCGATCGTGGCGATCCCGTCGATGCCGAAGGATCCCCGGTAGGCGACACGTCGCCGCAGCTCGGTGCCGACCCTCCGGGCCGCCTCCCGCATCTCGGCGGCGACGTCGGCGGTCGGCTCCCAGAAGGTGGCGGCCCTGCCGTAGAGCAGGCCCGACCGGTCGGTACGGCGGAGGATCAGCATCTCGACCGGACGGAAGACGGCCACGCCGTCGTCGGCGACGAACCCGTGGATGGAGCACGGGATCCCGTCGAGGAACGGCATCACCCGCACCCGACGGGCCCGACGGGCGAAGAACGTGGTCGCCTCGTCGACGTCGGCGGGCTCCCGGACCCAGCGTAGGTACTCGCCTCCGCCGTGCCAGCCCTCGGTGTTGTCGGCCACCCACACGGAGCCGAGATCGCTCGCCATGGCCGGGGCGACGGCGGCGGCCTCGGCCACCGGAACGACCCGTGACGGCGCCCGAGGAACGCCGGCCGCGTCCCACAGCTCGTCGATGATCGTCTTGTCCTCGAGGGCCCCCCATGCGGCCAGGCGGGCCCCGTACACGGGACGCCCCAGCAGCCGATCACGTCGGGAGAAGCCCCCTCCGAGGACCATCGCCGCGCCGGAGGGATCGAAGGCGTCCACCGCGGCGCGGAGCTCGTCGGACGGATCCTCGACGGCAGTCAGGAAGGCTCGGATCGCCGTCATCATCGTGTCGCCGCGACTGGCGGTGACGAAGGTGACGTCGGCGGCGGGGAGCTCTCCGATACCTTCGGTGCCGGCGACGACCATCACGGCGTCGACCCCACATTCGCGCAGGTAGGCCACCAGTGCGGTCGCTCCCGCGGCGACATCGGCCGGGACGATCCAGCGGCGTCCCGCGTACCGCTCCGCGATCGCCGCGGCGAGCTCCTCGATCTCCATGGATGCAGTCTACGGAACGGCCCGCCTGCGATGGCGACGCCACCACAGCTCCGACATCGACCACCCGACGAACACGAACGGCACGAGCACCATGCCGCCGGCCGGCCGGACGACCCAGGCGTAGCCGGACGACAACGCCAGTCCGACGGGGCCGGTGAGCGCGGCGAGCCAGAACCCCGCCCCCCGCCGTCGCCAATGTTCGGCGACGGCAGCGACGAGGAGCAGATCGACGACGCCGATCTTGAGGATCGGCGTCCCGTCGGCCGCGAGGACGAGCAGATGGAACCACGTCTCCCACGGTGCCGGCCCCTGCGCCCGGGTACCGCCGGCCCACAGGAGCTGGGAGAGATCGAGCGCCGACAGCACGGCGAGCAGCAGGAACATCGCCCGCGCCGTCGGCGTCACCCATCGCCCGACGCCGACCCCACCGGCCACGGCGACCATCAGCACCACGACGTTCGACCATGGATAGCCGTCGATCCCGGCCACCGACGCCATGACCGCCACCGCCGAGCCGGCGACGGACCCGGCGATGACCGTGCGCGTCGACAGCCGCTGGACCGCCCAAGCCGACGCAGACACGACGAAGGAGACGACCGCGAACATCGTCGGTGGAGGCTACCGAGCGCGCCGGTGCCACCGGCGCCCACCCGACCGCTCCTCCTTCCAGACCGCCGATGCGTCCTCAGCGCGTGAACCGGTCGGGCCGATCGGTGATCAGCCCGTCGACGCCGTCGGCGACGAGGGCCCTGGCCTCGTCGAGATCGTCGACGGTCCACGGGACGACCCGCAACCCGGCCTCGTGCGCGGCGGTGACCCGTGCGGCATCGACGGCTCGCCGATCGGGCGACCAGATCGTCGCACCCTTGGCGGCCAGATCAGCGAAGTCGGGTGCGTCGCCACGGCGGGTCAACGCCGCGAGGTCCATCTCCGGACGGATCGCGTGGATGGCCCACAACGACCGGTGATCGAAGCTCTGGATCGTCACCCGCTCCGCGACGCCGGCGGCGTCGACGACCGCCAGGACGGCCAGCTCGAAGGCGCCGGGAGCCGTCCCGTCGAACCGGTCGCCGATGGCCTCCGGATCGGCCGGGTCGCGTTTCGTCTCGATGTTGTACCCGACCTGCGCCGCCCGTTCCCGCTGCACCGCGGTCTTGTCGGACGCCGCCGCGTACCGGGCGACGAACTCGAAGACCTCGGCGAGGGTCGGGATCCCGTAATCGTCCCCGGCGAGCGCCGTCGGCTCGGGCCGCTGATCGGGGAACCGGTCCGGGTCGGGGTTGCGGTCGCATCGGTAGCCGGCGACCTGGGCGGCCGTCAACTCGGAGATCCGAGGACGTTCCGCCGGGTCGGGTGGCGACGGATCGGCACCCGCGGCCAGACGGCACGTGTCGGGTCCGATGGTGTCGTCGTGCCACACGACGACGACACCGTCGGCGGTCAGGTGCATGTCAAGCTCGAGCGTGTCGACACCCAGGTCGAGGGCCGTCTCGAATCCGGGCAGCGTGTTCTCGGGCTGCAGCCCCCTGGCACCACGGTGACCCTGGATCTCGATCCCGTCGAAACCCCCGGTATCCGCCGGCGAGGACGCTCGGCACCCCGACGCCCCCAATGCGACCACCACGGCAACGGCTGCCAGCGACCGGAGCGTCATCCCCTGCCACCGAACCGGCTCAGGAACGCCCAGATCCGCTCGTTGCCCCAGTCGCGAGCCACCCGCCCGACCCGACGCTCGGGGAGCGCAGGATCGCCATTCGGCCAGGTGTGTCCGCCTCCCTTCACGGTGGCCAGGACGACCTCGACGCCGCCGTCGCACCCGGTCCACGTCCGCATCGTGGTGCTGGTGCCGTCATCGTCGACGTCGGGCACCGGAACCTCGGACCCCTGGTGGCACCCGAGTCGCTCGACCCATCCGGTGATGCTCTCGATCGCCCCGAGTTTCCGTCCGCCGCGATCGACACAGGCGCTCTCCGACGTCTCATAGGTCCAGCAGGGATCCTCGGTCCCGTGCACCTGCATGACGGCTACCGGCTCGGCGGGGTCGCACGGCGACGTGGTCGAGAACTGGTTCGATCCGGCGACCGCCACGACGGCGGCGAACCGCCCCGAACGCTCACAGGCCAATCGATGGGCCAGGGCGGCCCCGTTGGACAGACCCACGGCATAGATCCTGTCCGGGTCCACGTGGTAGCGGCGAGCCACGTCGTCGAGCACGGCGTCGAGGTAGACCATGTCGTCCGTCCCCTCGGCACACGCCCGACCCGAGGTGCAGTTCCAGCCCGCCTCGCCTCCCCCGGCGTTCCAGGTGCGGAGTCGTCGGACCGGCGGGAAACCGCTCCCGTTGGGGAACACGGTGAGGAAGCCTTCCACGTCGCCGAGACCCTGGAGGCAGGATGCCTCCGCGCGATCGCCGCCGGGGCACGTCATGGTCTCCGCCGTGGCGGCCGAACCGCCGCCGCCGTGGAGCGCGACCACGACCGGGAACGCCGTCGCCTGGTCGTACCCCGACGGTACCTTGACGTCGTACGGCCGATCCTCGAAGCCGGCGACGGCGCAGGTCCCCCAGCCGCCTCCCTCCGCGCACGGAGGCGCCGCGGAAGCCCACTCCCCCGAGCCGGCCGGTGTCGTCGGAAGCGTGATCGGTTCGGTGTCTGCCGACGTGGCCGGCGGCACCGAACCGCCGCGTCCGGCACATCCGGCGACGATCAGGAGGAACCCGACGCCGAGGGACCACAGGAGGACGCGCCGCGCCACGTCGTTCACATGTTGCGCCGGTAGCGGCCGCCCACCGCATAGAGGGCATGCGAGATCTGGCCGATGGTGCAGACCTTGGCCGCTTCCATCATGGCGTCGAAGGTGTTGGCGCCCGCGATGGCGGCCCGCTGCAGCTCGCCGAGGGCCTCGGCGGCGGCCTTCTCGTGGCGTTCGTGGATCGCCCGGACGTTGGCGATCTGACGGTCCTTGTCCTCGTCGGTGGAGCGAACGACCGCATCGGGGGTCACGAAGGGCGACCCGTCGGGAGACAGGAACGTGTTCACCCCCACGATCGGGAGCTCGCCGGAGTCCTTCAACCGCTCATAGAGCAGGGACTCCTCCTGGATCTTCGATCGTTGGTACATGTGTTCCATGGCCCCGAGGACGCCCCCGCGTTCGGTGAGGCGATCGAACTCGGCCAGCACGGCCTCCTCGACCAGTTCGGTGAGCTCCTCGACGACGAACGACCCCTGCAGCGGGTTCTCGTTCTTGGCGAGCCCCAGCTCGCGGTTGATGATCAACTGGATGGCCAGGGCCCGGCGTACGGACTCCTCGGTGGGGGTCGTGATCGCCTCGTCGTAGGCGTTGGTGTGCAACGAGTTGCAGTTGTCGTAGACCGCGTAGAGCGCCTGCAGGGTCGTACGGATGTCGTTGAAGGAGATCTCCTGGGCATGCAGGGCCCGTCCCGAGGTCTGGATGTGGTACTTCAGCTTCTGGGAGCGCTCACCGGCGCCGTAGCGCTCCTTCATGGCCTGGGCCCAGATCCGTCGCGCCACCCGACCGATCACCGCGTACTCGGCGTCGAGGCCATTGGAGAAGAAGAACGACAGGTTCGGAGCGAACGCGTCGATCGGGTAACCCCGGGCCAGGTAGTACTCGACGTAGGTGAAGCCATTGGCGAGGGTGAACGCGAGCTGGGTGATGGGGTTCGCCCCGGCTTCGGCCATGTGGTAGCCGGAGATCGACACCGAGTAGAAGTTCCGGACGTCGTGGTCGATGAACCACCCCTGGATGTCGCCCATCATCCGGAGGGCGAACTCGGTCGAGAAGATGCAGGTGTTCTGGGCCTGATCCTCCTTGAGGATGTCTGCTTGGATGGTGCCGCGCACCGTCGCCACGGTCTCGGCCGCGATGCGCTCGTACACGTCGGGTTCGAGGACCTCATCGCCGGTGATGCCGAGCAGCATGAGGCCGCGGCCGTCGTGACCGTCGGGAAGATCTCCGTGGTACCGAGGTCGGGGGATGCCCCGGTCCTCGTACCGGGCGGCGATCTTCGCTTCCACCTCCGCCTCGAGGCCGTGACGGACGATGTAGGTCTCGCAGGCCTGGTCGATCGCGGCGTTGAGGAAGAACGCCAGCATCATCGGCGCAGGACCGTTGATCGTCATCGACACCGACGTCGTCGGGGACAGGAGATCGAATCCCGAGTACAGCTTCTTGGCGTCGTCGAGGCTGGCGACCGAAACCCCCGAGTTGCCGATCTTCCCGTACACGTCGGGTCGCGCTTGAGGGTCCTCCCCGTACAGCGTGACCGAATCGAACGCGGTGGAGAGCCGCACGGTCGGCATGCCCTCGGCGAGGAAGTGGAAGCGCCGGTTGGTCTGCTCGGGCCCGCCTTCCCCGGCGAACATCCTCGTCGGCTCCTCCGCGGTGCGTTTGAAGGGGTAGACCCCGGCGGTGAACGGGTACGCGCCCGGGTAGTTCTCGTGGGCGGCCCAGCGCACCCGATCACCCCACGACCGGTACCGCGGCACCGACACCTTCGGGACCCTGGTACCCGACAGGGTGGTCGTACGGGTCTCCACCTCGACGGAGCGGCCCCGGACCTCGTAGACGTACCGGTCCTCGCGGTAGGCCTCGGCGCGCTCGTCCCACCGGTCGAGGACCTCGAGGGAGTCCTGCGACAACCGCGACCGGAGCTCCTCGGCGGTCGCCGCCAGACGATCCGTCATGTCGGGGTCGACGGCGAGTCCCATGGTCGTCTCGACCGCCTGGAGCCGGTCCGCGACCGCAGCCTCCTCCTCGACGGCCGCGGCGCGCGAACGGATCGTCTCGGCGATCTCGGACAGGTACCGGGTTCTCGAACGGGGGATGATGCCGTGGCCGCCGGTACGGTCGACGGGCAGGGAACCTCGCGGCGACAGATCCAACGGCGTCACCGCATCGACCTTCGTCATCAGCGCCCGGTAGAAGGTGTTCACCCCGGGGTCGTTGAAATGCGAGGCGATCGTCGCGTAGACCGGGACGTCGGCGGCGTCGAGCTCGAACGCCATCCGATTGCGCCGGTACTGCTTACGCACGTCACGCAAGGCGTCGTCGGCGCCTCGCCGGTCCGCCTTGTTGATGGCGATCAGGTCGGCGAAGTCGAGCATGTCGATCTTCTCGAGCTGCGACGCGGCACCGTACTCGGGGGTCATCACGTACACGGACAGATCGGAATGATCGACGATCTCGGTGTCGGACTGACCGATCCCCGACGTCTCGAGGAACACGAGGTCGTAGCCTGCGGCCTTGACGAGCGAGACCGCATCCGCCACATGCGGCGACAGCGCCAGGTTCGCCTGGCGGGTCGCCAGGGAGCGCATGAACGTGCGGGGGCCGAACACCGCGTTCATCCGGATCCGGTCCCCCAACAGCGCGCCTCCGGTCCTTCGCCGCGACGGATCCACCGAGACGACCGCGACCCGTCGATCGGGGAAATCACGGACGAACCGGAGCACGAGCTCGTCCACCAGCGACGACTTGCCCGACCCGCCGGTCCCGGTGATCCCCACGACCGGAGCGTGGCTGTCGCCGGCGACGGCGCGGACCCGCTCGAGGAACGCGGTGTGGGACTCCGGGTCGTTCTCCGCCGCCGAGATGGCGCGGCCGAGGGCGTACCGGTCCTGTGCGAGATCCTCGACGGCGACACCCTCGATGTCGCCCACGGGGAGATCGGCGCGGGACAACAGGTCGTCGATCATCCCTTGGAGGCCCAGGCGGCGACCCTCGTCGGGACCGTAGATCGTGGCGATGCCTCGCCGTTCGAGCTCGGCCGCCTCCTCCGGGAGGATGGTGCCTCCGCCGCCGCCGAAGACGCGGATGTGACGGGCACCGGCGGCGTCGAGGAGCTCCCGGACGTAGGTGAAGAACTCCATGTGACCGCCCTGGTAGGAGGTGACGGCCACCGCCTGAACGTCCTCGTCGAGGGCCGCTTGGACGATCTCCGCAGCGGACCGGTCGTGGCCGAGGTGGATGACCTCTGCACCGGAGGCCTGCAGGATCCGCCGCATGATGTTGATGGCGGCGTCATGGCCGTCGAACAACGAGGTCGCCGTGACGATCCTCACGTGGTTCTTCGGCGTGTACGGCATGGGCCGATTCTACGGTGACGTCACCCGGAGGCCCGACGTTGCCTCACTCGGCCCCGAACAGCCCCTCCGGCGCGTCGACGACGATGCGTCGAGCCGGCACATCGACGTCAGGCACCAAGGCGTCGACGAACGGCACCTGGACCGGTCTGCCGTCGGGGGTCCGGACGACGAGGCGATCCTGTGCCTCCCCCACCACGACCTCGACCACCGTGCCGAGCATCGATCCGTCGGGTGCTTCGACGTGGCAGCCGACCAGGTCATCGGGCCAGTACTCGCCCGCCTCCAGCTCCCGGCGCTCGGCGGGCTCGATGGTCAGGGTCGTGCCTCGCAGCGCTTCGGCGGTGGTCCGATCATCGATGCCGACGAAGGCCACGACCAGCCCGTCCTTGTGCGGAGCCACCGTGGCGATCTCGAGCCGGCCGCGGTCGGTGTCGAAGACCGCTCCCGGCGAGAACCGTCGGTCCGGCGCGTCGGTGGTGGGACGAACCACGACCGCCCCACGGATCCCGTGGGCTCGGCGGACGTAGCCGACCGGGACCCGGTCCTCGGTGGCGCCGCGTCCGCCGCCGACGGGGTCGGCCATCGGCGAGCCGTCAGTCGAGGAACTCGACGTCGACGGCGACACCCTCCTCGTCTCCGGCAGCGCCGGCGACGGTCCGGATCGCCCGGGCGACCCGTCCCCGGCGACCGATGACCCGTCCCATGTCCGGCTTGGCGGTCCGCACCTCGGCGACGACGGCATCTTGGCCGTCGGCCACGATCTCGACCTCGACGGCATCGGCGTCGTCGACGATCTCCTTCACGACGTAGGTGACGACCCGGTCGACGATCTCGCCCTGCTTCATGCTTCGACTCCTTCGGGATCGGTGGAGCCGTCCACGGCCTCCGGCTCGTCGTCCGATGCGGTCTCCGGCTCCTGAGGCGTGTCGGCGGTCGGCTCGTCGACTGCGGCTCCCGAAGCAGCCTGCTCCTCTTCCGCCGTCGGCGTCACATCGATGGTGTGGATCTCACCTTTGGCGACCTTGAACTGCGTCCACGCCCCGGAGATCTCGAGGAGCTTGCGGGCTCGGTCGGTCGGCTGAGCGCCGTTCCGGAGCCAGGCCAGCGCCTTGTCGTTGTCGATCTCGACGACGGACGGCTCCTGGCGGGGGTCGTAACGCCCGATCTGCTCGATGTACCGACCGTCGCGAGGACGGCGAGAATCGACCACGACCACGCGATAGCTCGGCTGCTTCTTCTTCCCCATCCGCGTCAGGCGGATCTTCACCGACATGTTCACCTCTTCTTCCGGCGTGTCCCCGGGATCGGGAGCCCCGGGATGGGGCTCTTCCCTCCGGCGAGCGCCTTCATCATCTTCTGTGCCTCGGAGAACTGCTTGAGAACGGCGTTGACGTCCTGCGGCCTGGTCCCCGACCCGGCTGCGATCCGCCGCTTGCGGCTCCCGTTGATGAGCTTCGGGTTGCGTCGCTCGTCCCGGGTCATCGACCGGATGATCGCTTCGACCCGCGCCAACTGGCGCTCGTCGATCTGCACGTCACCCAGCGCGGCTCCAGCGCCGGGCAGCATACTAACGAGCTGCTGCAACGGTCCCATCTTCTTGAGCTGCTGGAACTGCTCGAGGAAGTCCTCGAGGTCGAAGGAGGCGTCGCGCATCTTGGCCGCCGCCTTCAGCGCCTCCTCCTGATCGTAGGCCTGCTCGGCCTTCTCGATCAGCGTCATGACGTCGCCCATACCCAGGATGCGGGACGCCATCCGGTCGGGATGGAACACGTCGAGGTCGTCGAGGCCCTCACCGAGCCCCACGAACTTGATGGGGCGGCCCGTCACCTCTCTGGCCGAGATGGCCGCGCCTCCTCGGGCGTCGCCGTCGAGCTTGGTCATCACGAGACCCGTGAGGTCGGTGTACTCGAGGAACCCCTTGGCCACGTTGACGGCCTCCTGACCGGTCATGGCGTCGACGACGAGGAGGACCTCGTCGGGGTCCGCCACCTTGCGGACGGCGGCGAGCTCCTTCATGAGGTCGTCGTCGATCTGGAGCCTGCCCGCCGTGTCGACGATCACGACGTTGCGCCCCTCGGTGCGGGCATGCTTGAGCGCAGCCTTGACGACCTTCGGCGCCTTGCCCTTCCGATCGGTGTACACCGGGACGTCGATCCGGCGACCGAGGGCCTCCAGCTGGTCGATGGCGGCAGGGCGCTGGAGGTCGGCGGCGACCAGTAACGGCCGCTTTCCCTTCGCCTTGAGGTGCTTGGCGAGCTTGGCCGCGGTCGTCGTCTTGCCCGATCCCTGCAGGCCGGCCATCAACACGACCAGCGGCGGTGCGGCGGGCCGGGCCAGCGGCGCGCGCTCGGCACCGAGGGTGACGACGAGCTCCTCGTGCACGATCTTGACGACCTGCTGGCCCGGCGTGAGGCTCTTGGTCACCTCGGCGCCGATGGCACGTTCCTTCACCCGTGCGAGGAACGACTTGACGACCGACACGTTGACGTCGGCTTCGAGGAGCGCGATGCGGACCTCCCGGAGGGCGGCGTCGACGTCCGCTTCGGACAGTTTCCCCTTGCCCCGCAACCGAGCGAAGGTGTCGCTGAGCCTGGCGTTGAGCGTCTCGAACATCTGGGTCAGTCTATGCCGCGCCGACGTCGTGGTGGGTCGGGGTACGGGCCGCCGTCGCCAGCACCGCGACAACCCCCGCGAGGACCAACGGGCCCATCGCCAGCGCCCGGCCCCAGGCCGCGATCTGCAGGTCGGTGACGGTCGGCGACATCGCCGCCGCCGCGGCCAGGGCCGCCGCCGAGCCCGCCCACAGGGGCCGCCGTTGTGGCAGTTCGTGCCATGCCGCGGCGAATGGCACCAGCAGGAGAACCAGGTCGCATCCGAGCAGGTGCGGCGACAGCACGAGCCCCGCGCAGACCGCCATCCCGACGGCCAGGCGAGGGCGGTCGACGAGGCGGGACAGCACGACCACGACCGCGACCACCACGACGCCGTACGACACCACCGTCATCGCCCGCGCCGGGGCTCCGGCCCCCAGGGCCAGCCGCTACAGGGCGGGGAGCGAGAACTGGACGCGATCGAGGGCCGAGAGGTCCTCCCCCGGCGTCTGCAGGATGCCGCCGACGAGACGGAACCAACCGCTCCATGCCGCCGGGAGCACCACCGCCGAGATGGCGGATCCGGCCACGATCACCCACAGGTCGGCCCACCATCGAGGCCGACGACCCGATCCGGCAGCCAGCCACCATCCCCACACGCCGGTCACGAGCTGCGGCTTGTACAACGCGACGAACCCGAACGACGGCCGGTCGACGCGTCCGTCGCCGGCCAGCCGGTAGGCGACGGCGAACGCCAGCAACGAGAACCAGGCCACCTGACCGGCCCACAGCTGCATGAAGCCGGTCGCCCCGAGGGCAGCGACGAGGGGGAACCCGAGCGGCAGGTGGAGGAGCCGTGCCGCGAACGCGACGATCGACGCCACGGACCAGACCAGGTAGCCGACGTCCGACGGGAGGAGACCGAACGGCACCATCATCACCGCGAAGGGAGGCAGTGAACGGAACTCGGACGCTTCGATCCCGTCGTAGGCGTCGGGGTCGTAGAGCAGATCGTCGCGGCCTTCCCAGACGAGCTCCCCGGCGCGAGCGAACGCTCGGTAGTCGCTCCCGGCGGTCGGCAGTCCCGGGCCAAGGTCGCCTCGGCCGGCGATGCCGCCGACCCACAGCGGGATGGCCAGCGCGAGCGTGACCGCGACCGCGACCACCGTGACCCAGAACCACACACCCGGTGAACGGTGCGCCGGCTCCGACCGTGCGGTCGATCGGGGAGCGAAGAGGGCTGATAGCCTGGTCCGCATGAATCTCACCGTAATCGACCATCCCCTGGCCAGGCATTACCTCAGCGTCCTACGGAACAAGCGGACACCGCCGGAGGCGTTCCGTCTCGCCGCCAAGGGGCTCACCTACACGCTGGTGCTGGAAGCCACCAAGCGCCTCCCGCTGACCCAGACGACCATCGAAACGCCGCTGGAGACGACCGTCGGATACGAGGTCGGCGACGTCGTCGCGGTGGCCGTGCTCCGAGCGGGGCTGGGGATGCTCGACGCGGTCCTCGAGACCATCCCCCATGTCAAGGTCGGCTTCGCCGGGGTTCAGCGGGACGAGGAGACCGCCACCCCGCAGGAGTACTACGCCAAGCTCCCGGACCTGTCGGGAGCGACCGTGCTCATCCTCGAGCCCATGCTCGCCACCGGAGGCTCCCTGTCGTGGGCGGTGTCGAAGGTGAAGGCGTCGGGGGCCACCGACATCACGGCCCTGTGCGTGGTCACGGCCCCCGAAGGGGTCAAGCGGATGTACGAGGAGCATCCCGACGTCCACATCGTCGCCGCCGCCCACGACCGGGAGCTCAACGACCGCTACTACATCGTTCCCGGCCTGGGCGACATGGGAGATCGGCTCTTCGGGACCCTGTGACGGCGACCCCCGACTTCGAGGCGGCGGTGCGGGCCGTGCTCGAACGCACCCGCCCCGGCGAGATCCTCAGCTACGGAGAGGTGGCCGCCGAGGCGGGCTTCCCCGGCGCGGCCCGTGCCGTCGGCAATCTCCTACGTCGCGCGACGGGCCTTCCGTGGTGGCGCGTCGTGACCGCCTCCGGTCGTCTCGTACCGGGCAAGGAGGCCGATCATGCCGAGCGCCTCCGGGCCGAGGGTGTGGCGATCCTCGGTGGCCGCGTCAGCGAAGCGCCGAGCCCACGAAGTCGGCGGCCCGCTCGCCGATCATGATCGCCGGGGCGTTCGTGTGCCCCCGGTTCAGGGTCGGCATCACCGAAGCGTCCGCGACCCGCAGCCCTTCGATCCCGTGCACCCGGAGCTCGGGATCGACCACCGCGTCGGCGCCGGTGCCCATGGCGCAGGTCCCCACCGGGTGGTAGAGCGTCTCGGCGTGGCGGCGGACGACCGCCTCTCGATCCGCGTCGGTTCTCGGCAGCGCTTCGGGCCGCATCGGGCCGGCCACCATGGCGGCGAGCGGTTCGGTGCCCAGCACCTCTTGGGCCCGCCGGAGTCCCGACACGAGGATCCGCAGGTCCTCGGGATCCGACAGGTAGGCGGGATCGATGGCCGGCGGCACGGACGGATCAGCGGCTCGGAGCCGGATCGTTCCCCTCGAACGAGGCTGGAGCAAGATCGTCCCGAGGGTGAACCCGTGCCCGGGTGGATCCGTCGCGCCGTGGTCCAGGAACGGCACCGGAGCGAACAGCAGTTCGAGGTCGGGGGCATCCAGCGACGGATCCGACCGGAAGAAGGCATGGGCCTCACCGACGTTGGACGTCAACGGGCCCCGGCGCGCCAGGAGGTACCTCACCAGGTTGCCGAGCGATTCGGCCGACACCAGGGTGTCGGTGCGATCGGTGCCGACGACGAAACCGGCGACGAGATGATCCGACAGGTTCCGTCCCACCCCGGGGAGGTCGGTGACCACCTCGATCCCCAACGCTTCCAGGTCGCCTCGGGGACCGATCCCGGAGAGGGCGAGGAGCTGGGGTGAGTTGACGGTTCCTCCCGACAGCACCACCTCCCGCGCCTGCGCGTGGTGTTCGGTGTCGTTCCTGCGGTAGCGAACGCCGACCGCGCGTCCTGACTCGATGACGACGCGGGTCACCAACGCGTCGGTGACGACCTCCAGGTTGGGGCGTCGCATCGCCGGACGCAGGTACGCCCACGCCGCCGATGCCCGACGACCGCGGCGCTGGGTGACCTGGGCGAAGTCCACTCCCTCGTTGTCTCCGGCGTTGGCGTTGGGGTTCCGCCGGAAGCCGGCTCGAACGCAGGCTTCGACGAAGGCCGACGTCGTCGGGTTGGGATCCCGTTGGTCCTCGATGGGGAGCGGCCCGCCCTCGCCGACGTGTCGCCCGTCGGTTCGCTGGGCGTTCTCGATCCGTCGGAAGAAGGGGAGCACGTCCTCGTAGGCCCATCCGGCGGCGCCGGCGGCCGCCCAGGCGTCGTAGTCCTCCGGGACGCCCCGCACCCACATCATGGCGTTCATCGAGGACGATCCGCCGAGCATCTTCCCCCGCGGCCAGAAGAGACGGCGGCCGTCGAGTTCTGCCTGCGGCTCGGTCTCGTAGGCCCAATCCCGCTCGGTCCGGAACAGTTTGGAGAACGCTGCGGGGATGGCGACCTCCTTCACCCGATCGCTCGGACCGGCTTCGAGCAGCAGGACCGAGATGTCGGGGTCCTCCGTCAACCGACCGGCGACGGCGGCCCCCGCCGAGCCCGCCCCGACCACGATCACATCCGTCATGATGTTCACCTCCCTCCCCCACCGTAGACACCGGGAACCGGACGCGTCGGTGCGATACTGGGTTCGATCCCGACGACCGGAGGTGCCGTGGCCGAGTACTCCATGCCGGAGCTGATCGCGAAGAAGCGGGACGGGGGAACGCTCGACGCCGAGGAGCTGAGATGGATCGTCGACGGGTACACCGCAGGTGCGATCCCCGACTATCAGATGTCGGCGTTCCTGATGGCGGTCGTGTGCCGCGGCCTGGACGCCGATGAGCTCGCCGCCTGGACCGAAGCCATGCTCCACTCGGGCGACGTCCTCGACCTCTCCTCCATCACCTCCCCCAAGGTGGACAAGCACTCGACCGGAGGCGTCGGGGACAAGGTCTCGATCCCGCTGGCTCCGCTCGTGGCCGCGTGCGGCGTCGCGGTCCCGATGATGTCGGGGCGAGGGCTCGGCCACACCGGCGGCACCCTCGACAAGTTGGAGTCCATCCCCGGGTTCCGTACCTCGTTCACCGCCGATGAGTTCGTCGCCCAGCTCTCCGACATCGGCATCGTGCTGGCCGGCCAGTCCGAGTCGCTGGTGCCCGCAGACCGCAAGATCTACGCGCTGCGCGACGCGACCGGCACCGTCCCGTCCATCCCGCTGATCGCCTCGTCGATCATGTCCAAGAAGCTCGCCGAGGATCTCGATGCGCTCGTCCTCGACGTCAAGGTCGGCTCGGGCGCGTTCATGAAGGACGTGGACGACGCCGAGACGCTGGCCCGAACGATGGTGGGCATCGGTGCCGCTCACGGCACCACGGTCGTGGCGCACCTCACCGCCATGGATCAGCCCCTCGGCTGCGAGGTGGGCAACGCCAACGAGGTCAGGGAGTCGATCGAGGTGCTTCGCGGCGGCGGTCCTTCGGATCTCGTCGCCGTCACGATGCTCCTCGCCGAAGAGATGCTCCTCCTCGGCGGCGTGGCTCCCGACCGCTCCGCGGCTCGCGATCGTCTGGAGGTCGCCATCTCGTCGGGTGAAGCCCTCGAGACGTTCCGGCAGGTCATCGCCGCGCAAGGCGGGAACCCCGACGTCGTCGACGACCTCGCCCTCCTTCCCGCTCCCGAGCACCTCCATGAGGTCACCGCTCCCCGGGCGGGGTACGTGACCCGCTGCGACGCCCTCACGGTCGGGTGGGCGGCGGTACGTCTGGGAGCCGGTCGAAGCACGAAGGAGGACGCGATCGATCCCGCGGTGGGGATCACCCTGCATGCCAAGGTGGGCGACCGGGTGGATGCCGGGTCCGCGCTCGCCACCGTCGGCTGGAACGACCACGAACGTCTCGACAACTGCCTCGAGCTCCTCGAGACGGCCTGGGAGTTCGCCGACGAACCGCCGCCGCCGGCACGGCTCGTCCTCGGGGAGGTGCGATGAGCGTCTACGACCGTCTCCAGGAGGCGGTCGCAGCCATCGCCCGAGCGACGGGACGGGATCGCCACGACGCCGCCGTGGTGCTGGGATCGGGTCTGAGCGACTACGCCCGCGGCCTCGAGGGGGCCGTCGAGGTCCCGTACCGGGCGATCCCCCACTTCCCCGTCCCCAAGGTCGAGGGACACGCCGGCGAGCTCTACTCGGTCCCGTTCCCCGACGGCAACGTCCTCGTCCTCGCGGGCCGGGTCCACGCCTACGAAGGCTGGGACCTCGACGACGTGGTGTTCGCGGTCCGCGCCGCCGCGTCGTCGGGCTGCCGCCGCGTCGTCCTCACCAACGCCGCGGGAGGGGTCGCCGACGGTCTCGCACCCGGCGACCTGGTGGTCATCCGCGACCATCTCAACCTGACGGGCCGCAATCCCCTGGTCGGCCCCAACGACGACCGGCTCGGACCCCGGTTCCCGGATCTCTCCGCGGCCTACTCGCCGCAGCTTCGGGCCACCTTCGCCGAGGTGTTCGCCGACGCCGGGGTCCATCACCGGGAAGGGGTCTATGCCTGGATGCTGGGTCCCTCCTATGAGACGCCCGCGGAGATCCAGATGGTCGCACGCGCCGGCGGCGACCTGGTCGGCATGTCGACGGTACCCGAGACGATCGCCCTTCGACACATGGGGGTCGACGTTGGCGCGATCTCGCTGGTCACGAACCTGGCCGCCGGGATCTCCCCGACGCCGCTCTCGCACCAGGAGGTGACCGAGACCGCCACCCGAGCCAAGGCGAGGATCACCGCGGTGCTCGATGCCCTCCTTCCCCGCCTGATGCGCCTCTGAGTCCGCCGAGCGCTTTTTGATGAGCGTCACCACCTCCGTAACATCGCAGGCACCCCGATTCAAGGAGCGTCGACGCCATGAAGATCGCGGTCTGTGCCAAGCAGATCCCTGACCCGGCCACGCCCTACGAGCTGGATCCCGAGCACCACTGGATCGTCCGTCCCGACGACCAGATCCTGGACGACACCGATCGGTACGGCGTCGAGATCGGTCTGCAGCTCGCGGAGGCGTCGGAAGGGTCCGTGACCCTGTTCTCCATGTCCCCTGCAGGGAACCTCCAAGGTATCCGCCAAGCTCTCGCCATGGGTGCCGACAAGGCGGTGATCGTGAGCGATCCGGCCCTCAAGGGCTCCGATGCCCTCGTCACGGCCAAGGTCCTCGCCCGCGCCATCCAGCAGGAAGGGTTCGACCTCGTCATCGCCGGCACCGAATCGACCGACGGATCGGCCGGCGTCCTCCCACAGCAACTCTCCGAGCTCCTCGAGGTCCCGGCGTTGACCTTCGCCAAGGCCGTCGAGCACGACGGTGACACGATCCGGATCCACCGCCAGACCCCCGACGGGTACGACGAGGTCGAAGCCACGTTGCCTGCGGTGCTCACCGTGACCGCCGGGGTCGTCGAACCCCGCTACCCGACCTTCAAGGGCATCATGCAGGCAAAGCAGAAGCCGGTCGAGCAGCTCACCGCCGCCGACCTCGGCTTCGACGCCACCGAGGTCGGCGCCGCCGGTTCGGCCCAGTACGTGCGTTCGGTCACGCCGGTCCCGGCTCGTCAGGCGGGCGAGATCGTCGAGGACGACGGGGAGGCCTACCGCAAGATCCTCGAGGTCCTCGAACAGGCGAAGGTGGTGTGACATGAAGGTCTGGGTTTTCAGCGAAGAGCACCATGGCCGACCCGCAGCTTCGACGCTCGAGCTGCTCGCCAAGGCTCGCGAGTACGGCGAAGCCACCGTCTTCCACGTCGGCCCGGGGGGCGACGCGGTCTTCGACGAGCTCGGCGATCACGGCGCCGCAGAGGTCCATCATCTCGATCCGGGAGCGACGCTTCCGGCGGCTCCCGCCGCAGCCGCGCTCGCCGACCTCGTCGGCGACGCCAAGGCCGTCCTGTTCGGGATGGGCAACCTCGATCGTGACGTCGCCGGCCGCCTCAGCGTCCGGATGAACCGTCCCGTGGCTTCCAACGCCCTCGATGTGATCTCCGAGGACGAGGGTCAGGCCGTCGTCACCGAGATCCTGGGCGGCACGTTGCGGGTCGTCAAAGCGATCACTGCCGACGACCCGGCCATCGTCATCGTTCGCTCGAAGGCGTTCACGGCGGAACCGGTGGGTGGCTCCGCTCCCACGGTGGTGCCCGTGGCCATGCCGGACGTCGGCCATTCCGGTGCGGTCCGGGTCCTCGAACGCCACGAGGAGCCCTCGGAGGGACCGGACCTGGAAGCCGCCGAGATCGTCGTCTCGGGCGGCCGCGGGTTGGGCGACGCGGAACGCTTCACGATCGTCAACGAGCTGGCCGAGCTGCTGGGAGGCGCGGTCGGCGCCACCAGGGCCGTCGTCGACGCCGGATGGGTGCCGTACTCGCTGCAGGTGGGACAGACGGGCAAGACCGTCAAGCCGAAGGTCTACCTCGCAGCCGGCATCTCGGGCGCGATGCAACACGTCGTCGGGATGAAGGACTCGTCGATCATCATCGCCATCAACAAGGATCCCGAGGCACCGATCTTCGGGATCGCCGATCTCGGGGTCGTCGGCGACGTCCATCAGGTCCTCCCCAAGCTGATCGAGGCCCTCCGCGAGCGCGAGGGCTGACGCGGCATCGGGTCTCCACCAGGGCCCGGCTCGAGCGCTGCGGCCCAGGGGACCGCTCAGCGGGAGGCGTACACCATCACTTCGATGGCGCCGGTATTGCCGCCGGTGGAGGCGGCCACGTCGAATCCGAACACCCGGCCGGTGGTCTCCAACGTCGCGACCTGCGGCGAGCCGGGCGCGGACGCGGGGAACGGCCCGAAGGTCTCACCGTCGTCGACGGTGACGGTGAACTCCGTCGTGGTGGCCGATCCGTCGCTCATCGACCGGGTCAGGAACTCGACTCCGGAGACGGCCCGTTCCTCACCGAGGTCGATGACGATGTAGGCGTCATCGCCGCTCCCGGAGGTCGCCCACTCGGTCGACAGATCCCCGTCGACGGCGTTGGCTCCGGCCCACGCCGGCGAGAACTCGGAGCTCACCTCCAGCACCGTGGCTCCTTCCGCCAGGTTCACGCGCTCGGTCCCGGGCGCCGAGGCCTCCGCCTCGGGGAGCGTGAAGGTCTGGAGCTCGGACTGGAAGAGGGAACCGTCGGCGGTGGTGCCCTGCAGCCGGTAGAAGTAGGTCTTCCCCGGCTCGGCGCCGGGGAGCACGACATGGTGCTCCGTGTGGCCCGTTCCGGCCATGTCGAGATCCGTGTTGAGGTTCCCGAGGGCCTCGGTCTCACCCCAGGCGATCGAGCACACGGCCGCCGCGGAGGTCTCGACGACCATCTCGCCGAGACCTCGGTCGTCGAGGCCGAACCGCAGATCGCTGGACTGGATGTCGGAGAACGGGCGGACCGTGGTCGCGTCCGTGTCCCCGCTCGAGCAGGCCGCCCCGACGACGACGAGGACGAGTGTCAACGCCCACAGGCGTCCCCGGTGCCGGGTGGTCGATGGGATCCGGTGCATGTCGTGGCCCTTTCGTATGTCCTCGTTCGGTGCCCTCTCGACGCGTCGACGGTCGCTCCGGTCACATCGATCGTGCCGAACCGTCCGAAATGCGACGATGTTCCGACCCGTCACCTGGCACCGAGCGCGTCGGGACCGAACGACAACGGCAACAGATCGCCGAGCCGGTACGTCTCCAACCGACCGCCGGGGTGCTCGAGGATCACCCGCTCCACCCCGAACTCCCGCATGATCTGCCGGCAGTTGCCACAGGGCGTGCATCCCGGGTCGTCGATGCACGTCACGTAGACCGCTTCGACGGCTCGGGCACCGCTCGCCACCGCAGTGGTGATGGCGTTGGCTTCGGCGCAGATCGACGATGGGAACGCCGCGTTCTCCACGTTGGCGCCGATGTGCTCGGACCCGTCGGAAGCCACGACCAACGCCCCGACCCGGAAGCCCGAATACGGTGCGTAGGCCCGCTCGGCGGCCTTCCGGGCCTCGTCCATCCGACGTCGATCGTCCGGATCCATGCAACCTCCTCGGTCGTCGGGTCACCTGCGTGTCTCGTACCGGCGCATGATGGCACGACCTGGGCGATCCCACCGACGAACGCTCGACGCACACCTCCGGCGACGCGAGCTCGACGCGGCGCTCGTGGCGAGGCTCACCGCGTCGACTACACCCCGAGGAGGGCCTCGGCGAACGCCCGCGGTTCGAACGGCACGAGGTCGTCCATCGCCTCTCCGATCCCGATGAACTTGACCGGGATGCCGAGGTTCCGTTCGACGGCGACCGCGACGCCACCGCGGGCGGTACCGTCGAGCTTCGTGATCACGAGGCCGGTCACCTCGACGGCCGCCCGGAACGCCTCGGCCTGGGCGATCCCGTTCTGGCCCGTCGTGCCGTCGAGCACGAGCAGGACCTCGCCGACGACGCCGCCGTCCTTCTCCAGCACCCGCTTGATCTTCGCCAGTTCGTCCATCAGGTTCGACTTCGACTGGAGCCGTCCTGCGGTATCGACCACGAGCACGTCGGCATCGGCTTCCCGCGCCGAGCGCAACCCGTCGTAGGCCACCGCCGCCGGGTCGGCTCCAGCCGCTCCGGCGACGACCGGGACGCCGATCCGCTCACCCCATGTCCGGAGCTGTTCGACGGCCGCCGCCCGGAACGTGTCGCCCGCCGCCAGGACCACCCCGCGACCCTCGTCGACCAGGCGCCTGGCGATCTTGGCGATCGTCGTGGTCTTCCCGGTCCCGTTGACCCCCACGACGAGCACGACGGCCGGGTGCCCATCCAGGTGGAGGGACCGGTCGACACCGGCGAGGAGCTCCACGATCGCCTCCTCGAGCCCCGTCCGTGCCTCGTCGGGGGACCCTGTTCCGGATCGTCGTACCTCGGCCACGAGGTCGGCCGCCGTCTCGACTCCGACGTCCGCGGCGATGAGCGCCTCCTCCAGCTCGGTCCAGAACGCGTCGTCGAGGGTGTCGCGGCCGAAGACCCCGGCGAGCGCCGAGCGGGTCTTGGCCAGCTTCGGGCGGAGTCCCGTCGCCGGCGGCGCCGCGATCGGCCGGCCAACCGGCGACGTCGAACGGGCGCGAGCGACGACGACGGCGACCCCGACCAGCACCGCGACCACGACGATCACGATGAGCAACTGCGACAAGTCCACGGGATCTCCAGGTGTGTTCAGGCGTCGACGGACTGCATCCGCTTGGCGATCACCTTGGAGGACTCTCCCGGCTCCATGGTGACCCCGTACAGGATATCGGCGGCTTCCATCGTCTGTTGCTGATGGGTGATGACGACGAGCTGGGCCGACGAGCGGAGGCCATCGACCAGACGGAGGAACCGGCGCAGGTTGGCGTCGTCCAGCGCCGCCTCGACCTCGTCGAGCACGTAGAACGGGCTCGGGCGGGCACGGAAGACGGCGAACAGGAACGCCAGGGCGGCGAGGGAGCGTTCACCGCCCGACAGGAGACTCAGCTTGCCGACCTTCTTCCCCGCCGGTTGGGCGCGAACCTCGACGCCGGTCTCGAGGGGCCGATCGGGGTCGGTGAGATGCAACGAGCCGCGGCCACCGGGGAACACGAGGGCGAAGTTCTCTCGATAGAGCGCAGCGATCTCCTCGAAGGCCTCCATGAAGGAACGACCCATCTCCTCGTCGAGCGCCGCGATCACCTTTCGCAGCTCACTGCGCGACTCGGCCAGGTCGGCGAGCTGACCCTCCAGGAGCTCGACCTCGCCGGCCACCTCCGCGTACTCGGCGGCCGCCAGCGGGTTGATCGGGCCCATCCGTCGCAGATCGGCCAGGAGCGACTCGAGACGTTCCTCGGCGGTCGTCCCGTCGGGGATCTCGGGTTCGGGAGCCGCCAATGCCGCGTCCTCGTCGGCGTCGGCGTCGCGACGCAACGCCTCGGCGACCGCCTCGCGCCGGACACGCATCTCGGCGAGCTCGACGGACAGGACGGCGAGACGGTCCCGTGCCGTCCTGGTCGCCTCGTCGAGCTCCTCCTTCCGGCGCTCGGCCGCGCCCAACGCGGCACCGGCGTCGGTCGTCCGATCGCGCAGCTCGCGTTGACGCCGGCGCAACGCGTCCAGATGCATCGAGACGACCTGCGACGCCGCCTGCGCGGTGTCTTCGATGACCGTGAGCCGTTCGATGCGAGCGTCGTCGGGAGGGAGGAGCTCGAGCTGGGCCAGTTCGCTGGTGATCGCCTCGGTCCGGCGAGCGAGCATCGCCCGTCGCTCCCCTGACCGGGCCGCCACCGCGGCGATATCGTCGCGTCGGCGGCGCGCCAGATCCCGCCGCCGGGCGACCGCGTCCCGGCGGCGGTTGAGGGCCTCCCATGCCGCCTGACGTTCGGCTTCCTCGCCTTCGAGATCGCCGAGACGACGACGGAGCTCCTCGATCCGCTCCGTTCGGGCCTCGGCCGTCGCCTCGATGGCGGCGCGCCGGGCATCGAGTCGACCGAGCTCGGCTTCGCCTTCGGCCCGTGCCCGCTCGACGAGATCCAGCGCCTCGGTGAGCCCGGACAGACGAGCTTCGAGGGCTTCGAGCGCCTCGAGGGCGAGCCGTTCGGTGGCGCGTGACTCCTCGAACGCCCGCCGGGCGGTCGTCGCCGCACTCCGGGCTCGGGCCTCGTCGGCGAGGGCCCGTTCCAGGGCGATGCGGGCCGACTCCAGCGCGACGTGTCCGGCGCCGTCGGGCGCGGCGATCCTCATCCCGGTCGACGAGATGACGTCACCTTCGGGGGTGACGGCACGAACGGTCGGATCGCCGTTCACGACCTCCCAGGCGGTCACCCAGCCTTCGGCCAGGACGACATCACCGAAGAGCTCTTCGGCGAGCCTCCGATCCGCGTTCGGACCGAGCCGATCGACGAGGGTCTCGAGGCCCAGATCGGCGGCGACCGCGGCAGCTCTGCCGGAGGCACCGCGGCCGGGGGCGACGAGTCCGATCCCCCCGAGACCCTCCGCTTTCAGGGCCTCGGCGATGTGCCGGATGCTCCTGCGGTCCGTGGTGGCGAAGGCGTCCACCCATCCCGCCAAGAGCCCATCGACGGCGGCGGCAACGTCCTCGGGGACGTCGAGGAGCGCCACGAGCGACCCGAGGACCTGAGGCATCGATTCGACACGCCCACGCGTCTCGGGGTCCCCGAGCCCGGCGAGGGCCGACTCGAGCGCCTCGACCCGACCCCGAGCTGCGGCAACGTCGACCGCCGCGCCTGCCGATCGCCGGTCGGTCTCCTCCCATGACCGCTGGGCCTCACGGCGCGAGTCGCGAGCCCTGGTGTAGTGAGCCTGGGCGCTGCCCACCTCGACGTCGATCGCCTGGATGGCGGCGGCCATCTCGTCGCGTTCGCGGACCTCTTCGGCGATCCGCTCGGCAACGACGGCCCTCCGCGCCTGCAGAGCCTCGAGTTCCCGGCGGTCCCGGTCGGCGGCCGTCTCGAGCGCCCGCAGGTCGCCCCGGAGGTTCGCCAAGAGCCCCTCCGCCGGGAGCTGGACCTGTTCGGCGAGGGTCCGTTCCTCTTCCTCGAGGGCGACGAGGGCGGCCTCGGCCTGCTCCAACGCGGCCCGCGATTCGGCCTCCTGGGCGGCGACCTCGGCCATCTCCCGCTCGAGCTCGCCGGCCTCGGCCTGCAGGTCGGAGCGGCGGAGCCCGGCACCCTCGATCCGACCTTCGATGGCGGACCGGCGTTCCTTCGCGACCGAGGCGACACCGTGGAGTCGCTGCAGGACCGTCTCCAGCCGTGCCGCCGCCGCGGTGTCGCGTTCGAGGCGACGACCGACGTCACCGGCCCGTTCGCGCAGCTCGGCCAGTCGACCCGTCAGCTCGTCGAGTTCCGCCGTCGCCTGGGTCACCTCCTCGTCGAGGCGACGCTTCTCTGCCTCCGCGGCGGCCCGAGACGAGTCGAGGGATCGGAGCTCCTGGGCCCCGAGCCACATCCGGATGGCCCTCGCCTCGGCCCGTACCGAATCGTGCCTGGCGGCCGCGTCGGCCTGCCGTTTGAGCGGCCGCATCTGCCGGCGCTTCTCCCTCAGGAGATCCTCGAGACGATCGACGTCGGCGTCGGTCGACGCCAACCGACGGAGCGCCCGATCTCGGCGCCCCCGGTGTTTGGTGATCCCCGCCGCCTCCTCGATGATGGCACGGTGTTCGTCGGGTCGGGCGGTGAGCACGTCACCGACCTGACCTTGACCGACCAGGACGTGCTGGTGTCGGCCGACGCCGCCGTCGGAGAGGAGCTCCTGGATGTCGAGGAGCCGGCATGGGGCTCCGTTGAGCTCGTACTCAGAGGTGCCGTCTCGATAGAGGCGCCGCGTGATGGTGATCTCCGCGAGGTCCAGTGGGAGGAAACCGTCGCTGTTGTCGAACGTGAGCGACACTTCCGCTCGCGACAGGGCGGGTCGGGTGGCGGTCCCGGCGAAGACGACGTCCTCCATCTTCTCGGTGCGCAGCGCCCGGGTGGCTTGGGTCCCCATGACCCAGGCGATCGCGTCGAGGATGTTCGACTTGCCCGATCCGTTCGGGCCCACGACCACGTTCACGCCGGCGTCGAAATCCAGGCGTGTGCGGTCGGCGAAGGACTTGAAGCCGACGAGCGAGAGTCTCTTCAGAAGCACGGTCGACAGAGCATACCGTGGGAATCACACGCGTGTGACTCACTCCGGGCGGCCGCGTCGGTGACGGTCATCGTTGGCAGCGGGGACACCAGGTGGCGGTCCGGCCGCCGATCGTGGCCGATCGCAGGGTCTGGTGACATCCCAGGCAGGGCTCTCCCCCGCGTCCGTACACGCGAAGTTCGGTCATGTAGTCGCCGGCACGGCCGTCGGGAAGGAGGTACGCCATGTCGTCGAGGGAGGTGCCTCCGGCCGCGAGCGCGGCGTCCAGCACGTCTTCGATGGCCGCCAGCAGCAATCCGAGGCGACGACGGGAGATCCTCCCGGCGGGTCTCCGCGGAGAGATCCGGGCCCGGTGGAGCGCCTCGTCGGCATAGATGTTGCCGAGGCCGGCGATGACCGTCTGATCGAGGAGCAGCGACTTGATCGGCGCCCTGCGACCTTCGAGACGACGAGCGAACCCCTCGACGTCGGGGGGCGCCTCCAAGGCGTCGGGGCCGAGACGGGCAAGGGGCGAAGCGGCGACCTCCTGCGGGGTCCACACGGCGGACCATCCGAACGTCCGGGGGTCGACGAAGCGCAGGGCCGAGCCGTCCTCGAAGGCCGCCTCCAGGGTCGTGTGGGGCGTCTCGGGCGCATCGTGGGCGACGACCGTGAGCCTGCCCGACATCCCCAGGTGGATGACCCAGGTGAGGTCGCCTTCGAGCCCCATGAGGAGGAACTTGCCGACCCGATCGGTGCGCTCGATCCGGCGTCCCTCGAGTCGGTCGGGAAGGTCCGTCGGGCGCTCATGGCGCCGAAGGACCCGACGCCCGGGTACCTCGACCCCGGTCACGGTGCGGGCGACGACGAGCGGATCGAGGAGGCGTCTCGTCGTCTCGACCTCAGGGAGCTCCGGCATCGGGTCCTTGCCGCAGCCGCCGACGTTCGAAGGCATCCTCGGCGGCGGCCTGTTCGGCCCGCTTCTTCGACGTGCCCGTGCCCTCCCCGATGACCCGGCCTCCCGACGTCACCACGGCATGGAACCGTTTGGCGTGCTGGGGGCCCGATTCGGCGACCGTGTAGGACGGAGCCGTCCCTTCGGCGACGAGGACCTCCTGCAGCCGGGTCTTGTAGTCGCGGCCCCCGGGCAGACGCGCCCGCTCGTCCACGAAGGGCGACAGGAGATCGACGACGATCCGCTCCGACGCGTCGTATCCCACCTCGAGGAACAACGCACCGAACAACGCCTCCACCACGTCGGAGAGGATCGACGCCTTGCCTCGACCTCCCGTCAGCTCCTCGCCCCGACCGAGGAACAGGGCGTCGGCAACGGCGAGGTCGCCGGCGAGGTCGGCGAGGGTCGGTTCGCTCACGACCGAGGCCCTGATCTTGGCCATCTCCCCTTCGGACGCGTCCGGGTACCGGTCGAAGATGTAGCGGGTCACCGCGAGCTGGAGGACGGCGTCGCCGAGGAACTCCAGCCGCTCGTACGACTCGCTCCCCGGATGCTCGGCGACGAACGACCGATGGCTGAGCGCCTGCCGGAGGAGGGACCGGTCCTCGAACCGATGCCCGAGCGCGTCCTCCAGGCGGGTGAGCACATCGGTGCTCATGGCGCCGCCAGCGTCGCCTCGATCCCCCGGGCCACCCGGCCGACCAGGTCCCGCTCGACCGCGTCGGCGGCCAAGCCGATCCCGTTGGCCACCGCCACCCGCGACGAGCTCCCGTGCGCGATGACGACGACCCCGTCGACGCCGACCAGATGTCCCCCTCCGACCGACTCGTGATCGAGGCGTGCTCGGAGCCCCAGGAACGCCGGCATGAGGGTCGCCAGCGCCTCCTGGTACTCGGGGGCGGCGACCTCTTCGAGCAGCATGTGGTACAAGGCCCGGGAGACGCCCTCGGCGGTCTTCAACAGCACGTTGCCCGTGAAGCCGTCCGTCACGATGACCTCGGTCGCGTCGCCGGCGATGTCGCGGCCTTCGACGTTGCCGATGAACCGGACGCCAGGTGTCGACCGCAGCAGCGTGAAGGCCTCCTTCTCGAGGTCCCGGCCCTTCCCCGCCTCTTCGCCGATGTTCAACAGCCCCACACGGGGTGCGTCGACACCGTGATAGACCTGCGAGACCGCCGTCCCCATCACCGCGAACTGGACCAGGTGCTCGGGACGCACCGTCAGGTTGGCCCCGGCGTCGAGGACGATCTTGCCGGTCGGGAAGATCGAGGCGACGGCGGGGCGCTTCACGCCCTTGGTCCGACCGATGATGAACGCCGCGGCCGCCAGCGTCGCTCCCGTCGACCCGGCCGAGAAGAATCCGCTCGCCGAGCCTTCGGCCACGAGTCGGGCGGCGACACTCACCGAGGCGTCCTTCTTCTCCCGGATGGCCCGTCCCGGGTCCTCGTGCATGTCGATGACCTGCGACGCGTGCACGATGGGAAGATCGCCGTCCACGGTGTCGAGGATCGACCGCAGCCGCCGCTCGTCTCCGACGAGGACGATCCGGCGACCTTCTCCGACCGCCGTCAGGCAACCGCGGACGATCTCGTCGGGCGCCTTGTCGCCGCCCATCGCATCGACCGCGATCGGGTTCATCGCTCTCCGGTCAGACGTCGGTGACCTCGCGACCGTTGTAGGTTCCGCATTCCTTGCACATCCGGTGCGGAACGTGCAGCGAACCGCACCGCTGGCAGGTCGCCAACGACGGTCGAGAGACCTTCCACTGTGCCTTGCGCCGTCGGGTACGGGACCGCGACATCTTCTTCTTCGGTACCGCCATGGGTCACCTCACTCCTTCGGGTCCCGGACCACGATCGTCGGCCTCGAGCACCTCGCGCAGGACCGCGAACGGCGAATCGCCGAAGGTGTCCGGGGAGCCCGTATTCAAGTCCGTTCCTGCGCTAGTCACAACTTCCTCGTGCGCACCTCCGCAGCGGGGCACGAGCGGAAGCGACAGCATCACCTCGTCGCGGATCATCTGCTCGAGATCGACGACGTCGCCGACCAGCGCATAGCCGTCCTCGTCGGGCTCGAGCTCGAACGTCACCGCGATCGGGATGGACGTTCGATCGACGAACGGCTCCAGGCACGCGGTGCAGCGATGCTCCACCAGGTACTCGACGTCGCCGGTCACCACCAGTCCACCGGGGATCGACCGCAGGACGAGGTCGGCGACGAGCGGCTCCGAGGGCCGAAGGGCGCTGAACGCGAGCTTCCAGTCGACCGGGGTCTCGATGTGCGCGGGTCGCGATCCGCCGCTCCGGCGGATGTCGGCGACGTTGACGACGAAGGGTCCCGGGGCCATGGGGCCAAGGGTACCGGCCGGAGCTTCCCCGTCGCTCGGTCAGTCCGCCACGGGAGGCGGCGGGGCAGGCGGGAGGGACCGGTGCAGCTCCGCCCGGGCCTCCTGCACGTAGCGGAGGAGTTCGCCCAGGATGGTCTCGGCCTCCCCGAGGTGCCGTTCGGCGAAGTCCTCGGCTTCGAGCCGGATCCGTCGGGCCTCCGATTCGGCGTTGCGGACCAGCGAGTTCGCCTCCTCGACGGCCTCCTGGACGATGTACGACTCGGAGACGAGCTCTTCGGAACGTGCCTTCGCCTTGGCGAGGAGCTCTCGGGCCTTCTCGTTCGTGCGGGCGATGTACGCCTCACGCTCACGGACCATCCAACGGGCGGCGCGGAGCTCTTCGGGCAGCTCGTGTTTGACCGTCTGGAGTCGCTCCAACAGCTCCTCCTGGTTCAGCATGACACTGCTCGACAGCGGCACCTGACGGGCGCTCTCGACCTCCACGATCAGGTCCTCCACCATGTCCAGGACCCGGCCGGGGATCGGTGGCGGAGGCTGGGGATGGGTGCCCTGGGCGGGGGGGTGCTGCACGATCGGCACGGGCTGGGTGTCGTACCCATCTGCCCCGTACTCGGGTCGACGGTGATCGGTCATCCGAATCGCTCCTTCATGGCTGCGGCGACGACGTCGGGAACGAGGGCGTCGATGGAACCTCCCAGCTCTGCCACCTGCTTGACCAGCGACGATGACAGGTAGCCGAACTCCGGCTTGGTGGCGACGAACAGCGTGACGATCCCAGACAGATGCCGGTTCATCTGGGCCATCTGGATCTCGTAGTCGAAGTCGGTCATGGCTCGGAGCCCCTTGACGATGGTCGTCGCCCCGACCTGTTCGGCGTAGTCGACGAGGAGACCGGAGAAGGAATCGATCTCGACGTTGTCCCACGACGCACAGCACGAGCGGAGGAGCTCCTCGCGTTCGGAAGCGTCGAACAGGGGCTTCTTGGAGGGGTTCCGGATGACGGCGACGACCACGCGATCGAAGATCCCGACGCATCGCTCGACGACGTCGAGATGGCCGTTGGTCGGGGGATCGAAGCTCCCAGGGACCAGAGCCGTGATCACGCCGTGTCCTCCCGTCTCTCGTACCACGACAGTTCGCCATCACCGTACCGCCGGGTCCGCCGCAAACGGAGGAATTCGGGTTCCAACGCCCGGGCGCCGGCCCGACGATGGACCAGCACGACGCCATCGGCGGCCACCAGCGGCGCCACCGCGTCGAGGATGGCCACGACCGCGTCGTCGGACATCGCGTAGGGTGGATCGACGAACACGATGTCGAAGGGCCCGCTGCCTGCCCGGGCCGCCGACGCGGCGAACCGCGCCACGTCGCTGCGCACGATGGTCCCGCCCAGACCCACGGCGTCGACGTTGTCGCGCAACGCGCGGACCGCGGCCGGGCTCCGCTCGACGAAGGTGGCGCCTGCGGCTCCCCGGCTCAGTGCTTCGAGACCGAACGCTCCCGAGCCGGCGAACAGATCGAGCACCTCGGCGTCCCGGACCCGCGCCCCGAGGGCCGAGAACGTCCCCTCCCTCATCCGCCCGGTCGGGGGGCGGGTCCCTGCGGCCGGGGTCTTCAGGCGTCGTCCCTTGGCGCTCCCGGCGACGATGCGCATCAGCTCCGCTCCAGCCATGCGACGTCCTCGCCGAGCAGGATCCTCAGCTCTTCGGCGAGCTCCCGGTGACGGGCGAGGTCGGGGTCGTCGTCGACCAGGGCGAACGCCTCCTGGCGGGCGCGAACGAGCAGGTCGGCGTCTCGGAGGATGTCGGCGATCTTGAGGTCGGTCATCCCCGCCTGACGGGCTCCGAGGACGGTGCCCTGACCGCGGATGCGCAGGTCCTCCTCCGCGAGCGCGAACCCGTCGGTGGTCGCCACCATGGCGGCGACCCGCCGCTCCCCCTCCGGGGTCGTCGGATCGGCGACCAGCACGCACGAACCCGGCGCCGTCCCACGCCCGACCCGGCCGCGTAGCTGATGGAGCTGACTGAGTCCGAACCGGTCGGCGTCGATGACGACCATCATCGTCGCGTTCGGGACGTCGACACCGACTTCGATGACGGTGGTCGTGACGAGGACGTCGATCCGCCCGGCCCGGAACTCCGTCATCACGACGTCCTTGTCCCCTGGGCGGAGCTGGCCGTGGAGGAGACCGACCTCGAGGCCGTCCAGGGCCGCCGAGAGCCGGTGGTACTCGGCCGTCGCCGACCGGGCCGCCAGCTTGTCGGAGTCCTCGACGAGGGGGCACACGACGAACACCTGGTGCCCCGAGGCGACCTCCGCGCGGATCATCTGGTGGACCGTGTCGTCGAACGCCGTCACGTGGAGGGTCCGCACCGGGGACCTGCCGGGGGGCATCTCGTCGATCAACGAGACGTCCAGATCGCCGTAGAGGGTCATCGCCAGGGTCCGCGGGATGGGCGTGGCGGTCATGATCAGCAGGTCCGGGTCGTATCCCTGGGACTTCTCCCGCAACATGACCCGCTGGTACACCCCGAAGCGATGCTGCTCGTCGACGACGGCGAGCCCGAGGCGGGCGAAGGTCACGCCTTCCTGGATCAGCGAATGGGTCCCGACCACCAGATCGATGTCACCGGCGGCGACCCGGGCGATCACGTCGGATCGGGACGCCCCGGGAGCGACGTTCACCTCGACGGCGTTGGACGTCAACAACGCCACCGAGACCTCGGGGCCTCGTCGGCGAGCGGCGAAGAGGCTCTCGGTCCCGACCGCGTCGGCGACGGCCTCTCGGTCGGGAGCGAGGCCGGCGTCGGCCAGCGCGGCGGTGACCCCCAGGTAGTGCTGGGTGGCGAGGACCTCGGTGGGAGCCATCACCGCCGCCTGGTAGCCGCTGCCGACGGCTCGCAGCATGGCGCAGACCGCGACCGCGGTCTTGCCCGAACCGACCTCACCTTGCAGGAGGCGATGCATCGGCAGCGGCGATCGCAGGTCGGTCTCGATCTCGTCGAGCGCCCGGCGCTGAGCTCCGGTGAGCTCGTACGGGAGCGCCTCGAGGTACGCGTCGACGAGGTGGCCCGCTCCGTCGTGGACGATTCCGGTGGCGTCGTGGACCTGGCGATGCTTGCGGACCGCCAAGCCGACCTCGAGGCGGAAGAGCTCGTCGAAGGCGAGGCGACGCCGGGCACGGGTCGCGGCGTCGAGATCGTCGGGGAAGTGGACGTCGGCGAAGGCGGTGTCGCGGTCGACGAGCCCGAGGCGTTCCCGCAGGTCGGCCGGCAGGACATCGGCGATGGGCCGGGACCGGCGCAGGGCGTTGTCCACCGCCGCACGCACCTTGGCCGGAGAGAGCTTGGCGACGGCGGGATGGACCGGGACGATGCGACCGACGGCGAGGGAGCCGGTGCCGAACCGCTCCAGTTCCGGCGAACGCATCTGGAGGCGCCCCCGGTACATCGACACGGTGCCCGACATGGCGACCTCCCAACCCTCCTCGATCTTGAGGTACGGGTTGAACCACACCGCATCCACCACGTTGGTCCCGTCGGAGATCCGGGCGTCGATCATCACCCGCCCCCCCGAGATCCGCCGCTTCTTGGTGGACATGACGGTTCCGAAGATCGTCACCTCCTCCCCCAACGGGACCTCGGACAGGTCGAACGTGCGCGATCGATCCAGGTACCGCCGGGGGACGTGGAGCAGCAGGTCCGCCACCGAGGCGATGCCGAGCCTGGCGAGGTGCCGGGCCCGGGCAGGACCGATCCCCTTCACCCGCTCGACGGGGACGGCGGAGAGGTACGCGAGGGTGCGGGCTCGTGTGTTCACGAGCCGATGTTATGGCCCTGCGCCCTCCCAGCGTGGCCGACTGCCCGGCCGAGGAAGGCACACGGCTCTGCTATCCTCCCGAACCGCCTCAGGAGGTTCCCCATATGGCATATCGGTGCGAGGTCTGCGGCAAGGAGCCGTGGGTCGGCAAGCAGGTCAGTTTCTCCCACAAGCGGTCGAGCCGCCGGTGGTTGCCCAACATCCAGCGAGTCCGAGTCAAGCACGGCTCCAACTCGAGGCGGATGCGCGTGTGCACGTCCTGTATCAAGGCCGGCAAGATCGAGAAGGCGTAGCCGTGCAGGGCGTCGTCAAGGTCTTCGATCCCGAGACCGGCGTGGGCGTCATCGTCCGCGACGACGACCGTTCGGAGGTGTACCTCCATCCCGGTTCCCTCGAGGGCTCGATGTTCCGCATGCTCCGGCAGGGTCAACGCATCGTCTTCGACCTGCATCACGTCGACGGCAGTCCCGTCGCCCGGAACCTGCGGTTCGGCTCCGACGGGTACTGACCCGATCCCGGGCCGCCCGAGGGCCCGATCGTCGCGATACACTGGAACTCCCCCCACCAGGAGGTTCGGCTCGTGCAGGCATACGTGCTCATCCAGACCGACACCGGACGCGCCGCCGAAGTCGCGAGCGCCATCCGTGACCTTCCGGGGGTCCTGTCGACCGAGGCCGTGACCGGGCCCTACGACGTCATCGTCTTCACCGAGGCCGAGGACGTCGATGCCCTCGGCCAGCTCGTGGTCACCCGCATCCAGCCCGTCGAGGGCATCGTGCGGACCTTGACCTGTCCCGTGATCAAGATCTAGGTGTCGATCACCCCGCCGATGGCAGTGAGCGGTCGGTGATGATCCGCGCCTGGAGGACCGTCGTCGCAGCCGTCGCCGGCGCCACCGCCGGCTCCTCGATGCGACAGATCCTGGCTCCCGGCTCCGGCCCCGAGAACGAGCATCGAGGCGAGCTGACGATGGCCGCTCCGCTGGCCAACATCGTGGTGGCTGCCGTCGTCGGCCTCGCCGCCCATCGCTCCCGTGGCGTGGCGTTCGTCACCGGCGCCGCCTTGTCCCTGCTGCTCGGCGACCGCCTCGACGCCTTGCTCCCGATCCCTCACGCCGATCGGCCCCGCCCGAGCGCCAGCTCCACCAGCTCGTTACAGAGCCCCGGGTAGGACATCCCCGCGGCCTCCCACATCTTCGGGAACCCCGAGATGGGCGTGAACCCGGGCATCGTGTTCATCTCGTTGAACAGGAACCCTCGCCCCGGAGCCTCATAGAGGAAGTCGACCCGGGCCAGACCACGACCCTCGAGGGCCTCGAACGCCGCCACGGCCAGCGCGCGGACCTCCTCGGCCCGCTGATCCGGCAGGTTGGCGGGGGTTTCGAACCGGCTCGACGGGTCGTGGTACTTGGCGTTGTAGTCGTACCACCCCGACGCGGTGATGACCTCGCCGGGACCCGCGACCCGTCCGCCTTCGAGGACGGCCACTTCGATCTCCCGGCCGTCGATGGCCTCCTCGACCAGGACCTTGCCACCGAAGCCGAACGCCACCGCGAGTGCCTTCTCGAGGTCCTCGACGGCGTCCACCTTGGTGATCCCGACCGACGATCCCAACGCGGCCGGTTTGACGAAGACCGGCAGCCCGAGGGCGTCGAGGAGCTGTGCCGCCGTTCCGGCCGGGTCGGCATCGAGATCGTGGCGATGCAGCACCCGGTAGGGCGTCGTCGGGATCCCCCGGTCGGCCACGAGCCGTTTGGCGATGTCTTTGTCCATCGCCGCCGCCGAGGCGAGGACGCCGTTGCCGACGTACGGCCTGCCGATGAGCTCGAGCAGGCCTTGGACCGTCCCGTCTTCGCCGAACGGTCCGTGCAGGACGGGGAACACGACGTCGAAGGCGATCTCGTCGTCGCCTGAGATGAGGATCCCGTCGGGGACCGCCAGCCGCACCGAACGTCCGGAGGCGTGGAACGGGCGGTAGCCGGGGTCGGCGATGTGCCAGCCCCCGGCGCGATCGATGCCGACCGGCACGACCTGGTGATCAGCCTCGACGAGGGCGTCGTAGATGGACACCGCCGAGACGCAGGACACCTCATGCTCGTCGGATCTTCCGCCGAAGAGAAGGAGTACGCGTGCCACCGAACGCAGGATACCGCCATGCCTCCTCTCGGCCGTCGATCTCGATCCCCGGGTCGCGGGCAACGATGACCCGCCTCAGCTCGTACGCCGCCTACCGTCTCCGGGTCGTCCGCGTCGGCTTGGTGCTGTCCTGGCTCGGCCTGATCACCTTGACGGGTTGGTCGCTGTGGCGCAACGAGCCCCGCTCCCGGATGCTGATCGCGGCGCTGCTGGCGGCGGCGCTGGTGATCTTGACGGTCGTCCCGTGGCGCCGGACCTTGGAGACGCCGCTCGCCGACATCCTCCTGACATTGGGCTCGGCCATCGCCATCATCGGTCTGGTCATCGTCGAGCTCCCTCGCACCGGCACTCCGGTGGGCGTCGGCTATCTGCTGGTCGTGCTCTTCGCGGCCGCGACGATCACCAGCGACCTGCTCGTGGTCCTCACCTCCGCGTTGGCGCTGGCGGCCTACTCGTACGCGGCGGTCACCCCTCCCGACGCCACGATCGGCGGCTCGGCGCTGCTCATCTCGACGTTCGCCGCGGCCTGCGTCCTCGTGTTCCTCCTCGCCGGGGGGATCAAGAGCCGTCTCCACGAGGCCGGCATCGAGATCGCACAGTTCGAGCGACGCGAGCGGGAACTGGCCGACAAGGAGCGGGAGCTGTCGCGGATGTACGACATCTCACGCACGATCGGTGCCGGCTCCAACCTCGGTGAGGTCCTTCCCGAACTGGTCGGACGCATGGCGCGGGTCGTCCATGCGGAGCTGGGTCTGGTGGCGCTGTACGTTCCCGACGAAGAGCTCCTGCGGGTGATGTCACCGATCTGGGTGAAGGGCCACGTCATCCCGTCGGACCCCGTCGATGTCGCGCTGACGGAACGGACGCTCATCACGGGGGCGTTCATCTCCTCCGAGTCGGCCTGCGTCGACGGCGGCGAGTCCGCCTGCGACGACCGGCTCCTCGCCGATCTGGACGTGCGACGTGCGGTGGCGGTCCCCCTCCGGGTCGGGGCTCGTCGCATCGGGGTCGTGCTGCTCGCCGACACCCCGACGCGCTTCACCCCGCAGGACGTGGCGGTGATCGAGTCGATGTCCGCGCCGGCCGCGCTCGTCCTGGACCAGCTCGCCCGCTACGAGCAGGCCACGACGGAGGGAGCGAAGATGGCCGAACTGGCGGAGCTCAAGACCGAGTTCGTCTCGGTGGTGTCCCACGAGCTCCGTACCCCGCTCACCTCGATCATCGGCACGCTCGGCACGCTCCAACGCGCCGAGCTGCAGCATCCCGACCCGACCGCACGGGAGCTGATCGCCACCGCGGGGAAACAGACCGAACGCCTGCGGACGCTCATCGAGGACCTCCTCGTCGTGTCGCGGCTCGACGCCGAGGCCCTCCCCATCCGCACCCGGACCCTGGCGGCGCACAACTTCTTGGAGGAGGTCGTCGACTCGGTCCCGGGCGCTCGAGGGCATGTCTCGCTGTCGATCGGCACCGAGGTCGAACGCATCGACGCCGACCCCGATCACCTCGGGCGCATCCTGCGCAACCTCGTCGAGAACGCCCTCAAGTACGCCGAGGGCAGTCCCATCGAGGTTGGTGCCCGCGTGAAGGACGACGAGGTGCTCCTGTTCGTCGTCGACCACGGTCCGGGGATCGAGTACCGACGGCGCGACGAGATCTTCGAACGCTTCACCCAGCTCCAGGATCACGAGACCCGCTCGATGGGCGGCACCGGGCTCGGACTGTACATCGTCCGGGGGCTCACCGAGGCGATGGGAGGGAGGGTCTGGTACGAGCCGACGATCGGTGGGGGCGCCACCTTCGTGGTCGCCCTCCGGGACCGCACGCCCGACCCCGAGGCGGCCCGAGCTCCCGGGTCCTAGTCCCCCTCCGGCCCGATGGCCACGGCGTGGAAGCCGCCGTCGACGTGCACGATCTCGCCGGTGGTCTGCGGGGCCCAGTCGCTCATCAGCACGCACGCCATCTTGGCCACGGGCTCCGGATCGTGGACGTCCCAGACGATGGGCGATCGGGCCTTCCAGACCTCTTCGAAGCGTTCGAAGTGGGGGACGGACTTGGCGGCGATCGTGGCCAGCGGGCCGGCCGACACGGCATTGGCCCGGATCCGATCGGGACCGAGGTACTTGGCCAGGTAGCGGGTGACGGACTGCAGCGCCGACTTGGAGACCCCCATCCAGTCGTACGACGGCCATGCCTGCGAGTTGTCGAAGTCGAGGGCCACCAGTCCCCCACCGCCGGCCTTCCGCAGCAACGGCAGCAGACCGACGGCCAGGGTCTTGTAGCTGAACGCGGAGGTGACGAACGCCGTGGACGCGGAGTCGGCCGGTGTCGTCAGGAAGTTGCCACCGAGGGCGTCGTCGGGTGCGTAGGCGATCGCGTGCAGCGCGCCGTCGACGCGTCCCCAGCGCTCGTCGAGGTCACGAACGAGGTTGGCCATGTGCTCGTCGTTGGTGATGTCGAGCTCGAGCACGGGAGGCTCCACCGGGAGACGCTTGGCCGCCCGTTGGGTGAGCCGGATGCCGCGCCCGAACCCGGTGAGGACGATCTCGGCACCCTCCTGCTGGGCCACCCGGGCGGTGTGCCAGGCGATGGAGTCGTCGGTGAGGACCCCGGTCACGACGAGACGTTTGCCCTCGAGTAGCACCACGATCTCCTTTCCTCGTGCGCCCGGCGTCAGTTCACGTTCGCCCAGGCACGGAGCCCGAGGCCCATGACGAACAGCAGTAACAGACCGTAGGCGAGCGCCGGCCGTCGCGCCATCTGGGACCGGTAGACGTAGACGAAGCCGAAGGTCATGGCGATGACCACCCCGTAGAAGATGTGGAAGGCGTTGCCCGGCCGTCGTCCCTGGGCGTAGAGGACCAACCCGGCCCCCACCTGGATGAGCATGGCGATGATGGCGAGACCCCTGGCCGTGAGGAAGGCCCGACCCGGTTCCCGCTTCGCCAACGCCAGCGCCAGACCCCACAGCCCGACCAGGCCGGTGGTGGCGACGGCGACGTAGAACCAGTGCTGATGGAACCAGAGCACATCCGCTCCCGAGATGGTCGACGATCGGTCGGCGCGAGGCTAGTGCGTTCGGGGACGCCGATGTCCGGTCGCTGGACCAGGCGCTCGGTGGGCGGCCGAGACGCTACCGTCCGGTGATGCAGCGCCGCATCGCCATCGACGGGATCGCCCATGGGGGCGACGGCGTCGGGCGGGTGGACGGGAAGGTCGTCTTCGTCCCGGGCGTGCTCCCAGGCGAGATCGTCGAGGCTCGGATCGTCACCGAGAAGCGTCGCTGGGCGCGAGCCGAGCCGGTGTCGATCGTCGAGCCTGCGTCCGATCGACGGAGGCCACCGTGCGGGGTCTTCGGGAGGTGCGGCGGGTGCGACCTCCAACATGCCTCGTACCGGCTGCAGCTGACGCTCAAGCGCGATGTCGTCCGCGGCCAGCTCGAGCACCTCGGCGGCCTCGACCGGCCCGTGGTCCATCCCACGGTGGCGTCGCCGCAGCCGCTGCGGTATCGCAATCGGATGGACTTCACCGTGCTGGGGGGCCGACCGGCGCTGCATCGGCGCCGGTCGGAGGATCTGATCGCGGTCGATCCGTGCCTCTTGCTGGAGGACGCGCCCGCCCAGGTGTTCGGACGTCTCGGGGATCTGCGCGGGGTCGAGCGGCTCACGGTGCGGGGCAGCAGCCGGACGGGCGACTCGCTGGTGGGTGTGGTCGGCGAGGTGCCGGGCCACGCCGACCGGTGGAGCGCCTCGGTGGTGGCGCTCCACCCCGGCGGCCGGGCGAGGGCGGTGCTCGGGCCGCCCGCGATCGAGGAGGTCGTCGCCGGGGAGCGGTTCCGGATCTCTGCTGCGGCGTTCTTCCAGGTCAATACCGCCGCGGCCGATCTCCTGGTGGATCTGGTGCGTGCAGCGGCGGACGTCGGACCCCGAGACGTGGTCCTGGATGGCTACGCCGGCGGTGGACTGTTCACGCGCACCGTCGCCGTGTCCGGTGCCGCGGCGATCGCGGTCGAGTCCGACCCCGCCGCCCTGGCCGATCTGCGCCACAACGTGGCGGATCTGGCGTCGGTGACGATCGTTCCCGGCCGCTTCGAGGTGGTGACCGCCGAGCTGGAGAGGCGATGGGACGTGGCGGTGGTGGACCCTCCACGCGCGGGGCTGGGCACCGCCGGGATCGCCGCGGTGCTCGCCGGGAAGCCTCGCGTCATCGCGTACGTGTCATGCGATCCTGCCGCGCTGGCGCGTGACGTCGCCGAACTGGCCCAACGAGGGTTCGAACTGGAGTGGGCGGCGCCGATCGACCTGTTCCCCCAGACCCATCACGTCGAGACCGTGGCCCGCTTGGTCTCGACCTGAGCGGCTCAGATGTCGTCGAGCAGCGCTCGCCGCTTGCGTTCGTACTCCTCATCGGTGATGAGCCCTTCGTCGTGGAGGCGAGTCAGCCGGCGGAGCCGGTCCTCGGGGTCGACGGTGGACTCGGCACCCCCGTCGGGGGATGGAGCGAGCCCTTTGAGCTCGAGCGTCCGCTGTTCCCGGACCTTGTACAGGACCGCCTGGAACCGGTCCGGGTGTGGGATGTCGAAGAACGCCGAGTGACCCGTCTCCCCGGCGGATTCGACGAGCAGGTCCCCGGCCCCGAGGAGCCGTTCGAAGATCGTCTGCGAGAAGTTGACGTTGGTGATGTTCTCCAGGGGGATCTCGACGCCGTGTCGGGAGATGAGGCCCTTGCGGGTGATCAGTCGTTCGGTGGTGAGCACATAGCGGGTGAAGTACCAGTCGATCACCGGTTTGACCACCAGCCACAGGAACGCCGCCGCCAGCACGAGGACGAGGACGAGATCGATCACGGCCCCTCCCGGTACCCAACGGAAGACGGCGAACACGCCAACGGCGATGAGAAGGAACCACACGATCGGGATCGCCAGCAGCTTCCAGTGCGGCCGGAATTGGGAGACGATCTTCTCGTCCTCGGTCAGGGCGTTCTCGGGCCAACTCATGCGCGGATGGTAGTGCACCGGGCTCCGAGCGCGGGAAACCCCGAGGGAGCTCGGCCGAAACCTCGCCCTCTCGGGGTGTTCCCATCCGGCGTCCTTGCGGGCGCCGGCTCCCTTCCGGATCCGGGTCGACCCGAAGGCCTTCCCGGGCCGGCCCCTCTCGGGACCGCCGCTCCCCTCTCGGGGTGCGGACCGGTCGGTGTTCCTCGACCCTTGCGGGTCTCGGATCTCCTCTTCCACCCTCTCGGGCTTCCGAGGAACGACCCTCTCGGGCCGTCGCCGCCGTTTCGGTTGCCCTCATCGACGACGACCACAATGTACGCGCGGGCTGCAGCATCTTGCAAGCTGGAACGCTGGTTGCTTTTCGCGGCCTTCTTCGGGTTTTCGCGACGTGCGCTCGGGCCTGCTGCCGTGGACGCATCGGGCTTCCGGCCGCCCGCCGAACGCGAGAAACCCCGAGGGAGCTCGGCCGGAGCCTCACCCTCTCGGGGTTCTCATCGAAGCGGCGTGAGCCGCTTCGGTCCGACCTCACGGGCTCGCACCCGATCGGCCGGGGTTGGCGTCTCCACGTCGCCCGACGGTTCCCCGCCAGGCGGCGCTTCTGGCGCCTGGCCCTGAATGGACCGGAGTCCCTCGGAACCGTCCCGCCGCCGAGGCGGCGGACCGGCCCTCGGAACCTGGGCCGTCCCTCAGGACCGACCGCTGCTCGGACCCGAAGGCCCTCGCTGCGATGCGTCTCGGGTCCGGGCCGAAGCCCTCGTCCGATCAGCGGAGGGCAACCTATCGGTGGGCGTCGGTCGGCGTCAAGTCGGATCGGTACTTGCTTTTCGCGCCTCCGACCGAGATTTCGCGACCCGAATCACATCGATGTGGTTCCTGTCGCACCAGGACCGTATGATGCCCACCATGGACGATCTCACGAGCTCCCCGCCGACCCTCGAGACCCTCTCGCCCAGTCGCGCCAGCGATTTCAAGGTGTGTCCGCAGCTCTTCAAGTTCAAGGCCATCGACCGCCTCGAAGCTCCGCCGACGGTGTACCAGGCGAGGGGCACGACGGCCCATCTGGCGCTCCAACGGCTGTTCGACCTGCCCGCCGAGGAACGGACCCCCGAACATCTCTACGACCTCTTCCGAGACGCGTGGATGGAGCTCAAACCCACCGAGTTCCCCGACCTGTTCGACTCCGTCGACGATGAACGCGCCTGGGGCGCCGAGAGCCTGACCCTGCTGGCGAACTACTTCTCGGTCGAGGATCCCACCGCGATCGAACCCCTCGACCGGGAGCTCGACATGCTCGAGGTGGTCGGCGGCATGAAGATCCGAGGGATCCTGGACCGCATCGACGACACGGACGACGGGTTGGTCATCATCGACTACAAGACCGGCAAGGCCCCTCCGGAACGCTACGCCCTGTCCGCGTTCTTCGCGCTCAAGATCTACGCGCTCTTGATCCGCATCCGCACCGGACGAACCCCCGACGCGCTCCGTCTGGTCTATCTCAACGGACCGACCGTCTACGAGATCCCCGTCTCCGATGCCCAGCTCGACGCCATGGAGCGACAGCTCCGTGCCCTGTGGGGAGCCATCGAGCGGGCGATGCGGGACCGGACGTTCCCTCCCCGACCGGGACCGCTCTGCGACTGGTGCAGCTTCAAGGACCTCTGCCCCGCCTTCGCCGACTCGACCGACACCGCGGCGGCCCCGTCCGACGCCTCGACCGCCCCGGTACCGGCACAGGCGGGGTCCAGCTCGCCGGCGTGACCGACGAGATCCGCGTCGATCCCGCCGACTGGGAGGGCGCCGTCGCGGATCTCGACGGACCCCAGTTGATCGTCGGCGGCCCGGGGACCGGCAAGACCGAGTTCCTCGTTCGGCGAGCCATCCGGATCCTGCAGGAACGACCCGACGACGGGCTGCTCATGCTCAGCTTCTCCCGCCGGAGCGTGGCCGACCTGGCGGGTCGCCTCCGAACGGCCTACCCGGGAGCGGTCCGTGCCGTCGCCACCGCCACGTACCACTCGTTCGCCATGCGCCTCATGGAGGTCCACGCCGAACGCCGCGGTTGGGTCGCGCCCCCACGTCTGCTCAGCGCACCCGAACAGATCGCCCTCGTCGCCCGCATGCTGGCCGAAGAACGCCCCGAAGCCTGGTCCCCGGCGTACCGCGGCATCCTGGAGAGCCGCACCTTCGCCGAAGAACTGACCGACCTCCTGCTGCGATGCCGGGAGCAGCTCGTCGGACCCGACGACCTGCGACGGATCGCCCGGCCCGAATGGCGCGGGGTCCCGGAGTTCATCGACCGATACGACGCCACCCTCCGGACGTCGGAGAGGATCGACTACGGCACCCTCCTCACCGAGGCCGTCGCCCTCCTCGGCGATCCCGACGTCCGCGCTGCCGTCGGCCGACAGTACGCCCACGTCCTGGTCGACGAGTACCAGGACACCACCAGAGCCCAGGTCGCACTCCTGAGAGCCGTCGCCGCCCACCACGGCAACGTCGCCGTCGCCGGGGACCCGTACCAGTCGATCTACAGCTTCCGGGGCGCCGACCTCCGCAACGTCGGCCGCTTCGTCGACGAGTTCTCCGGTCCCGACCGCCGAGCGCGCCGCTACGTCCTGACGACATCGTTCCGTGTCCCTCGAACGATCCTGACGGCCGCCGAACGGGTCGCTGCCCACGAGCTCCCCGGAGCGTCGGGGCCAGTCGTACCCGCCGACGGCGTCGCCTCGGTGGAGACGTACCGCTTCGAGCAGCAGACCGAGGAAGCCGAGTGGGTCGCCGCCGAGATCCAACGGGCCCATCTCGAGCTCGGGCTCCCCTACTCGTCGATGGCGGTGTTCGTCAGGAGCAAGCGTCGCTTCCTCCCCGAGCTGTCTCGGGCGCTCGAACGCCGAAGCATCCCTCACGAGCGGCCGGACTCCCGGCTGGCGGACCAACCGGCGGTGCGGTTCGTGCTGGACTGCGTCATCGCCGCCACCGACACGGATGCGGCCGAACGCGAGCGGGCCGTCCGGAGGATCCTCCTCGGGCCGCTGTTCCGCCTCCCTTTGGGAACCCTCCACGATCTGCTCAGGGAGAAGGCGGGCCGGGGGAGATCATGGCCGGACGTCATCCGGCGGTTCGTCCCCGAAGGGGGACCCCTCGCCGACCTCATCGAAGACGCCACGTGGGCGACCGACCTGCCCGCCCACGGCGCCTTCTGGAAACTGTGGACCGACCTCCCTCAGATCGCCCGCATCGTCGCCGACCCCGACGGCACCGAGTCCCGAGCCGCATGGAGCTCGCTGGCGCAGGTCCTCGTCCGATGGAACGACCGAGACCCAGAGGCGACCCTCGTCCGGTACCTCGACCTCACCGAAGACGATGCGTTCGAAGCCACCCCCCTCCTGTCGTACCGACGGACCGGAGCCGACCGTCTCGTCGTCACCACCCTCCATCAATCGAAAGGCCTCCATTTCGACGTCGTGTTCGTCTGCGACGCGGTGGAAGGCGTGTTCCCGGATCTCCGTCCCCGGGACTCGCTGCTAGGCGCCCGTCACCTCACCGAGCACCTTCCCGCCGACACCGCGGAGTACCTCGCGTTCCGTCTCCAGGAGGAACGACGCCTCGCGTACACGGCCATGACCCGCGCCGCTCGACGGGTGGTCTGGACCGCCACGTCGACCGGATACGACGAGGGACGCGGGATCCCCAGCCGCTTCCTGGCCCTCGTCGCCGGCACGGCCACGGTCGCCGAAGCCGCCGCGCCGGCACCCGAACGACGGCGACCGGTGACCGTCACCGAGTTCGACGGCTACCTCAGGCGCCTGGTCGCCGACCCGTCCGTCCCACCGGCGCGGCGCCTCGCCGCGCTCGATGTGCTCGCCGACGGAGCCCGCCTCGGCCTCGGCGACCCGCGCTCGATCTCCGGGGTACGACCACGTCGGCCCGACACGGGGATCCTGCCGCCCGACATCACCCTCTCCCCCTCCCAAGGAGAGCTCTACGAGACCTGCCCACGCCGGTACGCCCTCGAACGACGCCTCGGCATCGGCCGCTCCGAGAGCGTCTACGCGGAGTTCGGCACCCTCGTCCACGGCGTGCTCGAAACCGTCGAACGGGCCGCCCTCGAGCGCGGCGAACCCCATGGAACGCTCGCCGAGGCGGTGGCCGAACTCGACGCTCGCTTCGACCCCGATCGGTTCGGCGGTGAGCCCTTCGCCTCCGCCTGGCTCGACCGCGGCCGCAGGGCGCTCGAGAACCTCTACGGGCGATGGCCGAGCTCGGGCGCCGTCGTGGACGTCGAACGACGCCTCGAGCAGCCGCACCGAGGCGTGCGATGGGTCGGCAAGGCCGACCGGATCGAGCGTCGCGACGATGGGCTCGTCATCGTCGACTACAAGACCACCAGGACTCCGCTCCCCAGGGCCGACGCCGCCCGTTCGCTCCAGCTAGGGTACTACCTGCTCGCCGCGCGCCGAGACGCAGCACTGAGCGATCTCGCCGAACCCGTGGGTGCCGAACTGTGGTACCCCCTCAAGATGCTCGAGAGGGGCCCCGCCATCCGGTACTTCGACCCGGCCGCGCTCGGTGAGATCACCGAGAGGATGACCGCCGTCACCGACGGGATCCTCAGAGAGGATTGGGCTCCCACACCCGGACCTGCCTGCCGGCACTGCGCGGTCGCCCTGGTCTGCCCCGCCCGACCCGAAGGACGGGAGGCGTTCGCGTCATGATCGGACTCGACGATCTGACCACCGAACAGCTCGCCATCGTCCGCCACCGAGCCTCCCCGCTGCGCGTGGCCGCCGGCGCGGGCACCGGGAAGACCACGACCATCGTCCTCCGCCTCGCCACCGCCATCGCCGAGGGGCTGGCTCCGGAACGGGCGGTCGGACTCACCTTCACGAACAAGGCCGCCGAGGAGCTCGCCGACCGGCTGCGCGAACAGCTCCCCGAGCTGACGGCAACCGGAAGAGAGGTGATGGTCACGACCTACCACGGCTTCGCCTACTCGCTGCTCCTCGATCACGGGGCCCTCGTCGGCGTCGAACGCGCAGCGGCCGTCATCGGCGCTGGCTATCAGCGCCAACTCCTCGACGAGGCCCTCCGTACCGCCGGGGGCCGCACGATCGACCTGACCCACCCCCCCTCTCGGATCGCCGAGGCAGCGACCCTCCTGCGGCAACTCGCCGACAACCTGGCGACCGCCGACGACCTCGAAGCCATCGCCCCACCTCCCGACGAACGCGACGACGTGTGGGCTCAGCGCCTCGATCTGGTCGGCATCGTCCGGGCCTACGAGACCGCCAAGCGCCGCCTCGGGGTTCTCGACCACGGAGACCTGATCCGGCTCGCCCACCGCCTGCTCACCGAGCATCCCCAGGTCGCAGCTCGGATCCGCGACCGCTACGAGATGGTGCTCCTCGACGAGTACCAGGACACCGACCCCGGGCAGCGCCGCCTCCTCCAGACACTCCTCGGTCCGGGCTTCCCGGTGACCGCCGTGGGAGATCCCGACCAGACGATCTACGAATGGCGGGGGGCGTCGCTCGGCAACTTCGCGTCGTTCCCTCGGCACTTCCCGACCAGCGACGGGGAACCGGCCCCCACCCTCCCGCTCACGCTCAACCGTCGGTCCGACAGGGCCATCATCGACATCGCCGAACGCGTCAAGCGGAAGATCGGAAGCCCAGACGCCGTCCCCCCGCTGCGGCCCCGCGACGACGCAGGCCCCGGGACCGTCCAGACCGGGTGGTTCCGGACCTCGCACGACGAAGCCACCTGGATCGCTCGTCGCCTCATCCACTACCACGACCTCGGTACCCCGTGGGGTTCGATGGCCGTCCTGGTGCGGAAGAACAAGACGATGCACGGCATCCGCCTCGCCCTGGAAGCCGAGGACATCCCCGTCGAGGTCGTGTCCCTCGGAGGTCTCCTCGACGTGCCCGAGGTCGCCGACCTCCATGCGTGGTTGCGCATCCTGCGGGCTCCCGACGACTCGGCGGCGCTGGTCAGGATCCTCTTCGGCGGCCGCTACCGGCTCGGCTTCGGGGATCTGGCGCCGTTGCATGCCTGGATCGCCGCCCAGGGGCGTTCCCCCACCGACACCGAAGCCGCGCCGGGCTGGCCCCTGTTGGAGGCGATCGACCGCCTGGACGACGTGACCGGCCTCGACGACGACGCCGTAGTCCGTCTCCGCGCCTTCCGTGACGAGTACCGGGATCTCCTGGCCGCCGCCCAGAGCCTCACCCTCGTCGAGCTCTCCCGACGTGTCCTCGACACCATGGACGCCTGGAAGGAGATCGCCGCGATGGCACCCGGCAAGGCGTTGTCGACCAGACTCGACCTGTATCGCTTCCTCGATCTTGCCGAGAGCTGGTCCCCGCTCGAAGGACGCCCATCCCTCGACGGCTTCCTGGCCTACCTCGACGTGCTGGCCGAAGGCGCCGACGACGCCGAGCTCGACACCGCCACCGTCTCGAACGAGGACGCCGTGTCCCTATCCACCGTCCACCGCGCCAAGGGACTGGAATGGGACGTGGTCGTGTTGCCGTCGCTCGCCACGGACACGTTCCCGTCGCGAGCCGCCATCTACGACGATCCCACCGCTCGGGCGCGCTTCTTGCCCTATGAGCTCCGACTCGACGCCGAGCACCTCCCCGACCTCGCCTCGGCCGCCGACCCGTCGCATCGTTCACGACTGTTGCGCGAGCACCACCTCTCCCAGGAGTGGCGTACCGCGTACGTCGCCACCACGCGCGCCCGCCATGTCCTCATCGCCTCCGGAGCCTGGTGGGAGCCGGGCCGCCGCCGCCCCAACTCGCCTTCCGCCCTGTTCGAGATCATCGCCCAACATCCGGCGACCGAAGCGCTCGTCGAGACCCCCGACCCCGGTGAGGCTCCCGATCTCGACGCCGTCGACGCGGGGACGGGCGCCCCGCCCGATCCGCTCTTCGCAGCGGGTTGGCGCGCCGCCTTGCACGACCGCGCGGCCGGAGGCACGCTCCCGATCCCCGACGACATGGAGGTGGCCGTGGTCGACGAGATGGGACGCCAGCTACGCGACGCGCTCGCGCGGCTCCCCTCGGTGGCTCCCCCTGCCCACGCGCGCCCCACCGACGTCTCGGTCACCGGATTGATGACCTTGGCATCGTGTCCACGCCGGTTCGCGTTCGCCGAGATCGATCACCTTCCACGACGTCCCAGCCCGTGGTTCCGGCGCGGCATCGAGTTCCATCGCCGGGTCGAGCTCCACAACCTCGGGAAGCTGCCGTTCGAGGACCTCGATCCGGATGCCTACGACGCGGTGGCTGCGCCCGGGCAGGAGCATCCACCGACGACGGACCCCTACGACACGTTCACCCGGTCGCGGTTCGCCGCCTCACCACCGCTGTTCACCGAGGTCTCGATCGATGTGCCGGTGGGGCCGGTCCGTCTCCGAGGTCGCATCGACGCCATCTACGATCGAGGCGACTCCCATTGGGAGATCGTCGACTACAAGTCGGGCCGGAGAGCGAACCGTCCCGAACGGTGGGTGCAGCTCCAGGCGTACGCCGTCGCCGTCGACCTCGGCGCGGTGTCGGTCACCCGACCCGACGCGCTCACCCTCACCTTCGCCTACTTCGGGGGCCCCGAACCCGAGGAGGAGTCCGTCGACCTCGACCGGCACCTCCTCGACGAGACCCACGAGACGATCGCATCCCTGGCCGAACGCGCCGCCGCCCTCCATCACGAACCATCCCCCTCGGAGGCCTGCCGGACGTGCGACTTCCTCGCCTTCTGCGATGCCGGGCGCCGTTGGGTCAACGCACCTTCCCGTCGACGATCTCCAAGACCAACGTGAAGGGCCCGTCGTTGACCACCTCGACGACCATCGAAGCACCGAACCGGCCGGACGCCACGGGAACCCCGAGGTCGGTGAGACACCGAGCCACCTCTCCCACCAACGGCTCCGCCACCTCTGGCGGTGCGGCGGCGGCGAACGACGGCCGCCGACCCTTCCGGACGTCGGCGAGCAACGTGAACTGGGAGACGACCAGCACCGAACCCGCGACGTCCCGCACGCAGCGGCCGGTCGCAGCAGGAGCATCGGGGAAGACCCTCAGTGTCGCCAGCTTCGCCGCCAGCGCCGCGGCATCCGCCGGCGTGTCGTCGGGGGCAACGCCCACGAACGCCACGAGTCCCGGTCCGATGCTCCCGACGACGACGCCGTCGACCGACACCGACGCCTCGGTGACCCGCTGCACGACCGACCGCATACGCCTCCTCGCCGACGAGCCACAAACCTACCGCCTCCACCGCGGGTCCCCGTAGACTGCCGCCATGGTCCGCGAGATCCCCACCTCGGTCGCCCGCGGCTTCCTCATGGGCGCCGCCGACATCGTCCCCGGCGTCTCGGGCGGTACCGTGGCGCTGGTCCTGGGGATCTACCGGCGCCTCGTCCGCTCCATCAGCACCGCTTCGTCGGCCCTCGGGCGATTCCTCCGCGGCGACCTCGGCGGCGGGATGTCGACGCTGCGTCGGGTGGAATGGAACTTCGTGCTCTCGCTCGTGGCCGGGATCGGTCTGGCGGTGCTCGCCCTCTCCCACGTCCTGGAGCGGACCCTCGCCGACCGTCCCATCGAGATGGCCGCCCTCTTCACCGGCCTGGTGGCCGGCTCGGTGGTCATCACCTGGCAGCTCCTCGAACGCCGCGACGCGACCCGGCTCACCATCATGGCGGCCACCGCCGTCGGGGTCTTCGTCGTCCTCGGGCTCCGACCGGGAACCACCGACGAGGTCGTGGCTCAGCTCTCGTCACCGGCGCCGTGGGCGTTCTTCGGAGCCGGCGCGGTCGCCATCTGCGCCATGATCCTCCCCGGGATCAGCGGTTCGTTCATCCTCGTCATGTTGGGGATGTACGGGCCGGTACTCGGCGCCGTCACCGACCGCGACGTCCTGTCCCTGGGGATCTTCGTGCTGGGCACGGTCGTCGGACTCGCGCTCTTCTCCCAGGGCCTCCATTGGGCCCTCGACGAGCACTACGACTCGGTCATGGCGGTCTTGATCGGGCTCATGGTCGGATCCATGCGGGTCCTGTGGCCGTGGCCCGACGGCGTCGACTCGACCGTCCTCGGACGCCCCGATGACAGCCTCGCGGTTGCCTTGGTCATCGGTCTGGTCGCCGCCGTCTTCGTGGTGGCGGTCTCCACCATCGCCGCTCGCATGGAGCACCGGACCGCACAGGACGGGATCGAGGAGATCCACGGCGTCTGACGCCACGAGACGCTCGAGGATCGCCTCGGCGACCACGTCCGGATCGATCGCGTAGGCCCCTGCGGCGATGGCCGCCCGCAGCGACTCGATCCTGCCGGCCCGCTCGCCGCCGGTCGTCACCGCAACTCGACGTCGGCGGAGGCTCCCTCATCGACGTCGGCGATCCCCGGCATCACCATCCGGAAGACGATCGGCGACGCGATCGCCGTCACGCCGACCAGGAGGATGGCACCGGCCGCGAGGCGGTCGTCGATGACCCCGACCTGGACCCCGAACTCGGCGAGGGCGATCACGACCGACAGTTGTCCGGCGAGCAGCACCCCGGCGGCGAAGGCTTCCCGCATCGTCAGTCCACGCCACAAGAACACGGGGGCGGGCAGCAGCTTGGCCACGATGGCCACGCCGATGAGGGCGGCGGAACCGGCCAGCACCGACGGGTCCTCGAGCACGTCGAGGGGGAACCGGATCCCGACGCTGATGAAGAAGATCGGGATGAAGAACCCGTAGGCGAACCCGGACAACCTGGTCTCGAGGTCGCCGCTGTTGCGGAACACGTAGGTGAAGAGCGCTCCGGCGAAGAACGCGCCCAGGATCGGATCGATGCCGAGGCCCAGGGAGATCCCGACGAGCACCAAGAGGAGGGCGAGGCTGGCACGGATCCCCATCTCGTCGGGATCGTGGCTGGCGAACATGCGCTCCGCGTACTCCGGGTACCACCAGGCCACCCTCCGCATCGTCGCCAGGGTCACCAGGACGACCACGGCGAACACGGGGATGCCCAGGAGCCGGATGCCGACCCCGTTCTCCACCACGATCCCGAAGCCGACCAGGCCCGTGGCGGACAGGAACTCGGCGATGACGCCGGCGACGATCGCGACCTGACCGAGCCGGGTGTTGATCCGGCCGGTGGCGCGAAGGGCGGGGATGATGATCCCCAGGGATGCCGCGGAGACGAGCAACGTCAGGAAGAGACGCTGCTCGAAGGTCTCCATCCCCATGAACCCGAAGCCGATCCAGGCCGCTGCGAGGACCAGCACGAAGTAGACCAGGCCCCACAGGATCGGGATCGGCCCTTCCCGTTCGAGACGGGCGAAATCGATCTCGAACCCGGCGAGGAACATCAGGAGCAGCAATCCGAGTTCTCCGAGGACCAGCACGAACCCCTCCTCGGTCGAGCTGGCGGCGATCAGCCCGAACACCGACGGACCGATGAGGACGCCGTAGAGGATCTCCAGGACGACCGACGGAACCCCGATCCGGCGAGCGACGATCGGCAGGAGGAACGCACCCAGCCCGATGGCCACGAACGTCGGTGCACCCGGGACGATCCCCGTCTCGGCCGCCAGGAGCGGCATCAGCGGAGCTCCGGCACCAGCAGGACCGAGACCCGTGCCCGCTGCGCCAGATGCCCGGTGATGCCCGGCCGCCACGGACCGAGCGGAACCTGCGGCATCGCCAGGACGAGCAGGCTCGCTTCGTTCGCCGCCTCCTCCAGGACGCGGACGGGGTTGCCGCGTCGGACCCGTCGTCGTACCTGAACCCCCTGCACCGCGGCTTCCTCGCGAAGCCAGGCGGCGGCTTTCCGGGCGTCATCGAGATCCTCCTCCCCGACGAACGTCGGCGCCACGACCGCCACGCCGACGAGGGTCGCACCGAAGCTCCTCGCCAGGTCGATCCCGGCGCGCCCGGCCGCTTCTCCCGCAGGCGTGCGTCGAGCCGGCACCACGATCGACGCGTACGGGTGGGTGGCCCTGCTCAGCAGCACCGGCTTGCCGAGCGGAGCGAGGCGGTTGAGGACCCTGGCCGTCCGCAGTCGTCCCGACAGCTGCCCACCGGCGGGTGCGGGGACGACCACGAGCCCCACGCTCTCTGTGGTCACTCGTCGGATCAGCCCCTGGTCGAGCGGAGGTCGCTCCGGCGCGAGGTCGACCTCCACACCATCGGCCTGACTCCTGAGTCGTTCCAGCAGGGTGTCGACGGCCATTGCCCGGTCCGAGTCGCGTTCGCTGGCGGGATCCCGATGGACGACCAGCAACTCTTCGGCCGGTGAGTTCCGAACGACGCTGAGCGCCTCGGCCACAGGGCCGGCCAGATCGGCCTCCGAGTCGAGGGTCACCGCCACCTTGCGTCCGTACCCGAGCGGGAACCGGGCCTCGCCGGCCGTGAAGGTCCGTACGATCGTGGCGAAGTCGTTCGCCGCGCCGACGACCGTGACACGGTCGCCGGCCTGGAGACGGGTGTCCCCGTGAGGAACGATCAACTCGCCCTGGCGCAGGATCGCCGCCACGATCCAGGTCTCCGAATGCAGCTCCTTGAGCTGCTTGCCCTTCACCGTCGAATCGGGGGAGATCGAGAACTCGATCGCCTCGGCCTTCCCGTCGGCGAACGCGGTCGAGACCACCCGCCGCGGTTCGAGCTGCACTTCGATGTGACGCGCCGCGAGCGACTCCGGCGACACCGCGATCACTCCGAGATCCCGATAGTCCTCGACCCGCTCGGGCTCCGCGGCGACGCCGATGACGCGAAGCACACCCGCCTCCTGGGCGATCCGGCACGCTTCCAGATTGACGTCGTCGTCGTCGGTCACCGCGACGAGAGCATCCGCCTGGTCGAGACCGGCCCGCTCCAGCACGAGGGCGGAAGAGCCGTCTCCGACGAAGGACTCGACCCTGGCGATCTCGGTGACCTGGGCGATGGCATCCGGATCGGTGTCCACCAGGACGCATTCCCACATCTCGCCGAGACGGCGCAGGAGCTCCCGGGTGGTTCCGCCGACGCCGACGACGATGACCTTCATCGGACCTCGACCTCCGATCGTTGTCCGACGAGGTTACCCGACTGCGGCGTCACGAACCGTTGATCGCCGGGATGACGGTCTGGCCGTATGCCTCCATCGTGCCTTCGATGTGATCGTGCATCAGGTAGAGCGACACGTGGTCCGCTCCGAGCTGTTCGAGCTGGCGGATCTTGTCGACGTGATGGTCGACCGGCCCGAGGATGCAGAAGCGTTCCACGATCTCGTCGGTGACGAAATCGGTCGTCGGGTTGCCGGACTTCCCGTGATGGGAGTAGTCGTAGGACTCCCGGGCGGCGATGTACTCCAGCAGATCGCTGGGGATCGTGCCCTCGTCGCCGTAGCGGGCGGCGAGGTCGGCGACGTGGTTGCCCACCATGCCACCGAACCAGCGCAGCTCCTCGCATTGCGCGGCCAGGTCGTCGCCGACGTACGCCGGGGCCACTACGGCGATGGTCAGCTCGTCGGGGTCGCGACCGGCATCGGACGCCGCGGTCTTGACCGTCTCGACCGTCCATTCGAGGATCTTGGGATCGGCGAGCTGGAGGACGAACCCGTCGGCTTCCCGTCCGATGAGGTCGAGCGCCTTCGGCCCGTAGCCGGCCACCCACATCGGCAGGTCCCAGCCCCCGTCGAGCCAGGGGATGCGGACGGGCGTGCCCTTGTAGTCGACCTCCTCGCCGGCGACGAGACCCTTGATGACCTTCATCGCCTCGGACATGGTCGCCAGGCGCGTCGGCTTGCGGCCGATATAGCGCAGCGCGGAGTCTCCTCTCCCCATGCCGCAGATCGTGCGCCCGCCCGACATCTCGTCGAGCGTTGCGAACAGCGACGCCAGCACCGTCCAGTCCCGCGTCCCGGGGTTCGTCACGAGCGGACCCACGATGAGACGGTCGGTCTCGGCGAGGATCCGCGAGTAGATGACGAACGGTTCCTCCCACAGCACGTGGGAATCGAACGTCCATACGTGGCTGAAGCCGAGGACTTCGGCCTCCTTGGCCAGGTCGATGACCCGCTGTGCCGGCGGGTCGGTCTGGAACACGGCTCCGAACTGCACATGGCCCTCCTGTGATCGCCGGCTGTTCGATCGGGTCTCGATCAGATCAGGTACTGGTTGCTCGCCCTCCGCAGATACCGGCCGTCGCCGGGCTCGCCGAGGTACTCGCCGTTCTCGATGATCGTCTTGCCCCGCGACAGGACCGTCTCCACCTTGCCGGTGATCTCCATCCCTTCGTACGGGGAGTAGTCCACCCACATGTGATGGGTCTTGGCCGAGATCGTGTGGGTGGCGTCGGGGTCGAACACGACGATGTCGGCATCGGACCCGATGGCGATCGTGCCCTTCTGCGGGTAGAGGCCGAACATCTTGGCCGCGGTCGTCGAGGTGATCTCGACGAAGCGGTTGAGACCGATCCGCCCGGCGTTGACGCCGCCGTGGTAGATGAGCTCCATCCGGTACTCGACGCCGGGCATGCCGTTCGGGATCTTCGAGAAGTCCCCCTGCCCGAGCTGCTTCTGGGTCCCGAAGACCGGATGGTCCCCCATGCAGAACGGGCAGTGATCCGTCGACACCGCCTGCAGGTCGTTGGTCGCCAAGCCGCGCCAGAGGGCTTCCTGATGCTGCTCGGCTCGGTCCCGCATCGGGGGGGAGCACACGAACTTGGCGCCCTCGAAGCCGTTGCCGAGGTCGTCCAGATCGCAGAACAGGTACTGCGGGCACGTCTCGGCGAACACGTTCTTCCCCTCGTCACGGGCGATCGTGACCTCTTCGAGCGCCTCTGCCGCCGACAGGTGAACGATGTACAACGGGGTGCCGCCGGCGACGTCGGCCAGGACGATGGCCCGGTGGGTCGCTTCGCCCTCCAGGGCCGGGGGCCGGGTCAACCCGTGGTAGATCGGGTCGGTCTCGCCCCGTTCGAGAGCCTGCTGGACCAGCACGTCGATGGCGATCCCGTTCTCGGCGTGCATCATGATCGTCGAGCCGTTCTCGAGCGCCTTCTGCATGGCCCGCAGGATCTCGCCGTCGGTGGAGTAGAACACCCCCGGATAGGCCATGAACATCTTGAACGACGTCACCCCTTCACCGACGGCGATGTCCATCTCCTTGAGCGACTGGTCGTTGACGTCGCCGACGATGAGATGGAAGCCGTAGTCGATGGCGCATTTGCCGTCGGCCTTGTCCATCCACGCCTCGAGTCCCTCCAGCAACCCCTGGCCCTTCGTCTGGACGGCGAAATCGATGATCGTCGTCGTCCCACCCCACGCCGCGGCCCGGGTGCCGGTCTCGAAGGTGTCGGCGGCGAACGTTCCGCCGAAGGGAAGCTCCATGTGGGTGTGGGGATCGATCCCGCCGGGCATGACGAGCTTGCCCGTCGCATCGATGACCTTGTCGGCGAGCACCCCGACGACGGCCTCGGTCAGCGTCTTCTCCCACCCTCGACCGCCGGGATCGTAGATGGCGACGACCTTGTCGTCTTCGATGAGCACGTCGGCTCGCATCTTCTCCGTCGCGGTGACGACGGTCCCGCCCTTGATCAGCGTACGCATGGTCGCTTCTCCCTTCTCGGTCGTGATCGACGGCGTCCTACACCTCGGCGCTGGTCACCGCCCGCTCGATGATCTCGTAGCCTTCGTCCGCCTCGGCCTCGGTGAGCGTCAACGGAGGGGCGATCCTGAGGACGTTGCCGTACAGGCCGCCCTTGCCGATGAGCAGCCCCCCTGCCTTCGCCTCCTCCATGATCGTCTTGGCGGCGGAAGGATTCGGTTCGGTGCTCGATGGTCGAACCAGTTCAACGCCGAGCATGAGACCCTTGCCGCGAACCTCGCCGATGATCTCCGACCGGTCGGCGAGATCGTCGAGGCGGGAGCGAAGATGCTGGCCGACCTTGAGGGCATTGGTCTGCAGGTCGTGTTCGATGAGGTACTCGAGGTTGGCCAGCGCGCCGGCCGTGGCCAGCGGGTTGCCACCGAAGGTGGAGATCGAGTTGGCCGTGAGGCAGTCCATGATCTCGGCCCGGGCGATCACCCCGCCGATGGCCAGGCCGTTGCCGAGCCCTTTGGCGAAGGTGATGATGTCGGGGACCATCCCGTGGGCGTCGATGCCCCAGAAGTGCTCGCCGGTCCGTCCCCAGCCGGTCTGGACCTCGTCGGAGATGAACAGGATGCCGTGCTCGTCGAGGACCTCCTTCATGGCGCCGAAGAAGCCGTCGGGGGGCGTGACGAACCCGCCCACACCCTGGATCGGCTCGGCGATCATCGCGGCGACGTCCCCCGCCGTGGCGATCGCCAGCATGTCCCGCAGGTCGGCGACGCATGCCGCCGTGAACTCGTCGTCGGGGAGATGACCGAAGGGGCTCCGGTACTTGTAGCCGCCGTGGATGTAGGTGACATCGACCGGACTGAGGCTGGTCGGTGACCATGCCCGGTTCCCCGTGATGGCGACGGCGCTGAAGGTGCGACCGTGGTAGCTGTTGCGCACGGCCAGGATCTGGTTGGATCGGCGATAGGCGGTCGCCAGGAGCAAGGCCGCCTCGTTGGCCTCGGAGCCCGAGTTGACGAAGAACACCTTGGCATCGGGGATCGGGGACCGTTCGATCAGCTTCTCCGCCAGCTCGATCTGCGGTTCGATGAGGTACAGCGTCGAGGTGTGCAGCATCTCGGCAGCCTGGCGTTGGATGGCGGCGACGACCTCGGGGACCTTGTAGCCGGTCATCGTCGTGAGGATGCCGCCGAAGAAATCGAGGTACTCGTTCCCTTCGGCATCGACGACCCGTCGCCCTTCGCCGTCGACGAGGGCGATGGGCTCGTCGTAGTACAACGCCAACCAGGACGGCAGGACCTGCCGGTGTCTGGCCAGGAGCTCGCGGTGGGGCGTCATGTCTCCGTCGGTCACGGTGCGCACAGGTCGCCGTAGGTGTCGGGACGGCGATCCCGGTAGAAGGCCCACGTCTTGCGGACGGTGTCGATCATGTCGAGGTCGAGGTCCCGTACGACGAGCTCCTCGTCGGTGTCCGAAGCCGCCTCGCCGATGACCTGACCGCGGGGGTCGACGAAGTACGACGATCCGTAGAAGTCGTTGTCGCCGAAGGGCTCCTTGCCGACACGGTTGATGGCGCCGATGAAGTACTCGTTGGCGACCGCCGCCGCCGGCTGCTCGAGGTTCCACAGGTACATGGACAGTCCACGGCTCGTCGCGGACGGGTTGAAGACGATCTTGGCGCCGTGCAGGCCCAGTGCCCGCCACCCTTCGGGGAAGTGCCGGTCGTAGCAGATGTAGACGCCGATCCGCCCCACGGCCGTGTCGAAGACCGGGTACCCCATGTTGCCGGGCCGGAAGTAGAACTTCTCCCAGAATCCGCTGACGTGGGGGATGTGGTTCTTGCGGTACTTGCCGAGGTACGTGCCGTCGGCGTCCACCACGGCAGCCGTGTTGTAGTAGAACCCCGAGTCCTCCTTCTCGAACATGGGGAGCACGAGGACCATGCCGGTCTCCTTCGCCAGCTCCTGCATCTTGCGGGTCGTGGGGCCGTCGGGGATGGGTTCGGCGTAGTCGAAGTGCTCGTTCTCCTGCACCTGGCAGAAGTACGGACCGTAGAAGATCTCCTGGAAGCACATCACCTGGGCGCCCTGCTCTGCGGCCTGTCTGGCGTACTTGGCGTTGTGCTCGATCATCGAGTCCTTGTCACCCGTCCACGCCGTCTGCAGGATCGCCGCCTTCACCACGTTCGCCATCGTCGCTCCTTCGCTTCTCTCCCTCGTCCTCGACCCAACATAGTCCCAGAAACGCCCATCGGCCCCCGTTCACCGGATCCCGAACCCAGGGTTCGTGGCACCCTCAGGGAGGTCGCCGGCCCACGGTTCACGACATCGTGGCGAACCCAGGGTTCGTGGCACCCTCAGGGGGCGTCCTGAACCCTGGGTTCGGGGCCCCGGGGGTCAGTTGCCGCCTTCCTTCAGCTCGACCTCCTGGCGGGTCCAGTCGGCGCCCTCGACGTCGAGACCCTCCGCTTCGAGCGCCTTGATGGCCGCCTCGGCGAGATCCGTGCGGAACGCCCCGGAATCGGGAGCGGCGCCGAGGATCTGCTCGGAGGTGGCCACCTCGATCGTCTGATCCCACAACGGCGTGTTCATCACACCGATGCCGTTCGTCGCCGGCCAGATGAGGCCATTGATCTCGTTGAGCTGCCACCGCTGGTGGCTCTCACCGAGGGTCGGAGCGTTGTCCAACACGACCTGAACGCACGCATCGAAGTTGTCCCGGCACCAGATCCATCCTTCGAAGGATGCCTTCAGGAACCTGGTCGCGACATCCGAGTTGGCTTCGAGATAGTCGGCGGTCGCCCAGATGGAGTCCTGGAGCATCGCGGTGCCGACGTCGTTGAAGTCGATCACACTCAGGTCCTCGGGTTGGTACAGCTCACCGGTCTCGGGGTCGACCGTCTCGAGCACCTGGGCGTACTCGTTGTAGATCATCGCCTCGGCCGCATCGACCTCGTCGTTGAGAAGCGCCGACATGTCGAAGGCCTGCTGGACGAGCGTCACGTCCGAATTGGGATCCAGGCCCGCCTTCCGGATGGCGGCGATCAGCTCGAACTCGTTCCCGAACCCCCAGTTACCGACCTTCTTGCCCTTCCAGTCCTTCGGCTCCTTGATGCCCGAGTCGGCCCACGACACCTCCAAGGTGCCGGACCGCTCGAACACCTGACCGATGTTGACGATGTCGATGCCCTCTTCCCGAGACACGAGCGCCTTGGGCACCCAGGAGATGGCGAACTCGGCGTTGCCCGAGCCGATGACCTGCTGGGGGACGATGTCGACGCCACCTTGGAGGATCTCCACGTCGAGACCTTCCTTGGCATAGAAGCCTTGATCCAGCGCCGCGTAGTAGCCGGCGAACTGCGCCTGGGTGAACCATTGGAGTTGGAGCCTGACCTTGGTCATCTCGCCGCCGGAGTCGCCGCCGGTGCCTCCCGTGTCCCCGCCTCCGCTACTGCTGCAGGCGGCGGCGACCAGCGCCACCACCGCAAGCAGGAGAAGGAGCTTCGTCGCCTTCGTGTCGTTCCTCCGCATGGGGACCCCTCCCTCGCTCTGTCTCACCCGGACGCGGTCCGGGCCTTCGCTCGCTCACACACGTTGGTCCCGGAAGGATGCGTGCCACGGCATGATCAGCCGTTCGGCGACCAGCACGATCGTGTACATCGCCACCCCGAGGACCGTCGCCACGACAATAGCCGCCCACGCCTCGGCGATGTGGAGCAGACTCGCTTGTTGCGTGATGTAGACACCCAGGACGTCGCGAGGACCGCCGAAGTACTCGGCGACGATGGCGCCGATGACCGACAGGACCGTACCGACCTTCAACGCGGCGAACACGAACGGGAGGGAGCTCGGGATCCGAACGTTGCGCATGATCTCCGACGGCGATGCAGCGTACGAATCGAGCAGCTCGAGCTCGGCGGGATCGACCTCGGTGAGCCCTCGGGCGGTGTTGATCATCACGGGGAAGAACACGATGATCGCCACCACCGCCATCTTGGACACCGGGTTGGTGAGTCCGAACCACTGGTTCATGATCGGGGCCAAAGCGATGATCGGCGCCGAGTTGAGGGCGATCGCGATCGGGAGCACCCCGGTACGGAAGCCCGTCCAGCGGGCCGTGGCCAGGGCCACCAGCGCTCCGGCGGCCGCCCCGACGACGAACCCTCCGACGGCCTCCTCGAAGGTCGCGAACGCCGCCTTGGAGATCTCCGTCCAGTTGTCGACGAGGGTGCCGACGATCACCGTCGGGCGAGGAAGCAGGAACTCCTGGATGCCGAAGGCGATGACCGTCAGCTCCCACAGCGCCAAGGCGGCGAAGAACAGGACGATCGCCGGGGCGACCTCGCGGAGACGTTCCCGGAGACGGGACACGTCGACCTGGGGCTCCCCCGGGACGTCGGCATCGAACGCCTCGAGGACGTCCGGGTCGTCGCGCAGGCTCATTCGACGCCCACCCCTGCCGCCCGAAGGGCTTCCCTGACCTCGGTCATCTTCTCGTAGTACGGGGTCGATTCTCGAGTATCGAAGGTCCGGGGTTGCGTGAGGTCGATGTCGATGACGTCGGTGATCCGACCCGGTCGGGGGGACATGACCACGACCCTCGTCGACAGGAACACGGCCTCGGGGATGGAGTGGGTGACGAACACGACGGTCTTGCCGGTGCGCCGCCAGATGTCCATCAACTCCATCTGCATCCGTTCCCTGGTCATCTCGTCGAGGGCACCGAAGGGCTCGTCCATCAACAGCAAGGCCGGGTCGAACACGAGCCCGCGGGCGATGGCGACACGCTGCTGCATCCCCCCCGAGAGCTGCCACGGGTAGTGGTCGGAGAACTCGGCGAGCTGCACCAGGTCGAGGAACTCGCGGGAACGACGTTCACGCTCGGCCTTGTCGACCCCCATGATCTCGAGGGGAAGCTGGACGTTCTTGCCGACGGTGCGCCATTCGAGCAGCGTCGCCTTCTGGAACACCATCGCGTAGTCGCGATCGAGTCGTGCTCGATGCGGCGTCTTGCCGTTGACCTCGAGACGTCCCGCGCTCGGCTGCACGAGGTCCCCGACGAGGCGCAGCAGGGTGGACTTGCCGCATCCGGAGGGACCGATCAAGGAGACGAACTCGCCTGCTCCGATGGTCAGGTCGATGCCCTTGAGCGCCTCCACCTGGTCGGACGATCCGGCGTTGAAGACCTTGCCGACCCCCTCGGCGACGACCGCGTGCTCGCTCACCTCGATCCCCTCCTGTTGCGTAGGACGTAGTGCTCCGCCGTGGCGATCGCCCCGACGAACGACATCGACAGCACCGACGCGACGAGGATCGCCGCGAACAGCTTCTCGGGCCCGGTGATGAACGTGTACATGAACGACAGGAGCGCTCTGCCCAGGCCCTGGTTCAGCGACGACGGTAGCTCGCCGACGAGCGCTCCGACGACCGAGGCCGTGGCGGAGATCTTCAACGCCGAGAAGATGAACGGCATCGCGGCGGGTGCCTGCACCTTCCACAGCGTGTCGCGCCGGCCCGCGGCGTACGACCGCATCAACTCCATCGCGGTCGGATCGGGCGATCGGAGACCCCGCAGGGTGTTGATCGCCACGGGGAAGAACACCAGGTAGGCACTGATGATCGACACCGAGATCCATACGGGCCATCCGATCTTGGCTCCCCAGATGACGATGATCGGGGCGATGGCGACCAGCGGGACGGTCTGGGAGGCCACGACGTACGGCATGAAGGCCCGTTCGAGCAGCCGTGACTGACTGAAGGCGATCGCCAGGGCGAAGCCGACCGTCGTCCCCACGGCGAACCCGATGAGCGCTTCTCGGAAGGTGAACAGCGATTCGCGCAGGAGCACGAGCAGGAGGATCGGCTCGTTGGGAAGCCGACGGGTGAACAACACCCCGAGGATGTCCCAGACGTGAGGCATCGACTTGTTGTCGGGCCGGACGGGCAGCGGCACGGTCCCTTCGAGGGCTCTGCCGACGACCTTGTAGAGCTCCCAGGCCAGCATGAGAGACCCCAAGATGGCCAGGAACCACACCAAGGAGCGGAACGCCGGAGGGATCGGGGACCGGCCGGACGCATCGCGCGCCTCGACGCGTCGGGATGTTCCCTCGACCACCTCCATGGCCGTCATCCTATCCCGCCGACGACCCCGGCCCGGCGGAGGCGGGCGATCTCGTCGTGGTCGAAGCCGTGGTCGACGAGCACGGCCTCGGTGTCGGCCCCCGGCACCGGAGGCGACGACGAGGGCCGAACCGCGGGCGTTCGGCCGAAGCGGGGCGCCGGAGCCGGGACCGGGCCGCCGGGTGATGCGACGAACACGCCACGCGCCGTGTTGTGCGGATGATGCGGTGCTTCGGCCACCGACAGTACCGGGGCGACGCAGGCATCGGTGCCCGTGAACTCGGTCTCCCAGTCGTCCCGGGTCCTGGTCGCGAAGACCTCGGCGAACCGGCGTCTGAGCTCGGGCCAGTTCCGCGGATCCATCCGATCGGGCAGATCGGCATCATCGAACCCGAGGCCGGCAATGAGCTCGTCGTAGAACCGAGGCTCGAGCGCTCCGACGGCGACGTACCGGTCGTCGGCGGTGCGGTAGGTGGTGTAGAACGGGGCCGCGCCGTCGAGGAGATTGCTCCCCCGGCGTTCCGACCAGAACCCGCCGGCGTGGAGTCGATAGAACGGAGCCATCAAGGACGCAGCTCCGTCGACCATGGCCGCATCGACGACCTGTCCCCGGCCGGAGGTCGCGCGTTCGACCAGCGCGGCGAGCATGCCCATCGCCAGGTAGAGGGCACCGCCGCCGTAGTCACCGACGAGGTTCAGGGGAGGCACCGGCGGTCCGTCCGCCGGGCCGATGGCGTGGAGGGCCCCGGTCAGGGCGATGTAGTCGATGTCGTGACCGGCCATCGCCGCATAGGGCCCTTCTCTTCCCCATCCGGTCATCCGTCCGTAGACGAGGCTGGGGTTGCGAGCCAGGCAGGCCTCCGGACCGATCCCGAGCCGTTCGGCCACCCCGGGCCGGTACCCCTCGATGAGCCCGTCGGCGCCTTCGATCAGCGCGAGGGCGACGTCGACGCCTTCGGGACGTTTGAGATCGATCACGATCGAGCGCCGCCCGCCACCCGAGATCGCCCGCATCGGGTCGGGCAGGTCACCGGACCCACCGGGGCGGTCGATACGGACGACGCCGGCCCCCATGTCGGCGAAGAGCGAGGCACAGAACGGTCCCGGGCCGATACCCGCCAATTCGATGATCGTGATGCCTTCCAGCGGTCCCACGCCGGGCAGCGTACCGGACCGGACATGTCGACGGGTCCGGGCACGACCCGTGGAGGGAGAACGACGTCGCGGCCCGCGGATCAGGCGCGGACGACGATCGTGTCTCCGGTGACCGGGTCGCGATCGAGCTCGACGAGGTCCTCGATCCGCTCGCGCATCTCGGGCACGTGGGAGACGATGACCACGAGACGGCCCTCGGCGGCGGCGACGAGCGCCTCGATGCCCTCCATGGCGAGGTCGAGGTGCTCGGGGTCCAGGGTCCCGAACCCCTCGTCGAGGAAGAAGGCGTCCATCCTCCCGCCCGTCCTGGCCACGATCTCGGCGAGGCCGAGGGCCAGGGCGAGGGAGGCCAGGAACGTCTCACCACCCGAGAGGCTGTCGGCCTTCCGGATGGC
>JALSQW010000045.1 GCA_026985095.1 Acidimicrobiia bacterium | reverse complement strand
GCCTCTAGCCCGGACTATTCACGAAGTCGCCGAGAGGCTCGGAAGGACGGGGTCGGAGAGGCGTGGTGTGGGGGGATCGAGAGGTTGGAGGGTCGCTGGAGAGCCTTGGACCGGCCGGCGGCCTCCTGGCAAGGGGAACGGACCCCTGGAGACGGCGGCGGGTACGGACCGGTGGCGTGAGATCGAGGACCCGCGGTGGTGTCGGAGGGCGCTCGTCTACACGAGGACGGCGCCGCAGCGCAGGGCCGCGACGCGCCACACGTCGGCCCAGGGCATGGAGGTCGGGAATCGGCAGACCACGCGTCGCACGGAGGTGACGACCCGGGTGGCGACCTTGAGCAGCATGTCGCGGATCCTGCCGACGGTGGAGCGGGCCGCTCGCGTGTCGCGGAGTTGCCAGCGCAGCTCCTGGAAGAGAGCGAACGCCGCCGCCGTCATGAGGACGCGGAACTGGTTGGCGACGAAGCGCGAGCAGCTCGTGCGATCGAGCGAGAGATCGTTCTTGAGTTCCTTGATCCGATTCTCGGACTCGCCGCGGCCGCAGTACCACTTGTAGAGGTTCCCGGGCAGCATCCGCCTGCGATTGGTGACTACGAAGCGCGGGTTGTCCTTCGGCTCTCGTCCCGGGTAGCAGACCACCTCGGCCTTGACGACGACGCGGCGGCCGCGGCTCCACGACTTCGGGAGGTAATCGCAGTGGCCGAACTCCGTCTCGGTCTTCTCGCTGTGCTCGGCCAGCGAACGGCTGACGGCCATCCATTCCTCCGCGAGAGCCTTCAGAGCCTTGTTCCTGGCCATTCCGACGGCGTACTCCACGCGGAGCTCTTCGAGCACGTCGAGCACCCTCGGGTGGTAGAAGCCCGCGTCCATCCGCACCAGGATCCGCGCCTTGGAGAAGCTCCGGCGCACGAGCGCGACGGCTCGCCGCAGGACCGGGATCACACCTCGGTGGCAGCGCACCGTCCCCGGGCGCAGACGTGCATGGAACAGGTACTGCTCGGGGTGACCGTCGATGCTCACGAAGCCCAGCAGGGGCAAGTAGCAGTACGTGTCGTAGAAGCCGTTGAACATCGAGAGCTGTTGCTGGCCGTGGGTCGGATCGACGGTCGAGTCGAAGTCCAGCGTCACCACGCGCGCCCGCCGGTGGCGCCTGCCCAGGCGCCGTATCACGAACTCCTCGAACTCCCGCCCCATCTCCGCCACCTGCCGGGCCGACAGCGCATTCTCGAATCGGGAGATCGACGACTGCGACGCCAGGTCTCCACCTCGTGCAGGATCCCGATCGGTCACCAGCTTCATCATCGGGTCGCGACGCAGATCGTTCGCATCCGCCCCATCGCTGTAGCCCAGCGCGAGACCGAACACGCGCTGCCGGAACAGGTCCCCGTAGCTGTAGGAGACCTTGCTCTGCTGCCGCTCGTCCTTCACCCGAGACAGCAACGACTCCGTCAGGCCCATGCGGCGATCCAGCGCCGAGAGCAGCGTCACGCCCCCGTCCGAACTCAACGCGTCCGCGGCGAACGCCACGTGCACCGGCTTGCGGAACGTGTCTTCGAAGAGAACGGTCTGTCGTGTACGATCGGGCATCGAGGGTGGCGTGATTCGTGCTCTGGAGCCTGTTTTCCTACGTCTGGTACGGCTCACGCCCCCTCGAATCTTCCTCCTTCATGCATAATCCGGGCTAGCTAGCAGTCTGTCCGACGGGACGGGGCGGCACGCGCAGAAGAAGGAGGATTCGCGGCAGCGTCGGGCCGCTCTGGCACGTCTTGTTCTGCATGGGAGTCTTCAAGCGCTACGACGACTTGGACCAGGGCCTGCTGCCGCCGCCGTCCTTGCGGGACTGGCTTCCGGAGAACCATCTGGCCTGGTTCATCGCGGAGACCGTCGACGCGTTGGATCTCGACGCGTTCTTGGAGCGGTATCGAGTCTGCGGCAAGGGGGAGCAGGCCTACCCGCCTCGGGTGATGTCGAGGATCCTTCTGTACGCGTACAGCACCGGGGTGTTCAGCTCGCGGAAGATCGCCGCGAAGCTCGGGACCGACGTCGCCTTCCGGGTTCTCGGCGCCGGTCTCTTCCCGGACTTCCGGACGATCTGCAACTTCCGAACGCGGCACCGCGACGATTTCGCGAAGGTTTTCGTGCAGGTCGTACAGATCGCGCA
>JALSQW010000044.1 GCA_026985095.1 Acidimicrobiia bacterium | reverse complement strand
GGAGCAGGACGCTGCCCTGCAGGCGATCCGCGACAGCGACGCCGACGTCGTCTGGGTCGGCTTGGGGATGCCGAAACAGGAGCTGTGGATGGAATCGGTCCGGGACCGCCTCCCCGGGGTCGCCCTGATCGGGGTCGGGGCCGCGTTCGACTTCCTGGCCGGCACCAAGGCCCAGGCGCCATCGTGGATGCAGCGGGCGGGCCTCGAGTGGCTGTTCCGCCTCCTGCAAGAGCCTCGCCGGTTGTGGAAGCGCTACGTGTGGAACAACCCGGCGTTCGTGTTCCTCCTCGGTTCCCAGGTCGTACGCGCGAAGCTGCGCCGTCAGACCGCCTGAGAGCCGTCGACCCGACGCCCGGTGTGCGCGATCGCGGCCTGGTACTGGGCGATCAACCGAGGCACCCCGATCTGCGGGGAGTAGCGCTCCTCGTAGCGGCTCCGTGCGATCGCCGCCACCTCGTCCACCCAGTCGTCGTCCTGGGCCATCGACAGCGCCCTCGCCCACGCGTCGACGTCGCCGGCGGGCGGGAGCGCGCCGTCGTCGGATCCCAGGACCTCCCTTCGAGGGCCGACGTCACCGGCGATGATGCTCATCTGCGCCGCCATGCCCTCCACCATGGTGAGGGCGAACATCTCGTAGGCATCGGAGGGGAACACGAGGGTTCGAGCGGCCAGCATCGTCTCGCCGACCTTCGACCGGTCCTTCCACCCTGCGAAGCGCACACCCCGCGGTGCTGCGGATTGGAGCTCGGCGCGCAGCGGACCGTCACCCAGGATCAGCAGCTCCAGGTCCGGTGACGCCTTCTCCCAGGCGGCCAGGAGCGTGTCGAGTCCCTTGGCTCGATCGATCCGACCGGCGAACATGACCGTCCTCGATGCCGAAGGCGGGGCCAGGCGTGGTCCCGGGTCGACGACGAACAACGGCATGATCTCGATCTTGTCGGCCGGGATCCCGCCGCGGATGAACACGTCGCGGGCGAACTCGGTGGAGACGAGGAACCGATCGACCCCGTCGGCCCAGGTCCGCCGCCGCCGGTTCCACGAGATCGTCGCGGCCGCGGCGGCCGACGTGACGACCGAGTCCCGGTAGCAGCGGTGCCTGACCCCGGCCCACGGTCCTGTGCCGACACAGTCGGTGCAGGTCCGGTGGTCCCGGTACAAGAGCGCGTTCGCGCAGACGAGACGGTAGTTGTGGGTCGTCATCACGGTGGGGATGCCACGCCGGTGGAGTTCGCCGACGACCGACGGCGTCACCGAGAACCAGGTGTTGTGGATGTGGGCCACGTCGGGTTGGAACGATGCGATCTTCTCCGCCGCCTCCTTGGCCGAGAACGGGTTCCACGGGGCCAGCACCAGCCGTGCGGCGCTCCGGAGCCGGTCGATCTCGTTGGTCCGGCCGAAGGTGTCGACGGTGTGACCGGCCGCGGTCAGCGCGGCCCGTTCCATCGCCACGACGGAATCCTCGCCGCCGTATTGGCGGTAGGTATTGTGGATCTGCAGGATGCGCATCGTCGGTCACCGGCCTTCGGGGAGGAGGGCAGCGACCGCCTCGGTGTTGGTGACGTGGCGGACGCCGGGACGTTCGGCGATACGGTCGAGCAGCACCTCGAGCGTCGGCCAGAGGCCGTGCTCGTCGAGTTCCCACGAGTGACCCCACAGGTGGAACATCCCGCCGGTCTCGGTGATGAGATCGAGGGCGGCTTCGGTGAGCTGCATCAGGTCCGTGGCGACGCGGAGCCGGGCCGTCCAGGTGAACAATCCCCGCAGGTTGCGCCGCCGGAGGGAGTGGGTGAGGTGGACGCGACGTCCGTGGGGGAACAACTGGACGGTCACGGGCATGAGGAACGGGTCGAACCGGGTGTCGATCCGCATCCCGTCGGTGGTGCGGGCGAGGCGGTAACCGGCTGCCTCGGTGGCATCGCGGATCCGCCGGTCGTAGTAGCCCGCCGGGTAGCAGAAGGCGTCGACCGGACGGTCGATGTGCTCCTCGAGCCGGGCCTTCGATTCACGCAGTTCGGTGTGGACCTGCTCGGTGGGGACCCGCGTCAGGATCGGGTGGGTGACGGTGTGGGAGCCGATCTCCATGCCGGCGGCCAGCAGGTCCGCGGCGACGGCGCGCGATGGGAGCCGATAGTGGGGATGGTCGGCGGCGACGGGCCAGTAGAAGGTGCCCTTCATGCCCCGGTCGGCGAGCATCTCCCCGATCCGGGCGTCACCTTCTCCGCCGTCGTCCCAGCTCGTGGTGACGCACGCCGCCGGCATGTTCCCCCCCTGGATACCCACGGCTACGATCCGGTGCGCCCGGCGACCGGCAGCCAGGTGGAGGCGCCGGCGGTCCATTGGTCGTCGGCGAGGCCTTGGGTGTTGGAGAACCGGAAGTACATGGTGGTGTCCGACGGCCGGAACAACGCCGGGGAGAACACCCCGTCACCGTTCCAGT
>JALSQW010000043.1 GCA_026985095.1 Acidimicrobiia bacterium | reverse complement strand
CAGCCGCCGTGCGGCCCCGAGGAACCCGAGATCCGGCGACAGCGGCCGTCTACGGGCTCGGACGCCGTCTTTCCTGGCTGGAGAGGGCCAACGGCGGCTACGACAGCGTTGGCACCGCTGAGAACAGCGTTCGCAGCGGTACCGAAGCCGAATGCGTCACCGAACGACTGAGTCGCAGTGCAGGAACAACGACACGAGTCCGAAGGAGGAGATCCGATGGCGAATACGCCAACCGCACCAAGACGGAGCCCCCGAGGCGCAGCCCCCGCACCGCGTCGTCTCGAGCGCGACCAGCGCCGGACCCTCTCCACCACCACACGCACATGCAACACCGTTGCCGATGTCTACATGTCTACGGGGAGGGCCAGTGATGGAGGCGACTGGGGGCCGTGGCGAACATCGATCGAAGGTCCTCTCCCGGCTCGGCCGTGACGAGCGGTATCGGATGGCCCGGTTGCAGATCTCCGATGCGCTGTGGTCAACGTGGAAGCGGTAGTGCGACACCGTTGGCCTCCCGACGGGTCGAGCGGTCGTTGCCCTCGTCATCCAGGAGCTTGACGGTGGCACCATGCGAGGGGCTTCGGATTCGGCCAGCGAAGCGGTCGAGGTGACGGCGGAGACCGGTCATCCTCTCGAGGTCGTGTGCCGGGTGTTGGGATCGCCTCAGTCGACGGTGTATCCCCGCCGTCAGGTGGCGACCATGCTGAATTGCTCGCGTTCGGGGCTGGCGACTGCCCTCTTGGATAGGGAGCTGGTGACGGTGATCCGTGGGGTCCTGGCCGAGTCCCCTTTCTCAGGAGATGCTATCGGAAGGTGCGGGCCTGTCTCTGCCGGGATCCGGGCGTCCACCCCAGAGAACGCGAAAAGAAGCTCGACTCAGCCCCTTGACTGGGTTTGTTCGACGCGTACGGTACGTGGCGGCACAGCCACCGGTAGTGGTGGACCGTCGAGAAGGGAGATGCGGATGAGGTTCCGGTCAAGATCGGATGAGGTAGCGACGGCAGCCCGAAGCGGAAGCGCCGTCATGCCGGGTCGCAACCTGAGTATGCGGAGGGCCCTTGCCATGCTGCTGGTGAGTTTGGGGCTCACAGTCGCAAGCATGGGAATCGCCAATGCTCACGTGAACCCAAACTTCCAGAGTAACTTCTCGGGTACATGGGCCGTCTATGGGGCGACGCCGTTCACGACGAATGGCCATGCCAAGATGGATCTCAAGGCGACGACGAACGGAGGTTCTGGATGGCAGTATGTTCGACTTGGCATTCAGCGCAAAGCGTGTGGCTTCTGGGGCTGCAACTGGCAGAGTGTGGAACAAGTACGGAATGTCGACGCCAACGGTGTGTGGCAGGTCAATGAATGGTTCTCGAACCTCGTGAGCGGTGACACGTACCGTGTCTACATCGGCTCACCTCTACCCGGCAGCGTGTCATTCTCAGGAAGGATCAGTGTCCACGACTAGCGGGGCGGTGGTCAGATCGCAGAGGAATGATGACCCGAATCGTCCCCATCAGTAGCATCCGAGATGCGTTTCTTCCGTCATCCGCAGCGGGAGTTCCTAGCCCGAGGAGTATCACCGATGGAGGAATCCGGTAGCGACAGACAGCCCGTTCGGGCGAGAACAGGCGTAGGCCGCACCGTCGTATCGGTCGTCGCCCTGGTGGCCATCGTGGCTTGGGCGTCCAAGGTGGTCAACCTAACGATCATCGGCTACGCCGGCGTTCCGCGCCTGCCGGGCGAGTGGCGCCCTTTCGTTTCCATGTGGCGGATCGCAGCGGAATCGGGCAATGCGCTCTATCAACTGGGTGGGAACGTAGCCCTGTTCCTGCCCCTGGGGCTGCTCCTACCATTGGTATGGGAGCCGGTCTTCGGTCGACTCGTGCCGACGCTGGTCATCGGGGCCGCTCTGTCATCGGGGATCGAGTTGGCGCAGCTCACTCTTGTCGACGGGCGTGTTGCTGCGACCGACGACGTCATACTCAATGTGTCCGGCGTGCTTACGGGATGGTTGCTGTGGCGGCTGTTCATGCACTTCTTGGCTCGGCAGGGCACCGCCGTGGTGGGCCTCCGAAGGAAACCGTAGGGCCGAGAAGTCGTGGGGTGATGGGTGCGTCAGATGAGGTGACGGTGCGGCCCTGTCTCGCCGAGGGTCGGCTGACGCAGTGAGGCGGGATCGTCGGTCCGCCGTCCCGCGGCGCTGAGGGAACCCGCGACCACAACGTGTCCACATGACATTGGAAACCACCGCGAAACGATGCGAGACGATGAGAGGCGAGGAACCAAGGGGCACAAGGCCTGTCGCCGCAATCCCCCGATTCTGCAGGCGCGCGAAACTGCCTTTAGAAACCTTCACACGGCAGAGGTCACTGGTTCGATCCCAGTAGCGCCCACGGCGTGAAACCCCTGGTAGACGGGGCTTCGGTGCGTCGGGAGGGGGCCATCGAGAAGGCCGGAATGAGCGCCAGGACGCGCATGGGACGCGCTTCGGTGGCGGTCTGGCTCTGGCGAACTCGGGAGAGGGGTCATCCGGCCAGGCGGGATACATGGTCATTGCATGGATAGCGGATGCACGTCACGAGGTGCCCGCCGACAGGATCTCCTTGATCACATGCGGCTTCCAGACGATTCCAACTTCGCTGTCTCTGTGGATTCTGCCCGAGTAGATGCCCAGGAACTTCGTGATGTCTCGCATCGGGCGACGGCCGTCACTAGTTCGATACCCGCCATGAGCCTTGAGAACGACGGGCGAGCCGGACATACCTCCCCGGGTGGTCGCGTCGATGAGGAATGCGGGTTTGCCATCGAAGTCGATGGCTGGATCTGACGCGATGTGGCCGGTCTTCCAGATAGGGAGAGAACCAGCGACAGCGAGACCTAGTGGGAATCCGATGATCGAGACGGGCATCGCTGGCTCGGGAACGGCATCGACGTTGGAGAGATGAAGCGGAAACGAGTGGAGGTCAACTGGTTCACCCGATACGTTGAGTGGAAGAGCGATGACATCGATCTCGAGGCCATCGGGGTGCTGCAGCCAGCGAGGGCTGCCGTCCGGGTGATAGAGAGGCTCCACGACGGCGAGCCAACTTCCGAGCTGTCCTTCAGCGTGGTGGTAGATCGCCAGGGAGTCCTGCTCTGGTAACTCTGGATGCAGGGGTTCCCCGGTTCGAGGGTCGCGTGCCGTCGCGACATGGCGATTCGTGATGAGGTACGGCACACCATCGTGTTCAACAATGAAACCGGTCGCTGTGGTCAGCTCAACATATCCCGCGAGACCTACCAGGCGCAGGCTCCTCACGCTTAGTTCGTGGATCTCGATGGTTGTGTCAGGCATCGCGGCTCTAGTCCAGTAGTCCGATCGGCACGGCCGCGAATAGCAGCACCGCTGCGCAATGCCTGCATGCAAGCTGTGCCATGGGAACGGTGGGCCCTCCAATCGTCAGAGCTCCGGGCGTGTGCACCGCGCCAGAGATGATTTCACCCGGCTCCCATTCACTCGCTCCGCAAGCTATGCATTCCGGTCGAACGTCACGGCTCTGGAGCCAACTCATGAACTTCGTCTTCTGAGCACCGGTCATTGCGTCACCTTTCGTTTTTTCGTGCGCTGCCCGTCGGGTTCAGATCCCAGAATACGGCTAGGTCGCCAAAGTGGGACTCAGAGCGATACGCCGAACCCGTGCCCATGATCGCGACGCGGCATCTTCACATCGATCGGCGTCTGTGGTACCTCTCCTCGGAGTCTCGTGGAAGCGAGCTGAGAGGTGATCTGGTCTTCGAGCCGATCGGCTGCGGCCTGGTCGGCGCCTTCGTAGAGGTGTCCGTAGACGTCGAGGACGGTGCGGACGGAGGTGTGGCCGAGCCGGTCGGCGATTACCTTGGGCTGTTCGCCTTGGGCGATGAGGAGGGCGACCTGGGAGCGGCGCAGGGTGTGGGTGCCCAGGTCGTCGCGGAGTCCGGCAGCCGTGAGGGCAGGCTTCCAGATGCGGCGTACCCAGTTGGTGTAGCGGATGGGGCCGCCTTCGGGGGCGGGGAAGATCCAATCGTCCGGCCCGGTGCGGTGCAGTTCGGAGATGTGAGCGTCGAGGTACCCGGAGATGGTGCCCGGGAGGGCGACGGTGCGGATGCTCTTGGCGGTCTTGGGAGGTCCGACGACGGTGTGGCCGTGCACGTGGGTGACGCCGCGTCGGATGCGGAGGTGACCGTCTGCGGGATTGAAGTCGCCGACTTGGAGGCCGGCGAGTTCGCCGATGCGCAGGCCGCCGAAGGCGCCGACGAGGATGAGCGTCCGGTAGCGGGGGTCGATGGCGTCGGCGAGGCGGATCACCTCGTCGAGGGTCAGGACTTCGGGCTCGCGGTGGGGGATACCGGGGAGTTCCGCATCGGTGGCGGGGGAGAGGGGGATGAGACGGTCCCTGACGGCGAGGCGGAAGATGCCCCCGGCGATCTGCCAGGCCTTGTGGATGGTGGCCGGAGCCTTCCCCTGAGGGATGAGGTCGGCGATCCACGCGTCGAGGTCTGAAGGTTGGACGTCCCCGATCGGAATGCTGCCGAAGCGGGGAAGGATGAGGGATCTGAGGTAGGAGCGGTCGCGGGCCCGTGTGGAGGGACGAAGGGCGACTCGGCTGGCCATCCACCGCTCCGCCACCACCTCGAAGGGCACCTCGCCGGCTCGGGGATCGACCCAGTCGCCGCGGGCGAGCTTGGAGAGTTCGTTCGTCAACCAGCGTCGAGCGTCGATCTTCCGGTCGAAGGTCTTGGATCGCCATCGCCCGTCGGGGGCCTGGTAGCGGGCCCGGTAGCGGCCGTTGGCTCGCCGGTCGATCGCGGTGGCGACCATCAGCCGACGCTCCTCGGCGCGTTCTCGACCTCGATTCGCCGTCGGATCCATGCCTGGACGTCGCTCCAGCGGTACCGCAGATGCCGACCGACTCGGAACCCCGGTGGTCCTTGCCCGTGGTACCGCCAGACGTAGAGCGTCTTGGGTGGAACCGTGAGGTAGGCGGCGAGTTCGTCGACGCTGAACAGCCGATCGTCGTGCTCCATGGCCCGAGCGTGCCTGAGCACCCTTTCAGCCGAGTGTCATTTCGATGCCATCTCAGCTCCAATCGGCTTCCAACCGCCGGTTGTTCATTCCGGGGAGATCGGTGACAGGTCGTTCCGGACACATGGGTGACAGTGTTCCGGGGAGATGTGTGACACCACCGTGTTGATTGCTGCAGGCTGGCCTTTGAGCACGGCGAGGAGGTCGGCGGTGGCGTTGAAGGTGGTGACGATGCCAGAGCTACGTTTAGAAGTGTTGATGGAGGCAGAACGCACCGGTCTGACGGTGACCGAGATCTGCCGCCGCTATGGGATCTCCCGTCAGACCTACTACCGGTATCGGCAACGGTATCTGGCCGAAGGCCTGGCGGGGTTGGCGGACCGGTCCCGGAGGCCGCTGCATCCGGCGAACCGGATCCCTGCGGAGGTGGAAGTGCAGATCGTGGAGATGCGCATGGATCATCCCCGGTGGGGGGCGCGGCGGATCCGTACCGAACTGACGAGGGCGGGGGTCGAGGCGCCGGCGGTCTCGACGGTTCATCAGGTGCTGGTCCGTAACGGTCTGGTCGCGGTCCGGCCGCCACGGCGTGGCAAGGCTACGAAACGCTTCGAGCGGGAGATCGCCAACGATCTGTGGCAGATCGACGCCACCCGGGTGCTGCTGGTCGACGACACCGAGGTGTGGGTCGTGAACGTCCTCGACGACCACTCCCGCTATCTGCTGGCCGCCGTGGCCGGGCCGGCCGCCACCGGGGATCTGGCGTGGGACACCTTCGAGATCGCGGCGTCCCGCTACGGGCTGCCCCGTCAGGTGCTGTCGGACAACGGGCTGATCTTCACCGGCCGCCTGCATGGCACCGAAGTCGCCTTCGAAGTGAGCTTGAAGGACCTGGGGGTGGAGTTGATCAACTCGGCGCCGTATCACCCCCAAACCCTCGGCAAGCTGGAACGGTTCCACCGCACCTTGAAGGAATGGCTCGAAGACGAAGGCCCACCCGAAACCCTCGAGCATCTCCAAGAACTCCTCGACGGGTTCCGGTTCCACTACAACCGCCGCCGGCCCCATCAAGGCATCGACGACGTCACCCCGGCAGAACGCTACGGGATCGCCCCCATCGACCCCGACGCCATCCGGCTCCCCGACCCAGACGGGATGACCGAACCGACCTACCCGCCCGACGCGTACGTGCGCAAGGTCGGCGCCACCGGCAACATCGGCTGGCGCGGCAAACTCGTTCACGTCGGGATCCGCTACGCCGCCGCCCAGGTGCGGGTCGTCGAAGTCGACCAGCTCGTCCACATCTACCACGGTGACGCCCTCGTCCGGGCCCTCACCATCGACCCCGACCGCTACTACCAGCCCAAAGGAGGACGCCAACCCCCACAACGACGAAGAAGTGTCACATAACATCCCGGTACAAGGTGTCACACATCATCCCGGTACGAACATTCCAACCGCCGGTTGGGAGGGTTCCACCTCGTCATCTGGAATCCCTTGCGGCGCAACGGCTCCCGAATCGTTGGCAGGTGGCTGAAAGGGTTCTTGAAAGGGTCGCGGGCATCGCATCATCGGTTCGCGGGCCGCGTCGGCGTCGTCGAGCCTCGGCCCGCTGGGTCGGGAGCTGTTGGAGTCGGTTTGGAGTCGGTTTGGAGCCGGGTCGGCAGGCGGGTGACATTCCGCTGAAAGGGTTGCCGACTCTCCTGGCAGCCATGAGCCCGCCAACCTCCACCGCAGCCGGATCCGGAGCGTCGTCCGTCCTGGCGGCCCACAGGGGCCGGGCTCGTTCGACGGAGGCATCTCGCCGCACGACGACGGAGACCGCGATGAGACCGAAGGCCAGCCTTACGGGCCTTGACCACCCGTCCACGACGTCCCCGACCCACGCATCGCCCCCAGGCGTCCGCACAGCCCGGAAGCGCGACGCGATTCGCGTCGCACCCCCTTCAACCCCACACGCACCTGCAACAAGTTGCCCGGTGTCTACATGTTTACAAGGAGGGCGGTGATGGAGCTCGACCGGGGCACCCTGGCGAACATCGACCGGAAGGTCCTCTCCGGATTGGGCCGCGAGGAGCGCTACCGGATGGTTCGCTTGCCGATCTCCGACGCGTTGTGGTCGACGTGGAGACGGTATTGCGACGCCGCCGGCGTCCCGATGGGCCGGGCCGTCGTGGCCCTCATCGTTCAGGAGCTTTGCACCGTCGTCGAGGAACACGGCGGCGCGGGTGCCCCGCTCTTCCAGGGTTGCGCTGACGAGCGACTCGCGGCCCGGGAGGCCCGGCTCGCCGCCCGGGAGCGCGAGTTCACAGCCACCGAGCAGCGACTCCGTGGATGGGATGAACGGCTGCGCACCCGGGAAGCAGAGCTGTCAGCCTGGGAGCAACGGCTCGAGATGACATCGAGACTCGCACGGCAGCGGGGGACTGTCCACAAGGTGGGTCGCAACGAACGCTGTCCGTGCGGGTCCGGGCTCAAGTACAAGCACTGTCATGCCCGGTTGCCGCGGTAGCGGGCACATGTCCAGTGGGTCGATGGATACAACGGCCCCGACGGACCAGGTGGTGTCGCGTGCAAGACCCGCGTCCGATTCACGCGTTGTCTCGACGGAGGTTGTCCAGCGTGGTCATGTAGTTCGGCCTGGCCCCGGTTCGGTCCGCGAACGCCCCGACGAGTGCCACCGCGCTGTCGACTGCCCATCGCGCGCATTCGGCGGACAGCCAACCATCCACCTGGCCCGTGTTCGTCGAGAGTGGGTTGGGATCGAGCTTGTGCTCAAGCCGCGTCACGAGCTTCTCCGGCTCGTCGCTGTAGACGGTTGCCGGCTTGTAGTGGACCAAGTGGTTCCGGAGCTGGACGAGCAGCTGAGCGCTCTGCCATGGTTCCGCACCTTTGTCGAAGGGCTCGACCCCGGCGGCGATCAACGCGGCTTGGTAGCGCTCGAGGTTGCGGCCGGTCTCCCCTTGGCCCAGAGCTTCCCAGATGCCGGCCCACGAGCGCCGAACTTCCGAATCAACACCCTCGAGCTTCTCGGTGATGTGGCCATCGGTCGCATCCTGGAGCACCTCGTTGATCACAGCCTCGAGGAACGCTACGGACTCGATGACTGCCGTAAGTACGAGCCCGCGGTGTCTCAGACTGAACCTCCGATCATGCTGCCCGAGCAGCTCAGCCTCCAGGTCAGCAGCTTCGTCTGCAGCGTCCTGAGCGGCGGCGAGGAAGTGCGTGGAGTAGTACGAACGCAGACCCACCCGTACCCGGCCCGCAGTCCCCATCTCGGCGGCTGTGCTGACCCGGACTACTTGGGCTGCCGGCTCGGTGCTCTGGTCGGACGTGCTCATGATGGCCCACGCTAGATGGCCGTCCCGCGCGGTGGCCTCGAGCGGGTTCGCTTCGTCTGGCTGCCCCGAGACGCGCTATCCGCAACCCATCTCCTCCAAGGCGGCGAGTACCTGGGCGATGAAGGTGGTGCAGGTGGCTTGGACGGTGGCCGGGTCGAGCACGCCGGTGAGGGCACGGACGGCCATCTGGGTGCCGAGGCTGCGGGGCGTTCCGAACAGCGAGTCGAGGAGGTCGATGGCGACCCGGGTCACCTTCGCGGATCGGGCGTCGTCGAGGAGTGCACAGAGTCCCTGGGCAGTGTGCTCGGTCGTGGTGGACATGAAGAGGCGCAGGACATCACCGGCGTCTTTGTCGGTGAGTCGGTCCGGTTGGTCGCGGCGGTCATCGATCTTGTGGAGCTTGGCGACCAGCAGCGCCGTGTTTCCGGCGACCTCGACGGTGATGCATCGAGGGTCCGCTTCGTCGAGTGCGCGGATCTCGAGGGGGGAGTGGTCGACCAGGGTGCCTTCCAGGCCGGTGGCCTTGCGGGCGGCGCGCTTGCCGTGCTCACCGCCGAGACGCGCCCCTCGCCGTCCTCCGGGAGGTGCCGCCGCTTCGGGCACGATGAGATCCACCGGGATGATGAGGTCGTCGGTGCGATTCGGGACCGCGATGCGGGCTTGCCAGATGCCGGGTTCGGGATGGCCGGTGTCCTCGTTCTTCAGGCGGAACCCCGCGTTCCGCATCACAGTCTCGAGGCCCGGTCGCGGCTCCAGGAGGTCCGGGTCGATGGTGAGGTCGGCGTCGGTGGTGTGCGGCGTATAGCCGGGCAGGGGGACGGTACGAAGGTAGACGGCCTGGGCGCCGACGAGGATGATCGCATCGAGGTGATCCCTCAGGGCTTCGAGGACGTCGAGGAGGACCTTGCGGGCGACGACGTATCCCGGATCGAAGGTGGTCATCGTTGACTCAACGGGTTCGGGGAGGTATCGAAGTCGGGAGCCCTCCACCGGTCCTCGTTGGCTCGCATCCATTCGACCAGGGCTTCACCTTCGGCGGGCATCCTCCCGATGCCCGTGAGGCAGTCAGCGGCGAGCTGGGCGACCGACACATAGGTCGCGTCGTCGGTCTTCCAGGACCGTGCGTAGGCGGCGTTGCTGTAGGGCCGGGCGAAGATGACGTTGGCGCCGGTCTCGGCCGGGAGCAGCCCGAGCGTCCCGGCGAGCTCCACGGGGTCGTCGGCGTAGATGACCGCCATCGCCGGTGCCGCCACAGGTGCGATGAGCGTGGCGCCGAGGGATCCCGTGACCGCCCAGCGGGTCTCGAACCGGGACGCTGCCAAGGTCGCGGGCAGGTCCCAGACGGCGCCGCGAGCGATCCACGTTGACGTCTCGTTGGCGTCGAGCAGGCTGTAGGAGCTCGTGAGTTGGGTGAGCAATGCCGGCCAGTCCACCTCGGTCACGGGGCCGCGACGTTCCCGGGTGATCAGCCGTTCCTCTTCGAGGGCCCTGAGCACTCGGGAGGTGTAACCGGGATCGGTACCGACCGCTGCGGCCAGCTCTCTCACTCCGTAGGGCGGGATGACTTCGATCATCGTCTTCATCAGCGCCCATGCCTTGGGTCCCCGCAGACTGGGGGAGACCGGCCGGTTCGGGACAGGGTTTTGGTCCGCTCCGTCGACGCGGACGACGAGGCCGGGATCTTTCAGAACCAGGTCGATGTTCCCCGTGGGGTCGATGAACCCGATACCGAGTTGCCTCAGGACCTCTCGGGTACGGCGGCTTCCCCATGGAGCAACGACAAGGCCCTGCGCTTCGGGATTCTCATCCAGGTACGACTGGAGCCGGCGGGCGACTTCGACAGCCTTCTTCGGCGTGATCTCAGGCTCGTATGCGGCGACCAGGCGCGCTGGCCGTCCGCCCCCTGGTGCGTCGACGGTGATCGCCGCGTCGGGCCGCCACCCTTCGGTGAGGCGAGCCGGTTGCAGCTCCAAGTTGACGGACCATCCCGGCGGGAGTTGCGCACGCAGCGCGTCGACTGCCGACTCGACGATCCGAGCATCCGAGTCGGCCTCGTTGGCTACGGGGGGGAGAGGCGCCGGCATGTTGCCTACAACTTACTGTTGTCTGGCATAAACAACAAGCGTTTCTAGGCAACAGCAGCCCGCGCCGTGAATGGTGGCAGGCGACCAACCCGACGGGCTCGATGGGTCCGTGGGCGTGCACTTCGCGCGACACTATCGGGAATGTTCACCGTTCATGCGACCAAGAAGCTGCTCGACCGGGTGTCCCGGTGGGCGATGGGAACCATTGAGGCTCTCGACTCTGGAGACTCAAGCACTGAGTTGCGGCTGGCCTACGAGTACACCCAGAGGCGTCCTGATGACGACGACTTCGGGCTCGAGTCTGCCATCAACGGCTTGAATGCCGCCCTCAGGAGTGAACTCCCGAGGAGTCGTCGGAATGAGGGCGATCGAGCCAGGACGCGCATAGGACGCGTTCTGTTGAGGACCAACGCGAATCGCTGAACTTCGATGAGTGGCGAATGCCCAGGTGAGAGGCCATTTCTGGCCGTTTGCCGAGGTCACCGAAACCCCCTGAAGCGCTTTCACACGGCAGAGGTCACTGGTTCGATCTCAGTAGCGCCCACGGCCGGGATCCCTTGTGGTTGCTGGTGTTTCGGTATCCCGTGTCGGCCCGAAAGCCGGTCGAGCAGGCATCCAGGACGCGCATAGGACGCGATTCGGCACTCGACGCCGTAACTTGTCCTGCGACAATGGGCCCATGAGTTCCCTCTCCGCCACTGTTGCCTACGCGGCGGTTGCCCAGGCGGTCGCCACGGTTGTCCTCGTTGGCGTCACTATTTGGTACGCGAAGAGGACCTCAGACCTGGCGAAGCAAGCCAAGGGCCAGGCGGAGGCGTCGCATGAGGTGTTTCTGAGTCTTTGATAGAGATCGCCGCCGGAATCATCCCATGTCTCATGGCTGGTCTCCGGGGCGGTCGTGTGTGTGGTTCCGGTTGTAGTCGATCCTGGCTTGTCGTGCACGGCGGAG
>JALSQW010000042.1 GCA_026985095.1 Acidimicrobiia bacterium | reverse complement strand
TCCGCAGATACACGTACCCGTCCGACTGGCGATACATCCCCGGCGTCTCGATCCCATCACCGTCCCAATCACCCATGATCGGATAATCCCCCGGATTCCCGAAGAAGAACGCATCCACCTCCGTCCCCGCCACGTCGAACACATGCCACAACCCCTGCGACGGATCCACCAACATGATGCGGTGGTCGCCGCCTCCCCCGGCCGTGTTCTCGACGATGACGAGGTTGCTCTCGTCGGCGCTCTGGCCGCCGTCGCCATCCGACACGAAGGCCGAGATCGTGTAGACGTCAGTCGCCGCGTAGGCGTGGGTGGCGCTGACGCTGCGGGCTCCGGCGGCGACCGCGACGACGGCGTTGGGCGTCCCGTCACCCCACGAGATGGTGACGGTGTGGGTGTCGGCGAGACCCGGGTCGGTGAAGTCCAGGGTGTACTTGACCGTTTCGCCGACCATGAACAGCACCTTCGGGTTGCCCGCGACGCTGGTGGTCGTGTGGGCGTCGATGGTGGGCGCCACGTTGTCGTCGTCGGTGATGACACCGGAGGCGACCGTGGCGCCTTCGGCGGCGTTGGTCACCGAGGTGAGGGTGACCTTCACGGTCTCGGCGATCTCGTCGACGGTGTCGCCGAGCACCGGCACGGCCACGGTCTTGGAGGTCTCCCCGGGAGCGAACGTGAGGGTGCCGGTCGTGGCGACGTAGTCGGACCCGGCGGTGGCGGTGCCCGGTGTGGCCTCCGTCGAGTAGCCGACCGTGACGGTCTGGCCGGAGAACGGGAGCAGGGTGACCGTGAAGGTCAGGGTCGTCGTTCCTTCGGCCACCGTCGAGGCGTCGGAGACCGACACCGACGGTGGCCCGTCGTCGTCGGCGATCCTCAGGGTGTGGACCGACGGCGCGGCGACGGTGCCGCCCGGTGAGGGGTTCTGGAGGGCCAGGACGACGGTCTCGACCGCTTCGTTGATCGTGTCGCCGACGACCGAGACCGTCACGGGCTGGGTCGCCCCGTCGGTCGACCCTGCCGGGAACGTCACCTGGGTCGTCGTCAACGTGAAGTCGCTGCCCGGCGTGGCGGTGCCGCCGGTACGGACGACGTCGACGGTGGCCGCCGCGGCCAGCGGCTGGCCGCCGGTCTGCAGGACGACGTCGATGGTGGCCGGCGTCGATCCGCCGGTGCCTTCGGGGACGCTGCTGTTCGCGTTGACGAAGGCGACGGTGAAGTCGTTGTCGGTGATGGTGACGCTCACCGAAGCCGGGGAGAGCCCGACGTACTCGGGCGCCGACGACGGCGTCACGGCATGGGTGATCGTCGCCGCGTGGATCCCCTCGACCGTGGCGTCGTCCACCGCGGTCACCGTCACCGTCTGCGCCGTGTTCCAGTTCGTTGCCGTGAACGTCAACGATGGTGTATCGGTGGTGAGCTGGGTGCCCGACGAGATGGTGATGGTGACTGGCGCGGTCGGTTGGCTGTTGAGCCGCATCGTGTAGGTATCGGTGGCGCCGCCCTCGGTCACGGTCGCGCTCTGCGGTGCGACGATGATGCCGGCGTTGTCGTTGTCGTCGATGGTGCCGATGCCGGTCCCGTCGGCGACCGTCGCGTTGGTCGGCGCCGACAGGACGACACTGAACGTCTCGGTGGTCTCGTCGACCGCGTCGTCGACGGTCGTCACCGAGATCGTCTTCTGGATCTCCCCAGGAGCGAAGGACACGGTCGTGGCCGCCACCGCGGTGTAATCGCCGGGTGCGACCGCGGTCCCATCGACGGTGGCGTAGTCCACGGTGACGGTCTGGCCCGACGCTGCCGACAACGACACCGTGAACTGCGACGTGGCCCCTTCGGTCACCGCCGCCGCATCCGAAACCGACACCGACGGTGGCCCATCGTTGTCGGCAATCGTGACCTGGTGGGTCGCTCCTGCACCGATCGTGCTCGTGCCCGTCGTGTTGACCAGGTTCGTCAGCATCAGCTCGATCGTTTCGGGAGCCTCGTCGAGGGCGTCGTCGACGATCGTGATGTCCACCGTCCGTCTCGCGGTGTCGTCGTCACCGGCGTTGAACGTGACCGACGTGGTGGTGTACGTGTAGTCGATGCCGCCACCGGTAGCGGTGCTCCCGACGGCCAGCGCCACATCCACCGTGAAGCCGGCGTCCAGCGTATTGCCTGGTCCGACGGTGAGGGCGACCTCCACCGAATGGGGGGTCGTTCCTTCCGGGGCGTTGCTGGTGGGAACCGAGAAGCTGACGGTGCCAGGGACCGCAGCGGCTCGCGCCTGAGTGGGCACGAGGACGACGAGCGTCGCGATCAACGAGAGCGCCAACCCCAGACGTGCACCTCGGCCGACCTCGACGTTCATGACTGCTCGGAACACGTCCTCACTCCTCCGCTCGAGCCTGCTCCGCGCTGAACGGTAGCCGGTCCCCACCGCTCTGGAACAGGCCCGAGGTCGCGTACGGGGTCAGTCGAACATCGAGACCGGATGGCTGTCGGCCCGGCCCACGCCCTCGTACTCCAAACCGGCGGCACGGACGGTCGCCGGATCGACGGCGTTGCGCCCGTCGAGGAAGCACCGTCCCTTCATCCGCGACGCCACCGCCTCGAAGTCGAGCTCTCGGAACTCCGGCCACTCGGTGACCAGCACCACCGCGTCCGCTCGCTCCACCGCCGCGTACGGATCGGCGGTCGTCTTCAACTCCGGGATCTCCGGGATCTCCTTCACCATCGGGTCGTACGCCTTCACCACCGCCCCCTTGGCGATCAGCGACCGCGCGATCGTCAACGCCGGAGCGTCGCGGGTGTCGTCGGTGTTCGGCTTGAACGCCAGACCGAGGAGGGTGATCCGGCGACCGCGCAGCGGACGCAGGTGCTTCTGCAGCTTCCGCACCACCATGTCGCGCTGATCGTCGTTGACCCGACGGATGGCCTCCAGGATGTGGGGCTCTCGCCCGTACTCACGCGCCATCGCAGCCAGCGCCAGGACGTCCTTGCCGAAGCACGACCCGCCCCAACCGAGGCCGGCGTTGAGGAACCGATCCGAGATCCGCGAATCCAAACCGATGCCGTAGGCGACCTCCTGGACGTCGGCGCCCACCGCCTCGCAGATCCCGGCGATCTCGTTGATGAAGCTGATCTTCGTCGCGAGGAACGCGTTCGCCGCGTACTTGATGGTCTCCGCCGTCGACCGCGACGTCGTCACCAGCACCGGCCGCTTCGTCTTGTCCCCACCGGGGAACGCCTGTTCCAAGATCGGTCGGTACACGTCCGCGACCGTGTCGACGGCCGCCGGCTGGTCGCCGCCGAGGACGATCCGATCCGGGTGGAGGAAGTCCTCCACGGCGCTGCCCTCGCGGAGGAACTCCGGGTTGGACACGACCGACAGCGCCTCGGGATCCATCCCCTCGGGTAGCTCGTTCTCGATGACCGTCTCGAGCCAGTTGCCGCTCCCGACCGGGACCGTGCTCTTGGTGACCAGGACATGGGGGGCGTGCATGGCTCGGCCGATCGACCGTGCCGCGGCGGTGACGGACCGCATGTCCGGATGGCCGGTCTCGCCCGGCGGCGTGTCGACGCACAGGAAGACGACCTCCGCGTCGACCAGCGCCACCTCGAAGTCGTCGGTGAAGGTGAGCCGACCCGATTCCACACCGTCGAGCAGGCGCTCGGTCAGGCCCGGCTCGAAGAAGGGCGCGGAGCCCCGCTGCAGCTTCGCCAGTTTCTCGGGATCGATCTCGACGCCCACGACCTCCCGGCCCACACTGGCCAGACATGCCGCCACGACCGTCCCCACGTAGCCGCTGCCGACGACAGCGACCTTCGAACGTTCCCCCATGATGTGTTGCCCCCCGTTGCCTTCCCTGTCGAGCCCCTGGGTCGCGAGCCCATTCGCAACCTCGGGGCCAGTGTACACGTTCGACCACTGTGCGTAAACAACCGGACCAGCCATCGACGATCGTCACCTTCCCGACCTTCCTCGAACATGACCCCCGCGGGGTGGTTGTGATACACCATGTGGTCCCTGCCGCTGGCGAACGAGCCATCCCTCCGTTCCGCGATCGGCTGGACGGGCGCCCTCGGCGCCCTCTGGATCGGCGTCGCCCTCCTCAGGCCGACCACGACGTTCCACCTCGCGCCGCTGCTGGTCGCCGGCGCAGCACCGGTCCTCGCCGCCCTCGACGCGCCCCTGCAATCGCGTGCGGTGGTGATCCTGGCCGCGTGGTCGGGAGCCCTGTCTCTGACCGCGACCGCCGCGGTGGTGGCGCTCGGCGCGATGGACGGGCCATCCCTGGCGCCGTTCCCCTCACCCACCCTCGAAGCCATCGCCCTGTCCGTGGGTGGCGCCGCGACGGGCGCCGCCATCGGGATCGCGATCCGTCGTCGGCCTGGCGCCACTCAGCGGCCCACGAGCACCTCGAGTTGACGCGGGTCCACGACCCGGACCCGCCGGTAGCCCGTCTCGATCGCACCGCTCGAACGCAGCTCGGACAACGCCTGGTTGACCGACTGACGGCTCGCACCGAGGAGGTTGGCGAGGCTCGTCTGACTCAGATGGACCTCCCCGAAGCGATCGGCCTCGTCGAGGACGAGCTCCGCGACCTGCTCCTTGACGGTGCGATGAAGTAACCGGATGACCCGACGTTGGGTGGCCTCGAGCTGGTTCAAGCCGGCGACCAACCATCGCATGGCGATCACCGGGCGTTCGACCAGGATGGGAAGCAGCTTCGAGCGTTCGATGCGGAACGCCATCAATGGGGTCGTCGCCCGCGCCGACGAGATGTACGGGGTCTCCTGGAACATCGCGATGTCCCCGATCACCGATCCCGATCCGACCCTGCCGACGACCACCCTGGCACCGCTTCCCCGTGTCCGGTACAGCTCCGCCTCGCCGTCCTGGATGACGTAGGCGGCATCGGCGGGCGTCCCCTCCTTGAACAGATGGGTCCCCGGGTACTTCTGGACGTAGCTGCCGGCGTCCGCGAGGGCCTCGAGATCGTCGGAGGTCAGCGGGAGATAGTCGGTTCGCCCGAAGCTGCGGGCGAGCCAGGCGAAATGCTGCTGCTCTGCGTTGTCCACCATCAGGAACCTCCCGTGTCTCCAGCAACGCATGGGACCGCCGAGCCGTTCCCGGAAACCGTAAACGCTGCGACACTCTCCCCACCGCCGGCGGTCGGCGGGGGTTGTTCGACCCATGAAGGTCAACGCAGTGTTCGAAGGCGGCGGGGTCCGCGGGATCGCCCTGGCAGGCGCCGCGGCAGCCGCGATCGACACCGGATACGAGTTCTCGACCGTCGTCGGCACCTCCGCCGGCGCCCTCGTCGCCTCGCTCATCGTGGCGGGGTACTCGCCCGACGAGTTGTCCTCGTCGGTGTGCGCCGTCGACTGGCCAGGGCTGCTCGACGCGGTGCCGGGCTCCAAGATCCCCCTCGTCGGCCGCCACATCGCCCTCATCACGCGACGAGGCCTGTACCGGAGCTCCCGGCTCGAGCACATCTGGGGTGAACTGCTCGAGGCCAAAGGCATCCGCACCTTCTCGGACCTTCCCGGCGACCGGCTCAAGATCGTCGCCACCGACCTCAGCCACAGCCGCGGCATCGTCCTCCCCGACGACCTCAGGCTCTACGGCATCGATCCGTCGACCTTCCCGGTCGCTCGCGCGCTTCGGATGTCGGCTGCGGTGCCGTTCATCTTCACCCCGGTGACGATCATCGATACCCGAACGGGCGATCGGGTCGTCATCGCCGACGGTGCCATGGCCGCCAACTACCCGATCGGCGTCGCTCCTCGCGATCTTCCCATCGTCGGCTTCCGGCTGGTTCGAGAACATGACGGCCACGAACACCAGCCCATCGCCGGTCCCTTCACCTTGGCGCGGTCCACCGTCGTCGCAGGCATCCGCGCCCGGTACTCGCTTCCACGGCCGATCGAAGCCGGCGCTCAGGTGATCCACGTCCCCGTCCGGGCCGACCTCGACTTCGATCTCTCCAACGAGGCCGCCCGCGAGGCGTTCGACCGCGGACGGCGCGCCGCCGAGATCCAGCTGTCTGCCAGCGCCGCTTGACAACCCGGGCGGCGGATCCGGATCCCCTCGGCACGAGCAGCCCACGAGGGGATCCCCTCAGCCGATGCCCCCGGCGAGCTGAGCCCGGGCCGGAGAGCGTCGCAGCATCCACATCGCCCAGATCCCGAAGAGCGGTCCCAGCGCCAGCCAGGGGAAGGCCCATCGCCAACCCGCAGCCTCGGCCAGCAGCGGCACCCCACGGATCGTGACCAACGTGAGGAGGAACCCCAGCCCTGTCTGCAGCGTCAAGGCGGTACCTCGGTGCCGCGCCGCGGCGGTCTCGGTGACCATCGCCGAGAACTGGGCCGAATCCGCGACGATCGAGAAGCCCCAGACGAGGAACACCCCGACCTGGACCACGGGGTGGACTCCGAAGAGGAGAGCGGACGCGAGCGCGCACGTCCCCGACACTGCCATCGATGCCCCCGCCACCACGGTGCGACCCCACCGATCCGCCGCGACCCCCGCCAGCCATGCTCCCAGACCACCGACGGCGATGATCGCGAACGTCGCGGTCGGGACCCAGCCCACGCCATCGCCACGCCTGACCGCCGAGGCCGCGAGATACGCGGCCGTCCACGTCCACATCGCGTACAGCTCCCACATGTGGCCCAGATAGCCGTAGGTCGACAGGCGCACACCCTGGTTCTGGACGACCGATGCGATCTGACGCCACGAGAACCGTGCCGGTGGCGTCTCGTACGGTCCATCGCTGACCGTACCGAACAAGAGCAGGGCACCCACAACGGCCAGTGCCGACGCCCCCACGATGACGCCCCGCCAGTCGAAACCGATACCACGGATCAGATGGGGGCCTGCGCTCCCGACGGTCAAGGCACCGACCAGCACACCCAACGCCATGCCCCTCCCCCGCCGGAACCATCCCGCCATCACCTTCAAACCGCTCGGGTAGACCCCCGCCAGCGCGACGCCGGTGGACAGGCGCAAGCCGAACGCCAGGGTCAGCGTGTCGGGTCCCACCAACAGCAGGGCTGCGTTCGCTCCCGCTCCCGCCAGCGCGGCGACGAGGAACAGCCGGCGGGCGGGGACGACGTCGGCGACGCCGGCGACCGCGAAGCCGACCGCGCCGACCACGAAACCCACCTGCACCGCCAAGGTCAACGCCGCGACCTGACCGCTGCTCAACGCCCACGCGTCCTCAAGCTGCGGTGCGACCGCGGACGCCGAGAACCACAACGTCAAGACGAGAAGCTGGCTGACGGCGATGGCTGCGAGGGCGAGGCGTCGGTCCGCTGCAGTCGACGCCGCGGGGCCGTCCTGCGCGCCGGCCTCAGTCGTCATGGCTTCCGCCCACCGGTTGGACCGGACGCTCTCGGCTCGTGCGAGCCAGCAGGAGGCTCCCTCCTCCGATGACCGCCACGAGGCCCGCGCTCCACGCCACCGGGTTCCGTCCGATGGTCGACTGAGCCCACTGCGAGGAGGTCTCGACCAGCCGGAACGGGCCCGAGCTGCTCAAGGCGCCCGCGCCCGATGCGATGTTGGTCGCCCAGAACCAGGTGATGTAGAGGCCCGTCACGACGAGGACGACCGCCGAAGCCACATGCACGTGGCGCAACGACCGTTTGAGGCGCCCGACGATCGCGTCCCGTCCGACGGCCAAGGCGACGGTCACGCCGATGAGGACGAGGGACATCCCCCCACCATACGCGACGAAGGTGGCGAGTCCGGAGGCGAGGCTCGTCCGGGTGGCCTGCGCGGCGACGACCGTCAGGAAGACCGGCAGGGTGCACGACAGGCTCGCGACCGCATAGGACACGCCGAAGACGAACATGGAACGAAGCCCACGTCCGTCGACGCCTCGGGCGGCCCTGGGGAGCGAGGCGTCGAGCCGGAACCCCGTCAGCATCGCGACCCCGAGGGCGAGGACCCCGATCCCCACCACCAGCGCGAACCAGGGGATGAGGCCGATGACCGCCCGCAGACCCAGGGTGATGAGGAGGCCGGCGACGCCGAAGACGACCATGAACCCGGCCGACACGACCCCACCCACCGCGAGGGCCGGGACGACCCCACGAGGACCGTCCTGGTCGGCGTTACCGATGAAGTACGACAGGTAGGCCGGCAACATGGCGAACCCGCACGGATTGACGGTGGCGATCAACCCGGCAGCGAAGGCGATGGTGAGCGGAGCGTCGATCACGGCAACAGCAGCTCCTCGATCAGGCCGACGAGCTGTCCCTCCGTCAACGCGCCATCGTGCCGTCGGACGACGTTGCCTTGTGCGTCGATGAAGACGGTGAACGGCATCCCCAGCCCCCCCAGCTCGAGGTACAGGGAGCCGTCGGGGTCCTCGGCGAGGTCGAACAGGACGGCCGTTCTCTCGACCAGGTCGTTGGCCTGCTCACGCTCGTCCTGCAGGTTCATGCCCAAGAACGCGACCCGATCGCCGAGCGCCAGCTGCGCGGGCCGGAACGCTGCCCCCATCTCGGCGATACACGAGGGACACCATGACGCCCAGAAGTTGACCACCACAGGTCTCCCTCGATAGTCGGCGAAGCTCGCTTGTCGGCCGTCGAACATGGTGAAGGGGGTGTCGGGAGCTGGTTCCGTCCCGCTCGCTGCGTCGGGTGTCGCCGTCGTCGCACCGCTGCAGGCGGCCGCGAGGATGCCGAGGGCGACCACGATGGCCGCGAGGTTCGTCCGCCGCCTCGGGGTGGATGTGCTCCGCATTGGGGATCCTCCGTCTCTTGGACACCAACGACGGCGATGGCCCCCACGACGGCCGAACGTCGGGATCACGTCGCTCTCGGTGTCCGATCGGGAGGTAGGGACGACCGGCCCTACGCCCGGGTCGGCGCCCGTGGTTCCATGGGTTCGCGATGCATGAGCAGTACATCCAGCTGTACTCTGCCGTTCCCGCCGGGTACCAACGGGTTCGCCATGTCCTCCACGGCGGGGACGTCCCGATGCTGCGGTCACCCAAGCGGCTGCATCTGGCGGACGCCGGCTTCGCTCTGCGGGGTGGCTTCGATCTCGCTGCCCTCCACCTCGTCGACGAGATCGAGTTCACCACCGAGCCCCCGATCGACGTCCCCGGTCCCGTACCGCTGACGCGTCTCCGGATGCGATGGGATCCGCTCGAGCACCACGACCTGCATCCGTCGATCGAGGCAGATCTGGAGATCGAACCGATCGACGAGGAGCGGACGATGGTGTCGCTCCTGGCGTCCTATGTGCCTCCGCTCGGGCGTCTTGGTGCCCTCGTCGACCGGGTGGCCCTGCATCGGCTCGCCGAGGCCGGGATGCGCGACTTCTTCGTCAAGGTCGTCCGTCAGATCAAAGCCGCCGCGAACGCCGCGAGTGGGACACGTTGAGGTGATGCGAGCGTCCGAACGCGTCGGTTTCAGGGGGACGGATCGGGGTCGTCGGGAACGGCGACCCTGATCCGTCGAAAGCCGCGGCCCTTCGATTCGACCTTGACGATCCGAGCGAGACCGACGTGCCCGGTGTCCGATACGTGGGTGCCGCCGTCGGCCTGCCGGTCCAGTCCGACGATGTCGACGACCCGCACCGTGCGGATCGATGCCGGGAGCAGGCTGACCTTCGTGCGGATGAGGCTCGGGTCCCGATCGGCCTCCTCTCGAGGGAGGAAACCGATCTCGACGGGCCTCCGCAGCGAGAGCTGCCGGTTGAGCTCCTCTTCGATGGCCGTTCGGTCGTCGGGATGCCAGTCGGGGAGGTCGAAGTCGAGGCGTCCCTCCCCCGGCTTCATGTTGCCGCCGGTGACGGGACTGCGGTACCGCTCCCAGACGACCCCGCACAGGGCGTGCATGGCGGTGTGGGTGCGCATGAGCGCGTGTCGACGGATCCAGTCGAGCTCGCCGCGGATCTCGGATCCTTCCTGTGGCATCGTCGCCGTATCCACCCAATGCCATACGCCGTCGGCGTCCTGGGTCACACGAACGACCTCGAGGCGATCGTCGCCGAACCACAGGGCCCCGACGTCGTGCGGCTGGCCGCCGCCACCGGGGTAGAAGACGGTCCGGTCGAGCAGCAGGCGCCGGTCGTCGGCGTCGACCCGAAGGACCCGGGCCGTCATCTGCCGTGCGTAGGAGTCGGTGGAGTAGATGCGCTCGGTCATGGGTGGCGCTCCAGGCTCGTTCGTGGCCACTGTAGGGCGTGTAACGTTCGGGCTTCGAGCGTGGAGGAAGGTCGAGAACCCATGGAGATCCATTTCACCGAGGACCCCGAAGCGAACCGGCTGCTGGCCGAGGACCCGTTCGCGATGCTCGTCGGGCTCGTCCTCCAACAGCAGATCCCGGTGGAACGCGCCTTCGCCGCTCCCGCCGAGTTGAAGCGCCGTCTGGGCGGCCGGTTGGATGCCGCGACGATCGCGGCGATGGATCCCGATGACCTGGCGGAGCTGTTCGGAACGGCCCCGGCCCTGCATCGGTTCCCCGCCAACATGGCGAAACGAACGCAGGCGGTCGCGCGCTTCCTGATGGAGCGGTACGACGGGGATCCGACCCGGTTGTGGAACGACGTCTCCGACGCCCAGACGCTGCTGCGGCGCATCATGGAGCTCCCCGGGTTCGGGGAGTACAAGGCGCGGATCTACCTGGCGATCCTCGCCAAGCACGTGGGGGTGACTCCCGATGGGTACCGGGACCTCCTCCCCGACTGGCCGTCGATCGCCGATGTGGAGGCGCCGGGCGATCTGGATGATCTCAAGGTGCGGAAGAAGGAGTGGAAGGCCGCCCAGAAGAAGGCCTGACCTCGCCGGTGGCGGTTCGCACGATCAGGACGGGAAAGCCGACGGCCACCACCAGCGCGAACAGGAACCACTGGACCGCATACGCCAGGTGGGGACCTTCGGACAGCTGTGGCGGCGGGAGCGGGATCGGGAGGTCGCCTTGCTGGGCAGGCTCCTGCTCGACGAGGACGACGTACATGGGTAGCAGGTCGAGGTCGAGCTTGGTGGCGAGGATCGGAAGATCGATGCGCCCGACGCGTTGGAACGGGACCGCATCGACCGGTCCCAGCGGTCCATGGGTCTCGCTGCGCCGGAGCATCCCGACGACGCGAACGATCCCTTCGGGCGGTTCCGCCCCGATGACCGGCGGCCCGTCCACGTCGACCGGTACCCAGCCACGGTCCACGATCACGGTCGTACCGCCGGCGGTGACCAGTGGCGTCAGGACGTTGTGTCCGGAACGGCCGGCTTGGCTTCGAGCCGACAGGATGATCTCTCGGTCCTCCAGGTAGTGGCCTGCGGCCACGATCGGGACGTACTCGAGGTCGGTGACGTCGATGGTGCCGTCCGCCACGAGCGTGTCGAGATCGACGGGGTCGGAGTCTGCCCTCTCCAGGATCTTGTCGTTCAGGGCGCGTCGTTCCGCGAGGCGCCCCAGTTGCCAGAACCCGAGGAAGACGAAGGCGACGACGGCGATCGAAGCGATCGCGAGGGCGGCGACCCAGCGAGGCCGGGCGAGGAACCGATACGAGCGCGGCGATGGGCCGGTCATCGTCGCTTCCAGCGATGCGACCGAGCGTCGACGAGGCGCTCGATGTCCAGCGGCACGAGGCGTTCGTCCTCGGCGAGGTGGTCGTTGCATGCCGCGATGGCGCGGTCGAGGTCGCCCAGCCCCTGCCGCATCGGGACCTCCCCGTCCAACGCCAGGATGCGCGGGAGCGACCGGTTGATCCGCGCCACGAGCTCCCTGCTCTCGACGCGTTGGTGTTCGCGCTCGATGAACCGCCGAGCCCACCAATCGGGCGGGGCGGCGATGCCGAGATCGGGGATGGACGCCCCGGCGCCCGGGAGGTGGTCGACGTCGCCCCGCTGCACGGATTCCTCGATGATCTGCTCGACGCGGTCACCCGTCATGGTGGCGACCTCAATCGATCCCGCCACGACGGACCGCGCCCGCCCGGCGTGGGTCGGCGGCGCCGTAGAGACCGGCGATCGGATCCCAGAGCGCTGCCTGCACGCCGCCGAAGTACATCGACAGATCAGGGAACCGCCGGGCCTCCAGGCCGTCGAACGGCACGACGGGGAGGCCCGGCTCGTAGGCGATCGTCGGGACCCCGTCGAATCGTTCCACATGGAGCCGTGGATGTTGGACCGCGTCGGTGAGCGACATCCCGAGATGGATGAAGTCGAGCAGCACCGACGCCAACGCGGTGGTGATCCTCTCGGCACCGGGAGAGCCGATCGCGAGCACCGTACCGTCGGCGCGTCGAGCGACGGTCGGGGCCATGTTCGAAGCGAGGCGAGCGCCTGGCTCCAGGCGTGGCAACCCGTCTGGGGCGAGCTCGAGCTCACCGAGGGAGTTGTTGAGCCAGAGCCCGGTGCCGGGAACGACCGCGCCCGAGCCGTAGCCGGCGGAGACCGTCACTGCCGCGGCGAGGCCCTCCGAGTCCACCGTGGAGGTGTGGACGGTGCTCGGTGAGCGTCGGAGGGCGTCGAGGTCGCCGTCGCGGGCCATCTCGAACACCTGGTCGGCGATGGCCTGACGCCCCGATGGGAGAAGACGTAGGAGGTGGGCGCGATGTTCGAGAACGGCTCGCTGCACCTCGGCGGTTCGGCGGCACCCTGCTTCCGTCCATCCTTCGAACGCGGGGTCGCGAAGGAGCAGCAAGAGGGCGCCCAGCGCTACCCCACCGACGGCGGGGGCGGGGTTCGTGGCGACCGACCACCCGTCGAAGTCCAGCGCGATCGGACGGCGAGGGATCGCCTCGTAGGCGGCGAGGTCCTCCATGCTCAGGAGACCGCCGCCGGCGCTGATGGCGGCGGCGATCTCGTGGGCTAGTTCCCCCCGATAGAACTCGTCTGCGCCTCCGTCGGCGATCCTCTCGAGCGTGTCGGCGAGTTCCGGGATCCGGAGGATGTCGCCTTCACCGATCGGGTGACCGCCGGGTCGATGCAGCGCCCGGGCGCTGTCGGGATGCCAACCGAAGATGGCCTTGTGGGCGTATCCGAGATAGGCGGCCGCAGAAGCGGAGATGGGGAACCCCTCTCGGAGCACCGCGATGGTGGGGCCGAACAACTCCTTCCACGGGACCGCACCGTATCGATCGGAGGCCAGTTGGAAGCCGGCGAAGGCGCCCGGCGTGGCGATCGAACCCCAACCGATGACGGTACGCATGCCGCCGCCGTAGGCGATGTGGACCTCCCGGGTCGCGACACCGCGTCGATGCCGGGGCGCGTTCCTTCCGGGCATCTCCGCGTAGGCATCGACGACCACGGTATCGCCGTCGGGTGGTGACACCGTCAGGAATCCGGAGGCGCCGGGTGCGACGATGCCGGGTTCGGTGCACATGGCGGCGATCGTGGCGGCGATGGCCGCATCGACCGCGTTGCCTCCGTCGTCGGCGACGGTGGCCCCCGCGTCGGCCGCCAGCTCGGTCGGTGCGGCGATGATGGTTCTCCTCATGTTCGCCGGAGGGTAGGAGCATGTGGGCCGGTAGGCCTCACCGGCTCCGAGGCCCCCACGGGTCACTCGGCCCGGGACGGATCGGCTGCCGAGGACGGGCCGATCCGTCCCGGCGGTGTCGGTTCGTCGGCGACCTGGATGTCGTGCGCCACGATCTCGATCCTGCTCCGACGGCCGTTCCCGCCGTCCCAGAACCGTCGCTGCACGTTGCCGGCGATCCAGACCTTCGAGCCGGCCCGGATCTTGATGATCACCGACAGATCCGCCCGCCACCAGTGCACCGGCACCACGTCGAGGCGATGGTGTGGCTGCTCGGAACGCACCGTGACGAGGCACCGGGCGTACGTCCGGCCGTCCGGTAGCGAGCGGATCTCGGGGACCGTCGCGGCGCGTCCGGCGAGCACGACGATGTTGAGGTCCATGCTTCCTTCCCTTCTCGGGGACGCGCGGGGTGATCGGTCCGAACGTAGCGCAGCCGTCTGACAGGTCCGGCGCCCGTCCCATGGCCCGACGTCAGCGGGCGGCGGCGATCTCGCGATCGAGTTGGTCGAGGCCGGGGAACCCCGGGTCGAGGCGAACGATGGTGTCGGCGATCTTCCGGGCCGTCTCGGCATCTCCGAGGCGCGCGGCGGCACGCGCCGCGACGTACCACGTGCGCAGGTCCGCCTCGTGGGCCTCGTCGGTCATCCGGCCCGGCCGGGTGATCTCCCACGCCTCGCGAGCATCGCCCCGGTCGAGGAGATGCGACGCGTACACGACCGCGCCTTCCTTCAGCACCTGCGGTCGGCCGCCTCGACGTTGCAGCTCCTCCCAGGCCTTGGAGACGTCGCGGTCTCGACCGAGGGCGCGGAGCGCATCCATCTCGACGGGCAGGTGGGTGGTGTCTCCAGCCATACGGCGGTACGCCCGCAGTTCGCGCAGAGCGGTCTGCCAGTCTCCGATCCGGTAGGCGGCCAGGCCCAACGTCTCTCTGACGGTGGCGTCGTTGGGGGCGAGCTCCTTGGCTCGTCGGGCGTGCTTCACCGCCGCGTGGTAGCGGCCGTCGGCCATCGCGGCCGATGCCTCTCCGAGCGCTTCGAGGGCCGCGGCGACCCGCTCGGCAGGGGTGACCCGTTCGAGGGCCTCGACGACGAAGTTGGGGAGGTTGACGGCGGCGCCCTTCAGGTCGCGACGTCGTTTGCCTCCGCGCTGGGATCGCGGTGCGCCTCCGCCCGACCGTTCCTTCCTCCCTGCGGTGCGGTCCTCACCGGTCCGCCGTGGCGTCTCCCGACGTTGGCCGTGACGCGGCCGGCCTCGGCGGCCCTTCGATCTGCCGTCCTTGTTCCCGGCCATCTCCTGATCCTTCTCTCCGCCGCATGCTGGCGACCGTCGGGTCCATGTCTCGCTCCGGACGCGACTGTGGGCCGCCCCGAAGGACGACCCACAGTCTATGGGATGTTCGGCGGCGACCTACTCTCCCGGGGCCCTACGGCCCAAGTACCATCGGCGCTGGCAGGCTTAACTTCCGTGTTCGGAATGGGAACGGGTGGAACCCTGCCGCCATGGCCACCGAAACCTTCTGAGCGCTCCTTGAGCACTCCATAGCGAGCACGAGTGTCGCGGTATTCAAGTCCAAGCCCTCGGCCTATTAGTACCGGTCAGCTTCACGCATCGCTGCGCTTCCACTTCCGGCCTATCAACCTGGTCATCTACCAGGGGCCTTACCCGGCTATACCGGTGGGAGATCTCATCTTGGAGCCGGCTTCGCGCTTAGATGCTTTCAGCGCTTATCCGTTCCGTACGTAGCTAACCAGCCGTGCCCTTGGCAGGACAACTGGCACACCAGAGGTACGTCCATCCCGGTCCTCTCGTACTAGGGACAGATCTCCTCAAATCTCCTGCGCCCGCGACGGATAGGGACCGAACTGTCTCACGACGTTCTAAACCCAGCTCGCGTGCCTCTTTAACGGGCGAACAGCCCGACCCTTGGGACCTGCTTCAGCCCCAGGATGAGACGAGCCGACATCGAGGTGCCAACCCCTGCCGTCGATATGGACTCTTGGGCAGGATAAGCCTGTTATCCCCGGGGTACCTTTTAGCCGTTGGCCTCGGCGCACCCACATGCCGCCGAGGGATCACTAGGCCCTTCTTTCGAATCTGCTCGACTCGTAGGTCTCGCAGTCAAGCTCCCTTGTGCCCTTGCACTCGCCGTCTGATTGCCGACCAGACTGAGGGAACCTTTGGGCGCCTCCGTTACATTTTAGGAGGCCACCACCCCAGTGAAACTGCCCACCAGGCACTGTTCCTGATCCGGATAACGGACCGAGGTTAGAAGACCATCATGTGAAGGGTGGTATTTCAAGGGCGGCTCCACGACGACTGGCGTCGCCGCTTCATAGCCTCCCACCTATCCTACACATCACATGACGAACTCCAATGCCAAGCTGCAGTAAAGGTCCCGGGGTCTTTCCGTCCTGTCGCGGGAAGTGAGCATCTTTACTCACAATGCAATTTCGCCGAGTCTCTGGTTGAGACAGCGCCCAAGTCGTTGCGCCATTCGTGCAGGTCGGAACTTACCCGACAAGGAATTTCGCTCGAGTTGGTCCCCATGTCGCCATGGGGCTCGGACCATATCTTCATCTCGGCCGTCGAACCGAGATGGTCAGCGTATGGCCTCTGAGGATTCCAGGAATCGAGACCGCTAGGACGTCGTCCTACGTTGCGGTGCTCAGTGGATTCGCCTCGAAGAACGGGATGATCCGCTCGTGAGGTCCCGGCGGGCCTTCACGGAGTACCGCAGAAGCGGTGCCCTGTGGTCGTCCCGTCGGAGCCTCTCGATGATCCAGCCGCATCCGAGGTGCCGTCCCAGCACCTCGACTGCCTGCCGTGCGGACGCAGCTCGGGTCGCCGCTCTCGTACTGGACCTGCCAGCCGAGTCGGCCACCCGCGTCGCGTACCACCGATATCGAGAAGCAACCCTCACCGTCGACGAAGCCGACGATCCACTGCTCGGTCCCTGGTCTTTCCTGCTGATTGTCCGCACCGTACGGGTTTTCACTGCTCATGTCGCTCACGGTACGGGGCGCACCTACGACACGAACGAGTACCGACGGATCCTCGGAGTTTCCAGCATATAGCTGACTGCACTCACGCGCGTCGCCGCGCGGAGGGGCAGTGGCCCACGTGGCGACGTGGGCCGTTTACCTTAGGACGGTTATAGTTACCGCCGCCGTTTACCGGGGCTTGGGTTCACAGCTTCGCTCCGAAGAGCTAACCGATCCCCTTGACCTTCCGGCACCGGGCAGGCGTCAGAGCGTATACGTCGTCTTGCGACTTAGCACGCTCCTGTGTTTTTAGTAAACAGTCGCTTGGGCCAGGTCTCTGCAACCCCCTCGGGCTTCGGACGCGAGGTCCTACACCCTACCGGGGCGCTCCTTCTCCCGAAGTTACGGAGCCATTTTGCCGAATTCCTTAACCAGAGTTATCTCGCTCGCCTTGGTATTCTCTACCTGTCCACCTGTGTCGGTTTGGGGTACGGGCACCATGCACACTCGCGAGAAGCTTTTCTCGGCGGCATGGGCGTTCAGCGGCTTCGCCTCTCGCGGCTCGGCATCGCGCCTCAGGCTTCAATGGGGCCCGGATTTGCCTAGGCCCCGCCCTACACGCTTACCCCGGGTCAACCAACGCCCGGGTCCGCTTACCCTTCCGCGTCACTCCATTGCTGGCCTACTACCAACTGGGTCGGTAGGCCCCGAAGGGCTTTCCTTAGCAAGTTGGGTTCGGCCTGGACGCGTGCATAGTGGTACGGGAATATCAACCCGTTGTCCATCGACTACGCCTCTCGGCCTCGCCTTAGGTCCCGACTAACCCTGGGCGGACGAGCCTTCCCCAGGAACCCTTGGACATCCGGCGGAGGAGATTCTCACTCCTCATTCGCTACTCATGCCGACATTCTCACTCGAACGGCCTCCATCACTGGCTTTCGCCGCAACTTCCGCGGCCGTTCGACGCTCCCCTACCGATCCTGTCCCCTGGACGACCTCCCGAAGGTGATCGCCTGGGTTGTCGACAGGATCCCGCAGCTTCGGCGCAGGACTTGAGCCCCGTTACATCATCCGCGCGGAATCACTCGACCAGTGAGCTGTTACGCACTCTTTAAAGGGTGGCTGCTTCTAAGCCAACCTCCTGGCTGTTTGGGCGACTCCACTTCGTTCTCCACTTAGTCCTGACTTGGGGGCCTTAGCTGGCGATCTGGGCTGTTTCCCTTTCGACCATGAAGCTTATCCCACATGGTCTGACTGCCGTGCTTGGCGCGTTGGGATTCGGAGTTTGACTGGGGTCGGTAAGCTTGTTGGCCCCCTAACCCAATCAGTGCTCTACCCCCAACGCGGAACACACGACGCTAGCCCTAAAGCTATTTCGGGGAGAACCAGCTATCGCCGAGTTTGTTTGGCCTTTCACCCCTATCCACAGGTCATCCCCCCAGTTTTCAACCTAGGTGGGTTCGGGCCTCCACGAGGTCTTACCCTCGCTTCACCCTGCCCATGGATAGATCACTCGGCTTCGGGTCTATGACACGCGACTAGACGCCCTATTCAGACTCGCTTTCGCTGCGGCTACACCTCTCGGCTTAACCTTGCCACGTATCGATAACTCGTCGGCTCATTCTTCAAAAGGCAGGCAGTCAGGATCCCGAAGGATCCCTCCTACTGCTTGTAAGTTGACGGTTTCAGGTACTGTTTCACTCCCCTCACCGGGGTACTTTTCACCTTTCCCTCACGGTACTAGTCCGCTATCGGTCGCTAGGATGTATTTAGCCTTACGAGGTGGTCCTCGCAGATTCACACGGGATTTCACGTGCCCCGTGCTACTTGGGATCGCCTCCGGGAGTCCATCGGGATTTCGGCTACGGGGCTGTTACCTCCTGTGGCTCTGCTTTCCAGCAGGATTCGCCTATCCCATGGATTTCTTACTCCCTGACGGCTCCGATGCGCCGTCTGGAGGATCCCGCTACACCGACATGGCAACGCCATCGGGCTATCACACCACGTCGGTTTGGGCTGTTCCCGTTTCGCTCGCCGCTACTCAGGGAATCGCTGTTGCTTTCTCTTCCTCGGGGTACTGAGATGTTTCAATTCCCCCGGTTCCCTCTCCCGGTCCTATGTGTTCAGACCGGAGTGACTGGGCATGACCCCAGCCTGGTTTCCCAATTCGGACATCCCCGGGTCAACGCTTGCTTGACAGCTCACCGAGGCTTATCGCAGCCTGCCACGTCCTTCATCGGCTCCTAGCGCCAAGGCATCCACCGTCAACTCGTAGTAGCTTGGACGGAGAGAATACTTTGACTCTCGTGCTCGCTATGCAGTTCTCAAGGTGCGTGAGCGGGTCGGTCGGGCCTTGCGGCCCCACCGGACTCCCTCACGACTGAACAGCGTGCCCGACCGCCATGCGTCCGATGTCGAGCATCGGACGTCGGTCGATCGAATAACCATGCAGATCCACTGAGGAACATCGTGGTCAGGTGAGATCCCGACCACTCGATCGCTCCTTAGAAAGGAGGTGATCCAGCCGCACGTTCCCGTACGGCTACCTTGTTACGACTTCATCCCAGTCGCCGATCCCACCTTCGGCAGCTCCCTCCCATACGGGTTGGGCCACTGACTTCGGGTGTTACCGACTTCCGTGATGTGACGGGCGGTGTGTACAAGCCCCGAGAACGTATTCACCGCGGCTTTGCTGATCCGCGATTACTAGCGACTCCGGCTTCATGGGGTCGAGTTGCAGACCCCAATCCGAACTGAGGACGGCTTTCAGGGATTCGCTCACCCTTGCGGGATCGCAGCCCGTTGTACCGCCCATTGTAGCATGCGTGCAGCCCTGGACATAAGGGGCATGATGACTTGACGTCGTCCTCTCCTTCCTCCGAGTTGTCCCCGGCAGTCTCCTATGAGTCCCCGGCATGATCCGCTGGCAACATAGGACAAGGGTTGCGCTCGTTGCGGGACTTAACCCAACATCTCACGACACGAGCTGACGACAGCCATGCACCACCTGTCATGGGCGCATACGCACCCCGTGTTTCCACGGGTAGACCCATGATGTCAAGTCCAGGTAAGGTTCTTCGGGTTGCATCGAATTAAGCCGCATGCTCCGCCGCTTGTGCGGGGCCCCGTCAATTCCTTTGAGTTTTAGCCTTGCGGCCGTACTCCCCAGGCGGAACACTTAATGCGTTAGCTTCGGCACGGCGGACGTGAATAGATCCGCCACACCTAGTGTTCAACGTTTACGGCGTGGACTACCAGGGTATCTAATCCTGTTTGCTCCCCACGCTTTCGCTCCTCAGCGTCGGTACCGGCCCAGTGAGCCGCCTTCGCTAATGGTGTTCCTCTCGATATCTGCGCATTTCACCGCTACACCGAGAATTCCACTCACCTCTACCGGACCCTAGTCACAACAGTTTCGACCGGCGTCCCGGGGTTGAGCCCCGGGCTTTCACGACCGACTTGTTGAACCGCCTACGAGCCCTTTACGCCCAATAAATCCGGACAACGTTTGGCCCCTACGTATTACCGCGGCTGCTGGCACGTAGTTGGCCGGGCCTTCTTCTGGAGGTACCGTCAGTTTCGTCCCTCCTGAAAGCGGTTTACAACCCGAAGGCCTTCATCCCGCACGCGGCGTCGCTGCATCAGGCTTGCGCCCATTGTGCAATATTCCCTGCTGCTGCCTCCCGTAGGAGTCTGGGCCGTGTCTCAGTCCCAGTGTGGCTGATCGTCCTCTCAGACCAGCTACCCGTCTTCGCCTTGGTGAGCCGTTACCTCACCAACGAGCTGATAGGCCGCGAGGCCATCCCGAAGCGGCGGACCGTTTCTTCTCCGAGCCATGCGGTTCGGAGAAGGTATCCGGTATTAATCCGAGTTTCCTCGGGCTATCCCGGTCTTCGGGGCAGGTTCCTCACGTGTTACGCACCCGTTCGCCGGTTTCCCCGTCAGATCCTTACGGAAACAACGGTTCTCCCTCGACTTGCATGCATTAGGCGCGCCGCCAACGTTCGTCCTGAGCCAGGATCAAACTCTCCATCGAAATGATCGATGGATCCTGATCCATGATGGATTGGAGTCCATCTCAAAGGTCGACCGCATCCGAAGACACGATCTGGGCCGCATCGAAGGACGGGGTCCTCGTGATGATGCGGCCGTGGCTTGTTCTGCGCTGGTCGACTCGCCACCGAGGTGACGGGCCGCCGAGCGCCTGCTTGGCTTTTGGCACGCTGTTCAGTTGTCAAGGAGCCCGGTTGGTTCCAGACGACACGACACCGTGCCCGTCTGGCGGACCACACAGTATAGCGCCGGTCGATCCCAACCGACACTGTCGGCGCCCGGTCCTCGTCGAACCGGCACCCCGACGGACACCGGCCGATCCGACCGGCGGAACATGATTGAACCACGCCGGTGCCCGTAACGCAAATCCCCCCCTGTGATCCCCGCTCGAACGGGTCGCGGATCCCGCTACCTCGGGATCTCGCGGACGACCGACGAAGCCGGCTTGTCCCGCCGCAGACCCTGGAAGCGAGGATGCCGCAGCTTGCCCGAGTCCGTCCACTCGCTGAACGCGACCTCGGCGACGAGCCGCGGCTCGACCCAATGAACCCCGCGACGAGGCAGATCCGGATCCTCCGCGAACGGAGGCTCCGGCCGCTCCAGGCGATCCAGCACGGACCGCAGCTCACGCAGCGTCCGCTCATCGAAGCCGGTGCCGACCTTCCCGGCGTAACGGAGCCGATGATCGGCGTCGTGATAGCCCACCAGCAGCGCGCCGAAGCCGACCCTTGAGCCCTTGGGATCGGTGAAGCCCCCGATCACGAGCTCCTGGTTGGCGACGCACTTGAACTTGAGCCAGTCCTTGGACCGTTTGCCCGGCTGATAGCGAGCCGCGATCCGCTTGGCGATCAGGCCCTCCCAGCCGCGCCGGCAGGCCTCCTGGTAGTAGGCGACCCCGTCGGGGCTGCGATGGTCGACGTAGACGATCCGCTCACCGAAGGTCACCACACCCCGCAGGACCGCCTTGCGCTCGAGAACCGGCAGCTCGAGGGTCGAGTACCCGCCGGCCCAGAGGATGTCGAACACGTGGTACTCGACGTGGATGCCCGTGGCCAACGCCTTCGCCGGGCGCTGGAGCTGCATCCGATGCTGGAGGAGCTCGAAACGATCGACGCCGTCTTCACCGATGGCGACGACCTCACCGTCGACGATCACGTCGACGGCGGCCCCGTCGAAGGCTGCGGCGATCTCGGGATACGACGCATCGATCGGATGGTCGTTGCGGGACCGGAGCCGGACGGTGCCCGCCTCCACGTAGGCGAGGCACCGCTCCCCGTCGAGTTTGTGCTCGTAGATCCACTCGGGGGAATCGAAGCGCTCGGATGTCAAGGTCGCCAGCATCGGGTCGATCCACCGCGGCATCGGCGACTCCCGGAGAGCTCCACGCCAGCGTTCGTCGACGAGACCCGGGATCGGAGAGCTCATGGTCACCACGGTAGCGCCCCCGATGGCAGCGATGGCGGTCGGTGGTCTACGATCGCTGCCATGTCCCGTCGCCTCTGGATGCTCATGGTGCTCGCCGGCGCCGCCCTCATCGCCGCCGGCTGCTCGGCCGATGCCGCCGCCGGGACCGGAACGGCCGGGGTGCTGGCGGTCGACGACCAGTTCGTTCCGCCCGTGCTCGAGATCGAGGTCGGAGGGACGGTCGAGTGGAAGATCGAGGGCGACAACCCACACAACGTCTTCGCCTCGGATGGCACATGGCAGTCCGATTCGGTGCTCCAGCGTGGCGACCGGTTCGAGCGCACGTTCAGCGAGCCGGGCGTCTATCCCTACTTCTGCACGTTCCACGGGACGCCCGAAGGCGACGGCATGGCGGGCTACATCGTCGTCGGTGACGTGCCCGACTACGAACGACCCCGACCCTCCGATGTGGAAGCCGTCGCCGAGTGGACCGGGAACGTGATCCGGGTGCCCTCCCAGGTGCCGACCATCCAGCAGGCCGTCGACGTCGCCGCACCAGGGGACATGATCCTCGTGGCCCCCGGGGTGTACCGCGAAGCGGTGGTCGTGCGCACGCCGTCGCTGACGATCCGGGGCGAGGATCGCAACGGGACCATCCTCGATGGCGGCTTCGAGCTGTCCAACGGTATCCAGGTGGTCGCCGATGGGGTCGCCATCGAGAACATGACGGCACGGAACTACGTGATCAACGGCTTCTACTGGACCGGAGTGGAGGGCTACCGCGGCTCGTATCTGACGGCCCACAACAACGGTGACTACGGCATCTACGCCTTCGACTCGGAGGTGGGTCGCTTCGAGTACTCCTACGCCTCCGGCAATCGCGACTCGGGCTACTACATCGGCCAGTGCACGTCGTGCCGGGCCGTCATCGACGGCGTCGTCTCCGAGAACAACGGCCTGGCCTACTCGGGAACCAACGCCGGTGGCGACCTGTACATCATCGACTCGGTGTGGCGCAACAACATGGGCGGGATCGTCCCCAACTCCCTCGACTCGGAGCTGTACCCCCCGCAGGTCGGTGCGACGATCGTGGGGAACCTGATCATCGACAACAACAACGAGACGGCGCCTACGAAGGGACTGGCCGGTCTCGCCCTCGGCGAGGGCGTGGTCCTCGGCGGTGGACAGGACAACGTGGTCCAACGGAACCTGATCGTGAACCACGACCGCTACGGCGTGATCGTCACGATGCTGCCGGACAAGAACTTCTGGTGGCCGAAGAACAACATGGTGCGAGACAACACGATCATCGGCACCGGATTCGGCGACCTGGCCATCATCGGTCCGTGGGCACCGGGCAACGTGTTCGTCGGGAACCGGCACGACACCTGGACGTCCCCTCCCCTGGCCGAGCTGTACCACGGGCTCGCCGTGAACGTGCCGGTCGTGTGGGACCTGAGCGGTGTCGCGCTGCTCCTGGGCGCCACCGCCGACCAGAACTTCGGCTATCCCCCCGGCTCGGACTACCGAACGTTCCCTGCCCCGGGCCCTCAGCCACAGATGCCCGACGCCATCGGTGCTCCGGCCCGACCGGCCGTCGACGTGTTCGAGAAACCCGACCTCGATGCCATCGGGGTCCCGACCCTCCCGGAGGGCACCCGCATCCGGGGCAAGGAGGTAACCGTGAGCGGCGTGCCCGTGAGCCGACCCACCGTGTGGACCGTACTGTTCTCCCTGTACCTGTACTTCCTGCCCCTGGCGTTGATGGGGACGTGGATGGCCCTCGCCGTGTGGGATCTCGTCCGCCGCCAGGACCGTCTGGGTCGAGGGAGGACGATCGGATGGTTCGCGGTCATCTTCCTCGTGCCGTTCCTCGGCGTGGTCCTCTACTACGTCTTCGGCGGATCGGAGATCCCTCGCTGGATGCGGTGGACGCTCGTCGCCGGTGGAGCCGGCGCGTACCTGGTCATCCTCGCGGTCTTGATGGTGATCTCGGGGGTCGTCTGATCAGCGGCCCTTCGAGTCCCGCTCTGCGCGGAGGCGGGCGTCGAGGTACACCACGAGCCCGATGAGGCCGATGATGGCGACCGCCGCTCCCGCCGAGACGCCCGTGGCGAAGTCGACGATGACGCCGACGCCCCATACGACAGGGACCGCAAGCAGGAGGATCGCCACGACCTTCACCCACGATGGCCAGTGGTCCCAACTCGACCTCGACATCACGACCTCCTGTCGTGCTCAGACGAACCGCACGAACCGGCGTTTGCCCACCTTGACGATGCGTCCGCGAAGGCGGTCCGCGGGGATCTGCTCGTCTTCGACCTTCTCTCCGTCGATCCGGATGGCGCCTTGAGCGATGAGGCGCCGGGCCTCCGAGTTCGACGAGACCATGCCCGCCTCCGACAGCGCCGCCGGCAACCACACGGGATCGAGTCGCGGTAGCGGCTGCTCGGGAACGTCGGCGGGTGCCTCATGGAGGACGAAGACGCGATCGAAGGCCTGCTCGGCCTCGGCGGCCGCCTCTTGGCCGTGGTAGCGGGCGACGATCCGACGGGCCAGTTCCCGCTTCAACGCGGCCGGGTGGAGATCGCCGCTGGTGAGCCCGGCTCGGATCGACTCCACCTCGTGACGTGGAGCACCTGCGGCGAGGAGGAACCACTCGGGCATGACCTCGTCCGGGATGGACATCACCTTCCCGAACATGTCGGCAGCGTCGTCTCGGACCGAGATGTAGTTGCCGAGCGACTGGCTCATCTTGCGTTTCCCGTCGGTACCCACGAGCAGCGGGACGGTCATGACGGTCTGGGGTCGCTGACCGTAGCGTTCCTGGATCTCCCGGCCCACCAGCAGGTTCCACAGCTGGTCGGCGCCGCCGATCTCGACGTCCGCCTCCACCGCGACCGAGTCCATGCCTTGGAGCATCGGGTACATGAACTCGATCATGCTGATCGGCTCGTGGGCAGCCCAGCGCTTGGCGAAGTCCTCTCGGTCCATGATCCGGGCGACGGTCATCTTGGAGGTCAGGTCGAGGATGTCGTGCATCCCCATCGAAGCGAGCCATTCCGAGTTGGGCCGGATCTCGAGCCGTTCGGGCGCCAGCAGCCCTTCGATGACCGGAAGCACCCGCTGGGCGTGGGCGTCGACCTCCTCGGCGGTCAGTCGCTTCCTGGTCTCGCTGCGTTCCGACGGGTCGCCGACCTGGGCCGTGAAGTCGCCGAGGATGAGGACGGCCACGTGGCCGAGGTCCTGGAATCGGCGGAGCAGGTCCAAGACGACCGCCCAGCCCAAGGTGACGTCGGGAGCGGTCGGGTCGACGCCCAGCTTGACCCGGAGCGGCCGGTCCTCCTCGAGTTTGGCCAGCAACTCCCCTTCGGGGAGCACGGTGTCGACCGTCTCGGTCAGGTAGGCGAGCTGCTCTTCGGGTGATCGCATGGGGGGCAAGGTTAGTGCGAGGCGGTCCGGCGGCAGCGTCCGGCGGGTCGTGCCAGGTCGTGAGCGGCGAGGGTGGAGTGCATCGTCGAGGGGTCGGGCGACAGTATCGTGGCGCCATGCGCCGGCTCGCCGCAGTGATCCTCGGTCTCGGTCTGGTCGCGACCGCCTGTTCGGTGCAGCCGCTGACCGATCCGGGGATCGGCGATCGGCCGTTGAGCACGGTCGTGTACGCGGCCGACGGTTCCGTCCTCGCCACCTGGTACGCATCGGAGAACCGGGAGCTGGTGCCCTACGATGACCTGCCCCAGGCGCTGATCGATGCGGTGGTGGCGATCGAAGACGAACGGTTCTGGTTGCACACCGGCGTCGATGTCGAGGCGATGGTGCGAGCGTTGCTGGCCAACGTGGAAGCCGGAGACGTCGTGCAAGGCGGCTCCACGATCACCCAGCAGTACCTGAAGAACGTCCTGCTCACCCCGGAGGTGAGTGTCGATCGCAAGGTGGAGGAGGCGATCCTCGCGCTTCGCCTCGAGGAGGGCCTGGACAAGCGTGCGATCCTCGAGCGGTACCTCAACACCGTCTACCTGGGTGCCGGAGCCTACGGCGTGGCCACGGCCGCCCAGACGTACTTCGGTGCGCGGGTGCAGGACCTCACCCTCGCTCAGGCGGCGCTGCTGGCGGGACTGATCAGGGCACCGTCGAGCACGGACCCGTTCCGGTTCCCGGACGCGGCGCGGGAGCGTCGCAACGTCGTGCTCGACAAGATGGTGTCCCTCGGGTGGCTCGACGACGACGCCGCGGCGGCGGCGAAGGCCGCGCCGTTGGCGGTCGTGGCGGACCGGTCGCCCGAGGTGCGGTTCCCGTATTTCGTGGCCGAGGTTCGGCGGCGTCTCTTGGAGGATCCGGCCCTCGGGGCGACCAGGGAGGAACGTTACGACCTCCTCTTCAACGGCGGCCTCTCCATCTACACGACGATCGACCCGACCGTGCAAGCCGCCGCCGAGGAGGCGGTCGACTCGGTGATGGCCGACGAGGAGCCGTCTGCGGCGCTGGTCGCCATCGACCCACGGTCGGGCTACGTGACGGCGCTGGTGGGCGGACGTGACTTCTTCTCGGACTCCGATCCCGTGGCGCGATACAACCTGGCCACCCAAGGACGCCGCCAGGCTGGCTCGGCGTTCAAACCCTTCGTGCTGGCTGCGGCCCTGGAACAGGGATTCCAGCTCGACAACGTGCTTCCGGGAGGGACGAGCGTGGAGATCGCCACGCCGTCGGGACCGTGGTTCGTCACCAACTACGACGAGGCGACCTTCCCCGATCTCACCCTGGCGGAGGCCACGGTCTTCTCGGTGAACGTCGTCTATGCGCGGCTGATGGATCTCGTCGGGCCCGAGCGGGTGGCGAACCTGGCCGAGGCGATGGGGATCACCTCCGACCTGCAGCCGTTCCATTCCCTGGCCCTCGGCGCGCAGGACGTCTCGGTCCTGGACATGGCCTCGGCCTACGGCACCTTCGCCAACGGTGGCGTCCACGTCGACCCGATCTTCGTCACCGCGATCGAGGACCGGGACGGTGTGAACATCTACGAAGCGGTGCCGGCGACGAGCGCCGTGTTGGACCGGACGATCGCCGAGCGAGTCACCTCCACGTTGTCCGACGTCGTTCGCCGCGGAACCGGTCAGCAGGCGCGGATCGGTCGCCCGTCTGCGGGCAAGACCGGGACGACCCAGAACCATGCCGACGCGTGGTTCGTCGGGTACACCCCTGAGCTCGTTGCTGCGGTGTGGGTGGGCTTCCCGACGGGGACCGTGCCGATGGAACCTCCCGCGACGCCGTTCTCGGTGACCGGTGGGACATGGCCGGCATGGATCTGGTCCCGGTTCGCGGCCGCGGCACTGGCGGGCGTGCCCTACGGCGATCTGGCGATCGCCTCCGATCAGGGAACCGTGGCGGTGGACGTCGACGTGTCGACCGGGTTCCTGGCGGGCCCGTTGTGTCCACGCGAGAACGTGCAGCGGGTGTACCTGCCGTCGGATCGGGCACCGACCATCGTGTGCCCGGTCCACAATCCCGAGGGTGTGCAGACCGCTGCGGCGACGCTGCCCGACGTGGTCGGCCGCACGCTGGCGGACGCGGTGTCCTCCTTGGCCGACCTCGGGGTGGCTGCGGTGGTCGACTGGGCGGAGCCGGGTCCCCTGGCGCAGGGGACGGTGCTGGCCCAGGATCCTCCGGCCGGATCGAGCCGCATCGACGGTCCGGTGCGGCTCACCGTCGCCGGTCCGCAGCCGGGGACGGTCCTTCCGGTGCTCCTCGGTCTGCCGCTTCCGACGGCCGAGGACCGCCTGGACGAGCTCGGGGTGCGCTACGAGGTGCTCGTTGTCGCCGAGGACGACCCCGACGCAGCGGCGGCTCGTCGAGGCCTCGTGTGGAAGCAGAGCCCGGCGTCGGGTGCGGTCGACGTCGGGCAGGTGACGCTGTGGGTCAATCCCTGATCCGGCGGGCCTGCTCGGCGGCTCGCCGGTCCCGTCCCGGCCGGCACCTACGATCGGGGGACGGGACGAGCCACCCGGCGCCACGGGCGTTCCGTCGCCTTCGTGATGCCGATGCGAGGGGTGGCCGCGATCTGCCATCCTGGAGGGAGGTTCCCGGGAACGAGGCGCACCGGACCCCGGATCAGTGAGGTCCCGTCGGCGGCCCCGTTCACGCCCAGGGCCTGAGCGAGCTTGCCGGGCCCGTCGGTCAGGTGATCGTCTCGTCCGCGGCGGGCCCGCATCACCTCCTCCCCGGTGATCGGTACGCCGCCCCGAAGCAGGACGGCGTGCCCGGTGCCCGGACGGCCGACGACGACGTTCATGCACCAGTGGACGCCGTAGGAACGGTACACGTAGAGGGTGCCGCCGCCTGCGAACATGGCTTCGTTGCGGGCGGTCCGGCCCCGGAAGCTGTGGCTGGCCGGGTCATCGGCGCCGGCGTACGCCTCGGTCTCGGTGATCATGACCGCGGTGGGTCGATCGTCGAAGGTCGTCGAGAGCCTCCATCCGACCAGCACGTCGGCGGCTTCGGTGACCGTCATCGTCTGGAGGAGGTCGGCGAGGTCAGTCGACGGCATCGAAGAGGTACAGGAGCAGCGCTTTGAAGGCGTGGAGCCGGTTCTCGGCCTGATCGAACACCCGGGAGCGTGGCGATTCGAGCACGCCGGCGGTGACCTCCTCGCCGCGATGGGCGGGGAGGCAGTGGAGGAAGATGGCGTCGTCGGCGGCGAGCCCGAAGAGGTCCTCGTCGACGCGGTACCGGTCGAACACCCGCCGCCGCTCCGCGGCCTCCTCCTCTTGACCCATCGATGCCCACACGTCGGTGTAGACGACGTGGGCGCCGGCGACCAGCGCTTCCGGGTCGGTGCCCACCTCGATCGCTCCCCCGGTGATGGCGGCGAGCGTGGTCGCTTCCTCGGTGATGGCGTCGAGGGGGGCGTAGCCGGGAGGATGGGCGACGCGTACCTCCATCCCGGACATGGCGCCGGCGAGCATCAGCGAGTGGCACACGTTGTTGCCGTCTCCGACATAGGTGAGGGTCGTGCCTCCGATGGCCCGGTTCTCCGCGATGGTCTGGAGGTCGGCGAGCGCTTGGCAGGGATGGCTGAGGTCGGAGAGGAGGTTGACCGTCGGTGCGTCTGCGTACCGAGCGACCGCGACGAGGTCCGTGTGGTCGAACACCCTGAAGGCGAGCAGGTCGAGGTAGCGGTCCAGGACCCGAGCGACGTCCTCGACGGCTTCTCGGCTTCCGAGCCCGACCTCGTCGTTACGCAACACGATGGGGTGCGCTCCCAGGTCGACCGCCGCGCCTTCTGCCGAGACCCGGGTGCGGGTCGATGGTTTCTGGAAGAACAGGCCGATCTTGGCGCCGTCGAGGCGGCCCGCGACTCGGGCCGGGTCGGCCTTGACGTCCCCGGCGAGATCGATGAGCTGTGACAGCCCCTCGGCCCCGAGGTCGGTGACCATGAGGAAGTCGCTCACGGCGCTCCTCGCAGGGTGCCCCCGAGGGATCGTTCGACGGCCTCGACGATGGCGGTGCGAAGGGGGACGACGTCGTCGTCGGTGAGCGTCCGGTCGGGAGCGCGAAAGACGAGGCGAACGGCGATGCTCTTCCTCCCTTCCCCGAGGTTCCCGCCGGCGAAGACGTCGAATACGGTGAGTTCCTCGAGGAAGGGACCGCCAGCCCGGCGGACCGTCTCGGTGAGCGCCGCGGCGGGCACGTCGCCGTCGAGGGCGAAGGCGAGGTCGATGATGACGGGCGGGTAGGTGCTGGGAGGAACGAAGCGCCACGGGGGTCGTTCGAGGAGCAGCTCGTCGAGGTCGATCTCCCCGGCCACCACGCGTCCGGCGAGTCCGAAGCGTGCGGCGATCGCGGGATGAACCTCTCCGACGGTGCCGATGGGGGATCCCATGGCCAGCACCTCGGCGCAACGTCCGGGATGGAACACGGGCGAGCGGTGGGCACGGACGGCCGGCTGAGGGACGCCGAGTTCGGCGGCGAGCAGCTCCCACAGCCCGGTGGCGTCGAACACGTCGGCGGTGCGTCCTTGGCCTTCCCAGGTGATCGCCGGTTGACCACCGGCGACGAACCCGAGCCGGAGCGGCTGTTCGGGGAGCTTCCCGGACCCGGGCATGAAGACCGTTCCGATCTCGAAGAGGCGGATGGCCTTGAGCTGCCGCGACTGGTTGACGGCCAGGGCACGGAGCAGGCCGGGGATGAGGGTGGTGCGGAGGAGCCGTTCTTCCTCGCTGAGGGGGTTGCTGACGGCCACGGCGTCCCGAACGGGGTTCCCGTCGGGGAGCCCGAGGGCGTCGAGGTCGGATTCGGCGATGATCGAGAAGGTGGCGATCTCGTGGTAGCCGGCGCCGACGACGACGTCGCGGATCTTGCGGAGCGTGCGTTCACGAGTAGGCAGGCCGCCGCCGGTGCCGGTTCGGACCCGATCGGGGATGTTGTCGAATCCGTGGAGGCGCGCGACCTCCTCCACGAGGTCGGCGGGCCGGGTCACGTCGGGCCGCCGGGTGGGTACGGTCACCTCGAGGGGCCCGTCGCCGGCGACCGTGAAGCCCAGGCGCCGCAGGAGGTCGGCGACCTCGGCGACGTTCAGTTCGATGCCGAGGAGGCGACGCACATCGGCGACGTCGAACAGGACCGTGCGCTCTGCGATGGGCTTCGGGTACTCGTCGATGAGTGGCGGAGCGACCGCTCCGTCGGCGAGCTCCTGCAGGAGGTGGGCGACACGGTCCGCGGCGCGGTCGCAGAAGTTGGGATCCATCCCTCGTTCGAAGCGGGCCGAGGCTTCGGATCGGAGGCCGAGGCGTTTCGAGGTGAGGAGGATGCTGGGCGGGTTCCAGTAGGCGGCTTCGATGAGGACGCGGGAGGTGCCGTCGTGGACCTCGGTGTCGGCCCCGCCCATGATGCCGGCGATCGCAACGGGCCGGGTCGCATCCGCGACGACGATGTCGGAGGGTTCGAGGGTCCGCTGGTTCCCGTCGAGGGTCGTGATGGTCTCCCCTTCGGCGGCGTGACGAACGACGATGCGGTCGCCGAGCCTGTCCATGTCGAAGGCGTGGGTGGGGTGCCCGACTTCGAGCATCGCGTAGTTCGACGCGTCCACGATGTTGGAGATCGGTCGGACCCCGGCGAGCTGGAGACGACGCCGCATCCAGTGCGGGGACCGTCGAGCGACGAGCCCTCGCACCTCCCTGGCGACGAACCGCGGGCAGGCGTCGGGGTCGGTGATGGTGATCGAGGCCGTCGATGGAGGGCCCACTTCGGTGACGTCGGTGCGTGGCTCGACGAGGTCGACGTCGTAGTAGGCCGCCAGCTCGCGGGCGACGCCGTAGACGGACATGCAGTCGGGGCGGTTCGGCGTGATGGCCAGGTCGTAGTAGGCGTCGGGGAACGGGAGGAGCCTGCTGAACTCGGCGCCGATGTGGTCGGTGGCCCACGGGTAGTCCTCGTCGAGCACCATGATGCCGGCGGCGTCGTCGCCGAGGCCGAGTTCCTCCTCCGAACAGATCATCCCGTTGGACTCGACGCCTCGGATCGTGCGTCGCCCGATCTCGAAGTCGCCTTGAAGCACGGCGCCGGGGAGGGCGACCGGAACGATCGCGCCGGCGTCGAAGTTCCAGGCGCCGCAGACGATCTGGGACGGTTCGCCGGCACCGATGTCGACCGTGCAGAGCCGGACCTTGTCGGCGTTCGGGTGCGGTTCCACCGAAAGGACCTTGCCGACGACGACTCCCGAGAAGGTCGGCTCGATGCGTCCCCAGTCCTCGACCTCCAGGCCGAGGCTCTCGAACACGTCCACCAGGTGGGCCGGGTCGGTGACGGGGACGTCGACGAAGTCCTTGAGCCAGTCGAGGGTGAGCTTCATCGGAACTGCCTGAGGATCCGGAGGTCGGGGTCGTAGAGGGCGCGGATGTCGGTGATGCCATGTCGGACCATGGCCAAGCGTTCGATGCCCATGCCGAAGGCGAAGCCGGTGACCTGGTCGGGGTCGTAACCGACGTGACCGAACACGGCGGGGTCGACCATCCCGCACCCGAGGAGCTCGAGCCAGCGGCCGTCGGCGTAGGCGTGCATCTCGGCGGACGGTTCGGTGAACGGGAAGTAGTGGGGGATGAACTTGGTCTTGGTGTCGGGCCCGAAGAACAGACGGGCGAAGTGGGCGAGCGTGCCCTTCAGATCGGCGAAGGTGATGTCCGTGTCGACGGCGAGGCCTTCGATCTGGTGGAACGACGGGGTGTGGGTCGAATCCGAGTCGCGGCGGAACACACGTCCGGGGACGACGATGTACACGGGAGGGCGGTGGAGTTCCATGTAGCGTGCCTGCATCGGTGAGGTGTGGGTGCGCAGGAGCGTCCCTTCGGGAACCTCGCCGTAGTCGAGGTAGAACGTGTCGCTCTCGAGCCGGGACGGATGCGTGTACGGGATGTTGAGGGCCGTGAAGTTGTAGAACTCCGTCTCAGCCTCGGGTCCGGTGGCGACCGTGTAGCCCATCGAGACGAAGATGTCGACGACCTCCTGTTGGATCGCGTCGATGAGGTGCCGGGTCCCTCTGGGGGGGCGGCGGCCGGGCAGGGTCACGTCGACCTCTTCGGCACGCAAGGCCTCGTCCATGGCGGCGGTCTCGAGGATCGAGCGGCGCTGGGCGATGAGGGAGCCGAGGAGTTGGGCCACTTCGTTGACACGCCTGCCGACCTCGCGGCGCTCCTCGTCGGGCAGCGACCCGAGGCCGCGGCGGATCTCGAGGAGTGGTGAGCGTTTCCCGACCGTCTCGGCTTCGATCCGCGCCAGGTTCTCGAGGTCGGACGCCGCGGCGATGCGGTCCGGGGCTTCGCTTTCGAGCTGGTCGAGGCGTTGGAGGGCTTCCATGTGGCGCCTGAGGTTAGCGGTGGCGAGCGACGGCCAGGGTGTACATCACGAGGCTCCCCGCCACCGCCGCGTTGAGGGACTCCACGGCACCGGTCGTGGGGATCGTGACGGCGATCTCGACGCCGGCGCGGTCTGCCAGACCGTGCGCTTCGGATCCCACGACGACGGCGGGGGGCGATGGGAGTTGGAGGCCTTCGGGGTCGTCACCGCCGCTGGGGAACGTGCCGACGACGGTGAGCCCGACGGCGCGCAGGTCCGAGAGGTCCAGGGCGGCGACGATCGTGACGGCGAAGTGGGCTCCGGCGGCGGCGCGGATGGTCTTGGGATTCCAGAGATCGACGGTCCCAGGTGTCGCCGCGACGTCGTATCCGAAGGCCCCGGCGCTGCGGATGAGGGTGCCGGCGTTGCCGGGGTCGGCGAGTCCGGCGAGGACCAGGGTGGGGGCCCGCCGCGGCCGCTCGGGCGTCGGGATGGTGATCACGGCGACGGGTCCCCGCGGATGGCCGGTGGCGGCGACCCGTCGCAGGATCGACTCGTCGACCATCAGGACCTCGGCGCCGAGGTCGCCGGCCCGGGCGGCGTCGGCATCCCACGCCGTCGTGAAGTAGGTCTCGGGCACGACCCCGGCCTCGAGGGCCGCAGCGACCGGGCCCGGCCCTTCGACGAGAGTCCGGCCCGTCGCGTGCCGGTTCCGCACCCGGTGGAGCGCGGCCGCGGCCTTGACGGCAGGGTTGGAGGCGGACGTGACCCGACGCACGGCGACTACGACGACGACCCCGCACGATGCGGGGTCGTCGGGTCGAGATCCGTCGGGGTCACTCGGCGGAGGCGGCGGTGGCGGCTTCGACCAGGGAGGTGAACGCGGCCGGATCGTTGACCGCCATCTCTGCGAGCATCTTGCGATCGACCTCGATGTCGGCGGCCTTGAGGTCGGCCATCAGCCGCGAGTAGGTCGTGCCGTTGAGCCGTGCGGCGGCGTTGATGCGTTGGATCCACAGCCGTCGGAACTGGCCCTTGCGCGCCCTGCGGTCCCGGTACGAGTCCTGCATGGCGTTCATGACCTGTTCGCGGGCGGCGCGATACCGGCGGCTTCGGGCTCCGGTGTAGCCGGAGGCCCGATCCATCAGCTTGCGTCGCTTCTTCTTGGCGTTGATCGCTCTCTTGACTCTGGCCATGGTCCTACCTCCCGAGGAGCCGCTTGGCTCGCTTGGCGTCGCCGCCTTCGAGGGTCTCCATCCCCTGGAGGCGCCGCCACCTCGCCGACGACTTCTTGTATCGGTTGTGTCCGCGCCAGGCCTTGCGGTGACGGATCTTTCCCGATCCGGTCACCTTGAAGCGCTTGGCGGCGCCCTTGTGGGTCTTCTGTTTCGGCACTGGCTGCTCCTACTGCTGGGTTTCCTGGCTCGTCCCCGTCGAATCGCTGGTCTGGGATCCCTGGGTGTCTGGTGGTCCATCCGCCGCGGCGTCTGCGACGTCCGCCGTATCCGGCTCGGACTGGTGGGTCTCCTTCGTGCGCCGAACCGGTGCCAGGACCATCGTCATCTGTCGACCCTCGAGGCGAGGGGGCACCTCGACCACGCCGTAGTCCTCCACGCTCTCGGCGAGTCGGCGCAGGATCTGGTGCCCGATCTCTGGGTGGGTGACCTCACGCCCACGGAACCGCATCGTGACCTTCACCTTGTCGTGATCGCGGAGGAACTTCTCGACCCGCTTGCGTTTCACCTCGAAGTCGCCTGCGCCGATCTTGGGGCGGAACTGCACCTCTTTGATGACGGTGCGGGTCTGCTTCTTGCGGGCCTCGCGGGCTTTGACGGACTGCTCGTACTTGAACTTCCCGTAGTCCATGAGCCGAACCACCGGGGGTCGGGCGTCGGGTGCCACCTCGACGAGGTCGAGGCCGAGCTCGTTGGCGAGCCAGCGTGCCTCTTCGATGGACTTGATACCGATCTGGCCGCCGTTGGGGTCGACCAGGCGCACCTCTCGGACGCGGATCTTCTCGTTGACCCTGGGTTCTGCGATCGGGGGACCTCCTGTCTCGTCTGTTCGGACGCCAAGAGGAACGACCCATCGTCACGCGACGATCCGCGTTCAGGACCTCGGCGCACCTGCAGCGGTGGCCGGGTGGGAGGCTCGCCTCCTCTTGCTGTGCGACGAGGATACTCGGCCGAGCCGTCTAGACACAACGCGTCGGGTTCACGGCGCCGAGTAGTGTGCCGGAGCATGACGTGGGAGCCCGAACTCGACCAGCTTCGACGGCTGCGGGACCTCGCGGCCGCCCACGGCGGGCCCGAGCGGGTCCGGCGCCACCACGCGGCCGGCCGTCTGTTGGTGCGGGAACGGATCGACCGGCTGGTCGACGAGGGCTCCTTCCGTGAGGTCGGCAGCGTCGCAGGTTTCGCCCGCTACGACGACGGCGAGCTCGTCGACTTCCTCCCCGCCAACCTGGTGGCGGGCAGGGCGACGATCGAGGGACGGCCGGTGGTGGTGGTCGGCGACGACTTCACGGTCCGGGGCGGCGCCGCCGACGCGGCGATCCACCGCAAGATGGTCTATGCCGAGCAGCTCGCGTTGTCGTTCCGGATCCCGCTGGTGCGGCTCGTGGAGGGCTCCGGTGGCGGCGGCTCGGTCAAGAGCTACCTGGAGCTCGGCCGCACGTACGTCCCTCCGCTACCCGGTTGGCGGACCGCCATCGATCTCCTCGGGTCGGTTCCCGTACTGGCTGCGGCGTTGGGTCCGGTCGCCGGCCTCGGCGCGGCGCGGGTCGTGACGAGCCACCACAGCGTCATGGTCGCGGAGGCGTCCCAGATCTTCGTCGCCGGCCCACCGGTCGTCGCCTACGCGACCCACGAGGAGGTCGGCAAGGAGGAACTCGGCGGCGCCCAGGTCCAGGCCGGAAACGGCACCGTCGACGTCGTGGTCGACTCGGAGGACGACGCGTTCAGCCATCTTCGCCGGATCCTGTCGTACCTTCCCGACAACGTGTGGCGCCCTCCCCCGTCGTCACCGACGACCGATCCTCCGGACCGCCGCGACGAGCGGCTCGCCGACCTCGTTCCTCGTCGTCGTCGCCGCTCCTACGACGTCCGCACACTGATCGACGCGGTGGTGGACACGGGCTCGTTCCTCGAGGTCGGCGCCCGCTGGGGACGTCCCGTGGTCGTCGGGTTGGCGCGGCTGTCCGGACGACCGGTGGGCATCGTCGCTCACGATCCGAGCGTGTGGGGCGGGGCGGTCACGGCGGCCGCGAGCGACAAGCTCCGCCGCCACGTGGATCTGTGCGACACGTTCAACCTGCCGATCGTGGCGTTCGTCGACGTGCCGGGCTTCGCGGTCGGCACCGCGGCCGAGCGTGCGGCAACGATCCGCCATGGCGCGGCGGCCATCGCCGCCCTCTACCAGGCCTCGGTCCCGTACCACGCGGTGATCGTTCGACGTGCCTTCGGAGTGGCGGGCGCAGCGCTGGTGGATCGAGGCGATCCGAACGTGCGGGTGGCGTGGCCGTCGGGGGACTGGGGGTCATTGCCACTGGAGGGCGGGATCGAGGCGGCGTACCGACGGGATCTGGCTGCAGCGGACGATCCCGACGCGATGCGCGATGCGTTGCTGGCGGAATTCGAGTCCATCCGCTCCCCGATCCGGACGGCGCAGGCGTTCGACATCGAAGAGATCATCGATCCGACCGAGACCCGCCCCGTGCTGTGCGAGTGGGTGGTGCTGGCCTACGGTGCGCTCCGGCCCGGACCGTCCCGTTACACCTACCGGCCGTGAGGGCCACGAGCGGGGTGCGCCCGCCCGTCCTCGCCGACGAGGCTCTCGAGGCGGCGCAGCAGGTCCGCGGTGCGCACGACGGCCTCGGCCGCCTCGTGGCCCTTGTTGCCCCCGCCCGGGGCGCTGCGGGCGTACGCGTGTTCCGCCTGGCGCACGGTGAGCACACCGAAACCGATGGGGACACCGGTCTCGGTCGCGACCGCCGCGAGGCCTGCGGCGGCCTGGGTGGCGATGTGCTCGTAGTGGTCGGTCTCCCCCATCACCACCGCTCCGAGGGCGACGACTCCGTCGAATCCTGCCGTGGCGAGGCGCCGAGCGACGAGGGGCAGCTCGAACGCCCCGGGGACCCGAGCGACCAGCACGTCGTCGACGCCGGCTTCATCGAGGGTCTCGAGAGCTGCGGTGAGCAACCCGTCGGTGACGACCCGGTTGAACAACGATTGGACGACAGCGATCCGGAGGCCGGAGCCGTCGAGGGTGCCCTGGGTCTCGGTGATCGCACGGGTCATGCGCCTTCGTCCTCGGACGAGACGAGATGTCCGAGCTTGACGGCCTTGGTCTCGAGGTAGGCCCGGTTCTCGGCGTTCGGCTCCATCCAGATCTCGAGCCGGGCGGTGACGTCGACTCCGAACCGGCGGAGCTGGTCGATCTTGTCGGGGTTGTTGGTGAGGAGACGGATCGACTCGACCTTCAGGTCGTTGAGGATCTGCGCGTCGATGCCATAGTGGCGGGCGTCTGCGGCGTGGCCTCGCTGGTGGTTCGCCTCCACGGTGTCGAAGCCCTGCTCCTGCAGACGGTAGGCGGCCAGCTTCTCGACCAGGCCGATGCCTCGTCCCTCGTGCGCAGGGTTGTAGACGATGACGCCGTGCCCCTCTGCGGCGACGCGCCGCATCGACTCGGTGAGCTGTTCCCCACAGTCGCAGCGCATCGATCCGAACACGTCGCCGGTGATGCAGGCGGAGTGGACCCGGGTGAGCACCTCGGATCGGCCCGCCACGTCGCCCATCACCAGCGCCAGGTGTTCGACGGTGCTGTAACGGGATCGGTAGCCGACGGCGCGGAACGTCCCGAAGCGGGTCGGGATCGTGGCTTCCGCTTCGCGGGTGACGAGGGCCTCGGTCCGCCACCGGTAGGCGACGAGGTCCTCGATGCTGATCATCGTGATCCCGTGGGCGTCGGCGAAGCGGGCGAGTTGTTCCCCCTTCGCCATCGTGCCGTCGTCGTTGACGATCTCGCTGAGGACGCCCGCCGGTGCCAAGCCGGCGAGGCGGGCCAGGTCGACGGCCGCTTCGGTGTGACCGGGTCGGACGATGACGCCACCCTCTTGGTACCGCAGAGGGAAGATGTGCCCCGGACGGTGGAAGTCGGCGGCGCCCTTCTCGGGGTCGACGAACGCCTTGATGGTCGCCGCCCGGTCGGCTGCGGAGATCCCCGTCGTGGTCTCTCCGGCATAGTCGATCGAGACCGTGAAGGCCGTCTTGTGCGAGTCGGTGTTCTCGATCACCATCAGCGGCAGTTCGAGCTCGTCGATCCGGGCGCCGTCTGCCGGCAGGCAGATGAGTCCGCTCGTGTGGCGCACCATGAAGGCGATCTTCTCGGGCGTGACCTTCTCGGCCGCGATGATCAGGTCGCCTTCGTTCTCCCGGTCCTCGTCGTCGACGACCAGCACGAACGACCCTTCGGCGATCGCGTCGATCGCTTCCTCCACGGTGGCGAATGTCATGTTCTCGTCTCCATCCAGCGCTCCACGTACTTGGCGATGATGTCCACCTCGACGTTGACGGCATCCCCGGCCCGGCGTTCGCCGAAGGTCGTGACGGCCAGCGTGTGGGGGATCAGCGCGATCTCGAACCAGGACCTGCCGGCCGGCTCGGGCCGGGGATCGACGGCGGTGACGGTGAGGCTGACCCCGTCGACGGCGACCGATCCCTTCTCGACGAGGTACGGTCCCAGGGTCCCGGGCAGGTCGATGCGGATCACGACCGCGTCGCCGTCCCGCCGCATCTCGGCGACGGTGCCGACGCCGTCGATGTGGCCTTGCACCACGTGCCCATCGAACCGGCCGCCGGTGGGGACGGGCCGCTCCAGGTTGACCCGGGTCCCCGACGCCAAGGCGCCCAGGGCGGTGCGTGCCAAGGATTCGGGGACGACGTCCACGGTGAAGCGGTCGCCGACGACGGCGGTGGCGGTGAGACAGACCCCGGCGACGGCGACGCTGTCGCCAACCGCGAGGTCCTTGGTGGTGGAGGGTGCCTGGATCGTCACCCGCCGGGCACCGTCGTCGGTCCCGACGTTGTCTTCGACGGTGCCGACCTCGGTGACGATGCCGGTGAACATCAGCGTCGTCCCTTCGCGGGCCGCGCGTCGATGCGGAGGTCGTCACCGAGCCGTTCGACGCGGTCGATGGTGACCGCGCGGCCGGCGTCCAGCGTCGGGAACGCCCCGGAGAGCACCGGCAGTCCCAGGCCGCCGGCGACCATGGCGCCGAGGTAGAGGACGATCCGGTCCGCCAACCCGGCGCTGATGAAGGCGCCGGCGAGATGCGGCCCGCCCTCGATCATGAGCGCGACGATGTCGCGCTTGCCGAGCGCCTCGAGGACGGCTTCTGGTGCGACCAGACCATCGGTGCCGGCAACCAGCACCAGCTCGGCCCCGGTAGGGATGTCGGTGCGCGGTTCGGAGGCCACGATGAGTGGACCACGCTCATACAGGACCCTCGCGGGGGGAAGCGGTCGCCGGCCGGCGATCACGACCGGACGGGGTTGTGGACGGTCGTGGTCGGCCAGGCGCACGTCGAGGCGGGGGTCGTCGACGCGAAGGGTGCCGGCGCCGATCATGACGGCGTCGTGGTCGGCCCGGAGCCGGTGGGCATCGGCGCGGGCAGCCTCCCCGGTGATCCAGCGCGACGTTCCGTCCTGGGCGGCTGCTTGACCGTCGAGGGTGCCGGCCACCTTCACGGTGACGAAGGGAAGGCCGGTGCGGCGATGATGGAAGTAGGCCTCGTCCAGCCCTTCGGCGTCGATGCCGGCAACGCCGACGTGAACGTCGATCCCTGCCTCCCGGAGCCGTTCGACGCCTCGGCCCGAGACCCGGACGTCCGGGTCGAGTGTCCCGACGACGACCCGAGCCACCCCAGCGTCGATGATCGCCTCGGTGCAGGGGGGCGTTCGACCGTGATGATCGCACGGCTCGAGGGTCACATAGAGAGTGCTCCCGGCGGCGGCGGGTCCTGCGGCGGCGAGCGCGTGGGTCTCGGCGTGCGGGGAACCGGGGCCCGAGTGCGCTCCTTCTCCGGCGATGGTCCCATCCGCGGCGACCACGACGGCGCCGACCCGCGGGTTGGGATGCGGTCTGGTGGCCACGGCCTTGGCCATGGCTCGCCTCATCAGCTCACCCGCGCGGCGTGGATCGACCAGATTGTCGTCGACGCGGCGCGACACACGCCCTCCTTCTCCCATCCGGACTGTCACCGTCGGCTCCGGGTTTCCACCGGGATCGGCCCCTCGTCGCCGAGGGGTTCGCGGGCTGTCACCGCCGGTCGGGGATTTCACCCTGCCCTGAAGGGGGCCTCGGTTGTTCGCCCTTACGATAGCGTCTCGTCACGGTCTGTTGCCGGCCGGGATGACGTCAGGTCCGCCGGTCGATCTTGTAGCTCGATCCCGGCTGCGCCTTGGCGAACTCCTTCATCTCGGAGGCGATCGCCGAGGCTTCCCATTCCGAGGCGATGCGTCGGCGTTGGTTGGTCGCCACGCCCAGGGAGATCGAGGCGATCGGGAACGCGTGCCGTTCCCCCCGACGGTCCGTGACCTCGATGTAGCCTTGGAGGGCGTCCTTGGTGTCGTAGAAGTCGAGGACACCGTCGTCGAAGTGGCGGATGGTCGACTTGCAGAACTCCTCGACGTAGTCGGGGTGGACGATGGCGACGAAATCGTCGCCGCCGACGTGACCGACGAAGGCGTTCGGGTCGCCGCAGTCGGCGGCGGCTTGGAGAAGGGACTGGGCGGTGTACTTGATGACCTGGTCTCCCCGCATGAACCCGTAGTGATCGTTGAACGCCTTGAAGTTGTCCAGGTCGGCGTGGACCACCGACAGCAGCTGGCTGCCGCCGACGCGCTCTTCGAGTTCGGCGGTGATCCGGAAGTTGCCGGGCAGCCCGGTGAGGGGTGACAGGTCACGCATCTGCTGGGCTCGGCGGAGAACGGTACGGACCCGAGCGATGAGCTCTTCGAGGTCGAACGGCTTGGTGATGTAGTCGTCCGCGCCCAGGTCGAGGCCTCTGACCCGGTCCTCGGCGAGGGCCTTGGCGGTGAGGATGATGACCGGCACGTTGGCGGTCGCACGGTGGCTGCGGAGGCGGCGCAGGACGCTGAGGCCGTCCATCTGCGGCATCATGACATCGAGCAGCACGAGATCCGGGGGCCGTTCCCTTGCCGCCTCGAGCGCCTCCATGCCCCCGGCCGCCGAGGTCACCTCGAAGCCTTCGAGTTCCAGGTTCACGCGGACGAACTGCAGGATATCGGGATCGTCGTCGACGACGAGGATCCGTTCCTTGATCTCATCGGTTGTCGCCAATTGCCCTCCGCAGCTCATGGACGGCGGCGACGGGATCCGGAGCTCGGAACACCGCGGTCCCGGCGACGAACACGTTCGCTCCGGCGTCGCGCGCCAGGCGGGCGGTGTCCGGTCCGATTCCGCCGTCGATCTGTATATCGGTCCCCGAGCCGCTCGAGTCAACCCACTTTCTGAGGCGCTCGACCTTCGACAGGACGCCGTCGAGGAACCCCTGGCCGCCGAAGCCGGGGTTGACGGACATCACGAGGGCGACATCGCAGGCCCCCAGATAGGGGAGGACGGCTTCGACGGGGGTCGGCGGGTTCATGACGAGGCCGAATCGGAGTCCGGCGGCGTGGACCCGACCGGCGACGTCGGTCGGGTCCGGGTACGCCTCGATATGGACGGTGATCTGGTCGGCACCGGCGTCGCGGAGGGATCCGACGTAGTCGCCGGCGTTCGTCGTCATCATGTGGCAGTCGAGCGGAAGGTCCGTGACCGCTCGCAACGACGCGATCACGGGCATCCCGAGGGCCAGGTTGGGGACGAAGTGGCCGTCCATCACATCCACGTGCCACCAGTCGACGAACGGCTCGATGGGGGCGATCTCGTCGGCGAGCCTGGCGAAGTCGGCGGCGAGGATGGACGGGGCGATCCTTGCGGGTGCATGCATCTCCGACGAGTGTATCGGGCGATGTGCGCCCAACGGCGGCAAAGCGAGCAGAGGAGGAGGCGGTGGAACGGTACCGGGTACGGCCGGGGACGACGGTGGACCTGGCGTCTGTCGATCCGGCGGACCGATCGGGATTCGACGGCGACAAGCATGCGGCCAAGGAGCAGCTCCGCCACCTCCGCAAACGGCTCGCCGAACTGCAGCGGGTCTTCTGGGCCGACGGCTCGCACGCGCTGCTCGTCGTCTTCCAGGCCATGGACACCGGCGGCAAGGACGGGACCATCCGCAAGGTGTTCGCGGGCGTGAACCCGCAGGGGGTCGACGTCACGGGCTTCAAGAAGCCGTCGGAGGAGGAGCTCAGCCATGATTACCTGTGGCGGGTCCATCGCCATGTGCCCGCCCGAGGCCGGATCGGGGTCTTCAACCGCAGCCACTACGAGGATGTGCTGGTCGTGCGGGTCTTGGGCCTGGTCCCCGAGGAGCGCTGGCGGCGGCGCTTCGACCACATCAACGCCTTCGAGCGCATGCTGACGGACGAAGGGGTCCGGGTCGTCAAGTTCTATCTACACATCTCGAGAGAGGAGCAGAAGCGCCGTCTCGAGGCGCGGTTGCAGGACCCGACGAAGCTGTGGAAGTTCAACCCTGCGGACCTCGACTCCCGGGCCCGTTGGGACGAGTACCGGGTGGCCTACGAGGAGGCCTTGGCGAGGACGAGCACCGACGCTGCGCCGTGGTACGTCGTGCCGGCCGACCGCAAGTGGTACCGGAACCTGGTGGTGGCACGCACGCTGATCGAGCACATCGAGGCGCTCGATCCTCGCTATCCCACCCCGGCGGTGGATCCGGAACGGTTCGTCATCACCTGAGCCGTCCCGATCCGGCGGGCTCCTCGGGCGCCCGGGACGCCCGGTCAGCGATCGAATACCGCGATGAACATGCCGTCGGTCCCGGTCGTGTCGGGGGCGAGGAGGAGCCCGTCGCCCCACCGTTCGCCCGGGAGTCCGTCGGGAGGGCGGCCACCGAGGCCCTCGATCACCTCGACGGTCTCGGCGGCGAAGACGGTGCAGACCGAGTAGACGAGCCTGGTCGGCCGTGACCCGAGCGCGGACGTCAGCAGCTCGCGTTGGCGCCTTGCGAAACGTTTCGGGGCCTCCGGGTCGAGACGGTGACGGATCTCGGGGCGCCGGCGGAGGGTCCCCAACCCGGTGCATGGAGCGTCCAGCAGGACGCGGTCGACGGCGCCTCGCCTGAGGGGGATGGCGGCGGCGTCGGCGATGATCCAGGGAACGTCGGCTCCCAGTCGTCGGAGGCGGCTCCGTCCCGATCTCACCCGGCGCCGATGCACGTCGAGGGCCACCACGAGCCCAGCGGGTCCCGCCTGGTCCCACAGGTGCAGGGTCTTGCCGCCGGGCGCGGCGGCGAGGTCGGCGACCGCGTCTCCGGGGCGGATCCCCATGGCGATGCCGACGGCGACCGATGCAGGATCGGTGTAGGTGAAGCTCGTCGGGTCGATGCCGTCGAGACGACGGGCGTCGTCGACGACGTATGCCCCGTCGATGCCGGGGACCGGCCGTCGGTGGGTGAAGCCCGGCCGGCGGGCACGGATCGTCAACGGTGCTTCCTGGTTCGATGCTTCGAGGAAGCGGCCGGTACGGTCCGCACCCCACTGGTCGACCAGGGCCTCGTAGATCCAGCCGGGGACGCCGTGGCGGAGGGCTGCGCCTTCGGGGCCGGCCGGAAGGGGCGGTTCCCCTTGTCGGGCCAGCTCACGGAGCACCGCGTTGACGAAGCCCGCCGCACGGGGACGGAGCGCCGCGGCGATCGAGACGGTCGTATGCACCACCGCTCGAGGTGGGCTACGAAGGAACAGCAGCTCGGTGGCGCCGGTGCGGAGCAGGTTCCGCAGGTCCGGGTCGATGGCCGTCATGGGTCGATCGGCGATGGTGGCGACGGCCCGATCGACCCTCGACAGCATCCGCACCGTCGTCAACACGAGTCGCCGCATGAAGGCCTGGTCACGCCGGTCGGCGAAGGCCCGCCGGGGGACGACGACGTTGGCGTAGGCACCACCGTCGATGATCCGTCCGACCAGCCGGGCTGCGGTGCGACGGGTGTCGGTTCCGCTCACGTGGGGGCCGGGAGCATGGTGGTTCCCCGTCCCCGGCGTCCGTGCATCCAGGCGCGACCGCCGACCGGTCGCTTCCCGGCGGGTTGCACCTCGATCAGCTCGAGCGCTCCCCCCTCGAAGCCCGCGCACGGGCTGCCGTCGACCGGCTGGATCGCTCCCGGTGACAGCTCGATGTCGACGGGTACGGCGGCGAGCACCTTGACGAGACCCTCGGGGGTCTCGATCCAGGCTCCGGGCCGCGGATGGAAGGCGCGCACGGCGCGTTCGGCCCTGGTCACGCTCCATGATCCGTCCAGCCGCGCTTCGTCCCTGGTGAGGCGGCGGGCGATGGTGACGCCGGCCGCGAGCTGCGCGGCGGCGCGCCGTCTGCCTGCGAGGTAGTCGGGGACGACGTCGTCGACGAGCTTGGCCCCGAGATAGGACAACCGGGCGGTGAGGGAGCCTCCGGTCTCGTCGGGTTCGATCGGGGTTTCGAGGGCCGACACGACCGGGCCCGTGTCGAGGCCCTCGTCGATGATCATCAGCGTCACTCCGGTCTCGGCGTCTCCTTCGAGGATGGCCCGTTCGACCGGCGCGGCGCCGCGCCACCGGGGCAGGAGCGAGAAGTGGACGTTGAGGAAGCCGTGCGGGAGGGCCGCGATCACGTCGGACGGGAGGATGCGCCCGTACGCCACGACGAGCGCCACCTCGGCCGGCGTTTCGTCGACGACACGGCGCAGGTGGTCGACGGAGTCGGGTTGTGCGACGGGGAAGCCGAACTCGAGGGCGGCGAGCTTGACGGCAGGGGGGGCCGGTCGTCGGCTTCGGCCGCTGGGACGGTCGGGGCGGGTCACGACGAGCTCGACGTCGGCGACGTCGGCGAGGGCCGCGAGGGAGGGAACGGCGGCGGCGGGGGTGCCGAGGAAGAGCGCCCTCATGGGTGCCGTGACGGGTCCTGCAGGGATGCTTCCCTCAGCTCCTTGAGCGCGGCCTTCTTCTCGCGTCGTGGAAGCCGTTCGAGCAGGAGCATGCCGCCGAGATGGTCGATCTCGTGCTGCAGAACGCGTCCCATGAGGTCTTCGCCGGCGTATTCGACCGGCTCGCCGCGGACGTCGTAGCCTCGTGCCTCGGCGTACGCGGGTCGGGAGATGGGCCAGAACCGTCCGGGCACCGACAGGCATCCTTCGTCGAAGGTCCACGAACCCGCCACCGCGACGAGCTCCGGGTTGACCATGACGAACGGCCCTTCCCCGATGTCGGCCACGAAGATCCGCTTCGAGATGCCGATCTGCGGCGCGGCCAAGCCGACGCCCGGCGCGTCGTACATGGTCTCGAGCATGTCCTCGACGAGGCGCGCCAGGTCCTCGTCGAACGCGGTCACGTCGGCGGCGGGGCTGCGCAGCACCGGGTCGGGGAACGTCCGGATCGGGTAGATCGCCATGGGAGGGAAGGCTAACCGCGTTGCGCCGGCGACGGCCGTCTCGCGCCGGTGGGTCGCCGCCTCCGACGGCGCTCGCTCCCCCGGCCGGCGGCCACGGCGACCCGGGTGAGGGTCACAGGTCGATGGGGTCGACGTTCACTCGGACCTTGACGGCGGCATCGCGCAGGCGCTGGACGAGCGCCCGAAGTCTGGTCTTGACGGCTCGCAGATCGTCGCCTTGGACGAGCCACCGCCAGGTGCCATCGCCTTCGGCGGGCCCGAGGACGTCCCCGTCGTCACCGACGATGCGTCGCAACGCGGCGTCGACGTCGGCGCCCCGGTCGACCTCGAAGGCGAGGAGGTCGGCGACCGGCGGCATCCCCGCGCGGGCCCGCTCGACGAGCTCCTCTCGCAGGTAGCCCAGTGGCCTGCCGCGACGGAGCGCAGCGTAGACCGGGTGTTCCGGCATGGCGGTCTGGATCAACGCCCGTTTGCCGCGTCCGGGTTCGACGAGTAGCGCCAGCCTCGCCAAGGTCCGCAAGGCGTCCTCGCCGGATCGGTAGTGGGGAGCGAGGACGAACGAGTCCGCATCGACGCACACCGCCAGGTCGACCCGTTCGATGTGGACGAGGTCGCGGACGGTACCGACCGTGACCGCTCCGGCGCCGCCGACTCGGGTCACCGCGTCCCCGAGGGACCGCCGCAGCTCGTCGACGACCCTCCCGACACCGGCACCCAACGCCTCGAAGCGTGCGTTCCCGCAGTCGCAGCGCCCCAGGTCGGTCCCACATCTGACACACGAGTCCTGCTCCCCTCCTCCGGCCCCGCATCGCGGGCAGCGACGGATGGTCCCGCACGCGATGCAGCGGAACACGGGGGCGTAGCCGCGGCGCCTGGTGAGCACGAAGGCGGTACCGCCGCCGCGAACGATCGCCCGCAGCGCCGTTCGCGTCCGCTCCATGACGGTTCCTCGGCCGGGGGGTTCTTCGGCCCGGTCGGCGATCTCGACCAGGGGCCAGACCCGACCCGATGGCTCGAGGACGTCGGCTCCCGAGGCGAGGGCGTCGGTGGTCGGCACCGCCCCGACGACCAGCAGGGGGAACCGTTCGACGGCGGCTCTGCGTCGCAGCACCGCTCGGGTCTGGTAGGTGGGCATCTGGCGGGAGGTGTGACCGCGCCGTCCGTCGTCGACCACGACGGCGAGACCGAGGGAGGTGACGGGCCAGAACGTGCTCTCCCTGGTGGTGACGGCGACCCGACCGGTCGTGGTGGCCAGCGCGACCCACGCCGCGGTCTCCTCGGTCGCCGAGCGACCGGAGTGGGCGATCAGGACGCTCCCGACGGCCGGGGCGAGTCGCTGGGCCGTCGCTTCGGCCTCGGCCACGGTCGGGCAGACGACCAGCATGTTGGCGTCCTCACCTGCGGTGGCGGCTGCCCAGTGCACGATCTCGTCGGTGCGGTGGCCGGTGACCACGACGTGCGTTCCCGCTCGCTTCGCGCTGCGTTCGAGGCCGTCGATCGGAACGGGGGGCGCCGGGCCCAGCGGGCGGTCGACGGCCGGGAGGGTCCGCCCCGCCGCCGGATTGTTGCGTGGGGCGCACATCCGGAGGACGGCAGCCAGCGGCGTGACATAGTGGCTGGCGGCCCAGCGGGCCGTCTGCAACAGGTCCGTGTCGAACACGGGGAGATCGCCCGAGATGCCGGCGATGGGCTTCAACGGCCGGCCTGGTGCGCCGCGGCGCATGGCGGTCACGAAGCCCCGGACCCTGCGGCCGCCGAGGGGGATCCGAACGATGCTTCCCACGGTGACTCCGGTGAGGGCGTCGGGCACCTCGTAGGCGAATCCGTCGTCGACCGCGAAGGTGGGGACGTCCGGTACGACCTGGGCGATCTCGGTCAGGTCGGTGCCTCTCCCGCGCGTCGGTCGCGGATCCGATCCCACAGTCGCTCCGCGACCTCGTCCTTGGTGAGCAACGGCCACGTCTCGGTCGTGCCGTCGGGAGCGACGAGCACGACCTCGTTGGTGTCGGTTCCGAAGCCCGAACCCTCCTTGGAGACGTCGTTGGCGACGAGGAGGTCGACGTCCTTGGACCGCGCCTTGTCGACGGCGCCGGCGAGGTCGCCCACCTGGGCGGCGAAACCGACGAGGAACGGACGCTCGGGCATCTCGGCGATGCCTCGCAAGATGTCGGGGGTCGGCTCCAGCGCCACCGCCTCCAGCCCGTCGGCACGGCGGAGCTTGTCGTCGGCGGGCCGCGCGGGACGGAAGTCGGCCACGGCCGCGGCGAGGACCGCGACGTCCGCCTCCGGCGCCCTCCGCCACATAGCTTCTGCCATCTCTTGGGCGGTCTCCACGGGGACCACCTCGATGCGATCGTCGTCGGGTGGCTCCGCGGCGGTGACCAACGTCACCGACGCTCCGCGACGTGCCGCGACCCGTGCGATGGCGTTGCCCATCTTCCCGGACGAGCGGTTGCCGATGTACCGTACCGGGTCGATCGGTTCCCTCGTTCCTCCCGCGTCGACGAGGACCCGCAGACCGTCCAGGTCGCCGGGAGCCAGGGCCTCGTCGATCGCCGCCAGGATCTCTTCGGGTTCGGCCATCCGTCCGACCCCGACGTCTCCGCCCGCCAGCGGACCGGCGGCAGGTCCGACGATCCGGTAGCCGTCGCCGCGGAGTGTGGTGACGTTGCGGACCGTTGCAGGGTGCTCCCACATCTCGGTGTGCATGGCGGGAGCGATCACGACCGGGCCGGCGAACGCGATGACGGTGGCTGCGACGGCATCGGACGACAATCCGCTGGCGAGCCGCGCGAGGGTGGCGGTGGTGGCGGGAGCGATCACCATGAGGTCCGCCCAGGCGGCGAGGTCGGTGTGGGGGCTGACGGCGGGATCGTCGAACAGGTCGACCACGGGCCGGGTGCCGGTGATGGCGGCGAGCGTGGCCGGGCCGAGGAACCTCGTGGCGGGGCCGGTCATCACCGTTCGCACCTCCGCGCCGGCGAGGACGAGGCCCCTGGCGAGGGCTGCGGCCTTGTACGCGGCGATGCCACCGGTGACGCCGAGCACGATCCGCCGCGAGGCGATCATCGGGCTACTCGTCGTCGCTCTGGGCGGGGACGACCTTGTCCTCGTAGATCTCCTCCATGGCGATCGAAAGGGGCATCCGGGCCAGGCTGTGGACCTGTGGAGGGACGTAGCCGCCCATGCCGTCGCCGAGCTGGTTGAAGTAGGCGTTGATCTGTCGTGCCCGTCGCGCGGCGAGCACGACGAGGCCGAATCGGGAGCCGGCCTTCTCGACCAGCGATCCGACGGGGGGTTCGATCAACATCAGGTGGTGCTCCTCGTTCGTGGTTCGCCGGGCGCGCCGTCACGGCGGGCCCGGGCGGGAGTAGGTGCCAGTATAGAGACGATCTCGTCGATGGCGGTGTCGAGGTCGTCGTTGACGACGAGATGATCGTAGACGCGGGGGGCTTCGGCGATCTGTGCGTCGGCGATCGCCAGGCGCCGTTCGACGTCCCGGGGGGACGTGTCCCCGCGGGCCCGGAGGCGCCGTTCGAGTTCGGCTCGGTTCGGAGGCAGGATGAAGATCGTCACCGCGTCGGGGTACGCCCGTTTCACCTGCTTGGCGCCTTCGTTCTCGATGTCGAGGATCACGTCGCGGCCGGCCTCGAGCATCCGCACCACCTCGGTGCGAGGCGTGCCGTACCGGTAGCCCCCGTAGTCGGCCCATTCGAGGAGCGCGCCGTCGTCGATCATCTGGTCGAAGGTCTCGTCGTCAACGAACCAGTAGTCGACGCCGTTGCGCTCACCCGGTCGTGGCGGCCGCGTC
>JALSQW010000041.1 GCA_026985095.1 Acidimicrobiia bacterium | reverse complement strand
AGCAGATCACTTCCTCCGGTCCGGCGAGGCTGTCGGTGTAGGTCTGGCCGTCGACGACGACGGTGATGGCCGCCGCGTATTCCTCATCGCCAACGGACGACGCCGCGGTGCCATCCTCGGCAGCCCCGGCGGTCTCGTCGCCGAAGCCGCCATCGCCGGAGGCGTCGACCTCGGTGATGCCGCACTCGTCGGTCATGTAGGCGTCGATGCGGACGTTGGCGGCCTCGTACGCCTGCTGCTCGTCGTCGGTCAGCGGCGGCTCGCCGGTGCCGCCCTCCTGGTACCACTCGTCGAGGCGTCGCGTCGCGTCGGCGACCAGCTCGATGTCTGGTTTCAGCTCGGCGGGGGCCTTGCGCTCCAGGCGCGTGTACGCCTCGTTGATGACACCGAAGATCTCTCCGAACTCCATGCCCTCGGTGTCCATCTGGTCGATCTCGTCGGAGATCTTCCGGGCCTCGTCGCAGAAGCTGCCCCCGGTGACGGCGGCCACCGGCCCGCCGCCTCCGCCCGACGAGCAGGCCGCGGCGACGACGGTGAAGACCACGACGAGCGCGATCCGACGCATGTCAGCGCTCCTGTCGGCCCGGCGCGGCCGGGGTCTGGCGGTTCATGGCGTCTCCCTCCTGATGGGCGATGGTCGTGGAGAGCGTCGCGCCCGCCGCCAAAGGAACGCCAAAGCTCCGGGAAGGGCCGGGCCCTTCGTGTCGACACGGCGGCACACGGCGACCGCCGCATCGTGGCCGGCGCGGCTGTCCCGGACCGCTCCGGCGCATCCGGCTCGGCGGCCCGTGCGGCGAGCAGGCCGGACAGCGACCTCGGGCCCGGCGCTTCGGATGCGAACGCGGGATCAGCCGAGGTCGACGTCGAAGGAGGCCAGGATCGTGTCGAGGGCGTCGAGGTCGGCGTCGGTGACGACCTGGATCTGCACGAGGACGACGAACTCGCCGCCGGGTGGGTACGCCTCGACGACGACGAACAGGGTGTCGGTGCCGCCGCAGTTGGTCCACAGGGTGTACTCGCCGCTGTAGACGGGGTCCTCGTAGGGGTAGCGGCCGTCGAGGGTGCACTCGCCGGAGAAGTCGTACACGTCGAGCAGGCCACCGGAGGGGTAGCGTTCGGCGAGGACCGCGGAGGCGCCGAAGAACACGCCGGGGGTGGCCCAGGTGTTGTAGAAGTCGGTGAGGTTGGGGGCGGCGACGATGGTGTTGCCGACGAGCTCTCCGTCGAACTCCCACCCGCGGCCGTCGATGTCGGTCCAGGCGGTGGGGATCTGCAGGACGAGGATGCCGTCCTCGTCGCGAACCTCGGTGTAGGTGTAGGTGGCGCCGGTGTCGGAGGCGACGTCGTCGGCGAGTTCGTCGGCGAAGGAGAAGGCGAGTTGGAGGCCGCCTTCGCCGTTGAGGGTGCCTTCGAGGACCTCTTGGGTGTCGAAGCGGACGATCTCGACCGACATGGGCTCGTCGGGGCCGTTGCTGCGGAGGATGTCGCAGTAGTCGGCCATGGTGCCGTCGGTGGCGAGCGCGAGGCCCTCCATCTTGGTGATGACGTCGCCGCCGGTGAGGCCGAGCCGGTCGGCGGGGGAGCCGGATTCGACGGCGGCGACCCAGATCCCCGAGAGGTCACCGTCGGTGAAGGCTTCGCCGTTGACGCCGATGGTGGTGACGTCGTTGCCGGCGATGAGGTCGGCCAGGACCTTGTTGGCTTCGTCGCGGGAGATGGCGTATTGGATGTCGAGATCGCCGATGGACGCGTAGTTGATGCCGACGACCTTGCCGTCTGCGGTCACGAGCGGTCCCCCGGAGTTGCCCGGCAGGATCTGGGCGGTGTGTTCGAGGACCGAGTCGATCGAGGACCAGGAGGATTCGCCGGAGGCCTTCTCCTTGGAGACGATGCCTTCGGTGAGGGTGTATTCGGGGTCGCCGAGGGGGAAGCCGGCGGCGTAGATCTCGAGGCCGGCGGTGATGGGGCCGTCGAACCATTCGAGGTACGGGAAGGGACCGGCGCCGTCGATCTGGATGGCGGCGAGGTCGGAGCATTCGGAGACGCCGAGGACCCGGGCGTTGTGAGGTTCGTCGTCACCTTCGACGTAGACGCGCAGGATGGCGGCGCCGGTGACGACGTGGTTGTTGGTCACCGCGATGCCGGACGGGTCGATGATGAATCCGGAGCCGGAGCCGGCCGAGTTGGAGACGAGCCCTTCGACGGGATCGACGAAGCTGCCTTCGGCGACGATGCGCACCACCGCGCCGCGGACACCCTGGAGGTCCGAGACGGCGCCGGAGGCGGTGGCGGTGGTGGTGGTCGCCGTTGCGGTCGTGGAGGTCGCCGCAGTGGTGGTCGTGGTGCCGCCGGATCCGCCACTGCAGGCGGCGACGACGAGAGCGAACGAGAACACGACGGCGATGGTTCGCCGCAGACGGGGCTTCATGGCGGTCTTCCTTTCGGGTCTTCGACCCACGTTGACACACTCCCACCACCGGAAGGTAGAGCCAGTGGACCCTGCCTCGGAGGACTCCCTGTCTGTGTCGGCATCGCCGGCGGCTCCCTTGTAGGGCCTTTGGTCAGGTTCGCGGATCGTGGA
>JALSQW010000040.1 GCA_026985095.1 Acidimicrobiia bacterium | reverse complement strand
CGGCGTGGGTGTTACGAGGCCCTCTAATTGAGGTCGTTCGGGTCACATGATTCGAGGCGTTTCCCGTTTCCGTTCCGGTGGATCCCTTAAGGGCGGAAGGGAAGGGAAACAGGGCGGTGCCGGTCGGTAACTGTTCCGCCATCCCCACCCCGCCTCTCCGGGGAGTCGGCCGTGCCGGTCGGTGAGTCGGCGGGGGTGTCGGAGCGGGCCGGCTTCAGCGGGAGAAGAGCAGTCGGCGCACGGCCTGGTCCACGGCGTGGGCGCTGACCTCCCGGCGGCATGCTTCCTGGTGGCGTCGTTTCCAGCCGAGCGGCGTCAGTTCGCGGACGCGCGAGGCCGGAGTCGTCGACACCTCGCGGAGCACGTCGCGCAGGTAGAGCAGGGGGTTGATGCGATGCTCGCGACAGGACTGGACCAGGCTGAGGAGCCGCAGCGAGGCGTCGGTCCCTTCCTCCGAGCCGAAGAAGATCCAGTTCTTCCTCCCGATCACGAGCACGCGTAGCGCGCGCTCGCAGCCGTTGTTGGAGATCTCCCGGATCCGGCCGTCGGCCAGGAATCGCTCGAGCGTCGGCCACTGGTTGAGGGCGTAGCGGACGCCCTCCATGAGCGGGCCCTTGGGCAGGCCCGGGCAGTCCATGCGCAGCTCCTCGAGCCGAGCACGGATGGCCGCCAGGATCGGAGCGGACTTCTCCTGGCGAAGCTCCACCAGCTCCTCGTCGGTGAGCGGTCGGCCGTCACGCCCCTGCTTCGCCACACGCTCGATCTGGAAGAGCACCTGGATCCACCGCAGCAGATCGTCGGCCAGCGGGTCCCCGAGACGCCTGGCCTTCTCGAAGTACCGGCGCACGTGCGCCCAGCACCCGATCCGGACCACACGGCCCGCGTCCAGACCCGAGAAGCAGTCGTGGCCGTCGCACTGCAGGCGTCCTCGTCGGTCGCCGAGCACTTCGGCCGGGCTCGCGCGCGTGCGCGAGTCCGAGGACGTGTAGAACACACCCGCGTGCTGGTCCCGCCAGGCCCACACGTGGATGTCCTTGCGTCCGGGCTGCGGCCCGTTGCGTTGCACGGCAACGGTGTCGTCGGCCTGCAGCACCGAGGTCTCCAGGCTGCCGAGCACCTCCTCCACGTGGGCGTCGAAGACGGGCTCGAGCAGCTCCGCGCAACGCATGGCCGAGGAGCACAGCACGCTGCGAGAGAGCTCGAATCCCTCGGCGGCGTACTTCTTCTCCAGCCGCGCGTAGGGCATGTGGTTCCCGAACCGCTCGAACAGGATCTGCGCCAAGAAGCCGGGCCCGAGCATGCACTTGTCGAGCACCCGGCCCGGTCCCTCGGCCGTGACCACGTGGCTCTCGCACCGGCGGCAGGCGTACTTCGTCTTCGCGATCTCGTGCACGAAGGTGGTCTCGATCCGCTCGATTTCCCGGGTGGTCTCCTGACCGATGGGATCGCAGGGGACGTTGCAGTGCGGGCAGAGCCTCTCCTCCTCGGTCAGCGTGCACGTCGTCACGACGCGAGGAAGATCGTCGGGGAACTCGCGCCGGCGCTTGCCGCGACGGCGCTCGTGCGCCGGCACGACGATCTGGTCGGCTTCCTCCTTCGCCTCGGCGGCCGCGGCGCGCAGCTCCTCCAGACCTTTGAACGGCAGCCAGTTCGTCGTGTCCAGCGAACGGGCCTTCTCGCTGCGCCTGCCGAAGATCATGCGCTGCAACTGCGAGATCTGCACCCGCTGCGTCTGGATCACCGTCAGGAGTTCGGGCACCAGCGCCCGGACCTCCTCGTCACTCAGCGCGTCGAGGTCGACCTTCCCGCGATCGATGTCCACCCTCGCCTTGCGACCGCCCATCGCATCCACCGATACGCACACAAGGCACGAACTGCCGGCGGAACTTCACTCTTTTCAGTTCGATTCCCTCGAGAAGCATCGTGAGCTGGGCGCGCGCGATCTCGAGGTGCGTGTCTTCGCCATCGGTCCTCGGACACCACCGCTCGAACGTGCCTCGTTCGAGCCGCTTCCTCGCGATCCAGAACCCGTTGCGATCCCACACGAGGATCTTCACGCGGTCCCGTCGCCGGTTGAGGAAGACGAACACGTCTCCCTGGAACGGATCGCGATCGAAGTGCTGCTGGACGATCGCGCAGAGCCCGTCGAACGACTTGCGCATGTCGGTGGGCTGCGTGGCCAGGTAGATCCTCGCCCTCGACGCCAGGCTCACGACCATCGCCGCAGCCTCTCCACGATCGCTTCGGTCACCTGCTCGGCGAGTTGACCTTCCAACTCCGCGACCACGCCGTCGGGGAGCTCGAGCCGCACCGCGCCCGACCACGCACCCCTCCCCGAGGTGGGCTCCCGGGCGTCCTCCAGGACGCGCACCTCGCAGAACCCCTGCCTCGCCCCCTTCGCCTCCTCACGCAGCCGGTGCGACCACCAGCTCAACGTCCCGATCGGAATCCCCGTCTCCTCCGACAACCCACGCAGCGACACACCCTCGCGCTTCCGACGCGCCAACAGCCGCTCCATCTCACGGCGACGATCCGTTCTCTTCACCATCCCGCCGATACTCGGCGGCGCGGATCCCGGTTCCAGGTGGGCTTCGCAGAACAGTTACGGCGAGTTGACCTTCCA
>JALSQW010000039.1 GCA_026985095.1 Acidimicrobiia bacterium | reverse complement strand
GCCAGCCTGGAGAGGGGCCCCACCGATGCGCGGCATCTCCACCCGGAAGGTGGGGAGTTTCAGCGAGCAGGCCTGGGGAGAACTACGTGAGCGTGGTCAGTGGGTGACCTCGCAGCAGCAACGAGGGTCGCTGTCGAGGCGCAGAAGGGCGGAGTGTTGCCGGAGAAGGAGGAGAACGACGTGAGAAGGTCATTGGTGTTGTTGGCCGCTGTCCTGATGTTGTGGGCCGCTACGGTCCCGGCTGCGTCGAGTCTGTCGTGGACCACGCTCGAATCGAGCACGAAGTACTGTGGGAGTTCGGACCATGTTCATTCCAAGATAACGTCGACTGGTGCCCACAAGCACAAGATCGGGTCCCAGGTCTTCAACCGGTGGCGGTGGGGACAGACCTTGTTCCTCGGATCCACCTATGCAGAGTCCTCGCCGCCGCTCCAGTCTGCGAGCTGGGTCGCTCAGTCGGACGCACCCTGGGCTTGGTCTCCGAGTCAGACCTACCCCTATTGCTGACCGAGGCAGGGCATTGACACCGGGCGTCCCTTGGTCGAGCATGGACGGATGAGTGTGTGTGGATCATGGTCCCGCTCGGTGGTCAGTCTGCTGCTGGTCGGTGCCACCATCGCGACAGGTTGCTCGGCGAGCCGAGGGACGCAGGCAGATACTACGGTCCCGAGCGCCCAACTGGAACAGGACGCTGCACGGCTGTACGCGTCATGCATGGCTGAGCGGGGGTACGTGGTCGAATTGGACGGCCGAGGAGGGTCTCGGTTCGATATCCCTGCTGGTCAGGAGGCCGGGGCGACGGCTGCGGACGAAGTCTGTTCGGCTAAGGCGTCGGCAGTACTGGGGCCCCCGCGGGTGCCGACGGCAGAGGAACTCCTGGATCGGTACGAGTTCCTGCTCGAGATGAAGACCTGCCTCGAGGCCGAGGGCTACGACATCAGCGAGCCGCCCTCCCGGGACAGCTTCGTCGATGCGACCGGAGCGAACTGGTACCCCTTTGCTGAGATTGCTCCTACGGATGAGGCGGAGTGGAGTCGTCTCAACGAACGGTGTCCGCAGTTCTAGGTGTACTCGGCCGGGACGGGGAGTGTCAGAATACGGGCTCATCGGATTTCAGCGGGGGTGAGGGTGTTGAGGAGGTCCCAGTTGGGTCGGCCGGCGTAGAGGAGGGCGCGGATCCGATAGTTGCGGAACCGGCGGAACCCGAACCCGATGCGTTTGATCCGTTTGATGAGGTTGTTGATCGCTTCGGTGGGTCCGTTCGATACCCGTGCGCGATGCCAGGCAACGATCTGAGTGTGCCAGCGGAGCAGGGTGCGGCCCAGGGAGTTGACCTCGGGGGGACAGGAGTCGTCTTGGAGGTCTTCTGCGAGTTGGGCGACGAACCCTGAGGCGAGGTTGGGATCGTCGATGGTGTAGATCTCAGGGATCACTTCTTTGGCGTGCCAGGCCGTTTTGACCTCCCCGTAAGGGTCCCCGGCCCGCAGCAGGCCGACGAGTTTGGCGTCGCCGGCGTCGTCGAGACGTTCGTGGGCTTTGGTCAACAAGCGGCGGGCCCGATACAGCGGATCGTCCTTGCGTCCCCGGTGCCCGAGCGTTTCGTTCTGGACCCTCCTTCGGCATTCGTCCAACTTGTGGTTGGCCAACTTGATCAGATGGAACGGGTCCACCACCTGGGTGGCGTCGGGCAACAGGTCATCGAAGGTCTTCCGATACGGACCCGACAGGTCCAGCACTCCGAACCGGATCGCCTGACGCCACGCTTCGGGACGGGCAGCGAGCCACCGGGACGCCCCCGCAGCGCTGCGGCCGGCAACGACGTCGAGGAGCCGAGCCCCGCCGTCGGCGGCGACGTCGACGATCGAGGTGGCCCACCGTTGGGTATGCCACGGACCCTCCTTGAAGAACAGGGTCTCGTCCAACCCCAACGCACAGACGTCACCGATCCGGTCGACGTCGGCGTCGATGAGGGCGGTGCCGTAGGCGATGACGGCGTCGTTGACGGTATGCCAATCGCACCCGAGCTGGCGGGCGACCTCGGAGACGGTGCGGCCCCACCGGCCGACCTGTTCGGTCACCCACCGGCCGGCCCGGTCGGTCATCGCGGCGCGGGCCGGAGCGATCTGGGATGCCTGGACGGTGAACGACCCGACCGGACACTCCTCGTCGGGGCATTCCCAGCGTTGTTTGTGCCATACCAGCCGCACCGGACGGCCGAACGCCGGCAGATCGACCAGCACGACCCGGTTCCGGTCCTTCCGCCACACGACCCCGCCGCAACAGGGACAGGTCGGCCGCTCACCGCGCGCCTCGACATGGATCCGCAGCGGCCCGTCGGTGTCGTCGTCGACCCCCAACACGTCCACCTCGGGCAATCCAACCAGCAGCTCACAGACGCGGATAGGGTTCGTCTCCACAGGGGTCCTCCCATCTGGACGGCGTAGAACACCGCCAGACTGGCAGGGCCCCTGTCACCTCCCGTGGATCACCACCCCCCGCTCAGATCCGAAGCGCCCGCAAACGAGGCCTGCAAGTTCCCCGTCTGGGGCGGAACACTCTGTCGACGCCGGGTGAATACTGAGCACCTGATGCCGGTCGAGAACTGCGCGGGTTGTAGGAATCCGAGCAGTGGACGACGAGC
>JALSQW010000038.1 GCA_026985095.1 Acidimicrobiia bacterium | reverse complement strand
TCTCTGCGGGCGACACGGCCAGGCGACGGATCGTCGGCGCGATCGTGTCGGGGGCGACCGTGGTCGTCGTCGAGGTCGGGGGCGTCGTCGAGGTCGTCGTCGAGGTCGGGGGCGTCGTCGAGGTCGACGTCGAGGTCGGGGGCGTCGTCGAGGTCGGGGGCGTCGTCGAGGTCGTCGTCGTGATGGCCGGCGCGCCGGGGACCAACGACCCACCGGCCGTGGAGGGCGGCGCCTCCGTCGAGGAGGAGGCACCCACCGCGGATGCCGGTTCCAGGGTCGCCGACGGCGACGAGGGACCCGACCATGCCCCGCCGGCCAGCATGACGGTCCCTCCTACCAGCAGCGCCGCCCCGGCCACCACGGCCATGGCCGTCCGGCGCCACCGGGTCCGTGAACCGCCCACCGGCGGGACGGGCGTCGCCTCGGGGATCCGGGCCCACACCTGGTCGGCCAAGCCGCTCGGCGCAGGCACGGCGGCCATGGCGGCGAACACCGACATCGGGGCGACGAGTCGACGTCGGGTCCGCTCGCAGGTGTCGCAGGAACGGGCATGACGATCGACCCGCCTGCGGAGGCGCCGGTCGAAGGGCGGGATGGTGGCGCCCGCGACCATCCGGGACAGTTCCACGCAGTCGGCGCTCCCCTTCCGCACCAGCAGATAGGCAGCGATGGCCCCCGCCACGCGATCCTTCATCCTCGACAGCATCGTGTACGCGGCACCGGGCTTGACGCCGAGCACGTCGGCGATCTCGGCGGAGGACAGCCCCTGGCGCACGTGCAGGTCCAGGACCGTGTAGGTGCGGGCGTCGAGGGCGGCGGCCGCCTCCCAGACGAGCTGGGCCGAGTCGTCCAGCTCCGAGGACGTCACCGGGTCGGCCAGGGGGTCACGGTCGGTCATGGTCTGCAGCTCGTTGGGGACGTCGTCCGAGCCGAGGGTGGGCATGGGCACGGACCGTCGCTCGGTCCGGAACCCGGCCAGCGCCTCCCGGCGAACGATCGAGAACAGCCACGATCGGAACGCCTCGGGATCGCGCAGTTGGTGGAGCCGTTCGTGGACCTTGATCCAGGCGTCCTGCACCACATCCGCGGCGCGGTGGGGATCCTTGGTCGTCCGCACCGCGAAGTCGTAGGTCCGGTCGAAGTACCGGCGGTAGAGGCGCTCGAAGGCGTCGCGGTCGCCGGCGACGGCGGCCGCAACGAGCTCGGTGTCCTGGGTCATCGTGGACTCCCCCCCAGAGTTCCCGCTCATCGTACCGGACCATGGTGCTCCTTTCCGGCCGAGCCGGAGGGCCGGGTCCCCCGGCCCGGCCCTCCTCTCGGCTCCCCCCTGATCTCGGCAGGTCCGTCGAGGCTCTCTCTCAGAAGGCCTGCCGTCGTCCCAGCCCCAGGCCGAGCGCCAGGGCGCCGGCGAGGGCCGCCACGGCGGCGGCGCCGATCCCGGCGGCGACGATCGGCGACATACCCGCATCGGTGCGATCGTCCGCGAGGGCGGTGGCGGCCTGGTCGGTGCCCTCGTCGGCAACGGTGGTGGTCGTCTCGGGGATCGTCGTCGTGGTGGTCTCGACCGCGGCGTCCTCGGTCTCGTCGACGGGTGTCGCCGGTTCGTCGGTCCCATCGTCGGGTGCTCCCCCGCCCGGATCGTCCGGACCGTTGCCACCGGGCGCCAGATCACCAGGACCGGGGAACGTCGGATCGTCCGGACCGTTGCCACCGGGCGCCAGATCACCAGGACCGGGGAACGTCGGATCGTCCGGACCGTTGCCACCGGGCGCCAGATCACCAGGACCCGGGAGAACAGGGTCCTCGATCCCGGTGCCGATGTCGCCGAACCCGGAGACGACCACCTCACCGATGATCCCCGACCCGTCGGTCCCGACGAGCTCGGGAACGACCACCTCACCGATGATGCCCAGGCCCGCCGGATCGGTGGTCGGGTCCTCCGGGCTGGAGTCACACGGGACGAGCGTTCCGCCATCGGAGAGGCAGAGCGTCGGCGTCGGCGTCCACGGCCATTCCATCTGTAGCCCTCCGTCGTCGGCCATGGCGGCACCGCCCGGCAGCACGAGGGCCACCGTCAGGCCGGTGGTTGCGAGGATGCGCTTCATGTTCATCGTGGAATCTCCCTTCCTTCGTCGTTCCACAGGGACCAGACGCGCGACCGGGCCGTTCCTTACACTTCCGCGGGAGGTTCCTCGCTCCGGTGCCCGGCTCGCCGCCACCGCGGCGACGCGCCTCAGCCGAGGAGCGGCAGGATCCGGTCCCGCAGCACCCCGTAGGAGAAGTGGCGGCGACCGACGTCGTAGTTCGCCTCGGCGGCGGTCGCCGGCTCGCCCCCAGGGTCCGACAACCACCGGGCGGTCGTCTCGACCGCGACCTGGTCGACGGCACCGTCGATCTCGATGCAGCGCACACCGGTGGGGGCGATGTCACGCCGGTAGACGGGGTAGCGGTTGACGAGCACCGGTCGTCGGTAGAAGAACGCCTCGAGCAGCGCGTTCCCGAATCCCTCGTAGAGGCTGGGGTAGCACACGAGGTCGGCGGCGGCGTAGGCGTCGGCCAACCGCGGATCGCCGAGGCCTCCCGGTGCCGCCGGCACGAGGCGGAGGTCGACTCGACGATCCTCCGCCAGGGCCCGCAGCTCGTCCCAGTAGGTCGCGTCGAGGTCGTCGACGTGGCTCACCAGCACCTTGATGGCGGGATCGGCGAGCCGGTGGGCGAGCTCGATGGTCAGTTCGATCCCCTTGCGTCGGATCACGCGCGTCGGCTGGAGGAAGATCACGTCGTCGTCGGACAGACCGGCGGCGTTGCGGTACACCTCGCCACGACCGGACCGGCGTGGTCCCCGCTCGAAGTCCATGACGTTGGGAAGCACCGTGGCCTCCACACCCTTGCGGTCGAACAGGGCGTCACGAGCGTCGAGGTTGATGACGACGTGGGAGAGACCGGCCATCGTCGGCGGGAACGCGAGGTCGACGATCCCCTCGAGGGCACACCGGGCGAACCGAGGACGCTCCCAGCCGAAATCGTGGTGATGGCCGATCGTCGGAACCCCGGAGGCGGCGACGACCTCGGCGATCGCCAACCCCAGGGGGAGCTGCATGGGGATGGCGAGGGCGTTCTGGACGACGAGCGCGTCCACGCCGAAGTCCTCCACGAAGGTGAGCAAGGAGCCGGCGAGCTCACCCACCGTCTTCAGCAGGCGTCGCGGCACCCCCGGCTCGACGACGTCGTGACCGAAGATCGCGGCCTGCAATGCGAGGTTCTCGGGGGTCCCGAAGAACGCGGCGGGGACGTGCATGCCCGGGCGGAACTCGGGATCGAGCTCCCCGGCGAACCACGAGAAGGTGTGTCCGGCCTGCCCGAGGGCTTCGGCCATCTTGCGCGCCTCGAGGCTGACACCGTCGAGTCCGGCGAACCGGGTGGAGACCATGCCGATGTTCATCGAAGGCCCCCTCCGGGCATGGGTCCGGTCAGCCCTTCACCCCGCCGGCGGTGAGCCCCTCGGTGAGGAAGCGCTCCGCGGCGAAGAACAGCACGATCACCGGGATCGTGATGATGACCGATCCCGCCATCAGCATGGTCTTGGGCACCTCTTGGGTGTCGAGCTGCTGCAGACCCAGCGACAGGGTCCACAACTGCCGGTTCTCGAGGACGAACAACAGCGCATAGAGGAACTCGTTCCACGCGATCATGAAGACATACAGCGCCGTGGCGGCCACGGCGGGAGCCGCCAGCGGCAGCGTGATCTTCCAGATCACCCCGGCCCTCGACAGGCCGTCCACCATGCCGGCCTCTTCGAGCTCCTTGGGGATCGATTGGAAGTACCCCCGCAGCATGTAGAGGGTCACCGGCAAGGTGGAGGCGAGGTACACGACGATGAGGCCCAGCAGCGAGCTCCGCAGGCCGATACGGGAGAACATGACGAACAGCGGGATCGAGACGACCACGGCCGGGAACAGGTAGATGAGGATGATCCCGAGGCTGACCGAGCGCTTTCCGAAGAAGCTGAGGCGAGCCACCGCATAGGCGGCCAGGATGCCGAACCCGAGGGTGAGCACGACCGTCGAGGTCGCGACGATCGTGGAGTTGCGGATGAACAGCAAGAACCCCTGTCCACCCTCACTCTGGGACCGCAGGACGGCGCGATAGGTCTCCAGGCTGCGGATCTGCTCCCACGACGGCACGATGTTGGTCGGATTGCGCAACAGCTCCTGGATCGGCTTGAACGACAGACCCACCATGTAGACCAGCGGGAACAGCGAGACGACGACGAACAAGACGATCGAGAGCACCTTGAGGGTCCCGAAGAGCCGTTCCTCGAACCGCGCCCGGGTGATGGTCATGCCGCCTCCTCCTGATAGAACCACTTGAAGTAGATGGCCATCAGGATCAGCAAGATCCCGGCGAGGATCATGCCGAGCGCGGCGGCGGCGCCGACGTCGGCTCGACCGAGGAGCCAGTCGATGATCTTGACGGTGATGACCCGCGTCCCGGCACCGCCGCCGGTGAGCAGGAACACGTCGTCGAACTTGTTGAACGTCCAGATGAACCGGAGGAGGAACAGGACCGACAGGACCGGCCCGAGCTGGGGCAACGTGACGTACAAGAAGCGTTGCGACAGGGTGGCCCCGTCGACGATGGCGGCCTCTTCGACATCCTTCGGGAGCGACTGGAGCGCGGCGAGGATGAAGAGGAACGCGAACGGGAAGTACCGCCACGCCTCGAAGAGGATGACGGTGATGAGCGCCAGGGGGATCGAGAAGCTGAGGCCGACGAGATGGATCTCCTGGGACTTCGTGCCGAGGAAATCGATGCGCTGGCCTCCGCCGGCGGCGATCCACTCGTTGACGATCCCGAAGGTCGGGTTGAGCATCATCTTCCATACGAAGGCCGCGGCGATGACCGGCACGACGTAGGGGAACAGCGTCAGGCCACGGACCATGCCCCGACCCTTGAACGTCTTCTGCAACGTGAGGGCAGCCCACAGTCCGATCCCGATCGACAGGATGGTGCCGAAGATCGTGTAGACGAACGTCGTCCACAGGACGGGCCAGAAGTCGAGGTCCTGTGTGACGACCCGGTAGTTCCGCAACGTCGGGGTGAAGCCGAATACCGAGACGTTCCGGATGTTGAGCAGCCGGGCCGGCTGGAGCGACAGGGCGACGTTCCAGATGAGCGGGAAGACGACCAGGGCCCCGACGACGACGACCGCCGGCATGACGAGGCCGATGCCGAGACGGTTCTCCCGGCGAGCCAGCCCCGACTTCCCCGCCTTGATGGTGGTCATCGCCCTCCCGAGTATGCCAGGGGGTGGGGCCGGGATCCCGGCCCCACCCCTCAGCGATGGATCAGCCCTCTTCTTCGAGGAGCTTCTTCTCTTGCTCGACCTGCTGCTGCATCGAGGTGGCCGCCTCGGCCGGAGTCAGGGTGCCCTGGAACACCTGGTCGAGGGTCTGCGGCACGATGAGCGTCGAGTAGACCTGGGCGACGAGCTCGCCCTGACCCTGCTTGAAGCCCCAACGATCGAAGTTGTTCGATCCCTGGATGAGCTCGTTGATGACGTCCTCGCTGTAGAAGTCGCTCAACGGAGCCTTCCGGTCGACGCCGGTCTCCAAGTTGCGCCATTCGGTGATGTACTTGGTGGCGTCGGACTGGTCGCCTTGACGCATCGGGAACTTGCCCTCGGGAGCGACCGACAGCCAGTCGATGTAGCCGTCCGAGAGCCAGAACTCGACGAACTGCTTGGCGGCGTCGGTCTTGTCCGTCTTGCCGATGCCCATGTACGACACCTGCCCGTACTGGGCGGGAGCACCGTCGGGGCCGGCGAACGACGGCACGAAGGCCGAGTTCTTGGCCAGGAACGCCGGGTCGTCGCCGCACTCGGGGCACGTCGGCAAGGCGGCGTCCCGAAGCCCGGCCATCTCGTCGAGGATGAACGGCGACCAGATGATCATGGCCGCCTGCCCGGCGAAGTACGTGGCTCGGGTCGACACGACGTCCTGGAGCCCGCCCGGCGAGTAGTTCTCCAGCAGCCGGGTGAACAAGTCGATGGCCCCGACACAGTTGGGCGTGTCGAGGGTCACGTTCCCGGCGTCGTCGACGAGCTGGCACCCGTTGGCCAGCGCGAAGTGCTCGAAGGTCTGCTGGGTGAACACGGCACCTGGGTCGTTGGCGGCGGTGATCCCGTAGAAGTTGTTCCCGGGGTCATTGAGCGCCTTGGCCGCAGCCTCGATCTTGTCGAACGTGTCGGGTCGGTCGAGGCCCTTGGCGTCGAACAGGTCCTTCCGGTAGATGAGGAGCTGGCCCCATCCGTCGGAGGGCACCGCGGCGGGCTTGCCGTCTACGGAGGCGAGATCGAGCGCGCCTTGCGAGAAGGTGTCGCGTCCGAGCTTCTCGACGACCTCGTTGGCGGCGTCGATGTCCAACAAGCCGGCGTTGGCCCACCCGATGGTGAAGTCCAGCGGATGGAACACGACGTCGGGCAGGGTGCCCGAGGCGGCGTTCGTCAGCATGAGCTGCGGCAACGCGTCCTCGTCGGTCGCGGTCAGCTGGACGTTGATCCCGGTCTTCTCGGTGAACCGGTCGATGATCTCCTGCGTCTTGGCCAGCCGGGCAGGCTGGGTCTCAGTGCTCCAGAACTTGATCGTCACACTGGGCTCGCCCCCGCCTCCGCCGGCTGCCGTGGTCGTGCTCGATGTCGAGCTACAGGCCGCGGCGACCATCGCGAGGACGACGAGCAGGAGGAATCCGAGTCGCATGCGCTTCATCAGAGCTCTCCTCTGTCGATATCCCGGTCGAGGCGCCCGAGCACCCCGATCTATTGTCCTACGCTAGCCACAATTCAAGGATGTTCGCAAGCGGTTCCGACCGATACTTGCATCTATTTGTCATCCTGCCATGATAATTCTGTGATGCCGTTCCCACCGACCGACGACCCCGCCGGGATCGACGAGACCTCCCCGATCCCGCTGTACCACCAGATCAAGCTCCTCCTCTTGGAATCGATCCACGCCGGTGCCTACCCGCCCGGGATCCGCCTGCCCACCGAGCACGAACTGTGCGAACGACTCGGGGTGAGCCGAACGCCCGTCAACCGGGCGCTGGCGGAACTCGCAGACGAAGGCGTCATCATCCGCATCCGGCGACGCGGGACCTTCCTCAACCCGCACTGGGTGCCCCGCCGCGACACCCACGAGATCCGCGTCGTGGTCTCCGATCCGATCACCGCCCGCCAGATCGCCTCCATCGACCTCGACGGCGCGACCATCAACGTCGCCACCGTCGACTACGGAGATCTGCGACGCACGCTCGCCCGGTCCGTCGGGGAAGGACGCGCCCCCGACGTCGCCCTGATCGACGAGGTGTGGATCACCGACTTCGCCCACGCGCGGTTCCTCACCCCCCTCGACGACCTCGACCCCGACTGGATCGCCAACGAGTACCGCGCCGACTTCGTCTCGGCCTTCGTCGACCAGCGCGAGTACGGCGGCAAGATCTACGCGGTCCCCGAAGAGATCAACGTCGGTGGCCTGTGGCTGTCACGGGACCTGATGGCACGCGCCGGTTCGTCGACGCCGCCCACGACCTGGGACGAGCTGCTGACCCTGGCATCCACGATGCAGTCCCTCCTCCCCTCCGGCCGGCACGCCTTCATGGCCCCCGGCGGATACGCCGCCGGCGAGACGGCCACCTACACCCTGACGACGGTGCTCGCCTCCAACGGCGGTGCGATCATCGCCGACGGCGCCGTACGGCTCGACAGCGCGGCGGTCGTCGAAGCCCTCCGGCTGTACCGGACCTTCGTGGAGTCCGGGGTCATGAGCCCCGACGTCGTCGCCGCCGACTGGCTTGCGGCCGCCCGCGCCCTCGGATCGGGACGGGTCGGGATGACCCTCGGCGGCACCTACGAAGCCGAGGTCATCGCCGACGCCGCCGGCATCCCCCTCCAAGCGTTGTGGAGCCGCTTCCTGTTCGTCCCGTTCCCCGGCGGGCCACGTGGTGCCGCCGCCTCGGTCGCCGGGGGCATGGCCTATGCCGTGTTCCGGCAATCGCGGGACCCACGCCTCGCCATGCATCTCATCAAACGTCTCGTCACCGCCGAGAGCCTGGCGGCACGCGTGCACGGGCGGCCCCTGATCCCCCCTCGTCGCTCCGCCATGGAACTCGCCGCCACCGAATCGGACCTGGTGGCGGAGGCGGCCACACGGTTCGATCAGGCCGAGGTCCGTCCCGCGGTCCCCAACTACCACCTCGTCAGCGTGCAGCTCCAGCACATGCTCGAGGCGGTCATCACCGGCGCGCTCCGTCCCGCCGCGGCAGCCGAACGGACCGCAGAGGTGATCGCCGCCATCACCGGCCTCCCGGTGACGCACAGGTAGGGGCCCCGGCGCGCCCACGCCGCGCCCGCGGTGCGATCACGGCGCGCCGGCTCGGCCCTCCGCCAGCCACACCGAACCGAAGCCCTCGATGCGGTCAGGCGGCTGTGCTCCGTCGACGAGTCGACGCCAGCGCGCATGATCGAGCGGAACCGGATCCGGCGTCAAGTTGACCAGAACCCGCACCCGGCGACCGTCCGCCGCGACCCGCTCGACACCGAAGACCCCGTCGGCCACGTCCAAGATCGCGCCCGTGGCGTCCGGGTGGAAGGCCGGGTGGGATGCCCGCAGCCGCAACATCCGACGCATCCCATGGAGGACACGATGCTCCCGGCTCGAGATGTCGGACAGTCGATCCTCGAGCGCGTCGGCATCGGCGAACCGGTGCCGGTTCAATCGGCGAGCGATCCCGCTCCGGTGGTACTCGCCGTGATCGTTCGACGTGCCGAACAAGCTGTGGACGTACACGGCGGGCACGCCCCGCATCGCCAACATGACGGCATGGGTCGCGAGGTGCCGACGGACCGCCAGCTCCTCCGGCCAACCGACGGCGACGAGATCGAACCATGTCGAGTCCAGCTCGTACGGCGCCTCGCCTCCGCTGGGGAGGGCCCGCTCCCCCACCACGCCGCCGGCTTCGATGGCGAGCCGTGTGAGGGCATCGATCTGGGCCGGCGACAGGATCCCCTCTGCGGGCCGAAGCCCCACCCCGTCGTGGGAGGCCAGGAAGTTGAGGAAGGTCGTACCGGGCACGTCCAGCCGCAGGCCGGCAGCCCAGGAGCGGAGCGGATCGACCTCACCGGTCGAGATCGCATGCAAGGTGAGGGGCGCCAGGGCGAACTGGTACACGATCTGAGCCTCGGGCATCGAACCGTCCCCGAAGTACGAGAGGTTCTCGGCGTGCGGAACGTTCGTTTCGGTCACCAACAGCACGTCGGGGTAGGTGTCGTCGAGACATGCCCTGAACAGCTGGATCAAGGCGTGGGTCTGCGGAAGGTGGATGCAGCTCGTTCCCTCCTGCTTCCACAGGAAGCCGACGGCGTCCAGCCTGATCACCTTCGCGCCATGCCGCGCGTAGGACAGGAGGACGTCGAGGACGCTCAGGAGCGTACGAGGATCCCGGTAGTCGAGATCCGCCTGGTCTGCCGAGAACGTCGTCCATACCCAGACCGTGCCCCGATCGGTCTCGAACGGGGTGAGGAGGGGGGTCGTCCGCGGGCGCACGCACGTCGAGAGGTCGGCGGAGGGATCGGCTGTACGGAAGCGATGGGTGAACTCGGGATCGCCTGCCAGGAACCGGCGGAACCACGTTCCCTCCACCGACATGTGGTTGATGACCGCATCGACCATGAGCCGCCGGTGCCGAGCGATGCGCTCGACGTCCTCCCATCCCCCATACCGAGGATCCACCTCGGTGTAGTCCATGACGGCGAAACCGTCGTCCGACGACCACGGGAAGAACGGGAGGACGTGGACGCCGTTGAGGGGCTCGAGGTGCCGACGATGGATCCGGTCGAGCGTCGCGAGGGGCGCCTCGCCGGGTCGGCGGAACTGATCGGGGTAGGCGATCAGCCAGGAGTCCCGCTCGTCCCACCGCGGCATCGTCGATCGCCGGCTCGGGGGATGCCGTGCCAGCAACGCCTCGATCCTGTCGAGCACGTCCTCGGCTCGATCGGCGCCGTAGACGAACCGGAGGAGGCGACGTCGATCGTCGGACCGGCTCATCGGGCTCTCCGTTCGGCGGCGATCCGGTCCCGGTAGCGGAAGTAGGAGCCCTTGGGGATCCGTTCCAAGGTCGCGAAGTCGACCCAGACGAGGCCGAACCGCTGGGTGTAGCCCAATGCCCACTCGAAGTTGTCGAGCAGTGACCAGACGAAGTACCCGTCGACGGGAACGCCTTCGCCGACCGCAGCGCCGACCGCGTCGATGTGCTCGTCGATGAACCGACTCCTTCGCTCGTCGTGGATCCGACCGTCGGAACCGGGGCCGTCGGGGAAGCTCGCTCCGTTCTCGGTCACGACGATCGAGGATGGACCGTAGTCGTCCCAGAGGCGGTGAAGCAGCACCCGCAACCCCTCGGGATACGCCTCCCATCCCATCGCCGTGCGTGCGGCGTCGTCGGCGACGACCTCGGGAGGCACCGGTGTGGCTGGATCCCTGGCGATGGTCCGCTCGTAGTAGTTGACGCCCAAGAAACCGGTCGGGGTGGCGATGGTCTCCATGTCGTGCGGCCCGACGAAGGCCTCCAGACCGTCGGCCTCCAACCAGCGGTCGGCGCGGTGGTCGGCAATGACGTCGTCGGGGTACCCGCGTCCGTACAGAGGATCGAGGTACCACCGGTTGAGGTCGCCGTCGAGGCGTCGCGCCGCGTCGACGTCCAGCGGATGTCTCGAGGCTGCGACGACAGGGCTGAGGTTCAGGGTGATCCCGACCTGAGCCCCCGGCCGCTCGGCCACGATGGCCTCGGTCGCCAGCCCGTGGCCCAGGAGGAGGTGGTGGGCTGCCGCCAACGCCGCCCGTCCGTCGTTGCGTCGTCCCGGCGCCTTGTCGCCGTATACGTATCCACGCTCGGCAACGACCCACGGCTCGTTGATCGTGACCCAGCGGTGCACGCGATCGCCCAGCGCTGCCGCCATGACCGACGCGTATCGAGCGAAGCACTCGGCGGTGTCCCGCGACGGCCATCCGCCACGCTCCTCGAGCGTCAGGGGGAGGTCCCAGTGGTAGAGCGTCACCATGGGTTCGACGCCGACGTCGAGCAGAGCGTCGACGAGCCGATCGTAGAAGCCGAGTCCCGCAGGGTTCGTCGGGCCGCGACCATCGGGGATCACCCTCGGCCATGACACGGAGAACCGGTAGGCATCGACGCCGAGTTCGGCCAGGAGGCGAACGTCCTGCGCCCAGCGGTGATAGTGATCGCAGGCGACGTCACCGGTGGACCCGTCGACTATCGTCCCGCGTCGACGGACGAACTCGTCCCAGATCGACGGGCCCTTGCCGTCCTCGTCGAAGGCTCCCTCGATCTGGTAGGCAGAGGTCGAGGTGCCCCACATGAACGACGCGGGGAAACGCCCCATGGTTCCTCCTCGTTCCCTCCGGCTCTCGCCGACTCTACCGCCGCCATCGACGACCCCGTCGGTACCATGGTGGGCCGAGCGAAGGAGCAGCGATGGCGAATCCGGTACTGAGCAAGGGCTTCGAAGAACGGGCCGCGGCGTCGACCGCGGTCGTGGACGCCGGCGCCTACATCCCCGAGGTCGCCGTCCTCGATGGTTCGGGAGCGATGACGATCGCCGGGACGGGACGGGCGACGGCGATCCTGCTCGCCATCCTGGTCGGCGGCGGCGTGTGGGGATGGACGCTGGTGTCGTCGGGCGCGACGTCGACGCCGGGATGGATCCTCGCCGCCGTCCTCGGCGGGCTCGGCATCGCGATCGTCACGATCTTCAAGCCGCAGTGGGCCAGGGTGACCGCTCCCCTGTATGCCGGAGTCGAAGGCGTCGTCCTCGGCGGGATCAGTCGTGTGTACGAGTCCGCCTGGGACGGGATCGTCGTTCAGGCGGTCATGGCGACCGTCATCGTGCTGCTGGTCATGCTCGTGCTCTACGTCACCCGCACGATCCGGGTCACGGACAAGACCCGGGCGCTGATCATCGGGGCGACCTTGGGGATCGCCGTCTTCTACCTCGTGTCGCTGCTGCTGGCGGTCTTCGGCGTCCAGATGCCCTTCGTCTGGGACACCGGTGTCCTCGGTATCGGCTTCTCGGTGTTCGTCATCGCCGTCGCCGCGTTCAACCTGCTGTTGGACTTCGATCTCATCGAGCGGGGCGTGACCAGGCGGGCGCCGGCGTACATGGAGTGGTACGCCGCCTTCGGCCTCCTCGTCACGCTCGTCTGGCTGTACCTGGAGATCCTCCGCCTCCTCTCCAAGCTCAACAGCCGCTGAGACCCAGGGGTGTCACCAACCCAGGGTTCCACAACCCCCTACAGGGGTGTCACCAACCCAGGGTTCAGGAAGATCGCCGCCTGCACGGCACCGGGAGCTTCTCCGGACGGCGGC
>JALSQW010000037.1 GCA_026985095.1 Acidimicrobiia bacterium | reverse complement strand
CCGTCCTTGCGGCCGATGGGCCGCCGTCCGGTCCACAGGATCTCTCCCGAGCCGAGGAGCTCGTCGAGTTCTGATGGGTCGTAGTCGCAGCGGGCGGCCAGGATGTCGCGTTCGAGGGTTCGGGCGGGGATCTCGGTGCCTTGGAGGCGACGGACGACCTGGTGCAGGCGGTCGTGGTGGCCGGCGGGGCTTCCGATCCCGTGCCAGGTGGCGAGGAACGACATGTAGCGGGAGGGATCGACGGCCTCGACGTCGGTCCGGAGCCGAGCCAGGGCTCGACGCCGGATGCGTCGGAGCACGTCACGGTCGAGCCATTCGGGGCCGTGCCCGCTCACGCCGCCGGCGACGAGGGGGCCGGTGTCTGCGAGACGGTGGAGGATCTCGTCGGCGACCGCCGGGACGATCCCGAGGTCGGCGGCGGCTTCGGCGGTGGTGAACGGTCCGTGGGTCCGTCCGAACCGGGCGACGAGGTCGCCCAGCGGGTCCGGTGCCGCCTCGAGGAACGCGTCGGGGACGTCGGCCGGGATCGTGACGCCGAGGCCGTCGCGGAGCCTGGCGGCGTCCTCGATGGCGGCGATGCGTTCCTGCCCGCCGACGGTGACGTCGATGATCCGGTGCGTCCGACGCAGTTCGTCGATCCACCCGTCGAGGGCGTCACCGGGGTCGCAGCGGGCGGCGGCGGCGGCGTGATCCAGCGGTCCGAGGTCCCGGAAAAGTCGTGGAGGGCATCGGCGGACCGGGCCCGCCGTGGCGGGTCGAGACGCTGGAGTTCTTGCTCGACGGACCTGATCGAGGCGTCGTCGATGAGGTCGCCGAACTCGGGCTCGCCGAGCAGCTCGGCCAGGAGCGTCCGGTCGAGGGTCAAGGCGACGGCGCGCTTCTCGGCGATGGGGGCGTCGTAGTCGTACATGAAGGTGGCCACGAAGTCGAGGAGGAGCGCGGTCGTGAACGGCCCGGGGCGGATGACATCGGCGGTCACGAGACGGGTCCGGCGCTCCTGGATGGCCCGTAGGACGCCGGCCAGCGCCGCGACGTCGAGATGGTCCTCGAGGATCTCCCGGTACGTCTCGAGGACGATCGGGAACGAGCCGTAGCGTCGAGTGATCTCGAGGAGGTTGGCCGCCCGTCGGCGTTGCAGCCACAGCGGCGTACGGGAGCCGGGCTGCCGGCGGGGGAGCAGGAGCGCCCGACCGGCGGCCTCACGGAACCGGCTGGTCAACAGGGCACTGTCGGCGATCTCCCGGACGACCAGTTCTTCGATCTCGTCGGGATCGATGGCGATGGGATGGAGGTCGGGTGGCCGGTCGCGATCTGGGAACCGGAACATCATGCCGTCGTCGGACCACACGACGTCGACGTCGACGTCGACGTCGACGAGCTCCCGGTACCGACCTCGGATGGCGAGCGCCCAGGGGATGTGGACCCGAGCACCGAAGGGGGAGAGCACCGCGATCCTCCAGTCACCGATCTCGTCGCGAAAGCGCTCGACCACGATGGTGCGGTCGTCGGGGACGGCTCCGGCGGCGGCGCGTTGCTCGGCGATGAACGTTCCGAGGTTGGCGGCTGCGGTCTCGTCGAGGCGATACCGTTCCTCGAGGAGACCCGCGGGGTCGTCGGATGAGGCGATCTCGCGGAGGAACGCCCCGACGGCTTCGCCCAGTTCGATGGGCCGACCGGGGCCGTCGCCGTGCCAGAACGGCATGCGAGTGCTCGATCCGGCGGGCGCGGGGGTCACCACGACGCGGTCTCGGGTGATCTGGTCGATCCGCCAGGTCGAGGAGCCGAGCACGAACGCATCGCCGGATCTCGATTCGTAGACCATCTCCTCGTCGAGCTCGCCGACGCGGCTGCCGTCGGGGAGCACGACGCTGTACAGGCCCCGGTCGGGGATGGTGCCCGGGTTGGTGACGGCGACCATGCGGGCGCTACGCCGTCCGTGCACCGTGTCGGTGGTCCGATCCCACACGATGCGGGGCCGTAGCGGTGCGAAGTCGTCGGACGGGTACCGTCCGGCGAGCATGTCGAGCACCGAGGTGAAGACGGTGCGGGTGAGGTTCCGGTAGGGGAACGACCGCCGGACGAGGTCGTACAGATCCTCGATGTGCCAGGTGCCGGTGGCGGCGGTCGCGACGAGCTGCTGGGCGAGGACGTCGAGGGGATCGTGGGGGATGCGGGTCGGTTCGATGGCGTGGTTCCGCATGCGCTCGGCGACGACCGTGGCTTCGAGGAGGTCGCCGCGATGCTTCGGGTACAGCTTGGCGCGGCTGGGAGCGCCGACGCGGTGGCCGCTCCTGCCGACCCGCTGCAGTGCGGATGCCACCGATGGCGGCGTGCCGACGAGCACGACGAGGTCGACCGCTTCCATGTCGATGCCGAGTTCGAGGGTCGATGTGGCCACGACGCCGCGGAGGGTCCCGTCGCTGAGGGCGGCTTCGATCTCGAGACGTTCCGTTCGTGAGACGGAGCCATGGTGGGAGCGGACGAGTTGCTCACCGGCGAGCTCGTTGATGGCGGCGGCGAGGCGTTCCGCGAGGCCGCGGCTGTTGACGAACACGATGGTGGACCGGTGGGCGCGGATGTCCTCCACGATGCGGGGGTAGATCGATGGCCAGATGGATCGCACCGGTGGCGGGCCGGCCGGGTCGTGGTCGTGCCCGGCGGCGGGGGCGGTCATGTCGGCAAGGGGGACGACGATATCGATCTCGAGGTCGCCGGGCGCGGCGGCGTCGATGATCGTGACGTCCCGTTCGATTCGTCGACCATCCACGATGTCGGCGCCGCCGAGGAATCGGGCGATGTCGGTGAGGGGCCGTTGGGTGGCCGACAACCCGATCCGCTGGGGGGAGACGTCGACGATCTCTTGGAGGCGTTCGAGGGACAGGGCGAGGTGGGTGCCGCGTTTGGTCGCGGCGACGGCGTGGATCTCGTCGACGATGATGGTCGTCACGGGACGAAGGATCTCGGCGGTGCGGGAGGTGAGCATGAGGTAGAGGCTCTCGGGTGTGGTGATGAGGATGTCGGGCGGGTGGCGCAGCATGGCTCGGCGCTCGGAGGGGGGCGTGTCGCCGGTGCGCATGGCCGTCGTGACCCTTGGCGGGTCGAGACCGAGGTCGGCGGCGGTCCGGGCGATGCCGGCGAGGGGATGGCGGAGGTTGCGGTCGATGTCGTAGGCGAGGGCCTTCATCGGTGAGATGTACAGGACGCGACAGCGGTCGCGAGCCGGTGGCGGGGGTCGGTCGGTGAGCTGGTCGATGGCCCACAGGAACGCGGCGAGGGTCTTGCCCGAGCCGGTGGGGGCGTGGATGAGGGTGTGGCCGCCGGCGGCGATGGCGGGCCATCCTCGCCGTTGCGCGGGGGTGGGCGTGGGGAAGGTGGCGGAGAACCAGCCCCGGGTGGGTTCTGAGAAGGCGGCGAGGGGATCCATCCCGCAAGGGTACCGGCGGGGGTGCTCGGAGGGTCATGGTGGACCCTCCAGCAGGGGTTGAGGGTTGGTCCGATCCGGCAGCGACAAGGGTTCTCGGCCCGACCCTCGACCAGCGGTCGAGGGTCGCGTGAATGACAAAATCGTCTTAGGTGCACGCGACGTGGGTAAGACGCGTCACCCCCGGAGGCGGGTCGGGGACCGTCCGGTCAGGCCCGGAGATCCAGGCCGACGGGTTCAGGCCGACGGGTTCAGCCCCAGAGGTTCAGGCCGGTGCAGTCGTCGGGGAGCCGGACCGGCGGCTCGCCGACGAGTTGGGTGATGTGCACCTCGAGCGCGAACACGATCGTGCCGTCGTTCACGTGGCCGCCGAATCCGCGGCCGTCCTCGGCCGAGAACGCCGCGTGCAGGTGCACGAAGGGGGCGCCGTCGAGCAGGCTCACGTTGCCGACGGCGGCGACGACCTCGAGGGGTTCGTCGATGATGAGGTCCTCGTACCGCTTGGCCGACTGGTCGTAGTACCGCAACGACGCCCGGGAGACGGCGCCTAGGGCGTTGAGGGTGGCGGCGCGGATGTCGGAGGCCATCACGTAGCGGGTGATCTCCCGGTACAGGTCGTCGCCGGTGGCCAGACGCAGCAGGTGCACGGGTCCGGGTCTGAGGACGTGGGCGGTCACGGCGTGTGGGCCCCGGCGGCGGCGACGAACGCTCGGGCCCGTTCCAGGTCGACCGGGTTGGTGGAGACGCCATCGCGCTTGATCGACGTGCCGACGATGACGCCGTCGGCACGCCCGAGGAGGTCGCGGACCGTCTCGACGGTGGCTCCCGACCCGACGACGACCGGGAGGTCGACCGTCGCTCGGACCTTCATGAGGTCCTCGCGAGCGGCGGCGGCCCCGGTCCCCGACCCCGAGACGACCACGGCGTCGACGCCGCCGCGTTCGGCGAGGTCGCGAGCGGCCTGTTCGATGGTCGATCCCGGAGGGGGCACGGCGTGCTTGACGAACACGTCGGCCATGATGGCGACGTCGGGCGCGTGCTGCCGGCGGAAGCGGGCGATCTCGGCGGCACGGCCGACGATCGGTCCCTGGTCGGTGTACATGAGGCCCGACAGGACGTTGATGCGCACGTAGGCGGCACCGGTCACGGCGGCGATGGCGAGGGCCGCCGTGCCGTCGTTGCGGAGGACGTTGACGCCGACCGGCAACGACACGGCATCGACGACGGCGGTGAGCATGCGGGTCATCGCGGCGACGGTGAGCTTGGGGACGTCGTCGGCGAAGAATGGCACGTCACCGAAGTTCTCGACCATGATGCCGTCGAAGCCCGCCTGTTCCAGGATGCGGGCGTCGACCACCGCGGCGCCCTCGACCGCGTCGAGGGAGCCCGAGAAGTCGGGGGAGCCCGGCAAGGGGCCGAGATGCACCATCCCGACGAGGCGGGGGATGCTGGTCACGGTCAGTAGCACCGAACGATACGCAGGGCGACCTCGGCGGCATCGCCGATCGCCTTGAGCTCGGTCTCCTCGGGGGATTGACGCTGCACGGCGACCCGACACCATTCCCCGGCCTTGCCGCGGATCACCTGATCGGTCGCTTCGGATCCGAAGCGCCAGGTCTGGTATCTCGGGCCCATGACCTCGACGCGGATCCCGGCGTCGGGGTAATCCTCGCCTGCCTCGGCGAACGCGAAGGGGAGGGTCGCTTGGGCCAGCCAGGCCACATGGCGGAGCCGGATCGTGTCGGCCAGGGGATCTTCCTCGTCCTCTTCGAGCTTGTCCTCAGGCAGCGGCGTGAAGCGGCCGAGGACGGCGGCCTTGATGTCCAGGCCGTGGGCCCAGGTCTCCATGAGACGCATGGTGGCGAAGCTGCGGGCGCTCATGTCCCCGTACAGCCACGGGATCCGCTCGTCGGGTTCGAGGCGCGACAGCGCGTCGATGACGTCGGCGCGGGCATGTCGCCAACCCTCGATCACGGCTTGATGGCGTCTACCGCGTGCGTCCGACACATGGCGCTCGGTCCAGTCGTCGACCGTCGTGATCGCTTCCCGAGCGAGGCGATCGGCGCCTTCGGCGATCACCTCGGCGGCGAGGGCTTCGACGGCGGCGAGATGATTCACCTGGTCGAGGATGTTCCACCCTTCGGCCGGTGTCGGGGTCTTCCACTGCCGTTCGGTCAGCGTCTGGAGGAACTGGTCCAGATGCTGTTCTTCGGCCACCAGGTCGGACAGGATCTCACGCATCGCGACACAGATTGTAGCGTCATCGCTGCCGTGCTCGACCGGTCCCGAGGCCGTTTTCAGGCCGACTCGACCTCCCGGTTCAACACATCGATGAGCTGGCGGAGACGACCGTGGTGGCGCCGGTCGAAGTGCAACGCCAGTCGAGGCAGCGCGGGATGGTCGTCGCGCTCGGCCGGGAACGCCGCGGTCGCTTCGATGCGACCCGACGAGACGATGTCGGCGAACTCGTCGTTGAGCCGTTCGACGAGTTCGGGTGACGGTGCGGCTCTGAGGCGGAGGACGAGGTTGCCGTCGACGTAGCGTTGCGAGTGGTAGATCCGGTAGAAGGTGAGGATCTCGTCGATGGCGACGTCGATGTCGTCGGTGATGCGGAAGAGGCTGAAGTCGTCGGGCGAGATCATGCCCTGGGTCGCCAGGTTGTCCACGAACGCTCGCCACGGCTCCCAGTAGCCGGTACCGGGGGCTTCGAGCATCACGACGGGATGCAGGTCCGACTTGCCGGTCTGGATGAGCGTGAGGAGCTCGAAGGACTCATCTTGGGTGCCGAATCCCCCGGGGAACAGGACGAAGGCGTGGGACTCCTTGACGAAGATCAGCTTCCTCGTGAAGAAGTACTTGAAGTTGATGAGCTTCGACTCGTGGACGTAGGGGTTGGCCTCGGCTTCGAACGGGAGGCGGATGTTCACCCCGAAGCTGTAGTCGGCGCCGGCGCCGCGGTTGGAGGCCTCCATGATCCCCGGGCCGGCGCCGGTGACCACCATCCAGCGATGGTCGTCGACCATGCGGTTCGAGAACTCCGAGGCGAGCGAGTAGTTGGGGTCCTCAGGGGTGGTCCGAGCCGACCCGTAGACGGTGACCTTGGGGACGTCCCGATGTCGCGAGAAGACGAGGAACGAGTAGCGCATCTCCTTGAGGGCGGTGTTGATGAGCTTCAGGTCGCCGCGGTCCGAGTCGTCCCGGAGGAGCTTCAGCGACGTGACGATCATCTCTCGCACGAGATCGTCGTGGTGGACGTGATCGTCGGGATGATCGTCGGCGGCGGCGAGGAGCTCGTCGATCTGTCGGTCGATCTCGTCGTCGCCGAATCGGTAGTTCCGCATGACGGGTCAGCCTACCGGGAGGCCCGATCGTGGCGGCCGGCGGGGGATGGTCGGCGGCGATCGCGCGAACCGGCGCTACGGTCGCTCCCCATGATCACCACCAGGTTCGTTGCGTTCGCGTCGTCCTTCGTCCTCGTCGTGTCCGCTTGCACGGCATCGGGCGAGTTCACCATCTCCAAGACGCCGGTCGAGAACGTCGCCGAGGATCTCATCGAGAGCGAGCTGGCCGACCAGCTCGGCCTCGGTGACCTGGACGCGTCGTGCAACGATCCGGCCGACGAGGAGCCGGGAACGACGTTCCTGTGCACCGCCACGACCCCCGATGGCGAGACCGTCCGCTTCGAGGCCACCATCGAGGACGACGAGCAGGTCTTCGTCGTCTCCAAGAACGCCCTCACGATCCAGGACCTGGAGGCCACCACCGCCATCGTCGCGGAGCAGGTGCTCGACGTGACCGGGGTGGCGGTGGCCCCCGAAGACATCGACTGCGGCGACCGTTCCATCGTGCTCGACGACCCGCAGCAGATCACCTGCGTCGTCACCGATCCCGATGGCGTGTCGTGGGACATGACGATCACCTTCGATGGCGTCGGCACCGACGACACCACCTTCGAGTGGCAGATCGCCGATCGACCCCGCTCGTGATGGGTCGACTCAGTCGCGGAAGTTGACGAACTGGAGCGGGATCCGGTAGTCGAGACCCTTGATCTCGGCGATCACGCGTTGGAGGTCGTCCCGTTTCTTGCCCTGGACCCGGAGCTGATCGCCTTGGATCTGTGCCTGCACCTTCAGTTTCATGTCGCGGATCTTCTTGGCCAGCTCCTTGGCGGCGTCGGCGGGGATCCCCTGGGTGAGGGTGAAGTCGGCGCGGATCCGGCCCGAGCCCACCGATCGAGGTTCGCCCCCGGCGAGCGCCTTGAGGGGCACGTTGCGGCGGACCAGCTTGGATCGGAGTACGTCGACGGCGGCGTCGAGCCGACCCTCGGCCGACGATTCGACGGTGATGCCGTCGTCGGTGAGGGTGACGGTGGTGTTCGTCCCTTTGAAGTCGAAGCGGTTGACGATCTCCCGTGAGGCTTGATCGACCGCGTTGCGGACTTCCTGCATGTCGATCGTGGAGACGATGTCGAAGCTCGGCATGGTGCTGGTTCCTCTTCAGTCGATGAACGGCGGTCCGGCGGGGCCCTTGCGGACGACGGCGGACCAGATGGTCTCGTAGTGATCGCGATCGTACGGGTCGATGTGAGGAAGGACGAACTCCTCCCAGGCTCGTCGCAGCGGGTCGTCGGCGTTCCCGTACATGCGGAGGCCTGCGGGGATACGGTCCAGGACGGTACGGAGGCTCATGGGCGTCTCGACTCGGGTGCGGGCGTCGCCGGCGGCGAACGACTGGTTGATCTCGACGGCGAGTCTGGAGATGAGCGGGACGAGGTCCCGCCGCATGTGCGGGTGCCGCCGCTCGATCATGACGACGAGCTGCTCCTCGCCGGGGAAGGTCTTCTCCCAGATGATCCACCGGTCGGCGAAGGCCTTGTTGAGGGTCTGGGTGCCGGCGTAGTCGCGCAGGTCGGTCGGGTTCAACGTGCCGAAGATCCGGACGTCGGGCCTGAGCCGTACCATCTCGCCGGTCGGGAGCTCGAGAGCCTGATGGCGGTCGAGGAGGCCGTGGAGCGCGAAGAGGGTCTCGGCGCCGGCGGCGTTCAGTTCCGACAGGTTGACGATGGCGGGTCCCCGCAAGGCCCGGGTGATGTCGCCGTCTTCCCACCGGGATTCGGTGCCGCCCTTGCCGTCTCCGTGGAGCTTGATCGAACCGATCAAGGTGATGTCACGGACCTCGCCGGTGAGGGGGATCCGGTAATAGGGCATCTTGAGGTGGGCGGCGAACTGTTCGAGATCGTGGTCCTTGCCGGTCCCCATGTGGCCGCGGAGGGCGAGGTGGAGGGGCGTGTCGAAGAACGGTCCCCGGCGGATCTCCTCGAGTCTGGCGAGTCGGTACAGCATCCCGAGGTCCACGTAGTAGGGGTCGGGGAGCGGGATGTGCTCGATCCGGAGCTCGTAGTCGGGCAGCTCCTTGGGCAGTTCGACGATCTCGAGCTCGACGGGCGGACCGTCTCCGGTGGGGTCGGTGAAGGTGACGGTGTCAGGCATGGATGATGCTCCCTGGTTCGATGATCCGTTGTTCGGACGCCGCCCGCCACCAACTGTCGGCACCGCCGGTGGCCAGGCTGCGATACAGCGTCGCGCGTACGCCTTCGACCATCGCCGCGGCGAGGGCTTCGGGACGCTCGACGATCTGGTTGCGGGCGTAGGTGGCGGCGACGGTCTCGTCCCCGATCCCGATGCCCAACACGGTGGTGCCGCCGTACTCGACTCCTGCCGCGGTCTCGGCGAGCGCTTCGACCGAGCCTCGGGTCATGCCGTCGGCGAGGACGACGAGCATCCGGTGCGACACGTTGCGGGCGGCGAGCCGCTCGGCGGCGTGGGCGACGTTGAACTCGTCGACGTTGGCGGCCTTCTCGAACATCGAGATGGGTGGCCGATCGGCGGGGGAGCGTCGTACCTCGCGGGCGGCGTCGGTGGGTGCAGCGGCCATCCAGAACAGGCCGGCGAGGATCTCTTCGGCGCTTCGCCAGCGGCTGGAGAAGGGCTTGACGAGGTAGTGGTTGACGGTCCTGGTGAGCCGCTCTGCGGCGCCGCCTTGGGAGCGGCGCAGTGACCCGGTGGCCCGGTTGCGGCGTTCGAGGTACGACCGCTCGGTGTCGTTGGTGGAGGCGGCGAAGGACCGGTTGAAGATCGCGACTTCGAACTCGATCTGGAGTTCGTCGCACAGCCGCGCCAAGGTCCATGCTCCCAAGGTGGCGGCCGCCAGGGCCCACGGTCGCCGGCGTCCCTTGGCGGTGTCGCGGGGCTGCAGCATCGAGGCGGAACCGTCGACGAGGAGGCTGACACCGTACGAGCGGCGGGTGGGCAGGTCGCGCCGTTCGAACATGCGCTCGTAGAGCCCGGCTCCGAGGAACAGCGCCGAGTAGGGGGACAGGTCCCCGGCGTCGTAGCCGCTGCGCAGGCCGCGGCGCTGGTTGGCGAGGAAGAGCGGGTACAGCTCTCCGGACACCCGATGCTGCGCCACGCCCCAGCGACGGGCGGCCTCGGCGAGGAGGGCGTGTCCCTCGGACGCGAAGGCGCGGAACCGGTCGGGGAAGTCCGCCACCACCAGCTTGCCTGCTTGACCCGTGGGGAGGTAGACGGTGGGGGCGACGCTGATCTTCATGATCTGCTCGGTGGCAGGATCGCCGGCGTGGTCGACCTCGCCGGCGCGACCGTGCTCGGCCGAGACGCTCTGGGCTGCCTGGCGGGTCTCGTCGTACGAATCGCGGTCCTGGAGGGTCGGGGTGACGAGCCGGACGGCGTCGACGCCTTCGGCCACGGCGGCGCGATCGGCCTCGTGGGCCGCCTTCCGGCCGGCGGGCGTGTCGGTCGCCGACGATTCGGTGAGGAGGCCGTGGATCCGGGCCACCTCGAGGAGTTGGAGGGCGATGGTGCCGACGGCCCACGGGTCGTCGAGTTCGTTGACCCGCCCGAGAAACGCCATGGCGTCGTCGACGGCGGCAGCGACGTGGGGTGCGAGGCGGCGCTGGAGGGTGTCGCGGTCGAAGTAGCCGCCGACCAGGAGGAACGCGGCGAGGGCGAACTGGCCGAGCGGGCGGGCGTTCGCCATCGCGCCCGGGACGGCTGCCCGGTACAGGTCGGCCAGGACCGATCCGGCCCCGGGGTAGGGAGCGAAGTGGGCGTGTTCCTGCCTGGCGTCCTCGATGGCCAGGAAGATGGCCTCGGCGGCGGGCCCGGCGACCTCCTCGAGGGCATGGAGGACCGGCATCGACGGGGATCCGTCCTGTTCCCCGTCATCGACGACCGGCGGCGGGTCGAGGTCGATCCGCTCGGGGTCGAGGAACCGGAGCGGGGATTCGATGGGCCCATCGGTTCCGCCCTGTTCGATGGCGGTGCGGTGATCGAGCCACGCTTTCGGGATCGGTCGCTCGTCGTCGAAGTCGGTGGCGATGAGGTGGACCACCTCGTGCAGGGCCGAGGTGAGGGCGACCTCGGTGGGGGTCACGGGGGCGGCTCGCAGGTAGGCGGCCTGGAACACGCCGGGGTCGAGGACGATCTCGTCTGCTCCGGCGTGCTCGCGCGACCCGAGGCGGACGCGTAGTTCGTCGTTGCCGGCCATGGTCCTGGCGAACCGAGTGACGGCGGGCGCGACCCGCTGGTACCGGGCGACGACGGCCTCGATGGCCGTCTCTTCGGCCGGGAGGACCTCCGAGAGGAACGATCGTTCGCGGGTACGCATGAACCTTCCATGATACGCCGCCGTCTTCGGTGCCCACCGTGGAGGCGGGCGGGTCCGGTCGGCGCTTCGCGTGCCCGATCGTGGGTCGGGAGATGGTCGGCGTTGCGGGGTCCGAGGCGCCGCCGCCGTCGGGGGAACGGCTCAGGGGAACCACGACGGGTTCCGAAGGAACCGTGATGGGGTCTCGGACGTTCCTCGTGGTCGTGGTGGCTGTCGCGCTCGTGGCGGCGGGATGCGCGGTGTCCGCGGGGGCGAAGGCGCCGGGGGACCCGGCGGTGACGCTGCGGGTGCTCGACCGCGCGGGTGCGCCGATCGCGGGTGCGGAGGTGAGGTCGGGGGGCGCCGTCGCGATCACCGACATCGACGGAACGGCTCGTCTGGCCGGAGACGGTCCGCTCTCGGGTCGGGTGGACGCGTCGGGCTTCCTGCCCGAGCCCTTCGCCGTCGCTCCACCGGGAGGAACGGTCGCGATGTGGCGGAGGGAAGGCCCCGACGGCGCGGTGCGGTCGGCGCTCCACTTCGGCGGTGACACGATGCTCGGGCGGCGCTACCTGACCCCGATCCGCGAGGGAACCGCGGTGGTCGACCCCAACGATCCCCGCACCGCCCGCGGGGTGGTGGCGTCCCTCGGGCCGCTGTTCGCGGCGGCGGACCTGTCGACGGTGAACGTGGAGTCGGTGGTCGGCGACGTCGACGCGGCGGATGGGGCCCCGGGGAAGCGGTACCTCATCGCTTCGCCTCCGGTCATGGCATCGGCACTGGGGGTGCTCGGCGTCGATGTCGCCGTGCTCGGCAACAACCACTCCTACGACTTCGGACCGTCCGGCGTGGCGACCACGATCGCGACCCTGCGGGCTGCCGGCATCGCGGTGACGGGCGCCAGCGTGGACGGTTCGCCGCCGGCGCCCGCCTGGGTGACCGTGCCGGCCGGGGACGTGGCGACGCTCTCGTACACCACCACCAACGGCGACTTCGTCAACGACCAGCTCCCCGTGACGGGCGAGGTCACGGCGGCCGACGAAGGGACCTGGATCGGTGAGCGGCGCGATGCGGGCCGGGCCGGGTTCCCTGGATGGCCCACCGGCCCGGTCACCGCCGGTGATCTGTGGCGCTGGTTCCGCCGGTTCGAGGCGAAGGCGCCGGCGGCGGATGTCGCCGCGGCGTGGACCGCCGTGACGACGACGTTCCCCGAGCTGCAGGACTGGGTGGCCCGACGGGGCCATGGCGGCGCGCAGCCGGCACGGCCCGACATGATCGCCGCCGATGTCGCCGCGGTGTCGCAGGCCGGAGCCCGGTTCGTCATCGTCCAGATCCACGGCGGGTTCCAGTACGCCGACGGTCCCTCGGGGTTCTCCAGAGCGGCCGCCTACGCGGCCATCGACGCCGGCGCCGACCTGGTCGTCGCGCACCATCCCCACGTCCTGCAGGGAGTCGAACGGTACCGCGGCAAGCTCATCGTCCATTCGTTGGGCAACCTCGTGTTCGACCAGGACCTGCTCCGCACCTTCGCGTCGGCGTTCCTCCGCGTCGTGATCGACGACCGTGGACGGGTGCTCGAGGCCCGGTTCCTTCCGGTGTGGATCGAGGGGTACCGTCCCGTGCCGGCCGTGGGGACGCTGGCCGACCGCATCTGGCAGCGGATCCGCTGGTCCTCGGCGATCGACACCGAGGCGACCCGGCTTCCGGACCGCACCGTCGGGATGGTCCCGAGCGGGGCCACGTCGTCGGTGACCGTCGACGATGGTGGGCGCATCGTCCCGGCGGTCGAGTCGGATCCCGAGACGGTCGTCGCCGGGGCGGTTCCGCTCCGGGTCGTCGGCGATCCGGTCGTTCGGGTGGTCGCTGCCGATCCGGGAACGTCGTACGGCGTCGACCTGCTGGGGATCGGCAGCTTCGACGACGACCTCGCCGATGGCGTGTCCGGGGGCGCTCCAGCGTGGGTGCCGGTCACACCCCGCAGGGTCGGATCCGAGCCGGTCGACGCGGCAGGGGGTCGTCGCCTTCGTCTCGCCGCCGAGGGTCGCCGCACGATCGTCCGGTCCGTCGGGCGGATCCCGGTGCCTGCCCACCGGATCTTCGCCGCCGATGGGAGACCGCTCGACGGGGACCCCTGGTACACGTTCGCGGCGGTCGTGTCGTCGAGCAGGGACACCACGTTGACGCTGCGGCTGGCCGCCTATCGGGTGATGGACGCCGATCCCCTTCGGGACCCCAACTCGGAGCTGGTGCGGAGCGTCGCCATCCCCGTGCGGATCCCGGCGGCGACGGGCCGGACGGTGGCGTTCCGGATCCCCGCCGCGGTGTTCGCCGGCGACGGTGACCGGACGGTCGATGCGGTCCTCCCGTATCTGGAGGTGACCACCGACGGTCGGGGAACGGTGACCGTCGACGACGTCCGGTTCCTCGAGTGGCGTGACCTTCCCCCTGCCGTCGGGCGGGTCGTGTCGATGGAGGCGATCCAGGGGCCCGACGGCGCCGAGGTGACGATCGTCCGACCGGTGCCGGTCAGCGGGAGATGAACGACAAGATCAGCTCCCGCAGCTGCGAACCGTGGTCGACGAACAGGTCCGTGCCGTGGCGGGATCCATCGACCGGGACCACGTCGGTGTCGACGGGAGCCGCGTCGGCGATCTGGCGGGCTTGGGCGACGTAGGCGTCGTCGCCCTCGGCGGCGATCAGCATCAGCGGAGCCCGGAGGTCCGCGGCTGCAGCGACAGCGTCGACCTCGCCGAAGCGCGCGGGAGCCGACAGGGTCACGGTGCCGGCGACGTCCCGCTGGGCGGAGGCGGCGATCGCTCCGGTGCCGCCCATCGAGGCGCCGATGACGTAGACCTTCTCGGCTCCGAGCCGGAGGGCCTCGTCGATGGCGGCGATCGTGTCGATGTCGACGGCGAAGCCGTCGCCCTCGGATCCACCGTAGCCGCGGAAGTTGAACGTCAACGCCGAGTAGCCCTCGGCGGCGAGCTCCTCGGCGAAGGGGAACCACGACTCCATGGTGGCGGGTTTCATGTGGGCGAGAACGACGAAGGTCGATCCCGACCCGAAGCGTCGCCCTTCGAGGCGCTGACCGTCGGCGTTGTCGAAGGCGAGGGGCGTTCCTTCCGGTGGGACGGTGGCGTCGGTGCCCGTCGGTGGGGCGACGGTGGTGGCCGTGGTGGTCGTCACCTCGGCCGAGCTCGACGTGGTGGTCAGGGCGGGGCCGGGCCTCTCCGGCAACGGCGGAGATCCCGAGCAGGCGGTGGCGATCAGTCCGACGACGACGAGTCCGGCGAGGCGGGTGCGCATGATCCGAGCGTACCGGTCCGGATCGGCTGCGGGGACCGTCGGGACTCTCAGGGTCGGGTGATGAGCTGATCCACCGGCGCGAAGTCGTCGGTGAGCGGGGCGGCGTCGGCGATCCAGTCGTCGAGGGCCGCACCGGTGAGGGGGACCTCTACCGCCCTGCGTCGGGCCAGCGCGGCGGTCAGGCGGGCCGGGTCGAGTTCCGCCTCGGACGCCACGAGCACGAAGTTCCCACCGGCGGTGCCGGCCAGATAGTCGGGTGGGGCGACCACGACGACGCTGGAGAACACGGCGCGGAGCGTCGCCGCCTCGGCGCGCGCGAAACCGAGCGGCGGGTAGTCGATGAGGTTCATGACGTAGATGCCGTCGGCGGACATCCGTTCGGCGACCGCCGTGTAGAACTCGACGGTGGTCAGATGCCAGGGCACCGCCAGACCACCGAACGCGTCGCCGATCACCAGGTCGCTCGTGCCGCGCGGCAGGTCGTCGAGGGTCAGGCGGGCGTCACCGACCACGATGGTGTCGACGTCCCCGGGGGTGAGGCCGAGTCGATCCTCCGCGATCGTGACCAGGCTCGGGTCCAGCTCGAGGACCGTCGTCGTGCTTCCCGGGCGGGTCGCTGTCAGCCATCGAGGCAACGTGAAGCCGCCGCCACCGATGAACAAGGCGTCGATCGGCCCCGAGGTGTAGGCGCCCACCGCGTCGGCGACGATCCGTGAGTAGCGGAACTCGAGGAAGGTCGGGTCGTCGAGGTCCACGTACGAGTGACGGAGCGTGTCCAACCAGAGGATCCGTCCCGTCGGGTGCCCCGCGTCGACGGTGACCCGGGCGCAGAAGTACGTCGTTTCGATCTCGCACGGGCCCGCCACGACGGACAAGATGCCGGAGGCGGCGAGGGGCACGACGGCAGCCGCGGCGACGTCGGGCCACGACGGGCGTGCGTAGCGGAGCCACGTGCCGAGGCCGACGAGCGACAGCATCGCGCCGACACCGAAGACGATGGGCCGGGTGGGGAACGACGCCAGCAGCACGAAGCCGGTGAAGAAGGTCCCGAAGATCGCTCCGGCCGTGCCCAGCGCGGAGAGCCGGCCGACGACGGTGCCGGTCTCGTCGAGGTCCTCGAGGCGCAGTTTGACGACGACCGGGTTGACGGCACTCAGGACCGCCGCCGGGGCGAAGAACCCGACGATGGCGAGGATCACGATCTCGACCGGTTCACCGCCGGCGAGGGCGGGGCCGAGGAGCGTGACGATGCTGGGTGCCGCCAACGTCAGGACGCCGCCGGCGAGCAGCAGCGGCCCGAGGAGGCGGCGCGGTGCCAGGCGATCGGCGGCGCGGCCACCGAGCCAGCTTCCCACCGAGATCCCGGCCAGGATCGTGCCGATGATCGCCGTGAACGTCTCCAGGGTGACCCCCACGTAGGGCGCGAGGAGGCGACCGGCGAGGATCTCGAGGACGAGCACCGCGGCGGACGTTCCGAACACCAGGGCACGGGCAGGCAGGGCGCGCATGGGCGCCGAGTATGCCAGGCCTCCGGTCGGCGAGGTTCGGTCCGGGTCCCTCAGCGTGGGCCGGGGAAGAGCTGCCGTAGCTCACCCGGAAGTACCGACAGGACGTCGTCGAGCTCGCCGGGAGAGATCCGCGAGGCCAGGACCCGATAGGTGGCTTCGGCGAACCGTCGCGCCTCCTCGAGATCGGGTTCGCCGGGGAACCGATCGGCGACGTGCTCGAGGAACTCGTCGAGGTGCCGATCCTTGATCGGGACCCGGGAGGGGCTCCACGCCTCGAAGAACATGCCTCGGAGGATCATCGGGAGCTGATCGGCGAGCTGGGCGGCCTCGTTGACGGGGAGGCGGTCGCGCAGGGCGAGAAGCGATGCCTTCATCGCGAGATAGGCGCGATGGTGGTCGTCGGTCCCCAAGGCTGCGGCGACCTGGTTGACCCACTCGTGACCCTTCTGGACCGTCGGAGCGAAGTCGTCGGTCATGGCCGTACCTCCGTGGTGCGGGAACTGTATCGGCTCCATCATCAGGGTATCGACGCGGGCGCCGCTGCGGCAGGGTCCGATGGCCCGTCGCTGGGTGACGGTGCTCCCTATCATCGCCAGATGCACTACCAGATCACCACACTCCCCAACGGCCTTCGGATCATCTCGGAGGACATGCCGTCGGTGGCTTCGGTCGCCGTGGGCTGTTGGGTCGACACGGGGAGCCGCGACGAGAGGCCGGAGGAGGCGGGAGCGTCCCACTTCCTCGAGCACCTGCTCTTCAAGGGGTCCGATCGCTGGTCGGCGCGCGCCATCAGCGAGGCGTTCGATGCCACCGGTGCTCGCCACAACGCGTTCACCTCCAAGGAGTACACCTGCTTCTGGGCGCGCATGCGCGACGAGGACATCCCCCTCGGCATGGAGATCCTGGCCGAGATGCTGCAGCGTCCCGCCTTCCGTCCCGAGGAGATCGACAGCGAACGCAACGTCGTGCTCGAAGAGATCAACATGAACGAGGACGACCCGACCGACGTCGCCCACGAGGAGTTCATCCGGACCCTGTGGGGGAACCATCCGTTGGCTCCTCCGATCCTCGGTACCCGCGGATCGATCACGTCGATGAGCCGCGACACGATCGCCGGGTACTGGCGACGGCGCTACTCGCCCGGGTCGATGGTGATCGCAGGGGCGGGCCGCATCGCTCACGACGATCTGGTGGCGATGGCCGAGGAGCGATTCGGGACGTGGGAGGGTGCGAAGGTCGAACGGCAGGTGCGCGAGCCGCGGGTCACCGCCGGTGTCGGCGTCCGCACCAAGGACACCGAGCAGGCGCATCTGGTGTTCGGGTCCCCGGCCTTACCGCGAGACGATGACCGGCGCTATGCGTTGCTGGTAGCCGATCACGTGCTCGGCGGGGGCATGTCGTCTCGCCTGTTCCGCGAGATCCGCGAGACCCGTGGGCTGGCCTACGCGGTGCACAGTTTCCGCCTCCCGTTCCAGGATGCGGGGGCGACGGCCATCTACGTGGGGACGACCCCCGATCAGGCACCCGAGGTGCTCAAGCTCGTGCGGACCGAGTTGGACAAGCTGATGGAGCACGGGCTCACGGACGACGAGCTCGTGCGGGCCAAGGGTCATGTCAAGGGGTCCTTGGCGTTGTCCTTGGAGGACGTCAACAGCCGGATGAACCGGCTCGGACGCAACGAGCTGACCGGCCTTCCGCATCTGTCGGTGGACGAGATCGTCGAACGGGTCGACCAGGTGACCGCCGACGACATCGTCGATGTGGCCCGCGTCGCCTACCGGGGTCCGTACGTGCTGGGCGCGGTGGGGCCGTTCTCGGCCGACGACCTGGCGCCGTTCGTGGCATGAAGGTCGGGATCTCGGGCGCCGGAGGTCGCATGGGGGGCCTCGTCGCCGAGCAGGTGGCGGCTGCCGACGATCTCCGACTCGCCGGCCTCTACGACCCCAACCATGCCGATGAGGTGGTGGCCGGCGTGCCGGTCTCGGAGGATCCCGGCACGCTGGCGGGGTGCGACGTCGTGGTGGAGTTCACGGTTCCCGACGTCGTGATGGAGAACCTCTCGAGGTGGCGTCGGCTGGGTGCCCATGCGGTCGTCGGCACGTCGGGGTTCGATGAGCGCCGCGTGGCCGAGCTCGGCGAGCTGTGGCCATCGGGTCCGCCGAACTGCATCGTGGTGCCCAACTTCTCGATCGGTGCGGTGGTGATGATGCGCCTGGCGGAGCTCGCAGCGCCGCACTTCGAGGCGGCCGAGGTGATCGAGTTCCATCACGACCGGAAGGTCGACGCGCCGTCCGGGACGGCGATGGCCACCGCGGAGCGGATCGCGCATGCGGCCAAGCAGCGTCGGACCGTCGAGTCCCGAGAGCTGGTGCGGGGCGCCCGGGGCGCCGACGTTGCCGGGGTGCCGGTTCATGCGGTCCGGCTGCCCGGCCTCGTCGCGCACCAGGCGGTCCTGTTCGGCGGCGCCGGCGAGACCCTCACGATCCGTCACGACACGACGGACCGGAGCGCCTTCATGCCGGGCGTGCTGCTGGCCATCCGGTCGGTCGGTGACCTGCGGTCGCCGGTGACCGTCGGGCTCGAGGCGTTGCTCTCTCTGGACTGATCGCGCGGTCTATTCGGGCAGGGCGGGGGGCTCGTGCACCGTGATGACCGTCTTGCGCCCGTCGGTGTCGACGATGAGGAACCCGGTGGGTTCCGTCCCGATCAGGTCCTTCTCCCAGATCTCGGTGGGATGATGGACGAAGTGGCGCAGTTCGACGGGGAACGAGGTCGTCCATCCGCCGACGGCGATCTCGACGACGTCGTCCTTGTGGTCGTAGAAGAAGAACGCCAGCGGAAGCTTCTCGACTTCGTACTGGTCCCCGAACTCCTTGTCGAGGACCTCCATCGTGATCCAACGACCTTCGAGCTGTTTGGTGAGGTTCTCGAGGTAGGTGCCCCACCGTTCCTTGGGGATCTGCTTGGTGTAGCCTTCCATCGTTCGCTCCTTCCGGTTGTGTCTGTGTCCATCGTGCGGCGTTCCCGGTGCCCGCGGGTAGGGCCTTGAGTCAGAACAACGCCGAGGCGAGCGCCTTTCGGTAGGTGCGGGTGAGCGGGTGCTCGTCGCCGAGCACCCCGAAGATGTCCAGGATCGCCTGCCGGGCCACGTCCTTGTGCTCACCCTTCGCCTTGACGACCTCGAGGAGATGGTCGAGCGCAGGTTCGTATTCGCCCTTGGCGGCGAGGGCCCGGGCCAGCTCGATGCGGGCTTCGTCGTCGCCGGCGTCGGTGGCGATCCGTGTTTCGAGCTCGGAGAGGTCCTCGCCGGCGGCGGCCTTGAGGCGTGCGGCGGCTTGGAGGCGCTCCACCTCGGCGGTGGGAGGGAGCTTCCCGAGCAGGATCAACGCGTCGTCGAGCTCTCCGCGGTCGATGAGGAGGCTGGCGAGGGCGGTGCCGGCTTCGATGTGGCCGGGCTCGCGTTCGAGCACCTGGCGGAGGATGTGCTCGGCGCCGGCGGTGTCGCCGTCGATGAGGGCGGTGCGTGCGGTGTCGACCATCTCGTCGAGTTCGTTGGGGAGCACGGCCTTCAGCCACTCCCGCAGCGCGGGCTCCGGGTAGGCGCCGGTGAACCGGTCGATCTCGCGACCGTCGCGGATCGCCACCACCGTCGGGATCCCCTGGACGCGGAACTGTCCAGCCAGCGGCTGGTTGGCGTCGACGTCGACCTTGGCGAGCTCGAAGGCGCCGCCGTACTCGTCGGCGAGGCGCTCGAGGAGCGGCCCGAGGGTGCGACACGGGGCGCACCACTCCGCCCAGAAGTCGACGACGACCGGGACCTCGCGACTGCGTTGGAGGACCTCGGTGGCGAAGGTGTCCTGATCGACGTCCTTGACGAAGGGGCTGGTGTGTTCCATGCGAGTGAGGATAGTGAGGGGGGTGCCTGGTAACGTCCCCCTCATGGAAGCCCGACCCCTCGATGCACCGTTCGGCCACGTCCTGACCGCCGTCGTCACCCCCTTCGGTGAGGACGGCTCGATCGACTACGGCACCTTCTGGCGTTTGACCCGCCATCTCGCCGAGACCGGCTCGGACGGTGTCGTCGTCGCCGGAACGACCGGCGAGTCGCCGACCTTGTCCAAGGTGGAGAAGGTGGCGTTGTTCAAGGCCGCGGTGGATGCCGTCGGCGACCGGATGAAGGTCATCGCCGGCACCGGGACCTACGACACGCGGGAATCGATCGAGCTGTCAGAGCGGGCCGCGGAGGCCGGTTGCGATGGGGTGATGTTGGTGACGCCCTACTACTCGAAACCGCCGCAGGAGGGCCTGTTCCGGCACTTCACCGCGGTCGCCGACGCGGTGGAGCTGCCGGTCCTGTTGTACAACATCCCGGGCCGGACCTGCCGGTTGATCGAGGTCGACACGTTGCGACGGCTGGCGGAGCATCCCCGCATCGTGGCGGTGAAGGACGCCGTGGACGATATCGAATGGAGCCGCGGCGCGATCGGTGCGTTGCCGGAGGGGTTCGCGGTGTACTCGGGATCCGACGCGATGACCCGGGAGCTGATGGCCGCCAACGCCGTGGGGGTCGTGTCGGTGGCTGCTCACGTCGCGGGGCGGCAGATCCGCAGGATGGTCGACGCGATGCTCGCCGGCGACCATGACGAGGCCGGGCGGATCGACGACACCCTGGCGCCGCTGTACGAGGCGCTGTTCGTCGAGCCGAACCCGATCCCGGTCAAGGGCGCCCTCAACGCCGTGTGGGACCGGGTGGGTGATCCCCGGTTGCCGCTGGTGCCTGCGTCGGAGGCGACGATCCGTCGGATCGAGGAGCTGGTCTCCGGGTTGGATGAAGGATGACCGTTCGGGTCAGCTTCCTCGGCGGTCTGGGGGAGATCGGGCGGAACTGCGCGACGATCGACATCGACGGTCGCCTGGCGATGATCGACGCCGGGTTGATGTTCCCCGAAGAGGACATGTTGGGGGTGGATCTGATCCTGCCCGACTTCTCCTCGGTGGTCGAACGCGCCGGGGACCTGGACGCGGTGTTGCTGACCCACGGCCACGAGGACCATATCGGGGCGTTGAGCTATCTGCTCCGTGAGGTGAACGTGCCGATCTACGGGACGCCGCTGACGTTGGCGCTGGCCCGGGCGCGGATCGAAGAGTCGGGACTCACCGCCGAGATGCATCCGGTAGAGCCCAGGACCTGGGTGGAGGCCGGGGCGTTCCGGTTCACGTTCATCCCGGTGACCCATTCGATCCCGCAGGCCGGCGGCATCGCCGTCGAGACGCCCGAGGGCATCGTCATGCATTCGGGGGACTTCAAGCTCGACCCGACGCCGCTCGACAAGCGCACCGCCGACCTGCAGACGTTCGCCGGATTCGGGCGGCGGGGCGTCCGCCTGTTGTTGGCCGACTCGACGAACGCCGAACGTCCCGGCGTCGTGCCGTCGGAGACGACCGTCGGCCCACGGCTGCGGGAGATCGTCGCCGGCGCCGACGGCCGGGTCATCATCGCGTGTTTCGCGTCGCATGTGCATCGAGTGCAGCAGGCGATCGACGCGGTGGTCGCCGACGGTCGCAAGTTCGCGTTCATCGGCCGGTCGATGTTGCGGGTGTCGGAGATCGCCGGGCGTCTCGGGCTGCTGGACACCCATGAGGGGCATCTCGTCGAACTGTCGGACCTGCTCGATCTGCCGCCGGAGAAGACCGCTGTCATCTCCACGGGGTCCCAGGGGGAGCCCTTCGCGGCATTGTCGCTGATGGCGGCGGGGGAGCACCGCTCGATCAAGCTCGATCCGAACGACACGGTGATCATCTCGGCGACGCCGATCCCGGGCAACGAGACGAAGGTCTCGCGAGTGATCAACAATCTGATCCGCCAGAAGGTGAGCGTCTTTCACGGCCGCAACACCCACGTGCACGTGTCCGGTCATGCCGCGGCCGACGAGTTGCTCACGTTCTACAACGTCGTGCGTCCGCAGGCGTTGATCCCGGTTCACGGCGAGTACTCGCACATGGTCGCCAACGCGGCATTGGGGGAGAAGGTCGGGATCGAGGAGATCGCGGTCCTCGAGGACGGTGACGCGGTGGTGTTGGAGAACGGCGGATTCCGTGTGGAGCGCCGGGCCGTTCCGGCGTCGTACGTGTACGTCGACGGGTCGGGGATCGGGGACCTCGAAGGCGTGATCCGTGACCGGCGGCACCTCGCCGACGGTGGGGTCGTCATCGTGACGGTCGGGATCGATCAGCGGACCGGGGATGTGGTGATCGGCCCGGAGGTGGACAGCCATGGGCTCACCGATGAGCCGAAGGACCTCCACGACCTGATCGTCGAACGCGTCGCCAAAGGCGTCGAGGCGCTGGAGCGGCCGATCGACATGGACACGCTGCGGCGCCGCATCCGCAACAGCGCCGGTCGGGCCCTCAAGGGCACGATGCGCAAGCGGCCTTTCGTGGTCCCGGTGGCTATCGAGGTGTGACCGTCAGCCGATCAGGTTGACGACCATGACGATGCCGAGGACGGCGGCGACGACGAGAGCCGATCCTCCGAAGACGTTGTTGAACCGGCTGTTCGTGTGCTCGCCCATGATGACGCGGTTGTTGGCGACGAGCAGCATCACGGCGACGAGGAACGGCAGTAGGAGCCCGTCGAGGACCTGGCTGTAGTAGAGGGCGTCGACGGCCGAGACGGGGGAGAGGTCGATGAGGGCGCCGAGCAGCATCGAGCCGACGAACACGACGTAGAAGCCGCGGGCGTCGGAGACCTTCTCGTCGAGCCCTTCCCGCCATCCGAAGGCATCGGCGATGGCGTAGGCGGTCGACCCGGCCAGGACGGGGATGGCGAGGAGCCCGGAGACGACGATGCCGATGCTGAACAACGCGAAGGCGTACCGGCCGGCGAGGGGCTCGAGGGCCTTGGCGACGTCGGTGACCGTGACGACGGCGACGCCGCTGAGGGTGACGGCGCCGGCGACGATCTGGAAGTAGGCGAGGCCGGTGGAGTAGCTCATCCCGATCGCCGTCTCGGCGGTGACGTTGCGGGCCTGGGCGACGGTCTTGTGTTCTTCGCGTTCCTCGGCGGCCTGCCAGAACATCATGTACGGCGACATGGTGGTGCCGAGGAGGCCGAGGGCGGCGAGGATGAACGCCATGTCGAACGAGACGGTCGGCACCAGCGTGTGGCGGACCATGTCGGCGAGATCCGGTCGGGCCAGGAACGCCGAGACGACGTAGACGATGAGGATGCCCGACAGGGCGATGAGGACCCGCTTGATGGTGGCGTAGGCGCCGTAGACGACGAGGTAGCCGATGAGGGCGGTCACCGGGAGGAGGAACCACACGGGGTCGGTTCCGGTGATGATCCCGACGATGGCGGCGACGGCGTCGAGGTCGGCGCCGATCGTGAGGATGTTGGCGACGGCGAGGACGGCGATCATCGCCACCGTCGTCGTCCGATGGTAGAAGGCGGTGGTGAGCTCGGGGAGGGACTTGCCGGTCACGATGGCGATCCGGGCGACGGTGGATTGCACGGCGATGGTCATCGGGGTCGATACGACCATGAGCCAGAGGAGCTGGAATCCGGTGGTGGCGCCGACGATGGTGTAGGTGACGATGCCGGCCGGGTCGTCGCCGGCGGCTCCGGTGATGATCCCCACGCCGACGCCTTCGATGCGTTCGCGGTTGCGAGCCACGTCGGCGCGGACACGTTCGCGGAGTCGCCGGCTCCCTCGCTCTGGGTGGGGCACCGGCGCATCCTATCGGTCGACTGGCGTCGTCTGTGCCGGGTAGGGTGGTTCGATGCGCTCCATCGTGCAGCGGTTCAGGGACGGGATCCCACCGACGGTTGTGGCCCTTGGGTTCGTCAGCTTCTTCACCGACATGTCGTCGGACATGATCTACCCGTTGATCCCCTTGTTCCTGCAATCCGAGCTGGGGGCGACCGCGGTGGCGCTCGGACTCATCGAGGGCATGGCCGAGTCGACGGCGTCGCTCCTCAAGATCGTCTCGGGGCTGTGGACGGACAAGGTGCGGCGCCGTAAGCCGTTCGTGCTCGTCGGGTACGGCCTGGCCGGTGCGGTCCGTCCGCTGATCGGGTTCGCGACGAGCTGGGTCCATGTGGCGGCGGTGCGGGTCACGGACCGGGTCGGGAAGGGCCTGCGGACGTCGCCGCGGGATGCGCTGATCGCCGACGTGACCCCGGAGGCGTCGCGGGGCGCCGCCTACGGGCTGCACCGGGCGATGGACGACGGGGGCGCCCTGTTCGGTCCGATCGTCGCCGCGGTGCTCCTGGGGGTCGGCTTGTCGTTGCGGGGGGTGTTCTTCTTCGCGGCGGTCCCGGCGGTCATCGTCATCGCCGTCATCGTGCTGTGGGTGCGTGAGCCCGCCGAGCACCATGCCGAGGCGAAGCCACCGAGCGCACCGATCCTGGCCGGTTGGCGGGAGATGGGCGGCAGCTACTGGCTGCTGCTGACGGCCATCTTCGTGTTCACCCTGGGAAACTCGGCGGACGCGTTCTTGCTCCTGCGCTTGTCCGACGCCGGGGTCGGCGCGGCGAAGGTGGCGATCCTGTGGGGGCTCCTCAACGGCGTGAAGATGGTCGCCAGCGTCATCGGTGGGCGGCTGTCGGACCTGTTCGGTCGCAAGCGTCTCGAGTTGAGCGGTTGGGCCGTGTACGCCGCCGTGTACGCCGGGATGGCGGCGTTCACACGGCTGCCCGTCCTCGTCGGGTTGTTCCTCGTCTATGGGGTCTACTTCGGGCTCACCGAGCCGGTGGAGCGGGCATGGGTGGCGGGGCTGGTTCCGGAGCGGCTTCGGGGTTCGGCGTTCGGTTACTACAACGCGGCGGTCGGGTTGGGCGCGTTGCCGGCGTCGGTGATCTTCGGTGGTGTGTGGGTGGCGGTCAGCCCGGAGGCGGCGTTCCTGCTCGGCGCCGCCTTCGCCGGTGCGGCGGCGTTGCTGCTGGTCCGGGTGCCCGATCAGAACCCGAACCATGTTCCGGCGATGAGCTGAGGTCCGAGAACCACATCGATGTAACTTGGCGCGCGATGGCTCGCGCGGAGGGTGGTTGGCACATCGTTGGGGAGGCGGTATCGTTCGCGGCCCATGGCAACGCGGACACGAACCCGCGGGGCGAAGGGGCGGAGTAGGGCCACCAGGAAGACCAGGAAACCGAAGGTCTCTCGGACCACCCGGATCGTCGGCGCGCTGCGGACGGGAGGGGCCAGGGTCCGGGAGCGGCTCGGTCGTCAGACCGACGACGTGTGGGGTGTGGTGCTCCTCGTCGTCGCCGCCCTCATGGCGCTGTCGTTCTTCGATCTGTCCGGACCGGTCGGTGGGGTCGTCGCCGGATCGTTGCGGTTCCTGTTCGGTCTGTGGGCCTACCTGCTGCCCGCCGCCGTCGCTTTCCTCGGCGTGTCCCTGATCGGGCTGTTCCCGAGGCCGGATCACGGCCGCCTCGCCGTCGGGGTCGGGGTCGTGTTCGTCTCCTCGCTGGCCATGTTCCACCTCATGACCGGTTCCCTGGCGATCGCCGGGAACCTCGACCGGATCGCCAGCCACGGCGGCGCCGTGGGGAGCCTCATCGCCTTTCCCCTGCGACGCCTCATCGGTTTCTGGGGCACCTTCGTGATCCTCTTCGCGTTCTTGGGGATGGGCACGCTGATCTTGACCCGGGCGACGATCCGCGACGTCGCCCACGAGATCGTCGCCGCCGTGCGGGGTTTCCGCGCCTGGGTGGGGTTGTTGACCCTGCCCGAGGTCGGTCCGTCCCCGGCACCGGCGGTCATCGTCCATCCCGATTCGGTTCCGCTCGAGCCGGCGGCCGCTCCCGACGACGTCATCGACGAGGAACCGGCGCCGAAGCGGAAGACCCGCAAGCGGCCGCCTCCGCCGCCGCGGCCGGCCACGGGCGACGGCTACGTGTTGCCGCCGCTATCGCTCCTGAAGACCTCCGAGTCGTCCGGCACCAACCGGCGGTCCCTCGAGCAGACCGCCGCCGATCTGGAGGAAGCTCTCCGCCAGCACGGCGTCGACGCACGGTTGACCCGGATCGTCCCGGGGCCGACGGTGACCCGCTACGAGATCGAGCTCGCCCCGGGGGTGAAGGTGTCACGGGTGACGAACCTGTCCCACGACATCGCCTACGCCCTGGCGTCGGCGGACGTCCGCATCATCGCCCCGATCCCGGGCCGCAGCGCCATCGGGATCGAGGTCCCGAACCGGAAACGGCGCCTGGTCACCCTCGGCGACATCCTCACCGGCCCGGCGGCGACCGAGGATCCCGATCCGATGCACGTGGGCCTGGGCATGGACGTCTCGGGGACGCCGCGGATGTTGCATCTGACCGAACTGCCGCACGTGCTGATCGCCGGAGCCACCGGGGCCGGCAAGTCGTCGTGCATCAACGCCCTCATCACGTCGCTGCTCATGCGGGCCACCCCGGAGGAGGTTCGGCTCATCCTCGTCGACCCCAAGCGCGTCGAGCTCGGGCAGTACAACGACGTGCCGCATCTGCTGACCCGGGTCATCACGAACCCGAAGAAGGCCGCCGATGCGCTCCAGTGGGCGGTACAGGAGATGGATCGGCGCTACGACCTGCTGGCCGACGCCGGGGTGCGCGACATCATCTCGTACCGCGAGAGGTTCGACGCCGGGATGCTGGACGAGGAGCTGTTCGATCGGTTCCCCTACATCGTGGCCGTCGTCGACGAGCTGAACGATCTGATGATGGTGGCCGGCCGGGTGGTCGAGGAGTCGATCGTGAGGATCGCACAGATGGCCCGGGCGGTGGGGATCCATCTGGTGTTGGCGACCCAACGTCCGTCGGTGAACGTCATCACCGGGGTCATCAAGGCGAACGTCCCGTCCCGACTCGCGTTCTCGGTGGCGTCGCAGACCGATTCGCGGGTCATCATCGACCAGGCCGGCGCCGAGAAGCTCGTGGGCCTCGGCGACATGCTCATCGTCACCGCCCGGGAGCCGAAGCCGGAACGGATCCAGGGTGCCTTCGTGTCCGAGGCCGAGGTGCATGCCGTGGTCGACTTCGTGCGCTCCCAGCGCGAGGCGCGGTACAAGGACGCCGAGGTGTTCGAGACCGCCGCCAAGCAGGCCGAGTCCGCCGAGGAGTTCGAGGGTGAGGATCCCCAGATCGTGCGGGAGGCCATCGAGCTGATCGTCCGCAGCCAGCTCGGGTCGACCTCCATGTTGCAGCGGAAGCTGCGGATCGGGTTCGCCCGGGCCGGCCGGGTCATGGACATCCTGGAGCGGAAGGGCATCGTCGGCCCGTCGATCGGCTCCAAGGCCCGCGCCGTCCTCGTCACCGAGGACGAGCTCCCGCAGATCCTCGCCTGAGGGCGGCCGTCCTCGTCGGAGGACCGCAGGGCCCGTCCCGTCGTGTGTCTCTGTCGCGCCGGCGGTCCCGGTCACGCGTCGTTGGGCGCCGTTGCGGCCTCCGCGGGCCGTGATGCCGAGAACAGGTTGACGTCTCTCTCTCTCTCTCTCTCTGGCACAATAGGTGGGGCGCGTGGAAGGTCCTCTCGGGTCGCCGGCATGAACCGGACGGCAGAAGGGAGAGGACGAGATGGCCACGATGCGGGGAGGACTCCGGAGGCGCACACGCACCGTGCTGATCGTGGCGGCGCTCGTGGCAGTGATCGGGACGGCGACGCCGGTCCTGGCTCACAACCGCAGCGGCACGTTCGCGTCGAGCAACGGGTGCACCTTCGATTGGACGGATCTCGACGTCTGGTACCTCGAGCGATACGCTGAACTGCGGGAACGGTCGTCGTCCTGCGATTCCCTGCAGGCGAAGATCCGAGTGAAGGAGAACGGCTCATGGATCACCCGCCAGGACACGGACGCGAGCTTCGCAAAGATCCAGGGTCACGGAGCCACCGATATGGCATGGGCAGACCACAACTACTTCAAGGCCGGAAGCCCGTGGCTCGGTTTCCGTAGATGGCATTGACCTTTGGCCGCAGTCATCCGGGACAGGTCGGTCGGTGGATCGTTCTCGGCGCGCGACGTCGGCTGTCCATCTTGTTCGCGGGGGCGCTCCTCGTGGTGAGCGCATGTACCGGGACCTCCGAGCCGGAAGCGCCCGAACCGATCGCTCCGCAGGCGCTGCAGGGGATCTCTCCCTTCCAAGCCAGGATCCTCGAGGATGGTGTCGTGGGGCCGGAGGAGTGGGAGTCCGCCGTCCTCGCGATGGTCGCGTGTCTGGAGGATCGAGGTGTCCCCGTCGAAGACTTCGAGATCCGAGGAGGCGGGTGGTCCATCGCCTACGCGTCGGTGGACGAACACGATGCGGGGGGAGATCGCATCTACGATGACTGCTACCAAGAGAGGCTGTCGGCCGTCGAACCGTACTACCTCGCTTCGTTCGATCCTCCCGCGGAGGCGATCGAAGCCGGCCGACGCGCCATGGTCGAGTGCCTGCAGCGAGAGGGCATCGAGATCTCCGACGACGCTGCCGAGAGCGACTTCCAGTCCGTGTTGGACACCGATCCCGGAGTGTGGTTCATGTGCCGCCAGGAGGAATCCGAGGCGTTCCGGAAAGCCGGTGGATGAGCGGCCTGTCTCCGGCTCGGACGTGATGGAGGTCGGAAACACCGGCGGAGGTGATGGATGGAGAAGTGCGGGGTTGGCGCCGTGAGCGTCCCCTCGCGGGGACCGACATGGACTGGGCGGACCACAACTACCGGAGTTCGGGACGTGGCGAGGCTTCAGGATCGATCATTGACGGTCGTCTTCGGCGCCGAGACGACGTCGATGCGGTCACCATGACGCCTTTCCGATGGCGGAGAGCACGCCTCGTGCTCGTGCCGGTCCTCGGGATGATCGTCATCGCGGCAGGGTGCACTCCGGCTCTAGAGCCGACTCGAAGCGGCCCGGTGAGCGACCTGCCGCCCTTCCAGGAGGCGATCCTCCACGACGGCGCGGTCACCTCCGCCGAGTTCGAGTCGGCGGTGTTGGCGACGATCGCCTGTCTCGAGGAACGTGGCGTGGTCATCGTGGAGTTCGAGATCCGCGGCGGTGGCTGGTCGCTGGCCTATGAATCGGGGCCGGAGGATTCGACCGCCGCCGACCAGATCTACGAGGACTGCTATGAGGAGCGTCTGGTGTTCGTCGAAGAAGGCTACCTTGCCGGCTTCGATCCTCCTCCGGAGGCCATCGAGGCCGGTCGGCGGGCCATGGTGGAATGTCTCCAGGAGGCGGGGGTGGACATCTCCGACGATGCCACCAGCACCGACATCCGGGCGGTCGTGGACTCGGATGCCGCCACGTGGTTCGCATGCACCGAGGTGCGAGACGATGCCGAGCGGGAAGCCGGGGGATAGACGTCGGGCTCCGCTCGATCGCGAGGAACGCGCCGGGGTGCCCTCTCACCGCGGCCATCGGTGGCGCGCTCGCGGCCGATGGGTCACACGCCGGGGCCGGACGGTGTTGCGGTCTCGTGGTCGGCGATGCGGTCGTCGGTCTCGGAGGGACCACCGAACAGCGAAACCGTGACGGAACCGGCGGCCGCCAGCAGCATCGGGAGGACAGCCCCGAGCCTCACCACGCGCGAGAGGGTTGCGACGGTGGGCGGGTCCGGGAGCTCCCCGAACACGAGCGTCAGCGCCACGACCGCGACGATCCTCGCCCACACGGCGGCGCGGTTCGGCGCGCGCAGGACCACGGCGGAGAAGATCGCGGGAGGCGCCCAGACGAAGAGGCCCGTCGAGGGGACGGCGGTGGCCGGCAACGACGCCACGTCGGTTTGTCGACGAGGTCGTTCGTCATCAGCACGACGATCGCGGCAACGCTCACCGGGTGGGCGAGCAGACGCACCGCGGTGGCCAAGGCAGTCGGTGGTCTCGTCGGGGGCATCGTTCGAACCTCGCGCATCCGTTCCGACGCCATCGGCGCGGCTGGGCGTTCCGCCGAGGGGCCCACCGGGCACGGCGGATCCTGGGCACCGGCGGGCGAGGCGGACGGCCCGAACCCCCGGTCAGCTCATCAGCAGGTCGCTGTAGCGATCCCGGACGACCTTCTTGTCGAACTTGCCGGTGCCGGTCTTGGGGATCTCGTCGACGAAGACGACCTCGTCGGGTAGCCACCACTTGGCGACCCTGTCGTGGAGGAACGCCAACAGCTCATCGGCGGTGACCTCCGATCCGGGACGCCGGACCACGAAGGCCGCCGGGCGCTCCTGCCACTTGGGATGCTTGAGACCCACCACGGTGGCCTCGGCCACGTCGGGATGAGCCATCAACGTGTTCTCCAGGTCGAGGGACGAGATCCACTCGCCACCGGACTTGATCACGTCCTTGGCCCGGTCGGTGATCCGGATGTACCCGTCGGGAGTGATCTTGCACACGTCGCCGGTGCGGAGCCATCCGTCGACGAACGACTCGGGGGACCGCGGGTCGTTGTAGTACTCCGCCGCGATCCAGGGCCCTCGGATGAGCAGCTCGCCGAAGGCTTCGCCGTCGTGGGGGAGCTCGTTGCCGTCCTCGTCGACGATCTTCACCTGGAGACCGGGCACGACCCGGCCGGCGGTCTCCAGGACGTCGAGCTGGCGTTCCCAGTCCCACTGCTCCATGCCGGGCTTGAGCTGGGCGACGGACGCCACCGGGTTCGTCTCGGTCATGCCCCACCCTTGAACGACGAGGATGTCGCGTTCGCGCTGGTACCAGTCGATCATCGCTCTCGGCACCGCCGATCCTCCACACAGGAACGCCCGCATCGACGACAGGTCGGTCTCGGGATGGTCGATCAGGTACTGCTGGATGCCGAGCCACACCGTCGGGACGCCGGCGGAGAACGTGACCTGCTCGTCGATGAACAACTCGACGAGCCCCTGCGGCGTCAGGTCGGGGCCCGGGTACGTGATCTTGGCGCCCATCGGCACCGCCTGGAACGGATACCCCCAGGCGGCGGCATGGAACATCGGGACGACCGGCAGCACGTTGTCCGACGCCGAGATCGGGAAGTTCGCCAGGTTCGAGATCGTATGCAGGTAAGTGGAGCGTTGCGTGTAGGCGACCCCCTTCGGGTTGCCGGTGGTTCCCGACGTGTAGCAGAACATCATCGGACTGCGCTCGTCGAGGAGGGGCCAGGCGCCGTGCGGTTCGACGCCGTCGATGAGTTCTTCGTACGCGATGGCGCCCGGCAGCTTCGCATCCTCGGCGGAGTCGCCCATGATGACGAAGTGCTCGACGGTCGGGATCTTGTCGGCCACCGCATGCAGGAGTGGCGTCAGGTCCGGGTCGACGAAGATGGCCTTGTCGGCGCCGTGGTTGATGATGTACTCGAGCTGCTCGGCGAACAGGCGGATGTTCAGCGTGTGGCAGATCCGGCCGGTGTTGGCCGTCGCCCAGTAGATCTCGTGGTGTCGGCGGTTGTTCCACGCCATCGTGCCCACGACGTCGCCCGGCTCGATGCCCAGCCGGGTCTGCAGCGCAGTGGCCAGGCGGCGGACACGGTCATCGGTCTCGGCGTAGGTGGCGCGGGAGATCGAGCGATCGGATTCACGTGAGACGATCTCCTGGTCCGGATACTGGCGGACGCCATGGTCGTACAGGGTGGACAGGAGCAGCGGGAAATCGTCCTGCATGTGCATCGCGATGCCTCCTCCGACGGTCGACGGTGTGGGATCCCACGATACGCCGTCCCGCGTCCCGTTGCCGAAGGGTCACCGGTCGGGATCCTGGAGGGCCGCTACGGTTCGCTCATGGAGGATCTCGTCGTCGACGACGCCCATACGATCCCGGCGAGCGAGCTGAAGTGGCGGTTCGAGCCGTCGGGGAAGCCCGGAGGCCAGCACGCCAACCGTTCGGCCACCAGGGCGGTCCTGTCGTTCGACGTCGCCCGCTCGGCCGCCTTCGACGAGGCCGAGCGGAACCGTATCCTCGAGCGGCTCGCCCCCGCCGCCGGCGTGATCGTCGTCGAGGCGGATCGCTCCCGCTCGCAGTGGCGCAACCGCCGGCAGGCTCGGGCCCGCCTCGCCGAGCGCCTCCGTGAAGCGCTGGCGCCGCCGCCTCCGCCGCGTCGACCGACCCGGCCGTCGGCGGCCGCTCGCCGCCGGCGCCTCGACGACAAGCGCCGTCGGGCCGCTCTCAAGCGTCGGCGTCGACCGCCGACCGACCTGGACTGATCCCCCGCGCGACCCCTCAGTGCCCGTCGACGAACTCGAGTTCGGTGCTGATGTCGATGGCGTCCCTGATGGACCGGGCCACCGGACAGAACTCGGCATGGTGCTCGTGGGCGCGGCGGGCGGCGTCCCGCTTGTCCTCGGCCACGTCGGCGAGGCGGTACGTCACGTGGATCCGGCGGACCACCAGGACCTTGCCGTCCTTGACCACCTCACCGACCGTGTCGGAGGTGAGCCGCCCTTCGCTGGCATCGATGCCGCGCGCTTCCAGCGCGCCTCCAAGGGTCCCCGTCAGTCAGCCCCCGGCGGCAGCGACCAGGTAGTCGATCGTCGTCGCATCGGGCGGGAAATCGGCAGGCGAGACCCCATAGTGCTGAGCGATCTCGCCGTGGACGCCGAAGGTGATGGGATCGTGACGGCCCGGCACCCAGGCCTTGCGGATGGGCCCGCGGAGCCGTTCGATGTGCACCTCGGACCGGTACGCGACCGCATCGTCCATTGGCAACCTCCTCGTTGTCTCCCACCGTAGACGACCGACAGGTGCTCCGCCCGTCGATCTCCGTCCCGGCCGATCGACCAGGGGCCGACGGTCCGGTACCATTCGCGGAGAGGAGTTGCCCATGACCGACCTCGACAGGATCACGGCGGAGCTGGCAGAGATCCAGGACGCCCTACTGGGCCTGGACGCCGGCCGGTTCGCCGAACGGTACGAGCTGGAGCTCCGCCGGGATCGTCTCCGCGCCGAGGCCGACCGGTACCGGAGGGCCGCCGACGAGCGGCGACCCACGCCCGCCCTCGTGGCCGAGCTGCGGTCGATCGCGGCCCGAGTCGCGGCTGCCGAACGGCGGGTCTCGGGATTCACGATGATGTCGGGACCAGGTGGCACGGGCGGGGCGCCCGCCGCGGTGAGCGGGGAGATGACCCGGGCCGTCATCGACGCCAAGGCGAACGCCGCCAGTGACCTGGGCCCGTTGCTGGCCAGGAAGGCGATCATCGAACGCGTCCTGGTCGAGCGAGGGATCGACCCGGCCTCGGGCCGGGCGCGATCGGCTGCCGGACCGGCGAACCTCGGGCGCCGGCCCGAACCGACCACCGAATAGGAGGCGCACCATGGACGGGAAGAAGCAGCGCAAGGCGCTCACCGCAGCCGAAGCCGCGCTCCGCGCCCTGGCCGAGGGGCGCCCCGACGACGCCCGCAGGGCCGCCAGGAAGGTGCTCGAACTCGACCAGGTCGGCATGTTCACCGACTTCCACGAGATCGTCGACACCGCCGCCGGGCATCTCGACGCCGGGGTCCCGATCCCTCCGATGACGTGGGATCTGATCGGTCAAGCGGCCGGTCCCGGCCCGTTGAGCATCCTCGTCGAGGAGCTCAAGCGCTCCGCCGGTGAGCCCGTGGCCGACTGAGCCGTGTCCCTTCAGGACCATTGGGAGGACATCTACCGCCGTCGGGGCCCGGAGGCCGTGAGCTGGCATCAACAGGATCCGTCGACGTCCATGCGGCTGATCGCCGAGGCGGTCCCCGACCGCGAGGCAGCGTTGGTCGACGTCGGAGGCGGATCCTCGCGGCTGGTCGACCGGCTCGTCGCCGAGGGCTACCGTTGGGTGACAGTGGCGGATCTGTCGGCGACGGCGTTGGGCTACGCCCGCGAACGCCTCGGTCCCGTCGCCGGGAGTGTCACGTGGGTGGAGGCCGACGTGCGTTCCTGGCGGCCCTCGCAGGGATACGACCTCTGGCACGACCGGGCGGTCTTCCATTTCATGGTCGATGCCGGGGATCGTCGCAGGTACGTCGAGACGATGCGTCGGGCGGTCGTGCCCGGTGGCGCCGCGATCGTCGCGACCTTCGCGCTCGACGGGCCGCAGCGGTGCAGCGGGCTCCCGGTTCGACGGTACGGCCGCGACGAGCTGGCAGCCGTGTTCGTCGAGTTCCTGGTCCCCGAGGCCTTCGAGGAGGAGACCCACCTCACTCCTGACGGGGTCGAGCAGCGGTTCCTCTACGGTGTCTTCCGGCGACCGTCCCGACCACCGGGCGAGTGATCCCGTCGGCGCGGCGGGAGACGAGGACCCGGCGGCCGGCCGGTAGCCTTCTCCTCAATGGGCGACTACCACGTGCATCTCCACCCTCACGGTCCCTACCGGGGTGTCGGGCCCGAGCCGGGCGACTACCCGGCGAGCCACCTCGAGGCGTACGTGGAGGCGGCTGCGGCCCGCGGGGCGAGCGAGATCGCCTTCACCGAACATCTCTACCGGTGCGTCGAGGCGGAGGCCGCGTTGGGCCCGTTCTGGGAGACGGAACCCCGCCGCGATCTCGCCGACCAGACGCGGACGTTCGTCGACGAGGACCGGGTCCTGTCCCTCGATCGGTACGTCGAGGCCGTCGTCGCCGCCAAGGACCGAGGGCTCCCGGTCCTCCTCGGTCTCGAGGTCGACTTCTTCCCCGACACCATCGATGCGGTCCTCGACCTCCTCGCACCGTACCCGTGGGACGTGCTCATCGGCTCGGTCCATTGGGTCGGGGGCTGGTCGATCGACCATGCCGATGTGGCCTGGGAGTTCGAACGCCGCGGGGTACGGCGCGCCTACGAGGACTACTTCACCGTCGAAGCCCAGCTCGCCGCCTCGGGTGCCGTGGACGTCCTCGCCCATGTCGACGTCGTCAAGAAGCACGGCCATCGCCTCCCCGAGCCGCCCGTCGATCTGTACGGTCCGGTGGTGGACGGCGCCGCCCGCAGCGGAACGGCGGTCGAGGTGTCCACGGCCGGCCTCCGGGTTCCCGCCGCCGAGATCTACCCGGAGCCGACCCTCCTGGGGATGTTCCACGAGGCAGGGGTGCCGATCACCTTCGCCTCCGACGCCCACATGCCGGCCGACGCGGCCAGGGACCGCAACCGGGCGGTCGAGCTCGCCCGGCGGGTCGGCTACACCGACCGCGCGGCGTTCCGGCAGCGGCGTCGAACGCAGGTTCCGATCGACGAGGAGGAGGTGCGATGACCGGGATCATCCACGAAGGCGAGAACCCGTTCCAGGATCCGGAAGAGGGTCGCGATCCGGTGCGACGGTTCCGGGGGCGGCTGGCTGCCCCGGTCGCGGTGGTGACGGCCGGCCTCGAGGGAGAACGGGCGGGGCTGACCGTGTCGTCCCTCGTCGTGTCCGAGGGCGAGCCGGCCCGGCTGGCGTTCCTGGTGTCGCCCACCGCGGCGGTGTACGACCTCCTCGGACGATCGGGCCGGTTCGTCGTTCACGTCCTCGACGCGTCGCAGCGGAGCCTGGCCGAGCTGTTCGCGGCTCGGCGACCGGCGCCGGGTGGGCCCTTCGCGTCGGTCGCGTCCACGGATTCCCCGTGGGGTCCGGTCCTCGACGAGGTGGCCGATCGGGCGTACTGCAGCTACGTCACCGGCGAGGAGGAGGGATACTCGATCCTGGTCGCCGCCGACGTCGACCGGGTCGAGCTGGCGGACCTCACCGCCCCTCTGGTCTATTTCCGCGGCCGGTACCACACCCTCCGCTGACCGCCCCGTCGCGGTTCCCTGAACCCAGGGTTGGTGAGCCCCCTTTTGGGGGGTGGTGAACCCTGGGTTGGTGAGCCCCCTTTTGGGGGGTGGTGAACCCTGGGTTGGTGAGCCCCCTTTTGGGGGGTGGTGAACCCTGGGTTGGTGGACCCCCTTTTGGGGGGTGGTGAACCCTGGGTTCGGGGATCTGGGGGCGCGTCACGGGGCCGAGGGCCGGTAGCCTCCTCGGGGTCATGTCGCAGCCTCCCGCCGTCCATCTCACCACCCTCGGGTGCGCCAAGAACCAGGTCGACTCCGACAAGGTGGCTGCGCTGTTGGGCGAGGCAGGCTACGGAGCGGCCGACGACCCTGCCGTGGCGGACGTCGTCATGGTCAACACCTGTGCCTTCATCGAAGCCGCCCGCCAGGAATCGATCGACACCATCCTCGAGCTCTCAGCCGCCAAACGCGCCGACGCCAAGCTCGTGGTCATCGGCTGCATGGCGCAGCGGTACGAGACCGAGCTCGCCTCGGCGCTTCCCGAGGCGGATGCCGTGGTCGGCCTCGACCGCTACCCGGAGCTCATCGGCCGGCTCGACACGCTGACCGACTGGCAGCCCATCGACATCCGCCCCGCCCGGCGCAGCTCCATGGACATCCTCTTCCGCGTCGCGCGGCCGACCCCGACGACCCCATACGCGTACGTCAAGGTGGCCGAAGGCTGCGACAAGACCTGCAGCTTCTGTGCCATCCCTCAGTTCCGGGGAGCGCAGCGTTCCCGGCCGCCGGTCAACATCCGCGACGAGATCGTCGACCTCACGGCCGCGGGCGTCGGCGAGATCGTGCTCGTTGCCCAGGACCTCGCCGCGTACGGGCGCGACATCGACGCGCCCGGCGGTTTGACCGAGCTCATCCGATTCGTCTCGGACGTCGACGGGCTCCGGCGCCTTCGTCTCTTCTACCTGTACCCCAAGGAGGTCCGACCCGCCCTCATCGAGGAGATGATCGAGAACCCGCTCGTCGTCGACTACTTCGACCTGTCCCTCCAGCACACGTCGCCGACCCTCCTGCGCGCCATGAGGCGGCCCGGCAGCGGCGAGGCGCACCTCGAGCTCATCGACGACATCCGCGCCCGAGCCCCCCGGGCGGCGGTCCGGTCGAGCTTCATCGTCGGGTTCCCCGGCGAGACCGACGCCGACGTCGAGGAGCTCGCCGACTTCCTGAAAGCCGCTCGCATCGACTGGGGCGGGTTCTTCCCGTATTCGCCCGAAGAAGGCACCGAGGCCGCCGTCTTGGCCGACCAGATCCCCGAACCGGAGAAGCTCGAGCGTCTCCGCCACCTGCAGGCCATCCAGGAGGAGATCACCGCCGAACGCAACGCGTCGCTCGTCGGTCACCTCCTCGACGTGCTCGTCGACCACGTCGAGGACGGCACCCCCGTCGCCCGGTCCTATCGGGAGGCACCCGAGATCGACGGTGTCATCGTCCTCGACTCCGGCGTGCCGGGGGAGTGGACGGTCGCCGAGATCACCGGGGTGTACGGCAACGATCTGGCCGGAAGGCGTATCGGGCCGTGAACGTCGAAGTGCTCGCGGTCGGCACCGAGCTCCTCCTCGGCCAGATCGTGAACACGAACGCGGCGGTGATCGGCGAACGCCTCGCCGAGTCGGGCCTCGATCATCTTGGAAGCTGCGTCGTCGGCGACAACCTCGGGCGGATCGTCGGCGCGTTGCGCGGCGCGATCGACCGCGCCGACGCCGTGATCGTCACCGGCGGCATCGGGCCGACCCAGGACGACCTCACCCGAGAAGCCCTGGCGACGCTGGCCGGTGTCCCGCCGGTGTTCGACGCCGACGTGGCCGACCGTCTTCGCCGATACTGGGAGTCACGCGGCAGGGAGATGCCCGAGACGAACCTGCGACAGGCGTACCGGCCGGCAGGATCGGAGCTCATCGAGAACCCGGTCGGGACCGCTCCGGGCATCCGCATGTCGATCGACGGCACGTGGGTCTTCGCCCTGCCCGGGGTTCCCGTCGAGATGCGAGCCATGCTGGACGCGTCGGTGATCCCGTTCCTCACCCGGGCGGGCGGTGGCGGGGTCCTCGTCAGTCGTGTCCTACGCACCTGGGGTGACTCGGAATCCAAGATCGCCGAGCGTCTCGGGGACCTGTTCGAGGCCGCCACCAACCCGACGCTCGCGTTCTTGGCGTCGAGCGGCGAGATCAAACTCCGGGTGACGGCCAAGGCCGAGACCGACGAGGAGGCGCGGCGGCTCATCGCTCCCCTCGAGACCGAGATCCGCAAGCGACTCGGGACCCGCGTCTTCGGGGTCGACGACGAGACCATCGAGAAGGTACTGCTCGACCTGCTCGTCTCCCGAGGGCTGACCTTCGGGACCGCCGAGTCGGCTACCGGAGGGATGGTGGCGGCTCGGATCACGTCGGTCCCCGGATCCAGCCACGCCTACCGGGGAAGCATCGTCGCCTACCAGCTCGACCTCAAAGAGCGACTCCTTGGCGTCCCTGCGGCGACGATCGAGGCCCACGGGATCGTGTCGGAGGAGGTCGCGGTGGCCATGGCGGTGGGGGCACGGCGCCTCCTCGACGTCGACGTCGCGGTGGGCATCACCGGGTCGGCCGGACCCGAGCCGCAGGACAAGCCCGTCGGCACGATGGTGGTCGCGGTGGCGACCCCCGACGGCACCAGGGCCCGGACACTGCACATGCCTCCCGATCGAGAACGGGCCCGCACGTTCACCGCCACCGCCGCGTTGCATCTGGCCCGCCTCTCGCTGGAGGGCGTCGACTGGGGTACCGCCCGATGACCGACGGCGGTCGGCGTCAGCGGCTGTTCTTGGCGGTCGATCTCACCCCGGAGGTCAGGCACGGCCTCGCCGCGTTCCTCGCCGACGAGCTGGCGGGGTCGCCTCTCCCGGGTCGCTCGGCCGATCCGCGTTCGTGGCACATCACGTTGCGGTACCTCGGTCCGGTCACCGTCGAACAGGCCGAACGCTTCGTGGGCGACCTCGCCGAGCATCTGCGCCGGGAGCCGTTCACGCTCGGTTTCGGAGGGCTCGGAGCGTTCCCTCGCCCGACGAGGGCCTCCGTCCTGTGGCTGGACGTGGCCCGCGGCGCCGACGCCCTCGCCGAGCTGGCGGACGAGGCGGAGCACGCCGCGCAGGCGTCGGGCCTCGAGCCCGAGGAGCGACCCTACCGGCCTCATCTCACCTTGGCGCGTCTGCGTCCTCCCCGGGACGTGTCGGCGCTCGTCGGGTCGGTCGATCGGTTCCCCTTGACCCAGACGGTGGATCGGGTCGTCCTGTTCGCATCCCATCCGGGACCCGACGGCCCTCGCTACGAGCCGGTGGCCGTCCTTCCCCTCCACCGGTGAGACGTTCCCCGGTCCGCCGGCCGAGGGAGTGCGATTCGGCTGAGGCGTTCCCCGGCTCGTAGCATCGCGTGTCGATGGCCACCGACCGCACCAAACACATGACCCTGTGGGCGGCGGTGTCGCTCGGCATCGGAGCGATGGTCGGGGCAGGGATCTTCTCGCTGATGGGTGAGGCGGCGTCGATGGCGGGAGGACTGACGCCGGTCGTCTTCGCCCTCGGCGGGGTCGTCGCTCTCATCGCCGGGTACTCCTACGGGAAGCTGGGTGCCCGGTTCCCGTCCGCGGGCGGTGTCGTCGAGTACCTCGTCCAGGCCTACGGGCCGGGGATCCTGTCGGGCGGGCTATCGCTGTTCTACTACTCGTCGTTGGTCATCGGCACCGCCATGGTGGCCCGTGCCTTCGGCGCGTATGGCTCGCAGCTCCTCGGGGAGGGCACCCATCGAGTCGCCGAGCCGGCGTTGGCCGCCGGAGCGGTCGTCGCGTTGACGTTGGTGAACGTGGTCGGCGCAGCTGCGGTCGCGCCGCTCGAGAAGGCGTTCGTGGCGTTGAAGCTCACCGCCCTGGGCGCGTTCGCGGTCGCGGGCGTCGTCGGTGTGCGGCCGTCGCTCATCGCCGAGGCCGGATCTCCGGGCACCTGGCCGGTGCTATCGGCGGTGGGGATCACGTTCTTCGCTTACACCGGCTTCGGGATCATCACCAACGCCGCCGAGGACATGCCGGACCCGAGCCGGACCCTGCCACGGGCGATCTTCCTGGCGATCGGGATCGTGATCGCCCTGTACGTGGTCCTGGCCATCGTCGTGTTGGGGAACCTGCCGCTGGCCGAGATCGTCGCCGGCCAGGACACCGTCCTGGCGCGGGCGGCCCAGCCCGTGTTCGGGGCGGCGGGGTTCACGATCATGGCCGTCGCTGCGGTCCTGTCGACGTCGTCGACCATCAACGCCAGCGTCTACGGGGCGTTGAACATCAGCTATCTGCTGGCCAAGTACGGTCAGCTTCCGCGGCCCTTCCAGCGTCGTGTCTGGAAGGGCGGTACCGAGGGCCTCGTTCTCACCGCCGGGCTCATGGTCGCTCTGGCCGTCTGGATGCAGCTGGCGACGATCGCCGCCGCGGCCGGGGCGGCGGCGTTGCTGCTGTACCTGGCGGTGCAGTGGGGACACCTCGATCTTGCGGCCGAGACGGGGGCGGACCGGCGCCTTCTCTGGTTGGGGGTGGCGGCGACCGCGGCGGTGGCCGGGATCTTCATGATCTACTCGTGGACCGTCGAGCCGCTGCGGGTGGTGGTCGTGGTCGTCTTCCTGGCCGGGTCCTTCGCCGCCGAGTGGGGGTTGCAGCGGTGGCGGCGCAGGGTGATCGGTACCCGGTTCCCTCTCCGTCCCCACCTGCGGGAGCGTCTCGGTCGCATCGAACGGAGGATCGGGGCCCGGCGGGGGGCGTGAGGGTCCCATAGGGTTGGGTCCATGACGGTACGACCGGACCGTGTGTCGCGCGTCGCGGCGAGCTGGGGCGGGCTGGTGGTCGCCGCGACGGCAGCGGCGGCGCGGCTCCCGGTCCTGTCGATGGGTCGCCTCCGGACGTTCGACGACGGCGTCTACGGGCTGTCGGTGCTGGCGATGCGGGAAGGTGCGGTGCCGTTCCGGGACGTGTTCTCGAGTCAGGGGCCGCTGTTCCTGCCGGTGCTGTGGCTGGCGGACGTGGTGGGGTTGCGCCGACCGTGGGCGCCGAGGCTCGCCATGGTCGCGTCGGGGATGGTGCTGGCCATCGCCCTGTGGCGGTTGGCGAGCCGCCGGTCGGCGCCGGTGCCGGCGATGCTGGTGGGAGTGGCGGTGGCGGTGGGTGGGTCGGTGTTCCTGGCGTCTGGCCCGTTGCAATCGGAGGGACCGACGATGGCGTTGGCGACCGCGGCCTTCGTCGTGGCCGATCGTGACGATCCGCGGTGGTGGCGGGTGTTCGTCGCCGGGGTGCTGGTGGGTCTGGCCGGCTCCACGAAGAACGTGTTCGCGGTGCCAGCCGCGGTGGCGGTCGCCGCGACGGTGTGGCGGCGGCGGAGCGCGACGGCGACGATCGTGGTGGCTGGGTGTGCGGCGGCGACGGCTGTGGCGGTGGCGTTGCCGTTCGGGGTGGGGGTGGTGTGGGACCAGTCGGTGCGGTTCCACCTCGAAGGCCGGGGCGTGCCCGATGTTGCCGGTCACGTCGGGGAGCTGATGGGCGGGCTCGTCCGCTACGAGCCGGCGCTGGTGGGCTTGGCCGTCGCCGCGGTCGCCGCGGCGGTCGTGCGACGGCCGGCGCGGCGGGCCGACCTGACGGTCGCCGTTGCGTGGTTGGCGGTGTCGGTCGGGTTGGTGGTGGTGTTGGGTGCGGGGAGCGGACGGGAGCGCTATCTGGTGGCCGTCGTGCCACCGGTGGTGCTGCTCATGGTCGCGTTGGGCCCGTCGGCGCGGCTGGTGGCGGTGGTGCTGGCGCTCCTGGCGCCGGTGCAACTCGCCGTGTCGTGGGGGCTGGTATGGGGTCGGCATCCGAACGAGACCCAGGCGCGCCTCGTGGCGTTCCTGGAGGAACTGCCGGCGGGATCGTCGGCGTTGACGGACGTGCCCGACCTGGCGTATGCAGCGGGACGGCGGGCACCTCCGGGGGTGGTGGACACGAGTTTCGCGGTGGTCGAGGCGGGTCGGTTGACGGCCGCCGACCTGGCCGAGGTGCTGGTCGACCCGGAGGTGTGCGCGGTGGTCCTGGGATCGGGCCGTCTGGCCCGGGTGGAAGGGCTCGACGACGTGCTCACGGACGTCGGGATGATGCCCGGCGAGGTGTTCGACGGGGTGTGGATCGCGCGGCGTCCCTCGTGTGGGGAGCGGTGAGGCGAGGTCCTCGACATCGAACATGCGTTCGCCTAGGCTCGTGTCCGCGCCGAGGAAGGACATCGGTGCGGTTCGGAAGTCAGTTCTGTCGCAGACGCCCGCTACGGTCGTGGGTGCGGCGTCGAGGAAGGGAACCGAAGGATGAGCATCAACCCGCAGGATCGTGAGAAGAACCTCGAGATGGCGATGTCCCAGATCGAGCGACAGTTCGGCAAGGGCGCCGTGATGAAGCTCGGTGACGAGGAGATCCGTCGGATCGATGCCATCCCCACCGGTGCGTTGTCCCTCGATCTGGCGTTGGGGATCGGTGGCGTGCCCCGAGGCCGGATCGTCGAGATCTACGGACCGGAGAGCTCGGGCAAGACGTCTTTGGCGTTGCATATCGTCGCCGAGGCGCAGCGCAACGGCGGCATCGCGGCGTTCATCGACGCCGAGCACGCCCTCGACCCGGTGTACGCCCGGGCGATCGGGGTGGACGTCGACGAGCTGCTCATCTCCCAGCCCGACACGGGAGAGCAGGCGCTCGAGATCGCCGACATGTTGATCCGGTCGGGGGCTCTCGATGTGGTCGTGGTCGATTCGGTGGCCGCGCTCGTCCCGCGTGCCGAGCTGGAGGGTGACATGGGCGACACCCATGTCGGGCTCCAGGCCCGATTGATGTCCCAGGCATTGCGGAAGCTCGCGGGGACGATCAACCGTTCCCAGACGACGGCCATCTTCATCAACCAGCTTCGCGAGAAGATCGGCGTCATGTTCGGATCGCCGGAGACCACCCCGGGCGGTCGGGCGTTGAAGTTCTACGCCAGCGTCCGGATCGACGTACGTCGTATCGAGGCGATCAAGAACGGGACCGACAACGTCGGGAACCGGGTGCGGGCGAAGATCGTCAAGAACAAGGTGGCACCACCGTTCCGGCTCGCCGAGTTCGACATCATGTTCGGTGAGGGTATCTCCCGGGAGGGCAGCCTCCTGGATGTCGCCGTGGAGGAGGGCATCGTCCGCAAGGCGGGTGCGTGGTACACCTACGACGGCGATCAGTTGGGTCAGGGCCGGGAGAGAGCCAAGGCCTTCCTGCGGGAGAACCCGGAGGTCGCCATGCAGCTCCAGGATCGGGTCCTGCGGGCGGTAGGGGTGATCGTCGATGAGGACGACGCCGCCGACGCCGCGGACGCCGAACCCACCGAGGACGCTATCGGGGACGCGTGACGGCCACGGAGCAGCGCGCGGTCCCTGGTGGTGTTTGCCGCGCGTCAGAGAGAGATCGCCGGGCTCGGGGCGCCGCGAGCTCCTGAGATTTCGCGTTCCGCGTGGGACACCGGTGGGCTACTATCGGAGGACACACACACGAAAGTACCGTTGAAACACGATGATTCGGGTCCGGATCCGCAGAGCGACACGATCAGGAGGCGGCAGCCGCCACGCCGGTAGTTGACCGCGCCGGGCAGGGCCCGGTTCTCCAGATCGTCCGTGTGTGTGCCGAGGCTACGGCCTCGGCACGTTGCGTGCCGACCCGGGAACGGGGTGGACAATGCAGTGGGTGATCCCAGCGGTCGTCGCGGCCGTGGTGGTACTCGCCTTCGCCGCCGGGACGCTGCTGGCACGAAGGGGTGTCGCCACGCAGCAGACCCCTGAGGAGCTGATCGGCGAAGCTCGTCTCGAAGCGCAGAGGATCCTGGCCCGCGCCGAGGAAGAGGCGCGGGCCAAGGCGGAGACCTACCGGGATCGGGAGGACGCGACCCTCGAGCATCGGCGGGTCGAGATCGGCAGTCAAGAGGAACGCCTCGCGCAACGGGAAGCCACGCTCGAGCAGCGGGCGGCCAACCTCGCCCAGCGCGAGGAGCTGATCATGATCAAGGAACGGGCAGCGGCCGAGGCGATCCGGGAGGCCGAGAGCTTGAAGGAGGAAGCCCGCGACACCCTCGAACGGATCGCAGCCTTCGACGCCAAGGCCGCCAAGGCCGAACTGCTCGCCCGCACCGAGGCCGAGGCGAAACGCCAAGCGATGGTGCTCGTTCGTGACCTGGAGGCGAAGGCTCGGGAGGAAGCCGAACGGCGAGCGAAGCGCATCCTGGCCGGCGTGATCCAACGCCTCGCTTCGGAGGTCGTCTCGGAGACGACCGTCTCGACCGTGCCGCTCCCATCGGACGACATGAAGGGACGGATCATCGGCCGGGACGGCCGCAACATCCGCGCCTTCGAGGCCCTCGCAGGCGTCAACCTCATCGTGGACGACACCCCCGAGGCCGTGTCGGTGTCGACGTTCGATCCGGTTCGACGGGAGATCGCCAGGATCGCGCTCGAACGGCTCGTCGAAGACGGCCGGATCCACCCGGCCTCCATCGAGGAAGCCTACGAGAAGGCCAGGGCCGAGGTGCAACAGAGCATCACCGACGCCGGTGAATGGGCGGTCCTCGAGGTCGGGATCACCCGCGTGCATCCCGAGCTGATCACCCTGCTGGGACGCCTGAAGTACCGGACCTCCTACGGTCAGAACGTGCTGGATCACCTCGTCGAATCGGCGCACATCGCGGGGATGCTCGCCGCCGAGCTCGGCGTGGACGAGCACGAGGCGAGACGGGCCGCGTTCCTCCATGACATCGGTAAGGCGGTGTCGCACGAGATCGGCGGATCCCATGCCCTCATCGGGGCCGAGATCGCACGCCGCTTCGGGGAGGAGCCGCCCGTCGTGCACGCCATCGAGGCCCATCACAACGAGGTCGAGCCTCGCACCCTCACGGCCGTGCTCGTCCAGGCAGCCGACGCGGTGTCGGCCGCCAGGCCCGGCGCACGACGCGAGGTCCTGGAGTCCTATGTCCGTCGCCTCGAACGGCTCGAGGACATCGCCGCCGGGTTCCCCGGCGTCGAACGGGTCTTCGCATTGCAGGCCGGTCGGGAGGTGCGGGTCATCGTCGACCCCGAGGAGATGGACGATCTGACCGCGGCGGAGACGGCCCGTCGGATCGCGAGAAAGCTCGAGGAGGACCTACAGTATCCGGGCCAGATCGAGGTGACCGTCATCCGGGAGTTCCGCGCCCGGGACTACGCCCGCTGAGCATCCATCCGCCCCGATGATCGAGGATCGACCCGTGAGCGAGACCACCCTGCTCGGCATGCCGACCGTCAAGGAACCCCGCGTCCCGACCCGGACGGGACGCACCTACTACCTGCGGACGTACGGGTGCCAGATGAACGACCACGACTCGGAACGGATCGCCGGGCTGCTCGAGGCCGACGGGATGGTCCCCACCGACGATCCCGCCGAGGCGGACCTGGTCGTGCTCAACACCTGCACGATCCGGGAGAACGCCGACCGGAAGCTCTACGGGTACCTCGGGTCGCTGCGTCGCCTGAAACGGGACCGTCCCGACATGCGGATCGCCGTCGGCGGATGCATGGCACAGAAGGACCGCGGGACGATCCGGGAACGAGCCGAGTGGGTCGACGTCGTCTTCGGGACCCACAACACGCACCGGGTCGTCGACCTCCTCGACCACGTCGACGAATGGGGACCGGTGACCGAGATCTGGGAACAGACGGTCGACGCTGCCGAGATGCCGTCCCATCTCCCGGCCCATCGGGAGTCCGAGCACACCGCGTGGGTGACGATCACGATCGGATGTAACAACTCGTGCACCTTCTGCATCGTGCCGATCGTGCGGGGCCCTGAGCTCAGTCGCCGGCCGGGCGACGTCCTGCGGGAGGTCGAGACCCTCGCCGCCCGAGGGGTGGTCGAGGTCACCCTCCTCGGCCAGAACGTCAACTCCTATGGCCGCGATCTCGAGCAAGGGGGCCACAAGGCGCTGTTCTCGGAGCTTCTCCGCCGGGTCGGCGATGTCGACGGGATCCGCCGGATCCGCTTCACCAGTCCGCATCCGAAGGACATCAAGGAGGACGTGGTGGCGGCGATGGCCGAGACCGACGCCGTCTGCGAGCAGCTCCACCTGCCGCTCCAGGCCGGAAGCGACCGGATCCTGGCCGCCATGCATCGGGGGTACACGGCCGAGCGGTTCCTGCGCAAGCTCGAGATGGCCCGGGCGATGGTGCCGGATCTGAGCGTGTCGACGGACATCATCGTCGGGTTCCCCGGGGAGGAGGACCACGACTTCGAGCGGACCCTGGAGGTGGTGGCCGAGGCCCGCTTCGATTCGGCGTTCATGTTCCAGTACTCGCCTCGGCCGGGGACGCCGGCGGCGACGATGGACGGGCAGGTTCCCGCCGAGGTCGTCCAGGAGCGGTTCGACCGCCTCGTGCAGCTCCAGAACGCCATCACCTTCGAGCGCAACCAGGAGCGGGTCGGCCGGCGCCTCGAGGTCCTGGTCGAAGGGCCGTCCCGCCGAGATCGGTCGGTCGTGACCGCGCGATCTCGCGGCAATCGGATCGTCCATGTCCCGGGAAGCTGGCCGGCGGGCACGTTCTTGAACGTGACGATCACCAGGGCCGCTCCGCATCACCTCGAAGGAGCGCCGAGCTGACGGTCGTCGCCATCGTGGGTCCCACGGCGTCGGGCAAGTCGGCGGTGGCCGAGGCCGTCGCCCGCCGACTGGGCGCGGCGATCGTATCGGTCGACTCGATGCAGGTGTACCGGGGGATGGACATCGGGACCGCCAAGCCGGGCGTCGCTGCCCGTCGCGAGTTCGACTACCGCATGATCGACCTGTGCGATCCCGAGGAGGACTTCACCGTGGCCGCGTTCCAGCGGGCCGGGCGCGAGGCGCTGGAAGAGCTCGCCGGCCGGCCGGTGGTCGTGGTCGGAGGGTCCGGCCTCCATTTCCGGTCCCTGGTGGACCCGTTGCGGTTCGAGCCGCGGGACCCGATGCTGGCCGCGTCGTTGGAGCACGTCGACGCCGAGGCGTTGGTCGCGGAGCTGCTGGCCGCCGATCCTGCGGCTCCCGAGCACGTCGATGTGGCGAACCCCCGGCGGGTGGCGCGGGCGGTGGAGATCCTGCGCCTCACCGGTCGCGGCCCGTCGTCGAGAGCAGCGACCCGCGAGGCGATCGCGGTGCGAAGGTACCAGCCGGAGGTGCCGTTCGTGGGGTTCGGGATCGATCCGGGGGATGAGCTGAGGGGACGGGTGACGCGGAGGCTGGAGGTGATGATGGCTGCCGGACTCCTCGACGAGGTGGCCTCGCTGGCGGGACGGTTGAGCCGGACCGCGTCCCAGGCGGTCGGGTACAAGGAGCTGCTGCCGGTGGTCGCCGGTGAGCGATCCGAGGATGAGGGTGTGGCGGCGGCGATGGCCGCGACGCTGGCGTTGGCGAAGCGCCAGCGGACCTTCTTCGGGAGGGATCCGCGTCTCCGCTGGCTGGCGTGGCAGGATGATCCGGACGCCGTCGCCGAGACGATCGTGGCGACGCTCGAGGAGGATCCGGTATGGACTTCGTGAAGATGGAGGGGCTCGGGAACGACTTCATCGTCGTGGAGGGCCCGATGGAGGCTCCGGACCCGGGAGACATCCAGCGATGGTGTGCTCGCCGGTTCGGGATCGGTGCCGATGGGTTCCTCGAGGTGACCCCGTTGGATGGGGACCGGATCTCGATGCGATACTGGAACGCCGACGGTGCGCCGGCGGAGATGTGCGGCAACGGGCTGCGGTGTGTCGCCCGCCTGGCGTTCGAGCGAGGGTGGGTCGGTGGTCGACGCTTCGTCGTGGAGACCGCGGTCGGTGCGCGGCCGGTGGAGATCCTCGACGAGGGTGTGCGGGCGTTCCTCGGTGCGCCGCATGGGTTCCGCACCGATGTCCTGGCGGTCGCGGGAGCCGAGGTGAAACCCGTCGGGATGGGGAACCCGCATGCCGTCGTGTTCGTCGAGGACGCGCAGGCCGCGCCGGTGGGGGACCTCGGACCGCGGATCGGTACCGATCCGATGTTCCCCGGGGGAACGAACGTCGAGTTCGTCCAGGTCATCGACGCCGAACGGATCGGGTTGCGGGTGTGGGAACGCGGAGTGGGCGAGACCCTGGCGTGCGGTACGGGTGCGGCGGCGGCGGCCTACGCCGCCCACGAGGCCGGTGAGGTCGGGCGTCGGGTGGAGGTCAAGTTGCCGGGCGGGGAGCTGGTCGTCGAGCTGACCGAGGAGGGGGCGTGGATCGAAGGCCCGGCGAACATCGTGTTCACCGGGTCGATCGGCCGGTGATGTCCGCTATTCGACGCGACGGAGCACGGCGACGACGACGCCGAGGATCTCGACGCCGTCGCTGAACACCATCGGCGGGTAGTCGGGGTTCTCGGGCCGCAACACGACGCGGCCGTCGAGACGTTGGAGGCGCTTGACGGTGGCTTCCTCACCGTCGACGAGGGCTGCCACGAGCTGGCCGTCGTCGGCGGTCGGTTGGCGGCGGACCACGACGTAGTCGCGGTCGAGGATGCCGGCGTCGATCATCGAGTCGCCCCGGACCTCGAGCATGAACACGGGTTCGTTGCCGACGATCTCGGTGGGGAGCGGGTAGATCTCCTCGATGTCCTCTTCGGCGAGGATGGGCGAGCCGGCAGCGATGCGTCCCACGAGGGGCACGTCGCGGACGGGTGCCCGGTGCAGATCCGACACGGTGGCGTCGCCGCGGTCGATGACCTCGATGGCTCGCGGTTTGCTCGGGTCGCGGCGGATGTACCCGGCCTTGGCGAGGGCCGACAGGTGGCTGTGGACGGTGGACGGCGACGACAGGCCCACGGCCTCGCCGATCTCGCGGACCGATGGTGGATAGCCGCGGTCGGCGACGGTCGCCATGATGAGCTCGAGGATCTGGCGCTGGCGGTCCGAGAGCCGGGCAGGTTCGGTGGTCATGATGTTCCCCTCGACTGGCGTGGGTCCTGATGGTACCCGGGAACCGCGCAGGGACCAAACATATGTTCGGTAGGGCCGGTCTGGACGGCGGGGCGCGACTGGCTCTCCCCTGGGGGTCATGGCGTGGTGGGTCGGCGGGAGGAGGCCCGGTCCCTCTCTTCGCGTCGTTGCCGGCGAGGTCGGGGCCCGAGGGACGCACCGCTGCCGGCCCGTCGCGACGGAAGCCCCGACGGCGGGCCCGGCGAGCCGCCTCCGCCGCCGGCGCGGTCGGGCTCGACGCTGGTGAGGCGGTCGGGCCGAGGCCCGCCGACCCGTCGGCGGCCGGTAGCCGATGGGATCCGTTCCGATGCGCCGCGGGGGAACAGGTGTTCGCCTTGACAGTCGAACAGGCGTTCGGTATGGTGTGGCTAGCGAACACATGTTCGTACCCGGCGTTCCTGTCACACCCGGTCGATACGGTGATCGTGTCACCTCGAGAACCCGAGTTCGGAAGCGAGGTGGCGGGTGGGGGAGTCGACCCGCCGACGCAGGGTTTCGGCCCGGGAGCGGTAGGGCGGCGGAGCGGCTCCCGGGGGAGTGGCGGGGGGCCGGCCAGGTAGAGGAGGTAGGAAGATGCAACACCGGACCAACATCGGAGCACGGGCTCTGGTCATCATCACCACGACGGTCGTCGCGGTCTTCCTCTTCCTCGCCTCGGCCGGCCAAGCCACCGGCGAACTTACCCCGACCACCGAGTATCGGGTCCACCCTGGCGATACGCTGTGGGAGATCGCCCGTGAGGTCGGTCCCGATGGGGCCGACACCCGCGACGTGGTCGAACAGATCCGACGGATCAACCGGATCGAAGGGTCGGTCCTGCAGGTGGGCCAGCGCCTCGAGGTGCCAGTGTACGACCCCGGCTCACCCTGACGCCGGGGGCGGTCAGCTCAGGACGGGCAAGGCCCGGTCGTCGCAGCTCGTGCGGCCGGTCAACGCCAGCAGGAGGTCGACCCCCAGGCCCCGGTGTCGTGAGATCTCGGTGAGCAGCACGAGACTGTCGGCGACGGCGGTCTCGGGCGGCTCCCATCGGCTGTGGGTGGCCCGGGCGAGATCGACCCCGTGCACCGTTGCTTCCAGGATGCGGGTCCGCAGGTAGTCGTGGATGCGCATGGGCCCCATCGGGGTCGGGACCTTGCGGTCGCCCGAGATCACCTGCAGGGCGGCGCGGGCAGCAGCGGCGGCCTCCCGGAACATGCGTGGGTACGCCGCCGGGTCGATGCCCTCCAGCTCGTCTCCCGCCCGGGATGCGATCCCGGCGGCCATCGCCTCGGGGTCCTCGTCGCGGCGGTCGAGATAGCGGACGAAGTAGTCCGCCGTCGACGGCAGGGGTCCGCCGTCGGGTTCGGGTTCGGCGAGGTAGTGGACGGGCGTGACGACGGCTCGCAGGAGATGCCCGGTCAACCGGTCGGCGTCCCAGGCTCCGAGGGCGGGGATGGAGAAGTCCTCGACCCCGGCCACGAGTTCGACGAGCGAGTCGGCCAGGGACAGGAACGTGTCGTGAACCTGGAGCCACTGCACGGGCTACCCTCCGTTCATCGTGCGCTGTCCGTTCTGCACCATGGAAGATACCCGCGTCGTCGACAGTCGGCCCGCCGAGGAGGGTCGGGCGATCCGTCGTCGACGGATGTGCGTGGCCTGTGGTCAGCGGTTCACGACCTTCGAGCGTCCCGACGTGGTGCCGAGCGTCCGCAAACGCGACGGCTCACTGCAGAGGTTCACCGCCGCCAAGGTGCGTCGAGGGGTGGAACGTGCGCTCGCGGATCGGCCCGTGCCCGAAGGGGCGATCGATCGACTGGTGGGGCGGGTCGAGGCGATGGTCATGGCCGACCCGGGTGGGACGGTGACGACCGAGGACGTCGGTCGGGAGGTGCTGGCCGGGTTGCGGGCGGTCGACGAGGTCGCCTATCTGCGGTTCGCCTCCGTCTACAAGGACTTCGAAGGGGCACGGGACTTCGAACGGGAGATGGCTGCCCTCGAAGAGGACCGTTGAGCGGACGACGGCGGGTGGGTCGACCGGCGCCGGTTCAGCGGAGGTCGTCGATCGCGGTTTCGATCTGGCCGGCGAGCTCGATGATCTGGGAATCCAGGTCGGGTCGGACGTCGGCGAGAGCGACGTCGAGGAGATGGATCAGGGATCGGCGCAGGTCCGAGAGCTCGGCGACGAGCACCGTCGCGGTCGCGTCGTCTCCGGAGGCCAGCGCTTCGGTGTAGTCGCCTTGCCATGCCGCGAACCGCACGAGCGCGTCGTCGACGGCGCCCCGCAGTTGTGTGAAGGCGGCGTCGTCGGGAAGTGCCGCCACCAGTTCGGCGTCGTCGGCCAGGGTCTCTGCCAGATCGACGCTGAGCGTGTTGATCTGTTGGGGGTCGGCGGTCACCGGCAGCGGCCCGGTGTCGAGGAGGTCGCCGACGGTGGTGCGGTAGCTGAAGATGTGCCCGAGGCGGGAGGCGATGGAGGATCCTTCGGTGCCCAGGACGCTGAGCTGCTGTCGCGCCGGTTCGAGGGCGTCGAGGGGACCGCGGGGGACCAGGGGCGGTGTCGATGGCAACGGGGCGTCGCCGAGGACGACGACGTCGTGGGCGGCGGCGTCGAGGGCGGCGACGGTCGGGACGGTGGCGGTGACGTCGCCGGCGACCGCGGTGGGGTCGGTGAGGGTGGCGAGGGCGAGTTGGGCGTCGGGCAGCACGTTCCGCAGGTCGACCAGCGCCGTCTCGTAGCGAAGGGCGGTGGAGGCGGCTTCGCTGCGGACGAATCGGGGGACCAGCACCACGGCGGCGCCGACCACCACCACGAGGACCAGGGTGGCCAGGATGGATCCGAGCCGGACACTCCGTCGGGTCTCGAGTTCGGGGGCGAGGTCACCGGGTGTCCATCCGCCGGGCAGCGGCGACCCGTCGGCTGGGGTCGCCGGTGGAGGCGACGCGGGGACGGTGCGGGCGGCCGGCGCGGCGACCGGGAGGGTCCCGGTCGGGGGAGCGTCGAGCCCTTCCACGGCGATGGAGGCCCCGGTCGTGGAGGTGTCCGTTGGGAAGGGATCGTCTGGCATGGCGGCAGTGTCCGCGGCGACCGGTGCGTCGGCCTCGCCGTCGCTCCGACGGTTGGATTCGGAGGCGAGGTCGGCGAGGGATCCCTTGGGTGTCGGGGTGGGCGCGATCGCTCCGACCAGCTCGAGGAACCACGACGCGTCGCTTCCCGGAAGCTCGGGGATCGATGGGCGTCGGCTCACGGGAACGCTCCTCGTGCACGGAGATGGGACAATCGGACCATGAAGATACCGTTCCTGCCGCTCGATCCGTTGCTTCCTCTGCCCGAACACGCCCATCCGGGGGATGCCGGCGTGGACCTCGTGGCGGCCCACGACGTGGTGCTCGATCCCGGTGAGCGGGCGCTCGTGGGCACGGGCGTCGCGGTCGCGGTGCCCTCCGGCCACGCCGGGTGGGTGGTGCCGCGCAGCGGCCTGGCCGTCCGCCACGGCGTGACGGTGCTCAACGCGCCGGGTCTGGTCGATTCGGGCTACCGGGGGGAGGTGCGGGTGATCCTCGTCAATGTGGGTTCGGAGACCTTCGAGGTGCGACGGGGTGATCGGATCGCGCAGTTCGTCGTCGTGCCGTTCGTGGTTCAGGAGCCGGTGGCCGTCGACGAACTGGACGACACGGCGAGGGGACGCGGCGGGTTCGGCTCGACCGGGGTCTGAGGGATCGATTCGGATCGCGGTCGTGGTAGCCTTCGGGCCGCGCGGACGTAGCTCAGCTGGTAGAGCGCAACCTTGCCAAGGTTGAGGTCGCCGGTTCGAACCCGGTCGTCCGCTCGAACAGGGCGGTCTTCGACCGCCCGATTCTGTCTGGCGACGTGGCCGAGTGGTTGAGGCAAGGGTCTGCAAAACCCTGTACCCGGGTTCGATTCCCGGCGTCGCCTCGGGGATACAATGAACGTCCCCCTGAGGGCGCTTAGCTCAGCGGGAGAGCGCTGCCTTGACGCGGCAGAGGTCACTGGTTCGATCCCAGTAGCGCCCACGCTTGGATTCCGTTGTGGTTGTTGTGTTTCTCTAGGTCAGTTCCCTTCCTTGGTCGCGGTGCCGGTTGTGTTGCGTCCACGTCAGGATCGTTCCAGGGTGGGTTGAGGGTGTCGGCGGCGTTGCGGTCGAGGCCTTCGTGGAGGTGGCCGTAGACGTCGAGGACGGTCTTGACGCTCGTGTGCTCGAGCCTCGAGGCGATGACGGCAGGGTGGGCACCTTCGGCGATCAGCAGCGCGACGTGGCTGTGGCGGAGGTCGTGGAAGCGCATCGGGTGTTCGACCGAAGCATCGACGGCTGGGTGCGAGATGCGGGATCGGAAGGCGTTGCGCCGGATGGGTCCTCCTTGGGGGGGGGGCGGTGAACAGCAGCCCGTCGGGTCCGGGCGGGTAGTCGGCCACGTGTTGGTCGATGAGCTGGGGGAGCCAGGTGGGGAGTGCCGCGTGTCAAGATTCTTGAGACAGGGCAAAGTTGGT
>JALSQW010000036.1 GCA_026985095.1 Acidimicrobiia bacterium | reverse complement strand
GCGATCCCTGACGCCGTGTACGTCCACGCCTCGCCCGGCTCGAGCACACCGTCGCCGTCGTCACCGGACTGGTACACGGGCACGACGCCCTGGTCGTCGGTCACCGTGACGTCCGACAGCGGCACGCCGCCTTCGTTCGTGACCACGTAGGTCCACGTGACCGGATCGCCCACCGTGATCGCGGGCCCGGTCGGGGTGTCGGCATCGACACCGTTGGTCGCCTTCTCGATGCCGACGGCCGGCGGAGCGACGACGTCGAACGCGACGCACAGGGCGACGAGGCTGTTGATCGTCGTCGACGTGCCGATGAGGGACGAGTGGAGGGCGGTCAGGGACGTGGCCGCCTCTGGGAGGTAGAAGAGGCTGTCCACCTCGGCGATGACGAAGTCCTTGTCCTCGGGGATGTCGGGGCTCAACGGTGAGGTGTAGAGGTCTCCACCGTCGTTGGAGAGCCGGATGGCGTACTGCTCCTCGTCCTGGAACTGCCCGCCCTTGACGATGTGATCGTCGTACGACGCGAGGGTGACGGAGTAGTAGCCGGCGGGAATGGGGGCGGGGAACGGTCCCGCGCTCCGCACGCCGGGAAGGTCGCCCAGCTCACCGGGGATGCCGTCGGGAACGCCGATGTCGACGACGATGTCACCCGATTGCGGACAGTACAACGTCCCCAGATAGTGCGAGGCGTCCGTGTCGGAGACCTGGGTGTCGTCGAAGGAGGCGGTCACGGTGGCGTCGTTGCGGTACTGGCCCTGGTTCCCGGAGTCCCAGAACGCGACGCTGGACGCCTGGTACGTCCAGGCTTCTCCCGGGTCGAGCACGCCGTTGCCGTCGTCACCGGACACGTACACGGGGGTCGGGTCCAGCGACGGGATCGGCGCCTTGTCGACCACGACCACGTCGGTGAGTGGAACGTTGCCCGTGTTGGTCACGACGTAGGTCCACGTCACCGGATCGACGACCCGGACGCTCGGACCGGGAGCGACGTCGGCGTCGACGCCGTTGGTGGCCTTCTCGATATCGATCGAGGGCGCCGCGACCACGGCGACCTGACCTTCGCCCGAGCCATCGGAGGCCGCGTTGGCCACCGGGGTGATCCCACTGACGGCGACGACGATCGCCAACGCGAACGTGGCCGCAGCGATACGTCGTGCTCTCCGGATCGCTCCGCCTGCGACGCTGGTGAACATCCTTGCCTCCCCTCGCACCTCCCGGTGCGCTATCCCATGGAAGGCAGACCCGGACCGAGCCCCGAGAGGACCCCCGCCGATGTGCCTTCCCACCTCGGAGATGCTGCCCGGCATCCCATCGGTGTTCGTCTTGCCACTTTCCGTGGCAATCTGATTGTATCGCTCCGTCCTTGCGGCGACCAGTTCCCCTGGGGGGATTCCGCCCGCGCCCGAACGCGCTAGTCCACTCTAGCGGCAGCCGACCACCCGAGCGGAAGCGGATCCGGCGGGAGCTAGAAGATCGCAGCGATGATCTCCGACGTGTAGCGGCTGAGCTGGGCGACGAGACCTGGGAAGATCCCGAGGAGCACGACGCCGGCGATGGACAGGCCCAGTGCCAGCTTCAGGGCCGGAGAAGCCACCGACGGCGTGGCGGCCGCAGAGACCCCCTCGGGGACCTCGTCGAAGAACGCCGACTTCACGGGCTTTGCGTAGTAGTAGATGGCCACCACCGAGTTCAGCACCGCGATCACGGCGATCGAGTACCCCCATGGGGTCCCCGACCCGATGGTCGCCTGGAACATCGCCAGCTTCGCGAACCACCCGGCGAGCGGTGGGATCCCGGCGAGGGAGAAGAAGAAGCCGGCGAGCAGCACCGCCAGGCCCGGGGAGTGACGGAACAGGCCGGACCAATCCGTCAGCTCCGCGCTCTCGACCTTCGACAGGCCGGCGATCACCACGCCGAAGGCGCCGAGGTTCATGACGGCGTAGATCAGCAGATAGGCGACCGCGGCGTAGAAGGCCTGCGACATGGCGGCGTCGGATGCTCCCGCCATGGCCGCGAAGGGAGCGAGGATGAACCCGGCGTGGGCGATCGACGAGTACCCGAGGAGCCGGACGATGTTGGTCTGCTTGATGGCGACGACGTTGCCCACCACCATCGTGACGGCAGCCACGACCCACAGGATCGGACCCCACACGTCCCGCATCGCCGGGAAGGCGATGAAGGCGATCGACAGCAGTCCGACGAAACCGGCGGTCTTCGAGCCGACGGCGAGCCAGGCGGTCACCGGCGTCGGCGACCCTTGGTACGTGTCGGGGGTCCAGTAGTGGAACGGGACCGCGGACACCTTGAATCCGAAGCCCACCAGGATGAACAGCACCCCGATGGTGAACAGCGGCAGGTCCACGAACTGGACGCTCGCCGCCGCCAACTGGTCGAACTGCTGGGTCCCGGTCAAGCCGTACACGAGGCTCACCCCGAACATGAGCAGGGCGAGAGCCAGGACCCCCGAGATGAAGAACTTGAGGGCGGCCTCGTTCGATCGTTCGTCGGCCTTGCGCCATCCGGCGAGGAGGAATCCCGGACCCGAGACGAGTTCGAGCGCGACGACGATGGAGACGAAGTCCCGGGCCGAGGACATGACCACCGCGCCCAGCGCCGCGCTCAACAGCAAGAAGAAGTACTCGCCCTCGTAGTAGCGATCCGACTCGATGTAGTCGACCGACAGGAGGACCGCCACGAAGGCGGTGCCGATGAACAGCCCCTTGAGGACGAGGGCGTACGAGTCGACGACGTACGATCCCAGGAACATCGTGCGCGTCACCTCGGTGCATCCGACCAACGGCTCGCAGAACGCCAGGGTGAGGATCGGGACGAACGCCGCGAACAGCCCGACCAGCGCGACGACCGCGACCCAGACCTTGGATCGGACCACGAGGTCCGTCACCAACACGGCGAGCACCGTGACCGCCAGGATCAGCTCGGGCGCGAGGGCGTGGTAGTCGATCACCGGGTCAGCCTCCGAAGGCCCGGGTCACGAGCTGGGCGACGGCGTCGTTGGTGAACCCGAGAACGATCCTGGGGTAGATACCCACCGCGATCGTGGCGATCACCAGCGGTGCCCATGCCAGCCACTCCCAGGCGTCCACGTCGTGGAAGTCGTGACCGACCCACTCGTCGCTCGGCTCGCCGAAGTTCACCGACCGCAACATCCACAGCATGTACCCCGCCGTGAGTACCGTCCCGATCGCCCCGGCGATCATGAGCCCGCGGAACAGGGTCGGATCGAGACCGGCGAGCGGGTTGAACGACGCCATCAACGCCATGAACTCTCCCCAGAACCCGGCGAGAGCCGGGAGGCCGAGCGAAGCCATGGCCGCGAAGCCGAGAAGGACGCCCATCACCGGCATCAGCTTCATGTTCCCGCCCAGGCGACCCATATCCCGGGTGTGGTAGCGGTGCGCCATCGATCCGGCGAGGAAGAACAACAGCCCGGTGATCAGCCCATGGGCGACCATGCCGATGATGGCGGCGTTGATCCCGATCGAGGTGAGGGTGGCGATGCCGAGCATGACGAAGCCCATGTGGCCGACCGACGAGTAGGCGATGAGGCGTTTCATGTCGGTCTGCGCGAGGCACGCCAACGAGCCGTAGATGATGCCGATGACGGCGAGGACCCCGATCAGCCAGGCCCAGTTCTTCGCCTCCTGGGGGAGGATCGGGATGCTGATGCGGATGAACGCGTACGTGCCGAGCTTCAGCAAGATGGCGGCCAGGATCACCGAGCCGATGGTCGGGGCCGCGGTGTGCGCATCGGGCAGCCACGTGTGAAGCGGCCACATCGGCACCTTCACGGCGAAACCGAGGAACAGGGCGAAGAAGACCCAGAAGGCGAAGGACCCGGCGAACCGACCGGCCGATCCGAGTTGGGCGAGCTCGAGCATGTCGAAGGTACGGTGATCGAGGAAATCCCCGGAACGGAAGTACAGGGCGAGGAACCCTAGGAGCATGAACGCGGAACCGAACAGCGTGAAGACGAAGAACTTGAGCGACGCGTAGAGGCGCATCTCGATGTTCCAGTTGAACAGCGGAACGTGGCGAACACCGCGGTCGCCCCAGATGCCGATCATGAAGTACATCGGCAAGAGCACCACCTCGAAGAAGACGAAGAACAGGACCAGGTCGAGGGCGACGAAGGTGCCGGTCATCCCCACGGCGATCACCATGATGAGCGCCAACAGCATCTTCGGGTTGTGCGGTTCGGGCCAGTGGTTCCACGAGTAGAGCACGACGAGCACCGTGATGAACACCGACAGGACCACGAGCGGGAGGGAGATCCCATCGACCCCGACGTGGTACCGGGCGTTGATGGCCTCGATCCAGTTCAGGTTGGCTCCGAGCTGGAGGTCGCCGGTGCGAGAGAAGTCGAAACGGAACAGCAAGGCAAGGCCGGAGACGAACGCCGCGCCGGAGAAGATGAGCGCGGTCCACTTCAACGCCGCTTCCTGGGCGCGCGGGATCGCCAGCAGGACCACCGCCCCGACGAGCGGCAAGAAGACCGTCAGGGCGATGCCCCATCCGTTGTCGAACCATTCCATCTCGTCGCTCCTCCCGTCAGAAGATGATGAACAACACGGCGAGCAGGACCACGCCGGCGAAACTGAGTGCTGCGTACTGTTGGACCTTGCCGGTGAAGAACAGGCGAAGGACGCTCCCCGAACCTCCGGTGGCTGCGGCGGCGCCGTTGAAGATGCCGTCGACGCCGCGGTTGTCGAACCAACGGACGGCCGTGGCGAGCCCGCGAGCGACCACGCCCGCGCCGTTCACGATCCCGTCGACGACCCACATGTCGACCCAGAGGACGGCGCTTGCCAGCGGGCCCATGGTGGGCCGGACGATCCCGTCCATGTACAGGTCGTCGATGTAGTACTTGTGACGGAGGAGGGGATACAGGACGGGGATCTCGAAGCGGTCGCGTTCGGCTTGGGTGACGCGGTCGGGGAAGAAGATGCGGTAGGCGAGGACCACGCCGACGGCCAACATCGCGGTGACGAGGCCGACGAGCCCCCAGTTGATCGACTGGGCATGCACGTCACCCATCGGGACCCGGCGAGCAGCGAGCCAGGATGTGAACGGGGTGGCGATCCCCGGCATGTTGAGGAGGCCGGCGAGCGCGGCGAACCCGGCGAGACCGATGAGCGGATAGGTCATCACCCTGGGCGATTCGTGGGGCTGGGCGTGACCCTTGTACTCGCCGAAGAAGGTGAGGAACACGGCCCGACCCATGTAGAAGGCGGTGACGAAGGAGCCGGCGACGGCGAGCGCGAAGACGAACCACCCGGCGCCGCTGCCTTCGATCCCGACCTCGTAGAGGGAGGCGATGATCTCGTCCTTGGACCAGAACCCGGCGAAGGGGAACAGGCCGATGAGGGCCAAGGTCCCGATGACGAAGGTCGCGTAGGTGTAGGGCATCCGCTTGCGCAGCCCGCCCATGTCGGACATGTCGTTGGAGTGGACGGCGTGGATGACCGAGCCCGCACCCAAGAACAGCAACGACTTGAAGAACGCGTGGGTGAAGAGGTGGAACAACCCGGCGGTGTAGGCGCCCGCTCCCATGGCGGCCACCATGTAGCCGAGCTGACTGACCGTCGAGTAGGCGAGCACCTTCTTGATGTCGTTCTGCACGAACGCCAGCAGCCCCATGAACAGCAGCGTGATGCCCCCGATGATCATGATGATCACCCGCACCTGCCCGCCGAACAGGCCGGCGGGATCGAGATAGAACGGGAAGATCCGCCCGAGGAGGTAGACGCCGGCGGTGACCATCGTCGCGGCGTGCATGAGCGCCGAGACCGGGGTCGGCCCAGCCATGGCGTCGGGCAGCCAGACGTGGAAGGGGAACTGGGCGCTCTTGCCCATCGCCCCGATGAAGAGCATCAGGCCGGCCCAGAACCCGAAGGTCGCCAGCGGCGACGAGGCGTCCTGGGCGGTCACGACCGCCAGCATGTCGGCGAAGCTGAACGAGCCGACCGAGAGCGCCATGATGATGGCCCCGATGAAGAGGGCCGCGTCGGCGACCTTGTTGGTCATGAACGCCTTGTTGCCGGCGTCGACGTTGGCGTAGTCCTCCCAGTAGTGCCCGATGAGCAGGTAGGACGCGAGTCCGACCATCTCCCAGCCCACGATGAGCTGGATGAGGTTCGGCGCCGAGACGAGCACGAGCATCCCGCCCGCGAACAGGGTGAAGGCGGCGAAGAACCAGGTGAACCGGATGTCGCCCTCCATGTAGCCCTTGGCGTACACGAACACGAAGAACCCGACGACGCCGACCAGGAAGTACATCATGATGGACAGGCCGTCGACGACCCATCCCCATTCGATGGCGAACGAGCCGATCCGTCCAACCTCGAGGGTGAACTCCGTCGCGATCGGACTCGCGGCATTGGCGAGGAGGAGCGCCGTCCCGTAGGCGCCGATGAAGCCCATCGTCCCCGCGGCCAGCTCCCAGCCCTTGAACGGCAGCTTCTTGCCGAAGAACACGATGAGGAAGGGCACCACGAGGGGCACCGCGACGATCAGCCACGCCCACTGGGCGAGGGCGCCGCCGTTGCCGACCTGCACGGCGACCTCGTGGCCGCCCTCTCCTCCCTCCTCGGCGACGAAGGCGAGGATCGGAAGCAACGTGGAGACGGATGCCGGCACCATCAGTACCTCATCAGGTCGAGCTCGTCGACGTCGGCGTCGTGGCGGTTACGGAAGATCATCAGGACGATGGCGAGGCCGATGCCCACCTCGGCGGCGGCGACGGCGATGATGAACAGGGTGAAGATCTGACCGGCGTAGAGCTGGTCCGCCAGGTAGACGTCGAAGGCCACGAGGTTGATGTTGACCGCTGCGAGCATCACCTCGACGGAGGCGAGAACGAGCACGGCGTTGCGGCGGGTGATCACCCCGTAGAGGCCGATCGAGAACAGTGCCGTTCCCAGGATGACGAACTGGGCGATGGTCATGCGGGTTCCTCCGGTTCGTCCTTGCGGGCGAGGGCGATGCCGCCGACGAGGGCGGACAGCAACACGAGGGAGACGACCTCGAAGGGGATCACGAACCGCTGGAAGATCACCTCCGCGAGCTGTCCGGTTCGGGTGGCGCCCACGTCGGGAGGGATGGCGAGGCCACCGAAGGCGTCGGCGACGGCCCAGGCGACGACGGTGAACAGCACGATGGACAGGAGGGCGGCGGGGATCTTCACGGTGGCCGGATGGCTGAGCTCCTCGTGCGATCCGAGGGGTGCTCTGGTGATCATGATGCCGATGAGGAACAGGATGATGACGGCACCGATGTAGACGAGGACGACGGTCCATCCGACGAACTCGGCGCCGAGCATGATGAACAGTGCGGCCGATCCGGCGAGGGTCACGACGAGGTAGAGGACGGCGCGGACGATGTTCGTCGAGGTGACGACCATCCATGCGCCGACGAGTGTCGGGATCGCCAGCGCGGCGAACACGTAGTTGGCGATCTCGGTGAGCCACTGCTCGAAGGAGACGTGCATCAGGACTCCAAGGCGGGGGGCTCGGGTACGGTTCGGAGCCACTCGGTGAGCCGCTCCTTGGGGTGCAGCATCTCGGAGATGGCGTACTCGGAGTACTCGTACTCCGGACTCCAGAAGAGCGCATCGAAGGGGCAGACCTCGACGCAGATCCCGCAGTACATGCAGAGCGCGAAGTCGATGTCGAACCGATCGAGCTTGGCGCGGCTGCGGGGGCGGCCTCCGGGTTTCGAGGGCGGCACCTCTTCTTTGTGGCCTTCGATGTAGATGCACCAGTCGGGGCATTCCCGAGCGCACAGCATGCAGACGGTGCATGCGTCGGTGTCGAGGGAGATGACCCCCCTGGCGCGCGGGGCGGGAACCTCCTTGACCTCGGGGTAGAACACCGTCGGGGGTTTGCGGAACAACGCCTTGAGGGTCGCCCACATGCCCTTCCAGATGCCTGCGAAGGGGAACGTGATGCCCTTGTCGTAGGCCATCAGAGCACCACCTTGAAGATGCCGGCGAGGACGATGTTGAGCAGGCCGAGAGGGATGAGCCAGCGCCAGGCGAGGTCCTGGAGCTGGTCCTCGCGCAGCCGGGGCCACGTCCATCGGAACCAGATGAGCAGGAACACCAAGAACGCGACCTTGGCGAGGAGCACGAAGGGCCCGACGGCGTTGAGCGTCGATTCGGGCAGCCCGGGGACCCAGTAGCCCCCGAGGTACATGGTGGCGGCGATGGCGGAGATGGCGACCATCGATGCGTACTCGCCGAGGAAGAACATCGTGAAGCGGATGCCCGAGTACTCGGTCAGGTACCCCATCGTGAGCTCCGATTCGGCGATGGGCATGTCGAACGGGATGCGGGACAGTTCGGCCACTGCAGCGACCATGAAGATGACGAAGCCGATGATCTGACCTTTGAGGAGGAACGGTGCAGAGATCTCGATCCCGCCGACGGTGAACCAGGTCTGGGCTTGGGCGGCGACGATCCCGTTGAGCGACATCGTTCCGGCTTGGACGACGACGGCGACGACCGCCAACAGCAACGGCAGCTCGTAGGCGATGAGCTGAGCGGCGGCGCGCAGGCCACCCAGGAGGGAGTACTTGTTGGCCGACGCCCAGCCGGCCATGAGCACGCCGAGGGTGCTGAGCGACGACACGGCGAGCACGAAGAACACCCCGAGGTCGAGGTCCCGGACCACCAGGTCCGGGCCGAACGGGATGACGACCCAGACGGCCAGCGCCGACATGATGACGATGTAGGGGGCGAGCCGGAAGACCGTATGGTCGGCGGCGGCGGGGACGAGATCCTCCTTCTGCATGAACTTCAGGCCGTCGGCGGCCGGTTGGGCCCATCCCCACTTCCCGCCCGCGTAGTAGGGCCCGATGCGGCTCTGCATGTGGGCGGAGATCTTGAGCTCGGCGTAGATGGTCACCAGGGCTCCGACGAGCATCACCACGAGGATGACGACGACCTCGACCAGGAGGAGGAGCCAGAAGTTCATCGGTCCACGTCCCCGAGGACGAAGTCGAGGCTGCCCATGATGGCGACGAGGTCGGGAAGGAGCTGGCCTTCGAGGAGCCAGGGAAGGATGCTGAGGTTGGAGAAGGACGTGGAGCGGATCTTGAGGCGGTACGGCATCCTGCTGCCCTCGGAGACGATGTAGTAGCCGAACTCGCCTTTCGGGTTCTCGTGGCGCACGTAGACCTGGCCTTCGGGGACCTTGAGGATGCGTGGGACCTTGGCTTGGAGCGGGCCGGCCGGGATCTTCTCGATGGCCTGGAGAACGATCTTGGCGGCCTCGCGGATCTCTTCGAGGCGACAGACGTACCGGTCGTAGCAGTCGCCGCCTTGGGCGGTGACCACGTCGAAGTCGACCTGGTCGTAGGGGAGGATGGGCTCGACCTTGCGCAGGTCGAAGTCGACGCCCGAGGCGCGCAGGTTCGGTCCCGACAGTCCGAACTCGATCGCCTTGTCCGCGGGGATGATCCCGATGCCGACGGTGCGAGCCTTGATGAGCTCGTTGCCGGTGACGAGCTCGTCGAGCTCGTCACAGACGTGGAGGACCTTCTCCATGGCTGCACGGGTCTGGTCGAAGAACCCGGCGGGGAGGTCCTGGGAGATCTTCTTGGTCTGGGAGCCGCCGCCGGCAGCGGGTTTGACCCCGCCGACACGGTTGAAGTTCGGATGGAACCGTCCTCCCGTCACCGATTCGATGAGGTCGAGGACCCGTTCCCGTTCTCGCAATGCCCACATGAGCGGGGTGGTGGCACCGAGCTCGAGGGGATAGCTGGACATGAAGACGAGGTGCGAGGAGATCCGGAACAGCTCGGTGAGGATGAGCCGGATCCATTGCGCCCGCTCGGGGGCTTCGATGCCGGTGAGCCGTTCGACGGCGACGATGAACGGCACCTCGCTGGCGAATCCGGAGACCCAGTCGATGCGGTTCACCAGCGCGGTCATCTGGGCGTAGGTGCGGACCTCGGCGAGTTTCTCATAGCCGCGATGCATGTAGCCGATGACGGGCTCGACCTCGGTGATCTTCTCGCCGTCGACCTTGGCGACGAGTCGGAGCACGCCGTGGGTGGACGGGTGCTGCGGCCCGATGTTGAGGGTCATGTCGGGCGTCTGGAGTTCGACGGAGACGGCCACCTCGGACCGGTGCATCAGCTCGGTCACGACGTGCCTCCCACTTCGGGGTTCTCAAGCGACGGCTTGTCCTCGACGTCGACGGTGCCCGGCCATGGCTTGACCTCGCGGCTCAGCAGCGGGTACGACTTGCGGAGGGGGTGCCCCTCGAAGCCGTCGGGCAGGTAGAGCTTGGCGAGATAGGGGTGACCGCGGAAGTCGATACCGAACATCTCGTGGCACTCCCGCTCGTGCCAGGCGGCACCTGCGAAGACCGAGACGATCGAGTCGATGACCGGATCGTCCTTGGGAACCTCGGCGAGGAAGTGCATGGCATCCCCGCTGACGACCGACGAGAGCCGGCAGATCACCTCGAATCGCTCGGTCAACGCGTCGGGATCGGCGACGCCGTCGCCTACCGCCGCGTCCTTCGCCCAGTCGATGCCCGACAGCCAGGAGAAGAAGGCGAGTCCTTCCTCGTCGCGGGCGCGACCGAGGGTCTCGACCCATGCGCTGCGATCCACGTAGATCCTCGGGGTCCCGAATTCGGCGACCCAGCGCAGAGCACCGAGACGTTCCGCCATGGAGGACGTGTACTCCTCCAGCGGGTCCGTCGCGGTGTCGATGGGAGCGTCAGGCCGGTCGTCGGTCAACCTGGGTCCACTTCTCTCGGGGGTCTTCCTTCATGATCTGGTCTTGGAGGAGGATGATGCCTTCCAGGAGCGCCTCGGGGCGAGGGGGGCATCCGGGGACGTACACGTCGACGGGGATGATCTGATCGACGCCCTTGGTGACCGAGTAGGAGTCCCAGTACGGGCCGCCGCAGTTGGAGCACGATCCCATGGAGATCACGTACTTGGGGTCGGGCATCTGGTCGTAGAGGCGCTTGACGGCGGGGGCCATCTTGTCGGTCAGGGTTCCGGCCACCACCATCAGGTCGGCCTGGCGGGGGGAGGCGGGGAGGGGGATGATCCCGAAGCGCATGAAGTCGTAGCGAGGGCTGGAGACGGCCATGACCTCGATGGCGCAACAGGCGAGCCCGAACTGGAAGTACCACAACGAGTACTTGCGCGCCCAGTTGAGCATCCACGACAGCGGTTTCGGGGTCCCGAACTTCTCGATCACTCCCACCGCAGCACTCCCTTGCGGACGGCGTAGACGAGTCCCAGGACGAGGATGACGATGAACGCCACCATCTCCCACAGGATGAGGAAGCCGTTCCCCAGCTCGGTGAAGAAGTCCAGGCGGATCGCCCAGGGGAAGATGAAGACGGCTTCGACGTCGAAGATGAGGAAGAGCAGCGCGAAGATGTAGTAGCGGATGTGGCTCTGGTTCCATCCGCCGCCGACCGGCTCGATGCCCGATTCGTAGGCGATCTCCTTGAAGCCGCCCGGTCGACTGGGAGCCAACATGCGCGACGCGATCACTGCCCCGCCGACGAGCCCGGCGCCCACGGCCATGAAGACGGCCACGGTGATGTAGTCACCGAAGTACTGGTTCAGCACGTTGGTTCCCTCGCGTCGATGAGCATCCCGGCCGTTCGGCCGTCACGGGCGGGGAGTCTAGGAGCTTCCCGCGCGCCTCCCAATTCACGGAACGGGCGGTTCGGCCGTTCCGTGCTCCCCCTCCGGCGCCTCGTCGACCGGTAGCCTGTCGCCGTGTCCCACCTCCTGGTACCGCCGGCCTACGACGGCGGATCGCTCGTCGATGTCGTCACCGAGCTCGAGGGGCGTCTCACGGGGATCGGTCGGCGCGAGCGGGGGCTCCGGCCCGAGCTCGCGGCACTGATCCCACCGGCGCGAACGTACGTGATCGTGGTGTTCGACGGGCTCGGTGCGGCACAGCTCGACCATGCCCGCGCCGCCGATCTGCGGAGGGATCTGCGGGCGACGGTCGATGCGATGTTCCCGACCACCACGACGGTGTCGTTGGCTTCGGTCGCGACCGGGCTCCCGCCGGCTGGTCATGGGCTCCTGGGCTATCAGCTCTGGCTCCCGGAGGTGGGCCAGGTGGTGAACACGATCAAGTGGACCACCCTGTGGGGGGATCCGCTTCCGGTCGCGACGGCAGGGTTCCTGCCGGTGCCGAACACGTGGGAGCGTCTGACGGCGGCCGGAATCGAGTCGATCACGGTCCAGCCGGCGAACTTCGCCGGGACGCCGCTGACGACGGCGCTGTATCGGGGATGCCGGTTCGAGCCGGTCGGCGGGGTCGCCGAAGCGGTCGAGGCGACGATCCAACTGGCGGAGGCGCCGGGGCGACTGATCTTGACGTACCTGCCGCAGGTGGACTTCGCCGCCCACGTGCATGGTCAAGCATCGAAGGAGTACGGCGCGGCGTTGGGGACGGTGGCGACGGCCTGGTCGCGACTTCGCGAGGGCGTCCCTCGGGATGCGGTCCTCGTCGGTACGGCCGACCATGGTCATGTGGACATCCCCGTCCACCGGCGCTACCGGCTCCCGAAGGAACTGCAGGCGGACCGGATCCTGTACGGGGACAGTCGGGTGATGTTCGTGCTGGGTGACCCCATCGACGACGACGCGATGCCGGCGACGTGGAGGCCCTTCGCCGACATGTCGTCATGGTGGGGACCGCCGCCGAAGCATGAGGCCTTCGACGAACGCCGCCCGAGTGGCGCCCTGATCGCCGATGCGGGCCATGCCTTGTTGCATCGGTACTCCGATGCTCGACTGGTCGGTCACCATGGCGGGTTGACCACGGCGGAACGGACCGTTCCGCTGCTGGTCGCCGGCGGATAGGGCGTTCGACGCAGGCGGTACGACGCGATGGCGTCCATCCGACCGTCGGTGCGCACGAGCGCCGGACCGAACGCTACCGGCCGGAGGCCCGTACCGATCCGACGAGCTTGGCGCGCTCGGTGTCGTAGACGATGCAGGTGACGATCCGGTCGTCGCGCTGCTCCCAGCTCTGACGAGTCGGAGCGAGCCATGCGTAGTCGAGCGACGACTCGGCGTAGGTCGCCCCGACGTACCGCTCGAAGGCCTCGAAACAGGCGTCGTCGGCGAAGGACGCGACGACGTCGTCGCCGGGATAGTCGCTTCCTCCGGTCATCTGCACGTTGGCGCTGACCTCGTTGTCGTGGGGATCTTCGCACGAGACCGCGGCGACGGTGGTGACCTCGTCGAACGACGAAGGATCGTCGAAGCAGTCCCCCACCGCGAGGTCGAAGGCCGACGTGCCGCCGCAGGCGGCGGCGACGAGGCCGACCGCGACGGTCAGCATCGCGAGGCGGTTCATGACGTCATCTCCGTTCGTCGTCCGGTTCCGTCTCCATTCTCGTCGACCGCGACACCGAGCGTCGGGCGACGGCCTCCAGCCAGGCGCCGGATCTGCCGATCGACGTGTAACACTTCGACGGCTGCCGCGACTGGAAGGGCACCATGGGGCACACCGGCAAGGACTCGATCGAGGCTCTCCGCGCGTTGGCGCGGCGGCTTCGCGACGAGTCCGCGTCGGCGGTGCCTCCCTTCGTGCCCGGCCCCGCCTATGACGGGATCCCCCAGGAGGCGGCTACCGCGATGGGTGCCCCTCACTTGATCGCAGTCCTTGTCGCTTTCGCGTTCATCCTGTTCGTGGGCGGGGCGGGTGCGGCCTACGCGGCCGATCGGGCCATTCCCGGCGACGTCCTGTACCCGGTGGATGTGTTCCTCGAGGAGCTGATCGATGCGGTCGGGATCCGCGTCGACCACACCGCGGAGCGTCTCGACGAGGCGAGTCGGCTCCTCGAGGCGGGACGGACCGCCGATGCGGTGGCGCTCCTCCAGACCGGTCTCCGAGAAGCCAAGGACGAATCCTGGACGGAGCCCGCGATGCAGGCGGTGGTCGCGGCGACTGCCGTTGCTTCGGATCCCGAGACGTCCGATGAGGTCGACGACGCGCTGGCCACGTTGATCGAGACCGCCAAGGCGGCCGATGCCGGCACCCTGGATGCGCCCGGAACGGCCGTCGCGGAGGCCGCGCGGGACCTGGCCGAGGTGGCGGCCGATACTCGGCGGGCTCCCGGTCGTCCCACGGACCCCGGCAACGGCAACGCCAACGGCAACC
>JALSQW010000035.1 GCA_026985095.1 Acidimicrobiia bacterium | reverse complement strand
TCACCGACTACGAACTTCAGCCGCGAGGGGGAGAGAGCATCTTCGTCGCGTCGGACCTTCCCGAAGAGGCCGAAGACCGGATCGTCCGAGAGTGCCGTCAGGAGTACTACCTAGCCGTAGCAGCCGTATACGCCCGCCAACACGGGCCCACACTACGCGAGATCGCAGAGCATCTTGAACGCGCCGCCGACTGCATGCGCTCCCGAGGCTTCAGTGTTCCCAACGACCTTCCCCACGTAGCAGCCGAATACGAGGCATTCGGCTTCCTCGCCGACTTCGATCCCAGGATCGCCTCGGAATGTTGGGATCAGACCGAACGCTAGGCAGGTACGAGAGGTGTTCGGGACCGAGACATCGACGTACACGGCGCCCTCGTCGATCGAAGCGAAGACCGCCAGCGGGATGTCGGGTGGGCGACGCTTCGCCGCATCACCCACCCGACCATCTACCACCTCACAGAGACTCGAAGAGGATCCGGGCGTCAGGGAGTGCCGCCAGGAGTACTACCCGCCAGCACGGTCCCACGGCGGAGGAGGAAGCCACGGAGGCCGAGCGGATCGCCGAGTGCATGCGGGGAGGAGGCGTCGACGTCCCCGACGGCCTGACGTTCCTCGAGCGCCGCTCTCTCAGAGGCCTGGATGTGAGACGAGTAACGTCTCCTCTCGGCGGGTTTCTCCGATGCCGGCAGAGGCGTAGGTCACCTCGAGGCGGTCGGCGGCGGCCTCGTCGAGGCCTTCGAACAGGTGCCCGTAGGTGTCGAGGGTCGTCTTGATCGAGGCATGACCGAGGCGCTCCTGGATGACCTTCGGGTGCTCGCCCTGGGCGATGAGCAGCGCGGCGTGGGAGTGCCGCAAATCGTGGAACGTGCAGGGTTGCCCCACGGAGGCCGCGACGGCCGGAAGCCAGATCCGGCGCCGGAAGTTGCTCCGTCGGACCGGGCCCCCGTTCGGTGCCGAGAACACGAGCCCGGAGCCGTCGGCGTGGGTCGCCAGGTGGGCGGCGAGGACGTCCACCAGGAACGCCGGCACCCGAACCGTGCGACATGAGGCTTCCGACTTGGGCTCGACGAACAAGAACTGCCCTCTCGCTTCGACGAGCGACGCGGTCACCCGGATCGTGCGCCGCAGCGCATCGAGCCGGTCGACGCGGAGCGCCCGCAGCTCGCTGAAGCGGAGACCCGTGTAGGCGGCGGTGAGGACCATCGCCGAGTACCGAGGGTCCATCGCCTCGGCGAGCTGGTTGATCTCCGCCGGGTCCAGGAAGCGCATCTCCTGAGAGGCCAGCTTCGGCAGCTTCACCCCTCGGCAAGGTGACCGAGCAAGGAGCCCGGACTCGACGGCAGCGTCAAGGGCTGCGGCGAGGAGCTGATAGGCCTTGCGGACCGTCGCCGGCGCGTACCCGCGGGCGTCGAGATCGGCGACCCACTGGGCGACGTGGATGGGCTGGATGCTGCCGATCGCCCAAGTGCCGAACTCTGGGAGAATGTGGTTCCGGATCGTCGCTTCGTCCCTCGCCTGGGTCTGCACTCCCAGGTTCACCCTCGTCCCCTGGTACTCGGCCATCCAGTCCGCCAACGGCGTCTTGGCCAGCCGCGGGTCGGTGTACCGGCCGCGGAGCTTGTCGGCCTCCATGGCGAGCAGGTACCGCTCGGCGTCGACCTTCCGGTTGAAGTTCTTCGCCCGCTGCCGGCCCGACGGATCCCGCCAGCGGGCCTGCCAGACCTTCCGGCCCGATCTGTGGGTGACTCTGGCGACGGCGCCCATGGTTCGCTCCTCTCTCGCTCCCGTTCCTCGAATGTACGAGCCGGCTATGACGGTGTTCGTTCGAGAGGATCTCCCGTGCCGACTCCAAGACGACTCCAGATGGGTGACAAGCGAGTGCCATCGGTCCCGCCGGTCGCAGCACCCGGCGGGACCGGTCGGTGGGACCGGCCCGCGCGTCGGAAGCGGGCAACCGGCGTCTCCGGACCCCAAGGCACCCTCGGCCGACCACGCGAATCGCCGTGAGCCCCATGCCTCGCCCAGTCACGGAGCTTCGAGCCGATAACCACGCCCGCTGAGAGCCTCTTGGAGCACCCCTAGCGGATCATCGAGCCCGCGAGACCGCAGAGTGGGCCTGACACGGTGTACGGACTCGTATCGCAGGAATCCGAGTTCCTCCCGAACCGAAGGCCCCCGAGACACACGCACCTGCAACAAGTTGCGACCGGTCAACTGGTTGACCAAGGAGGTGAAACGATGGCCCTCGACCGAGGCAGGCTGGCGAAGATCGACCGCCGGATCTTCGCCGAGCTCGAACACGCCGGCGGCACCCAAGTGGTCAAGGTCCCCCTGGCGGACGCCGCCTGGTCGACGTGGCGGAGGTACTGCCAGGTGATCGGCCTGACCATGGGCGAGGCCATCGCTGGCCTCGTCAACCACGAACTCTCCACAGTCGTCGGCGAGGCCGCCGGCGACTCGGGGAGTCTCTACACAGGACGTGCCGAGGAGCGGTTGGCTGCTCGCGCGACCCAGCTTGCCGAACGGGAACGCGATCTCGCGGCTACCGAGAAGCGTCTCCATGACTGGTCCGAGCGACTCCGCATCCGGGAGCGTGAGCTCCACGTGCGAGCACAGCGATTCGAGGAGGCATCGAGGATCCGCCGACCGCAGGTCGTCGACCGGAAGGTCGGCCGCAACGAGCGTTGCCCCTGCGGGTCAGGACTCAAGTACAAGCATTGCCACGGCCTGGCCGGCAGGGCCCGGTAGCCGCGCGTGTCGATCGAGACGGATTCGGGGATCGTTCAGACCGGAGCTCGGAATCGGCCAACGATGTGTGGAATCCGTTCGGGTGTCGGTCCCTCCCGGTAGGCTCGGACTCGCAGGACAGGGAGCCCGCATGACCTTCACCGACGACAGAACCGCGGTATCGGACAAGCGCGCCGCAGAGATCGCCGGGACCAGCCGTCATCGTCTTCGGTACTGGGAGAAGACCGATCTCATCACCCCCGACGTCGAGCGGAAGATCAGTCCGCGGAACATCGTGCGTCTGTACTCCCTGGCGCGTCTTGTCGAGCTCGCGGTGGCTGCGGAGCTCCGACACCAGGGGGTGTCGCTTCAGCAGATCCGGCACATCCTTGCTTACCTCCGGGACCAGGGCTACGAGGCGCCGCTCCGCGAGTTGAGGTTCGCCCGCTCCGGTGAGCGGGTTCTGTTCCAACACCCGGACGGGACCTGGGAGGAATCGGGACGTCCGTTCCAAGGACTGATCATCCAGGTCATCAACCTCGAAGAGATTCGTCTCCGCGTGCGGGAGCGTCTTGGCCGACGGGAGGCCGATGCCGGGATGATCGAGAAGCGCCGCAAGGTGCAGGCCTCCAAGTCGGTGTTCCGTGGGACGCGAGTGCCGGTCGAGGCGGTCAGGGGTTACCTGGAAGCAGGCAAGAGCACCGAGGAGATCCTCGCCGCGTTCCCGAGCCTGACCGAGGAGGACATCGAGGCGGTGAAGTCCGCTGCGTCCGCCGTGGCGTAGATGCGCTTCGTCCTCGACGAGGACGTCGACGCAAGAGCGGTCGGCACGTTTCTCCGTCAGCGAGGCCACGAATGCTGGAGCGTCGTCGAGAGGGGCTCGGAGGAGCCGACGACGATGCGGTGGCCATCTACGCCGATGACCGGCACGCGGTCCTCATTACCCACGACGTCGACGCGACCCGCCGTCGGCGCCGGTTCACCTTCGGCCGCCATGTGTTGCTCAGGTGCCACCAGCTCGAGGCGGTCGCACTCCTGGAGCGGCATTTCGACGAGGTGGTCAAGCTCGTGCGGCTTCGAGGTGTCGGCGTCTACGAGGTCACGCGGGCCGGGGTGACGTCCTGGCCTCCGCGCTACGAGATCGACTGACCGATCACGGTCGACCGCGTGCACTCACGGTGGGCACGAGCGACGAAATGCCGTAGAGCTGAAGGGCTAGCGTTCCACCACCAGCCGGATGTTCTTGTTGGCGAGAGCCGTGCGGAGTGTATCAACGTCGATGGATTCGGGTGGCGTGCCTTCGATCCGCGCGATCGTCTCCGGTCCGACACGGAAGGTCCCCACAGGTCCCACAGCGTTGTCGAGAAACGTGGCTTGACCGGCAGCAATGTCAGCGATCTCACCCGGAGCCAATTGGTCCGGATTCGGTACCAACCAGACTTCGACCGGTTCGCCAGGCACGGCGAACCCATCGAGGGGTATGGGTCCGGTTCCTTCCAAGACGAGTTCCGTAGGAACACACGGGTTCCATCCCATCGAACTCCGAGTACAGATCCCCCATCCTGCCTTGCTCAGGGCACCAGCGAGCGATTCGTCCACTTCCAGACCAATGGCGAACGGCTCGAGGGCATCCAGGATCTCCGGAGGCGTCTCGTCGGGATCCACGACCCGATTCCACGGGTCCTGGTCCTCCCACGACGCCTGGGGCTCCCCGGGAGCAGACACGGCGATGAGCTCGTCGAGCAGGGGTGATCCGTCGTACAGGAGATCCAGGGTCTCCGTCAAGGGTCGGTCCGGGAACTTCTCGGAGAGGAACGCGCGCACGCCGCTCCAATCCGCGTTCGTGCACGTCCCCAGGGTGCCGTTGCAGTTCCAGAGGAACGTGAGATCCTCTGCCTGTTCCAGTGCCACGACCTCGATGAGCCACACGGTCATCGACTTCCCGTCCTGTTGGATGGAACGCCGGTGGAGGCCGAAGATGATCTGAGATCCACGAGCAAGCTGGGGGAGCTCGTCCAGGAACGGTGCCACAGCCGGGAACTCGATGAGGTCGTCAGCAGCGACCTCGGCACCGCCGATGGGCGTCATGTCCTGCCATGCGCCTGCCCGGACCCACACGCGGTATTCGTCTGGGGTCTGGCCGGATCCTATCGCCGCCGCCAAGCCGTCACCCGGACCGCGAACCCATGCGTCGACGAGCCGCTCTCGCAGAGCGAGTGGGATCGACCCGATGGGACCCCGCGCTTGACCAGCTGTCCTTGGCGTCACCGACGACGGAGCGCCCCGATCGACCCACGAAGCCGGAGGCCCTGACGTTTTGGAGGTCACGTCGATCGGTCCGGTGCACGCGGCGGCGATCAGGCCGAGCGCGACCAGCGCAACCCTCAGGCGACCCCGGGACACAATCACGAGCGGTCCCTCGCCCTGGTCGTGTCCACCGCGATCGTCGCAAGACTGCTCGTGCTCGAGTACCGGACGCTGCTCTTCACGCGCACACGAAGATCCGTAGCGTCATAGGACGTGGGCAGCGTGTACGCCGTCGTATCGAGGATCGCCCACGACGCCGTCGGATACCGATCTGCGGCTCTCGCGATCCACCAGGTGGTCCAGGAGCTCCGGACGTTCTGGTCCTTTCCGGTGACAAACTCGTCGGCGCACTCTCCGGTGCCGTAGACGACGTGTCGGACGAGGAGTTCCAGCCGGACCCTTCCGTACGTAGATTGGGAGGACACCTTTCGGATGTTCGTGCGAGCATCGACCTTCCTTCCTTGCGCCGCTGCGAAGTTCATGCTCTGGTAGATGTAGCCGTCGTCGCTGCTGGGACGGAATCGACCTGCCGCAGAGCCGTCCTCGGGCTGATACGTCGACGTGTAGAAGCTGCTCACGGAACTCGTACCCCACCATGACGTTCCGGTCTCGAACCCGGCGTTCGCGTGGATCGTCTCGGGATTCAGATCACCGTGGTGGTACACAACGTGTCCGTCATCGTCCTGGGAGAGACTCGTTGATCCGAAGGAGATGCATGTTGCCATCGTCTCCATCGGGCCACCGAACGAGTCCGTGGAACCCGTGTGGTGCATCCCGAGAGCGTGGCCCATCTCGTGCCGAGCCAGATGCTCAAGAGCGTTGCCGCTTTGGTCGTATCGCAGCAGGATGGTCGACGGGTCGCCGCAGCTGGCCGAGCCGAGCTGCGATGGGTCCCCGAAGTAGCCTGGTGAGACCCCAACCACCTTGACCTTTCCGTTCGAGGAAACCTCGTCCATCTGTTTGATGACGCGGTCGCCGTCCCAGTCACGTGGTGCCCGCCAGTCCCCGAACCCGTCTCTGATTTCGTCGAGTTGGCTACTCGTCCACACCCAGCTGTTCTGGAACCAGTAGGTGATCCAGGCGTTCTCGCACGAAGCGCCGAGTCCCGGCTGAGGGAAGCCGGCGGCCGGGATGTTGGGGAGTGCCACAGCCGTCACGATCGACAACACGATCGTGGACCACCACCGAAGCCGTCCCAGGTACGCCATTCCGCTGAGAACGTATCACGGGCCCTGCTGGCGCATCTACGACATCTTCAGGGAGTCTTCGGACCACCGGACCGGAGCCAGAGACGCCCCCTCGACGAACTATTCGAGAGCAAGGCGATACGCTTGGAGCTCTCCGGACTCAGAACGGGTAAGGAACCCGGGACCTGGAGAGGAGCTCTCGATGGCACGCTCCGCGGGCACGCAGTCGCAGCTTCAGATCACGGTCGAGCAACGGCGTTGGCTTCAGCGCCTCGCCGCTGGGGTCACTCTCCAGCGTCTGGCAACCGAGGAGGGGTACTCCCTGCGTCACCTTCAGCGTCTCATCGCCGACCTCTACCGTGCGCTCGGAGTCGGTTCTCGCTCCCAGGCTGTCGCGCTCGCCGCGCTCGCGGGCATCGTGACCGTCGACGACATCCTCGCGGGCCCGAGGATCAGCCGGAGCGGTGCCGCGCCAACGACACGGAGGAACGGCCGATGAGGAGTGGGGAGATCCTCGCCGCGTTCCCGAGTCTGGACTGAGGAGGACATGGGTGCCCATCACCCATGACGTCGAGGCGGCCCGCAATCGGCGTCAGTTCACTTTCGGTCGCGCTGCTGGAGCAACGTCTTGACGAGGTGGTCGGGCTCGGGGGTCTTCGTGGCCTCGGCGTCTACGAGGGCACGCGGGCTGTGGTGACGTACCATCCCCGCGCTACGAGATCGGCTGACCGATCACGGTCGACCGCGTGCACACGAGAACGAAAAACGGTGCAAATCAACGCAAGTCGATGAACACGAGAATCCCTTGCGGCGCAAGGGTTTTCGCCGAATCACCGGACACCGCCGAACCCCCTGATCATCCCTGATAAGGACGAGGTCCCTGGTTCAAATCCAGGTGGGCCCAGCGACGAAACCCCTAGCGCACGGGGTTCCGCGTGCTTCCAGGGCGGAGCCGCCGGGCCGTCACCGGCGGCTCCGCCGACCGTCCGGCTCGGTGGGCCGAGCGGTGGAGGCGATCGTGTGCTTGGGGCGACGGGACAGTCGCGCCGGGCCCGCCGCGATGACGATGATCACCGCCAAGACGATGACCATGGCGCTCATCAGGGAGACGACCTCCACCGAGACGGCGAGACCGACGATGTTGACGATGTTCCAGCCCGTATGCCACAGCGCCACCATCGACGTCGCGCCGGCGGTCGAGTTATACAGGAACGTCAGCCAGATGGCGCCGGCGAACAGGCCGACGAAGAACCCCACGACCTGCCCGACACCGAACTCGAACCGGTAGAAGAACATCGGTACGTGCCACAGACCCCACAGGATCGAGAGGGTGAACGTCGCCCGCAGCGCGCTGCGACCGTACTGGAGCCTCGGGAGGGCGAACCCTCTCCATCCGGCCTCCTCACCGACGCCGTAGGCGATCGCCGACAGCAGCGAACCGCCGACCCACGCCCAAGTGGCGTACTCGCCCGACCTGAGCTCCCCGAAGGCGGGCCATGTTCCTCCGAAGAGACCGACGGCGAGCACCGAGACCGCGAACATCGCGAAGGGGCTGAGGCCAGAGACGAGCAACCAGGAGGCCGCGACCCGCCGTCGGGTCAGCCGGTGGACCGAGTCGATGACCCCCGCCTTCCCGTCGGCGACGCCCGTGACGATGAACGCCGCGCCGATCGGTCCCGATGCACCGAGGAAGTGCCACTGCTCGGACACGACGAAGGGGAAGAGGCCGTGGGCGGACAGGGCCAAGGGCAGGATCATGATCCACGTGATCGAGAACGCGAACACGAAGTAGGCGACGAGGGGGTGCTCGCCGATCCACCGAGAGCGTCGAGGAATCACCGCGGGTCCCTTCGCGTGGCGGGCACGATGGATGCCCGACCGTCTGCACGACCATTGCACCACGATGACCTCCGACGTGCAAGACCGGCCGGTGACGTCGTCTCGTGGCCATCGGCCCCATGGTTCAGAACCTCCTCGACCGCGCTCATGTGTCGCATCGGTGACAGGGTGTGAACCGGAAGGGGCTCGGGGGCGTTGCCTGGGCATGGGTGCCGATCGGAAGATCACGTTCGTCCTGGGCCTCGTCGCGGTGGCGGCCGTCGGTGTCGCGATCGCGGCAGGACGGGCGGGTGGGCCGTCGGGTTCGGCGCCGCGGATCGCCGGTGGCGGCGTGTCGGCGACCGTCGATCCCGGTGCGGTGTACGACCCTATACGCGCCGGAGAGACGCTCCCCGCCGGGTACCGCCCACTTCTCGGTCGAGACCAGATCCCACCGGTCTACGACCCGATGTTCGTCTCGGCCGCCGACGCCGGATGGGACCCGGAGACCTTGGTCATCGGCGTCGCCGGCGAACGGGAAGCCAAGGCCTATCCGGTCGGGTTCCTCGACCGGCGGGAGATGGTGATCGACTCGCTCGACGGGGCGCCGATCCTCGTCTCGTGGTGACCGCTGTGCGGCACGGCGATGGTCCATCGCCGAGAACTCGACGGGGAGGCCCTCGTCCTCGGCAACCAAGGAGCCCTCTACCTCAACGCGATGACCTGGTGGGATCACGCCACCGGGTCGATCTGGAGTCAACCGACCGGGGAAGCCATCGCCGGCCCCCTCACCGGTTCCCGGCTCGCCCTCGTCCCGTCGACCCTCACCACTTGGGCGGAATGGACGACGCAGCATCCCGACACAGTGGCTCTCGACGCCCCCGGGCGGCGCCTCGCGGTCGGGCTCGAGATGATGGCGATCGTCGTCGACCTCGGTACCGAGGTGGTCTCCTACGACGTGACCGTCCTGCGCGACGCGGGGGTCGTCGACGACGTGGTGGCCGGGATCGAGATCGCCGTCGTCGTCGACCCCGACGATCCGAACCGATGGGCCGTGTACTCCCGTCGGGTCGGCGACGCCGTCGTCGACCTCGAGAGGGCCGCCGACGGTCTCGTCGACCGCCGCACCGGCACCGTCTTCGACCCGCTCCGCGGGATCGCCCGATCGGGCCTCATGGCGGGGAGGGTCCTCGACCGGCTCCCCGCCTTCACCATGTTCCCGAAGGACTTCGAGCGGTTGTTCCCCGACGGGCGGTCGTGGCCCGAAGGGTGACCTTCCCGTCGACCCGCCCGTCTCAGGCCGTCGGCGGAGCGATGATCGAGAACGTGCCGCCCTGCGGGTCGCCCACGACGGCCATCCGGCCCGCCGGCGTATCGAACGCCGGCACCGACACCGACCCTCCCAGGTTCTTCAACCGCTCGATCGTCTCGTCCACGTCGGCGACGTTGAAGTACACCATCCAGTGGGGCGGGACTTCGGCCGGCCAGTTGTCGTCCATCGTCAGCACGCCGCCGTTGTAGGTGTCTGCGGCCAACGGGTCGCCGGCCGGCTTGTCGACGGTGATCAGCCAGTACTCGCCCGGGGCGTCGCCACCGCCGAAGAGCTCGAACCCCCAGCCCAAGGCCTCGCCGTAGAACCGACGCGCCGCCGCCGAGTCGCGGGTGTTCAGCTCGTTCCAGGTCATGGCGCCGGGGGCGTTGAACAGCTCCGCTCCCGCGTGGACCCCGGCTTCCCACAGGGCGAGGACCGCGCCTTCGGGATCGGCGACGACGGCCATCTTGCCGGCCGACATGATCTCCATCGGCGCCATCGGCACCGATCCGCCCGCCGCCGTCCACCGTCCGACGGCCGCGTCGAGGTCGTCGACCGTCACGTACGAGGTCCACATCGGAGGGATCCCCCGATCCGCCGCGCCGGGCGGTTGCGAGCCGAGGCCGGCGACCGTCTTGCCGTCCTTGGACAGCATCGTGTAGACGTACTCGTCGTCAGGGCCGTGTTGGTCGGCCGCCTCCCAGCCGAAGAGCTCCGTGTAGAAGCGGCTCCCCTCGCGCGGGTCGGGAAGTGAGATGTCCGTCCACGAGAACAGACCATTCGGATAGGCCATGGCGTCGTCTCCTTTGCGTGCGCCGTCCCCCTCATCCGAACCTACACGCGGGGTGGGACGAGAACGGGGGCATGGCCCGGTTCAGGGTTCCCGCAGCCCGGCGATGGCGGCGATGGCCTCGTCGACGAGATCGGTCGGGACGAGGAGATGATCGTGGACGAGGCCGGCCAGGACGTTGCACGGGACGTCACGTTCGGCGAGGGCGGCGGACACCGCGGCCGTCAGCCCGACCGCCTCGAGCGAGCTGTGCACGTCGAGGGTCAGCCACCTTCCCACGAACCCCACCTCCCACCCGCGGCCGGCGGCGACCTCGATCCGGGCCACCACGGTCACCCCCTCGTCCTCCACCACCAGCGCCTCGACCCCGCCACCCAACGCCACCGGCTCGTCGGCTCGGGCTACGGCGTACGTCCCCTCCCTCACCGTCGCGGTCAGCGACGACAGCATCCGGCGAAGGTCGGTCTCACCCGCCACGGCGTTCAGGACCGATCCCGGGTCCACGCCGCCAAGCGTCGCACCGCCTCGGTGATCTGGCCGGTCGACTCCGAATACGAGAACCGCACCCACCGGTGACCGCCGTCCGGGTCGAAATCGACCCCCGGTGTCGCCGTGATCGCCAGCTCGTCGAGCCAACGCCGGCACAGTGCCGTCGCATCGCCGAGATGGTCGATGCGGGCGTACACGTAGAACGCTCCGTCGGCGGGCGCCACCTCGTCGATCCCGGCCGCGGCGAGTCCCTCGAGGAGGATCCGGCGGCGCTCCCGGTAGCGGACGACGTTCTCGTCCAGTTCCTCCGTGCAATCGAAGGCGGCCACGGCCGCGAGCTGCGACAACGTCGGGGCCGAGATGAACAGGTTCTGGGCGAGGCGCTCGACGGGACGGACCAACCCCTCGGGCAGGACCGACCATCCCAGGCGCCACCCGGTCATCGAGAAGTACTTCGAGAAGGACTGGATCACGATCGCCTCGTCCCACAGCTCCACGGCGGTGACCTCCTCGGCCCCGTACGAGATGCCGTGGTAGATCTCGTCGGACACGAGGCGGACGTCGTGTTCGGCGCACCAGCGCACCACGGTGGCCAGCTCATCGCGGGTCAGCATCGTTCCGGTCGGATTGGAGGGCGACGCCACCACCAGGCCATCGAGGGGAAGCGCCGCGTCGAGCCGCGCGGAGGTCGGGACGAAGCGGGTCGTGGCATCCACCTCGACGGACACGACCTCCAGATCGAGGGCCGACAGGATGTTGCGGTACGCCGCGTAGCCCGGCGCGGTGATCCCGATCCGCGCCCCCACGTCGAAGGCGGCGATGGCAGCCAGCACGAAGGCTCCCGACGCGCCCACCGTCACCGCCACCCGATCGGTCGGAACGATCACCCCGTACCGCTCGTCGTACCAGCGGGCGATGCGTTCCCTCAGCTCGTCGATCCCCAGCGCCGGCGTGTAGCCGAGCCGATCGTCGGCCAGCGCCGCCACCGCGGCCCGCCGAACGCCTTCGGGCGCCGCGGTGGTCGGCTGGCCGACCTCGAGGTGGAGCACCTCGACGCCCGTCAACGCCCGCTCGTCGGCGGCCTTCATCATCTCCATGACGAAGAACGGTGCGACCTCGGACCGGCGTGACGGCTTCATGGCCGCAGGCTACCCGGAGACGCCCCCGCCCCGGCGATCGCGTCACAGCCGGCCACGCGCGGTTCCACGTCCCCTCCCGGAAGATCGGAGGTACCGTGGCCGGAATGGCGTGAGCCCACGGACCGTTGCCCACCCCGACGGTTCGACGAACGACGGCGTGAGGAGCAGGTGTGGCCAAGAGGCAGGGATCCGGGAAGAAGCCGATCGACCCCGACAAGCAGGCACGGAAACGGGCACGTCGCGAGGAACGCAAGAAGGCCGAAGCCGACGCACGCAGACGGGCCGAACGCAAGCGCCTGCTCCGCCGGATGGCCATGGGTACCGCCGGTGCGGTCGTCGTCGGCGCGTTGGGGCTCGTCATCGTCCGAAAGGCCGTCCCCCCCGAGCTCCCCGGCGTCGTCAAGGAAGCGAACCTGGGCCGCACCCACGTCGCCAACGGGCAGACCGTTCCCTACGGAACCGCCACACCCACCAGCGGAAGCCACAGCGCCAGCTCCGCGAGATGCGGCATCTTCGATCAGGAGATCCCCGCCGAGTTCGCCGTCCACTCCCTCGAGCACGGCACGGTGGTCATCTGGTACCGCCCCGATGTCGGCGACGCCACCGTCTCGGCGCTCCGTCAGATCGTGGACGGGTTCGACGACCGGGTCATCCTCTCCCCCAACCGCAGGCTCGATGCTCCCGTCGTCGCCACCGCCTGGACCCGCATCAAGTCCTACGACGGGGCCGACACGGAACTCTCCGACTTCATCGACACCTACCGCAACCGCGCCCCCGAGAGCCTCCGCTGCGCGTACTGACGGTCAGAAGCCGCACTCCGAGGTGCCGTCCGACGTCGACCCGGGGCTCGTGTCCCCGGCGAGGACCATGTCGACCGTCCGCCGGATGCGGGTGACGTTCGGGATGGGATACCGCTTCGGCGTTCGGCCGGTGTTGTACCTCGGCGGGACGAACCCCACGGTGGTGATGTCGTCGAAATCGATTCCTGCCAGTTGCTCCACCAGGTCGGGCAGGGCGTTCAGCGGAACGTCGGTGACGACCGAGTCCTCGAGGACGTCGAGGATCGCCGGCAAGCGGCGGAACAGATCCAGCGGATCGGCGTTGGCGATCGCCGACCGCACGAGGCACCGCTGCCGCTTCATGCGGGCGTAGTCGGATGACCCGCGCCGCCAGCGGGACCATGCCAGCGCCTCGAGGCCGTCCAGATGATGCCATCCCGGCTCGACCGAGATCGACGCCTTGGGTGAGCCTTCCTTCGGCGCAGACACTGTCACGTGCATCGGCTTGTCGACGAGCACGTCGACCCCGCCGATGGCGTCGATCAGGTCGACGTAGGCACCCATGTCGACCAGCACGTAGTAGTCGATGGGGAGGTCGATGAGGTACGAGATGACGTCGCGCAAGGCCGCCATCCCCGGATCGGGGGTGTTCGGGTACCGGTCGGTCCAGTCCTCGGTCTCGCGGTGGACCTTGTTCAACATGTCGGGGAAGCACTTGCAGGATTCGAACGGCGGTTCGTCGGGGATGCCGTCCCCATCGAGGTCGGTCCACGCGTCCGGATAGCCGTCGCCGTCGGCGTCGGTCAGGTCGTACTCCCTGACCCGCTTCTCGAGGCCGATGAACGAGCGGCGCAGGCCCGGCGGCAACGGTACCTCCTTGAAGTTCCGGGGCAGTCCGAACAACGCCGTCGCTCCGGTCTCGAGGTCGACGGTCATGACGATCATCGTGTCCGTGCGGAGCCCTTCGCGCCCAGGCCCGGCGTCCCCACCGACCAGCAGGATCGTCAGTCGATCCTGCGGGAGCCGTTCCTTCAGCGGCAGGTACCTCGACAAGGATCGCAGCGGCCTGGGGTCGTCGAAGGCCCCCTGCTGATCGTCGCCGGGCAAGAACCGATGGAGGGCGCCCACCGCGGTCGTCTGGCGGGACAGGAACAGGAACGGAGGATCGAGACCGACCTCGGGCGGTGCGACCGAGGGAGACAGGTCGACATCGTCGGCGGTGAAGACCGTCTCGAGGAAGCGGCGGGCGCGGAAGGCGTAGGCGATGCCGACGACGTGGGGGACGGCGACGACCACCGCCAGGAGACCGACGCCGATCTGGACCGGAAGCGAGCTGCTGCGGTACCGCCGCGGGGTCGTGACCCGGTAGGCGTCCACGACGACCGCTGCCCGCCACAGGGCGACCGCGAGGGAACCGAGCGCGACGACCAGGAGCATACGGGTGTCGACGAGCCGGGCAGCGGCGGCGACGGTGCCGCCTCGGAGCAACGAGGCGGCGAACACGCCGGCGAGAAGCAACGGGACGAAGGCGGCGACCGCCCTCACCCTCCGACCCGCGTACCACTGTCCCCCGCCGGGGACGAGCGCCGACAATCCGGCCGCCACCAAGCCGCGAACCGGAGCCGAAACGCCTCCCGTCGGTGTGCCGTCCATCCCGAATCCACCCTATCGGAGACGCTCCGATAGCGGACAGACATGTCCGGTCCCGGACCCGCGTCTTCAGAGCTCCAGGTCCGCCCACAGGGGCTGATGGTCCGAGCCGGCCGCCGCGTCGTCGATCCACACGCGGCGAACGGCGCCGGTCAGTCCCGCGGTGACGAGGACATGGTCGATCCTCCCTGAACCGTGCTTCGACTCGACGTCGCGTGCGCCGCCGGCGAGCACCCAGGCGTCGTGGAGCCCGCTCGAGGCCCCCAACGTCCGGTCGTACTCGGCGCTGTTCGCGGCGATGTTGAGGTCGCCCATGACCACCGCTCGTTGCGGGATCGGAGGTTCGTCGCCGACGAGCCACCCGTCGGCGCCGTCGGGATGGTCGCCGGCCCACGGCGCGTCCGCCGGGTCGGCGGCTGCGAGCCACGACGAGAGCATCTCGAACTGAAGGGCCCGGGTGTCGGCGGACCGGTAGTCGAAATGGGTCGAATAGACCCGGAGCGGGCCCGAGGGGGCGTCGACGATGCCCTCCAACGCTCCCCGTTGCATCGTTCGGCCGACCCGCGCCCCCCGAGGCAACGGCACGTTGCGGGAGGACGCGATCGGCCAACGCGACAAGAGCATGTTGCCGAACTGGCGGCGACGGTCGGCGGCTTCACCGGGGAACCCCATCGGCGAGGCCAGGTCGATGTTCGGGCCGTACACCCACCAATGTTCCGGGAGGAGCTTGGCGAGCGTCTGGACCTGATCCGTGTGGCCCGACCGTGGCCAGAAGCGTTCCACCTCCTGGAGGGCGATCACGTCCGCTCCGTCGACCGCGGCGGCGATCCGATCGAGATCGAACCGGCCGTCGCGGCCTTGGCCATAGTGGACGTTGTAGGTGACGAATCGCACGGTCGTGGCTTCCTCTCTCGATGCCATCGTCGAGGGAACCTGCGACGAGGCCGGGGGTCCCGGTGATCTGACGCCCAGGTGACGGTTCAACAGTCGGCGAGACCATCCCTCAGGAAAGGGTCGCGGTCGATGACCCGGTCGTACAGGTACAGCGCGTAGGTCTTGATGGTGGCGATTACCGGCACCGCCAGGAGGGCGCCGAGGAGGCCGGCGACTCCGACGCCGACGATGAGGCCGACGATGATCGTGACGGGTCGCAGCTGCACCGCCGACCCCATGACCCGCGGCGCGATGAGGTTGGCTTGGAGCTGCACCACGACGACGTAGATGATCGTCACCAGGAGCGTGAAGCCGAGGTTCGACATGTCGAGTCGGGTGCTTCCGCTCACCAGCGCCGCCAGGATCCCGGGGACGGCGGCGAAGATCGGACCGAACGTGGGGATCATGTTGAGCAGCGCCATGATGAGGCCCATCAGGAACGCTCCCGGCAGTCCGATCGCCGCCAGGACGACGAACACCATGAAGCCGGTGATGATCGAGTTGAGGAGCTGACCGTACAGGTAGCCGGTCCAGATCGTCTTCGTGCGTTTCGCCAACCGCATCGCCTCGGTTCGATATCCCTCCGGGACCATCGACAGGGTCCCCTCGTAGATGCGTTTCGAGTCGGCGTTGAAGTAGATCGCCACGAGCAACGTGACGATGAACGACATGAACAGGCCGATCACGGTGGCGAGCACCGAGTAGGCGCTGCCGATGAGGCCGGTGAGCAACGCCCCGATCCGCTCCGGATCGAGGCCGATCGTGGGCGGACCCGCCGGGTTGCCGCCGCCACCGGGGCTCGTCAACGTGTCGTGGAGGGCGTCCATCACCGCAGACAGGTCGATGGTGACCCCGAGGATCGTCACCGACCGCCACTCCTGAGAGAGGCGCAGCAGCCACTCCCGCACGTCGGTCGCCATCCCGGGGAGGTCCATCTGCTGGAGCGACTTGACCGTCGCCGCCGCCACCAGGACCCCGATGGCGGTGGCGGCGATGAGGGCGAGGAGATAGACGACCAGCAGCGACGCGGTCCGGGGCAGAAGGAGACGCTCATGACCGAAGCGGATCGCCGGAGCGAGGAGGAAGGCGATGAGTCCGGCGACGGCGACCAGCCCCATCGCCCCCCGAGCCAGATACAGGGCGTACACGGTGCCGACGGCGAGGACGGCGGCGACCGCCAGCTTCGTCTGGGGGCTCCAGCGTCTCGCCGGGGCGGGCTCGGTTGCGTCGGACACGGCTCGGCTCCTGGGTCGCGGCGAGTGTAGGCGCCGACCCGGTCGGCTCCGAGGATCCCGGCCCGTCGGGAGTCTGCCATCATCGATCCCGACACGACACGGAGGAGCGCGCGTGGAGGTGCATCGGCTGTACATCGACGGACGGTGGGTGGATCCCGTCGACCGAGCGCGACTCGAGACGAGGAACCCGGCGACCGGGGAGGTGATCGCGGCGTTCGGCCGCGGCACCGCGGCCGACGTGGACGCCGCGGTCGCTGCCGCCCGGCGGGCGTTCGACCGCGGCTGGGGAGCGGCGGTCCCGCCCCGAGACCGAGCAACGTTGCTCCTCGCCGTCGCCGAAGCGATCCGCCGAGGCCGTGACGAGCTGGCGACGACCGAGGCGACCGACGTCGGGAAACGCCTCGAGGACGCCTACGAGGACGTTGACGAGGCCGCCTACATGTTCGAGTACTACGCCGGGTGGGCGACCAAGGTCGACGGGTCGATCCCCCCGGTCGGGCCCGAGGCCATCTCGCTCGTCGTCCACGAGCCGGTCGGGGTCTCGGCGCTCATCACCCCATGGAACTTCCCCATCCTCATGGCGGCTCAGAAGGTCGCTCCGGCTCTCGCCGCCGGATGCCCGGTGATCCTGAAGCCGGCCGAGGACACGCCACTCACGGCCATCGCCCTGGCCGCCATCATCGACGATGTCGGCGTTCCACACGGAGCGTTCAACCTCGTCACCGGGCTCGGTGCCGAGGCCGGTGCGGCGCTGGTGGCCCACCGGGGCGTCGACAAGGTGTCGTTCACCGGTTCGGAGGCCGTCGGCAAGGAGATCCAGCGGGTCGCCGCCGACACGCTGAAGCGGGTCACCCTCGAACTGGGCGGCAAGTCCCCGTCGATCGTGTTCTCCGACGCCGACCTCGATGCGGCCTTCGAGGCGAGCGCCTTCGGGGTCTTCTACAACCAGGGTGAGGTCTGCTCTGCAGGCTCCCGGGTCCTCGTCCAACGGGACATCTACGAACAGGCCGTCGCCGCCATGAAGGCACACGCCGAAGACATCCGCATCGGCGACCCCATGGACCCCGAAGCGTCCATGGGTCCCGTCGTGTCGGCTCGCCACCGCGACCGCATCCAGCGATACGTCGAGATCGGCAGGCGTGAAGGCGCCACCATCGCCTATCAAGGCGCCGTCCCCGAGGCGCTGGTCGGACGTGGCGGGTTCTTCGTCCCGCCGACCATCTTCGTCGACGTCGACAACTCCATGACGATCGCCAGGGAAGAGATCTTCGGCCCGGTCATGGCCGTCATCGCGTTCGACGACGAGGACCAGGCCATCGCCATCGCCAACGACTCGCCGTACGGCCTGGCGGCCTCGGTATGGACCTCGGACATCGGCCGAGCCATGCGGGTGTCGCGGGCGCTGCGGGCCGGGATCGTGTGGATCAACGATTCCCAACCGGCGCCGGTCGAGGCGCCGTGGGGCGGCTTCAAGCGATCGGGGATCGGGCGCGAGCTGGGGAAGGCAGGGATCGAGAGCTTCCTCGAGATCAAGCACATCTACCTCAACCTGGGCAGCGACGGAGACGACGACGGGTAGGGTCCCCTCCATGACCGACGACCCCTCCACCGCGACCACGGCCGACGACGCCAAAGACGAGACGAAACCCGAGCCGCCCCCACATCACGAGGAGCACCTCTCCGCGACCCGTCATACCGCGACGATCGGCGGTGAGACCTTCTCGTACACCGCCACCGCGGGCCGGATCCTGCTCAAGGAGGAGGAAGGCAAGAAGAAGGCATCGTTCTTCTTCACCGCCTACACCCGCGACGACATCGACGATCCGGCCACCCGCCCGATCGTCTTCGCGTTCAACGGCGGGCCCGGCTCGTCGTCGGTGTGGCTGCACCTCGGCATGTTGGGGCCTCGACGGATCGCCCTCGACGACGAAGGGAACGCCGGTCCCCCGCCGGGACGTTTGATCCCGAACGACGCCTCCATCCTGGATGTGGCCGACCTCGTGTTCATCGACCCGATCTCGACCGGCTACTCGCGGGCGATCCCCGAGGAGGAAGCCAAGAGCTACCACCATTTCACCAAGGACATCGAGTCGGTCGGCGACTTCGTCCGCCTCTACCTGACCCGGTTCGCCCGGTGGGCCTCGCCCAAGTTCGTCATCGGCGAGTCCTACGGCACGACCCGCTCGGCGGGGCTCGCCGGTCATCTCCTGGAGCGCTACGGGCTGGCTCTCAACGGGGTCATGCTGATCTCGTCGGTGCTCAACTTCCAGACCGTCGGGATGGACTCCAAGACCTGGACGTTCCATCGGGGCAACGATCTGCCCTACCTGCTGTACCTGCCGGTGTACGCGGCGACGGCCTGGTACCACCAGAAGCTGCGAGATCCGCTCCAATCATTGCCGCTTCCCGAGCTCCTTCGGGCGGTCGAGGCGTACGCTGCCGGGCCCTACCAGCAGGCGTTGTGGAAGGGATCTCGGATCACCGAGGCCGAACGCGACGAGGTCGCCGAGCAGGTGGCGCGGTTCACCGGCCTGTCGAAGCGGTTCGTGCTGCTGTCGGATCTACGGGTCGAGAAGTTCCATTTCATGAAGGAGCTCCTCCGCGACGAGGGCTACACGGTCGGTCGCCTCGACAGCCGGTACAAGGGCGTCGACCGCTTCAAGGTCGGATCGATGCTGGAGCACGACCCGGCGATCGACGCGCTGCTGGGCGCTTACTCGTCGATGCTCAACGACTACGTCCGGCGGGATCTCGCCTACGAATCGGATCTCCCCTACGAGATCCTCAATCCGAAGGTCTGGCCCTGGAACTACGAGGACTTCCAGAACGCCTTCGTCGACGTGTCCGAGACCCTGCGGTCGGTCATGACCCGCAACCCCCACATGAAGGTCTATGTGGCGTCCGGGTACTTCGACCTCGGCACGCCGTACTCGGCGACCGACTACACCTTCTCGCATCTCGGTCTCGAGCCCGAGCTGATGGACAACGTCGCCCTCTCCTACTTCGAGGCGGGCCACATGATGTACGTCCATCGTCCGTCCCTGGAGCGGCTCAGGAGCGACCTGGTGGGATTCATCGCCGCGGCGACGGCGTGAACCTCTACCGGGCCATGCTCGAGCGTTGGGGCAGGACGCGGGCATTCGCATGGTTCGGACGTCGCGTGTTGACGCCCCTCGACCTTCGGTTCAAGGGGAGCCGCCTCGCTCCGAGCCGCCTCGGGACCGACCTGCCGCTGTGCTACCTCACGACGATCGGGAGACGGTCGGGCGAGCCGCGAACCGTTCCCCTGCTGTACGTTCCCGGCGTCGGCGGCGCCGTCGTCGTGGTGGCCACGAACTTCGGTACCGACCGTCATCCGGCGTGGTCCCACAACCTGGAGGCGGATCCGAACGCCATCGTGGAGATCTCGGGACAGGCCGTCGAGGTGCGGGCCCGCCGTCTCGACGGTGAGGAGTGGGAACGCTATCTGGGTGAGTTCTCCTCGGTGTGGCCCGCCTACGAGACGTATCGCGCCCGGACCGACCGGAACATCCGTCTCTACGTACTCGAGCCCGGGTAGGCAACGTGGGCCTCGTCCAGGTAGGCGGGGAGCGCGAGGTCGAACACGGTCCATCCATCCTGCCGGCGGAACTCCAACGATCCGCCCATGTGCTCGGCGAGCTGGAGCGAGACGGCCAGACCGATCCCGACGGAACCCGGTCGGCCCCCGGACCCGGACGATCCGACGAAGCGGGAGAAGGCCTCCGAGACGAGCTCGCCGTCGATGCCGGCTCCGTCATCGCTGACCTCGATGTGGTGCATCGTGTCACCCGTCACCATCCGGAGCACGATCCGGTCGCCTCCGTGTTCGGTGGCATTGGACAGGAGATGGCGGAGGATCTGCCTGAGCCGGGCCGGATCGGCGAGCACCTTCACGTCTTCGCCTTCGACGAGGACCTCCTTGTCGCCCGAGTAGCGCTTGGTCGCTTGGTCGATCGCGTCGCGGGCCGACACGGGCTGGCGACGGACCAGCAGCGTGCCGATGTCGCTGCGGGCGCACACGAGGAGGTCATCGACGATGTCGGCGAGCTGGGACGACTCGGCGGCGACGATCTTCACCAGCTCGGCTTGCTCGTCGACCGCCAGGTCGGTCGCTGGTTCCGCGAGCGCTTCGGCGAACCCGAGCACGGCCGTCAACGGGGTGCGGATCTGGTGGCCGATGGCCGCGATGAGCTCGTCCTTGGATCGGATGATCTCCTCCAGCCGCCCCAGCGTCTCTCGGCGTGCGAGATGCGCGCCGAGCATCTTGGTCACCGCCTCGAGGAGCATGAGCTCCTCGTGTGCCCAGGTTCTCTCGATGGCGTGGTCGACGAGCACGAGCCAGCCCCATCGCGTGTCGGAGGACCCGATCGGCAGATAGAGCCTGGTCCTGCCCCACGTGCCGTCCGCTCCGTCGGGCTCGTCGCGGCGAGGGAACACGACCGCGAACCGCTCGGATACGGCCCCATGCAGCATCTGGACCAGCCACCGATCCGCGAACGGCTGGGGACCGTGGAGCGCCTCGTTCACCCCGACGCGTTCGATCAGCATCGGGCCGGTCCCCACAGGCTCGGCCACGAGGTTCACCTCGTGGGCGCCCGTCGCCGGAAGCAAGGCCTCCAGGGCTCTGCCCATCGCCCGCTCGTCGGTGGAGACGAGGAGCTCGCGGGCGGCCTGGGCGACGGCCTCCTCATAGCGGACCCGGGTGTCGAGCCGATCGACGGTCTCGATCAGCCGTTGCCGGGTCTGGGAGCGGTCCCACGCCATGCCGATCATGTCGGCGATCGACCCGACGACGGCGATCTCGTCGGGGTCGAACTGGGTCATCCCCGTGGACCACAGCACCAACGATCCGACCCATCGGCCCGCCGCCATCACCGGGACCCCGAGGAGCGTGCCGACCCCGAGGCCGGCGAGGAGCTCTTGGTCGGCCCCGCTTCCCGAGGTCGGCGAGACCAGGACGGCCCGCCCCTCGCCGAGGGGACCGTAGATCGACGGGAACTCCCGGTGGGCGCCCGAGGGCCATCCCCGGTCGAGGTGGACCATCTCACGGCGGGCCTCGTGCAACGGCCGAGCCGTCGGACCGTCGGGACCCTCGAGGTTGCGCTCGAGCCGGATCGCGTCGACCGCGACGGCGCGGAGGAGAGATTCGAGGGCTCGCTCGATCCCGCCGTCGCCCTCGGCGGAGAAGAGCTCCCGGGAGGCCTGAGCGAGGGTCTGCTGGAGTCGAGCCCAGCGGGCGGAGTCGTCGACGGCCGAGATCAACGCGATCCGCGACTCCTCCCGTTCCCAGAAGGCGCCGATCAGCTCCGCAGCCGTATGCAGGATCTGCTTGCTCCCCTCGGACCACTCCTGGGACGTGCGCATGTCGGTGAAGCCGAGGGAGCCGACCCACGAGCCGCCGGAGACGATCGGGAGGAGGAGATCGGTCTGCGTATCCGATCGGACGTAGAGATCCTTCGCCTCGTGGTCGAGGTCCTGAACCCGCATCACGTAGGGATGGCCGGCGGCGAGCGCCTCATGGGCTTCGGGGAACAGCGACCAGGGCACCTCGTCCCACAACCCTTCCGGGTCAGGGGGTACACCTGGCGCGAGATCCTCGACGAGCATGGTGCTGGCGGGGCCGTCGGGGCCGACGGTGTTGAGCTCGATGTAGGCAGCCTCGGCGTGGACCGCCTCTCGGAGGAAGCCGAGCACGTCGAGCAGCGGGTCGCCGTCGGTCGATCGTAGGAGACGGCGGGAGGCCTCCGCCACGGCATGTTCCAGGTCGAGCCGGTAGGTGCGTTCGTCCTCGGCGAGGTTCGCCACTCGCATCACCAGCATCGCCGACGACAGCGTGGCGGCCGCGTACACCGACGCCACCGTGGTCCCGACGAACATCCGCTGAGGGTCCGAGAGGGCGTGATCGACGATGCCGCGCATCGACAGGAACGTCGTCGCGAACGCGGCCGCCGTCACGATCAGCATCCCCGGGGTGTACCGCTGGGGAAGCAGGACGACCATCACGACGAGCAGGTAGGCCAGACCCATCATCGCCGGGCCCTCGGGCACGTCGGCGACGTACATGGCGCCGATGACCACGGCGGCCTCGATGATGAGCGAACGGGTCGGCGTTCGGGGGGTGCCGGAGGCGACGACCAGGAACGAATCCGCGACGGCGATCGTGGACATGCCGGCCACGACGACCCCTTCGGGCCACTGCCAGACGAACGCCAAGGCGACCGTCAGGAGGGCGAAGGCGCCGGCGACCGTGATGCGCCCGAGGTGCCACAGCGTCGTCAGTCGACGTCGTTGATCCTCTCCGAGCCCGACCCGTGCCCGCTGCACCGTTGCGGCCTCGTCGAGGAGCTGTCGGATCGGTTGGCGCATCGGGCTCCCCGAGGACGCGGAACGGTACGGAGATTCATCGACACGAACGACCTCGACCTGAAGACGCCCGCATCAGATCTCCATGCAGACGTACTTCGTCTCGAGGTACTCGTCGAGGCCCTGATGGGACCCCTCGCGACCGATCCCCGACTCCTTCCAGCCTCCGAACGGCGCCACGGTCGTGGAGATCAAGCCGGTGTTGACGCCCACCATCCCGTACTCCAGACCCTCGGTGACTCGCCAGATCCGGGAGTTGTCGGCCGCGTAGAAGTAGGCAGCGAGTCCGTAGATGGTGTCGTTGGCCGCGGCGACGGCCTCCTGTTCGTCGTGGAAGCGGATCACCGGAGCGATCGGTCCGAAGATCTCCTCGACGGCGACCGCCATGTCGTCGTCGACGTCGGCGAGGACCGTCGGCTCGTAGAACGTCCCGCCCCGCTCGTGGGGCCGTCCTCCGGTGATGACCCTCGCCCCCTTGGCGACGGCGTCGGCGACCAGCCGGCCGACCTTCTCGAAGGCGCTCGTGTCGATGAGCGGGCCGATGTCGACACCGGTGTCGGTTCCGGCGCCGACCGTGAGCTGCTCGGTGGCCTCCCCCAGCTTGGCGACGAACTCGTCGTAGATCGTGTCCTGGGCGAAGATCCGGTTGGCGCAGACGCATGTCTGGCCGCCGTTGCGGTACTTGGCGATCACGGCCCCTTCGACCGCGGCGTCGAGGTCGGCGTCATCGAAGACGATGAACGGGGCGTTCCCTCCGAGCTCCATCGATACGCGCTTGACGGTCGAGGCGCACTTCTCGAGGAGGAGCTTGCCGACCTGGGTCGAGCCGGTGAACGAGAACTTGCGCACCTTGGGGTTGGTCGTGAGCTCGTCGCCGATCGGGCCGGACCGGGCGGCGGTGACCACGTTGAAGACACCGGCGGGGATCCCGGCTCGGTCGGCGAGCTCGGCCAGCGCCAGGGCCGACAGCGGCGTGGCGCCGGCCGGCTTGACCACGAACGTGCATCCGGCGGCCAGCGCCGGGGCGGCCTTGCGGGTGATCATCGCGTTGGGGAAGTTCCACGGCGTGATCGCGGCCGCGACTCCGACGGGCTGCTTGAGGACGAGAAGGCGCTTGTCGTGCTGATGGGGCGGGATGATCGCGCCGTCGGCCCGGCGGGCCTCCTCGGCGAACCACTCGACGAAGGAGGCGCCGTAGCGGATCTCGCCGACCGATTCGCGCAGCGGCTTGCCCTGCTCCCAGGTCATGATGAGACCGAGGTCGTCGGCGTGCTCGAGCATGAGGTCGTGCCAGCGGCGCAGCAGCGTCCCGCGCTCGCCGGCGGTGAGGGACGCCCATCCGGCGAAGGCGGCGTCGGCGGCGTCGATCGCAGCGCGGGTGTCGGTGTCGTCCATCGCCGGAACCGACCCGATGATGGTTCCCGTCGCCGGATCCGCCACCGGGTAGGTGGCGCCGGAGTGGGCCTGCTGCCAGGAACCGTCGACGTACGCGGCGTCCCGCAACAGTGCCGGGTCGGAGAGTTCGGAGCGACGGTCGGCCATCGTGAGATCCTTCCTCGATGCGTGATGGGGCTGCCACCCTCAGCGTATCGGAGACGGCACGGCGCGGATCCGGGTCTACGGGAGGGCGCCGTCGACCGCGTCGAGGACGGCGTCGATCTGATCGTCGTCGATCACCAGCGGCGGGCAGAAGGTGACGGTCCCCGGAACGGGCCGAGCGATGACGCCCCGGTCGAGCATCTTCACGGCGACGGTGCCTTCGTCGACACCATCGACCATCGCGATGGCCCACATGCCGCCCACACCGCGGACGCCGGCGATCCGGCCTTCGTCCGCGAACCGGCGGAGGCCGCCGCCGAGTCGGGTCTCGATCGCCGGCACGCGGTCGAGGAGATGTTCCCGCTCCATGATGTCGAGGTTCGCCAGCCCCGCTGCCGCAGCGAGCGGATGGCCCGAGTAGGTGTAGCCGTGGCGGAGCACGAACTCGTCGTCTGCTTCCAGAGCGGAACGGATCGCCGGCCCGACGATGACGCCGCCGAGGGGCACGTACCCGCTCGTCACGGCCTTGGCGAAGGTGATCATGTCGGGCTGGACGCCGAAATGCTGGGCGCCGAACCACCGGCCGAGCCGCCCGAAGCCGGTGATGACCTCATCGAAGACCAGGTAGGCGCCGTGTTCGTCGCACAGGACCCGGACCGCCTCGAGGTAGCCGGGTGGCGGTGGCCACACGCCGCTGGCGCCCTGGATGGGTTCGACGACCACCGCCGCGACCTCGCCGGGGAAGGCATCGAACACCGCCGCCAGCTTGGCGGGGTCGTCGGGGTCGACGGTCATCGTCGAGCCGACGAAGGGGCCGAAGCCGTCTCGATTGACGGGAAGGCCCGAGATCGACGTCCCTCCGTAGTTGACGCCGTGGTAGCCGCGCCCGCGGGCGACGATGATCGTCCGACCGGAGCGACCTGCGCGGCCGTGGGCGATCCTGGTGAGCTTCATCGCCGTGTCGACGGCTTCGGAGCCCGATTGGCAGAAGAACACCCGAGGCTCCGCGAAGGGCGACAGCGCGGCGACCCGGGCGGCGAGGGCTTCGGCCGGCTCGTTGGTGAAGCTCGTGAAGGTGTGGAACCCGGCGATACGACGCGCCTGGGCGGCGATCGCGTCGGCGATCTCGACCCGTCCGTATCCGACGCTGGCGTACCACAGCGATGCCATCGCGTCGATGTAGGTGCGGCCGGTGTCGTCGGTGACGGTTGCCCCATCGCCCAAGACGATCGTCAGGAACCGGTCGCGGGGGCGCGCCGGTGGGGCGAAGGGATGCAGGAAGGGGGCGATCGAGCTCATGATCCCATGAGAGAGATGACCTGCTTGCGGGTGGCGTGAAGACGCTTGGCCATCACCTCGGCGATGCGGGCGACGAAGCGGTAGCCGAAGGCCGGGTCGTCGTCGAACTCGGCGCGAAGCGTGCCGGCGTCGATGGCGATGGCCCGCACAGGGGTCTCGGCCATCGCCTCGAACTCCCACCGGTACGGCGGGAACAACCACGACCATCCCAGAACGCTGCCTTCCTGGACCGACTGGATCTTCCGTGGGGTGCGATGGCCGCGCTGGACCCGTAGCGCCACGACCCCGGTGAGGATCAGGTAGAGGGTGCTCGCCTCCCCGCCCTCTTCGAAGATCGTCTCGAGCGGCTCGAACTCGACCGCTTCCGCCGCGTCGAGGAGACGCGAGATGTCTTCCTCCGGCATCCCTCGCACGAGGGGATGCGCGCGGAGTTGCTGTTCGAGGACGGTCGGTCGTCGGTCCATCGACGCCAATCTACCGTGAACCGTCGGAGCGTAGACTCCTCGGCGATGGACGCTTCTCCGAGCCGGTCCGACGGCGTGCAGATCCCCCCCTATCGGGATCACCTGGGGAGGTCTCGTCAGTACCTCCGGGACATCATCCTCGGGGTCAACGACGGGCTCGTGTCGATGTTCCTGCTGGTGGCCGGCGTCGTCGGTGGCACGATGACCACCGAGCAGGTCCTGCTGGCCGGGATCGCCGGGGCGTTGGCGGGGGCCATCTCGATGGCGGCGGGCGAGTACCTCGCCACCAAGTCGCAGGACCAGGCGTTCCAGGCCGAGCTGGAGCTCGAAGCCGAGCATCTCCGTTGGTATCGGGACCGGGAGGTCGAGGAGCTCCGCGAGATGTTCACCACGATGGGTCTTTCCGGGGACGAGCTGGAGACGGTCGTCGAGATCATCGATGGCAACGACGAGGCCATGATCCAGATGATGGCGGGCCTCGAGTTCGGGATCGTGGAGCATGAGCGGCGGAATCCCTACGTCGCCGCCGTCTACTCGGGGTTGCTGTTCATCGCCGGGTCGTTGCCGCCGGTGCTGCCGTTCGTCTTCGACGTATCGCCCGGGTCGGGTCTGGCGTGGGCGGCGGCCGCGACGGGGATCGCACTGTTCATCGTCGGGGCCATGAAGACCCTCATGACGCGTCGGAGCATGCTGCGGTCGGGGCTGGAGAACCTGGCGATCGGTTTCGGCGGCGCGGTTCTGAGCTACCTCGTCGGCCGGGCGTTCGGCGCGACGATCCTGGGCTAGGAGGTGCTCAGCGACTGGCGGCGTCGGTCCGGTCGGTGACGTGACCACGTACGGGGATGACGACGATCCCGCCGGTCCCATCGTCGACGACCCTGACGCGAGCTCCGTAGTGGCGCCGGATCGTGTCGGGGGTGAGGACGACGCCGGCATGGCCCTCGTCGACGACCTTGCCGCCGGCGAGCAGCAGCAGTCGGTCGGCGAACTGCCCCGCCAGGGTCAGGTCGTGGAGTGCTCCGACCACCGCCACGTCGCGCTCGTGGCGCAGCTCGTCGATCAGCTCCATCACCTCCTGCTGACGTCCGACGTCGAGGGCGGCGGTCGGTTCGTCGAGGAGCAGCACCGGCGTTTCCTGGGCGAGAGCTCGGGCGAGGACGGTACGTCGGAGCTCGCCGCCCGAGAGCGTCGCGAGGTCCCGTTCGGCGAACGCCAGGAGATCGAGGCGCCGAAGGGTCCGTTCGACGGCGTCGAGGTCGGAGCGGGCGAACCCGACGAGTGGCCCGGCGTGGGGTGTCCGGCCGAGCAGCACGTAGTCGAGCACACGGGTGCCGGCGGGCAGGACCGGGCGTTGCGGGACGAGGGCGATCAGCGAGGCGCGCCGGCGTCCGGAGAGACCCTCGATGTCTGCTCCGTCGACCCGTACGGTGCCCTCTGCGGTCAGGAGCCCCGCCAGCGCCTTGAGGAGGGTCGTCTTCCCAGCGCCGTTGGGCCCGATGATCCCGACCCATTCCCCGGGGGCCACGGCCAGGTCGATGCCGTCGAGAACGGTGTGTCCGTCGTAGCGGACCCGGAGTCCGCTCGCCTCCAAGGTCATGACATGGTCCCCCTGGCGGTGCGGAGGACGAGCGCGAAGAATGGCGCGCCGAAGAACGCGGTGACGACCCCGATGGGGAGCTCGGCGGGCGAGACGACGGTCCGGGCCAGAACGTCGGCTCCGATGAGGAAGGCGGCGCCGAGGACGAGCGACAGGGGAACGATCGTCCGGTAGGAGCTCCCGGCGACGAGCCGGACCGTATGGGGCACGATGATGCCGACGAACCCGATGAGGCCGCTGACCGCGACCGCCGCCGCGGTCCCGAGGGTGGCGATGACGATCAGGACGGCCCTCACCCGGTCCGGGGCCACACCCAGCGAGGCCGCCTCTTCGTCTCCGACGGCCAGGATGTCGAGGAGACCCCTCCCGGCGATCGTGACGATGGCGGCGACCAGCGCGTAGGGGATGAGGAGCAGAACCTCGTTCCATCCGACGGTCGACAGACGACCGAGGATCCAGCCGTAGACCTCGCGGAGGGTCTCGGAGCGCCGTTGCTGGACGAAGGTCTGGATGGCGGTGAGGAAGGAGGCCACCGCGACGCCGGCGAGGATGAGGCTCAGGGTGCTCCTGCCCGCGGACGATCCGATCAGGTACGTCAGTGCCACGCCCGCCATACCGCCCACGAACGCGGCGAGCGGGAGTGGCGCGAAGGGTCCCCATCCCCCGCCCCATCCGAACCCGATGGCGAGCGTCGCTCCGAGCCCCGCTCCTGCCGCCACGCCGAGGAGGTACGGGTCGGCGAGCGGGTTGCGGAACACCCCCTGGTAGGCGGCGCCGCTCCCGGCGAGGGTGGCGCCGACCAGTCCACCGAGGACGACCCGGGGGATCCGGATCTCCCATAGGATCGCCTCCTGGCGTCCGGTCAAGCCGGAGTCGAGACGGAGGATCGGGAGACGGTCGAGGACCGAGCGAACGACCCCGCCCACCGACAGGTGGGCGGGGCCGATCACGACGCCGATCAGGAACGCTCCGGCGAGGAGACCCAGCGCGACCGCGAACCAGCGCAGATCCAGGTGGGCGGGCCGGAGCGTGGTGGTGCTCGTCACCCGACGGGCTCCAGTTGCGCGACGGCGTCGGCGATCGTGGCCAGCAGTTCGACGATCCGCGGACCCCAGCGGGACGCGACGTCGTCGTCGAGGGCGACGACGCGACCTTCTTGGACCGCGGTGAGCCCGGCCCATCCGGGACGGGCGGCCACCGTCTCGGCGTCTTGGCCGCAGCACTTGGTGTCGGCCAGGAAGATGAAGTCGGGATCCTGCTCGATGATGTACTCGGCCGAGAGCTGTGGGTAGCCGTAGCCGTCGGGGTCCGCCGCGTCGGCGATGTCGACGAGGCCCAGCAGTCCGTAGATCTCGCCGACGAACGTCGAGCTCGTTACCGAGTAGAGCGTCGGATCGAGCTCGTGGTAGTAGGTGGGTGCCTCGTCGAACGGCGGCATCGAGGCGACGATGGCGTCGATGTCGCTCTGCATGCGGGACACGACCGTGGCGGCGTCGGCGATGCGGCCCGTCGCGGCTCCCAGTTGCTCGATCTGCGTGTAGGTGTCGTCGAGGGATGCGGCGGCCGGTTGGAGGATCGCGGGGATCCCGATGGCGTCGAGCCCGTCGATCACGTCTCCCGGGTCGAAGGACAGGACGACGAGGTCCGGCTCGTAGGACGAGATCGCTTCGACGTTCGGTTCGAAGCCGCTCAGGTCGGTGACGGGAGTGTCATCCGGGTAGGTGGAGAGGCCGTCGACGGCAACGACCTGGTCGCCCGCTCCGATGGCGAAGAGCATCTCGGTCGCGGTGGGCGAGATCGAGACGATCCGCTCGGGTCTGGCGGACAGTGTGACCGGCCCATTGGCGGCGTCGATCGTGACCGGGAACCCGTCGTCGGGTTCCGTGGTGGTGGTCGTGGACGTCGTCGGGGTGGTGGACGTCGTCGTCGGAACCGTCGTGGTCTGGTCGACCGCGGTGGTGGCGCTGGGCGTGGCCGCCCCCCCGCACGCAGCGAGGATCAGGGCCAGCACGACCGCGACGATCGTGGAGCGTCTGGTCATCTTCGGCTTCTCCTTTCTCAGCGGAGGAGCCGATCGACGATCCACGCCCTCACCCCTCCTCCGAAGGTTCGGCCGCACATCGCGTCTCGAGGCGACCTGGCTCGTCCCCTCGGAGGGGCTTCACAGTTGCGGGACAGCGCCGGGTTCTCACCGGACTTCGCTCGCGGCGCGAGCTCGGACGTTCGTCCGAGGACCACCACCATAGCCGCGTTCGTCATCCCGGGGGCTATCGTCGGGTGGGTGAGACAGCGGACCCTCGGACTGGTGGTGGTGGCTGCCGCGGTGGCCGCGGCGGTGGTGGCGCTGCTCGGTCGGCGGGTACAGCCGCCCGAGGTCTCCGGAACCTGGCATCCGGCAACCCAGCGGCGCCGGCCGTGAGGATCGCGCTGGATCAGCGGTCCGAGGTCGGAACGAGGGCGGGGCGGATCCTCCTCGCCGAGCGGACGCTGGAGCTCCTGGGTCTCGTGGACCAGAACCCGTCGGACGAGGACGATCGTCTGGTCCGGGTCCTCGACCTGTCGGCCTACGACGTGTTGGTGACCGACGCCGAGGACCCGTCGGACGTGCTCGCCGCGGCGGCGGAGGCTGGGATCCCCGCGGTGACGTGGGTGGATCGTCCCGCCGCCGGGGTCCAGGCCGCCGTGGATGCGGCCGTCCTGGTCGGTGCCAACCTCGGATCGGCGATCGCACCGTCCTTGGCGGCTCATGAGGCGGCAGGGGCCGGTGAGGGGAGCCCGATCGACATCGTGTGGACCGAGCCTGGCCGCCCGCTCCGGCGTGGCCATCCGAGCCGCTTCCCCGATCCCGTCGGACCGCTGTGGGCCGCGGAGCGGGCGCGGTCCGGTGTCGTGCGGCGGTTCGCGGCGCCGACGCAGGGTGAGTGGGCGGGGGCGGTGGTGCATGTGGCGGCCACCGAGCACCCGCGCGAACGGATCGTGGCGGTCGCCGACCACGCCGCCCACCTGGAGGCGTTGGCGTTGGCGGCCGGAGCTCTGGTGGCGGTCGACCCGGCGTTCGAGGAGCTACGGGGCGTGATCACCGTGGACGACGTCGCCGAGACCTTCCTCGACGTCGTCCTCGGCCTCGGCCTCGAAGTCGCCGAGTGGCGCTCCGACTGACCTGTCTGGCGAACCCTGGGTTGTGGACCCCCCTTTAGGGGTGTGGTGAACCCTGGGTTGGGGACCCCCCTTTAGGGGTGTGGTGAACCCTGGGTTGGTGAGCTCCCTTTAGGGGTGTGGTGAACCCTGGGTTGGTGAGCTCCCTTTAGGGGTGTGGTGAACCCTGGGTTGGCGGGACGGTAGGTCAGGGGGTCACCCTCGCTGAGTTCGGGTCGGCCATCAGGGACGACACATCGACGGCTTCGAAGGCGCTGCCTGGCACGGACTTCAGCTCGCGCAACATGTCGTTGTCCCACCGATCGTCGGGGGCGCCCGAGACGAACCACGACGAGCCGTTGTCGGCGAGGATGAGGCCGTAGCGCTTGAAGGCCTCCAGGATGACCTTCACCTCCGGGGAGAACCCGGAGGTGTCGAAGCTCGACTTCAGCCGGAAGCGCTGCCCCATCGGCGGGTACCGGGGATCGGTGATGCTGGACGCGAAGTGACGGGCCGGCCACACGTACGCCCGTTGCGTCTGGTCGGCAGTGAACCGGATGGCGTGGGTGATCTCGCCGGAGGCCACCTCGTCGTAGCGGACGAGGCCGGGCAGGATCGGGAGCCCGGCGGCGTCGGCCGATGTCCAACCGTCAGGCCGCAGGTCGTTGGCACGCAGGTCGTAGCGGGCGCCGGACGACGCGTTCCACGAGCCGTCGGCCTGCGGGAACGCGTTGTACAGCTCGTAGAGGACGCAGTCCTCGTCGTCGAGGACGAGGACGTGACGATCTCCGGTCCCCCCGGAGCCGCCCTCGATCGGAGCGTCGGCGGGGATCGGGAACGGTCCCGGGTCGCTCTCGTCGCCGTAGTCCGTGTAGATGATCGGCACGTCGGGCTGTCCGCCGTCGACGGTCACGAACGGGATCCCGATCGGGGAACCCGAGCCGGGCGGCCATTCACCGGACCCGAAATCGGGGTGGAGCGTGGTCGAGGCCCCGATCGTGGCGATGTAGTCGTCGGATCGGGGATCGACCGGCAAGGTGTCGATCCGGGCGTTCCAGATGTTGTCGTCGGGGAACACCGTGCACGGCGGGGTGGGGAGGTTCCCCCACTCGCCGGCGATCGGCAGCCATGTCGACGAGCCCATCGGGAAGGTCTCATCGGCGGTGCCCTCGCTGTTGACGTAGCGGAGGTAGAAGGCGGCGTCCCGAGGTCGAAAGATGCCGGGTGTGTCGACCCCATCGGCGGGTCCCCAATCGCCGGCGACGAAACGGTCGCCCGGATCGCCGAAGAAGAACGCGTGGTCGGCGGTGCCGGCCGTCAGGGTGTCTCGGTAGTAGACGAATCCGGTCGACCCGCGGTGGAGACCGACCTCGTCGATGCCGTCGCCATCGAAGTCGCCGACGAACGGCTGGTCCCCGGGGTTCCCGAAGACGAACGAGTAGTCGGCCCGGCCCAGCCCGCCGCCATCGGTTCCGAGACGGTTGATGATGTGGAACTCCTGGGTCGACGCCCGGTAGATGCCGAGGGTGTCGCACCCGTCGCCGTCGAAGTCCCCGGCGATCGGGATGTCCCCGGGGTCGCCGAAGAAGAAGGAGATATCGGCGACCCCGGCCATATTGGCGTTGCGAAGGTAGGCGAAGCCGTCGGAGATCCGGTACAGGCCGGGGGTGTCGACACCGTCGCAGTCCCAGTCGCCGGTGAACGGGACGTCTCCGGGGTTGCCGAAGTAGAAGCTCGTCGTGGCGCCCGACGCCTGGCGGAGACGCCACCGTCCCGTGGCGGGGTCGACGAGTCCGACGCCATCGGCGGCGGCGGCCGGAACCGCGCTCAGCAGGGAGGTCGCCGCCACGAAGGCGGCGAGGATGGACAGGGCCCGGCGTCGGCTCCGGTGGGGGATGGACGGCATGAGACGCCTCCGCGGTCGCGAACGGTGGTAGACGCCCCACTGACGGTAGTCGAAATGTCGATGTGGCGGGAACCCCGCACCGGCCGGTGGTCCCGGAACGGCCCTCGGACCCGGCGGTATGCTGCAGGCGATGGATCTGATCGCCGAGCTCGAGGGCGTCGTCGGAAGCGACCGGGTACGGGCACATCCGCTCGATCGGCGGGTGTTCGCCAAGGACTCGGGGGTCAAGACCGGTCCGGTCGCCGCCGTCGTGTTCCCCGAGTCCGCCGAGGAGACGGCGCGCTGTGTCCGCATCGCCAGGAACGCCGGGGTGCCCGTCGTGCCGCGAGGCGCCGGCACCGGCCTTGCCGGAGGTGCCGTCCCGATCGAGCCGTCCGTCCTGATGGTCATGACCCGGATGAACCGGATCGTCGAGGTCGACGAGGTGAGCCGCAGCGCATGGGTCGGACCCGGCCTCATCAACCTCGACCTGTCGCGGGATCTCGCCTCCACCGGCCTGCATTTCGCTCCGGATCCCTCGTCCCAACAGTCGTGCACGATCGGTGGGAACGTCGGCACCAACGCCGGCGGACCCCATTGCCTGGCCGAGGGAACGACCGTCGCCCACATCCTGGCGATCGAGATGGTGACCGCCGAAGGAGACGTCGTCGTCGTCGGCGGCGATCATCCGGATCCCGTCGGGCTCGACCTCCGAGCGGTCGTCGTCGGCTCGGAAGGCACCATGGGGATCGTCACCCGGGTCCTGGTGAAACTCACCGAGACCCCACCCGCCGTCCGGACGCTCCTCATCGGGTTCCCGACCGTGGAGGACGCCGCCGCGACCGTTTCGGACGTGATCGCTTCGGGTCTCGTTCCCGCCGCCCTGGAGATGATGGACCAGGCGATGGTGTGCGCCGTCGAGAACTTCGTCCATGCCGGATACCCGACGGATGCCGCCGCGGTTCTGCTCGCCGAGGTCGCGGGGCACGGCGTCGGGGTGGCGGCCGAAGCCGACATGATCGCCCGGATCGCGGCAGGCAACCACGCCTCCACGGTTCGTCTCGCCAAGGACGAGACCGAGCGGGCACTCCTGTGGAAGGGCCGCAAGTCGGCGTTCGGCGCCATCGCCCAGAGCGCGCCGGACTACTACCTCCATGACACGGTCGTCCCCCGCACCAGGCTCGTCGAGGTGCTGTCGAAGATCTACGAGATCGGAGAGCGGTACGGGATCTCGCTGCTCAACGTCTTCCACGCCGGCGACGGCAACCTGCATCCGCTGGTGTCGTTCGATTCAGCCGTTCCCGGAGAGCTGGATCGGGTGCTGGCCGCCGCCGAGGAGATGGTCCGGGTGTCGATCGAGGCGGGCGGGTCGCTTTCGGGCGAGCATGGGATCGGCATGGAGAAGCGCGACCTCATGGGCCTGGTGTTCGGTCCCGACGATCTCGACGCGCAGGCTCGGCTGCGGGAAGCGTTCGATGCCGACGGGGTCCTCAACCCCGGCAAGATCCTGCCGGAGGGATCCCGATGCTTCGACCGGGCACCCACCATCGGGGCGGCTTCGTGACGACCCTGGACGCCGCCACGCTTCGACTCCTCGAACGGCTCCGTCCCGAGTCCCTCCCGCCGGAGACGGGGGACGTTCCGGTCGTCGCTCCGCGACGGATCGAGGAGGCCGCCGAGGTGCTGGCCTTCGCCGGAGACCGCGGGATCGTCGTCGGGTTCATCGGCGGCGCTTCCCGGTTCGACCTCGGCGGACGTCTCGAACCCGACGTGTGGTTGTCGACGTCGGCGATGAACCGCATCGTCGATCATCAGGTCGAGGATCTGACGCTGGTGGTCCAAGCCGGGGCCTCCGTCGCCGACGTGGAAGCGCTCCTGGCCGACCACGGTCAATCGGCGATCCTGCCCGAGGCACCCGGATCGGCCACCGTCGGAGGGGTGGTCGCGACCGGTGCCAGCGGGTACCGACGCCTGCGCTACGGCCCGACCCGCGACCGTGTGCTCGAGGTCGTCCTCGCGACCGGCTACGGCAAGGTGGTCAGGGCAGGCGGTCGCGTGGTCAAGAACGTCACTGGTTACGACCTCTCACGCCTGGCGGTCGGATCGATGGGTGCGCTCGGGCTCATCGGTGAAGTGTGTCTCAAGCTGTGGCCCATCCCACGAGGCGCGGCGACGGTGAGGATCGACGATCCCGAGGGGGCTCTCGCCGAGACCTACCGGCCGCTGGCGGTCCTCGAAACCGAAGGTGGGGCGGCGGTCTACCTCACCGGCACCCCCGAACAGGTGGCGGCGCAATCCGACGAGCTCGGTGGCGTCGCCGAGCCGGGTCATCGCTGGCCCGATCCGATCGACACGGCCATGCGGTTCTCGGTGCGGGTGGCGCCACGTCACCTGGCCGGGGCGGTGCGGATGATCCTCACCGCGTTCCCGGAGGCACCGTTGCGTGCCCAGCACGGCGTCGGGGAGCTCACCTTCGGGCTCGAGACGTGCGACCCGGAGGACGTCGTGGCGGTTCGACATTGGGCCGAGGGCCACGGCGGCGCGATGGTGGTCCTGGCTGCTCCCCCGGGATCGCTCCCCGGCGTGGACCCCTGGGGAACGCCGCCGGTCGCCCACGGACTGCAGGTGCGGGTGAAGGAGGCGTTCGATCCCCACCGGATCTGCAACCCCGGCAAGCTCCCGGGAGGCCTCTGATGCCGTGGGTGACGCCGTGGGCACCCGACCGAGCCGAGCTCGATTCGTGTGTGACCTGTGGGCTGTGTCTGCCGTTCTGTCCGACGTTCCGCCTCACCGGCGACGAGACGGCGTCGCCGAGGGGACGGCTCACCGCGATGGCGGCCGTCGGCGCCGGTGAAGCCGAGATGGACGAGCGGTTCTTCGAGATGATGGCGTTCTGTCTCCAATGCCGGGCATGTGAGGCGGTGTGTCCGTCGATGGTGCCCTACGGCAAGCTCCAGGAGGGGGTCAGGGCCGAGATCCTCGCCGCCGACCCGAAGCCGCGCCGCATCGTCCGGCGCCTGGTCCTCGGGCGGGCCCTGGCCTCTCGCCCGGCGGTCCATCTGGCGTCGTTGGGTATCGCCGTGGCCCAGCGGTCGGGGGCGACCAGACTCCTCCCCGGTGCAGCCGGTCGGATGGCGTCCGGGATGCGGACCGTCCCGTTGCCGGTCCCTTCGACGGTGGGCCGCTCGTGGCGGCCCGACGGCGAGCCGGTCGGCACCGTGGGGTTGCTGTCGGGTTGCGTGATGGATCCGTGGTTCGCCGACGTCCACGAGGCTCTCATCCAGATCCTCCGGACCGCCGGATACGTGGTCGAGGCCCCTGCCGGCCAGGTGTGCTGCGGCGCGCTGGCTGCCCACGACGGTGCCGCCTACGACGCGGCCAGGATGGCTGCTGCCAACGTCGAGGCGTTCGCCGGCTACGACGCGGTCGTCGTCGACAGCGCGGGGTGCGGTGCGCATCTGAAGGACTACGGACATTGGACCGACGGTGGCGGCGACCTGGCTGCACGGGTCCGTGACGCCACCGAGTTCGTCGCCCACCTCATCGACGAGGGAGCGCTCCCGACGCTCCCGCCCGGCCGAGGTCGTGTCGCCGTGCAGGATCCCTGCCATCTCCGTCACGCCCAACGCATCGTCGCCGAGCCCCGCACCGTCCTCGTCGCGGCAGGCTACGAGCCGATCGAGATCGACGAGCAGGCGCTGTGCTGTGGTGCAGCCGGTGTCTACGGGCTGTCGTATCCCGAGACGTCGGGCGAGCTCGGTCGCCGGAAGGCCGATCAGGTGAGGGCCGCCGGCGTGTCGCTCGTCGCCTCGGCCAATCCCGGGTGTGAACTGCAGATGCGCAGCCACCTGGGACCCGAGATCCGGGTCGCCCACCCCGTCGAGCTGTACTGGGAGGCCCTCGCCGAGCGCTGACGTCAGCGGCCCAGCGCGTCGGCGATGCGGCGGGCGTCGGTTTCGAGGAGCCCGAGGTAGGTGTCGGCTCCCGAGCCCGGCGCTCCCAGCGATCCCGTGTACAGCTCGACCACATCGACCGGGTAGCCGAGTTCGGCGGCGACGGCTTCGGCGAGGCGCGCGGGTTCGGTCGTCTCGGCGAAGATGACGTCGGCCCGTGCGCTCCGCATGATGTCGACCAGTTCCCGCAGGTCGGAGGGACTGGGTTCGGCCAGGGTCGATCCGCTGGGGACGACGGTGCCGAGGATCGTGAAGCGGTAGCGATCCGCGAAGTAGCCGAGACTGTCGTGGTTGGTGACCAACACCCGCCGCTCGTCGGGGACCACCGACAGGATGTCCTCGATGCGCTGGTGGGTGGTGACGACCGCGTCTCGGTAGGTGTCACCGCTCTCGGTGATGCATGCCTCGAGGTCGGGCATCTGATCGATGGCGGCGGCCGTGATGAGTTCGACGCCGTCGGCCATCCGAATCGGGTCGAGCCAGACGTGGGGATCGAGCGTTCCTGGGGACGTGGGTCGCTCCGTTGCGGAGAAGTGGCGGCCGAAGGGCACCGGATCGAGCTGTTCGGCGACTCGGAGCACGGGCACTCCCTCGCGTTCGGCGCTCGCGAGGACGTCGTCGAGGCCCTGTTCGAGGTCGAGGCCGTTGGCGATCACGAGATCGGCGGTCTGCATCGTCGCCGCCTGGTTGGCGGACGGTTGGAAGGCGTGGGGATCCTGCCCGATGGGCATCAAGGTGGTCACCAGGGGACCGCACTCGTCCACGACGTTGGTCGTGATGTCACCGAGGATCGTGGTGGTGGCGACCACGCGAGGGGAGCCGCCGACGGTCGCGGGCGAGCAGGCGACGGCGATCAGCGCCAGGATCGACGAGACGAGGAAGATGCGCCGCACGAGGCCTCCTGGGAATGAGAATGGTTCTCATATCCTACGTCGGTCGCGACGCTGTCACAGCTCGATGGTGTAGACCTGCATGCCGCGGGTCTCGAAGCCGACCTGCTGCGCTGCCCTGGTGAGCCACCGCTCGTCGGGGAGCCACACGACCAGCTCCTCGCGCCCGGTCTCGGTGGCCAGGTCGACCAGACCCCACAGGAACCCGAAAGCCTCGTCGGGTCGGGTCTCCACCCAACCGACCTCGACCGATGCTCCCGAGGGGCGCACGATCGCCCATCCAGAGCCGATCTCCCAGAACGTCTCCTCCTTGGCCGCGCCGACGAGATCATGATCACGCAACCTCCGGAACGACCATCCCCGAGCGAAGAGGTTCCGCGCGCGCCTGGCCAGCGGCCCGACGCTCCACGAGGCGAAGGCGGCGGGAGCCTCGGCGGACCGGGCGAGGCGGGTACGGACGGGGCGGGCGACTCGCCTGCCGCCGTTGCCCTCGGGACGCACCGACGCTTCACCGACGGCGCGCTCGGCTCGGTGGAACCGGGCGACGGGTCGCATGCCGGTCTTGGCCACCTGCCGGTGGGACGCCTCGTTCCAGTCCTCGATGAGGAGTCTGCCCACGTCGGCTCCTCGCTCGGACGCCCACCCGGTGAGCACTAGAGCCAACTCGCCGGCGATCCCCTTGCCCCGATGATCGGGATGGACCCGAGCAGCATGGAACCACGCCTCGGTGGGCGACAGCAGCGTGCCGCGGGCCATGGCGATGGGCACGTCGTGGTCGTCGACGGCGACGAACACGGCACCGTCGGACGCGTCCAGCCATCCGGGGAGAAGGTCGGCGACGTAGTCGCCCCAGTCGAACGTCCGCTCGGTGAACGCCGCGATCGTCGGGATGTCCTCGGGGCGGGCTCGCCTGATCTCGGTCATGACCCGAGGTTAGGCAGCGAGCCCCTTCGCCACTCTCCGCCGAGGGGAGGTGGACGCCGCGTCGGACGCCGGCGGGAAGGGCCCCTCGACGCTGGAGCTCGCCTCAGTAGCGAGCGAGGCGGCGGGCGCGATCGACGATGCCGTCCACAGACGGGATGACCTGCTCCTCGAGGGACGCCGCGTACGGGAACGTCGGGACGTCCGGCGACGCGTAGCGTTCCACCGGAGCGTCCAGCCAGTCGAAGGCCTTGGCGGCGATCTGGGCGGCGATCTCGGCGCCGAAACCGACGAACTCGTTGTCCTCGTGGACGATGAGGATCTTGGAGGTCGCCTGTACCTGGGCCTCGATGGATGGCCAATCGAGAGGCTTCAACGACCGGAGGTCGAGGACGGCCGCTTCGATGCCCTCGGTCGACAGACGTTCGGCGGCTTCGAGGGCGAAGTGCGCCATCGTGCCGTAGGCGATGATCGTCAGGTCGGTTCCGGCTCGCCGCAACGACGCCTTGCCCAAGGGAACCCGGTAGTCGCCGTCGGGGAAGACGCCCTGTGCCAGCCGGTAGAGCTTCTTCGGTTCGAGGAACATCACGGGATCCGGATCCTCGACCGCGGACCACAGGAGGCCCTTGGCGTCGGCCGGTGTCGATGGCACCACGACCTTGAGCCCCGGCACGTGGGTGTAGAACGCCTCGATCGACTGGGAGTGGTAGAGGGCGCCGTGGATACCGCCCCCGTAGGGCGTCCGTATGACCATCGGGCACGTCCACCGGCCGTTGGACCGGTAGTGGATCCGGGCCGCCTCGGAGACGATCTGATCGAACGCCGGGTGGATGAAGTCGGCGAACTGGATCTCCGGGATCGCCTTGGCACCCGTCGCCGCCACGCCCACGCCGATCCCGACGATGACCGATTCGGCCAGCGGCGCGTTGAAGCACCGGTCCGACCCGAACTCGTCGGTGAGGCCGACCGTGGCCTTGAACACGCCGCCCTTCGGGTCCGCCACGTCCTCACCGAAGACGACCGTGTCGGGGTGGGCCCGCATGATCTCGTGCAAGGTGCGGTTGACGGCCGTGATCAGGTTGACCGTTTCGGTCCCCGGGACGTCCTCCACCTCGGTGACGGGGCCGGAGGGCGCCACCGGGTTGGCGTAGACCATGCTCAGGGCGTCGGTCGGGTCGGGCGCCGCTTCTGCTTCGGCGACCGCACGGGCGATGGCTTCGTCGACCTCGCGGTCGATGCGAGCCTCGGTGGCGGCGTCGAGGAGGCGCTTCTCGACCAGGTACTGACGGAGATTGGGGATCGGGTCCTTCCGCCGCCAGAGCTCGACCTCCTCCCGGGTCCGGTAGAGCTTGTCGTCGTCGTCGGAAGTGTGCGCGTAGTAGCGGTAGGTCTTGGCCTCGATCAGGGTCGGTCCCTCCCCGGCGCGGGCCCGCTCGACGGCCGCGGACATCGCCCCGTACACGGCGAGGACGTCGTTGCCGTCGACGACGACACCGGTGATGCCGTATCCCTGAGCCCGATCGGCCACCGTTCCGGCGACCTCCTCGGCAGCCGGGACGGAGATGGCGTACAGGTTGTTCTCGATCAGGAACACGATCGGGAGCTTGTGGATGCCGGCGAAGTTCATCGCCTCGTGCCAGTCGCCCTCCGAGGTGGCACCCTCACCCGACGAGACGCACACGACGCCGTCGCTGCCCTTGCGGACGAGCTCGGAGGCGATGCCGCAGGCATGGGGGAACTGGGTGGCGATCACCGACGAATGGGTGAAGATGTTGAGGTCGGGTTCGGACCAGTGGTTGGGCATCTGCCGGCCGCCGCTCGCCGGGTCGGAGGCCTTGGCGAACACGCCGAGGAACACGTCCTTGGGGCTGACTCCGAGAGCGAGGTTGAAGGCGATGTCGCGGTAGTACGGCAGGGACCAGTCCCTGGCGGGGTCGAGAGCGAAGGCCGCACCGACCTGGGTGGCTTCGTGGCCGGAGACCGAGACGACGAACGGAACCCGGCCCTGCCGGTTGAGGGCCCACATCCGATCGTCGAGCTTCCGGGCGAGCAGCATCTTGCGGTACATGTCGACGATCTCGTCGTCGCTGAGGCCGAGCGACGTGTGATCGAGAATCGAGTCCAGTCCGAGGGTCATGTCATGGTGCCTTTCGTTCATCGTCCCGCCTCGAGGTGGAGACGGAGCGTGCCGATCTCGTCGATCCTGCGCTGCGCGAACCGGACGGCGGCGGTGTTGGGATCGACCTTCTCTCGTTCGGCCGTGTCGAAGACGGCGGTCAGGTTGTCGCGGATCTTGTCGACCATCGACATGGCTCGTTCCACCGAGTAGCCCTCCATCTCGACGGCGATGTTGATCACCCCTCCGGCGTTGACGACGAAGTCCGGCGCATAGAGGATGCCGCGGTCGGCCAGTCGGGCGGCATCGTCGTCGGTGGCGAGCTGGTTGTTCGCCGATCCGCACACCGCCTGCGCGCGGAGTCGCGGGATGGTCGTCTCGTCGAGGATCCCGCCGAGGGCACACGGCGCGAACACGTCGCATTCGACGTCGAAGATCTCGTCGAGTTCGACCGCCTTGGATCCGTAGGTAGCGACGGCGTGATCTGTCGCCGCGGGGTCGATGTCGGCGACGATGGTCTCGGCACCGGCTTCGGTGAGGCGCTTCACCAAGCTCATCCCGACCTTGCCGACGCCTTGGACCGCGACCCGTCTGCCGGCGAGCTCGTCGGTTCCCCAGATGCGTTCGGCGGTGGCTCGCATGGCGGCCATCACCCCGCGGGCGGTGGCGGGCGACGGATCACCCGAGCCGCCGTGAGCCATCGGCAGGCCGGTGACCCAGCGGGTCTCTTTGGCGATGATCACCATGTCCTCGGTGGTGGTGCCGACGTCCTCGGCGGTGATGTACCGACCGCCGAGAGAGTCGACGACCCCGCCGTAGGCGCGGAGGAGCCGTTCGCTGCGGACGGTCTTCGGATCGCCGATGATGACCGCTTTGCCGCCGCCGAGGTCGAGGCCGGCGGCGGCGGATTTGAGGGTCATCCCTCGCGAGAGGCGGAGCACGTCGGTCAACGCGGCCTCCTCGGAGGGGTACGGATAGAAGCGGGTCCCGCCGAGGGCGGGACCCAGTGCCGTGGAGTGGATGGCGATGATCGTGCGGAGACCGCTCCGGCCGTCTACGCCGAAGATGACCTGCTCATGGGACTCGATCGCATCGAATACTCCCAAGGGTGTGCTCCTTTCGGTCGCGCACGACGGGCCGCGTTCTGGGTCGCCCCGATTCTACTTCGGATGGCTCGGCGGGGGACCGGGTCGGAGGTCCCGAGCCCCTCGGTGCGGATCGGGTCGCGTATCGTCGAGGCGTCTCCTACCATCGACCGAGATGATCAAGACGGCCTACCTCCGGGTCTACGTACCGGCCGGATCGGTCCCGCCGGTCCCTCCGTACGTCGACGTGCAGCGCAGGGTGATCCGTGCCAGCGACCATTTCGTGTGGGACGAGCCGCTCGACGACGACGCCTTCACCCTCGAGTACGGAGGCCGTTCGTACACCTGCCCGCGGTACCCGTGGTTGCGGATGCTGGAGGGCCTCGTGGCGTTCACCAACACGTACCCGACGCTGCCGCTGATGACCGACCAGGCCATCTTGGGGTACGTCGAGGAACTCTCGCGGCTGCGGGAGGACGCGCCGAACATCCGCTCGCACATCCTGAGCTCTCCGTGGCATGTGCCGTTGCGATGGTTCGCCGCCTTCTTGCCGTCGGACCGGGACTTCACCGTGGAGGACGGGCGGAGCACGATCCGCTATCGGGGGTTCGTCGTCGATGCCGTGGACCGGGTGGCGTGGGCGGCGGGTGTGCTCGACGATGCCGGGTTCTCCGAGCACATCGCCGATCAGGTTCGGGACCTGGAGCATTGGCTGGGCGAGTTCCCACGGGATGCGGTCGTCGAGCTCGACTACGGATCGGTGGCGGACCTGTTCTCTCCCGGGGATCTCGTCGTGGACGAGTCGTGCGCCGACGTTCGCCAGAGCCTGCTCGCGCTCGAACGGGGAGATTTCGGGGAGGCCGGGGACCGGTACATGGCGGCGGCCTCGCGCTGGGCACCGCACCAGGCGTTGACCTACAGCAACTGAGCCTCGTCCTCTTACCGGAGGTCGCCGGGGCGCCCTGAGGGGTCCCCGGTGTCGGCGCGGGTCCCGGTCGACGTCGCCCCATGCGCAGCTCGTCGGCCTCGGGGCCACTGGTCGACGGGCTCAGGGGGCCACGTCGAGGCCGACGTCGAGGGCCGGGGCCGAGTGGGTGATCCATCCGACCGAGATGACGTCGACACCCGTCTCGGCCACCTGGCGGATCGTCTCTGCGGTGATCGTGCCCGAGGCCTCGGCGATGCAGGCGCCGTCGATCCTCGCGACCGCCTCGGCGAGACGGGGCGGGTCTAGGTTGTCGAGCAGGACGGCGTCGACGCCGACGGCGAGGGCCTCGTCGAGTTGTGTGAGGCTGTCGACCTCGACCTCGACGGGAACGAGATGTCCGACGGCGGCCCGGGCGGCGGCGACCGCTTCGGTGATGCCGCCGACCGCGGCGATGTGGTTGTCCTTGATCAGGACCGCGTCGTGGAGCCCGAAGCGATGGTTGGCGCCGCCACCGAGCCTGACCGCCCACTTCTCGAGGGCCCGGAGGCCCGGGGTCGTCTTGCGGGTGTCGGCGACGACGGCGCCGGTGTCGGCGACGAGCGCCACCAGGTCACCGGTGGCGGTGGCGATCCCCGAGAGGTGGCCGAGGAGGTTGAGGGCCAGGCGTTCCCCGGTCAGGATCGCTCGGGCGGGGCCTTCGACGAAGGCGATCGTCGCGCCGCGGGCGATCTGAGCGCCGTCGGGTGCGACGATGTCGACGTGGACCAGCGGGTCGACGAGTCGCCAGGCGCGGATCGCGGCGGCGAGTCCGGCGACGATCCCGGCGCGGCGGGCGACGAGGGCCCCAGACAGCGTGAGATGGGCGGGTACGACCGCGTCGGTCGTGAGGTCCCCGGCGGTGGCGAGGTCCTCGGCGAGACCGATCTCGAGGAGCCGGTCGGTGCCGGGAGGGACCCAGGTGCTCATGCGGCGTTCCGTAGCCGGACCGGGGCGGTGGATGCCGGTGCGGGTTCGGTGAACGAGCGGCGCGCCATCGACGGGTCTGGATGCGGGTGGTCCGTCCGGTGGTGGGCACCGCGGGACTCTCGGCGCGCGAGCGCCGCTTCGGCGATCAGACGTCCGACGAGGGGCAGGTTCCGGCTCCGGAGGTCGGAGCCTGGTGGTCGGTCGAAGCGTGAGATCGCGGTCGTCAACCCGTCGGCGTCGCGAACGATCCCGACGTGATCCCACAGGGTCTCCCGGTCGGTGCTCGCACCGCCAGTGGGGCGGGTGACGTCGAAGGCGCCGACGGGTGCGTGGAGGGTGGTGGTGGGCATCGACCGGCCGGCGCTCCGGATCGACGTCGCGACGTGGGCACCGACGACCATGCCTTCGAGCAGCGAGTTGGATGCCAGTCGGTTGGCGCCGTGGAGGCCGGTCGAGGCGACCTCCCCGGCCGCCCACAGGCCGGGCAACGAGGTGCGCCCGTCGGCATCGGTGGCGATCCCGCCCATGTGGTAGTGCTCGGCGGGGGTGACGGGCATCGGTTCGGACCTGGGGTCGATGCCGGCGCCGGTCGCCGCCGCCCAGACGGTGGGGAACCGTTCGGGGAACGCTCGGCCCACGGCGTCGGTGGCGTCGAGGAAGACCCGGGCGCCGCCCCGGATCCTGGCGGAGATCGCCCGGGCGACGACGTCGCGTGGTGCGAGTTCGGCGCGCGGATGGATGTCCGGCATGAACCTGCGGCCGGTGTCGTCGATCAGCACCGCGCCTTCGCCGCGAAGTGCCTCGGTGAGCAGCGGCAGAGGGTCGGCGGCGACGGCGAGGGCGGTGGGGTGGAACTGAACGAACTCGAGGTCGGCGAGACGGGCGCCGGCGCGGGCGGCGGCGGCGAGCCCGTCGCCCGCTACCTCCGGCGGGTTCGTGGTGTGCAGGTACGCCGCGCCGATCCCTCCTGTGGCGAGCACGACGGCGGAGGCCGCCAGGGCGATGGCGCTGCCGGCGGGGTCGAGCGCCACGACGCCGGCGACTCCGTCGTCGGTGCGGAGCAGGTCGACGAGGTCCCACCCTTCCAGGACGGTGATGTCGGCCCGCCGCTGGACCGCGACGGTGAGCGTTCGCATGACCTCGGCGCCGGTGGCGTCGCCGTCGGCGTGAACGATGCGGCGTCGGCGATGTCCCGCTTCCCGGCCGAGGGCGAGTCGGCCGTCGGCGTCCCGATCGAACCGGGCGCCGAGATCCTGGAGCCAGCGGATCCTCTCGGGCGCCTCGGCGGTGATCGTCGCCGCGACGTGATCCTCGGCGATGCCGGCGGCCACCGCCAGGGTGTCGGCGGCGTGCGCCGGCGGGGTGTCGTGTTCGCCGACCGCGGCGGCGATCCCGCCCTGGGCCAGTTCGCTCGAGCCGAAGCCGGGTCGGGTGAGTACGACGCAGTTGCTGAGGGTGAGGGCCGTGGTCAACCCGGCGATGCCCGCTCCGACGACGATGGTGCGTTCGCTCATCGTCCCACCGCCAGCATCCGGTCCACCGCCCGGCGTGCGCGCACGGCGATCCGGGGGTCGACGACGACCTCGTGCCGGAGGTCGCGCAGGGCGTCGCGGATGCCGGCGAGGGTGATGCGCTTCATGTGGGGGCACAGGTTGCAGGGTCGCACGAACTCGGTGGCCGGGGCTTCGACGGCGACGTTGTCGGCCATGGAGCATTCGGTCACCATGACGACCTGGCGAGGTCGTTCGGTGTGTACCCAGTCGATCATCCCCGAGGTGGATCCGACGAAGTCGGCTTCGGCGAGGACGTCGGGCGGACATTCGGGATGGGCGATGATCCGGATGCCCGGATGCGTGCGGCGGTAGCCGGCGAGCTCGGCGCCGGTGAACCGTTCGTGGACCTCGCAGCTCCCGTGCCACAGGACGATCTCGACGTCCGTCTGGGAGGCGACCCACCGCCCCAGGTACCGGTCGGGGAGGAAGATGACCCGGTCGGTGCCGAGGGATTCGACGACCTCGAGGGCGTTCGAGGACGTGCAGGTGATGTCGCATTCGGCTTTGACGGCTGCCGACGTGTTGACGTAGGTCACGACGGGCGTGTCGGGGTACCGCTCGCGAAGGAGTCGAACGTCGGCGGGGGTGATCGAGTCGGCCAGCGAGCATCCGGCTTCGAGGTCGGGGATGAGGACGGTCTTGTTCGGGTTGACGATCTTGGCGGTCTCGGCCATGAAATGGACCCCGGCCATGACGATGACGTCGGCGTCGGTGTCGGCGGCCCGCCGGGCCAGCGCCAGCGAGTCGCCGCGGACGTCGGCGACGCCGTGGAAGATGTCGGGCGTCATGTAGTTGTGGGCCAGAACGACGGCGTTGCGTTGGTCCTTGAGGGCTTCGATCTCGGCGATGGTGGGGGCGATGGCGGCGATCTCGACGTCGGGGAGGACCCCGTCGAGACGGTGGGTGATATCGAGGGTCATATCCATCCTTTTGCTCTATCTGAGCATTACTTATGCACAGGATAGGACGAAGTCTGACACTCCGCAAGGGCGCCCCGAACCCTGGGTTGGGGAACCCCCTTTAGGGGTGTGGTGAACCCTGGGTTGAGGTGCCCCCTTTAGGGGTGTGGTGAACCCTGGGTTGGGGTGCCCCCTTTAGGGGTGTGGTGAACCCTGGGTTGGGGAGCCCCCTGTTGGGGGTTCGCTGGCCCACGGTTCGGCGAGGCGTCCCGAACGTAGGGGTCGTCGCGTCGTCAGCCGCGGAAGGGAGGGAGGCGCATGCCGGGTCGGGGGCGCTCCCCGACCACCGAGCGGCGGAACCGGTACAGCTCGGCGGGGCGCCCGCCCGTCGACGGCGCGTGACGGCCGGTCCCCTCCACGAGGTGCTCGCGGTCCACCAACCGGCGGAAGTTCTGCTTGTGCAGACGTAGCCCCACGAGCGCCTCGACCGTGCGTTGGAGCTCCGACAAGGTGAACTCGTCGGGCATCAGCTCGAAGACGACCGGTCGGTACGTCAACTTCCCGCGCAGGCGTCCCAGGGCCGTCGCGCAGATGCGTCGATGGTCGGATGCCATCTCGACGCCGGTGGGTGGCACCGGCCGGTCGTCCCGGCGATCGCGGATCGCCTCGGCGACCAGGCCCGCCTCGTAGAGGAGCTCGTACCGCTCGAGGGCCCGGATCGGGTCCCATGGTGTGTCGACCCCGAAGCTCACCGAGACCCGTGCCCGCCGGTCGACGTCCTGGTCCGCCCAGTCGGACAGACGCGGCAGGACATGGTCGGTGAGGATCGCCGGGACCCCCTCACGGTGATCCTCCCACGGCAACAGGGCGTACCAATCGATCCATCTCGCCTCGGGGGCGGTCGAAGCCTCCCGCACGAGGGCGAGGTACGCGATCGACAGGACCCGGGGGCCGCCCGGGGACCGGATGCGCTCCCGATCGCCGAAGGTGTAGAGCTGTTCGATGTACCCCACCTCGACCCCGGTCTGCTCTCCGATGACCCGCCGCATACCCAGCTCGAGCGTCTCGTCGTCGGCGACGCTCAGCGGTCCCGACGGCAACGCCGGAGGGGTGCCCGCCACCGTGAGCACCCGAGGTTGCACGCCGGTGACGGCGACGATGACGGCATCGAGCGTGACGAGGAGATCCGCACCCACGTCACGATGCTATCGCTCGCGGCCCATGGCACGTCGGCGGCGCCGGTGTGCGGTACCGTTGGGGGTATTCGCGAGACGAGGAGAGAGGACGCCATGGAGCCCATGGACGAGTCGACGCCCACCGACGACCAGAACACCATCCCGACCGACCCTTCCCAGGTTCCGTCCGATTCCCGGCTGTGGGCTGCCGCCGCGCATCTGCTGCCGATCGTGAGCCTCGCCATCATCGGCGCCTTGGTCATCTACCTGGTGAAGAAGGACGAGGACCCGTTCGTGACCTATCACGCCAAACAGGCGCTCAACTTCCAGATCCTGTGGGTCATCGCGGCGATCGTGAGCGCCTTCCTGTTCATCGTCTTCATCGGGGTGATCTTGCTGCCGATCGTGATCATCGGCGGGCTCGTGTTGTCGATCATCGCCGGCATCAAAGCCGCCAATGGCGAGATGTACAGCTACCCGATCAACGTCCAGTTCGTGAAGTAGCGATGCGAGCCATGCAGGTCGCCGACTACGGTCGGCCCCTCGAACTCGTCGATGTCGACGAACCCGAGACCGGCCCGGGCGAGGTCCTCATCGACGTCCACCGGGCCGGGGTCAACTTCCCCGACCTGCTCCTCATCCAGGGTCGCTACCAGATGCGGCCCGAACCACCCTTCGGACCGGGTTTCGAGGTGGCCGGCGTCGTCGCCGCGGTCGGCGATGGCGTGTCGCAGGTGGCGGTCGGCGACCGGGTGATGGCGTTCGTCCAGCTCGGCGGATACGCCGAGCGCGTCGTCGCCCCCGAAACCGCCGTGTTCCGCCTCCCCGACGCCGTGAGCTTCGACCAGGCCGCGGTGATCCCGATCGCCTACGGCACCGGCTACCACGCCCTCGTCGACCGTGCCTCCCTCGCCGAGGGCGAGACCCTCCTCGTCCTCGGCGCCTCCGGCGGAGTCGGGCTCGTGGCGGTGGAACTCGGCAAGCATCTCGGGGCCACCGTGATCGGGGCCGTCGGCTCGGAGTGGAAGGCCGAGGCGGTCAGGGACAAGGGCGTCGACGAGGTGGTCGGATACGACGATCTCCGGGACCGGGTGAAGCACCTGACCGGAGGCCGCGGAGCGGACGTCCTGTACGACCCCGTGGGCGGCGACGCCTTCGACCAGGCGCTCCGTTCGATGGCGTGGCAAGGGCGGATGTTGGTCATCGGATTCGCCTCGGGACGGATCCCGGATATCCCGGCCAACCGGCTGCTGCTCAACGAGACCACGGCCATCGGCGTCTTCTGGGGGCGGTTCGCCCAGCAGGATCCGGCGGCCAACCGGCGGAACCTCGACGTGGTGCTGGGCCTCGTCGCTCGTGGCGATCTGGCGCCGGTCATCGGCGACGTGCTGGCTCTCGAGGACGCCGGACGGGCGATGGAACGTCTCGGGGATCGCACGGTCGTCGGGAAGCTCGTGTTGGCGGTGCGCTGACGGGTGGAACGCTCGAAGGAAGGAGTGGACATGGCGGGTGACTGGAAGGTCGACGGCGGGAGGTTGTGGGGGACGGGGGTAGCCACCGCGGTCGTTGCGGGGTTGGCGGCCATGACCGTCCTGTTCGTGGCGCGCAGCCTCGTCGGATCCCAGGTGCTGGTGGCGCTGCCGGGAGCGCAGGCTCCCGCCGAGCTCCCGTACCTCAACACGTTCGCGTTGGCGTTCGTCGCGGGCATCGTCGCGACCGGCGTCCTTCATCTCCTGCTCGTGGCGGTCCCTCGCGGGACCGCGTTCTTCGGATGGCTGTCGATCCTGTTCCTCGTCCTCAGCCTCGGTCCGGTGTTCGCGATGGATGTGCCGATGGCGAGCAAGGCGTGGCTGGCGGGGATGCACGCGGTCACCTATGCGGTGGTGGTGTCGTTGCTCCTCGGGTCGGTGTCGCGTGTCGCGGTCCGCATCCCGCAGCCCCGATGAGCAGCTTCCTCCATGACGTCAACGTCATGGTCGATCGGGCCCTGAGCCTCCTCGATCTGCCGCCGGGGCTGGCCGAGGAGATCCGAGGCTGTCACGCGGTGTACCACGTGCGGTTCGCCGTGGAGATGCGTGACGAATGGAGGGTCATCGAGGGTTGGCGGGCGGTGCACTCCGAGTGGCGTCTCCCCGTCAAGGGTGGCCTCCGGTACGCGCCGTCCGTCGACGAGGACGAGGTCGAGGCCCTCGCCGCGCTGATGACCTACAAGTGCGCCGTCGTCGACGTGCCCTTCGGGGGCTCGAAGGGCGGGCTTCGCATCGATCCGCGTGAGTTCACCGAGGGCGAACTGGAGCAGATCACCCGCCGCTTCGCGCTGGAGCTCGACCAGAAGGGTTTCCTCAGCCCGGCCACCAACGTCCCGGCGCCCGACATGGGCACCGGCGAACGGGAGATGGCCTGGATCGCCAACACCTACCGTCGGCTGCATCCCGAGGACGTCGACGCAGAGGCGTGCGTCACCGGCAAACCCGTCGCCATGGGTGGTGTCCACGGCCGCACCGAGGCCACCGGCCGTGGCGTCCAGTACGGCCTCCAGGCGTTCTTCTCCCACCCCGACGACGTCGCCGCCGCCGGTCTCGACCGGGGCCTCGACGGTGCCCGCGTCGTCGTGCAAGGACTCGGGAACGTGGGGTTCCACGCCGCGAAGTTCCTGTCCGAAGAGGACGGTTCGCTCGTGGTGGCGGTCATCGAACGCGACGGGGCCGTCATCGACGAGTCCGGTCTCGATATCGCCGCGCTCCGTGCCCACATGGATGAGACGGGCGGGGTGGTCGGGTTCCCCGGCGCCGAGTTCGTCGACGACGGCGCGGCCGTGCTCGAGCATCCCTGCGACATCCTCCTCCCGGCGGCGATGGAAGGACAGATCACCGGGGACAACGCCCCCTCGATCCAGGCTCGCCTGGTGGCCGAAGCTGCCAACGGTCCCGTCACCGCCGCCGCCGACGAGATCCTCCGGGCGCGTGGGATCACGGTCATCCCCGACTTCTACCTCAACGCCGGCGGCGTGACCGTGTCGTACTTCGAGTGGGTCAAGAACCTCGCGCACATGCAGTTCGGTCGACTCGAACAGCGCCTCACCGAGCTGCGGGCCGAGTCCGTCCTCGATCTGTTCGCCCGGACGGGCGATCCGGTGCCTCCCGAGGTCGCCGAGACCTTGCTCCGATCCGAGTCGGAGCTCAACCTCGTGAGATCGGGCCTGTACGACACGATGCGCACGTCGTACGCCACCATCCGCGAGGTCCTCCGATCCCGCGACGACGTCGACGACCTGCGGACGGCGGCGTTCGTCCTGGCCCTGGGCAAGATCGCCCGCTACTACCAGGAGTACGCGTGAGGGACCCGTCGTCGGTCGTCAAGCTCGTTGCCCTGTACCTGGCGTGGCTGCTGGCGGCGGCAGCGATCGGCGTGCTCGTCGGGGTGTTCGTGGGGGAGATGGCCGCACTGGTCGGTCTGGTGGTCCGCAACGGCGACGGCCATCGCCGGCTCGTCGATGTGGGCTCACTGGGTTCGTTCCTGACGATGGCCGCGTTGCCGTTCCTTCTGCGGGAACGGATGCGCAGGGAACTGGAGGGTGACTAGTCGATGCGGTGGGTCGTGACGGTCGCCGGCGTGGTGCTCGGAGGCTGGATGACCTTCGACGGTCTGCGGGCGCTGCTGGTCGGTGACTACGTTCGCCTCGGTGGTCGGCTCGGTCCGTGGGCGGATCTGGCGTCGGCAGCCGGCATCGAGCCGACGAGCACCGGCATGAAGGTCGCGGTCGCGACCATCGGAGTGGCGTGGCTGATCGTGGGGGTCGGGACGGTCGTCGATGTGGCGTGGTGGAGGGCCTTGGCGGTCGCGACGGCGGTCGCCGGCCTCTGGTACCTGCCGTTCGGGACCATCCTGGGGCTCGTCGTCCTCGGCTCGGTGTGGCTGTCGAGAGGACCCGGGTCCTGAGATCCCTCAGTTCCGGCGAGGCGGCTGCCGATGAGGGAACGACAGGGAGGAGGACGGCTTGGTGGATCGAGGTCGATCGTTGCTCGTCGTCGCGGTGATGCTGACGCTGGCGGCCTGCTCGGGATCGAGTTCCGTCACCGACCCGAGCGCGGCGGTGACGACCTCCGCGCGGTCGGGAACCGCCACGTCGTCGACCTCGCCCGTCGGCGAGTCGACCGCCGAGTCGACCTCCTCGACGACCATGGCCTCGACGACCATGGCGCCCGGAACGTCCGCCACGGTGGACTCCACCTCGACGACGATCGGCACGACGACCACCGTCGCGGTCACCACGTCGACGACCTCCACGACCACCACCACGGCTCCCACGGTCACCTCCACGCCCACCACCTCGACCTCGACGACCACGTCCAGCTCCACCTCCACGACCACCACCACGGTTCCCACGACCACCTCTCCCTGGGCGACCGGCGCCACCTGGGCGTGGTTCCTCCAGGGTGGCAACATCCCGAACGTCGCGGTCGACGTCATCGACGTCGACCTGTTCGACACACCGGCATCCGAGGTCCGCCGGGTCGAGCGCTCCGGCATCTCGACGGTCTGCTACCTGTCGGCCGGCACGTACGAGGATTGGCGGCCCGATGCGGGGGACTATCCCCCCGAGATCCTGGGACGCACCTGGGATGCGTGGGACGAGCAGTTCGTGGACATCCGCCGCCTCGACCTTCTCGGTCCGATCCTCCAGGCCCGGCTCGACCTGTGCGTCGCGAAGGGCTTCTCGGCCGTGGAGCCCGACAACATCGACACCTTCTGGGAGGACACCGGGTTCCCGCTCACCGCCGACGACGCCGTCGCCTTCGCCCGTTGGTTCGCCTCCGAGGCACACGCGCGCGGCTTGAAGGTGGCGCAGAAGAACGCCCCGGACCTGGTCGGCCGACTGGTCGGCTCGTTCGACTTCGCCATCACCGAGGACTGCTTCGACGACGGTTGGTGTGCCGACATGGCCCCGTACCACGCCGCAGGCAAGGCGATCCTGGACGCCGAGTACACCGACCGGATGACGTCGCTGAGTCCCGCGCTGTGCGCCCAGGCCGCCGACCTCGGGGTGTCGGTGCTGCTGGCCGACCGGAACCTGACCGAGAACCTGCAGCGGTGCGGCTGAGTCAGGGTCGCGTCCCGGGTTCGGGACCGGACGTCGGCGGTCCGGCGAAGGCCTGAGCGACGAGCATCCATTCCCGCCCAGCCGGGGTCGTGACGAGGCCCGTGTCGTCGACATGTCGGCGTTGCGTGACGACGAGACAGAAGTCCTCGGCAGGCCCGACGATCGACTCGGATGCCGCCGGGTCGCCGAAGACCCAGGTCGCGCCGGATGGCGCTGCCAGCTCGACCCGCACCGGAGACCCCGGGGCGGGCAGTCCCCGGTTGGTGGAGGACCACGAGCGGGTGATCACGCCCAGATGCGCGATGTGGACCAACCGGTCGGTCGCCTCCCGGGTGACACCGAGCGCGTCGACGACGTCCTGGCCGTGGGCCCAGGTCTCCATCAGCCGGGCGGTGAGGAACGACCGGGCGCCCATCGACGGTCCGTACCACGGGATCCGGTCGCCTTCGGCGAGACGTGAGGCGGCCTCGGCCAGGTCCCGGCGTGCTCGTCGCCACCCGGCGAGCAGGTCGGGACCCGAGGAGCCGCGGGAGGAGGCCAGGGTCGCATCGTCGAAGGAACTGCGTCCACTCGTCACCGTCTCCCACAGCTCCGCGGCATGGGATGCGAACGCCTCCGGGTCGGTGATCGCCATCGCCGCGGTGCGGTCGAAATAGGCGAGGTGGGAGATCTGGTCGGCGACGGTCCACGGCTCGCTCGGGGTCGATCGAGACCAGTCGGCCGGCCCGAGGGTCGCGACGAGATCGTCGAGCGCCTCCTGCTCGGCGATGAGGTCGGCACGGAGGCGGGAGAGGACCATGCCGGGCACCGTACCAGGCGACCGCAGCGCAGGCGCCGGAACGCCGAGGTGGCCGGTTGGCCCCGAACGCCCCTCGGGTCTATGTTCGCATGGCGTCGGGAGGAGCCGGGATGAGCGCGATCGGTACGGAACTGCGGAGCCGCCTCGACCCGCGCGCTCCCCAGTTCGCGGAGAACCGTGAGGCCATGGTGGCGCTGTGGGAGACCGTGGAAGCCGAGATGGCGAAGGTCCCGACGGTCGGTGGTGAACGGTACATCGCCCGCCACCGCAAACGCGGCAAGATGCTGGCCCGGGAACGCATCGAAACGCTCGTCGATCCCCACACGGCGTTCCTCGAGCTGAGTCCGCTGGCCGGCTGGGGCACCGGCGATCCGCTCGGCGGCGGTGTGGTCACCGGGATCGGTGTCGTCGAAGGCGTCGAGGTCGCCGTCAGTGCGACGGACATGACCGTCCGTGGCGGCTCGGCGAACCCGACGACCCTGGCCAAGTCGATGCGGCTCTTCGAGATCGTGCGGGAGAACCGGCTCCCGCTGATCATCCTCAACGAGTCCGCCGGCGCCGACCTTCCCAAGCAGGCCGACATCTTCGTCCCCGGCGGCGCCCAGTTCCGGCACCTCACCCGCCTCTCCAAGGCCGGGATCCCGACCATCACCGTCGGTTTCGGTCCCGCCACCGCCGGAGGTGCCTACGTGCCGGGGATGAGCGACTACACGGTGTTCGTCCAGGGACGCGGCACCGCCTACCTCGGAGGACCGCCGCTGGTGAAGATGGCCATCGACGAGGTCGTCGACGAGGAGACCCTCGGCGGCGCCGAGATGCACGCACGGACCAGCGGCCTGGCCGACTACCTCGCCGTCGACGAGATGGACGCTCTGCGGATCACCCGCGGGATCGTCCGTCACCTCCGGTGGCGCAAGCTCGGCCCCGGTCCCACCGAACCCTCCGATCCGCCCGTCTACGACCCGGACGAGCTCCTCGGCGTCGTCCCCGCCGACCTTCGGGTGCCCTTCGACGTACGCGAGATCCTCGCCCGTATCCTCGACGGAAGCCGCCTCGAGGAGTTCAAGGCCCTCTACGGGACCCAGCTCGTGTGCGGATGGGGTTCGATCTGCGGGTTCCCGGTCGGGGTCATCGCCAACAACGGCATCCTCTTCTCGGAGGAGTCCGCCAAGGGTGCGCAGTTCATCCAGCTCTGCAACCGGACCGACACGCCGATCGTGTTCTTCCAGAACATCACCGGCTTCATGGTCGGCTCCGAAGCCGAACGGGGCGGCATCATCCGCAACGGAGCGAAACTCATCAACGCGGTCTCCAACTCCGAGGTACCGCACCTCGTGCTCATGGTCGGGGCCAGCTACGGCGCCGGCAACTACGCGATGTCGGGACGCGCCTACGCTCCGCGGTTCATCTTCACCTGGCCGAACCACCGGATCGCGGTGATGGGCGGCACGCAGCTCGCCGGGGTCATGGAGATCATCGGTCGGGGAGCGGCGGCTCGTCGCGGCCTCGAGATCGACGAAGAGCAGCTCGCCGCCCAGACCGCCGCACTGGAAGCACAGATCGATCGGGAGTCGACGGCCCTGTTCGCCACCGGACGGCTCTGGGACGACGGCATCATCGACCCCCGGGATTCCCGCACGGTGCTCGGATTGGCGCTGTCGGCGGTGCATTCGAACTCGGTGGCGGGCACCGCCGAGTACGGGGTGTGGAGGCACTGATGATCCGCCGGCTCCTCATCGCCAACCGAGGCGAGATCGCCTGTCGCATCGTCCGCACGGCCCACCGGATGGGGATCGACACCGTCGGCGTGTACACCGCTCCGGATGCCGACGCCCTTCACGTCGATGCCGTCGACGTCGCCGTGGCGGTCGACGGCGCCGGCTACCTCGACGCCGAGCGCCTCGTTCGGGTCGCCATCGACCGGAGCTGCGATGCGGTGCATCCGGGCTACGGGTTCCTGGCCGAGAACGCCGCGTTCGCCCAGATGGTGACCGATGCCGGCCTCACCTGGGTCGGTCCTCCCGCCGGGCAGGTCGAGCTGCTCGGCGACAAGCTGGCAGTGAAGCGTCTCGCCGTCGAGGCGGGCGTCCCGACGAGCGTCGCCGTCGAGGCGGCGCCCGGTTCGATCCCCGCCGGGCTCGATCTGCCGGTCATCGTCAAGGCGGCCGCCGGCGGTGGAGGGCGCGGGATGCGGGTCGTCCGTTCGGCCGATGAGCTCCCCGCCGCGGTCGAGGCTGCCTCCAGGGAGGCCGCCTCCGCCTTCGGTGACGGCCGGGTGTTCATCGAGCCCTACGTCGAGCCGGCCCGGCACATCGAGGTGCAGATCCTGGGCGACCGCTACGGCAACGTCGTCCATCTCGGCGAACGGGAGTGCTCGATCCAGCGCCGCCATCAGAAGATCATCGAGGAGTCCCCGTCGTCCGGTCTCGACGTCGAGGTGCGCAGCGTGCTGCTCGAGGGGGCGGTTGCACTGGCTCGTACCGTCGGGTACGAGAACGCCGGCACCGTCGAGTTCCTGGTCGGTGACGACGGCGCCGTCGATCTCCTGGAGGTCAACACGCGTCTGCAGGTGGAACATCCGGTGACCGAAGCGGTCACCGGTCTCGATCTCGTCGAGCTCCAGCTCCGCATCGCGGCGGGCGAGACGCTGCCGCTGAGCCAGGACGAGATCGTCTTCGACGGTCACGCCATCGAAGCCCGGCTCGTCGCCGAAGACCCGGCGGCGGGGTGGCTGCCCTCGGCCGGTGCGCTGACGGCCTTCGCCGTCGACGGTGAGGTCCGTGTCGATTCGGGGGTGCGTCCCGGTTCCCGGGTGTCGACGGCCTACGACTCGCTCCTGGCGAAGGTCGTCGCCCACGGCACCACCCGGGCCGAGGCCGCGGCGAGGTTGGTCAGGGCCCTCCGAGCGGCCGAGATCGCGGGGGTCGTCACGAACCGGGACGTCCTCGTCGCGATCCTCACAGACCCCGAGTTCCTCGCCGGGGAAACGACCACCGGTTTCCTCGGTGACCATCCGGCGCTCGCCGCCGCCCGAGGGCCCGAGGGCGACGATCGTCTGGCCCTGCTCGTCGCCGCAGTGGTCTGGGCCGCCCGCCGGGACCGTGCCCGCGACCCGCACCGACACGTGGCGCCGCCCGGTTGGCGCAACGTCGCCACGCTGGGCCTGCGGTCGGTGTGGGAGGACCGCTTCGGCGAGCCGACACCGGTGGAGGAGCGGTGGCGAGACGACGACTCGCTGACCGTCGCCGTCGGATCGTGGCCTGAGCCCGATGCCGACGGTGCCCTCGGTCCCGACGAACGGCGCCGGGTGGAGGTCGAGGTGGTCGCCGTCGACGAGCGCCACCTGTCGTTCACGATGGACGGGACCCGGCGGCGGGTGTCGGTCGCCGGGGAGGCGTCGTCGGGGTGGACGGTGACCGGGCCCTCCGGTGGGGCGACGTGGCTGCGTCGTGCCCGATTCGTGGAGCACCGGGCGGACGAGGCCGGTTCCGGCCCGGTGTCGCCGCTGCCGGGGACCGTGCTCTCGGTCGCCGTCGATCCCGGCGTGGTGGTGGCCGAGGGCGAGGTCCTCGTCGTCGTCGAGGCGATGAAGATGGAGCACACGATCAGGGCTCCGTCCCGGGCGATCGTACGCGAGGTCCTGGTCGCCGTCGGGGACCGGGTCGACGCCGGCGACCTGCTCGTCGCCCTCGACACTGGGAGCTGAGGTTCAGCGGACCCGGAAGGCCAGCTTGCCGAGCTGGTCGCCGGCATCCATGCGGGCGAGTGCCTCGGGGAGTTGGGCGAAGTCGTAGGTCCGGTCGATCGGTGGCCGGACGGCGCCGGAGCCGACGAGATCCACCACCTCGGCGAACTCGCCGTGGGTGAACATCGTCGAGCCGATGATCTCGAGCTGCTTGAAGAACAACACGGGCATGGTGATCTCGACCTTCGGCCCGGAGGTGGAGCCACACACGACGATGCGACCTCCCGGCCCGGCCGCCCGCATCGTCTGGCCCCAGGTGGCGGGGCCGACGTTGTCGACGACCACGTCGGCGGAACTGCCCGAGGCGGCCTTCAGCGCCTTGGCGAACTCGTCGGAGGAGTCGAAGCCGGCCTCGGCGCCGTGTTCGACGGCCCAGGCGATCTTGTCGTCGCTGCGGCTGGTGACGAACACCCGGGCCCCCATCGCTCGTCCGAGGGCCATGGCCGCGCTGGAGACGCCACCGCCGACGCCGACCACCAGGAGCACGTCGCCGGCCGTCAGCCGGGCCCGACGTAGCATCCGGTAGGCGGTGCCGGTGGCCAGACCGAAGGATCCGGCGACCTCCGGGTCGAGGCCGGCGGGTCGTCGCACCGCATTGCGCTCCGGGACGACGATGAACTCGGCGAGGGTCCCGGGATGATGTTCGCCGAGGATCCCGTACTCGGGGCAGTAGACGATGTCCCCGGCCAGGCAGGAGCGGCATCTCCCGCACGACAGCGACGGGTCCACGATCACCTCGTCGCCGACCGATACCCGGGTCACGCCCTCGCCCACCGCGTCGATGGTCCCGGTGCCGTCGGCGCCGGTGATGAACGGCAGGGTCGGCGGTGCGGGCAGTCCCCGCGAGACCCACAAATCGAGGTGGTTGATGGCGACGACCTCGAGGGCGATCCGCACTTCGCCGGGGCCGGGTTGGGGAACGGGGACCTCGTCGAGGGAGTAGTTCTCGGGTCCGGTCGTATCGTGGAGTTGCCATGCGCGCATGACCCGCAGCGTAGACGACCCGCCCCGGTCGGCCGAGGCCGCGTCGACCCGCCGGCGTCCCATTCGCCCGACCGTCTCGTATCATCGTATGGTCGAGGTCACACTCTTGGGGGGGCGATGCACGAGGCCGCGGGGTTCTACGAGAACGAGGCATGGACGGCGGGCATCGTCGGCCTCGGTTACATCGGGTTGCCGTTGGCGCTCGCCGCCTGCCGCAGCGGTCTCGATGTGATCGGGTTCGACATCGACGAGGCCTACATCGAGCGTCTGAACGACGGTGAGTCGGTCATCGAAGACGTTTCCGACGCCGAGCTCCGTTCCGCCCTCGCGTCGCGCCTGGAGCTGACGGCGGACGCCGGCAGGTTGCGGGAAGCCGATGCGATCTTCATCTGTGTGCCGAGCCCCTTGGGTCGCAACCGGGAACCGGACCTCTCGTACATCCGCTCTGCGGTGGAGGTCGTCCGTCGGGTTGCGCATCCCCGCATGTTGGTGTCCCTGGAGTCCACGACGTATCCAGGGACGACGGAGGAGATCGTGGTCCCTGCAGTCTTGGATGGCCGGTTGCGGCTCGACGAGGACGTGTGGGTGGCCTTCTCTCCCGAGCGCGTGTCGCCCGGCGACCAGTTGGCGACCGCAGACATCCCCAAGTTGGTCGGAGGCGTGACCGAGCAGTCGACGGCGGTTGCTGCAGCCGCGTATCGGCGGATCATCGCCTCGGTGCATCCCGTGTCGTCGGCCGCCGTCGCGGAGATGGCGAAGCTCTTGGAGAACACCTACCGGGCGGTGAACATCGGTCTTGCGAACGAGATGAGCCAGCTCGCCCACGCGCTCGGCCTGGATATCTGGGAGGTGATCGACGCGGCCGCGACGAAGCCGTTCGGCTTCCAGCCGTTCTACCCGGGGCCAGGTGTCGGCGGGCACTGCATTCCGCTCGATCCGCAGTTCCTCGCCTGGCGGGCCCGCGAAGCGAAGTTCGCGACCCGGTTCATCGATCTGGCAGAGGAGGTCAACCTCTCCCAGCCGATCTACACGGCGCGACGCGTCATGTCCTTGATCAACCAGCAGCGTCTCCCGGTGTACGGCACCGAGGTGCTCGGCGTCGGTATCTCGTACAAGGCGAACATCGCCGATGACCGCGAGTCGGCCTCGCTCGAGGTCTTACATGAGCTCGAGGCGCAGGGGGCGGTCATCTCGGTTCTCGACCCCGTGGTGGGGGAGGAGCGGATCGAGGCGCATGGCTTCACGGCGGTGTCGATGGATGGGGATCTGTCGGGGTTCGCGATCGTCGTCGTGCTCACCGACCACGACGTCATCGACTATGCGGCGATCGCCGACGCGGGCCCGATCGTGTTCGATGCGCGGGGGGCATATCGCCGGCGGGGGATCGCCAGAGGCAACGTCGTCGCGCTGTAGGGCGCCCTATGGAGCTCCATCGGGTGCTCGTCAGGGGACGGTTTCGATCCAGAGCGTATCGGTCGATCGCAGCGTCGAGGGGTCGGACTGGTCCTGACCGCCGAAGACGACGAGCCGGCCGCCGAC
>JALSQW010000034.1 GCA_026985095.1 Acidimicrobiia bacterium | reverse complement strand
GCCATCATCGCGACGACGCCCCAGATGATGACGAGCTCACCCACGAACAGCGGCGTTCCAGGGATGTGGAACCAGGCGCCTCCGTGATCGGCGAACAGGTACCACACGAGCAACGCCGGCAGCGCCACCCCGAAGGACGCAACGAGGGTCGACTCGCGGGTACGTGTCAACGTATCGTCGAGCAGATCGTGTGACACGAGCGGAGCCACGGTCCGGATGGGCGCCGGGTTCAGGTACGCCCACCGAGCCGCCAAGACCGCGCCGAGGAACGCCAGTGCGGTGATCCCGGCGATCAGCAGGGTCGTGGTGCTACTCGGTCCCTCCGCCACCCCGGACTGGGCCCAAGCGGGCGCCGGCGCCAAGAGCAGGACCGCTCCCCCGGTCGGAACCGCGCCCGCCACGGCGGTCCCCCAGCGGCGACGGCGGCCGGACGACCTCGGGCGCGTGTGGTGGAACATCTGGCTCTCTCCCCCTGCAACGAAACATGTTGAGCCAGGAACGAGCATACCGTACACTACGGTTCAGTGGGGGATCGGTAGGGACGGTCCGAGCACGCGGCCTTCTCCCGAAGCGCCGGACCGACAGGTACCGTCGCGGAGACAGCGCTCCCCCGACCGCGACGACAAGGGGGAACAGTGAACAAGAGCGCCTTCGTCACCGGCATCACCGGTCAAGACGGTTCGTACCTCGCAGAGATGCTCCTCGCCAAGGGGTACGAGGTCCACGGCCTGGTCCGCCGCTCGTCGACCTTCGGAACCGAGCGCATCGACCACATCTACGTCGATCCCCATGCCGAGGATGCCCACCTCTTCCTCCACTACGGGGACCTGACGGATGGGAACTCACTGAGCCGGCTCCTCATGGACATCGCCCCCGACGAGATCTACAACCTCGGTGCGCAGTCCCACGTGGCCGTCTCCTTCCAGAACCCCATCTACAGCGTCGACGTCGACGCCTTGGGGACGCTCCGGCTCCTCGAGGCCGCTCGCCACATCGACGGGGTGCGGTTCTACCAGGCCTCGTCCTCGGAGATGTACGGCAAGGTCGCCGAGACGCCACAGACCGAGTCCACCCCCTTCCATCCCCGCAGCCCGTACGCGGCCGCCAAGGTCTACTCCTTCTGGCAGACCGTGAACTATCGGGAGGCCTACGGGATGTACGCCTGCAACGGCATCCTCTTCAACCACGAGTCGCCCCGCCGCGGCGAGACGTTCGTCACCCGAAAGGTGACCCGCGCCGTGACCCGGATCAAGCTCGGGCTCCAGGACAAGCTGTACCTGGGGAACCTCGATGCGGAACGTGACTGGGGGTTCGCCGGCGACTACGTCGAGGCGATGTGGCTCATGCTCCAACAGGACCAACCGGAGGACTTCGTGATCGCGACCGGCGAACGTCACTCGGTCCGTGAGCTGTGCGAGACGGCGTTCGGCATGATGGACCTCGACTGGGAGGCCCACGTCGAGATCGACCCCCGCTACTTCCGTCCCGCCGAGGTCGATCTCCTCCAAGGTGATGCCACCAAAGCGCGCTCCAAGCTCGGATGGAAACCCAAGGTCGGTTTCGAGGAGCTCGTTCGGATGATGCTCGACTCCGACATGGAACTGGCGAAACGGGAACGTGCCCTGGTCGACGCCGGATTGATGAACATCCAGGGCGACCGGCGATGACGACACACCTGGCCGACAAGCGGGTCGTGATCACCGGCGGCGCGGGGTTCCTGGGGCGCCACGTGGTGACCGAGTTCGAGAAGCGAGGCGCCGAGGTGTTCGTCCCCCGTCGAGCCGACTACGACCTCACCGACATGGCGGCGACCCGCAGGCTCTTCGCGGACACCCGACCCGAGATCCTCGTCCACCTGGCCGCGGCCGTGGGTGGCATCGGGGCCAACATCGAGAACCCCGGGCGGTTCTTCTACGCCAACATGGCGATGGGGATGAACATCATCGAACAGAGCCGCATCTCGGGGGTCGAGAAACTGGTGGTCGCCGGCACCGTGTGCTCCTACCCCAAGTTCACACCGGTCCCGTTCCGCGAGGAGGACCTGTGGAACGGCTATCCCGAGGAGACGAACGCACCGTACGGGGTCGCGAAGAAGGCCCTCATGGTGATGATGGACGCCTACCGGACCCAGTACGGCCTCAACGGCGTGTACCTCCTCCCGGTCAATCTCTACGGTCCCGGCGACAACTTCGATCGGTCGTCGAGCCACGTCATCCCGGCGTTGATGCGCAAGATGCTCGAGGCCGTCGAGTCCGGGGCGGACCACATCGACGTCTGGGGCACCGGCGTGGCCAGCCGCGAGTTCCTCTACGTCGATGACGCCGCCCGGGCCTTCGCGCTGGCCACCGAACGGCTCGACCGGCCCGAGCCGGTCAACATCGGCTCCGGTCATGAGGTCACGATCAAGGAGCTCGTGCAGCTCCTTGCCGCCCTGACGGGCTTCAGAGGGGAGATCCGGTGGGATCCGACCAAACCCGACGGTCAACCTCGGCGGATGCTCGACACGACCCGAGCCAAGGAATGGTTCGGGTTTGAGGCCGAGGTCCCGCTGGAGGAGGGCCTCCGCCGCACCTTGGAGTGGTGGAAGACGGAAGGGACGACCCGGTGAGCTGGCCCGCCAAGGCCCCGGTGGTCGGGGTGCCCATCTCGATGACGAGCTACGACGAGGTGCTCGAGGCGCTCGACCGTCGCCCCCGAGACCGTGGCACGGTCGTGGACGTCTGCAACGTGCACTCGGTGATGTCGGCCCGGCGCGACCCCGATCTGTTCCGTGCCGTCTCCTCATCCGACATCGCCACCTCCGACGGCGTTCCCTTGGTCTGGGCTCTCCGGTGGACCGCCCGACCCGACCAACAGCGGGTCTACGGACCCGAGCTGATGCGCCGCGCCCTGGTGGACGAGGCGGGCCGCAGATGGAAGCACTACCTGTACGGATCGAGCCGAGAGACGCTCGATGCCCTGATCGCACAGATCCGCCGGATCGCGCCTGATGCGGACATCGTCGGCGCGCATTCCCCGCCCTTCCGTGCGTTGACCGACCAGGAGCAGGACGCTGCCCTGCAGGCGATCCGCGACAGCGACGCCGACGTCGTCTGGGTCGGCTTGGGGATGCCGAAACAGGAGCTGTGGATGGAATCGGTCCGGGACCGCCTCCCCGGGGTCGCCCTG
>JALSQW010000033.1 GCA_026985095.1 Acidimicrobiia bacterium | reverse complement strand
GCGGCGGTCTGGGCGCGGCCGAGTTCGACTTCGTCTTCGGCGACGTCGGCGACGTCCCGTTCGTCGGCGACTTCGACGGCGACGGCATCGACACCATCGGACTGCAACGACCGTCGACGGGGCTCGTGTTCTTCCGCAACGACCATCTCGGCGGCCCGGCGACGACCAGCTTCGTCTTCGGCGATCCGGGGGACCGGGTCCTCGCGGGCCATTGGTCCTCGTCGCCCGAGGCGATCGACACCGTCGCCGCGTTCCGCCCGATCCAAGGTGCCTTCTACCTGCGGGGCGAGAACTCGCCCGGGCCGGCGTCCCCGCCGATCGTCTACGGCGCGGCCCGCATGGTGCCGCTCGTCGGCAGGTTCGGTCCGCTGCCCGGCGGCGCTCCCGATCCGCCTCGTGACGTGTCCTTGGTGTCGAGCTTCACGACCTATCACCCCTGCTGTGAGGCGAGGGTGACGAACATCCATCTCATGGCCGACGCCGTCGACGGCGCGGTGGTGCTCCCCGGGGAGACGTTCTCGATCAACGAGCGGGTCGGGGAACGCACCGAGGAGAAGGGGTACGTGAGGGCCGGCGCGATCATCGGCGGTGTCGTGTACTGCTGCGACAAGCAGGCGAACATCGGTGGGGGCACCAGTCAGTTCGCCACGACCTTCTACAACGCCGTGTTCTTCGGTGGGTACGAGGACGTGTCACATCGGCCCCACAGCCTCTATTTCAGCCGGTACCCGATGGGTCGGGAGGCGACGATGGGCTACCCCTCCCCCGACGTCGTGTTCCGCAACGACACGCTGACGCCCGTGACGATCCGCACCAGGTACACCGGCACGAGCATCACCGTGGAGTTCTACGGCAACAACGAAGGTCGCGTGGTGTCCACCGAGACCATCGGCAGGGCCACCGGCCGGGACGGCGGCCGGGTGACCGTCAAACGCCATCTGACCTACCCCAACGGGGTGACGACGACCGAATCGTGGACCCACACCTACCGACCGAACCGCACCCACGACGATCCACCCGACGAGCCGCCGGATCCCGGTGGCGGCTGCTCGGTCTGCCGGTAGCGACCGGAACGTCCGCACCGCCGGTCAGACGACACCGGCGAGGAACTCGGCGATGGCCGGGGTGACGATCTCGGGATGGGTCATGTTGGCGGCGTGCGCCGCGCCGGGCACCGCCACCAGGCCGCGACAGTCGGGCAGGTCGGCGCAGAGCTTGCGTGCGGTCTCGATCGGGATGGCCTGGTCCTCCTCGCCGTGGACGATCAGCACCGGGCAGGTGATCTCCGGCACCCGGTCCGAGATGTCGTCGCGGCCGAGGAGCGCCTCGGCGGGATAGGCGACCGTGGATCGATCCCGGGACTCCCAGATGCCGATCCACTTCTCCATCAACGTCGGTTCTCCCAGGATGAGGCCTGCCACCATCTGGCCGACCTCGCCGAGCGGTTCGTCGCTGAGCCAGTGCTCGATCATCCCGGCGTATCCGGCGAGGGTCTCTTCGTCGTCCATGTGGACCCCCGAGTCGATGAGGACGAGGCCGGCGACCCGGTCGGGATGCGCCAACGCGGCCCGCAACGACAGGTAGCCACCTTGGGACATGCCGATGAACACGGCCCGATCGATCCCGAGATGGTCCAAGAGCGCGACGGCGTCGTCGGCGGAGTCCCAGTAGGTGAAGGGTCCGTCGGCCGGTGTCTCACCGAATCCCCGCTCGTCCCAGGTGATGCATCGGTACGTCCCCGACAGGGCGGCGACCTGGTCGGCGAACATGGTGCGGTCCATGAGGAACCCGTGGCTGAAGATGAGGGCGGGCCCGTCGCCTCCCGTGTCGTCGTAGGCGATGCGCTGTCCGTTCACTGCGGCGGTCGGCATTGGCGGTTCCCTTTCGGTCGTCGAACGTTCCCAGGCTACTCCTGACGATCGACCGTCCGGTAGGCTCCGGCGGTGACCTCTCCGGCGATCTCGGTCGATTCGCTCGTCAAGCGCTATCCGCAGGTGACGGCGTTGGCGGGGGTCTCGCTGGAGATCCCCGCTGGGTGCATCTACGGCCTGGTCGGGCCGAACGGCGCCGGGAAGTCGACGTTCATCAAGTGCCTGGTCGGGGCGCTTCGGCCCACGGGTGGCTCGGTCGAGGTGCTCGGGATCGATCCGGTAGCGGATCGGTGGCGGTTGCGCCGCCGGATCGGCTACATGCCCCAGGAGATCGCCCTGTACGACGATCTGACGGTTCGTCAGAACGTGCGGTTCTTCGGGTCGGCCCACATGGGTGTCGGCCTCGACGCCGCGGTCGATCGGGTGTTGGCGTTCGTGGAGCTCACGGACCGGGCCGATGCGCCCGTCCATACGCTGTCGGGCGGAATGCGCCAGCGGGTGTCCCTCGCCGGAGCCCTGGTCCATCCACTCGATGTGGCGATCCTCGACGAGCCGACCTCGGGTGTGGACCCGGAACTGCGCCGAGCGTTCTGGGATGGGTTCCGCACGTTGCGGGATGGCGGCGCGACGGTGATCGTGTCCACCCATCAGATGAGCGAGGTCGTCGAGTGCGACCGGGTCGCGATCGTGAACCGTGGGCGGCTGGTCGTCGAAGAGACCCCCGAGGACCTGATCGCCCGCGGTGCGCGGCAGGTGCGGATCCGGCGGAAGGACGGCACCGTCGAGGAGGTCCCGGTGGGTGACTACCGCACGGAGCTCCCCGGCCTCCTCGGCATCGACGTGGAGACGATCGAGCTGGTCCAGGAACCGCTCGAGGATGTGGTCCTGCGTCTCATCGAGGGTTCCCGGTGAAGACACCGAACGCCCTCTCGAAGATCGGCGCCATCGCCCGCCGGGTCCTGCGCCAGATCCGGGGCAACCGCCGGTTCTCGGTCGCGATGCTGGTCATCCCGATCGCCATCTTGTTCCTGCTGAAGGTCGTCTTCGATGCCCTCGAGGTGCCCTCGGTCGCCCAGCGGCGCTTCGCGGTGCTCGGGGTCGCCTATCTGATCCATTTCGTCGCCTTCTTGTTGACGGCCTTGGTGGTCGTCGGTGAGCGCGTGCAGGGAACGTTGGGGCGGATGTTCATCGCCGGGTACCGCCGCGGCGAGATCGTCGCCGGCTACCTGGTGTCGTACACGATCTTCGCCACCGTCCAAGGCGGCATCGTCCTGGCGGTCGCCTACGGGCTCTTCGACCTGGGTTACGACATCGCCGAGTTGGCTCAGATCTTCCTCGTGGTCTGGCTGCTGGCGGTCTTCATGATGGCGTTGGGGATCCTGGTGTCGAGCACCGCCCGCAACGAGGTGCAGGTGATCCCGTTCGTGCCGGCGATCCTCGTCCCGGCGTTGTTCCTGTCGGGCATGGTGGTCGATGTGAGACGGTTCCCGACCTGGGCGCAGGTGCTGGCCCGCTTCACGCCGCTGTACTACGCCGTGGAGGTGTTCGGAGGGTTCTTCTCGGTCGGGTCCGTCTTCTCGGACGTCGGTTCCTTCCTGCTGCTCCCCTCCCTCGCCGTGGTCGTGTTCGGGGTGGCGGCCCTCACCTTGCGCGAGGAGCGCTGACACCGGGCGCGGGTCTCCGGTGGGGCCCGGTCACTGCGAGGCGCCCAGGTCGATGTCGACATGGGCGATGGCCCGTCCGGACGGGTCGAAGAGATGAACGCGTGCGGCGCCGAGGCGGACCTCGGAGCCTACGCCGACCTGGTCGTCGAAACGCACCGCGGCGACGCCCGTCCCGATGGTCACGGTGGCCACGATGTGGTCGCCGTGGTTCTCGACGGCGGTGACGGTGCCGACGATGCCGCCGGATCGGACCCGGCGCCACGCATGGGGCCGGACCCCGACGGTGACCGCCCCCTCGGGAACGTTCCCGACGGGGCCGAGGATGCGGTCGGCGACCCGCACCGTGGCGCCGATGACGGCACCGGGAAGGAAGGACATCGGGGGCGATCCGACGAACCCGGCGACGAAGGTGTCGGCGGGCTCTCGGTACACCCGCAGGGGGGCGCCGATCTGGCGGATGGCGCCATCGGCGATCACGGCGATCCGATCGGCGATCGCCATGGCCTCTTCCTGGTCGTTGGTGGCGTACAGCGTGGTGACGCCGTAGCCCTGTTGGAGCAGGCGGATCTCGGTTCGGACACGTCGTCGGTCGTCGGCGTCCATGTGAGCGAGCGGTTCGTCGAGGAGGAACACCGCTGGTCTCCTCACGAGGGACCGGGCGGCTTGGACGAGTTGCCGATGGCCGGCGGCCAGTTCGTGTGGGAGCCGGTCGAGGAAGCGTTCGAGGGCCAAGGTTCGAGCTTCTGCGGTGACCCGTCGGTCGATCTCGCCGCGCCGGAGGCGGCGGAGCTCGAGGGGGAACGCGACGTTCCTCCGGGCCGAGAGGAACGGGACGAGCGAGTCCTCCTCGAAGACCATGGCGAGGTCGCGTCGGGACGGATCGCGTCCGGTGACGACCTCACCGCCGATGAGGATGTCGCCCCGGATGGGCGATTCGAAGCCGGCGACGGTCCGTAGGACGGTGCTCTTGCCGCTTCCCGACGGGCCGACGACGGCGAGGAGCTCCCCGTCGTCGACGTACAGGGTGAGGTCGGAGAGCACCGGTACGCCGTCGCGTTCGACGGTGACTCCGTCGAGCAGGATGCTCGCCATCGTCCGAGGCTACCGGACCGGTCAGATGGTCGGACCGTTCCGTTCCAGCCACCGATCCGGAGACCGGAGCGCATGGAAGCCGTATGGCGTGTACAGGCCGTGGGCGTCGGCGGTGACCCGCAGCAGTCGTTTGAGGTCGGAGAGGTCGGGATGGTCGCCGATGGCGGCCACGAGCGCCTTGCCGAGCCCGACGCCACGGCGTTGCGGGAGCACGAACAGGTCGCAGATCCACCCGAAGGTGCCGTGGTCGGTGACGACCCTCGCGGCAGCAGCGGCTCGGATCCGATCTCTGCCGCGGACTGGTCGAGCCCGTAGCCCGCGGCGGTGGCTCTCGGTTCGCGTCGGTGGATGCCCGACGAGTTCCGTGACCTCACCGAGCACGTACCGGTCGGGCGCTAGCGTGGGGCTACGACGACGAGGAGATCCGCCGATGGGCGAGAGCGCCGACGAGACCAGGGAACGCCGGGAGGCCGAGCGGAAGGCGGCGCGGGCACGTGCCGACGACGAGCGTCTAGCCGCCAGGGAACGCTACGAGGCGGACCGGGAGGAGCGGCGGGCGCGCGAGGAGGCCGAGCGGAAGGCGGCGCGGGCACGTGCCGACGACGAGCGCCGAGCGGCGAGGGCGGTGGCGGACCGGGAGCGACGCGAGGCGCGGGAGCGGCGGAACCGGGAACGGTGAGCGCGGCGGGATCCGCTACCGGGCCGGCACCGGGATCGGGGCGGCTCGGGTCCGGGCGCTCGTCTCGTGGACGATGACGAGGGTGAGGGCGAACACGAGCACCCCGATCCCCTGATGGGCGAGGGCGAGCCAGCGGGGCACACCGAAGACGACGACGCCGATCCCGAGGGCGATCTGTGCCGCGACGACGACCAGCAGCCATCCGGCGGCACTTCGGGCGAGCCCGGTGACGTCGTTCGACCGCCGGACCGTGACGGCGACGCCGATGGCGAGGGCGGCGACGACGAACGCGAACCACCGATGGATCCAATGCGAAGCCAACGGCTCGGTGAGGGCCGCCCACCAGGTGTCTGCGGTGGCGAGCAGCCCTTCGGGCACGAGCCGCCCGAACATCAAGGGCCACGTGTTGGAGACGTGTCCGGCTTTGAGGCCGGCGACGAGGCCCCCGAAGGAGATCTGGACGACGACGGCGCCGAGCAGGATCCACGACAGGACGCGTGGGGCCCCGGGGGCGTCGTCGTGGCCGCGCCGCGGTGTGGAGACGGATCGCATCCGGTCGAGAGCCATCCACAGGACGAGGGCGAGGAGCGCCAGGGCGGTGAGGAGGTGGATCGTGAGCCGGAAGTGGCTGACGACGGGGCGGTCCTTGAGGCCGCTGGAGACCATGACCCATCCGATGGCGCCTTGGATCCCGAAGAGGATGGCGATGCCCCAGTACGGCAGCGAGGCGCGCAGGGTGAGTCGCTTGCGCCAGAGGAACCATACGAGGGGGGCGACGACGAGCAGCCCGGCGATGCGGGCGATGAGGCGGTGGGCCCATTCGATGTAGAAGATCCGCTGGTACTCGGCCAGCGTCATGCCGGCGTTGACGAGCCGGTATTCGGGGGTCTGCTGGTAGGCGGCGAAGGACCGTTCCCAGGCGGTCTGGCCGATGGGTGGGACAGCGCCGGTGACGGCGTCCCATTCGACGATGGACAGCCCGGCGCGAGAGAGCCGGGTGAAGCCGCCGACGAGGACCATGACGACGATGAGGACGGCGACGAGGAGGAGCCATCTGGTGATGGCGTCGGTACGGACCGGCGGCCGGTCGTCGGCGACGTCGAGGGCGGCGGGCATCGGTCCCACTCTAGACGATGCAGACGACGCGATATCTAACGACTATATTCGGGGGAGTCGATCCACACGCGAGCGAAGGGCGATCACCATGGTCACGGGCGTTGTCGACACGCTCTTCCCCCTGTTGTTGAAGGAGTGGAAGGACAGTTGGGTGGAGGCGACGAACTCCCCCGGGGAGCTCAAATGCAAGGTCGAGGAGGCATGGGGCGAGGGCTACGACAGCGGCGAAGCCATCGTCGCCGCCATGGACGCCGCCGGGGTCGAGACGGCGCTGGCGACCGATCTCCTCGCCTGGTCCTATACCCGCCAGCAGCGGTTCGCCATCGACGCGACGGCACAGATCGAGGAGCTGACGAAGCGGTTCCCCGGCCGGTTCTACGGCCTCGCCGACTACGACCCGTTCCGGATCCGCCAGAGCCTCGACAAGGTCGCTGCCGACGTCACCGAGCGAGGCTACAAGGGCGTGTACATCCACATCTACGGCTACGACATCGGGCTGGATCACCGCAAGATGTACCCGCTGTATTCGATGTGCGAGGCGATGGGGATCCCGGTGTCGATGCAGATCGGCCATGTGCTGGAGGCGATGCCGTCCGAGCATGGCCATCCGATGCAGCTCGATCGGATCGCCTGCGACTTCCCGGACCTGGTGCTCGTCGGCACCCACACCGGCTGGCCGTGGGTCGAGGAGGCGCTGGCGTTGATCACCAAGTGGCCGAACGTGTACCTGTCGACCAGTGCCTGGCTTCCGAGGTACTTCTCGCCTGCGCTGCGCCAGTACCTGAACTCGCGGGTGGGTCGGGAAAAGATCCTGTTCGGTTCCAACGGGCTCGACTGGCAGCGCTACCTGGACCAGTGGGCCGAGCTGGGTCTGAAGGACGAGGCGACCCAGGCGATCCTGGTCGACAACCCGAAGCGGGTCTTCAAGCTGTAGGGGGCTCCTGAGGCATCCGCCACGGCGGGTTGCGGCGGTTGTCGCCCGCCCAGAAGAGGCACAGTTCGTTGCCGTCGGGATCGAGAAGGCGAGCTTCTCTCCACAGCCATCGCATGTCCTGCGGGCCCGACGTGAACTCGATCCCGGCTCGTTCGAGTCGCTCGACGGTGCCGTCGAGGTCGTCACATTCGAAGTACACGACCGTTCCCGACCGCCCGCTGACGTCGTCGAGCTCATGGAGCGACAAGGTGGCGTCCCCGTCGGGCAGCTCGAACCGCGCGTAGGTACCGGGGCCGCCCACGATCTGGATCAGCCCGAGACGTCGGTAGAAGTCGACGGACCGCGGAAGATCCGTGACCGGCAGCGTGATCTGGTTCATCCTCATGGGCGACCTCCGGGCGTCATCGTACCTGTCGGGTCGACGCCGAGTCGTCGGAGCCCAAGCCGGGAACCTCCGGAGGCCGTGGAGCGTCCCATCGGGCATGAAGCGCGCACTCCTTCTCATGGCCGTCCTCGCCCTGATCGGCGCGGCGTGCGGGGTCGGCTCGGGTCCCGGTGGTACGCCGAAGCCGACGTCCACGACCGCCCCGCCCGACCCCGATCGCGTGATCCTCAGGGTCGACGACGAGGGCGGGTTCGCTCCGGCGGCGTTCGCCTTGAATCGGGTCCCCCGCTTCGTGCTGTTCGCCGACGGCCGCCTCGTGTTCCCCGGTCCCCAACCCGCCATCTTCCCCGGTCCGCTGCTTCCCTCGCTCCAGACGGTCACCCTCAGCTCCGACCAGATGCGACAGGTGCTGGACCTGGTCGACGCGATCGGCCTCCCTCGGATCGATCGCGAGATCGACGACTCCAACAACCGGTTCGTCGCCGACGCCACGACCACCACGGTGACCTGGTTCGACGACGCCGGCCGGGCGCACACCTACGGCGCCTACGCCCTCGGTCTGGTCGACGACCGCCGCGCCGAGGCGAGGGAGCAGACCAGGCTGCTGAGCGAACTCCTCACGACCCTCGACGAGTTCGCCTCCACCGGCGATCCGGCCGACCCCTACCTGCCGGAGCGGATCCAGCTCCGCCTCGAGGACGCCTCGGCCCTGGACCCCGAGTTCAAAGACGCCAGGGAGTGGCCGCTGGCCCTCTCCCCGGACGACTTCGAGCCGGCGGCGTTCGGCCTGGGATGCACCACGTTCGCCGGGCGGGCGGCTTCCGACGCCCTCGCCTCCCTCGAGGACGCCACCGACACCACCGTGTGGACGTACGCCGGGCGCGAGTACCAGATCCTCGTCCGGCCGCTGTTCCCCGGCGAACCGGGCTGCACGCCCTGACCCACTCCGTCACCCGGGACCCCGTCGCCGCGAGCGGGTCCTGCCGTGCGGTTGACCAGGCCACGATCTGCGCCACTTGTTCGTCGTTGTCGACGTTCGGCGTCCTTCTTGCCTTCCGGCTCTCCGAGTGCTGCTTGACCGGTATCGGCAGTGTCTCGACCCCGGGTATCCGGGGGAACATGAGGTTCGCGTCACTCGGCCGGTCCAACGGCGAGCGAAACACTGACGAAGTCGTCGCCCTCGAGGGGTGACAGCACCTGGATGACGATCTTGTCTTCATCGGCGTCAGGGGCGTTCTGCCAGGTGACACCGCCGCTTCCGGCCTCGGTGCGAAGGTACTCGTCGGGTTCGGCGTCGGTCCACTGGTCGTAGAAGGCGATCGTCGCCGCCTGCTGATCGAGCGGAACGACGTACAAGACGGTGGTGAGGGGGCCCGACGTGCCCGTCGATACCGCATCGGCACCGGGAGCGAGCGGCACCGGCATCCCGTCCACCGAAGAGGTCGACCCGCCCCCACCCGATTCGGAGCCGGTCACGTCTCTGGTTCCGCCGCCTGCTTGGGTGCCCGAAGGGTCGCCGGTACTGCAGGCTGCGAGCAGGAGGATCCCGATCAGCGCGACCGCCCACGCGGTGCGTCTCGTGCGTGTCATCGGACCTCCTCTGCGGTCGCGTACGTCTTCTCAGGTCTCTCTAAGGCGCCACCCGTTGGCGGTCGCTGAGACCGATCAGCTCGCCGGCGGCGTCGAATGCGAGCACGCTCCAGGTCATCTCCTCGTAGGCGGTGGCCGTTTGGTTCAGATCGTCGGTGTCGCCGCCGCCCACCCGGACGCTGGTGTCGTCGCCGCTCCACGCCCAGGCGACCCGGCCGGAGCCGTCGCGCAGCACCAGCCAGTAGGTGGATGCTCCTTCCAGCGGCGACCACGTCAGCGTCGGATGACTTCCTCCCTCATCCGCCGGCTGCAGGATCACCGTCCCCGTTGCTCCATCCATCAGCAGCTCCCGCATCGAGGATGCCGACGGCGTCTGGGCCGGCGGTGGTGGATCGGTGATGTCCGGGGTGCTGGTGGTCGTCGACGTGCCGGTGTCGCCGACCGTGGGCTCGCCCGGCGCCTCCTGGGATCCGCCGGTTCCGGCACATGCCGCAACCAGGAGCGTCGTCGCCAACAGGATGGCCGGCCTCAGCGGCGCGGGTCGCCTCATTCCCCGAACCCCACCAACGCGAACAGCGCTTCATCGGCGAGGTCGTCCCAGCCAACCTCCTCGGCGATGATCCCCAGCAGTTCCAGCTCGATAGTGTCTTCGGCTTCGATCGCGGCGCCGATCCGTTCTCCCATGAGTTCCTTGACCTGGACCTCCAGGAAGCCAGGCTCGGGACCGGATCCGGCTCCGATCACTCCGGCGCGGGCCGCGGTGATCAGCAGCTGCCCGAGCTCGAAGATGCTCATGTCGGGGTTGTCGAGGACGAACAGCACGAGGAACTCGATCTCTGAGGCGATCAGCGAGCGGTAGAACTCCCCACCGCAACCCTCGGTGCGGTCGAGCTGGGCCGCAAGGCGTTCGGCCTCCGCCAACGCCGGTTCGATCCGGTCGAACACGCCACCCACGACGATGCGGCCGGCCACGAGACTGTCCAGAACGTCGCCGACGTCTTGTCGGAGGGCCTGAAGCGATTCGAAGAACGCACCAGGATCACCTGTGGCGTCGTCTCTGATCGCCCACCAGACGATGTCCTCGATGCCTACCCGTTCCACGTCGATGTTGACGCCGGTGCCCTCGAGGCGCTCACAGGTGGCGACAGTGAACAGGATCTCACCCCCGCCGGACACATCGGGAATGGAGGTCCCTCCGCTCACCACGCTGGTCAGGTCGAACCGGGGTCTGGCATCGGGACCGCTCACCACCCCGCCGATAGCGATGTCTCCGCTCGACCATTGGAAGGTGCCGTCGACCTCGCCTGCAGCCGAGGTGAACCCGAAGCTTCCGCGAAAGGACAGTGTCTGTGCTCCCACGAACGCTACGAAACCTGTCCACTCCCCCTCGGTCGCCCGGAGTTCGGGTGTCTGCGCCGATGCGGTGACCGTCGCCGCGACCGCCACCGAGACGATGAGCGCGCCGACGCGAAGACGCAACCCTGTACGGCGCCGTCGGGTGCGACTCCTGCTTCGGGTCTTCATCGTCGGGATTGTCGGTCATCGTCGGCGACCGGTCCATACGCAAATCCGCGTACTCTGCTTGAATTGACCGATGGGTGGTTCCGAGCTCAACGACAGCGATGCCGGCGCCATCCTCAACCTCATCGAGTCGATGTCGGCGGCCCGCGGCGTGGACGACTACGCCACGATCGCGATGGCAGGTATCGCCGAGCTCATCCCCTGCATCGACGTCTCCTACAACGAGATGGTGCCGGCCGGCGGTCGAATCCGCTGGCGGGTGCCAGCCGACCGAGGAAACCTCCTCGAAACGGTCGCCCCCGTGTTCAGTCGGCTCATGCGACAGAACCCGCTGGTGCGGCATTTCGAGGAGACCGGCGATACCCGAACGCTCATGTGGTCCGACTTCGTCTCTCTGGAGGAGTTCGCCGACACCGCCCTCTATCAGGAGATGTTCCGGCAATTGGGGGTCGAAAGCCAGATGGCCGTCACCCTTCCCACCCCGCCCGGCCTCGTGGTCGGCTTCGCCGTCAACCGCGACCGGGCGGGGTTCAGCGAGCGGGATCGGGCGGTCTTGAACCGATTGCGGCCCCATCTCGCCCACGCCTACCGGGTCGCCCTCCTGCGGGACCATCTGTCGGCGGCAGGCGGCGTCCACGACGGCCTGGGCTGGGTCGGGGCGCTGGCGGGCGACGACGGGATCGTGAAGGCGGCCACCGACAACGCCGGTGCCCTCGAATCCGTCGCCGGTATCCGGGTCACGGCCGGCGACCCCCTGCCTGGCGCGCTCCGATCGTCCTTCGTGGCCGGCATCGCGTCCTACGACGCGAACCACCCGGCGGTCCTGTCCCCACCACAACGCATCTCCAACGAGGCCGACGGCGTTGCCGGCTGGCATGTCCCCGGCCCCGATGGACCCCATCTCGTGTTCGTCCATACCGGGGTGGACGCCGCCGTCCGACGGCTCGCGGACACCGGGTTGACCCGACGCCAGATCGAGGTCGCCCTCGAGCTGTGCGAAGGCGGGACGAACGCTGTGATCGCCCGACGGCTCGACATCGCCGAGGGGACCCTCCGCAAACATCTCGAACGCATCTATCGGGCCCTCGGTGTCAACGACAGGGCAAGCGCCATCGTTCACATCCGAGGATGGTGAGCGCCCACGGTACGCGTATCTGCGTATTGCTCCGGGGGTGAACGGCTGGTTCCATTGCACGGATGACGAAGACGTGCAGCACCCTGTTCCTGGTCGCTGTCGTGATCGTCGCGGCGGCGTGTTCGGCGGGAGGAGCCACCCCGGCCTCGACGGTGACCACCGAGCAGCCCGCTCAGTCCGGTCAAGGCGATGATGTCGCCCCGGCTTCTGCGCCCAGTGCCGACATCCCCTCCAGCGTCCGTGACGGCTTCCCGGTGGCGATCCCCGGCGGCTGGCACAAGGACATCCTGGCCGACTTGGGATTGACCGAGACCACCGGCGCACAACTCCTCTACCCCCGAGAGGACTTCGAGCGGATCGTGGCGTTCTACGACCAGTGGACAGCCGACCAGTCCGACGCCTACCTCAAGACCGAAGGCGCCGACATCGTCGTCTTCAACGGTACGGAGCCGCCGAGCATCACCATCTCGGTGAGCCAGGACATCGAGGAGCGCGGCACCCTGTACACCCAACTCCTCGTGGCCGTTCCCGAGGGGTGAGGGATCCTCTTCCGCGGTCCCAAGGCCGCCCACCGTTCCGTGTCGTGGGCGCTACTGGGATCGAACCAGTGACCTCTGCCGTGTGAAGGTCACTGGCGGCTATTCCGCGCGCCTGCAGGAACGGGCCGCTGGGGCGGTAGGCCCTATGCCGTCGGTGTTTCTGCCTCTCATTGGTTCGCGTCGTTTCTCAGTGATGATCGATGTCATGTGGACGCGATGTGGCCGCGAGAACTGACCTGGAGTTCGGTAGGTCTCGAAACATTGCCTCGATGCGCACGGTAGCCAAGACCCGGGATGCTCTTCCTCCCGGCCGAGGAGGGAGAACTCCTCGCTGCGGCGATCCAGGAGCCCTGCGGAACGCCCGTCCACGTGTTGGCATGTCGAGGCCTCACCTGGGATGAGAACGCGGCACGCCCGGACGGACTCGAACCCCCAACCTTCTGATCCGTAGTCAGTGCGGCATGCGCACGGCGTGATCCACCGAATCCCCTTGCGGCAACTGTGTTCTCACCCCTCGACGCTTCTCGTCGTTTCGCATCGATTCCCATCCTCTCGCGGCCCAACCGCGGCCCGCGTCGGGCGCAGTGGTCTGTGTCACGGAAACCCGGGACTGCTCGGCCACTCTCGCTTCCACCGAGGTCATTCCGACGGCGCTTCGATCTTGGTGACGCTTACCACTTTCCCGGAGTGCACGTCGACGACGGTCCGATCCCCCAATGGCTCCTGCAGCTGCACCTCGACGAGGTCCTGACAGGCGTTGCCGCCACCCCGCAGCCGGAACGCCTTGGTCGCGATGACTTCGACCTCCACCTTCCTACTGGATTCGCGAAGCAGTGACACCTCCGGATTCGCCTGGCACGAGTCCACGATTAGCGCGAGACGGTCGGGTTGGCGCGATTCTGCCGCCAACACGGGCACCGGACCACGCCATATGACGCCGACGAAGAGCAGCCAGCCGACGAGCGCCGCGAGTCCGAGCGCTATAGCGGGGACGAGGAAACGCCGTCGACGACCTCCATTGGGCCCAGAGGTCGTCATCACAGCTTCCCTTTCCTCGCGCCGTCCCGTCGACCTCTGCCTGTAGCGGTTGGAAGCGGACTGCATGCCGCTGCCAACCTCCCGATCAGGAGTCGACTCCTCCGCCAGTGGAACGTCCCCATCTTCAGCTGGTGGCGATGAAGACGCCGAGGGCATTGTCGATGCGGTCGGCTCGTGAGAACACCTCCCGGTCGAACGGCCAAAATGGGTCGTACACGTATCCCTTGTGGATGCCGTATGCCGTGTTACCCCAGAACACAGGCCCGCCGCTGTCGCCGCCCGCGGACAGATGGGCTCCCATTTCGACGAGGTTGCAAACGCTGCCACTGCACACGTTCAGTTTACGCACTTCTTGGCAGTCCTTATGGCTGGTCTTGCCGTTGCGGCACAACGACTGCCCCACGACAGGCGATCCCACTGAAGAGACATCCCGTCGATTCACCTCGGTCGATGAACTGTTGCCCGAGTAGAAGTCGTCACGTTCTGGCTTAGGCCCGGTGTGCCACTGGAAATCACCATGAGTCCCCTCATAGTCGTCCTTGAACGTCAGGGCGAAGCCGTCATCGGATTGGGAGTTGCCGCAGTGTCCCGCAGTGGCAATGCCCCTCACACCTGACGAGGTCTTCGTCCCGAAACCAGACGTGCAAGTGGAGAGAGCCTCGCCGCCCAGGTGTTCACTGCTGCTCTCGTCGCCGCCGACAACCGGCGTGATCGATCGGGCTACCGACACAGTGATGTAGTCGACAATACCCGCGCCAGTTGCATCGGAGAGACTTCTCTCCGCGATGAGCCTGAGATCGTCGACCATGGAGCTAGGGACCGCGTCGTCGAGCACAACAGTGATCACAATCTGACCTGAGCCGAAGTCGTAGGTGGTCAACGCGTCGCTGACACCAGGTGTGCCCAGCACAGCGAAGTGTGCTGCTTCGATGGCCGCTTGCAGGTCCAACTCGTTGAATCCAAGGCTTGGCCTGACATCGACTGTTACCCCGTGAGCCTTGCCAAAGGCATCGATCAGCTCACGTGCGGCCTCCGGGGGGCGGGCAGCGAAACCGATCCACGCATGGTCGGCGTCGAC
>JALSQW010000032.1 GCA_026985095.1 Acidimicrobiia bacterium | reverse complement strand
TGAGGTCGTAGCGCCGAGACTCCGGCGGCGTGGTCGTGGTCGGCGGCACGGTCGTGGTGGTCGTGGCGGGGGGAACCGATGTCGTGGTCGGCGGCGTGGTCGTGGTCGGCGTGGTGGTGGTCGTGGCGGGGGGAACCGATGTCGTGGTCGGCGGCGTGGTCGTGGTCGGCGGCACGGTGGTGCCGGTCGGCGACGGCCCGGGACTGGTCGTGGCCACGGCGGTCGGTTCGTCGGTGACGCGGTCGCGGACACTCCCCACCGCGGCGGTGGCGATCAGCACCGAGATGAGTGTGGCCGCCACCCAGGCGGCGGCGATCCCGAATCCTCGCTTCATGCCCACATGATGGCGCATCCGTTGCCCTCGTGGGTTAAGCGAACGCTAAGGCATGGTGAAGTTTCGGCGTCGCCGGCCGATGGGTGCCCCTTCGAGGCCTGCGGTGGGTACATTGGCAACTATGGCTGCGGTGCTTCTCATCGAAGACGATCAGCGGATCAGGCAGGCCCTGGCGACCCGCTTGGCGGAACGCGGGCATCACGTCGACTCGGTCGGCAAGGCTCTCGAAGGGGTCACCAAGGCCGTCGAAGGATCCTTCGACGTGGTCGTGCTCGATCTCGGCCTCCCGGACATGGACGGGAGCGAGGCGCTTCGGATGATCAGGGCGGTCAGCGCCGTGCCGATCATCGTGGCCACGGCTCGCGACGACGAAGACGGGATCGTCGCGATCTTCGATGCAGGAGCCGACGACTATGTCGTCAAGCCCTACTCGGCGGCCCATCTCGAGGCGAGGCTGCGGGCGGTGCTGCGTCGCAGCGGCGGCGATGGCGGGTCCCGCACGATCACGGTGGGGGATTTGAGCGTCGACCTCGATGCCCACGAAGCGCGGCTCGGTGACCGCCAGCTGGACCTGTCGTCGAAGGAGTTCGAGCTCCTCGCCTACCTCGCGGAGCGACCGGGAACGATGGTGTCCAAGCGGGAGCTGCTCGCTGCGGTGTGGAAGCAGCCGTACGGTGGTGCCGACAAGACCATCGACGTGCATCTGTCGTGGTTGCGCAAGAAGCTCGGCGAAACCGCCTCCCAACCCCGCTACCTGCACACCAGGCGCGGGGTCGGCGTCAAGCTCGTCGATCCGGGCCCATGAGACGCAGGTTGGTGGTCGTCTCGATGGCCATCACGGCGATGGTCGTCATCGCCTTCGTCGTTCCCCTCGGGATCCTCGTCCGGGACCTGGCCCAGGATCGAGCCCTGGTCGCCGCCGAACGCGAGGCGCAGGACGTCGCCCGGTTCCTCGGCGTGTTCGCTCCCGATCGCGGTGTCGCGGGAGCCGTGGGGTTCCTCGGGCTCGACGAGGTCACCCAATTCGACGTGTCGGTGATCGATGTCGACGGAACCGTCTACGGCGCTCCGATCGCGCAAGGTGAGGACCTCGAGCTGGCCCTCTCCGGCAAGGCGTTCCGAGCAGGGGTCGACGGCGGGCAGGTGATCTACACGCCGGTGGTGCTCGAGGACGGAGTGATCGTCGTGCGGGTGTTCGTTCCCGACGAGGTGCTGACCGAGGGCGTGACCCGTTCCTGGGTGACGTTGACGCTTCTCGGGCTCGTGCTCGTGGGCTTGGCGGTCTTCGTCTCCGATCGGTTGGGACGATCGATGGTCGAGCCGGTGCGCGAGCTGTCGACGGCGGCGCGGCGCCTCGGTGAGGGGGATCTCGGAGCGCGGGTGGAACCATCCGGCCCGGAGGAGATCGCCGAGGTGGGGGCCGAGCTGAACGAGCTGGCGTCGCGCATCGTTCGCCTCCTGCAGGTCGAGCGGGAGTCGGCGGCGGATCTCTCCCACCGGTTGCGGACGCCGCTGACCGCCTTGCGACTCGACGTCGAGGTCCTGCCCGACGGCCACGACAAGGAGCAGATCCTGGCGGATCTCGACGAGCTGCAGCGGACCGTCGATTTCGTCATCGACGAGGCCCGGCGTCCGGTGCGACGCGAGACCCAGGGAGCGGCCGACATCGGGGTGGTCGCCGCCGAGCGTGTGGCCTTCTGGAGCGCGTTGGCCGACGAACAGGGCCGGGACGCTCGTTCGATCATCGACGCCGGTCCGCATCGGGTCGGGATCCCACAAGGCGACGCGGCAGCGATGATCGACGCCCTGCTGGGCAACGTCTTCGCTCACACGCCCGAAGGGGCGGGGTTCTCCGTTGCCGTTTCCCGCAACGGTTCAGTGGTCCGTCTCGTGGTCGAGGACGAAGGCCCGGGTTTCGATCCGGCATTGATCGAGCGGGGTCGGAGCGACGGAGGATCGACCGGCCTCGGTCTCGACATCGTGCGTCGCACCGCGGAGTCGGTCGGGGGATCGCTCGAGGTGACGACCACCGGGCGGGGGGCCGCGTCGGTGGTCGTCACGCTGCCACTGGCCTGATCGCCGACCCCAACCCGGTGTGGCGAACCCTGGGTTGGGGACCCCCCTGGAGGGGTGTGGTGAACCCTGGGTTGGGGACCCCCCTGGAGGGGTGTGGTGAACCCTGGGTTGGGGACCCCCCTGGAGGGGTGTGGTGAACCCTGGGTTGGGGAGCCCCCTTTAGGGGTGTGGCGAACCCTGGGTTCGGTGGAGCGCAGGTGTCAGGCGACGGCTTGGTCTTCGCCGCGGGCGCCGGCCGAGGTCTCGGCGGAGGCTGCTGCCGCGGCGTCCTTGGCCGGTTCGGGCGACGGTCGTGCCGCCGGTTTGGGTCGGGGGGCGCGCTTGCGCTCGGGCGGTGCGGCCGCCTGTAGCCAGCGGACCACCGTGAGGAACACGACCAGGACGACCGTCACCGCGTACCCGACGACGACATACGGGTTCCCGCTGTCGGTGCCGGCGACGATCCCGTGCAACAGCGCGGCCAGGAACGTCCCGAAGGCGAGGAAGTGGAGGACCCGCCAGGTCGACTGGCCGATCCACTTCTTGACGTAGAACGAGGCGGTGATGATGAACAAGGCATAGAACGCCATGATCCCCCAAGCCACCGCGACCGGTTCGAACGTCGACGAACCGGGGACGAGGAGGTCCTTCAGCCCGAACTCGACGTAGTCGTGGTTGGCGAGCGCCACCATGTGGATGATCGTCGCGAGCAGCGCCCCGATCGACAGGGACTCGTGGAACCAGTTCAGCGACTTCGCCTTCACCGCGCGTCCGAGGATGCCGGTGGACAGGAACAGCCCCCATACGCTCGCCAGTGCCAACAGGCCGAACGCCGCGAGTCCCGAGCCGCGGATCACGAGCCACTCGATGCTCACGCTGCCACCTCCCATCCCACCGTGGCGTACACCGAGCCATCGTGCCAGACGGCCAGGGCCGATCGGATCCACGGCTGGCGCTCGGCCCAGGCGAGCCCATCGGCCCCACGGATGAGGATGGCCTTCGCGGCCGCCTCGGCTTCGACGGCGGTCGCCGTCCAGGCACTGGCGCTGAGGATCGGCGTGTCGGCCGGGCGGCCCGTGCGCGGGTCGATGATGTGGTGGGCTTCGCCGACGTCGGTCGACCAGCGGCGACGGGTGCGGGAGCTCGTCGCCAACGCCCCGCGTCCGATGCTGACGGTCAGGGACCGGTCGTCCCACGGATCGAGGATCTCGACCGTCGCCTCCGGATGTGCCGAACGAACGTCTCCCCCTGCCGACGCGACGAGCGCCAGGCCCATCTCGACGGCTTGGTCGCACGTGTAGCCCTTGGCGATCCCGCCGAAGTCGAGCGCCGTTCCCGGACGGCGGGTCAACGTCCCGTCGTCGATACGCCATCGTGGGGTTCGGCTCGGGGTCGCGGGGGCCTCCCTTCGAGATCCGGCGATCTCCTCGAAGGTGACGTCGTATCCCCATCGGCGAACCGCATCGCCCACGGCGGGGTCGACCAGACCCTCGGTGCGGGTACGCATCTGCTCGGCGAGGGTGAGGATCCGGGCCATGTCGGGTGGAACGGGGACGGTCTCCCGCGGGTCGGCGTTGAGCCGGCTGAGGTCGCTGTCGGGTCGGAATCGGCTGAAGCGCCGTTCCCGAGAGGCGAAGAACCGCTCGATCTGTTCCGCCGAGTGACCCTCGTCGAGGACGACCGACACCTCGGTCCCCATGGCCCGGAACGTATGGAGCTTCATGATCCCTTGCTCTTGGTCGGGGGAGGCGGCGGGGGAGGAGCGGTCGACCCACCGCCGCCACCACCGGAGGATGGCGTGGGCTGCGCCTGAACCGTCACCGTGCGGACGATCACCTCGGGGGGCGGAGGTGGGACCGGCGTGTAACGGACGACGACGAGGCCGCGCTCGGGCGGTTCGGGCACGGGCGCCATCGTGGTCGTCGTCACCTCGGCGACGGTGGTCGGTGGTGGCGGCGGTGGGGGTTCTTCTGCGGCGTCGGTGGTCGTCTGGGTCGCGGCTTGGACGGCCAGGGCGGTCGTTCCCCATGCCACGGCGGCGCCGGTCCATGCGGCGATCCGGGCCCATCGGTTCGGGAAGAGTCGCTTGATGAACATCCGTCAGCCTCCTTGCTCGGTCGGCTCGGCGTCTTCGACGACGGTGAGGACCACGTCGTTGTCGATCAGGACCTGCAGGACCGCGTCGGGGAGGACCTGCTCGCCGTCGGGTCCGAGCTCCGAGGCGTATCCGGAGGCCTGCAGGACCCGGGTGACCGACTCGGGAAGTCCCTCCACCTCGATGGGTGTCGGCGGCACGACGACCTCGACCGGTTCGGGGACTGTGGTCGTCGTCGACGATGTGGGCTCGGCGACTGGTGCCGGGATGGGGTCTTCGGCGTCGGGGAGGAGCAGCAGCATCGGGACGATGGCGGCCAGCGTCACGACGATGGCCGCGACGATCGAGGCCGCTCCGGTCGCGGTGTCCTTCGACGCCGTTGGCCGCCGGTCAGTCACCGCCACCCTCCTTGATCGCCTCATCGGCCTTCTTCCTGGCCTCTCTCAGGGTCTCTTCGGCTTTGTCGAACGCTCCTCCCGAAGCCATGGCCTCCGCCTTGCTCAGGAGCTTGCGGGCCTCGGCCAGCGTGTCGGGCTTGCCCCCTGCCGCTTCGGCGGCGGCGATCGCCGACACCGTCGCCTCGTGGGCTGCGACGTACGACGACGGTGGTTCGGACGTCGTGGGTGCGGTCGACCCGGTCCCGACGGTGGTGGTGTCGGTGACGGTGGTGGTCGTCGCCGGTGGAACGGACTTGGTGACGGTCTTGACGACCGGCGGCGGGGCGGGCGGACCCGGCAGCGGCATCCCTTCGGACTCGCAGATCGCCCGGAGGGCATCGAGGGCAGCCTGTTCGAGGGGGGTGATCGCCTCGGCGGCCTCCTTGTCGACGAGCTGGAGGCCTTCGGGTCCGCAGGCGGCGGCGAGGTCGTCGGCGGTGGACAGGGCCGGGATCGCCACCGTGGTCGTGGTGGTGGTCTCGGCGACGGTGGTGCTGACCGCGGCGACCACGGTGGTGGTCGTGGTGTCCTCGGCGGAGGTGTCGGTCCCCCCGGCGAGGGCGACCGCGGCCAGCGCCGACACCGGCACCAGCAACACACCGGCGATCAACGACGTCGGGAACTTCCGCTCCTTGGATGGGCTCGGCACGTGGGTGCTCCTCGCAGCTTCGACGGCTCTGGGGCTCGACGGACGTCAGTCGTCGTCGTGGTCGTCGTCGTGGTCGTCGTCCTCCCGCTCGTGCTCCCGCTCGTCGTCGTCATCGTCGTCGTACGAGCGTCCGGCGTCGTCGCCGTTGGCGGTGGTGGTGTCGGTGACGGTGGTGGTCGTCGCCGGTGGAACGGACTTGGTGACGGTCTTGACGACCGGCGGCGGGGCGGGCGGACCCGGCAGCGGCATCCCTTCGGACTCGCAGATCGCCCGGAGGGCATCGAGGGCAGCCTGTTCGAGGGGGGTGATCGCCTCGGCGGCCTCCTTGTCGACGAGCTGGAGGCCTTCGGGTCCGCAGGCGGCGGCGAGGTCGTCGGCGGTGGACAGGGCCGGGATCGCCACCGTGGTCGTGGTGGTGGTCTCGGCGACGGTGGTGCTGACCGCGGCGACCACGGTGGTGGTCGTGGTGTCCTCGGCGGAGGTGTCGGTCCCCCCGGCGAGGGCGACCGCGGCCAGCGCCGACACCGGCACCAGCAACACACCGGCGATCAACGACCACGGGAAACGGTTTCCGAGGGAGTTCTTGGGTCCGGCCATGCTGATGACTCCTGGCTCCGTGACCGGCACGCCTGTCGGCTCCGACGACGAGTTCCTCCCGTCGCGTTCGCATCCGGTCGAGGGCCAGTGTGCGGGGGCCTCGGTTAAGCGTGGGTTAAGCGAGGCCCAAAGGAGGCATAAACCTCCCGGGGTCGCCTGCGGTCAGGATCGGGGATCCTTCCAGAGGCTGTCACGGCGGATCGCGGGGAGGTGTCGTTTGATGCGGCGGCCCATCTCGATGACGCTGCCGGGGCGGCCCGACATGCGCTGCTCGGCGTCTTCGAGGAGCCGGCGAAGGCGGTCGACCTGGGATCGGAGCCGCCGGTTCTCGTCTTCGAGGGCGAGGATCCGGCGGACTCCCTCCAGGTTGACCCCGGCGCCCGTCAGCTCCTGGATGATGCGGAGCCGTTCGAGGTCGGCGGGGGAGTACCGTCGGGTCCCGCCCGGTGTTCGGTACGGCTGGATCAACCCCTTGCGCTCGTAGATCCGCAGGGTCTGCGGGTGGACACCGGCCAGCTCGGCGGCGACCGAGATGATGTAGACGGCTTCCTCGCGTGTGCTCATGTCACACTCCCAGATGGGCTCGAGGGTTCCGGTCCTCGGTGAGCTCGGCGAAGCGTTCGAGGAGCTGTTTCTCCTCTTCGGTGAGGTCCTTGGGGACGTCGATGTCGACGGTCACGAGCAGGTCGCCCTGCCCTTTGGTCGTTTCGACACCCTTGCCGCGCACCCGGAAGGTCTTGCCCGACGGGGTGCCCGGAGGGATCCTGATCTTGGTCGTTCCTTCCAAGGTCGGGACCTCGATCACCGCGCCGAGGGCAGCTTCGGAGAACGTGATCGGGACCGTGATCGCGAGGTCGCGTCTGCCCTTGCGCTTGAAGATCGGGTGTTCGGCCACGTGGACGCGGACGTACAGGTCGCCGGCGGGTCCACCGTTGCGTCCGGGCGATCCCTTGCCGCGGAGGCGGATCTTCGTGCCGTCGGCGACGCCCTTGGGCACCTTGACCTTCACCCTGCGCCCACCGACGTTGATCTCCTTGGTCGCTCCGGCCAGCGCCTCGTGGAACGTGAGGCTGAGGTCCGCCTGGACGTCGGCGCCCTTGGCGGGCCGCGGCTGCCTCCGGCGTGTCGTGCGTCCCGAGGTGCCGAACAGGTCCCCGAAACCGCCCAGGAGATCCTCGATGGAGGTCGCCCCGCCGGAGCCGCCGCCGAAGAGATCCTCGACGCGGACGTACTGGCTGGCCCCGCCGGGTCCTCCGACGAAGTAGCCCATCTCACGGGCGTGGTCGTACTCCTTGCGGGTCTCGGGATCCGACAGGACCTCGTACGCCTCGTTGATCTCCTTGAACTTCGCCTCTGCGGTCGGGTTGTCGGGGTTCGAGTCGGGGTGGTACTGCCGCGCGAGCTTCCGATACGCCTTCTTGATGTCCTTGTCGGTCGCCTCCTTGGACACGCCCAGGGTGGCGTAGTAGTCCTTCTCGAGCCATTCCTTACGCATCGTCTGCATGGTCCACCCGGACGAGCGCGGGTCGGATCACCTTCCCGTGCAAGGTGTAGCCGCGTCGGAGTTCGTCGGTCACCACGAGGTCCTCTCCTCCGCCGGGCGGTGCTGCCACCGCCTCGTGGACGGCGGGATCGAACACCTCGCCCTCGGCGGCGATGACCTCGAGGCCTTCCCTGGCAAGCGCTTCCATGAGCTGGGCGTAGGTCGACCGCATCCCTTCGAGGAGCTTCTCCTCTCCCGGCGATTGCGGTTCGAACGCCAGGGCGGCGTCGAACGAGTCGAGGGTCGGCAGGATCCCGGCGACGACCCGTTCGGAGGCCCGTTTCACGTTCTCGATCTGGTCGCGTTCGACCCGCTTGCGGTAGTTGTCGAACTCCGCAGCGAGCCGTTTCAGGTTGTCGAGGTACTCGTCGGCTTCCCGGCGCGCCTCGGCGAGCTCGCGGAGCAGGAGCTGCTCGGCCTCGGCAGGGTCGGCGGGGAGCTCGAGACCGAGATCCTCGGGCGTCACCTGCGGCGGGGCCGTCGCATCGGGGGCGGCCGGTTCCATCGTGTGCTCCTCTGGCTGGTCGTGTCGATCGGGTTGGACGGGGACCTTCACGTCGCGCTCCGGAGCCTCGAGGAGCTGTTCGGCTGCCTCGTCGGGCGTGGGAGGGACCTGGTCGGGGAGAGCGTCGAATGTGGCCATGATCGTTGCCTCGGGTCGAGGATGAGGAGGCTCATGCCTCCTCATCCTCCTCGACGATCTCGGCTTCGACGACCTCGTCGCCGCCCGCTTCGCTCGGTCCGGCTTCTCCTCCGCCGGCGGCCGCTTCGGCCTGCTGGCTCTCGTAGAGCTTCTGGCCGAGGATCTGGGCCGCCTGCAGGAGCTCGTCGGTCGCCGACTTGAGGGCGTCGGCGGTCGCGTTCTCGTCGGCGAGGAGCTTGCGCAGGGCCGAGAGCTTGTCCTCGATCGCTTGCTTCTCGTCGTCGCTGAGACGGTCACCGAGCTCGGTGAGCTGCTTGTCGATCTGATAGGCCGTGTGGTCGGCCTGGTTGCGGGTTTCGGCGAGGCGCCGCCGTTCGGCGTCCTCGGCGGCGTGGGCCTCGGCCTCCTTGATCATGCGGTCGATCTCGTCCTGGTCGAGGGCGGTGCCGCCGGTGATCGTCACCTGCTGGGTCTTGCCGGTCCCCAGATCCTTCGCGGAGACCGACACGATGCCGTTGGCGTCGATGTCGAACGTGACCTCGATCTGTGGGACCCCGCGGGGGGCCGGTGCGATGCCCTGCAACTTGAAGCGACCGAGGCTCTTGTTGTCGGCTGCCATCGGACGTTCGCCCTGCAGCACATGGATCTCCACCTCGGGTTGGTTGTCGGCTGCGGTGGTGAAGATCTCGCTGCGGCGAGTCGGGATGGTCGTGTTCCGCTCGATCATCTTGGTGAACATGCCCCCTTCGGTCTCGACGCCGAGGGTCAGCGGCGTGACGTCGAGCAGCAGGACGCCCTTGACGTCGCCGGTCAGCACGCCCGCTTGGATGGCGGCACCGAGGGCCACCACCTCGTCTGGGTTCACCCCCTTGTGGGGTTCCTTGCCGGCGAGGTCCTTGACGAGGTCCTGGACGGCCGGCATCCGCGTGGAGCCGCCGACGAGGATGACGTGGTCGATGTCGGACACGGGGATCCCGGCGTCCTTGACGGCGCGCTCGAACGGGCCCTTGGTGCGTTCGACGAGGTCGGCGGTCATCTTCTGGAACTCGGAGCGGGTGAGGGTCTTGAGGAGATGGAGCGGGCCCTCGGCGGTGGCGGTGATGAACGGCAGGTTGATCTCGGTCTCCTGCACCGTCGACAGCTCGATCTTCGCCTTCTCGGAGGCTTCCTTCAGGCGGGTGAGGGCCATGGCGTCCTTGGCCAGGTCGACGCCGTGATCGTTCTTGAAGCCTTCGACGAGCCAGTCCATGACCCGCTGGTCCCAGTCGTCGCCGCCGAGATGCGTGTCTCCCGAGGTGGACTTGACCTCGAAGACGCCTTCGCCGATCTCGAGCACCGACACGTCGAAGGTCCCTCCGCCGAGGTCGTAGACGAGGATCTGTTGGTCGTTGCTCTTGTCGAGACCGTACGCCAGGGACGCGGCGGTGGGCTCGTTGATGATGCGCAGCACCTCGAGGCCGGCGATCTGGCCGGCTTCCTTGGTGGCCTGGCGTTGGGAGTCGCCGAAGTACGCCGGGACGGTGATGACCGCCTGGGTGACCTCTTCCCCGAGGAAGTCCTCGGCATCGCGCTTGAGCTTCTGGAGGATGCGAGCGGAGATCTCCTGGGCGGTGTACTTCTTGCCGTCGATCTCGATGGTCCAGTCGGTGCCCATGTGGCGCTTGACCGAACGGATCGTGCGATCGGGGTTGGTGATGGCCTGTCGTTTGGCCTGTTCACCGACGAGAACCTCGCCGTTCTTGGCGAAGGCGACGACCGACGGGGTGACCCGCTGGCCTTCGGCGTTGGGGATCACCTTCGGTTCTCCACCCTCGAGGATGGAGATGACCGAGTTGGTGGTTCCGAGGTCGATACCTACGGCGCGTCCCATGGCTGTGCTCCTTGTGTGGTGGACCGGGGTCCGGTCGGATCTCTGTTGAGTCAGTTCTGATTGTATAACTTGAGTGCCATCATATCAATTCCTGATTTCCGACGGGGCCGCATCGGGATCGCCCGTCGCGTCATATACCCCAGGGGGTATACTGGCCTGGATGCAGCTCGACGACGATCGCACCGCCGACATCACCGCCCGACTCCGTCGTGTCGAAGGGCAGGTTCGAGGGCTCCAGCGGATGCTCGACGAGGGACGGGAATGTTCCGATGTCGTCACCCAGTTCGCCGCCGCCATCCGCGCTCTCGAGCAGGCCGGGTACAAGTACTTCGCCGCGACCCTGGCCGAATGCGCCATGGATCCCGACAAGGCCGCGGCGGAGGGCTACTCGGTCGAACAGCTCGAGAAGATGTTCCTTCGCCTGGCGTGACGCTCGATGCAAGCTGCGCTAGTGATACCCCCGGGGGTATCCTTGCGGTCCCGACGCGACGAAAGGTGAACCGATGAAGCCCACCCTCCAGCGCTTCGCCGCCCTCGGTGCCGTCCTGGTCCTCGTCCTCGCCGCCTGTGGCGGCGGGAACGCCACCGCGGGCGACGGGCAGACCTTCGAGACGATCCCGCCGACCAAAGCCGCCGCCCTCATCGAGGACGCCCCGGAGGGTCTGGTCGTCCTCGATGTCCGCACCGCCCAGGAGTTCGCCGAAGGCCACCTCCCCGGCGCCGTCAACGTGGACTTCTACGCCTCGGACTTCGCCGAGCAACTCGACCGGCTCCAAAAGGACGTGCCCTACGTCCTGTACTGCCGCAGCGGCAACCGCTCGGGGCAGACGATGCCGATCATGGAGCAACTCGGGTTCAGGGAGGTCCACGAGATCGACGGGGGCATCATCTCGTGGTACGCCGAGGGTCTCCCCCTCGAGCAGTAGAGGCTCCAGCGGGCGGTCCCGCGTGCCGATGAACGACCCATGGATGCGCTCCACGGCGACCTGAGGACCTTCCCGCTCGACCGGGTCGTCCGGATGATCTCGGAGGCCCGTCAGACCGGTGTGTTGCGGGTCGAAGCCGGACCCCACACCGGAAGGATCTTCTTCGTCGACGGCGCCGTCACCTACGCGACGACCCGCGACGGCGACGGGTCGGTCGCCGAACTCCGGAAGATCCGGCCCGCGCCTGGCCACGAGCGGCGTCGGGGATCGACGCGAGGTCCGTACCCCATGCGCGACCTGATCCTCCAGCAGATCGCCGAGGTCTACCTCCGACTCGAACGGCAAGGTACCGGGCGGTTCTGGTTCGTCGACGGAGTCGTCACCCGCGCCTACGGCACCGACCCCGAAGAGCGCTTCGACCGCGACGAGGTGGCCCGATTCGTGGACGAACGGCGTGAAGGCTGGCGCCAGATCCACCGTTCGATCTCCGGGGGATCGACGCGCTTCCGACTTCGACCCACGATCGACGAGCCCGTTGCGGTCGAACCTCCCGATTGGGAGGTCCTCGCCGCGATCGAGGGGGCCCGGTCGATCCAGGAGATCGCCGAACGCCTCGAGATGTTCGAGTTCTCGGCGGCCGCCGCCATCGCGTCCCTCGTTCAGCGAGGGCTCGTGGTCACCACCGACGAGGCGGTGCGTCTCGAGGACGAGGCGCGGATGCTCGTGATCGACATCGAGACCCTGCCGACGGTCCGGGACGCCGGCTGACCCCGGCCGGTCCGCGGTATCCTCCGGCGGCGACCGACCCAACGGCGACCAGGAGCGATGGCGTGACCGGATCGACCCCCGTGCCCGAACCCCTCCCGGCGAGCGGCCTGCCGTCGGCCTACGGCGGGCCGGGATGGTCGCCGCGGTGGACTTCGCACGGCGATGAGATCGGGAACGTGTGGGCGCCGTATCGGGTGGGGACGGAGTGGAGTCGGCTCGAGGCCGTGCTGCTCCACCGACCCGGCCCCGAGCTCGCCGTCGCCGACCCGGGGATGGTCGATCAGCTCGCCGCGGTCGACGTGTCGCTCGCCACCGCCCAGCACGACGCGCTCGCCGCGGTGTACCGTGACCGCGGCGTGGAGGTGCATCTGGTCGATCCGCCCCCGCCGGCCACGCCCAACCAGATGTTCGTCGCCGACCTGATGTTCATGACCCCCGCGGGCGCGATCGTGGCCCGCCCGGCGTCCACCGTCCGGGCTCCCGAGCCACGCCAGGTCGCGCGCCGCCTCGCCGACCTCGGCGTACCGATCCTCCGGACCGTCGCCGGCACCGGCACCTTCGAGGGCGCCGATGCGATGTGGCTCGACGAGTCGACGGTCCTCATCGGCGTCGGGCTCCGCACCAACGTGGAAGGGGCGGCCCAGGTCCAGGCGACCCTCGCCGAAGGAGGCGTCGATGTGGTGCGGGTGGACCTCCCGGTCGGGACGATGCATCTCATGGGCATGGTGCGCATCGTTTCTCCGGATCTGGCCGTCGTGTGGCCCCACCGACTGGCTTGGCGTGCCGTCGAAGCGCTCCGGAGCCGCGGCTATCGGATCCTGACCGTTCCCGACGTCGGGGAGGCGGTCACTCGCCACGCCCTCAACATCGTGACGTTGGGTCCAGGGGAGGTCCTGATGCCGGCCGGCAACCCGGTCACCCGTCGCGTCTACGAGACGGCCGGGATCACCGTTCGACCGGTCGATGTGTCGGAGCTGATCAAGGCGGCAGGAGCCGTTGGGTGCCTGACCGGGATCCTGTCGCGGGCGTGACCGCTACTTGCTGAGGGCGCACTCGTTCCGACCGACTTCCAGTTCCTTGATCTCCTCGTCGTCGGCGTCCTTCCAGCCCAGGTTCACCCTCCGGATGTCCTGGTAGACCGCGGGCGCCTCGCCGAGGTGGCTCACGACGTACTCGACGAACTCGTCTTCGTCGGGGATCGATACCACCGGATCGTTGGTCAGCAGGTCGCCCAGGCTTCGCCGGATGGTCCCGTCGGGCTGGGCCTCGGATCGGCTGGTGTAGTGCGCCGGGGCGACCTCGAGCGCGTGATCGAGGACGGCCAGCTTCTCGTGGATGGTGTGGAACAGGTCCCTCGCCCACGGGTCGGTCTGGCCGCCGAGGTCGGGTCGACCGATGCCCGAGACGAACACCGCGTCCCCCGTCATCAAGAAGCGCCCGTCGACCTCGAGCGACGTGGAGCCGGGGGTGTGGCCGGGTGTGGCGATGGAACGCACGACCATCCGCACCGTGCCCAGCTCGAAGACCTCGCCGTCTCTCAGCGGCGAGAACTCGAAGGTGGCGTCTTCGGCGTCGCCCGGGGAGATGTGATAGGTCGCGCCGGTGGCTTGGCAGATCCGGCGCGCCAGCGACACGTGATCGGCATGCAGATGTGTGTCGAACACGTGGGTGATGGGCGCGTTCATCTCCTCGGACATCGTCAGGTAGCGATCCATGTCCCCCGACGGGTCGACGACCGCCATCTCCGCTCCTCGTTCGCCGACCGCGTACGACAGGCACGCCTTGGCGATGCGGTCGAGCTGGATCATGAACCGTGAGCCGTCGTCGAAGAGGGTGTGCGGCACCAGCGTCGCCGCCCACGCGTCCATCCCGCCGGCGAGGTTCGCCATGTTGGGAAGCCCGACGACGTCGGCGACGAGATCCGACGAGTCGCCCTTGGCGCAGACGACGACGATGTCCCGGTCGGTGGGCAACTCCTGCTTGAGGTCCTCCTCGTCGGTGATGGCCGTCCAGTACGGGACGTTCATCGTCTCGGGCGTCACCCGCCCTTCGATCTTCCATCGTTCGAACTCGTTCGGGGCGCGTACGTCCAGGATGAAGGGAACGGCCTCGGGGTCGTCGACCCGTCGGGCGAGGTCGTCGGTGGTGATCGATCGGCTCATCCGGGCATCCTCCAGCATATGCGGGACATCGCATATGAACCTAGCGGCTGGAACGAGACCTCGGCAAGCGCTTTCACGGTGCCGTGTCAGCCCGGAACGATCGCTTCTTGGTTCATCACCTCGACGAGGAGGTCGAGGGCTTGGGTGATCTTCGGCGAGGTGAGCTCGTAGTAGATCCGTTGCCCTTCGCGGTGGCTGCGGGCGAGGCCACGGGTCCGGAGGATGGCGAGATGCTGTGAGGCATTGGCTTGCGGGAGATCGAGCAGGTCGCAGATCTCGGAGACCGATCGAGGCCCGTGCCGGAGCGCGTTGATGATCTGGAGCCGCTTCGGGTCCGCCAGGCCCTTACAGAAGCTTGCGTGGAGCTTGAGGAGCTCCCCCCCGAGGTCCGCCATGGGGTGGACTATGGCACAAGATCCCCTCGTTGGGAAACCAGTGGCGCGCCGACGCGGCGACGCGTATGATGCGCAGCCACGCATATGCGGAATGCCGCATGTGCACTCGCTGGAACGGTGACGACGAACGGGGAGATGCGCCATGACCACCGAGGTACGGAGTGAGGAAGCCGTCGCGGAGGTGACGCCGCAGCAAGAGAAGATGGTCATCATCGCCGCCTCGGGCGACCTCGACAAGGCCTGGCCGGTGCTCATCCTGGCGACCACCGGGGCCGCCTACGGCCTCGACGTGACCGTCTTCTTCACCTTCTGGGGTCTCACCATCCTCAAGCGTCCCGACGCCGGCATCAGCGGCGAGGACTGGCGGCAGAAGATGCTGAGCGTCTTCGCCAAGGGAAGCTCCGATCATCTCAAGCTGTCGACGCTGAACTTCGCCGGCATGGGCCCGTGGATGATGAAGGGCCTCGCCGAGGACCAGAACGTCGCCTCGGTCCAGGAGCTCCTCGAGCTGGCCAAGGACATGGGGGTGACGCTGATGCCGTGCCAGATGACGATGGACCTCATGGGCTTGAGCCGCGACGACATGATCGATGGTCTCGCCGAGTCGGCAGGAGCCGGTTCGGCGATCAGCCTGATGAAGGAAGCCTCGATCAGTCTGTTCATCTGAGATCGTCCGCGAACCGCGACCCGACCCACCACCCACAGGAGGTACCGACCATGGCAGATATCACCGTCGATGCTCGAGGGCTGCAGTGCCCCATGCCCGTACTCAAGATCAGCCAGGCGATGAACAAGGCGACGGCCGGCCAGACCGTCGAGCTCGTCGCCTCCGATCGGGGCTCCCTGTCCGACATCCCAGCGTGGGCCGCGGATATGGGACACTCCATCAAGGAGCAGTTCGAATCCGACGGCGAGTACCACTTCATCATCGAGAAGTAGTAGCGCGGGTCGGATCGACGACACCTCGAGTGGGAGAGGAGCGGGGAACCTGCGCTACGGATTCGTGATCGACCAGAAGGCGTGCATCGGATGTCACGCCTGCACGGTGGCCTGCAAGACCGAGCACTCGGTCGCGCTCGGCGTGTACCGAACATGGGTCAAGTACGTCGAGAAGGGCGAATGGCCTGATACCCGCCGCTTCTTCTCGGTGCTGCGGTGCAACCACTGCACCGACGCCCCGTGCGTGACGATCTGCCCGACGACGGCCCTGTACAAGCGCGACGACGGGATCGTCGACTTCGACACGAGCCGGTGCATCGGGTGCAAGTCGTGTATGCAGGCGTGCCCCTACGACGCGCTGTACATCGACCCGGACGAGCACACCGCACAGAAGTGCAACTACTGCGCCCACCGTGTCGACGTGGGCCTGGAACCGGCGTGCGTGGTCGTGTGTCCCGAGCAGGCGATCATCGCCGGTGACCTCGACGACCCGACCTCCCGGATCGCCGAGATCGTGGCGACCGAACAGACCATGGTCCGCGCTCCCGAGCAGGGCACGGGACCCAACGTCTTCTACACGGGTGCCGAGTCCTCGAACCTGGAACCGCTCCGGTCCGGTGAGCTCGCCGACGGTGGGATCTGGCGTGACCCGCCGGACCTCCAGTCCTGGCTGTCGGTCGACCTCAGTGCGGCGTCTGCCGCCCCGGCCGGGCCCGTCGGCAACCTCGGCGAGGTGGAGGCGCGCCCCAGCCCGCCACCCCGGGTCGAGCACGGCAGGCGAGGCACCCCGCCTCGGGTCGTGTACAACACCGACCATCCCATGCCGTGGGGATGGCGGGTGTCGAGCTACTTCCTCACCAAGGGCATCGCGGCGGGCATCGCCATGGCGGCGGCCGTGGCGCTCCTGTTCGGCGCCGGCGTCGACTCGGCCTGGATGTCGTGGGCGGCGCCACTGGTGTCCGGGCTGTTCCTGGCGTCGACCGGCGTCCTGCTGGTGTGGGACCTCAAACGACCCGACCGCTTCTACTACCTGCTGACGAAGGGCAACCCGTCGTCGTGGCTGGTCAAGGGGGCATGGATCCTGTCCGCCTTCGCCGTCGTCGACGGCCTCTGGTTCCTCGCCGGCATCCTCCGGATGGCCACCATCGTTCCGGTCCTCATCTGGGTCTCGGCGGTCCTGGCGCTCGGGCTCGCCGGCTACACGGCGTTCCTCTTCGGCCAGGCCGAAGGTCGGGACCTGTGGCAGAGCCCCATGTTGCTGTGGCACATGCTCGCCGGTGCGTTCACCGTCGGCGGCGGTGTCTCGTTGGTGGCGGCACTGGTCTCGGACGTCGGTCCGCCGCTGCGACCTGCCGCGACGCTGTCAACGACGCCTCCGGGCGCCATCGGGGTGACCGCCTTCGCCTGGACGATGGTCGCCGGGGCCGCCGCCCTCGGCCTCCTGGCGGCCGGCGAGATCGCCTCGCGGCATCCGACCGCCAACATCGCGGCCGCGATGCATCACATGACCAAGGGCCGCTACGCCGGCGAGTACTGGCTCGGGCTCGTGCTGTCCGTCGCCGTGCCGCTCGTGACCGGTGTGGCCGTCCTCTCCGGCGGGGCGACGGCCATCGGCGCCCTCGGCGGCGTGTCGGCATCCATCGGTATCTGGCTCGTCGACGACGCGTTCGTGCGAGCCGGCCAGAGCGTTCCCCTGAGCTGAGGTGACACCATGACCACGGACATCCCGAGGCTGATCCCCGGAAGCGGCCTGACCAACTACCCGCCGCCGGACCGGTGGGACGACTGGGAGGAATGGGACGCCAAAGCCTGGCCGGATCGGGTCAAGCACGAGGTCCGGTTGGTCCCGACGACCTGCTTCAACTGCGAGTCCGCCTGTGGCCTGCTCGCCTACATCGACAAGACGACCGGCGAGATCCGGCGCTTCGAGGGCAACCCGGCCCATCCCGGCTCGCGGGGCCGCAACTGCGCCAAGGGCCCGGCCACCTTGAACCAGGTCTACGACCCCGAGCGGATCCTGCATCCGCTGCGCCGCACGGGCCCGCGCGGCTCGGGCGAGTGGGAGCGGGTCACCTGGGAGGAGGCGCTGGGGGACATCGCCGGGCGGATGCGCACCGCCATCACCGAGGGCCGCCACGATGAGATCATGTACCACGTCGGCCGTCCTGGCGAGGACGGGTTCATGGACCGGACCTTGAAGGCCTGGGGCGTCGACGGGCACAACTCTCACACCAACATCTGCTCGTCGGGCGCCCGGGTCGGGTTCGCGATGTGGATGGGCCACGACCGGCCGTCGTCGGACTTCGCCAACGCCCGGTTCATCCTGCTGCTGTCGGCGCATCTCGAGACCGGCCACTACTTCAACCCGCACGCGCAACGCATCATGGAGGCCAAGCGGGCCGGCGCCAAGATCGCGACGGTCGATCCGCGCCTGTCGAACACGGCGTCGATGTCGGACTACTGGCTGTCGACCTGGCCGGGGACCGAGGTGGCGATGCTGCTCGCCATCGCCCGCCGTCTCTTGGAATGGGACGCCGTCGATCACGACTTCATGCGTCGGTGGGTGAACTGGGAGGAGGCGATGGAGCATCGGTTCCCGGACCGTCCCCGCACCTACGAGGCGTTCGTCGACGCGTTGAAGGAGACCTACGCTCGGTACACGATCGAGTGGGCGGCCGAGGAATGCGGAGTGGAGGCGGCACAGATCGAGGCGATCGCCCGCGAGATCGCGGATGCGGGCCATCGGTTCTCGTCGCATACCTGGCGTTCGGTCGGCTCGGGCAATCTCGGCGGTTGGCAGGGGGCGCGGAGCCTGTGGTTCCTCCACGTGCTCACCGGCTCGGTCGGGACCGTCGGCGGCTGCTCCCCGAGCGCCTGGGACAAGTTCAAGCCGGCGCACTGGAACATGCCGCCTCCGCACGGTCGCTGGAACGAGCTGCTGTGGCCCATCGAGTATCCGCTGGCCCACCACGAGATGAGCATCCTGCTGCCCCATTTCCTCAAGGAGGGCAGGGGTCGTCTCGAGGTCTACTTCTCTCGGGTCTACAACCCCATCTGGACGAATCCCGACGGTTTCTCCTGGCTGGAGGCCCTCACCGACGAGGACCTCGTCGGTCTGCATGTTGCGCTCACGCCGACATGGTCGGAGACCGCCTGGTACGCCGACTACGTCCTGCCGATGGGGGTTTCTGCCGAACGGCACGACACCCACTCCTACGAGACCCACGCCGGCCAGTGGCTGGGGTTGCGCCAGCCCGTGCTGAGGGTCGCCGCCGAACGCGACGGCCGGACGGTGGAGCGCACCTACGAGACGAACCCCGGTGAGGTGTGGGAGGAGACCGAGTTCTGGATCGACCTGTCGTGGCGGGTGGATCCCGACGGGTCGTTGGGGATCAAACGGTGGTTCGCCTCCCCGAACGATCCGTCCCGGCCGGTGTCGGTCGACGAGTACTACGGGTGGATGTTCGACAACTCGGTGCCCGGTCTGCCCGAGAAGGCCGCCGCCGAGGGCATCACCCCGCTGGAGTACATGCGCAAGTACGGGGTCGTGGAGGTCGCCAGGGACGTCTACGAGGTCCACGAACGGACGGTCGATGCCGACGAGATCGACGCCGCCGGTCTGGCGTTGAAGGACGGCGCGGTGGTCGGGGTGGCGGTGGACGGGGAACCGAAGACCGGTTTCGGGTCGCCCAGCCGGAAGCTGGAGTGGTACTCGAAGACCATGGACGACTGGGGCTGGCATGACGAGGCGATCCCCACCTACCTGAAGACGCACGTCTACTGGCGGGACATGGACATGGCCGGGAACGAGCGGATCCTGTTGCCGATCTTCCGGCTGCCGACCCTGATCCACACCCGGTCGGGGAACGCCAAGTACCTCTACGAGATCAGTCACGGGCATCCGTTGTGGGTCAACCCGGCCGATGCCGATGCCTTGGGTTTCGAAACCGGCCAGATGGTGCGGGTCACCACCGACATCGGCTGGTTCGTGATGCGGGCCTGGCGCACCGAGGGGATCCGCCCCGGGGTGGTGGCCGCGTCGCACCATCTCGGCCGGTGGCGACTGGCCGACGACGCCGGCAACGAGCGGTGGTCGTCGGCCCTGGTCGACATCGAGCGGCTCGGTGACGGGCAGTGGCGGCTCCGCCAGCGCAAGGGTATCGAGCCGTTCGCCTCCGACGATCCCGACTCGCAGCGGATCTGGTGGCAGGACCCGGGGGTCAACCAGAACCTGGCCTTCCCGGTGCATCCCGACCCGGTCTCCGGGATGCACTGCTGGCATCAGCGGGTGCGTCTGGAGCTGGCACGACCCGGTGACCGGTACGGGGACGTCGTGGTCGACACGAACAAGTCGACCGAGGTGTACCGCCGGTGGCTGGCGATGACGAAGCCCGGGCCCGGTCCGGACGGGACCCGCCGCCCCATGTGGTTGGCCCGGCCGGTGAAGCCGACGCCCGATGCCTATCTCTACGGCGGGTCCTGAGCCGGAGGCGGCGGCGGCCGCCGCCTCCGAGGCGCGGCGGTGGATGCAGGTCGCCGAGGCGTGTTCCCCGCTGCGTCTCCATGCGATCGCCGAGGATCGACCTCCCGTCGAGTCGGCCGTCGTCGGTTTCCACGACCCGGCCGAGGATCTACGCCGCCGCGGCGACGAGTGGGGTTTCGACGTGGGCGCCGGAGATCTGGCCGCCCTGGCGCGGTTCGCTGCCGGCCTCGCCGCCACCGAGGCCGACGCCTGGCGCGACGATGCGCCCGACGTGGCGCTGCGCGCCTACGAGGCGCGGCGGTTCCTCCTCGCCGACCGGATCCTGCACTGGGCGGTGCCGTGGCTCGACGCCGCTGGTCGCTGCCATCCTGAGGCCCGCATGGTCACCCACCGCGCCCGGGACGAATTGTTGGCGTTGGGCGAGGAGCATCGCGCCGCACCGCGGCTGACGGGCACCGAGGGCGTGTACCCGCCGGGGGAGGATGCCTACGGTCCCGTCGAGATCCCGGCGTTGCCGGGGCGGTGGCTCGATTCGGTGTGGTCGGGAACGGTGCTGTTCCGGGCCACGATCGCGTCGTTGACCGGTGACGCCGATGCTCCCCGGGGGTTGTCCGGGGAGCTGATCGACCGCCACCGCGACGACCTGACGCTCCTCTACCGGATCGCCGGGGCCCGCTGGCGCCGCAGAGCCGTCGAGTTCCCCGGCTCGGCCTCCCTGTGGCTCGACCTGTCGACCCGAGCGGAGGCGACCGCCGGGTGGCTCGAGGTGACGCGGGCTCGATAGGCGCAGCACCGGGTTCCGCGCATTCAGGGGACGTACTGCTGTTCGATGGCGACGACCTCGCCGTCGACGATGTCGAGCCAGTAGAAGCCGGTTGCGTACCAGCGGTTCGGTGCGGTCCCCGACAGCTCCTCGGCCAGGTCCTCGATGTCGGAGGTCACCGGCTCGGGGTCGCCATCGACCAGTCCGATGAGCGTGAGGGTCGCCGCGGGAGCGATCGGCACGGTGAACAGGTCGGTGTCACGGTTCCTGATGGAGAAGTCATCGGGTGCGTCGGTTCCGTCCTCCCCGGCCGCCTCGGCGGGCGCTTCGCCGGTGAGCCACTCGGCGGGGTCGATCACGGCGTCCCATCCCTCGGCGGTGGGACGGACGGTGAGGATCCGGGCGAACACCCGTCCATCGTCGAGGGCCGTATCGGCGACGGCGGCCAGGAACGGACGGTCGATGCGGTCCCAGCGGAGCCGCACCCCGGGGGTCGAGATCGCCGTCTCCACCGTGCCGGTGTCGAGGTCGCCGACCACGACACGTCCGTCCGGGCCGGAGGCGAGGACGGTACGGCCGTCGAAGTCGACGTCGTCGAGGGCGGGGAGGTCGTTCCAGCGGAGGACCAGCCCTTCGACGAGGTCGTGGACGACGAGTGCCGAGGCGTCCTTCCCGGCGAGGACGACGGCGACGCTGGCACCGTCGGGCGCCATCGCCGCGGCGGCGACGGGGAGGGCGAAGGAGGGTGAAGGCAGAGGGTCGCCGCCGGCGTCGCGCAGTTCGATGGAGGCATCGGCGCCCTCCGGCGCGACGACCATGACGTAGCGGCCTCCCCCGTAGGCGACCTCGGTGATGTCCTGGTCGATGTCGATCGGCAGGCGGGCCGTGGTCCCGTCGGGGGCGCGGATCAGGACCTCGCGGTCACCGAGGAGGACGAGCACGGGACCTCCTTGGGAGGTGGCCACGTCCTGGAGGACGGCGTCGGTCTCCATCAACGTCTCGTCGATGCCGCCGGGCCCGGCGGGACCGAGACGGACCTCCCCGTCCGCTCGCTGGTAGACGACGGCGCCGCCGACCGGGAACGCAGCTCCGGCGAGGCGGTCCGCGTGGGCGAAGCGCCCCGCCCACCCGTCGGCCCAGCCGAGCAGCTCGTAGGTGTCGGGCGTTGCCAGGGCGATGGTGCCGACCCGGGCGGGGAGGACGTCTCCGATGCCGGCCGCGGGCCCGGTCGTGGAGGTGGTCGATGGTCGGGTCGACGGCGGCACGGTGACCGTCGATGGCGTGGAGGTCGTTGCGGGGACGGTCGAGGTGGGGGCGGGGGTGGTGCCCGTGCATGCCGCGGCGACCGTCGCCACAACGACGAGGATGATCGTCCGTTTCACGTCGTCCAGGGTATCGCGTGCTCCCCCGAGAGCTCGCCGGTCACCCTGCCTCGTCGATGGCAGGGCGTTCCTCGGCGGCGGGCTCCTCGGCGGGTTCGATGTCTGGGCGTCGGGTGCGTAGCAGCCCGGCCGCGGCCCGTTGCGCCGCGGTCGGCACCGCGGCGGGAACCGGCCGGAGTCGCCGCTCGGGCGCGGTCTTGCGGACGACGTGGAAGCCGGTCTCGGGCCGGACCAGAGCGTAGACCACCGCGGCGGCCTCGAGGAACGTGAAGACGGGAACCAGGACGATCTGCAACGTGAGGTACCGGGCCCGGGCCAGGCCCGCCACGCCCTTGTCGGCCAGGCTCACCCAAGCCCCGAGCGTGTAGTTGGTGACGTAGGTCGCGAACACGACGTCGCCCAACCAGGCGATGGGTTGCGGGACGATCACCCCGGAGAAGATGCGGATGACGCTGTACAGCAGCGCCATCCAGCCGACGCTCCAGATCGTCGTCGACACGCCGAGGGAGATCCGGTACCGGAGCCGGACGGGGGCGTGCAGCGCGCCCCACCACAGCCCGACGAACCAGCGTCGACGCTGACGCAGGAAGTCGGGGACGGTCTGGGGGGACTGCTCGACGATGTAGCCGTCGATCCACGTGAACCGGGTACCGGCCTCCATCTGCAGGAGTGCCCAGGTGGTGTCTTCGGTGATGCACGCCTCGGGCGGCATGTCCCATCCGATCCGGCGCTCCACGTCGTTGCGGGCGACCACGAACGAACCGTGCATCCCGAAGAGCATCCGATGGAGCCGGTACTGGAAGTGGAATCGGCCCATGTCGTCGGCGACCCGGACCGAGTCGGCGAGGGTGAGGATCGTGTTGTCCTCGAGACCTCGGTGGTAGAGGATCAGGCCTTGGCCGATCCGTGGCCGCGGGGCGTGGTCCTCGGCGGCGATGTGGTCGCGGATGCCCGAGACCACGGATTCGGTGATGTGGGACTCCTCGTCGAGGTGCACGATCCACGTGCGGTCGTCGATCGGCGACGTGTCGGTCGCGTACTGGAGGGCCCGGGCCTTGTGGGTGGCGCCTTGGGACGTCGCGTAGCCGGGGGGGACGACGAGGTTGGTGACCCGGTCGTCGGCGGGAAGCCCCGGCACCGGCAGGTCGGTGACCACCTCGACCGTGTACGGGAACAGCGGCCGACGGGCCATCGTGTCCATGATGTTGGCGGTCGTGGCGATCACGACCTCGGGCTGATCGCCACGGGCCACGACCCGGAAGCACACCGGCCGGTCGAGCGGTCGCCCCGGATCCAGGTGCGTCGCCGGCGTCCGGCGGCGGTAGATGCTCCAGCCGGAGAGATCGGCCAGTGCCCAGGGAACGATCATCGCCCAGGTGACCGAGCCGAACACCAGCAGCTCGTCCCACAGGTTCTCCGGGGGGCGGCCTTGGAGCGGCCAGATGAGGGCCTTGGCCCAGCGGATGGCGGCGAGGGTCGCGGCGAACACGAGGATCGTCCCGACCCTGAACCAGATGTTGTGGAACCGGAGCTCGGCGCTCCGCGCCGTGCCGATCGAACGCCGTATCCGCATGGGATGTACATCGGATCCGATCGACGCCGGCTTGACCGCTATGGGTCTCAGGTGGCGGCGCGCACCGCCTCGACGACGCGGGCGCGTTCGTACGAGATCCGGGCCGTCGCGGTGGACAGACCCTTGCGGCCGTGCCATGCCTCGAAGGCGCGCCACAGCAGCACGAGTCGCTCGGTGATCACGATCCCGGCGACGAGGTAGAGGGGGATCAACGCGACGGTGACGAAGGTCCAGACCGGCCCCAGGTTGTCGAAGACGATGCGCCATGCGGCGATCCCCCAGGCGAGGGGGAACAGGACGATCGCGGCGACCGGCTTGAGGGTGGCTTTGACCGCCGGGGACACGGGAAGCAGCCCGATCCCGAGGACGACGAACAAGGGAACGGCGCTGGTGGCGATCCCGATCAGGGCGAAGGGGATCAGGATCGCGCCGACAAGCACGGTCGCGGCGACATGCAGGGCGAACTCGACGGTGCTGGTGCGATGGTGGGCCTGCCGGTCGGTGAGGCCGACCGCCTCGAGGTCCCGCCGGTACCGCTCCACCGCCTCGATCACCCGTCGGCGGGCGCCCGCCTCGGCGACGGCCAGCTTGCCGGCCAGCCGGTCCCGTTCTGCGGTCGACACCGGCGCGAGCGGGTCGGCATGTTCGGCGCGGATCGTCGCCTCGGCGGCGAAGGTGAGGTCGTTGGCCTCCTTCCAATCCGCGAAGTTCGGTGCCACGTTGCGGAGCCGCTCCTCCATCCGGGCCGTGAGGGTTCGGACGAGTCTCCGGTTCTCCGGGGTCATTCCCTCCTCGGGCGATCCGGTGGCCGTCGGTGGGTCGTCGAGGTCCATGGCGTCGCCGACGATGACCGACACCCGGCTGCGGAGCGCGGCCTTGTCCTCGTAGTGGATGCCGATGGGAACGATCGTGATCCCCTCGACGCCGTGGGCCCGGGCCCCGAGGGCGATGCGGGCAGCGCCGGTCTTGAGTCGCGCCATCGATGGGTCGTCGACGGTGATCCCTTCGGGGAAGATGAGGATCGTGTCGTTGTGGGCGAGGGCGTCGTAGGTGGCTCCGAACATGTCGCGGTTGGAGGTGGGCTCGGTGCGATCTTCGGGCTTGTGGACGGGGATCGCCCGGATCGCCCGCATGAGGCCCCGCACGAGGGGGATCTTCCAGATCTTGTCCCTGGCCAGGATCCGGGGGACGTCGTCCAACGCGTAGACGACGAGGAGGGCGTCGGCGAAGCCGCCGAAGTGGTTGGCGATCACGATGGTGGGACCCTGGATGGAGGTGTCGGGGGGCACGTAGACCTCGACGGAGCGGTAGAGCATGCGAACGACGAGGTCGACGAGTCGTTTGAGTCGGGATGGGCGCCGGGGCGAGGCCGTCTCGGGGGGTCGATGCGCCATGGGAGGCATCGTACCGTGCGGGCTGGTGGGGGTTCAGGCCTTCGGGTCTTCGGTCCGGTGGCCCGTGAGGTAGCGGCGCCGCCATTCGGCCGCTTCGGGATCGGCCAGCGCGGCCATCAGGGCGGCTCCGTCGGTGAACGCGAAGTCGGCCATCGACGATTGCCGGACGACGGCGTTGACGTGGCGTTTGGTGATCGTGACCGGGACCGCCGGTCGGGAGGCCACGGCGGCGGCGAGCTGGCGGGCGGCTGCGACGTGCGCGCCGGGGGAGACCACCCGGTTGAGGAACCCGGCGTTGGCGGCTTCCGTCGGCGAGAACGGCCGGCACGTCATCACCAGCTCCTTGGTGAGCGCAGGGCCCAGCTCGCGGACGAGGCGAGGGATGCCGCCCCAGGCGAGGGGGATGCCGATGTCGACCTCGGGGATCGACAAGACGGTGTCGTCGGTTGCGATCCGCAGGTCGCATGCGGCGGCGAGCACGACACCGCCGCCGACGACGTGGCCGTGGAGCGCAGCGACGGTGACCGGTCGGATCGCTTCGAGGGTGTCGGCCATGACGGCGCCGAGCTGGACGGCGTCGTAGCGATCGGCCCATGAGCCGTCGAGGAGGTCGGATCCGGTGAAGACGTCGAGGTCGAAGCCTGCGCAGAAGGCCCGCCCTCGGCCGGTCACTATTGCGGCGCGGATCGTGGGATCGGCGTCGAGGCGTCGAGCGACGGCGATCAGCTCGTGCATCAACGTCGGGTTCAAGGCGTTGAGCCGTTCGGGGCGGTCGAGCTCGACGAGAGCGATCGCCCCGTCGATCGAGACCCGCAGGCAGGTGAGGTCGTCCATGACGCCAGCGTAGAGGCTCTCGCGAACCCTGGGTTGGTGACCCCCCTGGAGGGGTGTGGTGAACCCTGGGTTGGGGAGCCCCCTTCAGGGGTGTGGTGAACCCTGGGTTCGTCGAGACGAAGCGCCAGGCGGGGTCGGGCGCGTCGACGGGCCACCCGGAGGTGACCCGTCGACGTCGAGGGGCCCCGAACTCCGCCCCTTCCGACCTGTGGTGTGGATCAGTCCTCGGCGGCGGCGAGCCGTCGCTTGAGCCCGGCGGCGCGACGTTGGTAGATCGTCTTGCCACCCTCGGGCTCGGCATCTTCGGGAGCGACGACCTTGCGGTCGCTCGGCGGGAGGCCCGATCCGTCCGGATCGGCGATCACCGCGTCGCGGGCGACCGCCAGGCGCAGACCGGGACGGGCGACGCCTTCGTCGGGCACCGACGTCGAGACGATCCGTGCCGACGCTTCGGTCCCTGAGCTGGCCGTCGTGCTCGCCCGGGCACTCGACGGGGGATCGAGCGCCGCCACGCCGTCGACCTCCAGGTCGATGAGCTCGCCGACCGTTCGGGCACGTTCGAGCGCGACGGCAGCGAGCGCCTCCAGTTCCCGTTCCGCGGTCGCCACCGCGGTGCGGAGCTGGGCGAGTCGGTTCTCGAGGAGCGCCTTCTCCTCCTTCGCCGCGGCGAGCATCGCGGCGGAGGCGGCCCGAGCCTCGTCGAGGATCGCGGTGGCTTCTCGCGAGGCGTCCTCGACGATGCCGGCCGCTTCACTGCGAGCTCCCTCGAGGATCGCCGTGGCTTCGATCTCGGCACGTTCGCGATGTTCCAGCGCCCACGTCTCGGCGTCGGCTCTCGTGTCCTCGGCCACCTGGAGGTCGTCCAGGGCCTTCCGGTCGACCTCGGTGAGGCGCTCCTCGATGGTCCGATGGGCGCCGGTGAGGAGCGCCACGGCGTCGCGTTCGATCTCGTCGGCCTTCCGGTGGGCCTCCAGGAGACGTTCGGCGGCCTCGGCTTGGGTCTTGGCCAGGATCCGGGCGGTCTCTTCCTCGGCGTCGGCAACCAGCTCCTCGGCGCGGGCGGTCGCCGCCATGAGTCGCTCCTCGGCGGCGGCCGTGGCCTCGGCGACGAGCCGGTCGGCCTCCTCGTGCCCCTCGGCGACGAGCTCGTCGTGGGTGTGTTGGGCGGCGACGAGCATCCGTCGCATCGCGATCGCGGACTCGTCGGCTTCGGCGATGCGCGCCTCGAGGCGGGCCGTGCGCTCCTCGTACCCGCGCAACGTGTCGACGAGTCGTTCGATGACGGCATCGACCTCGGCGGGGTCGTAGCCGCGTCGGGTGACGCCGAAGCGGTGCGCTTCGAGCGTCGTCGCCTTGATCCTCATCGCTTCAACCTTCCCGGGACGCTCCGCTCCGTATCGGCCCCTACGACCCAAACAGCGCGACCGGGTTGGTCACAGAGAGACTGCGAAGCACCACGATAGGTGGTGCCCGGGGGGGAACGCAAGCGTCGCGGTGGGCCCCGGTCATCTGGACTGGGCGGGCGGGAACGGGTAGAACTGTGGGTATGGAGCGGATCACGGTGGACCTGCCGAAGGAATGGCTCACGGTCGCGGACATCTGCGAGTACATGGGCGTGTCGACGTTCGTGGTGACCAGCCAGCTCCGATCGGGGACGCTCCCGGCGGTCAAGTTCGGTCGCGAATGGCGGGTCGCCCGCCGGGACTTCGAGGACTGGATCAACGAGCAGCGGGCTCAGGCGCGGGTCAGGCAGGTCGAGGGGTCAGGATGACCGCGGCGCCGGCGGCGCCCACCCGGGAGGTGGCGCCATCCGATCGACGGCAGCACGATCGGGGCTGGAACATCGTCGTCTGGAACGATCCGGTGAACCTCATGTCGTACGTCGTGTGGGTGTTCCGCAAGGTGTTCGGGTACCCGAAGGGACGGGCCACGGAGCTGATGTTGACCGTGCACCGCTCGGGTCGTGCCGTCGTGGCGACCGCCCCGCGTGAGCAGGCCGAGGTCCATGTGCATCGACTCCATCACCACGGCCTGTGGGCGACGATGGAACGGGCATGACCGTCGCGTTCCGGCGCCGGGGAGGGATCATCGAGGTGGGCTTGGAGCCGGCCGCGCGTACGGTACTGGCGACCCTCCCGTCGTGGTTGGCGACCGTGGGACGGGACGCGGGCGACCCCGCCGCCCGGCGGCTGTCGCCGCCTGGGGTCCTCGACGATCCCGTGGCCGATCTCGAGTTCCGGCGCCTCACCGGAGCGGACCTCGACGCCGCGCGCTCCGCCGACCGGGACCGGTTCGAGGCGACGGTACGGACCGCCGAGACCCTGTCGGAGGCCGACGCCGAGGCGTGGCTCCGGGTGATCGGGGACGCCCGACTCGTCCTGGCGGCCCGTTGTGGGATCACGGTCGGCGACGACGACCACTGGGAGCGTGCCGTCGAGGATCGACCGGAGCTGGGCATGGTCGCCTGGCTGGGTGCGATCCAGGAGCTGTTGGTCACCACCATGATGGAGGAGCGATAGCGTGGAACACGACGACGGCCATACCGAAGACGCGAGACCGGAACCGTCCGTTCGGCGGAGGGATCCAGCCGACACCCTTCGGATGGCGCTCGTCACGTACGTGTTCGTGAACCTGCTGGTGGGGGTGCCGATCCTGCTCGTCCCGGTGGGGTTCTTCGAGACCATCGGTGTGCCGAGCATCGTGGCTCGCGACTTCGCCGGGTTGCGCTGGGTCGGTGCGATTCTCGTGGCCTGGGGCGTGTCGGGGTTGCTGGTGATGGCGCGGCCATACGGGCGGGCCTATTTCGTGACCGTCGGTTCGCTGCAGATGACCTTCGCCGCGGCCGCGTTGGTGTTCTCATGGCAGGCCGGGGAGGGGATCGGCGACCTGTGGTTCCAAGCCTCCGCCGCGATCGTGTACGCAGCGACCGCGCTCTACCTGTGGTGGGCGAGGCTGCGGGCCCGTTCGGTGCTGGCTGCCGACGTCGTCGAGGTGACCGACTGACCCGCCGCTCGGGACGTCAGGTGAGCGCCTCGGTGGGCGGCACGTAGTCGGTGCCGAGGAACTCGGCGACCGCCGGATGGGTGACCGCTCCGCGGGCGACGTTGAGGCCAGGGAGGAGTTCGGGATACCGCTCGAGAGCCTGGCCGAGCCCATCGGCGATGGCGACCGCGTAGGGCATCGTGGCGTTGGTCAACGCATAGGTGGAGGTGTTCGGAACGGCCCCGGGGATGTTGCCGACCGCATAGTGCACGACCCCGTGCTCGACGTAGGTGGGTTCCTGATGGGAGGTCTCCCGGGAGGTGGCGATACATCCCCCCTGATCGATCGAGATGTCGACGATGACGCTGCCGGGCCGCATCGACGCAACGTGTTCGTCGGACACGATCACCGGTGCCCTGGCCCCGGCGACGAGGACCGCGCCGACGATGAGGTCGGCGGTCGGGACGAGCTCGTCGATGGCGTGCATGGACGACTTGACGGTGATGATGCGGCCGTGGAAGACCTCATCGATGTGGCGAAGGCGATCGACGTTGAGGTCGAGGACCAGGACCTCGGCCCCCATCCCGGAGCTGATGGCGGCGGCGTTGCGTCCGGCGTTGCCCGCACCCAGGACGAGCACCCGGGCCGGGGGCACACCCGCGACCCCGCCGATGAGGAGCCCCCTCCCGCCGGCGGGCTTCTCGAGATGGTGAGCGCCTGCTTGCGTGGCCATGCGCCCGGCGATCTCGCTCATGGGTGCCAGCAACGGCAGCTCGCCGGAGGGCAGCTGGACCGTCTCGTAGGCGATGGCGATGGCGCCCGAGTCCACGAGTCCCTTCGCCTCGGCGGGGTACGCGGCGAGATGGAGGTAGGTCAACAGGATCTGGCCGGGTCGGAGCATGGCGATCTCCGACGGTTGGGGTTCCTTGACCTTCATGATCATGTCGGCACGACCGAAGATCTCGCCGGCGGTGGAGACGATCTGGGCGCCTACGGCGCGATAGTCGTCGTCCGGGATCGAGGAGCCTTCGCCTGCTCCGGCCTGCACCACGACCTCGTGCCCGTGGCCGGTCAACTCCCGGACGCCGACGGGGGTGATCGCCACCCGGTACTCCTCCGTCTTGATCTCGGTCGGTACGCCGACGATCACCTCGTCACCTCCATCGTCACTCGGGGTTCGGACCAGCCTAGAGACTCGCGGCTCTCCGGTCCCGGTGCGGAGGGACGTTGGCCTCTCCCGGTGGGACGCGGCCACCGGTAGCCTCATGGATGTACTGCCCGCTCGACTGGAGGTGACGGGTGCTCGACTCCGAGACGATCGAACGGCTTCGTGGACTGGACGCCGACGGCGCTCCCGTCGTATCGGTGTACATCGGGCTGCGTCCCGGTGTGGGGACGCTGCGGGCGATCTCTCCCCGTCTCAAGGACCTGCTCGATCCGATCGCCGAACGCGCCGAGGCCATGGACCGTGGGGACAAGATGTCGGTGAAGGCGGACATCGAGGCGATCTTGTCGATGACGGGCAGGATCGCCGAGGACCTCGGTCGCGGGGTCGCGATCATCCGCTCGGAGGCGGCCGGGATCGAGGAGTACCTCAGTCTTCCGGCGCCCGTGCGCGACCGGGCCGTGGTCGACGCCACCCCGTACATGGGGCCGTTGGACGCGATGCTCGACTACTTCAAGCGTTTCGCCGTGGTCGTCGTCGACCGTCGCTACGCGCACATCTTCCGCTTCTACCAAGGCGAGCTGCAGACGTGGGAGGAGATGGCCGAGGAGGAGATCCGGAAGGACAACTTCGGTGGCTGGTACGGCTTGGAGGAGCATCGGGTCAGGAACCGTGCCGACGAGGTGCTGCAACGGCACTACCGCGGGATCGGCGCCCGCCTCTACCAGCTGTGGCGCGACGAGCGCGGGTTCGATCTTCTCATCGTGGGGGGCCATCGCGAGCACACCGAGGGGCTCGTCGAGAGCCTGCATCCCGACCTGGCGCCGTTGGTGGCGGGAACGTTCACCATCGATCCGGGGACGATGACTCCGGCCAAGGTCCTGGCGGCGGCCGCGGAGGTCGTCGACGACTGGGAACGCCGAACCCAGAGCGAGGAGGTGGCCAAGCTGGTGGATGTCGCTCGCTCCGGCGGCGACGCGGTCTTGGGTCTCGGCGAGGTGGTGCCGAGGGTCAACGAGCGAGCCGTCGACGTGCTGTTGGTGCAGGGCCAGACGACCAGGCCGGGCTCTCGATGTCCGGCATGCGGGTTCCTGTCCATCAACGGTGAGGCGACGTGCCCGGTGTGCGGGGCCTCGATGGAGGAGGTCCCCGATATCCTCGATGCCGTCGCCGAAGCGGTCCGCGAAGGCGGTGGTGAGGTGCACTACGTGACGACCGAGACCGAACTGGTTCCCTACGAGGTCGGGGCGTTCCTCCGTTTCAAGATCCCTGCCGAGCTGGCCCAGTGACCGAGGAGGCGACCTCGGCGGGCCGTCCGGCTGCCGTCGCGCTCGTGCTGGCCGCCGACGAGCCCGATGCGGCCTCGGGGTTCTCCGGTTCCCGATACGTGGCCGATGTCGGGGGTTCGCCGCTGCTGGGGCGGGTTCTCGAGTCGGTTCGCTCGTGGCCGGTGGACGAGATCGTCGTCGTGGTCGGTCCCGACGCCGAGGAGATCCTCGAGCGGGTCGACGTGACCGATGCGATCGTGGTGGTGGACGAAGGATGGGAGGAAGGCTCGGCGTCTCCGCTGCGGGCCGGGATGGACACGGTGTGGCGGGAGTCGACGGCGCCGGCGGTGGTGGTCCTGCCTGGGGACGTCCTCGACGTTCCGGCATCGGTCGTGGCCGCGCTCGTCGAGCGGTGGCGTTCGGTTCCTCGGTCCGGTGTTGCCCCTCGGTACCGCTATGCCGCCGGATGGCCGGTCGTCGTGGGCAGGGAGCTCCTCCCGGATCTGCTCGGTGTGGAGGGGGAGGTGGATCTCCCGGCGCTGCTGGCCAGCCACGCGGGGCTCGAGCTCGTGCATGTCGATCGGGCGGCTCCGCGACGGGTGCGGACGATCGACGATCTGCCGCTTCGGCGACGGTAGGACCCGCCGGAGCCGCATGGCGGGGCCCGATGGCGTTCGGTAGGCTTGCCGCTTGTCGGAGGGGGCCGATCCCGGCCAGTGCAGCGATCGGAAGGGACGGAGATGGCATCGATCGACGCGATCGGCGGCTTGGATCACAAGAGCGCCACCAAGCTACGCAAGGCTCGCATCCGAACGACCCAGGCGTTGCTCCGTACCGGTGCCGATCAGAAGGGTCGCCGACTCCTCGCCAAGGCGACCGGGCTGGGTGAGAAGGACCTCCTCCGGTGGGTCCACAGGGCCGACCTGATGCGGATCAAGGGCATCGGGACCGAGTACGTGACCTTGCTGGAGGTGGCCGGTGTGGAGACCATCAAGGACCTTCGACGGCGGAATCCCCAACGGCTCCTCGACGCTATGGCCGATGCCAACGTGTTGAACCGCCATGTCCGGCGGTTGCCCACGATCGGCATGGTCACGAAGTGGGTGTCGGCGGCCAAGGAGATCGATCCCCTCGTCATCTGACGCCCGGCGCCGGCGACGCGGCGAAGGCCCCCGTCGAGGGGGCCTTCGGGTTCCCGGCTGCGCGGGATTCAGGCCTTGGGAGCCGTGGTGGCCGTCTTGGCCGACTTGCTGCCCGTCGTCTTGCGAGCGGCGGTCTTCTTGGCCGTCGACTTCTTGGCCGTCGTCTTCTTGGCTGCCGGCTTCTTGGCTGTCGTCTTGCGAGCGGCGGTCTTCTTGGGGGCGGTCTTGTCGGGGACCGGCTCTTCGGCTTCCACCGGCACGCGGTTCACCGTCGAGCGCTTCTCGACGGGAGCGAAGGTCTCTCGCCAGTTGGCCAGGACGCTCTCGAGCTGGTCGCGGAGCTTCTCGACCTGGACCTGGAGCTGCTCCACGTCGACCTTGGCCTGAACGTCCTCGACCCTGTGTTGGACCTGCTCGACGACCTTTCGGTCCTGGAGGCGGCCGGCCAGCTTCTCGCCCTCGGCAGCGAACTCGTCGACGCCGAGGCCGGACAGCTCCTTGGAGAGGTCCCGGCCGACTTCCTTGCTCAGCTCACGCAGCTTGGCGGTGGTGAGGACCGGCGCGCCCAGGAGCGCGTAGAAGGCCTTCGTGACCTGCTCTTTGGGGATCTGGATGGTGGGTGTCATGATGACTCCTCCTTCTGGGTGTCGTTGACGAAGCTCTGGTAGATCTCCGTCAGGGCCTGTTTCTGACTCGTCGTGAGTGCCGGGTCGGATGCGATCGCCGAGATCACCCCTGATCGCGGGATCCCGTCGAGCAACCCGGCTCTCTCGTACAGCGTCTCGACGCTGATGGACAGGGCGCGGGCGATCGACTTGAGGATGTCGGCCGATGGGCGACGGAGTCCTCGTTCGATCTGCGACAGATAGGGGTTCGAGATCCCTGCCTGGTCGGCCAGCTTGCGCAGGGACATGGCGCTCTTCTCGCGCTGTTCCCGGATGAACGTGCCCACGTCGGTCAGGTGCGTCTTCATACTGCTTGCAAGTATATCGCAAAACGCTTGCAAATGCAAGCACCTGTCGTGCTCGGCCTCAGAACGCCGTCCGACGGTGCTCCAGGATGTCGTTCAAGGCGCCCTGGATCGTCGAGCGGATGGCCTCGGTCCGCTCCAGGGTGGCGAGGGGATCGGGGCGCGTCCCCGGATGCGAAGCCGCCACGGCAGGCAGGAACCGGATGTGCCACTTGACCGGTAGAGGGATGGGGTTGAGGAACACCGCGATGGCCTCGACCCGTTGGTCCGGGAAGAGCAACCGAACGAGCTGGGCGAGACGCTCGGAGACGGTGATGGCCGGATGCACCTCCTCGGACCCGACGATCGCCACCGGAACGATGGGTGAACCCGTTCGCTCGGCCAGGTCGACGAACCCGCCCCTCCCGAAACGTTGCACCTCGTAGGCCTGCCAGATCGGCTTCATGAACCCGCGCTCGCCCTCGGGGAAGACCCCGACCAGCGCCCCCTTGCCCAGCAGGTACTCGGCATCCGCCCGGGCGGCGTACGCACCCCCGGCCTTCCGGTACAGATGCGAGACGAATGGGAGCATGCCGAAGATCTCGGTTCCGACGACCCGGACCCGGCGTGGCCGCGCGGCTTCGTTGAACACCGACAACGCCAGCATCATCCCGTCATAGGGAAGTGCTGCCCCGCCGTGGTTCGCGACCAGCAGCGCCGGACCGTCCATGGGCACGTGTTCGATGCCCTCCACCTCGACCCGGAAGTACTCGAAGTACAACGTGTTGAGCACATGCCAGACCATCTCGGTGACCAGCGGGTCCAGGCCGATGGGGTCGATGTCGTAGGTCGCCAGCAGGAGATGCCGTGCCAGCGTCGGCCACGTGTGGATCCCGAGCTCGCCGGTCACCGGCACGGCCACGTCGTACAGATCGATCCCCCCGTGCAGGGCGCACCGGACGTCGCCGACGACGACGGGCAACCCGCACACATGTCCCTCGACGGTCCTCCACCGGCATCGTCTCGTCGGATCGACGAACCCCCGGAGGCGGTCCGCCAGCGCCTCCCTCCGGACGTGGGCCGATGCCAACGCCGCGGGTGGGACCTCGTCGGACGTCGCCGGAGGCGGCTCGCCGGCGGCTTCCAAGGCTGCGATCAGCTCCGCCTTGCGCATCCGCGAACGACCCCGGATCCCCGCCTCGGCCGCACGCGCCAGGAGCTCTCGCTTGGTGAGGTCGTCGAACCGGCTCATGGGCCCCCGTCTCCCGGATGCCTCCCGTAGCCCGACAGCACCGTCTGGCGGCACGTGTACCGGGGGACGAACCCCAGATCACGGCGCATCCGCGTGGTGTCCATCACCCGACCGTGCTGGAGTAGGTCGAGGTCGGAGGCCGGCAGCCCTCGGCCGGCCCGTGCCAAGCCGCGCTGAGCACGGCGGAAGGCGGGGCGCGGCAGGGGCTGGGCCAGCCGTCGACCCAGACGCAGGATCCGGCTCAGGTAGAGCTGCCCAGGGGCAGCGAGGTTGAACACGCCTTCGGTGGGATGGTCCAAGAGATGCAGGTAGACGTCGACGGCGTCGTCCTCGTGGAGGAGCTGGAGACGAGGATCGAAGCCCATGCGGGTCGGTACCGTCGCCATCTTCAGGTACCGGGCCAGGGCGCTCGGGTTGTCGGGACCGAACAGCGGCGCCGGACGCAGGATCGTGTAGTGGACGTGCTCGTGGATCGCCGCCATCGCCAGGACGTGACGCTCCATGTCCTCCAGATCGCGTTGGTGGCGATGCCGACGACCGTGCGCCACGGTCGCTTCGCCGAGCACCGACGGGTTCCTGGGACCCGCTCCGTACACCGCCGAGTCGGAGCGGACGATGATCTGGCTGACGGTCGTGCATCGACCGATCGCGCCGAACAATGCCTGGGAGCCCACCACGGCCTCCTCGTGGACGCGGTCCGCCCCGAGTTCGGCCGAACGGTCGATGGTCTGGAGATGGACGACGGCGTGGGGTCTGACGCCGAGGAGATGGCGAGCGAACTCGAGACGGTCGAGACTCATCGTGCGGAACTCGCAGGTGAACCTCTCCGTCGGGGGCACCTCGTCGACGGCGAAGACCATGACCCCGGCGCGCCGCTCGAGGGCGCGCACCAGCCGCGTACCCACCCACGTCGAAGCGCCGGTGACGAGGATCCTCCGCATCGAGAGCAGGCTAGGGCCCGGGAAGGGCGCGTGTTCCCTCACCCGAGGCCCAACACGCCCGAGCGCCGGGCCGCCCGCCGGACACCTATCCTGGCGGGTCCATGGCAGCGAACGGAGACGAGTCCTTGATCATCGTGATGCGAGCGGGCGCCAGCCCCGAGGAGATCCGGCACGTCCTGGATCGACTCGAAGAGGCCGGGGCCGAGGCCCACGTGTCCGAAGGAGCCCAACGAACCGTCATCGGCGCCGTCGGTGACCGGGTCCGGATCCAGCAGCTCCCCTGGGAGGCGTTCCCCGGCGTCGAACGAGCCGTTCCCGTGCTCAAGCCGTTCAAGTTCGTCAGTCGCGACTTCCAGTCCGAGGATTCGATCGTGGACGTCGGCGGGATCCCGGTCGGCGGAGGGCACTTCGCGGTGATCGCCGGACCATGCGCCGTGGAGTCGCGCGACCAGCTCTTCCGATCGGCCGAAGCCGTCAAGGCGGCCGGGGCGACCATCCTGCGCGGGGACGCGTTCAAGCCGAGGACGTCTCCCTACTCGTTCCAAGGCCTCGGGGAGAAGGGTCTCGAACTCCTCGCCGAGGCTCGGGAGGAGTTCGAGATGCCGTTCGTCGCCGAGGTCGTCGACCCCCGCGACGTGGAGCTCGTGACCTCCTACGCGGATCTGATCCGTGTCGGGACGCGGAACATGGCGAACTTCACGCTCCTGTCCGAGCTCGGGCGCCAGCCGAAACCGGTGATGCTGAAGCGAGGGTTCACCGCCACCATCGAGGAATGGCTCAACGCCGCCGAGTACGTGTACAAGGAAGGCAACCACGAGGTGATCCTCTGTGAGCGGGGGATCCGCACGTTCGAGACCGCGACGAGGAACACCCTCGACATCTCGGCGGTACCGGTCCTCAAGGGCCTCTCGCACCTGCCCGTGATCGTCGATCCGTCCCACTCGGGAGGGAAACGTGAACTGGTCGCTCCGTTGGCGCGGGTCGCCGTCGCCGCTCCCGCCGACGGGGTCATGATCGACGTGCATCCGTCTCCCGAATCCGCGCTCGTCGACGGCGCCCAGGCCATCCTCCCCAACGAGTTCGCCGACCTCATGACGCAGATCTCGGCCCTGGCCGACGCCATGGGCCTCACCCTCTGAACCCCATGCGTGTCGGCATCGTCGGAACGGGCCTCATCGGGGCATCCATCGGCCTGGGGCTCCGACGAGCGGGCCACCACGTCACCGGGTGGGATCCGGACCGGTCCGTCCTCGAACGCGCCGTCGACGAGGGTGCCCTCGACGAAGCGAGCGGCGACCTCGGCGAGCTCGTCGGATCCTCGCCCCAGGTCCTGTTCGTCGCCGCCCCGTTCGCCGCCACCGTCGATCTGTTGGCGACCATCGACCACGAGGGGCTGATCGTCGACGTCACCGGGGTGAAGGGACCCGTCGTCGCCGCCGGTCGCCGGCTCAGCCGGTTCGTCGCCACCCACCCGATGGCGGGCCGAGAGACGACCGGACCCGAGGCCGCCTCCGGGGCGCTCTTCAGCGGCGCGGCGTGGATCGTCGTCGAGGACGTGGGATCCGCCGAAGATCGAGCGGTCGTCGCCGACCTCATCGGCGACCTCGGCGCGACGCCGGTCCCGATGCGGGCCGCCGATCACGACGCCGCCGTCGCCAGGATCAGCCAACTGCCGCAGATCCTCGCCGCCAGCTTGGTGACCCTCGCCGCCGAGGACGACACCGCGCTCGATCTCGCCGCGGGGAGTTTCCGGGACCTGACCCGGGTGGCCGCCTCCGACCCGCACGCCTGGCTCGAGCTCCTCGCCGCCAACCGGCGTGAGCTCGGCGCGGCCGTCGACCGGTTGATGGATCTGCTCGACGAGACCCGCGTCGCTCTGGGATCGGGGCGACTCGAGGGTCTCGAGGATCGACTCGTCGAGGCGCGCCGGATCCGCCAGGCGATGGCGCCGCCGGTGGTCCCGGTTCGGATCGCGATCGCGGACCGTCCCGGTGAGCTGGCCAAGGTCGGCCGGGCCCTCGCCGCCAGCGGCGTGGACGTGCGTGACCTCCAGCTCCGTCACGCCACCTACGGCGGCGGTGGCATCTTGACGATCTCGGTCCGGCCCGGCGAAGCCGGAACGCTCGTCCAGGCCCTCGTCGGTGAAGGCCTGATGCTCACCGAGGACGATCGAGCAACCTGAGCAGCGCCGCCGCGCCGACGGCGATCCCGGTCTCGATCGCCGATTCGTCGATGTCGAACGACGCCGAATGGAGATCCACGGTGCGGTCCGCGCGGGCGACCCCGAGCCGGATCATCGCCCCCGGAACGGACTCCAGGTACCACGAGAAGTCCTCCGATCCGAGGGACTGGTGGGTCTCGTGGACCGCATCGGATCCCAGGAGTCCAGTCGCGACGTCGCCGATCGCCGCGACGACATCGGCATCGTTGACGACCGGGGGTGACCCTTGCTGATAGTCGAGCTCGAAGGTGGCGCCCAGCGGAGTGACGATGTCGGCGCAGAGGCGCTCGGTCAGCTTCGGGAGCCGGCGCCACAGGTCCGTGTCGAGGGAGCGGATCGTGCCCACCAGTTCGACGTCGGTGGGGATGACGTTGGCGGCCCGGCCCCCGGCGATGCTCCCGAACACGGGCACCACGGCATGGCGCGGATCGATCGCCGCTCGCAGCCGCGCAGGGAGGTCGATCACGACCCGGGCCGCGACGTGAACGAGATCGACCGTCTGATGGGGACGGGACGTGTGACCTCCGGGTCCATGGAGACGGACGACCATCCTGTCCGATGCACTCGTGATCGCTCCGACCCGGAGCCCCAGTCGGCCGGGTTCGAGGGACGGGTCGACGTGGTAGGCGACGATGGCGGACAGGTCTCGGTGAACGCCCTCGTCGGCGAGGGTGACGGCCCCGCCGGGGAGGAGCTCTTCGGCGGGCTGGAAGATGAACCGCACGGTGCCGCCGAGGTCGTCCATCGTCGAGAGGACCGAGGCGATGCCCACCCCGATCGCCGTGTGCACATCGTGTCCGCACGCGTGCATGACGCCTTCGTTCTGGGAGCGATACGGCACATCGTTGGCCTCGTGGAGCGGCAACGCATCGATGTCGGCGCGGAAGCCGACGATCGGCTCGCCCTCGCCGATCTCGGCGACGAGCCCGGTGCCGTCCGGGCGGACCCGGGGGACGACCCCGAGCGCCTTGAGATGGCGGGCGATCTCGTAGGTGGTCCGCCGTTCGGTCCACCCGACCTCCGGATGGCGATGCAGATCCCGACGCAGCTCGATCGCGCCTGGAGCGACCTGGGCGGCGGAAGCGGCGACGGTGTCGAAATCCGGCATGGGGGCGTGATTCTACGGCTCGAGCGCCTGGCCGGGTGCGAGATACCGCCGTTGGACCGTCGCCTCGGCCCGCTACGCTGCCGGGGAAGACCAAGGGGAGCCACGTGCGACTGGACCGGCCGAGTTTCACCATCGGGATCGAGGAGGAGTACTTCCTCGTCGATCGGGAGACTCGGGACCTGGTTCCCGACCTTCCCGACAGTCTCCTGCATCGATGCGAGGAGATCATCGAGGGGCAGGTGAGCCCCGAGTTCATCCGCTCCCAGGTCGAGATCGGGACACCCGTCGCCGCCGACGTCAAGGAAGTGCGCGGCCACGTGGCGGCGCTGCGGCGTGCGATCGCGGACGTGGCGAACGACTACGGGATGGCGATCATCTCCGCGTCGACGCATCCCTTCGCCGTCTGGGGGCGTCAACGCCACACCGACAAGGAACGCTACAACCTGCTGGCGCAGGCGCTCCAGGGGGTGGTCCGGCGGCTGTTGATCTGCGGCATGCACGTCCACGTGTGCATCGAGGACGAGGACCTCAGGATCGACCTCATGAACCAGGTCACCTACTTCCTGCCGCACCTCCTGGCGTTGTCCACGTCGTCGCCGTTCTGGCAGGGCACCGACACCGGACTGCGGTCGTACCGGACGTCGGTGTTCCGGTCGCTGCCGCGGACCGGGTTACCCGAGGAGTTCGCCGGATGGAGCGACTATCACCGTCACATCGACGTCCTCGTCGACGCCGGCGTCATCGAGGACGGCACCCGGCTGTGGTGGGACATCCGTCCCAGTGCCCGATATCCGACCCTGGAGATGCGCAGCACCGACATCTGCACCCGCCTCGACGACGGAGTGACGCTGGCGGCGCTGTACCAGTCGCTGCTGGCCATGCTCTACCGGCGTCGACTCGAGAACCAACGGTGGCGGACCTACAGCCGGATGCTGATCTCGGAGAACGTGTGGCGGGCGCAACGCTACGGGATCTCGGAGTCCCTCATCGACTTCGGTCGCGGCGAGTTGGTCGGCCTGCCTCAACTCGTCGACGAGATCATCGATCTGGTGCACGAAGATGCCGAGATCCTGGGGTGTGTCGAGGAGGTGGAGCACGCCAGGGAGATCCTGCGTCGCGGCACCAGCGCCGACCAGCAGCTCCTCGTCTTCAACGAGGCGATCGCGCACGGCGCGGAGGAACGGGAGGCGCTCCAGGCGGTCGTCGACTTCCTCATCGCCGAGACCGTCGCGGGGATATGACCGGGCATCTTCGGGTCGCCGGGGGCCAGTTCGACTTCGTCGTCGGCGATCTCGCGGGCAACGAACGGACGATCCTCGACGCGATGGCTTGGGCGGAGGCGGTCGGCGCCGACGTGCTGGTCCTGCCCGAGCTGGCGGTCACCGGATACCCGCCCGAAGACCTGGTCCTGCGCGACTCGTTCGTCGACGCGAACCTGACGGTCGTCGACCGTCTCGCGGAGGCCTCTGGGGACGTTGCGGTGGTGGTGGGTTTCGTCGATCGAGTGCCGGACCGCCTCGACGACGATTCGGTGCCGCGGCGGGTCGCGAACGCGGCCGCGGTGCTCGCCGACGGGAAGATCACGGGCATCTACCACAAGGTCCTGCTGCCCAACTACGGCGTCTTCGACGAGGCGCGGGTCTTCGCCGAGGGTGCCGAGCCGGCGGTCCTGTTCTCGATCCGCGGCGTCACCGTCGGCGTGTCGATCTGTGAGGACATCTGGGCTCCCGACGGTCCGCCGTCCCTGCAGGCCGCGGCCGGGGCGCGGGTGCTCCTCAACATCAACGGTTCGCCGTACCACGTCGGGAAGGGAGGCGAACGGGCGGCGCTGCTGTCTGCCGAGGCGGAACGATCCGGCGCGGCGGTGGTGTACGTCAACACGGTCGGTGGCCAGGATGAGCTGGTCTTCGACGGTGAATCGATGGTGTTCGCCGCCGGGGGCGCAGAGATCTACCGTGCCCCCCAGTTCGTGGAGGAACGGTTCGTCGTCGACGTGCCGTTGCCGCCGGCGCGGCCCACCGCCGGCCCGCCGGTTGCGGTCACTCCCGGCCCTCCGGTCCGCCGTGGCACCCCGGTCGCTCCCCCCATCGTGGCGCGGCTCGAACCGGAGGCCGAGATCTACGAGGCGTTGGTGACCGGATTGCGTGACTACGTCAGGAAGAACGGCTTCCCCGAGGTCGTCGTCGGCCTGTCCGGCGGGATCGATTCGTCCCTGACGGCCACCATCGCCGTTGACGCCCTCGGCGCCGACGCGGTGTGGGGGGTCACGATGCCGACCCGATACAGTTCGGAGGGCTCGGTGTCGGATTCCCGCGACCTGGCTCGCCGGCTCGGGATCCGGTTCGACGAGATCCCCATCGAGCCGGTCTTCTCGGCGTACCTCGACACCCTCGCTCCGGCGTTCGCCGGTACCGAACCGAACGTGGCCGAGGAGAACCTGCAGGCAAGGATCCGGGGAGCGATCCTCATGGGGCTGTCCAACAAGTTCGGGGGGATGGTGGTGGCCACGGGCAACAAGTCGGAGATGGCGGTCGGGTACGCCACCTTGTACGGCGACATGGTCGGGGGGTACGCGGTCCTCAAGGACGTCTACAAGACCATGGTCTACCGGCTGGCCGAGTGGCGGAACCGAACCGGCGAGGTGATCCCCCGGCCGGTGATCGACAAGGCCCCTTCGGCGGAGCTGCGCCCCGGTCAAAAGGACACCGACACCCTCCCTCCCTACGAGATCCTGGACGCCATCTTGCTGCGGTACGTCGAGATGGATCGCTCCATCGCCGACATCGTCGCCGACGGGTTCGACGAGGAGTTGGTGTGTCGGGTCGCGGCCATGGTCGACCGCAACGAGTACAAGCGCCGCCAAGCCGCGCCTGGGGTCAAGATCACCCGCAAGGCCTTCGGGCGGGACCGCCGTCTTCCGATCACCAACCACTTCCGTGAGGTGCCATCGCGATGATCGAGGTCGTCGGCGAGGTACTGGTCGACGGGGAGGCCGTCCCGGCGGAGGACGCCTGTGTCAGCGTCCTCGACATCGGTTTCCAGCGGGGCTTCGGATGTTTCGAGGCGATGCGGGCCTACGGCGGGACGATCTTCCGCCTCGAGGCCCACCTCGATCGGCTCGCCCACTCCGCGTCCGCCCTCCACCTGCCACTCCCGGACCGGACCTCGTTGATCCGCTGGTGCACGACCGTGGCGAACCGTGCCGGGGACGCCGTCGTGCGGCTCTTCGTCTCCGGCGGTGTGGATCCCGGGCATCCCGGCACCGGGTCCACGATCGTCGTCTATGCCGAACATCCGCCGCCGAGCCCTCGGGTGCTCCGTATCGGGTCTCGCCCCGCTCCCTGGCATCCCGACGGGGCCCGATCGGAGCTCACCGGCGCCAAGATCCTGTCGTACGGGTTCAACCTCGCCGCCACCCTCGCCGCCAGACGCGACGGCTTCGACGACGCGTTGTTGATCGGCCGCGACGGCGACGTCCTCGAAGGCCCCACCTTCTCGGTGGCTTGGTTCCACGGCGACACCCTGCGGACCCCATCCCTCGAGCTGGGGATCCTGGCGTCGATCACCCGATCGGCCGTGCTCGACCTGGCCGCCGCGGCCGGTCTCGCGGTCGAAGAGGGTCGGTACACGCTCGACGAGGTCCTCGCCGCCTCCGAGGTCTTCGCCATGTCGACCGTCAAAGAGGTGCTTCCCGTTGGCGCCGTCGACGCCCATCGCTTCGATCCGGGTACGCGGACGGCTCGGTTGGCGACGGCGTTCCGGAAGCTCGTCGCCGCAGAGATCGGGCGATGAGCGCGGCTCCGCTGGTGGATGCGGTGGACCGGTTGTACCGCGCGGTCATCGAGGACCCGACGGCATGGCGCTCGGACGGGGCGTTCGCCGAATGGTTGGAAACCCTGGCAGCCGACGGCCACCGGATCGACCGGCCACGGGCCAGGTCGCTTCGGCGGGCGGTCCGGATGGCCGTCAAGCTACGGGATTTCTGGATGCATGCCGACCCCGACGACGGTCCGTGGGAGTCGAAGGTCGACGCCGCCGTGGGACCGCCGGCGTGGCGGCCGACGTTGGATCTGGCCATGGTGGAGTTGGAGGACGCTCCCGATCCGGACCGTTTCGAGGACGTGCAGCGTCGCTTCCGGCTGGTCCACCACACCCCGTGGATGGACGGCGTCGACTACACCGAGTGGATGGCGTCGCGGTGAACACCGGCACCGGACGCCACGGGGCGTCCGGGCCCGTACGCCGACACGCCGGTAGAGTGGCCGGGTGAGGATCGCTCGCAGCGTGGTCGTGACCGTGGTCGCCGTCGGGGTCGTCGCCTCGGCGTGCAACCGTTCGGGTTCCGCCGAAACGACCGTGACGACCCGGCCGCTGATCACGACCACCGCGCCGTCGGAGACCACCACCACGACCACCACGACGTTGCCGCCGCTCATCGGAGCCCAAGGCGTCGAGTACCGGATCGTCCGGAGGATCCCCGTCTCGGACCTCGGCGATGCCGTCGTCGTGCTCGTCGAAGGCGACAGCCAGAGCCTCACCGACATCGACCTCTACGACGTCATCACCGACGTGGTCGAGACGTTCCCGCCGATCTACGAGGTCTACGTGGTCGACGATCCGGCCGCCGTCGACATCGTCATGGCCGACGAACCCTCCGACGAGGAGCAGGCGATCTTGTCGGAGCACTTCCTCGCTCGGCTCGTCGAGGGGTTCCGGATCGTCTACGAAGGTCCCTTCGGCGACGTCGGGACCGCCGTGATCGGCTCGTAGGAGCTCCCCGGAGGAGCTACAGGAGCAGCGTCGCGGTCAGCAGGAACGTCCCGAACCCGACCGCGTCGGTGGTCATGGTCAGGAAGATGTTCGACGCCAGCGCCGGGTCGAGGCCGAGGCGGCGAAGGATCAACGGGATCGACGACCCTGCGAAGGCGGCGACGGTGAACCCGATCATCATCGAGATCCAGATGATCCACGCCATCTGCACCGGCGCCACCGGGATCTGGCCGGGATCGGCGGGGCCTCCCCGCGACAGCAGCGCCACCGTGGCCGCCACCAGGACCGCACCGACCGACGCGATGATCACGCCGCGGACCAGACCGATGGCCAGTTCTCGGCGGACCGCCCGCAGCTCCTTGCCGCGGGGCAGCTCACCGACGGCGATCGATCGGATCGTCACCGCGATCGCTTGGGCGCCGCTGTTGCCCGACAGCCCGGCGACCAACGGCATGTAGGCGGCCAGGAGGGCATAGCGGGCGAGGGTGTCCTCGAACTGCGCCACGACGAAGACCGTCACGAACCCGGCCAGGAGGTTGAAGAGGTTCCAGGGCAACCGGCGCCTCACCGACTCGCGGACCGGCGTGAACACCGACTCCTCTTCACCGGCACCGAACATGACCGCGAGGTCCTCGCCGGCTTCGGCTTGGATCGCCTCCATGGCCTCGCCGAACTTGACCATGCCGAGCAGGCGGCCGTCGTGGTCGACCACCGGGATGGCCTGGAGGTGGTACCGGTGGATGAGCTCGGCGACGTGTTCCCGGTCGGTGTCGGGCGTCACCGACACCGGGTCGCGGATGGCCAGCTCGTCGAGGCCCTGGCCCGGTCGGGCGAAGACGAGCTCCCGGAACGGCACGACCCCGACGAGGCGACCTCGCGGATCGACGGTGTAGACGTACGTGAGGTTGGAGCCGAGCTCGTCGTGGAGTCGCCGCAGGGCTTCGACGGCCTCGCCTGCGGTCATCCCGATCGGCAGGGCAGCGACGTCGGTGGTCATCATGCCGCCGGCCGTGTCCGCCTCGTAGACGAGGAGCCGTTCGATCTCGCGGGCCTTCTCCGGTTCGAGGTGGGCGAGCACCGCGGTCCGTTCGTCCTCTTCCAGGGCGCCGATCACGTCGGCGGCCTGGTCGGGCTCCATCTCCTCGATGAGGTCCGCCGCCGTGGCCGGATCGAGCTCCTCGAGGATGTCGGCGGCGGCCTCGGGCTTCATCTCGTCGAGGACCTCGCCGGCGTCGTCGGGAGGCAGCCCCGTCAACAGCTCGGCGGCCCCCTCCTCGTCGATGGCTTCGAGGATGTCGGCGGCGTCCTCCGGGACGGTCTCGGCGAGCTGTTCCCACTCCTCGTGGTGCTCTTCGAGGTACTCCTCGGCCTCGTCGGGCTGGCGGCGTGCCAGCTCACGCAGGGCGTGGGTGACGCGGCGGGGTTGGGGGAACCGGAACCTCATGGAGCGTCAGCCTATCGGGAACGACGGAGCCGGCGCCGCGGGGGACGCCGGCTCCGTGAAGAAAGGCAGGCCCCCCAGGGGGGACGAGGGGGCCTGCCGTCGGGTCGCGGAGCGACCCGAGCATGCATCGATGGTAGGACCGTGGAAGCCGACGGCAAGTCGGAGAATCGCCCGGGCGGTCAGTGGACGGTGATCCGTCCGGTCGGTCCGTCGGCGAACCCGCGAGCGACGATCCGCCCGATCGAGGCAGCCTCGACGCCTTCCTCCGAGAGCGCTTCGAGCAGCGCCCCGTGCAATGGTGCCGGGACGGCCAGGAGGAGCCCGCCGCTCGTCTGCGCGTCGGCGAGGAGGATCTGTGATCGCCGCTCCAACGCACCGAAGTCGACCATCCGAGCCACCGATTCCAGGTTCCGTACGGTCCCGCCCGGCACCATGCCGGCGGCGATCAGCTCCGGTACCCCCGGAAGCACCGGGACGGCCTCGACGTGGAGTTCGGCGGAGACGCCGGAGGCTCGCACGATCTCACCGAGGTGGCCGAGCAAGCCGAAGCCGGTGACGTCGGTCCCGGCTCTCACCCTGACCCGAGTGGCCGCGCGCGCGGCCGCGTCGTTGAGCCGGCGCATCGCCGCCACCGCCGCGTCCCTGACCGCCGGGTCGGCCTCGCCCCGCTTGATGGCCGTGGCGACGATGCCGGTGCCGATCGGCTTGGTCAGCACCAACATGTCGCCCGGTTCGGCGTTCGCGTTGGTGATCAGATCGTCGGGGTGGACGAGTCCGGTCACCGCGAACCCGTACTTCGGTTCGGCGTCGTCGATGGTGTGGCCGCCGACGAGCAAGCAACCGGCCTCGGCGAGCACCTCTGCTCCGCCTTCGATGACGTCGCCGAGAAGATCGAGCGACAGGCGGTCCCTGGGCCATCCGACGAGCTGGAGCGCCATCAGTGGGCGTCCACCCATGGCGTAGACGTCGGAGAGGGCGTTGGCCGCCGCGATCCGGCCCCAGTCGGCGGCTTCGTCGACGATCGGCGTGAAGAAGTCGACCGTCTGGACGATCGCCAGATCGTCCCGGAAACGGAAAACGGCCGCGTCGTCCCCGCCCGGGATCCCGACGAGGAGATCCGGGTGCTCGATCGGTGCAGTGGCGTGCAGACGGCGCAGGACCTGCGCCAGCTCGTCAGGGCCGAGCTTGCACGCTCAGCCGGCGCCGTGCGAGAAAGCCGTCAGGCGGATGGGTTCCATGGGCCCCAGCGTATCGGCCCCGTGGACCGCCGACGGCGACTTGCCATAGGCCGGCGGCGTCGGGGAGACTGTCGCGATGGAGGACGTCGGTAGGGATCGGCTGCAGGCGATCGCCACGTCGCTCGGGATCGGGACGCTCCGCCGCCACATCTTCGTCTGCGCCCAGCAGTCCACGCCGCGGTGTTCGACCGCCGAGGAATCTGCCGAGCTGTGGCGGTACCTGAAGCGGCGTCTCAAGGAACTCGACCTCGCTTCGGCTCCGGCCCCGTGGCGCGGGAACGACCTGGACGCCCCACCGCCGCCGACCGACGGCGGCGGAACGGTGCTCCGCTCGAAGGTCGACTGTTTCCGGATCTGTGAGCGGGGCCCGATCGTGCTCGTGTACCCCGATGGGACCTGGTACCACTCGGTGACCCCCGCGGTGATGGAGCGGATCATCGTCGAGCATCTCGTCGGCGGCGTACCGGTGGCCGAGTACGTCTTCGCCGTCGACGACCTCGGAGGGGAGCGATGATCCGGCGGATCGCTCGGGCCCTCTGGTACGGCGTCGTGGCGTGGGTGGCATGGCGACTCCTGGGACCCGAGATCCCGCCCCGGTTCCATGGGATCCAGCGTCGCCCGAGCCGAGTGACGGGCCGCACCGTCGTGGTCGGGGAACACGAGTTCTTCGTCAGGGAACTCGGCGACCCGACCGCGCCTCCGCTCGTGCTCGTCCACGGCTGGAGCTTCGACTCGTTGATGACGTTCTCCCGGATCCTTCCCCGCTTGTCACCGCACTACCGGCTCATCGTGCCGGACCATCGCAACCACGGGAAGTCCGATCGGATCCGAGATCACTTCGACATCGAGGACCTGGCCGACGAGTTGGCCGGCATCCTCGACGCGATCGGCGTCGAGGATGCCGTGTCGATCGTCGGCTATTCGATGGGAGGGATGGTGGCTCAGGCGTTCGCCCGCCGGTACCCGGGCCGGGTCCGGTCGCTCGTCCTGGCTGCCACCGCCGCCCACCCGATCGACCGTCACCGGGGAGCGGTCCGGGTCGCCTTCTGGCTCGGGCGAGCCGCCGCCCGCCTCTCGAAGAAGGAGTCGGCGATGGTCACGTACCGTCTCCTCGTCGGGCAGGGCATCGTCGCTGCCGAACACGGCCGCTGGCTGTGGGAGAACCTGATGAACCGCGACCCGACCCTCTACTACGAGTCGGGCGCCGCGGTGTTGCGGTTCGACTCGCGGCCGTGGGTGGGGACCCTCGATGTTCCGATCATGGTGATCATCCTGTCCGACGACAAGGTGGTGCCGGCCCGTACCCAGTACCAGCTCGCGTCGTACCTGCCCGAGGCGAGGGTCCACGAGATGTTCGGGTCGGGCCACGAGGCGATCCTGTCCAGGGCGGACGAGTTCGTCGACGCCATCGAGGCGTTCGTCGGCGTGGGGCCGTGACCGATCCGATCCGTCGTCGGAGCACGGGCCGGGTCGTCGCGCTGACGCTGGCCCGACCCGACAAGCTCAACGCCCTCGACGCGGAGATGGTCGTCGGCTTGCGGCGGATGGTGGACGCGGCCATGCAGGATCCACACGTCGGGGCCATCGTCCTCGACGCGGAGGGTCGGGCCTTCTGTGCGGGACAGGACCTCTCCTTGCGGTACGTACCGCCCGGCGCGTCGCCGTTGGATCTCGGCGCCAGCCTCGAGGAGGCGTACAACCCGCTCGTGCGGAGCATCCGGTACGGTCCGAAACCCGTCGTGAGCGCCGTTCAGGGGGTCGCGGCCGGCGCCGGAGCGAGTCTGGCGATGGCCGCCGACGTCGTCATCGCGGCGACCGACGCGCGGTTCGTCGAGGCCTTCTCTCGCGTCGGTCTCATGCCCGACGGCGGCGGGACCTGGCTGCTGCCACACGCCGCCGGCCGGGCGCGGGCGCTCGCCGCCGCCTTGCTGGGATCGGCGATCGACGCCGCCACGGCGAAGGCATGGGGTCTGGTATGGGAGGTGGTCCCTGCTGCGGCCCTCGGTACCGTGGCGATGGCCGTCGCCGAGCGGCTGGCTACATTCGGGCCCAACGACCTGACGGAGATGACGTGAACTTCGAGCTGACCGACGAGCATCGTCTGTTCCGGGAGACCGCGGCGGCGTTCGCTGCAGCCGAGATCGTCCCCCACGTGCGGGAGTGGGACCGGGCGGAGGAGTACGATCCGGCGGTCCTGCACGCGCTCGCCGAGGTCGGGTTCCTCGGGCTGACCCTTCCTGCCGAGTACGGCGGCACACCGTGCGACAACGTCGGCTACTGCCTCGTCCTCGAGGAGCTCGGGGTGGCGGACTCGTCGATCCGGGGTGTGATCTCGGTCAACGTCGGTCTGGTGGGCAAGACCATCGTCGGGTGGGGCACCGAGGCCCAGAAGCGCCGGTTCCTCCCCGGCCTCTGCGACGGCACGGCGATCGGGTGCTTCGCGCTGACGGAGCCATCGTCGGGTTCGGATCCGGCGAGCCTGCGCACGACGGCCCGACGCGACGGCGACGGGTGGGTGTTGAACGGTTCGAAGATCTTCATCACCAACGGCATCAAGGCCGCGGTGGCGTTGGTGTTCGCTAGGACCGGTGAGGGTCCCCGGGGCCTGACGGCCTTCGCGGTCCCCACCGACACGGAGGGGCTCACCCGACACAAGATCACCGGGAAGCTGGGTCTGCGAGCCCAGGACACCGCCGAGCTGTCCCTGCAGGACGTCCGGGTCGGCGACGACGCCCGCCTCGGTGAGGTGGGTCAGGGCCTGGCCGTGGCGTTGTCGGCGCTGAACCGGGGACGGATGTCGGTGGCGGCTGGCTGTGTCGGGATCGCCCGAGGTGCCTTGGAAGCATCCCTCGCGTACGCCGGTGAGCGCGAGCAGTTCGGTCGCCCGATCGCGTCCTTCCAACTCGTCCAAGAGCATCTTGCCGAGATGGCCGTCGACGTGGAGACCTCGCGGTTGTTGACCCTGCGGGTCGCCGACATGTTCGACCGGGGCGAGACGGTCACGATCGAGTCGACCATCGCCAAGTTCCACGCCTCGGAGGCCGCGGTCCGGGTCGCCGACCGGGGCGTCCAGATCCACGGCGGCTACGGGTACATCGACGAGTTCCCGGTGGGGAAGTACCTTCGTGATGCCCGGGTGATGACGTTGTACGAGGGAACCAGTGAGATCCAGAAGCTGATCATCGGTCGGCATCTGACCGGGATCGCGGCGTTCAAGTGAGGTGAGTGCGATGCGCGTAGGGATCGTCGGAGGGGGCGTCATGGGGGTGGGCATCGCCCACCGGTTCGCCGCTCGCGGTGCCGAGGTGATGGTGGTCGACATCGACATGGACCATGCCGTCGCGTCGGTGGATCGGGTCAGGGCGACGCTCGACGAAGCGGCCCGACGGGGCAAGCTCGCCGACCCGCGGGCCGCCAAGGCGCGGCTGGTTCCCGCTGGATCGGTCGACGAACTCCCCGAGGAGCTGGCCGTGATCGTCGAGGCGATCATCGAGGACGTCGATGCCAAGCGAGCCGTGCTCGTGGCCGCCGAGGCCAGGCGCCCCGAGGTGCTGGCGTCGAACACGTCGAGCATCTCGATCGATTCGTTGGCCGAGCCGCTGGAGCGGCCGGATCGGTTCATCGGCATGCATTTCTTCAATCCGGTGTGGGCGATGGACCTCGTCGAGGTCATCAGGGGTTCGGCGACGTCGGACGAGTCGGTGACCAAGACCCTCGAGATCGTCGAGTTCCTCGGGATGCAGGCCGCGGTCGTCAACGACTCGCCGGGCTTCGCCTCGACGCGTCTGGGCGTGCTCCTCGGGCTCGAGGCGATCCGCATGGTGGAGGAAGGGGTCGCCCAGCCCGCCGACATCGATCGGGCGATGGAACTCGGGTACCGCTTCCCCATGGGCCCCCTGCGCACGGGGGACCTGGTCGGGCTCGACGTGCGTCTGGCCATCGCCGAGCATCTGGCCACCGTCTACGGCGAACGTTTCGAGCCACCCCAGTTGCTGCGCGACATGGTCGCCCAGGGCCGGTTGGGGAAGAAGACCGGCAGGGGTTTCTACGACTGGGAGACCTGATGGCCGGTGACGGGACGCCGGTGACACTCCGCTCCGAGTGGGCGGTCATGACCTGGTGCGACCGGTTCGAGCAGATCGTGGCGATGATCCTCTCCTGGCTGATCGGCGTGGTCATCGTCGTCACCCTGATCCAGCTCGTCCGGGAGGTCGCCGAGCTGGTGATCCGCGGCGCCCTCGACCCGATGGACCCGGCGGGATTCCGACTCGTGTTCGGCGCCATCCTCACCGTCCTCATCGCGATGGAGTTCCGACATTCGATCGTTCCGCTCGCCACACGGACGGACCACATCGTTCAGGTACGAACGGTGGTGTCGGTGGCGATCCCGGCCGTCGCCGGACGTTCATCGTCCTGGAGGTGGAGGGACCGGCGTTCATGGCTGCCCTGGCGGGAACGTTGGTCGCCCTCGGCCTCGTCTACTGGCTGCTGACGGGTCGCGGCCCGGTTCGTGACTGACCCAACGCCCGATCGATGACGGCTGCCAGCTCGGTGGGAGCATCCAGGACCACGTTGTGGCCGCCGGGAACGATCGCGGCGCGACCGTGGGGAGCGGCGACCGCCATCTCGACGGCCAGGCCGGCGTAGCGAAGATCGGCTCGACCCGCCACGAACCACGTCGACATCGGGAGGTCGGCGAGTCGATCGCCCACGTAGGGCTGCGCTCCCTGGCCGTAGCGGCGGAGAGCGTCGGCGAGGCCTTCGGCCGTGTTGTCCGAACGGACTGCCCGATCGGCGGCGCGGAGGGCCGGGTCGAGATGCTCGGTGGACGTGACGGGTCGGGTCAGCCAGAGGTCGAGGAACCGGTCGATCCCGAGCGTCTCGATCTGGGCGGCCAGCGCGGCGTCGGACTCGCGTCGCCGGCGCCGAGCCTCAGGGTCGGCGATCCCCGGCGAGGCCGAGATCGCGATCAGTGAGGACACCAGATCGGGTCGTCGAAGTGCCGTCAGGATGGCCATCCGGCCGCCTTGGGAGTAGCCGATGATGGGGAGCGGTGCGTCGCACCGTTCGAGGATGTCGACGATGGCGTCGACCACGTCGTCGACGCCATCGACCGCGACGGTCGATCGACCGTGGCCGGGGAGGTCGGGGGCCAGGATCGACGTCCCGAGGCGGGTCCCGAGGTCCGCCCACTGGGCTCCGGTGGACGAGAACCCGTGGAGGGCGAGGATCGGTGGCCCGGTGCCGAGCTCCCGCACGGCGAGCGATCCTCGGCGGTCAGGGACGATCGACGGGGACCTCGACGGTGAGCGCCCTGTACGCGAGCGCGGCCAGCGCGGCCACGACGACGAGGACGAGCAGCTTCTTCATGGAACCGAGGCTACCTTCGATCGGGGTGAATCCCGGACGTGCCGAGGTCGGGTGGACGCGGTACCCTCCCAGCCATGCCCGATACCTGGCGGAGCAAGGCCCTCCGAGGCTACGGAACGCTCGGCTACGCGGTCCTGGTCTTCACCGTCCTGGTGGTCCTCGGCGGCGCGGTCGTCCGAGCGACCGGTTCCGGAGACGGGTGTGGCGCCTCATGGCCCCGATGTCGAGGTGCGTTGTTCCCGCCGAGTCCCGGCGTCGAGACCGTCGTCGAGTTCACCCACCGGGTCATGACGGCGGCCGCCGTCGTCGGCGTCGCGGCGCTCGTCGTCCTCGCGTTCGTCCTGTGGCCGAAGGGTCATGTGGTCCGAAGAGCCGCCGTGTCCGCCGGGGTCTTCTTCGTCGTCGAGTCGCTTCTCGGTGCGTCGCTCGTGCTCTTCGGGTGGGTCGACCAGGACATCTCGATCGGTCGGTTGATCGTCGTGCCGCTCCATCTGACCAACACGTTCCTCCTGCTCGCAGCGTTGGCCGTCACGGCGTGGTGGGGCTCGGGACGTCCACCGCCCGGGTCGGAGCGAGCGCCCGGCCGAGGAAGGCTGGCATCGGGTGCCCTCACGATCGTCGTCATCGGCGCCGCCGGCGCGCTGAACGCCCTCGCCGACACCGTGGTGCCGGCGGACTCGTTGACCGCGTCCGCGAAGGCGGAGCTGACCGGCACCGCCCGCTTCCTCGTCGACGTGCGGATCGCCCACCCGCTCATCGCCATCGTGGGCGGCGTCGTGGTGGCGTGGATCGTGTTCGGATTCGCGTCGCATCCCGATGCCCGAACGCGGCGGATGGTCCTGTGGATCGGTGGACTCCTCCTGACCCAGATGTTCGTCGGGATGACGAACATCGTCTTGCTCACGCCGCTCGAGATCCAGGTGCTCCACCTGGCCATCGCCGATGCGATCTGGATCTTCTACGTGCTCCTGGCCGCCTCCCTGGTCGGATCGGGAGCCGCTGCGGACCGACTCGTCGAGGCCGCCACGTGAGCACCCCGAAGGTCAGGATCGTCGACCCGTCCCGTGCAGACGGGCCCGCAGCCAAGATCCGGGCCTACGTCGAACTGACCAAACCCAGGATCATCGAGCTGCTGTTGATCACCACGGTTCCGGCGATGGTCCTCGCGGCGGGAGGATGGCCCGACACCGGACTGGTCGTCGCCACGCTCATCGGCGGCATGCTGTCGAGCGGCGGTGCTAACACGATCAACCAGGTCATCGACCGGGACATCGACGCCGTCATGCGTCGGACCCGGGGGCGCCCTATCCCGTCGGGGCGCGTCACCGCGCCGCGGGCGCTGTGGTTCGGGATCGCTCTCGGCCTGTCGGGGTTCCTCTGGCTGTGGAGCACCGTCAACCTCCTGGCGGCCACGCTGTCGACCGTCGCGCTGGCGTTCTACGTCGTGGTCTACTCGATGTACCTGAAGCGATCGACGACGCAGAACATCGTCATCGGCGGCGCCGCAGGAGCCGTCCCCACCCTCGTCGGATGGGCGGCCGTGACCGGGGACCTGGCGTTGCCGGCGTGGATCATGTTCGCCGTCGTGTTCTTCTGGACACCGCCGCATTTCTGGGCGCTCGCGCTCAAGTACGAAGGCGACTACCGCTCGGCGGGGATCCCGATGCTCCCGGTCGTGGTGGGACGGCGTCGTACGCTCGACCAGATCGTCCTCTACAGCATCGTGGTCGTCGGGGTATCCCTCCTCCTGATCCCCGTCGTCCCGATGGGCTGGATCTACTCGGCGGCGGCGGTGAGCCTCGGGGTTCTCCTCGTGGCGGGCGCGCTCGGAACCCGCCGTGCCCCGGAGCGTGCGATGACCTACTTCGTGTTCACCAACCTGTACCTCGCGGGGCTGTTCGTCGCGGTCGCGGTCGACCGGATCGTGACGTGAGCAGACCGCGATGATCGTCCTGTTCTGGATCGCCGCCGTCATCACCCTGGTCGCCGCCACGGCGGCCGCGGCCGTCGATCTGCGGATGATGGACCGCCGCATCGTCGGCCGGTTCCGGGACCTGGTCGAGGTGCTGCTTCCGTTGGTGGGGCTCATCGTCCTCGTCGGGTTCGCGTGGCGGTCGATCGTGTCGGCGAACTGACGCCCAGCGCCGATCGGAGGCGATGTACCCTCGCTCCATGGACGACACCGCACCGATCAGGCCCGACGAACGGTTCGACGAGAACCGGGTCGCGGCCTACCTGCACGAGCATCTTCCCGAGCTCGTTGGCGACGCTCCGATCGAGTTCGCCCAGTTCCCCGGCGGGGCGGCGAACCTCACGTACCTGGCCAAGGCTGGCGACACCGAGATCGTGCTCCGCCGCGCCCCGCATGGCGAACTCGCCAAGGGTGGTCACGACATGGAACGGGAGTACCGGGTCCTCTCCCGGCTCTGGAGACGATTCCCGAAGGCGCCCCGGGCGTATCACTACTGTGCCGACGCCGACGTGATGGGCAAACCCTTCTTCGTGATGGAACGCCGTCACGGCTCCGTCATCCGGGAACGGTGGCCGGACGAAGTCGGCAGCTCGACGCAACTCCGGCGCAAGGTCGCCGGGGAGCTGGTCGACACCCTCGCGGAGCTGCACTCCGTCGACCCGATCGACGTCGATCTGGACACGCTCGGCCGTCCCGAAGGGTTCGTCGGTCGCCAGGTCCGTGGATGGCTGGGACGGTGGGAAGCCGCCAAGACCCGCGACGTGCCTGCCATGACCCGGGCCGCTGCCCTCCTCGAATCCGGTCTTCCCGAGCCGCAGGCGACCGTCATCCTCCACAACGACTTCAAGCTCGACAACACGATGTTCTCGGGCGACGGGGAGCTCGTCGCGGTCTTCGATTGGGACATGGCCACCCGCGGAGATCCACTCGTGGACGTCGGCACCCTGCTGGCGTACTGGGCGGACCCGGAGGCCCCCACCTACCCGATCTTCGGCGAGCGCGCCGTCGCGCTCGCCCCGTACATGAACCGCGACGAGGTGAAGGCCCGATACCGGGACGCCACCGGATTCGACCTGTCCAGCATCCGCTACTACGAGGGGCTCGCCTACTACCGCATCGCGGTCATCATCGAACAGATCTACGCGCGCTACGTCCGCGGGCAGACCGCCGACGAACGGTTCGCCCGGTTCGAGCCGTTGGCGCCCATCCTCGCGGACGCAGCGCTCGCGGTGCTGTCGTGACGGTTGCGCTGCAGCCCGGCACCGGGTACATTGCTCCCATGACCTGCCGGTTCCCGTACGTCTATTCCTTTACCGGGCCACGACCCGGGTCGAGGTGACGCGTAGGGAACCAACCGCAGACACCACACCACCGAAAGGACCCGGAGCCACCGCCCCGGGTCCTTTCATGTTCCCGGGCCGGCCGAACCGACGAGGAGCCCGACCATGCCCAACGACCGCCCCGTAGAACCGACCCTGAAGAGCCATCGCCGGCCCGATGTGGAGACCACCGTCGTCACCGTCGGAGCGGTCCGGTTCGGTGACGGCTCCTACCCGGTCATCGCCGGTCCGACCGCGGTCGAATCCGAAGCGCAGATGGCCGCCGTCGCCGACGCCGTCGCGGATGCCGGTGCCGCGGTGCTGCGAGCCGGCACGTTCCTCGGCTCCTCGTCGCCCTACGGGTTCAAGGGTCTCGGTGAGGAAGCCCTGTGGATCCTCGAGCGCGCCGGCCGCAGGGCGGGGCTTCCCACCGCAACCGAGGTCGTCGAGCCCGGACTGGTCGAGGTCGTCGCCGAGCACGCCGACATCCTCGAGATCGGCGCCGCCCAGATGCAGGACTTCGCGCTCCTTCGGGCGGTGGGGGAGGCCGGCAAACCGGTCATCCTCCATCGGGGACCGTCGGCCACCGTCGACGAATGGCTCATGGCCGCCGAGTACATCCTCGCCGCGGACAACGACGCGTTGATCCTCTGCGAGCGGGGCAGTCGGGGTTTCGACCCCCGGACCACCGACACCGTCGAGATCTCTGCCGTTCCGGTCGTTCAGCGCCTGTCGCACCTGCCGGTCATCGTCGACCCGGCGCCCGAGTCGGGCGCAGCGACGATCATGCCGCCGTTGGCGCTGGCCGTGCGCGCCGTCGGTGCCGACGGGCTCGTGGTCGGGGTCCACCCCGACCCACGGAACGCCCGGATCGGCAACGGCAACCAACTGGGTCTCGCCGACTTCGCGGCGCTCATGGAGGGTCTCGGCATCCCGGCGCTGCGGGACGAGATCGATCGGCTCGATCGGGAGCTCCTCAAGATCGTCGCGGCTCGGCTCCGCCACGCCACCGACATCGGTCGGATCAAGGCCCAACGCAACATCGCGCTGCGCTCACCCGACCGGGAGGCGGAGCTGCTCGACGAGGTCCGTGCGGACGCCGCCGCCTTGTCGGTGGACCCCGAGTTCGCCGCCCGTCTCATGGAGATGATCCTCGAGCACTCACGAGCCGAGCAGCGCCGCGTCGTCGCGGCCATGGAGGAGAACGGGGCGGCATGATCGCCGTTGCGGGACCCGACGGTCGTCCCCGCTGCCCGTGGGGCACCGCCCCGGACATCTACCGTCGCTACCACGACGAGGAATGGGGTCGTCCGGTCGATGACGACGTCGCGTTGTTCGAGAAGCTCGTCCTCGAGGGGTTCCAGGCCGGTCTGAGCTGGTTGACGATCCTCACCAAGCGGAAGGCCTTCCGGGAGGCCTTCGCCGGCTTCGATCCGGAGCGGGTGGCCGCCTTCGATGGGTCGGACGTGGAACGGCTGGTCGGCAACGCCGCCATCGTTCGCCATCGCGGCAAGATCGAGGCGGCGATCGCCAACGCGGCGCGGGCCGTCGAGCTGCGAGACGAGTTCGGGTCGCTGGGGGCGTTCTTCTGGTCCTTCGAGCCACGACGGACGGGCCCGACCACGGCGTCGACCACCCCCGAATCGGCCGCCATGTCGAGAGAGCTCAAGCGGCGCGGGTTCCGCTTCGTCGGACCCACGACCGCCTACGCCTTCATGCAGGCCATGGGGATCGTCAACGACCATGTCGAAGGATGTTCCGTCCGTACCGACGTCGAACGCCGACGCGACGCCTTCGTGCGCCCGACGGGCTCCACCTAGAGCCGGCCCGATCCCAGCATCTCGACCTCGGAACGGGCAGGGCGTCCCATCAGCGCAGCCAGCGACTCGGTCACCGACGCCCCCTCATACAGGACCCTGCCCACCTGCCGTGCGATCGGCATCTCGACACCGTGGCGATCGGCGAGCGCCAACACCCCCTCGGTGCTCTTGACGCCCTCGGCCACCATCCGCATCTCCGTGGTGATCTCCTCCAAGCTCCGGCCGGTGCCGAGACCGAACCCGACCCGATGGTTCCGGCTCTGATCGGAGCTGCACGTCGCGATCAGGTCACCCACCCCGGCGAGTCCCGAGAACGTGAGCGGCTCGCCACCCATGGCCACACCGAGGCGGGTCATCTCGGCCAGCGCTCGGGTGATCAACGTCGCTTGCGTGTTGTGGCCGAAGCCGAGACCGTCGGCCATCCCCGCCGCGATCGCCATGACGTTCTTCACCGCTCCGGCCGTCTCGGCTCCCACGACGTCGGGGTTCGTGTAGACCCGGAACGTGGGGCCCATGAACACGAGCTGGAGCTCGGCAGCGACGGACTCGTCGGGCATCGCCAGCACCGTGGCTGCGGGCTGGCCCTGCATGATCTCCTTGGCGAGATTGGGACCGCTGAGCACCCCGATCGTCTCGGGTCGATGCGACGCGAGGACCTCGCTGGTCACCTCGGTCATCCGCATCAACGTCCCGCGCTCGATGCCCTTCGTCAGGGACACGATCGGGCTGTCGTCGTCGATCGCTGCGGCGGCCCGCTCCAGGACCGCCCGGTACCCGTGCGACGGCACCGCCATCACGACGACGTCGGCGTCGCCGACGACCCGCTCGAGATCCGCCGACGCGTCCAACGATACGGGGAGATCGAACCCGGCGAGATAGTCGGGGTTCTCGTGGCGGTGAGCGATCGCGTCCGCGAGTTCGGGTCGTCGCGCCCACACGACGGTCTTGGTGCGGTCGGCGATCAACGACGCGAACGTCGTTCCCCACGAGCCGGCTCCGACGACGGCGATCTGCATCGCACCTCCTCGATCCCATCGTAGAACCTCCCGGCTCGTGGGGTCCTTGCATTCACCGGCCGCCTGCAGGAACCTGGGTCCGAGCGACAAGGAGCCTGCACCCATCGTGACACCGTCCCGAACGCCTCGTCCTCGGCCCACCTCCCGCACCGGCCCGTCGTCTCGACGACGATGAGGGACCGGCCAGGCCGCGGGCTCCCCGCCTCCCGGACGTACGTTCTCGACACCTGCGTGCTCATCGCCGATCCGCAGGCCCTCACCCGGTTCGACGAGCACGATGTCGTCGTGCCCCTCGTCGTCGTCGAGGAGCTCGACAAGCTGAAGACGAGGATGGACGAGGTGGGTGCCAACGCCCGCGCCGCCATCCGGCTCATCGAGACGATGGGCGGCGCCGAACCCGGAGGGCTGCGCTCCGCCCGCCCGCTTCCCGGCGGCGGGACGCTGCGGATCGAGCTCAACGGGGTGCGTTCCGACCGCATGCCCGACGCCCTCGACCCCCGGACACCGGATCACCGGATCCTCGCCGCCTGCCTGAACCTGGTCGACGCCGGGGTCGGAACGGTCCTGGTCACCAAGGATGCAGCCCTGCGGATCAAGGGCGCACAGCTCGGCGTCGACGTGGAGGACTATCGGGCCGACACCGTCGAGGTGTCCGAGTCGTACTCGGGCGTTCGCGAGCTCGACGTGGCTGGCGCGCTCATCGACGAGTTGTTCGCCGTCGGCAAGGTCGTGCTCCCGTTGGAGTCGGCGCTCGTCAACGAGTTCGTCGTCCTACACGGTCCCGGTTCCCAGTCGGGCCTGGCGCGCGTGGTCGAAGCCGGATCCACGGTGGTCGCCGTGCGCGTATCGGGTTCTCGGGCCGCCTTCGGCATGGAGTCGAAGAACACCCGCCAGGCGTTCGCTCTCGACCTGCTCCTGGATCCCGATGTCGTCGCGGTCAGCCTGATGGGCATGGCCGGCACGGGGAAGACCTACCTCGCCTTGGCGGCCGGCCTCGAGCAGGTCGTCGAGCAGGGCCGGTACCGGCGGATCTCGGTGTACCGACCGCTGGTGGCCGTCGGTCGCCAGGAACTGGGTTACCTTCCCGGCGACGTCGGGCAGAAGCTGGAGCCGTGGATGGCGGCCGTCCATGACAACCTCTACGCGTTGTTCGCCGACGCTGCGTCGCCCAGGGACGCCGTCGAGGAGCTCTTCGCGCGGGACGTCATCGAGATGGCGGCGGTGACCTACCTGCGGGGTCGCTCCATCACCGACGAGCTCGTCATCGTCGACGAGGCACAGAACCTGGAGCTTCCCACCTTGAAGGTGATCCTGACGCGGGTGGCGCGGGGATCGAAGGTGGTCTTCTGCGGCGATCTGACCCAGGTCGACAATCCCTACATCTCGCCGTTCGGTGGTCTGGCGGCCATGATCGAGAAGATGAAGGGCACGGCGCTGTTCGGGCACATCACCCTCGAACGATCCGTGCGGAGCCCCCTCGCCGAACTGGCGGCGACGACGTTGTAGGTTCGGAGGGTGACGCCTCGACCTGACGCATCGTCCTCCTCGCTCCGCCGCAGCATCGTCGCCTCGTCGCGGTGGGTCGTTCGGTCGTTCTCGGGGATGTTCGACGTATGGGGAACGGCGTATCGACGGCTCGCCGAGTCCCACGCGGCGTCGGTCGTCGGCGATGGCCTCTTCGCGGTCGCCCTCGCCGGGACGTTGTTCTTCGCGGTGCCGTCGACCGATGCCCGTCAGAACGTCGCGTTGTACCTGGTGTTGACCTTGGCGCCGTTCGCCGTGGTCGGCCCGCTCCTGGGCCGTCTGTTCGAACGAGCGCCCGCCGCGTACCGAGCCGGGCTCGCCGTGAGCGGCGTGGGTCGGGCACTGATCGCGCTCGCCACGCTCTTCCTCGTCGACTCGCTGCTGTTGTTCCCGCTGGCGTTCACGCTGCTCGTGCTGTCCCGTTTCGCCGGGATCAGTCGGTCCAGCGTGTTGCCGGTCGTCGTTGGGGATCCCGCCGCGCTGGTTCACGCCAATGCCCGGCTGGCGAGGATCGGGGTGCTGTCGGCGGCGGCGACGTTGCCGCTCGGAGCGCTCCTCGTCGCGCTCGTCGGTCCCGCCGGGGGTCTGGTGCCTGCCGCAGCCGCCTACGTCGCGTCGGCCCTCGGGGCCGTGCAGCTCCCTCGTGTGTCGGTCCCTCGTACGGTCCGACCGACCGCCGGTGGGCGGGCATCGATCCCGCGTCGTGTGCGTCTGGCCCTCTTCGCCACGGCCGGTGTGCGGTTCCTCAACGGTTTCCTCGTGTTGCTCGTGGCCTTCGCGTTCCGGGACGTCGATGCGGGGGTTCTCTCGTTGGGTGCCATCCTGGGAGCTGCCGGCGTCGGGTTCTTCCTGGCGGCCTGGTCCGCGCCGCTGCTCGGCGGTTTCGTTCCCGAGGAGCCGATGGTCGTCGCCGCGCTCGCCGTCGAGGCCGGGGCGGCGTTCATCGCTGCGCAGGTGTTCGACCTGTCGTCCACCACCGTGCTCGTGGCGGCGATGGTGCTGGCCGGGGCGGCGGGCTTCGCCTGGGGCACCGCCAAGTTCGGTTTCGACGGTCTCCTGCAGTCCACGGTCCTCCCGGGGGCTCGCGGTCGCGCGTTCACCCTGACCGAGACCGTCTTCCAGATGGCGTGGGTGGTCGGGGCGCTCGTCCCGGTGCTGCCGATCCTGCCGACGGGATTCGGGCTCGCCTCGGCCGGGGTGCTGGCCCTCGTCATCCAGGTCGTCTACGTCACGCTGGTGCTCCTCCCCGAGGCGAATCGCTGGCAGGAGCGCCCCTCCCGGCGAGCGGAGGAGCCCGGCCAGGGGGTCCTCGACCTGCTGTGAACCCCCGCGCCGTGGCGAACCCTGGGTTGGGGACACCCCTTTTGGGGGTTGGCGAACCCTGGGTTGGGGACACCCCTTTTGGGGGTTGGCGAACCCTGGGTTGGGGATACCCCTTTTGGGGGTTGGCGAACCCTGGGTTCGGTGGGAGGGGGGGTCAGGGGTGGGTGGTCACGATGAAGTCGTCGAGGCGGACCGCCATCGCCTCGGGGATCCTGGCCACCAC
>JALSQW010000031.1 GCA_026985095.1 Acidimicrobiia bacterium | reverse complement strand
TCCGCAGATACACGTACCCGTCCGACTGGCGATACATCCCCGGCGTCTCGATCCCATCACCGTCCCAATCACCCATGATCGGATAATCCCCCGGATTCCCGAAGAAGAACGCATCCACCTCCGTCCCGTCGGCATCGAACACATGCCACAACCCCTGCGACGGATCCACCAACATCACCGTATGCACCGGCGCCGCCGCCGCGGTGATCGTCAACGACACCGTCGCCACGTTCGACTCGGCCCCCGAAGCGTCCTTCGCCCGATACGTGAACGAATCAGTCGTCACCGACGAACCATCATGGGTATAGGTGAACGACCCATCCCCATTCAACGACACCGACCCGGCCGACGGACCCGACACCAACTGCGCCGTCAACGCCCCACCCTCGGGATCCGTATCGTTGCCCAACACCCCCGGCGCGGACACGACCTTCGACTCGCCCCTGACCACCACGAACGGACCATCATCGACCGCCGACGGCGCATCGTTCACCGGCGTCACCGAGATCGTCACCGTCGCCACCGACCCCACGACCGACCCCTGCACCGGCCGATACGAGAACGAATCCATCGTCGTCTCCGACCCATCATGGGTATAGGTGAACGACCCATCCCCATTCAACGACACCGACCCGTTCGACGCACCCGACACCAACTGCGCCGTCGTGCCGCCCCAGTCGTTGTCGAGGACGCCCGGCGCGGCGACATCCAGGGTCGCCCCTTCCGAGGTGCCGTACACGTCGGCCGTCCCCAGCGGGCCGTTGGGGTACTCGTCCCAGAAGATCTCGTCGAGATGGACGAAGCGGCCGATGAAATCCCCGAGACCGCCCTGGCTGGCGTGGGCCGCGATCGCCTGCGACTTCGGGTTCTGGGCATCGTCGGGGTCCTGCATCGCGGCGGGGACGATGAACTGCTCCCGGTCGGCCCAGACGAGATCCCCGCCCGTGTCCGCTTCCAGGTTCGGTGCCTCGTCGATCGGTGCGGTGGCGTCGCGGCTCTGCGGCCAGCTGTTCCAGTAGGTCGGGTCGGGATGCCAAACGATGGTGGAGTGGAGGACCGGCCTGTAGGACGGGTCACCGGCCGTGACGACCTCGAGAGCGGCCGTCACCAGGTCGTAGGTCGTCTGGTGGTCCTCGGTGCCGTCCCATCGGTTGGTGGTGAAGATGTGGGTGGGTCGACGAGCGTCGATGAGCGCCACCATGTCGGCCAGCATGGCGTCGCGGTTGTAGTCGCCATGTTGCCCGACCGATCCCGTGCGGTAGTCGTGCCAGTCGGTGCCGCCGAGGCCGCGCCCGTTCGACGGCGCGTAGGTCGCCGTGCGTGAGGTCCGCGGGGACGTGTGGACGGCGGGGGCGTCCGTGGCCCACACGGACGCCAACGAGCCATCCGGGTAGCCGAGGAACACGAGGTCGTCCTCGACCCGCCCCAGCCAGCCGACCTGGGCGGCCACGGCTTCGTCTTGGCGGGTCTGGGCGATCGCTGGGTCGGTCGGCGTGTCGTAATCGCCGTTGGTGACGAAGGCGATCGTCACGTCCGGCAGGGCCGATGTGATCCCGGCGGCGGTGATCACGTCGTCGTCGGGATGGGGAGCGACGACGAGGACGGGACCGTCGACGGTGGGCGCCGCCGCCACCACCGTGGGCGCCGCCACGACCACGACGGCGGCGGCTACGGACCCCAGAAGATGGAGCCGCAGCCGCCGCAAGACCCCCATCGGTTCAGGCCAGGATGGAGGCGTGCACCGCCGGGTCGAGGTTGTACCGCATGGCGTCGGAGAACGTCTCGTGGAGGCCCCGCTTCGGCTCCCATCCGAGGGCACGCAGCTTCGAGATGTCCGGAGGCACCCGGTTCATGTCCTCGTAGCCTTCGCCGTAGAAGTCCTCGCCGCTGACCTCGACAAGCTCGTTGGTGGGCTGCTTCCCGGTCAGTTCCTCGTACAGGTCCATCATGAAGTGGGCCAGCTCCTTGATCGAGATGTCCGTCGCCGGGTTCCCGATGTTGAAGATCTGGTTGATCGCCTGCGGATGCTCGAGGAGGATCGAGAACGCCTCCGAGGTGTCCTGGATGTGCGTGAAGCTCCGACGCTGCTGGCCGCCGTCGACGAGGTACATCGGCCCCCCGGTGAGGAGCGCGGACATGAAGTGGGCGAACACCCGGGGTCCGCCCTTCGTCTCGGCCGGCACCAGGTAGTCGAACCGCGGGCCGACGAAGTTGAACGGGCGCACGATCGTGTACGCCAGGTCGCCGCGCAGACCGTGGGCGTGGATGATGCGCTCGAGGTACTGCTTGCCTGCCGCGTAGATCCACCGCTGCTTGGTGACCGGTCCCATGATCAGGTCCGAGGTCTCTTCGTTGTAGAAGCCGTCGCGGCCGGCCTTGCCGTAGACCTCGGAGGTCGAGTACTGGAACAACCGCTTGCCGTGTTTGATGCAGTACTCGGCGATCTTCATGTTCTCGAAGAAGTTGAGCTGCACCACGTCGATCGGCGTCGCGACGTAGATGCTCGGGTTGGCGTAGGCGATCAGGTCGACGACGACGTCGGCCTTGGAGACCAGCTCGTCGGCCAGTTCGTGAGACTTGGTGATGTCGGCTTCGACGAACGTGAAGTTCGGACCTTCGATCCCGGCGAGCTTCTCGTCGCTCTGGTCGATGCCGATGACCTCGTGTTCGCCCTCGGCGATGAGGTGTTCGACGAGATTGGAGCCGATGAAGCCCCCGACGCCGAAGATGAGCAGTTTCATGTTTCCCTACCTTTCGTTTCCCTGGTGGACATGGGTGGTCATGCGCCTCGCCGCAACCCCAGGGCGGCGGGGAGGGTGAGAGCCAGGATCTTGAGATCTCCGAGGAACGTCACGTGGTCGACGTACGCGATGTCGATGGCGGTGGCTTCGTGCATCGGGATCTCACCGCGAGCGCTGACCTGCCACAGTCCGGTGACGCCGGGCCGGACCTCGTGACGACGATGCTGCCACGGTTCGTACCGGCGGACGATGTGGGGGAGCTCCGGCCGCGGACCGACGAGGCTCATGTCGCCACGGGCGACGTTCCAGAACTGCGGGATCTCGTCGAGACTCCACTTGCGGAGGAAGCGACCGAGGGCCGTATGCCGTGGGTCGTCGGGCGACTTGTGGTTGACGCGACGATCGGGGCCGTCGATGGGCCGCTCTTCGGCCCGGCGATCGTGTCCCATGGTCCGGAACTTGTAGACGGTGAACGGCCGGCCGTACAACCCGACCCGTTCCTGGGTGAAGATGGCCGGACGACCCATGGTGGCCCAGATGGCCGGCACGATGACGGCGACGACCGGGACCGTGAGGACGCTCAAGACGACGCCGGCCATCCGGTCGAGGACGGGTTTGACCCATCGCTGGTACGGCCCGGGGGTCGCCCCCCCGATGACCCGGATGTGGTCGCGTCTGCGGCCGACGTCCTTCGATTCCCCGTCAGCACGCTCGACGTGCATGCTTCCCACCATCGTTCCCCCCTGCGGTCGATGTGCCGACCATCCCCTGATCGGCGGCGCTCAGTATATGGGCAACCCGCAGGTTGGCAAAGCGCCCATCGCGGGACCCACCGTCGGACTAGTGCGCCCACGCCGCCCCCGATTGGGCCCTCCGACATCACCTGAGGAGGGGTAGGCTGCCGTGAGCAGTTTTCAGTGGGGGAGCTTCACCGATGTACGACATGAACAGCGAGACCTTCGAGCCGACGGTCCTGAGCGCGGTCTGGAGGTACCGGTGGCTCGTCCTCTTCACCGCCATCGCGGTGGCCGGCCTCGGTTGGTTGTACGCGTCCAAGACGGCCACCTGGAGTGCGGAGGCGGCACTGACCGTCCAGGATCCGCGGTCGTCCAACGTGTTCGATCAACGTGCGGCGGACACGCCGGAGCGGTACGTCGCCGACCAGGCGGCGATCCTCCGGTCCCGTAGGGTCGCGACCCGCACCGTCGAGCTCCTCGCCGCCCAACAGCCGCCCATCGACCAATCGGTCGATGCCCTCGTCGATGGCCTGTCGGTGTCGACGTCGTCGTCGACCAACTTGATCAAGGTCGGGTTCGAGGACCCGATCGCCACCACGGCGATCGCGTCGGTCAACGGGGTCGTCGCCGCCTACGAGGAGATCGCCCGCCAGACCGCGGAGGCGTCCTTCCGAGACGCTTTGGCCAAGCTCGACGAGTCGATCGCCGAGATCGAGGCCGAGCTCGAGCACACCCAGAACCAGATCCAGGTCCTCCAACAGGAAGACCCCGAACGTCAGCAACTCCAGGCGCAGCTGGAGGCTGCGGAGGCGGAGCTCTTGGCCTTCGAGCCGCCCGGCTCGCGGGCCACCGACCAGCAGTTCGCGGCGTCGGCCGCCAAGCTGGCGACCCTGCAGGCGCGCGTCGACACGCTGCGTGCCGCGTTGACCCAGCCCGTCACTCCCGACCCGAAGCTGGCCTTGCTTCAGCGGGAGGAGGAGGACGCCAGGAACCGGCTCGCCGAGCTGCAGGCACGACGTGATCAGCTCTCGGTGGACGCCGAGCTGACCGGCAACGGCGTCATCTTCACCGACCCCGCGGAGACGGCCAAGCAGTCGAGCGTCGGCTTGTTCGTGGCCTTGGGTCTGATCCTGGGGGCGATCGGGGGAGCCGCCCTGGCGTATCTCCTCGCTCGTGGCCGACGTCGCTTCGCCGACCGGACCGAGCCGGAGCTGGTGCTCGGTACCAAGCTCATCGCGGACGTTCCGGGCTTCTACGAGGAGCGGATCGAATCGTCGATGCCTGTCGTGGACGCTCCGGCGTCGGCGTCCGCCGAGGGGTTCCGGTTCGTCGCGGCCGGGATCACCCTCAAACAGCTCGGTACCCGCCGTGGTGGGGAGCCCGACTTCAAGACGGTCGTGGCCGTGTCTGCCGGTTTGGCTGAGGGCAAGACCGTCGTCATCGCCAACACGGCCCTGGCGGCGGCGCGCAAGGGGACCCGGGTGCTGGCGATCGATGCCGACTTCGGGAACCAGGCGCTGACGTCGATGTTGTACCCCGGAGCGACACCGATGCTCGGCATCACCGAGGCCGCCACCGGACGGGCGACGCTGCGCGATGCGGTCACCCGGGTGGAGCTCGAGGGCAGCCCACCGATCGATCTCCTCTCCCGCGGGTCGGTTCCGGTGCCGGCCCCCGACTTCTTCGGCTCTCCCGAGGCGGCGTTGTTCCTCGAGGAGGTGAAGGACGATTACGACCTCATCCTCATCGACGCTCCGCCGCTGCTGCGGGTGGCGTACGCCAGCACGTTGGTGCAGTACGCCGATCGGGCGCTCGTCATCGTCCTGCATGCCAGTGACGTCGCCAGCGCCGAGGAGCTCCGTCATCGCCTCGACCTGATCGGGACCCCGGTGGTCGGGTACGTGTACAACCAGGCGCCGCTCCGTCCGGAGATGACGCTCACGAAGGGCTCCATGGCCGACACCTTGGGTGTGGGTCCCGCCGATCGGGTGAGCTGACGCGGCCCCCGTGGATCGCCGGGTCGTCATCGCGACGCTCCAGCCCGACACCCACGGCGGGACGGGCGTCCAGACCCACTTCCGGCAGGTCGCCCGCCATCTGCGCTCCGCGGGCGTCCCGGTGGAGATCGTGACGCCCTTCTCGGCGGAGCGACCGCTCGTCTATCCGGTCTTCGCGGTCCGGCGGCTGCTCGCCCCGCTGAGCGGCGCCGCCGACGTCTGGTGGTACCGCACCTGGCATGCGCGGTTCCTGCGAAGGGCCTTGCGGCGGGTCCTGGCCACCGGTCCTGCGGTGGTCTACGCCCAGGACCCGCTGGCGGCCCGGGCCGCCGCCGAGGCAGGTGGTCCGGACGTGCGGGTGGTCCTGCGGGTCCATTTCAGCGGCTCGGAGGCTCTGGAGTGGGCCTCTCGTGGCCGGATCGCGATGGACGGCCGGCTGGCGCGGTCGATGATCCGCTCCGACGAGGTGGCCTTCCGTCGCATCGACGGGGTCGTGTTCGTGTCCGAGGCGCAACGGGCCGAGGTGCTGGGCCGGTACCCGTCGCTGGCGGCGATCCCCGGCTGGACGATCCCGAACGCGGTGGAGGAGCCGCCCCGTGTGGTCCACGGCGAGGTCGTGGCCGACGCGGTGACCGTCGGGGCGCTGGAGCCGCGGAAGAACCAGCGGTTCCTGCTCGAGGTGTGCGCCGCGGCCCGAGACGCCGGATCGCCGTTCTCGCTCACGGTGGTGGGTGACGGTCCCGATCGGGGACCGTTGGAGCGTGCCGTCGCCGACCTGGGCCTGCGGGATCTCGTCACTTTCGCCGGGTTCGTCGCCGACGTCGCTCCGGTGCTCGCCGGTCATCGCCTCTACGTCCACGCCGCCACCCAGGAGACCTTCGGTCTGGCCCTCGTGGAGGCGATGGCCGTCGGTCTCCCGGTCGTCGCTCCTCCCACGGGCGGGATCCCCGAGCTCGTGCACGACGGGGTGGAGGGGATCCTGTGGGATCTGGGGGACCCGACGGGGGCGGCCCGGATCGTGACCGAGCTGTTGGGCGACGATGCCCGACGCCGCGAGATGGCCGCCGCCGGGAGGCTTCGATACACATCGACCTACACTCCGGAGGCGGTCATGCCGATGCTGTTGGAGGTCCTCCGGGTCTGAGCCGGAGCGGCTCGTTCGACGCCGAGCGGCATCCGGTGGAGTCGAGGTCGAGGAGGGTTCGAGCATGCGGGAGCATCCCGTGGGGCGCACGTCGCGGCTCGCCGCGGTCGCCGCGGCGGCGTCCCTGTTGCTCGTGGTGCTCGCCTCCCCGGCCGGCGCCAAGATCACCGGCGTCAGCCCGGGGTCGCTGACCCTCGAGCCCGGGCAGGCCCAGTCGGTGTCGGTGACCACCGACGGCGCCGGTGGAGACGTGCAAGCCGCCAGCTCGGGGCCCTTCAGACTGGGCGTGTCGGGAGGCGGAGCGAGCTGGTCGGTGACCGTGCGGGCCATCACGACCGCGGCTCCCGGCAACTACTCGGTGACCATCTTCGACAACGGCGGCGCGATCTCCGTGAGCGTCACCGTGGTGCCCTCCACGACGACGACCACGACCACCACGCAACCGCCCTCGACCACCACCACCTCGACCACCACGACCACCCGGGCGCCGACGACGACCACCACCTCCACCACCACGACGACGACCCTGCCGGAGACCACCACCACCTCCTCCACCACCACCTCGACCACCACGACGGTGCCGACGACCACCACGACGGTGCCGACGACCACCACCTCGGTCACGCTGGTGCCCGGGGGAGCGCTCCCTCCGCCGGCCGGCGGCGGCGACGACGGGGGAGGGTCGGGCTTCCCGTGGCTGCCGATCGCCCTCGGCGGCGGCGCCGCGATCCTCCTCGCCGGGCTCGTCGCCGCCCGACTGACGCGACGCGACACGCCGGCGCATGCCGCCCCCGGCAGGCGGGTGGCGTCGGCCGGGGTCGTCACCGGGTACAAGCGACGGAAGGCGCAGAAGGCGGTGAGACGTCGCTCCCGGCCGTCGTTCGGTCGGCGCATGGCGAGCCGCTTCCGGACGCTGCCCGCCCTCCCCCTCGGCACCCGCTACCGGGAATGGCGAGAAGCCCAGATCGCGGCCGCCGAGGTCCGTCGGAAGATCGAAGAGCGGCGGCGCCAGACCGGGGCCGGATAGCCGAGACCTCCGCCGTCCGCGACCTCGGTACCATCGTCGCCATGGCTTCATCGATCATCGGAGCGGCGGTCAAACGGGTCGAGGATCCTCGGTTCCTCACCGGCGACGGGCGGTTCCTGGACGACCTGGACGTCGACGACGCGCTGTGGATCGCCGTCGTGCGTGCCCCGGTGCCGCACGGCCGCATCGGGGCCATCGACCCCTCCCTGGCACTGACGATGCCGGGGGTGCTCGGGGTCTTCACCGCCGCCGACCTCGACCTCGGCCCGCTCCCGTCGTCGTCGCCGTCGGCACCCGACGCGACCAGGCCCATCCTCGCCACCCACGTCGTGCGGTTCGTCGGCGAGCCGGTCGCCGTCGTCGTCGCCGAGGACCGCCCGACGGCCATCGACGCCGCTGCCGCGGTCTGGGTCGACATCGAGCCGCTGCCTTCCTTCTCGACGATCGACGCGGCCCTGGCCGCAGACGCCCCGATCCTGTTCGACACGCTCGACTCCAACCTCGTCGCCGGCCCGGAGACGACCGGCAACGCCGCCGGCGATCCGTTGGCGGCGGCCGAGGTCGTCGTCTCCGCCGAGTTCATCAACCAGCGCCTCGACGCCGTCCCCCTCGAACCCAACAACGCGCTGGCGATCCCTCGAGGGGCGTCGCTCGAATGGTGGGTGGGCTCCCAGAACGTCTTCATCCACCAGGTCCTCGGCGCCCGCATCCTCGGGATCGACAAGGACCGGCTCCGGGTGCGGGTACCCGACATGGGCGGTGGGTTCGGCGCCAAGATCCTGCCGTATCCCGAGCAGATCCTCACCGCGGCGCTGGCGCTGCGATACCGGCGCCCGGTGCGTTGGCAGGAGACCCGATCCGAGAACATGGTCGCCATGACCCAGGGACGCGATCAGCACCATCGGATCGAGTTGGGAGCGACCAGGGACGGCCGTCTCGTCGGTCTCCGGATGGAGGTGACCCAGAACGCCGGAGCCTATCCGCTGTTCGGCGCCGTGCTGCCCGAGTTCACGACGTGGATGGCGTCGGGCCCCTACGTCATCCCCATGGTGGAGGCCACCTGGCGGTCGGTGGTCACCAACACCGCGCCGGTCCATGCCTACCGCGGTGCCGGCCGGCCCGAGGCGACGAGCATGCTGGAGCGGGCGATGGATCTCATGGCTGCCGAACTGCACATGGATCCGGCCGAGCTGCGGCGACGCAATCTCGTTCCCCCGACGTCGTTCCCCTTCACCACCCCGACCGATGCGATCTACGACAGCGGTGACTATCGGGCTGCGCTGGATCGGGTGCTCGAGCTCGCCGGGTACGAGGACCTGCGGCGGGAGCAGGCGGCGCGGCGGCGCCGTGGCGACCGGGTGCAACTGGGGATCGGGCTCTCCTCGTACGTGGAGGTCACCGCCGCCGAGGGGGGCGAGGAGTGGGGTGCCGTCGACGTCCTCGAGGACGGCACGGTCGTCGTCAAGGTCGGGACGTCGGCCCACGGCCAGGGGCACGCGACGACGTTCGCGCAGCTCGTCGCCGCCGAGATGCGGATCCCCCTCGACCGAGTCGACGTCGTCGAGGGCGACACCGCCTTGGTGGCCCGGGGCGGGGGCACGATGGCGTCCCGATCACTGCAGCTCGGCGGCACGGCGGTCGTGGAGGCGACCGACCTCGTCGTGGAGAAGGCCAAGCAGATCGTGGTGCATCTGCGCGAGGCGGCGGTCGATGACATCGTCGTGTTCCCGGGAGGGAAGGTCGGGGTCGCCGGCGTCCCCGACTCGGCGTACTCGTGGGCGGAACTGTCGGCGGTGTCCCGGGACCCGGCCAACCTGCCGCCGGGCATGGAACCGGGGCTGGCGGTGGCGACGACGATCCGTCAGGATGACGCCACGTATCCCTTCGGTTCGCACGTCGCCGTCGTCGAGGTCGACCTGGCGACCGGCGACGTCCGTCTGGTGCGTCACGTCGCCGTGGACGATGCGGGAACGGTCGTCAACCGGATGATCCTCGACGGGCAGATCCATGGGGGGATCGCGCAGGCGGCCGGGCAGGCTCTCAGCGAGTGGGTCCGCTACGACGACGACGGGTACCCGCTGACGACGAACCTGACGACCTATCTGATCCCGGCCGCTTCGACGTTGCCGTCCTTCGAGCTCGATCACACCGTCACCCCGACGCCGCTGAACCCGCTCGGGGTCAAGGGCGTCGGAGAGGCCGGCACGATCGGTGGAACGCCGGCGATCCAGAACGCCGCCATCGACGCCGTCGCCCATCTCGGGGTGACCCACATCGATATGCCGATCACCCCGTGGCGGATGTGGCAGGTGCTGCGCGAGGTCGGGTTCGAGCCACATCGGGGGGTTTGACACGGGCGCTATCGTCGGCGGTGGTGTGAAGTGTCGAACTCGCGGAGGTGGTCATGCCGTGGGTATGGAGCGATGAGCTCGTGGAACTGCTCGACGGACCTCGACCGACCGGTGTGCCCGTGGTCGGGTATGCGGTCCCTGACGGCGAAGACCTGGCGGCGTTCGCGCGCCGGGTCCTGGGCCGGTGGGTGACGGTCGAGGCCGAGGGTGAACGGCGGGAGGAGGAGGCGAGGGCGTGATCTCGGAGCCACCTGCGTCGACGGTGGTCGCCACCGACGGGCTCGTGAAGCGGTACGGCTCGGTGACGGCCCTCGACGGGGTGTCGCTGGCGGTGCCGGCCGGTTCGGTCTACGGCCTGGTGGGGCCGAACGGGGCCGGCAAGACGACGCTGCTCGGGATCCTGGCGGGCCTCCGCCGCCCGACGTCGGGATCGGTGAGGGTGGACGCTGAGGAGATCGGCGTGCTCCCCGATACCCCGACCTTCGACAAGTGGCTGACCGGGCGGGAGGTGGTCGAGCTGGCTGCGTCACTGACCGGCGCTCCGGCTGATCGCTCGGCGGTGGTGCTGCGCGACGCCGGGCTCACCGCGGCCGCCGACCGGCGGGTCGGTGGCTACTCGCGGGGCATGCTGCAACGTCTGGGGCTGGCCGGCAGCGTGGTCGGGCGCCCGGATCTCCTGCTCCTGGACGAACCGGCGGCGGCGCTCGATCCCGCCGGCCGGAGGGAGGTCCTCGATCTGATCACCCGGTTGCGGGGCCAGGCGACGGTGGTCTTCTCCAGTCACATCCTCGACGACGTGCAGGAGGTGTCCGATCACGTTGGGATCCTGGCCGAGGGACGGCTCCGGTACCAGGGCAGTCTGGCGGATCTCCTGGTGGGGGAGCGGACGCGGTATCGAGTGGAGTTGGGTACCCGGGCACCCGAGCGGCTTGTCGCGGCGTTGGGTCGACAGCGGTGGGTGGCCGAGGTTCGCCCGGTCGACGACGCGACGTTCGAGGTGGAGGTGACCGACGTCGACGCGGCCGAACGCTCCCTGGTCGAGGTGCTGGCCCGGGCCGAGGTTCCGGTCAGGTCGATAGTGCCGCATCGGCGGTCCCTCGAGGAGGTCTTCTTGGAGTTGACCGCATGAACCTCGACCGGCTCGAGCGGATTCGGCTGGTCCGGACCCGGCGGATCTGGGTGCTGGTGGGCGTGTATGTGTTCTTCGGGGTGCTGGGCCCCGTCACGGCCCGGTTCCTTCCCGAGCTGCTGGCGGGCCTCGGTCAGGGGGTTCCGGTGGAGTTGCCGCCGCCGACCCCCATCGACGGGATCGCGCAGTTCAACGGCAACGCCCAGCAGCTCGGGCTGCTGGCGGCGGTGTTCGTCGCAGCGGCGGCCGTGGCGCTGGACGCCAACCGAGGGATGGCGGTGTTCCTGCGGACCCGGGCAACCGTTCCGGAGCTCCTCGGGCCCAGGCTCCTGTGGGCGTGGATCGGGGCGGTGGTGGGCTATACGGCCGGCGCCTGGGCGGCTTGGGGGGGAACGGTGCTGCTCCTCGGGTCCATCCCGCTGGACCGGTTCCTCGCCGGGTTGGCGCTGGAGGCGCTGTACCTGGGGTTCGCGGTCGCGATGGTGCTGCTGGCCTCGACCTACGTCCGTTCGACGGCGGCCGTGGGTGGGATCGCCGTGGGGGTCCTGATCGTGTTGGGCATCGGATCGTTGTACCGACCCGTGGGGGTGTGGCTCCCGTCGGCGCTGGCCGGTGCCATCGACGCCGTCGTCCGGGACGGCATCTCGGGGTACTGGCGCTCGGTCGTGGTGACCGTCGGCACCATCGTGGCCACGTGGCCCATCGCCCTCCGCCGCCTCTCCACCCGCGAGATCTGACCGGGCTCCCGAACCCAGGGTTCACCACACCCCTAAAGGGGGCTCACCAACCCAGGGTTCACCACATCCCAAAAGGGGGCTCACCAACCCAGGGTTCACCACACCCCTAAAGGGGGCTCACCAACCCAGGGTTCACCACACCCCTAAAGGGGGTCCACCAACCCAGGGTTCGGCTAACGTCACGGGTGATGGAACGCTCGATGCGTCGCTGCGCGTGGTGTGGTGCGCCCTTCGCCGTCACCACCGGGCCGGGACGGCCACGACGGTACTGCCGACCCAGCCACCGGCAACGAGCGTACGAGGCTCGCCGGGAGGCCGCCCGGCGGGGGATCGGACCCAACGAGGTGGTCATCTCCCGCCACGCGTGGGACGCGCTCCGTGACGCCCTGTACCGACTCGAGGCGGCAGCCGAGGACGTGGCCGTGGACCTGACCGGGGGCAAGGCGACGAAGCGGGACTACGTCGAAGCGATCGCCCACCTCACCAGCGCCGTCCGGGACCTGCAGTCGATCGCCGTCGAACCCCACGCCGTCGGCGGCCCGCCGCCTGCCGGAGGGTGACGACCCACCGCCGACGCGAGCCGACCGGGCGGCTCAGCCCTTGACGACCCCCAGGGGTCGCAGGCGGGCGACGCGGGCCGCGAGGCCGGCCAGTTCGCAGACCTCGGCGACGGCGTCGACGTCCTTGTATGCGTACGGCGCCTCCTCGCTCAGCAATCTGACCGAGCCGGGTCGAACCGCGATGCCTCCGGCCTCGAGCTCGGAGCGCACCGCCCGGCCGGTCTCGGTGCGCTGCGCCTGCTTGCGGGACATGACCCGTCCCGCACCGTGAGCGGCCGAGCCGAACGCCGGGTTGCCCTCGACGCCCCGCAGCACCCACGAGGCCGTTCCCATCGAACCGGGAACGAGCACCGGCTGCCCGATGGCACGTAGGTCGGCGGGGAGCGCCGGGTCACCCGGCCCGAAGGCACGGGTCGCTCCCTTGCGGTGGACGCACAGCTCGGTCGGAACCGCGTCGATCTCGTGGGTCTCGAGCTTGGCGAGATTGTGGGCGACGTCGTACACCAGGTCCATCTCGAGGGCAGCGACGGTGGAGCGGGTGCCGGCGGCGAACGCGGCGCGGGCCTCGTGGGCCAGGATGTGGCGGTTGGCCCAGGCGAAGTTGGCCGAGGCCGCCATCGCCGCGAGGTAGCTGCCTCCCTCGGGCGAGTCGACCGGGACGCAGGCGAGCTGACGGTCGGGCACCTGGATCCCGTGTCGGGCCATCGCCGAGCCCATCCGCCGCAGATGATCCGTGCACGTCTGGTGTCCCAGACCGCGGCTGCCGCAGTGGATCATCACGGTCACCATCCCCTCGGCGAGCCCGAAGGCGGCCGCGGCCGGAGGATCCAGGATCCGATCGACCACCTGGATCTCGAGGAAGTGGTTCCCCGCCCCGAGAGATCCGAGCTGGCCTCCGCCGCGCAGGAGCGCCCGCTCGGAGATGGCGTCGGGGTCGGCCCCTGCCGAGCGTCCGGACTCCTCGCACCGGTCGAGATCGCGCCGGTCACCGAAGCCGGCGTCGAGGGCGGCATGGGCGCCGCGGGCCAGGACGTCCTGGAGGAGGGCGCGGGAGGCGATGGCGCCTTTCCCCAGGCCGCGGGGGATCCGCAGGTCGAGCTGGTCCATGATGCGCTCTCGGTGGGCGCGGAAGGCGGCCTCGTCGAGGGCCGAGCGCAGGAGGCGGACGCCGCAGCAGATGTCGAAACCGACGCCACCGGGCGAGACGACGCCGCCGTGTCCCACCGCGGTGGCGGCGACCCCGCCGATCGGAAAGCCGTAGCCCCAGTGGATGTCGGGCATGGCGAAGGACGCTTCGACGATCCCCGGGAGATGCGCGACGTTGGCGACCTGGTCCAGGGCACGGTCTTCGGCGGCGGTCGCCAGCAACGCCTCGGAGGCGAACACGATCCCCGGGACCCGCATCCCGCCGCCGGGGGAGATACGCCACGTGACCGGGCCGATCCGCTCGAGTTCCACGGCCCGATCGTACCGTCGGCGGAACGGGACGATCTGACCATCAGACGTCGAAGATGACCTGGGCGAACCAGTCGCCGTCGCGGGGCTCGCAGACGAGGTCGTGCCAGGTGACCGCCTTGATGGGCGGGCCGACGAGCTCGACGGCCGTGGTCGGGGTTGCGGCGGCTTCGACCCGGTAGCCATCGTCGACGGGATGAACCTCGACGTGGCCGACGGCGAGATCGTCGGCTTCGGCTCGCCAGAGGAGCTCCGCCAGCACGTCGTAGAGCAGGTCGGCGGGCACCTCGTCGGGGAGCGTGAAGACGATCCGTCGACCGGTGGCAGAGACCTCACCGTACATGAGACGGAACATGCCCTCGGCGGCGGCGGCCAGCGCCTCGGGGAGGGTCGCGGCGCGGACCGTGAGGCCGGTGTCGGCCGTATGGTCGATCTCGTCGTACCTGGCCATGGTGCGAGGGTAGGCCGTCCCGGTGCGCCGGTTGGAGGTGGCGCGAGCACTCGGTATTCCGTCACGTGTGACGCTAAGGGGGGTGGGTCCGGACGCCGGGGGAGAAGGGCTCAAGGGGCGATCCGCGACGTCCGATAGCGCGAGGATGAGCGGTTCGTTGCACCGCGGGCATCTCCGGATCCCCGGCACCGACGAGGAGGCCCGAGCCACGTTCGTGGTCCAGGAGGCCGAGCTTCGGGTCGAGGTGGCGGGCACCGAGGTCGCCCGTTGGCCGACCGACCAGGTCGAGGTCGATCTCAGACCCGACGGCGTGCATCTCGCGGCGGGCGACGAGCGGATCGTGGCCAAGGTCCGGGACGCGGTCGGCCTGGCCGAGGCGATCCAGGCCGAGGTGATCCCCATCACCCGTGCCCGACGACGCCGGCTCCCGGCACCGAACTGGTCGAAGATCCGGGAACGGCTTTCGGTGGTCGAGTTCCGGTGGGTGCTGGCCGCCATCGGCGTGGTGACGACGCTCGTGGTGGCCGTCGTTGCGACGGGGGCGCTCGGACGACTGCTGACCCTCGGCGGCATGTTCGCCCTGGTCCTGGCGGGCCTGGCCGTCGCCGACGATCCGGAGGCCTATCGCTTCCTCCCTCATGCGATCACCGAGAAGGCGCTCGTCATCGGTGGC
>JALSQW010000030.1 GCA_026985095.1 Acidimicrobiia bacterium | reverse complement strand
CGCCAGGGCGGCTCGTTCCATCTCCGCGACGGTCACGTCCCCGTCGGCGACGATGTCGGCCACCACCCCGGTGGCGTCGTCGATGATCGCCTGCACATGCGCCGGCAACGTCGAGGGGGTCGTGCCGCCACCGGTGCACGCCGCCACCGCCATCGCCAGGGCGCCGACCGCACCGGCCCACCGACGCCGCCGCCGGCGGGAACGATCCTCGAGTCGAGCCGAGCTGTTCATCGTCGCCTGAACCACATCCCCGGCCTCCTGGCTCCATGGTATTTCTTGCCACCGATCCAGTACGTCATCCCGGCCGGTCTCGCGTTGTGGCTGCTCCAGTAGAATACGTCGTATCCATTGACGCTCTTGCGCACTGCGGTGATCGGCGGGATCGTGTCCCAGGCCGTGGCCGTGAAGAAGAGCCCATCGAGTTTGTAGTGGATCTTCACGTTGAGGCCAGCGCAGGGGAGGATCCCAATACTTTCGGTCGACGATTCGATTCTCGACGATGTGTGACCGTGCTCCCACGCGACCGCGCAGTCCTTCCAATTCCCGCCCGGGCCCATCTGCCCGAAGTGGGAGTGCGCCCACGCCACCCCGCCGATACTCATCGAAACTCCCAATACCGTCGCGACCACCCACAGCCTCACCATCCTCCGTCGGATCATGACGGTCCGTCTCCTTCCCATCCCCTGACGCGGTGTGCGTCCCTCTCTATTCGATGATTCGCCACACCCTCCTGCAGGGTTCCGGGAGTTCAACCTCGCCGATCGGTGGCAGCCGCGGTGGTCGGGTGTGAGGGGATGCGGATGCGGAACTGCCTTCAGCGGTCTTTGAGTTGTTGGGCGACGGATCCTCGCCCGGTGAGGGGCCACAGGAGGGGTGCGGCGACGAGGGCGACCAGGAGGGTGGAGGCGGCGGCGCGGACAGCGATGCGAGCCTGGTCGGGGTCGGGGAACCCGCCGCTGCCGGCGGCCCAGGCGGCGGTGGCCCAGAGGGTTCCGGCGGCGGCGCCGACGATGAGGGGGAGGGCGGCTTCGACGAAGCCGAGGATGAGCAACGCGGTGGGGCTGGTGCCGACGGCCCGGTAGAGGCCGATATGGGCCCGGCGGAACCAGGTGGCGAGCCACCACAGGGCGGCCAGCAGCAGCCCGGCGGCGACCCACGCGTTGCGTTGGGGTCGGCCGGCGAGCTCTTGGGTGGGGTTGCGGGCGAACTCGTCGAGGCGGATCCAGGGTCGGACCACGAGGTTGTCGCCGGTGTCGGCGAAGATCGTGTCGAGGAGTTCGATGCGGCCCGACTGAGCGCCGGGGGCGTATTCGACCCAGCATTGGGTGACGTCCCCGACCGGTGGGGCGATGGTGAGGATCCACCGGGCGATCTGGGGGTTGCGGTCTTCGGTATCGACCACGGCGCCGACTCGGCGGGACTCGCCGTCGATCGAAAGCCACATGCCGGGCTCCAAGCCGAGTTCGTCGGCGGCCGCCGCAGCGAGGATCCACCGGTCGGCGACGTCGGCCACCTCCGGTTGGGTTCCGGCGGTGAACAGCCCGAGCCCACCGGCGGTGAAGGTCCCGGTTTGGAACAGGGTGCCGGGAGCGACGTTGGTTTCGACCGGGACGCCGGGTTCGACCGCGGCTGCGGCGATCCCTGGCGTGGCGGCGAGGGCGGCGCAGCGGGCGGCGGGGAGACCGTCGTCGTTGGAGGCGACCACCACATGGCCGCCTTTGGCGGCGAAGGAGGCTTGGAAGTCCAGCAGGCTCTGGGTGAACGCCAGTTCGGTGAACACCAACCCGCCGACCACCCCGGCGGCGACCACCCCCAACAGGAGGCTGCGGGCCGGGGTGCCGGTGACGTTGCGGACGGCGTCGACGGCCAGGTCCCGGAGCCGCCACCGGCCCATCAGGTCGGCTCCTCGATCAGACGGCCGTCGACGAGGCGGAGGATCCGCCCGCAGCGTTCGGCCACCTGCGGGTCGTGGGTGGCCACCACCAGCGCCGTGTCGGGACGGCGGGCCGCCCACAACGCGTCCAACACCCGAACCGATGTGGCATGGTCCAACTGGCCGGTGGGTTCATCCGCCAACACCACCTTCGGTGCTGCCGCCACCGCCCGGGCGATGCAGACCCGCTGGAGCTCCCCGCCCGACAGGTCCACCACCGGCGACCCAGCCCGCTCTGCCAACCCCACCTGCCCCAACGCCGCCCGGGCCTGCCGGGTCGCCTCCTCCCGAGGCACCCCTCGGGCCAACAACCCCAACGCCGTGTTGTCCTCGGCGGTGCGGTGCCCCAGCACGTTGACGGTCTGGAACACCCACGCGAACCATCCGGCCCGTAGCCGGTCCCGCCGCCGGGACCGGGGCACCGGGACCCCACCCAGACGCACCCGACCGCGGGTGGGTTCGGTCAACAGGCCCACGATCGACAACAGTGTGGTCTTCCCCGACCCCGACGGGCCCATCACCGCCACCGCCTCCCCCGCCGCCACCTCCAAGTCCAGCCCCTCGAGCACCCACGGCCCCGACCCGTACCGGTGCCACACCCCCTCGAGGGCCACCGCCGCGGTCATGGGCACGTCGGGGCGTCGAACAGATCCTGCGGGTTCACCAACACCTCATCGCCTTCGGTCAACCCTTCGGCGACGTCCACCCGCGACACCCGACCTCCCGCCAACGTCACCGACCGGACCTTGAACCCGCCCGAACCATCAGGCACGAACACACACGTCGCACCCTCCCGATTGGCCACCACCGCGGTGGCCGGCACCTCCAAGACCTTCACCGGCGCTTCCCGACGCACCCGACCCGACGCGAACGACTCGGCCGGATCCAACACACCAGCCAACGTCGCCAACCCCTCCGCCGTCACCTGCCCATCGACCACCCCCACCTCCACATCGCCCACCGCCAACACCCACCGGCCCTCCTCGACGAACCGGCGATCGTTCTGATCCCGCAACGTCACCTCCACCAACGGGGTCGCCCCCTCAAGCACCGGCGACCCCGCCGACGGCGCCGGGGAACCCACCTCGACCGTCACCTCCGACACCGGAAACGACCCGGCAGGCAGCCACACCACCCACGACGGATCGAACGACCCGTCCGGTTTCACCACCCCCAACGACTCCGCCCACGCCTTCACCGCCGACTGCAACCCCCGACCGAACACCCCATCGGCCTCACCGTCGAAGAACCCGGCCTCGGCCAGCCACCCCTGCAACATCGTCACATCCGACCCTCGGTCCCGGCGGGACAGACGCCGCCAGAACGGCTCCGGAGACGCCACCGCCACCCGCCACACCCCATCCACCTTCACCACCCGACCCCCCGACAC
>JALSQW010000029.1 GCA_026985095.1 Acidimicrobiia bacterium | reverse complement strand
TAGAGGACGTTGGCGTCGTAGATCGCTACGAACGCCATCGCCGACCCCCCCTAGTACTCGAGCCCGATCGACTCCGCCTCTCGGGTGAGCCTGTCCGCGATCTCCCGCCGGTGCGCCTCGTCCCGCTTCTTGTACTCGAGGAGGTCGGTGAGTCGGATCTTGCGGCGGTTCCCCACCCGGCGGTAGGGGATCTGTCCTTCGTCGAGCAGTTTGATGAGGTAGGGGCGGCTGACGTTGAGGAGGTCGGCGGCCTGCTGGCTGGTGAGCTCGGCGTGGACGGGGGCGACGGTGACGGCGTTGCCGTTCGCCAGCTCGGCGAGTACCTCGACGAAGAACCGGAAGGCCACCGCCGGCACGACGATGCTGGTCGGCGCCTCTGTGGTGTCTTCGCTGACGAGCTGGACGTGAGTCGTGGGGGTGGGGTGGGCGCGCAGGAACGTGGTCAGCTGCTCGACGGCGTCGGCTGCCTGTTCGGCGGCCTGCTCGTCGGGGAGTTCGAGATCGCGAATCGCTGCCCGCACCATGGTGGCTCCTCTCGTTGGCTTCGTTGTCTTGTCGGTCATCATGCCACAAGCCTTAGATATTCGCAATATCTGTACCAGCCGATGTTAGCGCAGTAATCGCAGTATCCGAATGTCGAGTCTTGGCCGCCCGCCCGTGTCCGAGCCAACTCTCGACCCGAGTTCCTACACGACGCCCCACGTGTCCCAGGCGATCCCTCGACGAACAGCGGGCTGGCCCTGGATGGCGTCGGCGATGGCTGCAGCGGCCTGCGCGTCCATCTCAGACTTCCGCTCCGGCGGCAGGTTGTCCCATACCTGCTCGGAGACAACATGGAGGTCCCCACCGATGGGGTACGTACGGCAGGAAACGCCGATGCTCCTGAACCGCCGCCGAATCGCAGCCCTGAGCGCCTCGAGCTGCTGACCGGGGACACCCGTGATCACGGTCGCGGCCTCGGAGAGGACTTCGGTGACGACCAGTCCGACGACGAGAGGGATCCGCTCATCAGGAGCAACGCCCCCGAGGTCGCGGGAAACGATGCGAAGACAGTTCTTGCAGCTCGGTGCGTACACACCACCACCCCCGACTCCGAACGGTGGACCATCCCCAGACTCCATCTCGACCCACTCCCGGCCACACAGCGTGCGGGGGTTCCAGATCGGATCAAACAACGCATCCAGATCGTACGAAGCAGCCCAGGGTTCCGTCCCTGTTCGCCACTCCGCCAGAGCATGCCGGCCTCGCACCTTACCCTCAGCCAGGCCTGCCAGGTGACTGGATGAGACACCGACGATCAGGTAGCGAACGCCGCCGATGGTCAGGTCGTTCAGCCCATGGGGCCCGTCAGGGTCGCTGACCGTCACGTCTCGCTCCAGGAGGTCTTTTCGGTCCATCCGAGCGTAGTAGCCGTCCTGTTCGCCCGACCCGTACGCAGCACTCGAGTCCTATGGCGGTACGCTCAGGGCATGTCGACTGACGAGCGCCCTGCGAATGAGGAAAACTCGAGAGGCAAGGAGACGGCACGAGCGGTGGCCATCGCTGCTTCCAACTTGGTCCCATTCGTCGGCGGCACGCTTGCTGAGGTCATCGAGCACGTGTGGGTAGATCCGTTCCGCCGTCGGGTAGAAGAGTTCCTGATCGAAACGGCAGCAGCGCTAAGAAGGCACGAAGAGGCCATTGCCCGCCTCGATGGCGGCCCCTCCCAAGAGCAGATCGTCAGCGTCGCGCTCCGCGCAGCCCAGGCAGCCGCGGCGACTCATGAGACACGAAAGCGAGAGATGCTTCGCAACGCGGTCGTGAACATGGCGCTCGGCGTCGAACCAGACGACGTGTGGCCGATGGTATTGATCGAGCTCCTCGACACTCTGACTGAGGCCCATCTGGTTGCTCTGCAATTCCTCAACGACCCCGTTGCCGGTCTTCGAGCGAGAGGTCTTCGCGAGCAGCAGCCTGGGCGGACCCGCGAGGACATGATCGAATCGATCCTCGGGGTAGATCGAGACCTCGTGGCCAAGATCCTCTACGACCTCGACCGACACCAGCTGGCCCATAACGTCGGATCGCTGATGACGCCAGGCCATGGAACTTCCGACCTCGGGAAGCGCCTGCTCCGATTCGTCACCGCGACGGAAGACACAGTAGGCAGTAACGGCATGTGACAGCTGGGCACGCGGTGGGGGACCCTCAAGCAATCGAGGCCGACGTGCGGCGGCCAGGCAGGCGGGCCAGGGAACGAACCCCGAGCGATGTACCTAGCATCCAGGTGATGCCAGAGGAAAGCCGACTCAAAGCAAGGTCGAGCGGGACATCTGCTGTCCACGCTTCCCTCTCCATCAGCCGCCGTGACTACCGCTCGACATACCTCTTCTTCGCCGCCCACCTGAAAGGCGGTTCGGACCCTGTTCAAACACCCGGCGGCAGGCACGAACATACTGTTCAGTCGCTGTAGTTCAGAACGGTGCGGGTCCCGATCCCTTGAGAACGCCTCGCTGATGCGGGCCGAACGGCCCTCCGGAGTCCATCTTGCGCTCAGTCAGGATCACATCCCCCACTTCGCCGCTCTCCAGGCGGATCTTCCGGACATCCTGCCAGTCGCCGGGGCCGTACTCTGATGGGTCAATCGACCCGCCCCACTCCGTGATAGCACCGCGCCGATCCCGGCGTAGGTAGACACGCACCCTCTGGATGACATTGTCGTTCTGGTCCAAGAGCTCGACGGAACCGTGGTATTCGTGTGTGCTGCTCACGCTTGACCTCCTCGGTCTTGCCACAAAGGCGATGGTACGAGACACCTGTGACAGTTCATGCGAGAGCCGGAGAAGGCCGACGCAATAGACTCACCCCGATGCCCGACCCCCATCCAACTCAGTACGACTCGTTCGCCGCCGAATACGAGGAGCACGCCGCTTCGGCGCCGTACAACGCTCTCTACGACCGGCCGGCTATGCTCGACCTGGTCGGCGACGTTGAGGGCAAGCGCGTCCTGGACGCCGGATGTGGGCCAGGCATCTACCTCACGGACCTGATCGAACGGGGAGCCGAGGTGTTGGGATGCGACGCCTCGCCCCAGATGATCGAACTGGCCAAGGCACGAGTCGGCGACGACGCCGAGCTGCGGGTCCACTCCCTCGAAGAGCTGTTCCAGTGGGTGGAGAATGCCAGCATCGATGTCGTCATCAATGCGCTCGTCTACCACTACATCAACGACCGGATGGCCTTCCTCGGGGAGGTCCACAGGATGCTGCGACCCGACGGGTTCCTCGTGATCAGCACGCACCACCCGGCCTGGGATTGGCACCGCCTCGGCGGATCCTACTTCACGATCGAACCGGTCACCGAGACCTGGAGCCGAGGCTGGGAGGTCACCGCATGGCGAATGCCACTCACCCAGATGACCGCCGAATTCGCCGACGCGGGGTTCCTGATCGAACGGCTCGTCGAGCCTCTCCCACGACCTGAGATGGCCGAGAGTCATCCGGCCAGCTTCGAGCGACTGACGAGGGCGCCCGGCTTCATCCTCTTCCGGCTGGTCAAGGACCCGAAAGCCCCGACCTGACCGGCCTTCCCGCCAACCGACGCACCCGACCTGCTGCAAAGCGCCGTGGACTACCCCGGATCGTCGACAGCTCTGTTGGCGTCCTCGACACACAAGTCGAACCATTGCTCCTGGAAGCGGGGCCTCGCCTCAATCTCGCGGGCACTCGACGAGGCGCTTCCGACCCGAGCAACGAGCTTGTCCTCGTCGTCGTCTCGACGCCGAATGATTGCGATGACCTCAGCTTCGCACTCGTCAAGTGGCGCCGCGGCATCTATGACGTACACATCGAGAGGTTCACCATCCGGAGCAACGGTTCCTGGGACGAACCCGTAGTTGAGTTCATACACGAACAAGGAAACTGCGACGATCCGAGCGGTCGGTCCAATACGACGCGAACACACCGCCCAACCCAGTCAGCGAGATCCAAGTTCGGGTCCATGCCATGACACCACGACAGCCGCCGACGTCTCCGGGTAGGAACTGAGCGCCCGACGTGCTCCGACTGACGATCGTTGGTGAGACCGTCGTGCAATGGGAATGCTGACTGCCGAATCCGACATTCGTTGGGGCCGCGGGGACGAGGAGTGCCGACTGGCATCCACACGCAAACCGTCGCGGATAGCCGCCCGGGGCCTCGACGAGGAACCTTGAAGAGGGTCGTGACACGGCGCAAACTCGTCGGCCCGCGCGATGGACGCGCGATGGAGGCGTATCACGGGCGATCTGACCGATCCCAGAAACGCCGAAAACCCTTGTGGTACAAGGGTTTTCGGTAGTAGCGGGGGCGGGATTTGAACCCGCGACCTTCGGGTTATGAGCCCGACGAGCTACCAGACTGCTCCACCCCGCGTCGCTGGAGCGATTGTACCAGCCGTCGGCGCCCAACCGCACACCCGACCGCTCGCTGGCAGACTGGCCACGGTGTCGAGAACGGGCCTCCCCGAACGTCGACATCACGAACCGGGGAGACCGACCCGCCACCGACCAAGGAGACCGCCATGAAGTACGCACTGCTCATCTACAACAACGAGGCCGCCCGACCCGACCCCGCCTCCCCCCAGGGGCAAGCCGTCTACGAGGCCTACGCCGCCTTCACCGAAGAGATCACCGCCGCCGATGTCAACCGCGGTGGCGAAGCCCTCCACGACACCACCACCGCCACCACCGTCCGGATCCGCGACGAGGAGCTCGTCGTCACCGACGGTCCCTTCGCCGAGACCAAGGAGCAACTCGGGGGCTTCTACCTCGTCGAAGCCCCCGACCTCGACCGCGCCATCGCCATCGCCGGGAAGATCCCCGGGGCCAAGTACGGGTCCATCGAGGTCAGACCCGTCATCGACCTCGGATGACCGAGCCGTCCGCAGCGATCGAGGCCGTGTTCCGCGAGGAGCACGGCCTCGTCCTGTCCAACCTCATCCGCACCTTCGGCGACATCGAACTCGCCGAAGACGCTCTCCAGGACGCCTGCCTCGCCGCGCTCGTCGCGTGGGTCGACGAGATCCCCCGCCGACCCGGCGCCTGGCTCACCGTCACCGCCCGCCGCAAAGCCATCGACCGCCTCCGCCGCTCCGCCACCCTCCGCCGCAAGTACGAGACCATCGCCGCCGGCCAGCCGGCCGCGATCACCGACGATCGAGGACCCGACACCGTGCTCATCGACGACCGCCTCCGCCTCATCTTCACCTGCTGCCACCCGGCGCTCTCCCCCGACGCCCGGGTGGCGCTCACCGCCAAGACCGTCGGCGGCCTCACCACCGCCGAAGTCGCCCGCGCCTTCCTCGTTCCCGAGCCCACCATGGCCCAGCGCCTCGTCCGAGCCAAACGCAAGATCCGCACCGCCAACATCCCCTACGCCGTCCCCGACGACACCGATCTCCCTGAGCGCCTCTCCGCCGTCCTCGCCGTCATCTACGTCATCTACACCGAGGGCCACAACGCCACCTCCGGCGCCGACGTCGTCCGCGCCGAGCTCACCGCCGAAGCGATCCGCCTCGCCACCATCGTCGACCAGCTCCTCCCCAACGAACCCGAGGTCATGGGGCTCCTCGCCCTCATGCACCTCCAAGAAGCCCGCCGGCCCGCCCGCACCGACGACCACGGCGACCTCGTCCTCCTCCCCGACCAAGATCGCAGTCGTTGGGACCATGCCCGCATCGCCGATGCCGTCGACCTCCTCGACAGGGCCCTCCGCCGCGGGGTCCCCGGGCCCTACCAGATCCAAGCCGCCATCAACGCCATCCATGCCCAGGCGGTCGACGCCGCCGCCACCGACTGGGCGCAGATCGCCGTCCTCTACACCCGACTCGCCCACCTGACGCCCTCCCCCGTCGTCGAACTCAACCGAGCCATCGCCGTCGCCATGGCACACGGACCCGCCGCCGGCCTCCGGCTCATCGACGCCATCGACCAGCTCGACCGGTACCCCCACTACCACTCGGCCCGAGCTGCGCTGCTGCGCGACATCGGCGACGACGCCGCCGCCGTCGTCGCCTACCGCCGAGCGCTGGACCTCACCACGTCGGAACCCGAACGGCGCTTCCTCGCTGCCCGCATCGCCGAGGTCCGCTCCGAGGGAACCGCCTCCCGAACGTCGACCTGACGTCGGCAGCGTCGCCCGCAGACGGCACCCCGAGGCCCGGATCAGCGCTCCAACATCCCCGGGTCGGGCGGCACGTCCACGGCGTACGGCTCCAGGATCGCCAGCGGCACGATCGACAGCACCGCCTCGTTCGTGGACGCCAGCACCACCGGAGCGGCGACACCGTCGTCGTGGGCCGCCAGCCAGTTGCGAGCCGTCACGCACCACCGATCCCCAGGCACCAACCCCGGGAACCGGTACTGCGGCATCGGGGTGGTCAGGTCGTTGCCGATCCGACGCTGATGTTCCAAGAACTCCCTGGTCATCACCGCACAGATCGTGTGGCTCCCGCGATCCTCCGGCGACGTCCGGCACGTCCCATCCCGGAACCATCCCGTCATCGGATCCGTCGAGCATCCCTCCAACGGGCCGCCCAGGACGTTGCGCCCCGTCACGCGCCGGTGCCCACTCCGAGGAGCAACCGATTCGCCTCCTCGATCGCCGTCCTCGCCTCCTCCACCTTCTCGGCGTAGGTCACCAGGTCGCCTCGCCGCAGCGCCGCGTCGGCATCCAGGAACGCGGCCTCGGCTCGGGTCAACAGCTCGGCGACCTGCTCGTCGACCGTACCCGACGGCGGCTCGGTCGACCCGCCGTCTCCCGGCTGATCCGGAGCGGCCTCCCCGAAGATCTTCGCGAAGGCCTCGTCGAGCGAATCGGCGATCTCGATCTGGCCGTTGTACGACACGACGACCCGCTTGAACTGCGGGATCCCCGACTCGGCCCCGCCCGAACCCGACGCCTTGATGTAGATCGGCTGGACGTACAGCAACGACTCCTCGATCGGGATCACCAACATGTTGCCCTGGATCACCTCCGAGCCCTGCTGACCCAGCAGCGTGAACTCCGCCGAGATGGTCGGGTTCTGATTGATGAAGTCCCCCACCTGACCCGGACCGTCGATCTGGCTGTCCGACGGCAACGAGTACTCGATCTTGCGCCCGTACTCGGTCAACGGCCCCGACTTGGCGACCATGAACGCCACCATGTTCGGCCGGTCACGGGGCGTGAACGGCTGCATCAGCAGGAACGAGATCTCGTCCTCCCCGGGCAGCTTCATCAACAGGTAGTACGGCAACATCGGCCGGTACTCCTTGCCGGACGAATCGACGAACCGGGCCCGCAGATCCGGTCGCGGCGAATCCGACGGATCCCTCGCGATCTGCCAGGGGTCGACGTTGGAGAAGAACTGCTTGGGGTCAGTGACGTGGTAGAGCCGGTAGATGTCGGTCTGGACCCGGAAGAGGTCCTCCGGGTACCGCAGGTGTGGCACCAGGTTGTCCGGTAACTCCGACGCCGGCTTGTACAGGCCGGGGAAGATCCGCTGGTTCGCCTTCACCAACGGGTCGGTCGGATCGATCACGTACAGGTCCACCGAACCGTCGAAGGCATCGACCACGGCCTTGACGGAGTTGCGGATGTAGTTGAACCCGTTGGGGAGCCCCGGCCCGCGGTTGAGCCGCGACGTGTCGGCGAACGTCGAGTACGGGTACCGGTCCGTCAACGTGTACAGATCCATGACCCACTTGATGCGGCCGTCGACGAGCACCACGTACGGATCGGCGTCGGCGTACATGAACGGCGCCAGCCGCCCCACCCGATCCCGGATGTTGCGGACCATCAGGACCCGACTCTCGGAGGTGATCTGGCCCGAGATCAACGTGTCGAGATCCCCGAACCGCAACGAGAACGCGAGCCGGCGCAGGATCCCACCCAGCGGCACACCGCCGGCGCCGTCGTAGCTGTTGCGCTGCACCTTGTCGCCGCCGGTTCCGAGCGGGAAGTCGACCTCCGGCTCCTTCGTCCCAACGATCAGGAACCGCGATGTCGCCCCGTCCCCGAAGTAGATGCGGGGCTGGTCGATGTCCAGATCCGGGTCACCCGACGTGTTCTCCGGTGGGATGTCACGGATGAGCAGGTCCGGCTTCCCGTCGGCGGTCACGTCGTTGGCTCGCGACAGGATCGCCCCGAACCCGTGGGTGTAGACGAGATGCTCGTTCACCCATCCGCTCTCGGGCAGGTTGTCCTCCTGCAACTCCCTGGCCGACAACATCACCTGGGTCGTCCGACCGTCCAGTTCGTACCGGTCGACGTCCACGTCGAAGATGTTGTAGTAGGTGCGGATGTTCTGGAGCTGCTTGTAGGTGATCTCCAGCACCCCCGGATCCCACAGGCGGATGTTCGAGATCGTGGCGTCGTTGGCGGCCAGCGCCGCCGCATCCAGATCGCTGGTCGCCGCGAAGGTCCGGACCTCGGTGTCCGCCAGTCCATAGGCGTCCCGCGTGAACTCGATGTTGTTGGCGACGAACGCCGCCTCCTTGTTGACCTCGTCGGGGATGACCCGGAACCGCTGCACCAACGCCGGGTAGACCCCCCCCACGGCGATGGACGTCACCAGCCACAGCCCGACGGCCACCACCGGCAACGTCCAGCCCCGGAACCGGAGGTTCACCAGCAAGATCACCGCGGCGACGAACGAGATGATGATGAGCAGGTTCAACGCCGGGATCTGCGCGTTCACATCGGTGAACGACGCCCCGAACACCCGCCCACGGGTCGAGTACAACAGGTCCCACTTGTCGAGCTGATAGCCGACCGCCTTCAACAGCACCAACGACGCCAGCAACAAGGAGATGTGCGCCTTCACCGCCGGGTTCGTGCGATCCGACGGCCGCTGCACGGCGATGCCCCCGTTGAGATAGTGCACCGCCACGACGACCAGGGTCAGGACCAGCAGCAGCTGGAAGGCCCATCCGAACATGTCGCGGAACAACGGGACCTGGAACACGTACAGGCCGACGTCGTGACCGAAGATCGGGTCGGCGACGCCGAAGCTGCCGCCGTGACGGAAGAACAACCAGTCGTCCTGCCATGCGGCGGCGCCCAGCCCGATGAGGATCCCGAAGAACGCCGACGCCGCCAACCGGACCCGCCATGCCCGCGGCTCCATCCACATCTGGAACCGCTCCAACAGCTCCTCGTCGGGGGTGCCCGGCATGATCATCCCCCGCGGTGACAGCCGGTCGACGACCCACAGGTTGAGGAGGAACAGCCCGAACGCGACGATCGAGGCGACCGCGACCAGCCCCACTCGGGTCAGCACCAAGGTCCGCCAGATCTGGGTCTGCCCCATCGACCCGTACCACAGGTAGTCCGTCCACAAGGTGGCGATCCACCGTCCGAACAGGAGCAGCACGAACAGCAAGCCGACGACGATCGTCAGGAGCTGACGGGAACGGGAACGTGGCGCGGGGACGTCCGGTGCTCTGTTGATCACACCGGGATGCTACCGGCCCGCCGGTACTGCACCGGCGGGCACCACCGTGCACCCACAGCTCGGCTCCGCCGGCGGCACCACGGTGCCCTTCGGCGGGGACCCGCCCGGACTCCACGGCCCCATCCCGGCCGGACAACGCCCACACGACAGGCCCGCCGACACCACCTCGACGTGGTCGACACCCAACGCCGCCAGGCCCGCCAGGAGCCCCCGGTGATACGCCTCGTAGGCGAGGGTCCGTACCCGGCGTTCGGCCTCGTCGGTCCGCCAGGCCCGGAACACCTTCGACACCGACGCCGCGACCTCCCTCGTCCCGGCGCCCGCCCCGCGGGATCGGCGCAGGGACGCCGCCACGGCCTCGTGGAGCGCGGCGGCGAACGCCGCCGCCGGATCGGAGGCCGCGGTCGTCGCGATCTCGGGCGTCATCGCGGCGCCGACCAGCTCGGCGGCACCCGCCGCACCGGCCAGCTCCGCCTCCCCCGGCACGTCGGCGACGACACCCGACAGGCCGGCGGCGATGTCATCGACCGTCGGCTCCCATCCGTCGTCCATGCGGAGCTCCTCCAGGGCCCGGTTCTGGAGCTCGACCAGGTCCCGTTTCACCGTCCGCAACACCTGGTTCTGGATGGGCAGCAACCGGCGGTCCCTCACCGCGAAGGCGTCGACCTCGACCGTCGGCGCCTCCGGCGCCGGTCCCGACTCGGACGGCGGCACCTCGGACGCCTCGTCGACGACCGACTCGGCGGCGCCCGCCACGGGAGGCTCCACGGCCTCGACGGAGGACGAGACCGTCTCGGGGGACCGCAACGAGGCGAACAGCGATGCCAGCTCGTCGCCCTCGCCGTTCGTCACGGCCGCAGGGACGGACTCGACCGTGAGGCCTGCCGCCGCCTGGACGAGGGCTTCGACGGCCTGTACCGACGGCGCCGGCGGCTCGACGCGCTCGACCGCGTCCGGTTCGGACCGGCGTTGGGACGCTGGGGGGACACCGACCTCCGGCTCGAGGACGACCTCGGGCTCCGGCTGCTGCCGGCGGGCAGCCTCGGGTTCGGGGACGGGCTCGGCGGCAGGAGCGGGCCTCGTCTCAGAGACGGAGACAACCTCCGACTCGAGGACGACCTCGGGTCCCGACTCCAGCTCCGGCTGCGACTCTGGTTCGGGGACGGGCTCGGCCGCGCGCTCCGCCTCCGCGGTGAAGACGGCCTCCCGCTCGGGCTGCGACCCACCGCCGCGGAGCGCCTCCACCTCGGCCGCCAGCTCCAACGCATCGACCGGATCAGGGACCACGAACCGGGCCGCCGGCACGATCCGCACCGAGCCCTCGTCCTCGAGCCAGTGCGACGCCGGCGCGTCCTCGATCAGGTCGTCGACCAGGTCGGGCTCCGGTTCCTCCAACGCCTGACGCTTCGACTCGATCTCCTCCTCGAGGCGACCGATCGACGACCGCGCCGCCTCCAGCTCTCCCATCAGCTCGGCTCGCCGATCCTCCAACGCCCGCGCCCGCTCCTGGGCGGCCTCGGCCTGTTGACGAGCCGCGGCCATCATCGCCTCGGACTCCTGCCGGGCGGTCGCCAGCAACATCTCCGCCTCCTCACGAGCGGCCCCCACCAGCTCGTCTCGCTCTCGCCGAGCGTCGCCGACCAGACGCAAGGCCTCACGCTCGGCCTCGGCGCGCATCAAGAGGGCGTCCTTCTCCGCCGCCACCACCATCGCCTCGGCCTCGGCGATGGCCGAATGCACCAGCGCCGAACCCTCCTTCCACGCCGACGCCCGCATGTCGAAGGCCGCCGCCTCGGCCTCGGCCAGCAGATCCTCGATGCGAGCCGACGTCTCGGCCAGCCGCGCCTCGGCGTCGGCCGACGCCCGGGATCGCATCCCCTCGGCCGCCGAGCGGGCAGCCTCCAGGATCGACGCCACCTCCACGCCGATCGTCTCGAGCTCGACCGCCAGATTCGACGGTTCGTCGAACCCGAGCTGGGTCAGCGTCTCGGAGACCCGCGCCAGCTCGACCTCCAACGCCTCGATGCGAGCCGCCACCTCGTGGCGGAACCGGTCCACGGCGTCGCGGTCGTACCCCCGCCGGGCGACGGGGAACTCGGCGGCACGGATGTCCTCCGGGCGAAGATCGTCCATGCCCCGGAGAGTAACGACCACCAGGCGAGGACGAACGGATTACCCGGTCACGAGGAGCCGACGGCCGGCAGCGAATCCAGGAACGCCAGCGCGTCGTCGATGGTGACGACCTTCACCATCTCGATGTCGGCACCCGTCGTCAGCGCCTCGTCGTAGTTGCCCTCGGGGATCAGGATCGCCTCGGCGCCGGCATCCACCGCCGCGAACACCTTCTGCCGGACCCCACCGATCGGCCCGACCGTGCCATCGCGCGAGATCGTGCCCGTCCCCGCGATCCGGTGACCTCTCGTCAGGGTGTCGGGCGACAGCTCGTTCATGATCTCCAACGCGAACATCATGCCCGCGGACGGGCCACCGATGTTGCGCGAGTCGATGTCGACCTCGATCGGGAACTCGACGATCGGCTCGTTGTTGTCCAACAGCACCCCGATCATCGGTCGGGTGGGGTCGTCGACGTGCGGGCCGAGGACCAACCGCACGTCGATGCGCCGTTCCTCACCGTCGACGTCGCGCAGCACCACCAGATCCACCGGATCGCCGATCTCCTTGCCCTCCAGGAGGTCGATCACGTCGGAGCGGAACTCGATCGGATGTCCGTCGAGCTCGACGATCACGTCGTCGGGCAGCAACTTGCCGTCCGCGGCCGAATCGGGAACCGTGTCGATGACCAAGGCCCCGGTACCGATCAGCTTCACGTCGTAGCCCAACTTCGTCAACGCCACGAACGTCGCATCGCGTTTCGCCTGCTGCATCGCCGCCAGGTTCTCCCTGCGGAGCTGCTCGGGGGACACCCCCGGCGGTCGGACGTTCTGTCGAGGCACCAGATCGACCCTCGAATCGAGCTTGGCGCCCAGCCAGTCGTACGGGTTCGCGGTCTTCAGCGACACCGTCAGGAAGAACAGCTCCCCGGCGCGCTCGTGACCACTCGGGACCTTCACGAAGTCGGCCGTGTCGTAGACCGGCCCCGGCGAGAACGTGTAGAACGGCAGCTCGACCCGCGGCAGGAACAGCAACAACGCGCCCACCACGAGCAGGAACCCCGCCAGGGCGAACGGCCACACCGGCCACCGCTCCGGCGGACGCACCTCCTCGGGGAGGCCGGCGAACGGGTCGCCGGCCTCGAGCTCGGTCGTCGCGGTGCCGTCGTGGTCCATGACCGACCAGCCTACCGGCCGCCTCGACGTTCCCCGACAGCCGTCCCCCACAGGCCGTACCGGCACATCGGCGCAGCTCCCACCCGCCGACCGACGCCGACGGCCTCCGCCGCCGCCCCCACGACCGACATGCCGGACCTCACACGATGCGGCCGCCGGCGATCAGATCGGCCTGAACGACGATGCGGAAGCGAGCCGAGCCCTTCGGGTGACAGGCGAACATCGTCAGCATCGGACGGCCGAACTCGTAGGTGATCCACACGTCCTCGGGCTCGACGATGAACGTGTCCGAGACGCGATACAGCGCAGGGGGACCGTCGAGTCGCTCCACCGTGATCAGATCACCGGGTCGGAGACGATCCAGATCGAGGAACGGTGCGGTCCTCGTCGTGCGGTGACCCGCCAGCACCGCGTTGCCGGGACCGCCCGGAGCGGACGTCCCGACCCAGTGGGCGACGCCCAGATCGATGACCTCGAGCGACACCCCGGACCGGATCGTCTCATCCACGCCGATCGCCGGGATCACCAGACGCCCGATCTCGGCCCCCGACGACTGGGAGCGATGGAACGCCGACTGACGGCCCGACCCGGGCAGCACCCCGTCGGGCGCCTCGACCGCCGCCGCCGGCAGCGCGGACCATACCGTGGCCACCACCACGACCAGCGCACCGACCAACGACCACGGCTTCCTCATCCATGTTCCATCGGCAGGAAACGCCACCACCTGGACCGCTACGATGGCGCCTCATCGACGAGGAGGACGACGTGCAGGCCACACACCCAGGGACGCTCGCCGGCAGGCTCGTGGGCCGCTCCGCGGCGGCCACGATCGCGGCCGTGGTCGGGTTCGCCGCGCTCACCGCCGTCCTCGCCCAGGTGCGGCTCTACCTGCCGGGGAATCCGGTGCCGATCACCGGCCAGACGTTCGCCGTTCTCCTCGCCGGCGCCGCGCTCGGCTCGTGGGCCGGTGCCGGCAGCCAGCTCCTCTACGTCGCCGTGGGCATGGCCGGGCTGCCGGTCTTCGCAGGCGCCAACGGAGGATGGACGTACGCCACCGGCGCCACCTTCGGCTACCTCGCCGGGTTCGTCGCGGCCGCATGGCTCGTCGGGCGGCTCGCCGAACAGGGCCAGGATCGGTCGGTGTGGACCGCCATCCCGGCCTTCCTGACCGGAACCGCCGTCATCTACACGCTGGGAGTCGTCTGGTTGATGTGGACCGTGCCCGGCATCGACAGCATCGCTCGAGCGGTCACCGTCGGTGTGGTGCCGTTCCTCGCCGGCGACGCGCTCAAGATCGCGCTCGCCGGAGTGGCGCTACCCACCGCTTGGCGCCTCACCGGCGGCATCTGAAGCCCCGACCGTCTCACAGACTTCTTACGTGCCGATCACCGCGCCCTGATCACGGTCCCCCAACCTGGTGGTGAACCAGGAAAGGAGACCGCAATGCGAAGCGACCGTCGGCTCGGGGCCCTGCTCGTCGCCGTCGCCCTCACCACCGCCGCCTGCGCCTACGGGGCGGGCGCCGACGGCGCCGTCGCCGACCAGACGCCGCTGATCAGCATCGACGAGCCCACCGGCGGATCCGACACGGCCACGACGTCGTCGACCGGACCGGCCGACACCGCGAGCTTCGCCGGCGCCGACCTCCGTGACGGGACCGCCACGACGACCCCCGAGCCGCCGACCACCACGACGACGACCGTCGAAGACGACGCCTCCACCGCCACGACGACCACGACAGCTCCTGCCCAGGACGGGGACCAGGAAGCAACCGTCGACACCGACGTCGACCTCTCCGAACTCGACCAGCTCCTCGCCGAGCTGGACCGCGAGTTCGCCGACCTCGACGCCGCGCTCGACACGGACGAAGGAGACATCGAAGGATGAAGAACCCGACGACCCTCAAGCGGATGCTCGCCACCGGGCTGGCCGCCGGCATGCTGCTGGCCCTCCCCACGGCAGCCAACGCCCAACAGGCCGACACGGCGGCGAACGATCAGGTGACCGTCCAGGACGTCACACCCGAGCACCGGGTCGACTTCGGCACCGCCCAGCAGCGCCTCATCGACGCCATCGAGCGTCGCCTCGAAACCCTCGAACGGCTCACCAACGTCGTCACCGGCAACGAGCACATCACCGCCGGACACGAGGCCAGGCTGCTGGCCGACTACGCCCAAGCCGCCAACGGGTTGCGCATCGCCCGGGGCGACGCGCAAGCGGCGACGACCTTCGACGAGCTGCGACAGATCGGGCACCACGTCGTGGTCGACTACCGCATCTACCTGGTCGTCGCCCCCAAGACCCACGAGGTCATCGCCTCGGACACCGTCGCCGACGCCGCCGACCGCATGGACGGCATCGCCGACGAACTCGGAGCGGCGATCGAGCGGGCCGAACAAGCCGGCTACGACGTCACCGAGGCGCGTCGTTGGCTGACGGTGGCCCGGGACGAGATCGGCGAAGGTCGACGCGCCGGGGGTCCGGTCGCCGACGACGTCATCGGGCTGCAGGCCTCCGACTACCCCGACCCGGCCACGGGCGCCCTGGCCGCCGGCAAGCGTCGCCTCGACAACGCCCGCATCGACCTCCGCGAAGCCAAGGTGGCGCTGGAGAAGTCGTACGCGGCGCTCCAGGATGCGGTGGGAGATCCCGCCGACGTCTGAAGATCCCCGTCCGATGGGAGCGATGATGGGAGGCTCCGGCCTCCCATCATCGCGTTACGCTGCACCGCCATGGAACGGGCGACACGCATCAGGGAGCTCCTCGACCGGGACCGCTACGCGGCAGGGCTCGGGATCTCTCTGGTGGAGGTCACCGACACCGAGGTGGTCGTCGCCATGCCCGTCACCTCCGAGCACGAGAACTTCCACGACGGCATCCACGGCGGCGCCGTGTTCTCCCTGGCCGACTGCGCCTTCTCCCTGGCGTCGAACGCCGCCGGTGACGCCGTCGCCATCGACACCCACATGGCGTTCACCGCCGGGGCCGATCGAGGCGACACGCTGACCGCCACCGCCGTCGAGGTGACCCGCGGCCGGACGCTCGGGACCTACCGGGTCACCGTCTCACGCGCCGACGGACGCACCTGCGCCCTGTTCACCGGGACGGTCTACATCCTGCCTGGCTGAGCGGGGGCTGCGGGGTCCGCCGCGACACGCTGCTGCGGCGCCGGACGCCGGTCAGGTCGCGGCCAGGTCGCCACCGAGGTAGGCGCGGATGACCTCGGGGTCGCGTTGGACGTCCTCGGGTCTGCCGATCGCGATGCGCTTGCCGAAGTCGAGGACCATCACCCGATCGGCGATGTCCATGACGAGACCCATGTCGTGCTCGACGAGGATCATGGCGATGCCCAGCTCCTCACGGATGTCGAGGATGAACCGGGCCATGTCCTCGGTCTCCTCCAGGTTCATGCCGGCCACCGGCTCATCGAGGAGCAACAGCTCGGGCTCCATCGCCAACGCACGACCCAGCTCGACCCGCTTCTGGACGCCGTAGGGCAGCAACGCCACCGGATAGGCCCGCCACTGCTCGATCTCGAGAAGATCGATGATGTCCTCCACGACAGCCCGATTGGCCAGCTCCTCACGCTTGGCCCTCCCCCACCAGATCGCCCCGTCCCACCACGACACGTGGGTGCGGACATGACGCCCGAGGGTGATGTTCTCCAGCACGGTCATGTGCGGGAACAGCTCGATGTTCTGGAACGTGCGAGCGATCCCCAACTCGGCGATCTTGTCGGGTCGCTCCCGCAGGATGCTCGATCCCTTCCAGAGAATGTCCCCCTCCTGAGGGTGGTAGACGCCGTTGAGGCAGTTGAACGTCGACGTCTTCCCCGCCCCGTTGGGTCCGATGATGGCGAACAGCTCGCCGTCGTCGACGTGGAACGACACGTCCGTGAGAGCCTTGACGCCCTTGAACGACAAGCTGACGTCGGTGAACTCCAACAGATGCTCGTAGCCTCGTTCCTCGGCGGACAGACCTGCCTGGGAACGGGTCTCGAAGCTGAGGCGGCGGCGATCGTTCACGACAACCACCGTTTCCTGCGCTTGTAGTGCTTGACGTCCCGGAAGGACTTGCGCTCACCTTCACCGTGGAGCCCGAGGTAGAACTCCTGGACGTCCTCGTCGGAGAGCAGCTTGTGAGGATCGCCGTCCATGACGACCTTGCCCACCTCCATGATGTAACCGAAGTCCGCGATCGACAGGGCCATGTTGGCGTTCTGCTCGATGAGCAGGACCGACGTCCCCTGCGTGTTGATGTCCACGATGATGTCCCGGATCTGCTGCACCAGCAGCGGCGCCAGACCGAGGGACGGCTCATCGAGGATCAGGAGCTTGGGGGCGGCCATCAGCGCCCGACCGATGGCGAGCATCTGCTGTTCGCCTCCCGACAGGAACCCGGCCTGGTCCTTGCGGCGCTTCGCGAGCACCGGGAACATGTCCATGACCCGTTGGTAGGCGGCCTTGACCGACGCCGCGTCGTCGTTGGTGACCGCGCCGGTCCGGAGGTTCTCGTCGACGGTCATCTCGGCGAAGACCCGCCGTCCCTCCATCACCTGGGCGATACCCATCCGGACGATCTCCGAAGGATCCTTGCCGTCGATGCGTTCGCCGCCGAGGGTGACCGAGCCTTTGGTGATGTCGCCCTCGTGGATGTCGAGCAGGCCGGTGATCGCCCGTAACGTCGTCGTCTTCCCGGCGCCGTTGGCGCCGAGCAGCGCGACGATCTGGCCGTCGCGGACCTCCAACGAGAGCCCGCGCAGTACCAACACGACGTCGTTGTACACGACCTCGAGGTTGGCGACTTCGAGCATGGCCTGCCTTTCGGATGGTCGGGGTCGGGGCGGGGATCGCTCCCCGCCCCGACCGGTTCATCGGTTCCTTACAGCTGGTAGCACGGCTCGGTGTACTCGAAGTCCTTCGCCGCATCGGAGACGAAGAAGTCCTTCACCAGCTCCGAGCCGGTGGTCGTGCCCTCACCGGACAGCACCTGGTCGGCGCCACCGGCGGCGGTGTACTTCTCCAGGCTCGGCTTGAACATGGCGATCGCCCGCTGCACGTACTCGTTGGGCGTGCCGGCGTAGCTCTGGTTGGGAGCCAGACCGCCGAAGTCGATGCCCGTCAGCGAGTTCGCCGCGGCCACGACGCCTGCCCGGGTCAGATCGCCGTTGGCGATGGCCGTCTTCAGCACCTCATGCAGCGAGATGGAGTACACCCACCCGATGACGAAGGCATCCGAAGGACGGCGATCCGGGAAGGCCGCCGTCAGGACCTCTTGCATCTTCGCGGCGCCGGGGACGTCCTCGCCCCACACCACGTTGTACCCGGGCTGGTAGTACACCTGGTCGATGAGCGGAGCCACGGGGCTGTCGAGCAGACGGAAGTCGTAGCTCGGCACCGACCCGGTCCACATGCCCTGGAAGCCGGCCTGCGCCGCGCCGCCCATGAGCTCGGCCGCCGTCGACGGGTTCGTCGTCAGGAACACCCAGTCGGCGCCCGACTGCGCGATCCCGGTGATGACCGGCGTCTGGTCCTGGCCGGGGATGACCGCAGCCTCTCCGTCGTAGACCAGCTCCATGCCGTAGAACTCGACGGCCTTCTTCACGCCGGCTGCCGCGTCCTGCCCGTAGTCGCCGGGGAACGTGGCCAGCGCGACCTTCGTGCCGCCCATCTCGTTGATGAAGCCCAAGATGTCCATCGCCTCGATGCAGTAGTTCGTGTACTGCTCGAGGGCCAGACCACCGTCGAACTCGGGGATGCCCCAGCCGGAGTACCACGAGATCGGGAGGAACAACATCCCGTCTTCCTTGTACTTGGGCAGGGTCGCCACGTTCGTGGGCGATCCGGTCGAGTGACCCAGGGCCACCACGTCGTTGCGGATCTTCTCGTACTTCTCGATGTGCTGATCGACGTTGTAGTTCGTGTCCTCGATGACGAGGTTCACGGTCCACCCGTCGATCCCACCGTTGGCGTTCACGTCGTCCCAGTACGCGATCTGGGCATCGGCGATGTCGGTCGTCAACGGGGAGAAGATCCCCGTCAGGTCGACGAGCATGCCGATGTTGATCGTCTTGGATTCGACGTCGACACCGAAGTCGGCCTTCATCTCTTCGCCGCCGCCCGGTGGCGCCGTCGTGGTGGTGGCGCCGCCGCCACCACCTGCCGTGGTCGTGGTCGTGCCTTCGCCGCCACCCGCCGCCGTCGTGGTCGTCCCGCCGCCGCTGCTACATGCAGCCGCGATCAGAGCGAACACCACCAGCAGCACGAGCCAGCTCGTACGCTTGGATGTCACGGATACCTCCTCCATCGCTTCTCTTGCATCGCTGAACGTCTTCCTCTTCCTCTCCCTCGACGCCGCTCCGGTCGAAACGGCATCGAAGAGACCTCGGTGATCAGTAGGTGAACGGCCACCCCTTCCAGTAGTTCCTGACCCGGATCCAGATCCCGTACAGCCCGAGGGGCTCGGCGATCAGGAACACGATGATCAGGACGCCGAACAGCGCCACGTTGAGCTGGAAGATGCTCAACCCCGGCCCGGCGGCTCCCGTCGAGACGAACCCCAAGATGTCGTCCGGGCTCTTGCGGATGAACAGATCGCCCAGCCACGCGAGCGGACCTTGGTTGGCGACCTGGTCGGCGAAGAAGAACGTGATGTCCTCGACGATGCGGGGGATGAGCACCACGAAGAACGTACCCAGCAACGTCCCGGCGATCGTCCCCGCCCCGCCGATGAGGATGATGGCGATGAACTCGACCGCCAACAGCAGGTCCCACGTCTCGGGGATGAGCCGGCCGAGGATCACCGCGAACAGCGCCCCGGCGATCCCGGCGTAGAAGGACGAGATGGCGAAGGCCTGGGTCTTGCCCCGGACCTCGTTGACGCCCATGATCTCCGCCGCGATGTCCCGATCCCGGATCGCCGCCCACGCCCGTCCGATCCGGGTCCGCATCAGGTTCTTGGCGACGAGGGTGAACAGGATCACGGCGACCAGCAGGAAGAAGTAGGTCTTGGCGTCCGAGGTGAGCTGCACCCCGAACCAGGGGCCGTCGTTGGCGAAGCTGATGATCGGATCGCCCTTCCAGAGCGCGAACTCCAGCGGCGGCCACGGACGGCCGGTCGTGGGGCCACCGGCGACCTTGCCGAAGTTGCGCCACAGATGGAGGCCGATGAACACGAGTCCCAGCGTCACGAACGCCAGGTACAGGCCCCGCACCCGGACCGCGGTCGGCGCCACGATGATCCCGATGATGGCGGCGGCGATCCCCGCCGCCGGGAGCCAGATCCAGATGGGCAGCTCGAGCCCCCAGACGGTCTTGCCGGGAGCGCCTCCCAACAGGACCGCCGTGTAGGCGCCGACGGCCATGAAGAACGAGTGCCCGAGGGACACCTGGCCGGCGACGCCGGTCAGCAGGTTCAGGCCGAGCGCGGCGATGGCGAACACCAGCGCCCGGTTGATCAGCACCAGCCACGACGACTCCTGCAGGAAGGACAGCCCGGGGATGGCGCCGAGGGGAACGAGGAGCGCGAAGATCAGGAGCAACGCCACCGCCACGCGCTTGGTCGTCGTCGGGAACAGCGCCATCTCCGACTCGTAGTCGGTGAAGAGGTTCGGTCGTCCTCTCATACGCGGCGGATCTCCTCGGTCCCGAACAGTCCGTAGGGCTTGACCAGCAAGATGAGCATCATGAACAGCCACGGCACGATGCCCGAGAACCCGACCCCGAGCCACGAGACGGTCGCCAGGTACGTTCCGGCGAACACCTCGGCCATGCCGATCAGGAGACCACCGACGATGGCGCCCGTGACCGAGTCGAGACCGCCGACGATGACCGCCGGGAACGCCCGGAACACGATGAGGGCCGTGAACGGCGTCAACCCGGCGGAGGCCCGCGGCGCCATGGACGAGAAGATGCCGCCGATGGCCGCCAGGGCGGCGCCGATGGCCCACGCCACGGCGAAGACCTTACCGACGGAGATGCCCTGCGCCATCGCCGCTTCCTGATCGAAGGCCGTGGCGCGCATGGCGATCCCCATCCGTGACCGGAAGAACCACGCCAGCAGCAGCATGGCGACGACGGCGACGATCATCGTCACGATCTGGGTCTTCGCCACCCGCAGGAGCCCGATCTCGAGGATGTCGGCGCCCCACGGGTCGTTCAGCCCCCGCGCCTGGTTGCCCATGAAGTCGTTCGTGACGGTACGGAGGATGAGGTCCAACCCGAGGGTGATCATCGCCACGGCGAACAGCGGCTCGCCGATCATCGGCCGGATCGTGATGCGTTCGACGATCATGCCCACCACCGCGGTCGCCAGGACCGCCAGGGCCGCCGACAGGACCCACTGGGCCGTGTAGGGGAGGAACTCGAGGAACCGGCCCGGCACGTTGAGGACGGTGGCGAAGTAGACGGTGAAGTAGGCGCCGACCGCGGCGAGGGCACCGTGGGCGAAGTTCACGACCTGGGTCGCCTTGAAGATGATCACGAAACCCAAGGCCAAGATGGCGTAGATGGCGCCCAGCGCCAGGCCCGACGACAAGGCGTTGATGAACTTCTCGGCGCCTCCGGCCCCGGCGACCTGAGCGACCACCACCGCTGCGTCCATCAGTACATCGACTCCACGAGATCGTGGAACATGTCCTCCATCGCCTTGCGCTTGAGCTTCTGGGTCGCCGTCAACTCGCCGTCCTCGTGGTCCAGTTCCTTGGGCAGCAGCCGGAACTTCTTGATCTGCTCGACCCTGGCGAACTTCTCGTTGGTCTGGTCGACGACCTTCTGGATGAGCTCGATCACCTCGGGTTTCTCCGACAGGTCCCGGTAGGTCGTGTACGGGATGCCCTCGCGAAGGGCCCAGTTTCCGACCGTGTCGTACTCGATGCCGATCAACGCCGTCAGGTACTTGCGCCGATCGCCGATGACCATGGCTTCCTTCACGTACGGCGACGTCTTGAGGCTGTTCTCGATCTCCGACGGCGAGATGTTCTTGCCACCGGAGGTGATGATGATGTGCTTGATCCGGTCGACGATCTTGACGTGGGTGCCTTCCACCCACACGCCGACGTCGCCCGTCTTCAACCAGCCGTCGTCGGTGAAGGTCTCGGCCGTGGCCTCGGGCTTGTTCCAGTAGCCCTTGAAGTTGCCCGGATGCTTCGTCTGGATCTCCCCGGTCTCCTCGTCGATGCGCAGACCGATCCCGGGGTACGGCTCGCCGACGGTGCCCAGCTTCACGCGGTGAGCGAAGTTGAGGGTCGCCACCGCCGAGTTCTCCGTCATCCCGTAGAGCTCGTAGACGGGGATACCGAGGCCCATGAAGAACTCGAGCACCTCGGGGGCGATCGGCGCCGCGCCCGACCCCGCCCACCGGCAGTGCCGCAACCCGATCCGCTCCTTCAAGGCCCGGAAGAAGATCGGGTTGGCGACCCAGTAGGCGAGGCGGCTCCGCCAGGTGAAGTCGCCGCCGTTGGCGGCCCGGTCCTTGCCGATGATCGACGCCATCTTGAGCCCGAAGCCGGACACGAGACGCTTGAAGAACGTGGCGTCCTCCAGCTTGATGAGGATCGTGGCGTGGATCTTCTCCCAGATCCTCGGCACGGCGAAGAACAGCGTCGGCTGCACCTCCCGCAGGTTGGTCTGGACCGTCTCGATCGACTCCGCGAAGTTCAGGATCACCCCGTTCGAGCACATCGTCCAGGTCGAGAAGATGCGTTCGGCCACGTGGCACAGCGGCAGGTAGGTGAGGACCTGATCCGACGGGCTGGGGAGCCGGTCGTCCTCGGTGCGGCCCTTGGCGTTGATGATCTTCTCCATGCAGAACTCGGCGTTGGCGTTGGTCAACATGGCGCCCTTGGGCGGCCCGGTCGTCCCCGACGTGTAGACGAGGGTCATCACGTCGTCGCCGGTGGCCGCCGCCATGCGCTCCTCCACCGCGCCCGAGTTCTGCTCGCGGTGTCGGCGTCCCAGCTCGAGGAAGTCGTTCCAGTACAGCAACCGCGGGTCGTCGTAGCTGCGGATCCCGCGTGGTTCGACGTACAGGATCTTCTTGACGTCGGGGAAGGCGTCGGGTCCCGGGTCGAGCACCTTGTCGACCTGCTCTTGGTCCTCGGCGAGATGGACGGCGGCACCCGAGTCGTTGACCATGTACTGGACCTCGGGGGACGGGTTCGTCGGGTACATGCCGGTGGTGATGCCCCGCACCGCGACCGTCGCCATGTCGAGGATCACCCACTCGGGCCGGTCCTCGCTGTGGATCGACACGACGTCCCCGACGTCGACGCCCAAGGCGAGGAGCCCGTGGGCGGCCGTCAGCACCCTGTCCCAGAACTCCTCCCAGGAGATCTCCTGCCACACGCCGAAATCCTTCTCGCGCATGGCCACGGCGGTGGGGTTGCGTTGCGCCCACTCGCGCACCTTGTAGGCGACGGTCGGGAACGCGCCCGACAGATCCGGAGCGTCCCGCCGTTCCAGCGTGGTCGTCATGGTCGCCTCCTCCTGTGCCCAGCCCCCGACACCACAGTGCCGATGGCGGTCACCATAGAGGATGAATCGCCGACGCGCACGAGCGGGGTTCCCGTCACCGGAACGACGCCCGCCGGGTCACTGCCTGCGGACGCCCACCACCCGGAACCGCCCGGCCACGAACGCCGTGTCGGTGAGGGAGGCGTTGCCCGCCGGGTTGGCTCCGGTGACGTGGAAATCGGAGAACGCCGCCGACTGATTAACGAACAAGCCCCCGGTCAGGTTGAAGGCCACCGACACGCCGGCGTCGACGGCGGCGTCGACGGCGGCCTCCATCACCTCATCGTCGGTCGTGTACACCAGCCAGGTGATCGCGCCCTTCTCCAGCGCTGCCTCCTTGGCCAGCTCGAGGCTCTGGCGGGTCGAGTCGGTGGCGACGACGAAGATGACGGGACCGAACATCTCACGCATGTAGGCATCCCGGTCGCCGGCGTCGACCGTGACGACGACCGGGCTGCGGACGGTGGCCCCCGGGAAGGCCGGGTGCTCGATCTCGGTGGATTCCAACAGCACCTCCCCGGCGGCCGCCGCCTCGTCGACGCGAGACGCAACGGCGTCGGGGTCCTTGATGGCGCCGAGGATCTCCGCCGCCCGGGCGTCGTCGCCCAACAGCCCGGCGATAGCGGCGGCGAACCCGCTCGCCACCTCGTCGAAGGGCACGACCTCGTCTCCGACCCGGACACCGCTCCGAGGCACGAACAGGTTCTGCGGTGTCGTGCACATCTGGCCCGAGTACATCGTCATCGACACCGACAGGTTCCGGAAGACCGGTCCGAGATCCTCGGCGGAATCGAGGATCACCGAGTTCACGCCCGCCTTCTCGGTGAAGACCAGTGCGTGACGGACGTTCTCCTCCAGCCACTGCCCGAAGGCGGGTCCTCCGGTGTAGTCGACCATGCCGACCGCCGGATCCATCACCAGCTCCTCGGTGATCGGCTCGGCCCTGGTGTCGACGGCGAGGGTCACGACGTTCGGATCGAACCCAGCGGAAGCGAGGACCTCCCTGGCGACCTCGACGAAGATCGCCAGCGGCAGGATGGTCTCGGGATGCGGCTTGACGATCACCGCGTTGCCGGTGATCAGCGAGGCGAAGATCCCTGGATACCCGTTCCACGTCGGGAACGTCGAGACGCCGATCGTGACGTCGATGCCGCGGGGCCGGATCCTCCATTCCTTCTCGACGACGAGGGGACCACGCGTGCCCTGGGGTTTCTCCCACGTCATCGCCGCCGGGATCCGCGTCTGTTCCCGGTAGCCGTACGCCACCGCCTCCAACGCCCGGTCGAGGGCGTGAGGCCCGCCCGCCTGGAAGGCCATCAGGAACGACTGGCCCGTCGTGTGCATGACGGCGTGGGCCATCTCGAAGTTCCGCGCCGCCAGCCGGTCCAGGATCTCCAGGACCACTCCCGCCCGCTCGTCGACGGACGCCTTCCCCCACGCCTCCATGGCCTCCTGGGCGGCGCCGATGAGCTGGTCGGGCGTGGACTTCGGATAGGTGATCTCGAGATCGAGGCCGTAGGGGGATCGCTCATCGGGGGCGAGGGTCCCGTCGTGCGGCTGATCCACTTCGAACGGCCGACCGAGACGGGCTTCGAAGGCGGCCTGACCCTCGGCGGGCGCATCTTCCCCGTATGCCTTCGGATGCTCCGGATAGGGACTCCAGTACTGGCGGGTCCCGATGGTCTCCACCGCCCGCTCGAGGGTGTCGCGGTGCTTGGCGTACAGGTCCGTCATGGCGTCTCCTCCACGGTGTCGTGCTCCGAGCGTACCGCGCCGGGCGGTGGTCGCATCCCCGGCCGCGAAAGCGATAGGCTCGGGTGCACCATGGACGACACCATCACCTTCGAGGTCGCCGACGGCGTGGCCACGATCGCCCTCGACCGGCCGGAACGGCTCAACGCGTTCACCTCCGAGATGCTCAGGGATCTCCTCGGCGCGCTGCGGGAAGCCGACGCCGACGACGAGGTCCGGGCGGTGCTCCTGACGGGAACCGGCCGGGCGTTCTGCGCCGGCCAGGACCTGGCCGACCCGGCGGTGAGCGGCGAGAACGCCGACCTCGGCGCTCTGCTCGAGGAGCGCTACAACCCGATCGTCCTGACGATGCGGCAGATCCCCAAGCCGATCGTCGTGGCCGTCAACGGGGTGGCCGCAGGGGCCGGGGCCAACCTCGCTCTGGCCGGCGACATCGTCCTCGCCGCCCGCTCCGCGAAGTTCATCCAGGCCTTCGCCAAGATCGATCTCATCCCCGACTCGGGAGGCACCTGGCAGCTTCCCAGGCTGGTCGGATCCGCCCGGGCACTCGGCATCGCCCTCCTCGGCGAACCCGTCGGAGCCGAGCAGGCCAAGGAGTGGGGGATGATCTGGGACGTGGCCGACGACGACGAGCTGATGGACGTCGCCGGCGACATGGCGCGAACCCTGGCGCAGGGACCGACCCGCGCCTACGGGGCCATCAAACGCGCCATGGACGCTGCCGCCACCAACACCCTCGACGAGCAACTCGATCTCGAACGCGACATGCAGCGGGAGCTGGGCCGCAGCGACGACTACCGGGAGGGCGTCGCGGCGTTCATGGAGAAGCGAACGCCCCGGTTCACCGGTCGGTGAGGGGGCACCTCGTGCCGCCCACCGCGTCGATATGCTGACCGCATGACCGAAGCATTCATCGTCGACTCGATCCGTACACCGGTGGGGCGGTTCGCCGGCGCTCTCGCTCCCGTGCGTCCCGACGACCTCGCCGCCCTCACCATGGAGGCACTCCGTGACCGCAACCCGTCGGTCGACTGGGATCGCCTCGACGACGTCATCTACGGATGCACGAACCAAGCCGGGGAGGACAACCGCAACGTGGCCCGCATGGCCCTCCTCCTGGCCGGCTTCTCCGTCGACGTGCCCGGCGTCACCGTCAACCGCCTCTGTGCCTCGGGCCTGGAGGCCGTAGGCCAGGCGGCCCGGGCGATCCGCACCGGCGAGGCCGAGGTGATCCTCGCCGGCGGGGTCGAGTCGATGAGTCGAGCCCCCAAGGTGATGGCCAAGGCCGAGGCGGCCTACGACCGGTCGGTCCGAGTGCACGACACCACCATCGGGTGGCGCTTCGTGAACCCGAAGATGCGGGACCGATTCGGGGTCGACGAGATGCCCGGCACCGCCGAGAACGTCGCCGTCGAGTTCGGGATCTCCCGCCGAGACCAGGACGCGTTCGCCTACCGGAGCCAGCAGCGAGCCGCCGCGGCGATCTCCTCGGGTCGCCTCGCCGACGAGATCGTCCCGGTCGAGGTCCCACGCCGGAAACAGGCGCCCGTCGTCGTCGACACCGACGAGCATCCCCGCCCGGAGGTCACCCTCGAGCGGCTCGCCTCGCTCCGGCCGCTCTTCGAGGGCGGGACCGTGACCGCGGGCAACGCGTCGGGGATCAACGACGGGGCGGCCGCGGTGCTGGTGGCATCGGAGTCGGCGGTCGAACGCTTCGGGCTCGACCCCGTCGCCCGCGTGGTCGGGATGGCCGCCGCCGGGGTTCCCCCGCGCATCATGGGGATCGGACCGGTTCCCGCGACCCGCAAGCTCCTCGGACGGCTCGGCGTCGAGCTCGACGCGGTCGGTGTCATCGAGCTGAACGAGGCGTTCGCCTCCCAGTCGCTCGCCGTCCTCCGTCAGCTCGGGCTCCCCGACGACGCCGAGCACGTGAACCCCAACGGCGGAGCGATCGCCCTCGGTCACCCGCTGGGTATGACCGGCGCCCGCCTGGTGACGACCCTCAGTCGCGAGATGACCCTGCGGGACGTCCGTTACGGCCTGGCGACGATGTGCATCGGGGTCGGCCAGGGGGCCGCCATGCTCCTCGAGCGGGTCTGAGCGGGGGCAAGGCCCAGGCGATAGGGCTCAAGCTCGCTGGGCCTCCGACCGACGCTCCGCTCATGCGTCGCGCCGTCATCGTCCTCATCATGGCCGTCGTCGCCGGGTGCTCGTCGAGCTCCGGACCGGTGGCGCCGGCGACGACCGTCGTGGTGGCTCCCACCACGACCACCACCGTCGCCACGACCAGCGCCCCGGCGCCCACCACCACGACCACCGCCACGACCACCACCACCACCCAGGTGCCCACGACCACCACCCAGGTGCCCACGACCACCACCACCACCCAGGTGCCCACGACCACCACCCAGGTGCCCACGACCACCACCACCCAGGCGTCCACCACCACCACGACCACCACCGAGCCCCCCGTGGCGACGGTCGCGATGGGCGAGTTCTTCAACGACCCCTCGACCGTCACGATCCCGGCCGGGGGTGCGGTTCGGTGGGTCAACTCCGGCACCGTGCCCCACAACGCCGTCTCCGGCTCGGACCCGACACCCGACGGCTCCTGGGCGTCACCGGACCTGGCCCCCGGAGCATCGTGGCAACGGACCTTCGATACCCCGGGGACGTACCGCTACTTCTGCTCCCTCCACCCCACCTTGATGTCGGGCACCGTCACCGTCACGCCCTGAAGCCCGCAGGCGCGCGCAGCGCGCCGAGGGCCGATCACCCAGACACGAGGCCCCGATCAGACCGGAACGCCCGGCTCCAACGCCACCACCTCGAACGCCCCCGCCGCCGCGTCACGGAGCTGGTCGGGGGTGCCCGCCAGGATGGGGAACGTCCCGTAGTGGATCGGAACCACCGTCGAGACACCCAACAACCCCGCGGCACGTGCCGCCTGGCGGGGATCCATGGTGTAGTGACCCCCGATCGGCAACAACGCCACGTCGGGAGCGAACAGCTCCCCGATCAGGGCCATGTCCCCGAACACGAAGGTGTCCCCGGCGTGGTACACGGTCGGGCCGCCGTCGAAGGCGAGTACCCACCCCCCGGGCGAACCGCCGTTCACGATGCCCGCATCCCCCGAGATGCCCGACGAATGCACCGCCGGAACGAACGAGGCCGAGACCCCGCCCGGTCCATCGACCGTCCCCCCGAAGTTGAGGCCCACCACCTGCTCGACGCCGTTCGCCTCCAGGTAGACGCCGATCTCGTGGATCGCATGGACCGGAGCGCCATGAGCCCGCGCCAGCGGGATCGTCGAACCGAAATGGTCGAAGTGCCCGTGCGTCAGGTAGATGGCATCGACCCGCTCTTGGGTCTGGGCCCCCTCGGGACAGGCCGGGTTCCCCTCCAGCCACGGATCGACGAGCACCACGGCACCGTCCCCGGTCCTGAAGCGCACGGCCGCATGGCCCAACCACGTCATCTCGATCCCGTTGAGATCCATCTCCACCTCCCTCGTCGCGTTCGATGGTCCCCTTCGTGTCTACCACAACCGACGCGCCACGACCCGGGTCGAACGTCCCAGCCCGAGGACCGCTCGGTACGCTTCACCCATGGACCTGCGCCACCGGCTCACCGATCTCGTCCATCACCCCGAGGCCCATCTCGACGACCCCGATCCGGACGTTCGACGTCTCGCCGCCGCCGCGTGCACCGGACGCGTCGACCTCGCCGAGCCTCTCGCCGCCCTCGCCCGCGACGATGCCGACCCCGGCGTCCGAGCCGCCGCCGTCGAGGCGCTGGCGACCGTCGAGGGGAACGTCGCCTCGGCGGCCCTCGACGCCGCCCGCCGCGACGCCGACCCCGGGGTCGTCGAAGCGGTCGCCACGGCCTACGGGGAACGCGGCGACCGGGCCGCCGTTGGGTGGCTGATCGACGTCTCCGAACATCCGAACCGGCTCGTCGCCGAAGCCGCCGTCGCGGCGCTCGGCGCGCTCGAGGACGAACGGGCCCTCCCCACCCTCCTCCGACTGATCCGCCAAGCCCCTCCCCAGGTCCGCCGCCGGGCCGTCGTCGCCCTCACCGTCTTCGACGGCGAACCGGTCGAAGCCGCCATCCGGGCCGCCGCCCGAGATCGCAACCCGATGGTCCGCGACGCCGCCCAGATGGTCGTCGGCGGACGAGACTGACCCGATCGGCCCCCGCATCCGGTGGCCCCCGGCGTTCAGTGGAGATGGTCCTCCCTGACCCACTCCGCTCCGCCGGCCCAATGCTCCTTCTTCCAGATCGGCGCCCGGGCCTTCAGCTCGTCGATCACGTACCTCGCCGCCGGGAACGCGTCGGCCCGATGCGCCGACGAGACCGCCACCGCCACGCTCACCTCCCCGATCGCCAGCTCGCCCACCCGATGCACCGCGGCGACGCCCAACAGCGGCCACCGGTCCCGCGCCTCGGCCACGATCTCGGCGATCTTCGACTCGACGACCGCTCCGTACGCCTCGTACTCGAGATGCGTGACCCCCTCGCGCCCGGGAGAGTGATCACGAACCGTCCCCAAGAACAACACCGTCGCCCCCGCCGCGGGGGAAGCGACGACATCGACGACCGCCGCCGGATCGATCGGATCAGGCCCGACCTGCACGACGTCGACGGTTCGTCCGTGTAGCGGTTTCGAGGTCATACAATCGTCTCCATGGATCAGCTCGGAGCCGGGCGCCCGCCGGCTACACCGTCCGAACGCTACCCGGCTCCACCGGCCGGGCAACCCTACGTGGCCGCCGGCGCCACCGACACCGCCATCCCGACACCACCACAGAGCCGGTCGGGTCTCGGACCGGACCGACTGCCGGAGCGGCCGCCCTACGAGCCACCGTCCCCCCAGGGACCCGTCGGAGCCGACCCCGCGCCGCCGCCGCCAAAACCGCGCGGATGGTCGGACCTCATCGGCGCCTTCGCCGCCGGCGCCCTCGGAACCATCGTCGTGTTGACGATCCTGTTCGCCGCCGGAGCCTTCGGCCCCACCGAGACCCAAGCCACCACCGACACCACCGTGATCGAGCGGGTCACCACCCAGATCGTCACCCCCAACGGCGAGATGACCTCCGTCGAAGCCGTCGCCGCCAAGGTCATCCCCTCCATCGTCACCGTCGAGGTCGGCGACGTCGGCACCGACGGGTTCGTCGCCGTCGCGTCCGGCTCCGGGGTCGTGATCGACGCCGGCGGCCTCATCGTCACCAACCAACACGTGATCGCCGACGCATCCGCCAGCCGCGTCGTCTTCCAGGACGGACGCATCTACCAGTCCGACATCGTCGGCTCCGACGAGAGGACCGACCTCGCCGTCCTCCGCATCGACGGTGCACGGTTGACCCCGATCGAGTTCGGCCAGTCCGACACGTTGAACATCGGCGCGCCCGCGATCGCGGTCGGGAACCCCCTCGGCCAGCGCGGCGGCGCATCGGTGACCGCAGGGATCATCTCGGCGTTCAACCGAGAGGTCGTCTTCGGCAGCAACGATCGCCTGGTCGGGATGCTCCAGACCGACGCTCCCATCACCCGCGGTTCCAGCGGCGGCGCCCTCGTGGACGCCGCCGGCCGGCTGATCGGGATCACCACCGCCATCGGCGTCAGCGACGCAGGCGCCGAGGGCATCGGTTACGCGACCCCCGTCGAGGTGGTCCGCCGAATCACCGACGAGATCATCCAGACCGGGACCGTCAAGCATCCCTTCCTGGGCATCACGGGGTTCGACCATCTCACCGAGGAGGCCGACGGCGCCCTCGTCCCCGACGGCGCCCAGATCGAGGACCTCTACGGCGAGGGTGGCGCCGCCGAAACCGCCGGGATCCAACCCGGCGACGTCATCGTCGCCGTCGACGACACCACCATCACGACGATGGACCAGCTCATCTCCGCCATCCGCCTGCATCGGGTCGGCGACACGATCGACATCACCGTCCGGCGCGACGGAACCACCCTCACCCTCCCCGTCACCCTCGGGGAACGACCCCCAGATGCCTGAGATCGACCATCCCCTCGGCGGCGGCGACAGCATCTTCGAGCAGCTCTTCGCCCTTCTCCAGTCGAGCGGCCCGGTGAACTGGAAGCTCGCACGGGAGGTGACCAAGAGCCTCGCGGGCTCCCCCGAACCGATCGAACCCGGGGTCGCCGAGGAGTACCAGGAGCTGGGGACCGCCGCCGCCCTCCGATTGGACGCCGTCGCCGATCTTCCCCGAGCCCCGAACGAGACCATCCATCCCACCGACCGGGCCACCTGGGCGGCCGAGAACCAGCAGGCCTTCCGGATCCTCGTCGAGCCCCTGGCCGACAAGTTCGGCGGCGGCGATTTGGCTCCGCTGGGTGGCATGGGCGGCATGATCGATCCGCTCGGCCCGGCGCTCCTCGGTGTCCAGGCCGGCACGATGGTCGGGTTCATGTCCCATCGGGTGTTGGGCCAGTTCGACACCGGCGTGCCGTCGATGGAACACGAGCGGGCCTACCTCGTCGTCCCCAACGTCGAAGAGTTCGCCCTCGTCAACGACCTCGATCCCCGCCAGGTTCGGCTGTGGGCGGCGTTGCACGAGGTGGCGTTCCAGCGCATCGGCGCGATCGAATGGCTGCGCGGCCATTTCGTGTCGCTCGTCACCTCCTACTACGACACCGTCGAGTTCGACATCGCCGGGCTCATGTCGAGGCTCTCCACCCTCGACGATCCCAGCGAACTCGAGACGCTCCTCGACGCCGGATCGTCGGGGATCCCGGCCCTCATGAAGGGCGACCCCGACCAGGGCCTCCTCGGGAAGGTGCAGGCCTTCAGCGCCATCCTCACCGGATACGGCGACCACCTGGTGCGCCTCGCCGCCGGTGAGATCCTGCCGCAGCTCGACCAGATCGCGGGCGCCTACGAGCTCCGCCGGTCCGAGCCCGACCAGGCCGCACAGTTCCTCGCCCAGCTCGGAGGGCTCGACCTGCAGCGGCGCCGGGGGGCGGACGCGGCAGTGTTCTGTGCCGAGGTGACCCGGCGATGGGGAGCCGAGGCACTCGACCGGATCTGGGAGGATCCCGAGAACCTCCCGACCCTCGCCGAGCTGACCGATCCCGTCGGATGGGCCGCCCGGACGCTCCTGTCGTAGCCCCCCGACGACCGGTAGATTGCCACCGCTGCCCACACGCACGAGGAGGAGCCTCACGATGGCCGTCACGATCGGCGCCAAAGCCCCCGAGTTCACCCTTCCCGACCAGGACAAGCACCCGGTCTCGGTGTCCGACCTGGCCGGACACAAGGCCCTGATCGTGTTCATCCCCTTCCCGTTCACCGGCATCTGCGAGAGCGAGCTGTGCACGATCCGGGATCACCTCGCTCAGCTCGGAGATCTCGACGCCAAGGTGGTGGTCGTCACCACCCACGCCGTCCCGACGAACAAGCGCTGGGCCGACGACAACGACTTCGCCTTCCCCGTGCTGTCGGACTACTGGCCCCACGGCGAGGTCGCCCGGGCCTACGACGCCTTCAACGAGCAGCTCGGATGCGCCAACCGCAGGACCATCGTCCTCGACGCGGACGGCGTCGTGCGCGACATCATCGAGACCGATTCGCTCGGCACGCCCCGCGAGTACGACGCCTACGTGGAGGCCCTGCAGGGGATCTGAGGCGCAGGGGGTCGACGCCGTCGAGCGTCCGAGCCGCTCGACTCAGGCGTCGATGCGATACCCGACGCCGCGGACGGCGCTGATCGTCGGCGCTTCCGGCACCTGCTCCAGCTTGCGTCGGAGCCGTCGAACGTGCTGGTCGAGGCTTTTGGAGTCGGTCCAGGCGTATCCCCAGACCTCGTCCAAGAGACGTTCCCTCGGGACGACCCGCCCCGGGCGCTCCATCAGCATCCGCATCACCTCGAACTCCTTCCGAGGCAGGTCGAACACGACATCGGCCACCCTGAGCTGGTAGCGGCCCTGGTCGAGCACCGCGTTCCCGCAGATCGACACCTCGTCGGTCTCGTCCCCCAGCTCGCCGCTGCGGCGCAACGCCGCCCGGATCCGCGCCACGAGCTCCCGCAACGAGTACGGCTTGGTCAGGTAGTCGTCGGCGCCGAGCTCGAGCGCCGACACGACGTCGGCCTCCGCCGACTTGGCGGAGACCACGATGACGGGCACCGACGAGCGTTGCCTGATCCGCCGCAGCACGTCGAGCCCCGACACCTCGGGCAGCATCAGGTCCAAGAGGACGAGATCCGGCTCGGCGTCGAGAAACGACACGATCGCCGACCGGCCGTCGGTCACGCATCGCACGGTCATCCCCTCAGCCCCCAAGCCCACCTCGAGCGCCTCCTGGTACGAGACCTCGTCCTCGACCACGAGGATCTCCGTCACGACCCCTCCACCGGACCCGCCGGCAGGTGCAGCGTGAAGATGCTGCCACGTCCCGGCTCCGAATCGACCGTCACATCCCCACCGTGGATCCTGGCCACGTTCCTCACGATGGACAGGCCCAGGCCCGTCCCCCCCGAGGCCCGACTCCGCGCCCGATCGACCCGGTAGAAGCGCTCGAAGATCCGACCGTGATGCTCGGCCGGGATCCCGATCCCGTGATCCTCCACGGAGATGGCCACCCGACCATCCTCGAATCGGGCGCCGTACCAGACCACCGAGGCGGAGCCGCCACCCGGCGTGTACGTGATGGCGTTCGACAGCAGGTTCGCGACCGCGGAAGCGAGCTGCTCGCGGTTGCCCACCACCACGGCGTCGTCGATCGCCTCGGCGACGAGCTCGACGGCCGCCTGGTCCGCCTGGTGCGCCACCGCCTCCACCGCGTCGCACACCACGTCGCGGATACGTACCGGACGGTGCGGGCTCGACAGCGACTCCACCTCGGCGAGCTGGACGATGTCGTCGACGACGCGGGCCATCCGCCCGGCTTCCGACATCAGTCGCGAGGCCAGCTGATCCCTGGCCTCGGCCCCGTCGGCCGCCACCAGCGCCTCGGCGAGGACCGACAACGCTCCCAGCGGCGTCTTCAACTCGTGCCCAGCGTTGGCGATGAAGTCCCTGCGCATGGCGTCGACCCGATAGCGGCGGGTGAGGTCGCGCACGTACCCCAGGGACCCGCGGCGCTCCCCATCCACCTCCAGAGGCACGGCCCGCAACCGGAGAACGCGGCGGCGCGGACCGTAAACGTCGAACTCGAACTCCTCGGGCTCCCCGGTGTCGGCGACCCGGGCGAGGAGCTGGAGCAGACGCGTCCTCGCCACCGCGTCCTCCACGCCCCCTTCCAGCACCTCCGACGCGGCCGGGTTCGACATGAGCACCCTGCCATCGGGTCCGGCGATCACGACCCCCAGATCCGACCCGACGATCGCCGCGCGCATCGCGGCGCCCGAGGCTTCGGCGGCGGCGATCCGGTCGACCAGATCCCGCACGAGACCCGGCAGCGAACCCGAATACCCCCCACCGGCTTCGGTGACGCCCGCCAACGCCAGGGCCCGACCGACGTCACGACGCAGCTGCAGCCACCGGAACCCGACAGCGAGGGCGACGGCCGTCACCCCTACCGCGATGACCGTCCACGAGCTCATGGAGCGAACTCTAGGGACGACCGGACGTTCCCGAACGGTCACCCCTGCCGCAGAGAGTTCACCTGGCGTTCACCTCTGCGCCTCCCCGCCGTCACCCCGACCTCGTACCTTCCATCCCGTCCGGCATCGGATCGTCACGGAATCGACCGCCAACACGGAGGACCCACCACATGAGACCACGAGCCACGGCCACCGCGGCGATCGCCGCGTTCGCCCTCATCGTCGCCGCCTGCGCCGGCGGAGGCACCACCGGCGGGGACACCGACGTCGGCGGGGGCAGCATCGCGATCTCCGGCTCGTCGACCGTCGAACCCATCTCCGCCCTCGTCGCAGAAGCCTTCAAGAGCCAGAATCCCGACATCGGGATCTCCGTGGAAGGACCAGGGACCGGCGACGGCTTCGCCAAGTTCTGCAACGGCGAGACCGACATCTCGGACGCCTCCCGACCGATCAAGGACGCCGAGATCGCCACCTGCGAAGCCAACGGCATCGAGTTCATCGAACTGCACATCGCCACCGACGGCCTGTCCATCCTCACCTCGAAGCAGAACGACCGCATCTCGTGCCTGTCGAAGACCGACCTGTACGCCCTCACCGGACCCGAGTCGATCGGCATGGCGACATGGAGCGACGCCGACGAGCTGGTGAGCGACGTCGCCGCCACGGTCGATACGGCCGCCTTCGGCCCTCCGCACGCCCCCTACCCCGACGCCCCGCTGGTCATCACCGGACCCGGGGAGGAGTCGGGCACCTACGACACCTACGTCGAACTGGTGCTCGAACCGATCGCCGACGCGCGGGGACAGGAGGCCGCCACCCGCCCCGACTACACGGCCTCGGCCAACGACAACGTGATCATCGAAGGGATCGCCGGGTCGGACAGCTCCCTCGGCTGGGTCGGGTACGCCTTCTTCCTCGCCAACGAGGACAAGGTCGAAGCCATCGCCGTCGATGCCGGAAACGGGTGCGTCGAACCGACGCCCGACACCATCGCCAGCTTCGAGTACCCCCTGTCCCGCCCCCTGTTCATCTACGTGAACGCGCAACGAGCCGCCGAGAACCCGGCAGTCGCCGCGTTCGTCGACTACTACCTGTCCGATGGAGGACTCCAGGCGGTCGTCGACGCCGGCTACGTCGCCCTCGACGACTACACCGAGGCCCGCACCCGCTGGGCCGACCGCACGACCGGGAGCTCCGATGCGCGACCCTGAACGGGGAGGGGACGGTCCCCGCCCATGACCACGGCCGGAACGCCCATCGACCTGACCGGGGACCCCCGGAGGCGGCGTCGCGAAACGGTGGTGGCGGCCCTCTTCAGGCTCGCCGGGGTCCTGTCGATCCTCATCTCGGTGGCCATCATCGCGTCCCTCGTCGGTGAAGCGTGGAACTTCATCTCGGGTCTCGCCGCCGACGGGGACCTGGGCGCGCTGTGGACCGTCGGATGGTTCCCCCGCCGCGGGCTCTACGACATCCCCACCATCCTCATCGCCACCGTCGTCATCGCCCTCGTCGGCTGCGCGGTGGCGGTGCCGCTGGGACTGGGGGCGGCGACCTTCCTCTCCGAGTACGCCGGCGACCGCCTCCGACGGCGACTGAAGCCGACCATCGAGATCCTGGCCGGGATCCCGTCGGTCGTGCTCGGGTTCTGGGCCCTGGCGTTCATCAGCCCCGAACTCGTCCAACGGATCTTCCCCTCCGCCGGCACGTTCTCGATGATGGCGGCAGGCATCGGCGTGGGGATCCTCGTCACACCGCTGGTCGCCACCGTCTCGGAGGACGCCATGCGGGCGGTCCCGCTCGAGCTCAGAGCCGCCTCCTACGGCCTCGGCGCCGACCGAGCCACCACCGTCCGGAAGGTCGTCATCCCCGCCGCCCTCTCGGGCATCGTGGCCTCCGTCATCCTCGCCCTCTCCCGAGCCATCGGCGAGACGATGATCGTCTTCATGGCGGCGGGCGCGGTCGGTGGGAGCCTTCGCACCTTCGACGTTCTCGGCCCCGGCCAGACCATGACCGCCGCCATCGCCTCCCTCGCCACCGGAAGTGACCAGGTCGCCGGCGTCGGCCTGTCCTTCCAGAGCCTGTTCTTCGTCGGATTGCTCCTGTTCCTCCTGACCCTGCTGATGAACTGGCTCGGCACCCGCTTCGTCCGCCGCTTCCGGGAGCGCTATCGATGACGACCGCCGACGGCCACCCCGCCTCCCGGCCCGACGCCGACATCGTCGATGCGCTCCGCGGACGAGGACTCGGTGTGGGGGCGCTCGTGTTCGAGGGAGCGCTGCTCGTCGCCCTCCTCTCCGCGCTGTCGATCCTGCTCGTCCTCCTCGCCGACGTGGTCTCCGGCGCCCTCCCGACGTTCCGGACCAGGGGGATCGGATTCGTGCTCTCGGGTCTGTCCCTGAGCCCGGACACGGCCGGCGTCCTCACCGGCATCGCAGGGTCGGTCACGATCGCCGCCATCGTGGTCGCCCTCGCCTTCCCGGTCGGCGTGGCCGCGGCCCTCTACCTCGAGGAGTACGCCGAGGAGGGGTGGGGCACCACCCTGGTCGACACCACCGTCCGCAACCTCGCCGGCGTCCCGTCGATCGTCTACGGGCTCCTCGGGCTCGCCGTCTTCGTTCCGCTGGTCGACCGCATCGGTCTCGGAGGGGTGTCCCACGGCCGGAACGTCATCGCCGCCGGCATCACGATGGCGGTCCTCGTCCTCCCGATCGTCATCATCACCTCGGCCGAGGCGATCCGGGCCGTCCCGCAGACGATCCGCGAGGCGGGGTTCGGCGTCGGCGCCACCCGATGGGAGGTCATCCGCCACCACGTGCTTCCCTCCGCCCTCCCCGGCATCCTCACCGGCACCGTCCTCACCCTCGCCCGGGCTCTGGGGGAGACGGCCCCGCTGCTCGTCATCGGTGTCGCCACCGGCTATTTCGCCCCGCCCGCCAACGTCGGCGTCCTCGAGCGCCTCACCGGCCCGTACACGGCGCTGCCGGTCATCGTGTTCTCATGGTCGCGCCAGACCCGACCCGAGTTCCTCGAAACCCTCGCTCCGGCCGCCATCGTCGTCCTCCTCGGCGTCCTCTTCACGCTCAACGGGGCCGCCGTGTGGCTGCGCAATCGACACGACCGGCGGTGGTGAGATGACCGATAGCATCGACACCGAACCACGAAGGACCACCATGGACACGACCGACCTCATCCCCGAGCCCCCCATCGACCTGCGCACCGGCGGGAACGCGCCCACGGCGCCGTCCCACGACCGACCCGCCATCTTCGAGGTCGACGGGCTCGACGTCTTCTACGGGGACTTCCATGCGGTCCAGGACGTCACTCTCGACATCGCACGGAACGAGATCACCGCCTTCATCGGCCCATCGGGCTGCGGCAAGTCGACCGTGCTGCGGTGCTTCAACCGCATGAACGACCTCATCCCCACCGCCAGGGTCGAGGGCTCCGTTCGCTATCACGGCCTCGACCTGTACGGACCCGACGTCGACCCGGTCCAGGTCAGGCGCCACGTCGGGATGGTGTTCCAGCGACCGAACCCGTTCCCCAAATCGATCTACGACAACGTCGCCTTCGGCCCGAAGATCGCCAAGTACGACGGGGACATGGACGCCCTGGTCGAGGCGTCCCTCACCAAGGCGGCGCTGTGGGACGAGGTGAAGGACAAGCTGCGGGACTCGGCCTACACGCTGTCGGGAGGCCAGCAGCAACGCCTCTGCATCGCCCGAGCCATCGCCACCAGCCCCGACGTGCTGCTCATGGACGAGCCGGCCTCTGCCCTGGACCCCATCGCCACCCTCCGCATCGAGGAGCTGATGTACGAGCTCAAGGAGGAGTACTCGATCATCATCGTCACCCACAACATGCAGCAGGCCTCCCGGGTCTCCGACCGCACCGCCTTCTTCAACATCGAGGTCACCGACGGTGGCCAACGCACCGGGAGACTCGTCGAGTTCTCCGAGACCGCGACCCTGTTCACCCGGCCGCAACACCCGCAGACCGAGGACTACATCACCGGCCGGTTCGGATAGGAGACGATCATGGCGCTCCACGACGACCACCATCACCCGCACGAACTCCGACACCACTTCGACGACGAGCTCGACGAGATCCGACGCGGCCTGGTGACCCTCGGTTCCTTGGTCGTGGCCAACCTCTCCAGGGCAGGGTCGGCGATCCTCGAGAACCGGCTCGATCTCGTCGGCGAGGTCCGCCACGGCGACGAGCCCATCGACGCGCTCTACGCGCAGCTCGAGCGAGAGACGTTCCAGATCCTCGCCTTGCAGCAGCCCGTCGCCAAGGACCTCCGCCTGCTCGTGGCGGCGACACGGATCCTCTACGAGATGGAACGCTCCGGCGACCTGGCGGTCAACATCGTCAACTGCCTCGACAGGGAGCACGGCTTCCCCCGACGAGCCGACCTCGACGTGCTCCTCGGTCGGCTCGTCGCCGCATCGGCCCGAGTGTTCTCGATGGGCGTCGAAGCGATCGCCTCACTGGACGAGAACGCCGGGCCGGCCACCGATTCCGCCGACGACGAGGTCGACGAGCTCACCGGCCGGCTCTTCACGGAGATCCATCGCGTGAGCGAGGAGATCGGCCTCGACGCCGCGATCGAGCTCACCAGGGTCGGCCGTTTCCTCGAGCGCATCGCCGACCACGGCGTCAACATCGCCGAGAACATCACCTACGTCGTGACCGGGTCGTTCCCCGATGGGCACGAACCCCCCGCGCCCTGAACCTGCCGTCTTGCCAGCACCGCCTCGGCGTGCCATCGTGCCGGGCGCCTGAACCAGTCCGACACACGGAGCCCTCCAACGGTGGAACCCGACCCTCCGGTCGAACAACCCGGTCCACGACGACGCCCGCTCCCCGTGTGGGCCCGCTTGAGCCTCGTCCTCGGGCTGCTGTACCTGTTCCTCGTCGGGGTGCGCCTCCTCGAGGTCGGCATCAAGACCTTCGGCGAGGACACCGCGCAGCGGCTCTTCGAAGGTGTCGCCAATCCGCTCGCCGCCCTGTTCGTCGGCGTCCTGGCGACGGTCATGGTGCAGTCGTCGTCGGTGACCACCAGCACCATCGTCGGCCTCGTCGCCGCCGGGGTCCTCCCCATCGAGACCGCCGTGCCGATGGTCATGGGCGCCAACATCGGCACCACCATCACCAACACGATCGTCGCCCTCGCGCATCTTCGCCGCTCCGAGGAGTTCCGCCGGGCCTTCGTCGGCGCCACCATGCACGACTTCTTCAACCTGGCCGCCGTCGCGATCCTGTTCCCCCTCGAGTTGCTGACCGGTGTCCTGTCGCGGACCGCCTCCGCCATCGCGCATCTCCTCGCCGGTAGCGGCGTCGGCGGCACCTTCAAGAGCCCCATCAAGGCCCAGGTGAAAGCCGGGGCGGCGTTCATCGAATCGCTCGTCGAGAGGATCGTCGGGCACCCGGGGTTCCTGGCCGCCATCCTCCTCGTGATCGGTGTCGCACTCATCTTCGCCACCTTGACGTTCATCACGAGGAACATGAAGGTCCTCGTCGCCGACCGCATCGAACGCTCCATGAACGCGGCGCTCTCGCGCTCCGGCAGCATCGGGATGCTCGTCGGTCTGATCGTCACCGTCGCCGTGCAGTCGTCGAGCATCACCACGTCGATCCTCATCCCGATCATCGCCTCCGGGCTCCTCCTCGCCCGTAACGCCTACCCGATCACCCTCGGAGCCAACGTCGGCACGACCGTGACGGCGCTCATCGCCGCCCTGGGGGCAGGGAAGGTCGACGGGCTGACGATCGCGTTCGTCCATCTGCTGTTCAACCTGAGCGGCATCGTGATCCTGTACGTCCCGCGACCGCTTCGGGACATCCCGATCCGCCTCGCCGAAGCCCTCGCCGGGGTCGCCATCGCACGGAAGTCGTTGGCGATCGCCTACGTTGTCGGTACGTTCATCGTGATCCCCGCGGTGGGGATCTTCCTGCTGTCATAGGAGGACGCCATGGTTCTGGACTTCTTCAAATCGAGCGGGCACTCGGCCATCGAGGAGGTCGAGTCCACGCTCGTCCAGATGGTGAAGGACTCCTACCAGGTCTACGACGGCGCGATGGAAGCCCTCTTCGGAGGCGGCAAGTCGAAAGCCACCAAGAAGGAACTCCGCTCGACGGACCGCGGCATCAACCTCGCCGAGCAGGAGGTACGGCGCATGTTGATGCTGCACGTGTCGATCCACGAGAGCGTCGACCTACCCCTCGTCCTGGTGTACATGAGCATCGTCAAGGACGTCGAGCGGATCGGCGACTACGCCAAGAACATCTACGACCTCGTACGCTACGGCGCCGACTTCTCCGAGGCTCCCGACCGTGAAGAGCTCGAGCGCTACCGCGGCGCCGTCGGGCAGCTCATCACCGACGCCGCCGACGTGTTCTCCCAACGCGACACCGAGGCCGCCCAGAAGCTCATCTCGAAGGCCGACGGGTTCCTCGACGAATACGACGCCCATGTCAAGGCGACGTTCCGGTTCGACGGGGCCCCCGCCGACGCCGTCGCCCGGGCCCTCTACTACCGGTTCCTCAAACGCATCACCGCGCACATCATGAACTTCCTGACCGGGCTGGTCATGCCCGTCGACCGGCTCGACTACTACGACGAACCGAAGGAGGACCGCGCCTGACGTCCGGCCGAGCCCCCGCGTCCGGGCGCTAACGTCGCCCGGAACCGAGAAAGGGAACTGGCCATGGATTTCACGCACGGACCGAGGAGTCTCGAGTACCAGGAGAAGCTCCGCTCGTTCATGGACGAGTTCGTCTACCCGGCCGAACCCGTCCATGAAGCCCAGGCCGCCGAGTTCGGACCGATCGAGGCCACCCCGATCCTCCGCCGGCTCAAGCAGGAAGCCAGGGAACGCGGCCTGTGGAACCTGTTCCTCCCCGACGACGAGCACGGCGCCGGCCTCGCCAACGTCGAGTACGCCCCCCTCGCCGAGATCATGGGACGCAGCATCGAGCTCGCTCCCGAGGCCACCAACTGTTCGGCGCCCGACACGGGCAACATGGAGGTGCTGCACGACTTCGGCACGCCCGAGCAACAGGAACGCTGGCTCGTCCCGCTCCTCGAGGGGGAGATCCGGTCGTGCTTCTCGATGACCGAACCGGGTGTCGCCTCCTCGGACCCGAGGAACCTGGCGACCCAGATCCGCCGAGACGGCGACGAGTACGTCATCAACGGTCGGAAGTGGTGGAGCACCGGTGCCCTGTCGGCCGACTGCAAGATCGCCATCGTCATGGGCGTCACCGACCCCGATGCGCCCCCCAAGCAGCGGTACTCGATGGTCCTGGTGCCGATGGACACCCCCGGCGTCGAGATCGTCCGCGACCTGCCGGTGTTCGGCTACCACGAGCGCGGCGGCCATGGCGAGATCGACTACACCGACGTGCGGGTGCCCGTGAGCAACATCATCTCGGGCGAAGGTGACGGCTACATGATCGCCCAGGCCCGCTTGGGGCCGGGACGCATCCACCATTGCATGCGGTCCATCGGCATGGCCGAGCGAGCCTTCGATCTCATGGTGGCCCGAGCGAAGAGCCGGACGACCTTCGGGACCCGCCTGTCGGACAACCGGCTCATCCAAGAGTGGATCGCCGAAGCGCGCTGGCGGATCGATCAGGCCCGCCTCCTCGTGCTCTACACCGCCTGGATGCTCGACACCCAGGGCAACCGCGCCGCCCGGAGGGAGATCTCGGCGATCAAGGTCGTCGCTCCGAGGACGGCCCTGTGGGTGCTCGACAAGGCGATCCAGACCCACGGAGGCGCCGGCGTGACCGAAGACACGCCGTTGGCGAAGATGTGGGCCATGGCCCGGACGCTGCGGATCGCCGACGGGCCCGACGAGGTGCACAACATGGTCCTCGCCTGGCGCGAGATCGGCCGCGGCTGACCGCCGCGGAGGGGCGCTACCCGAAGATGCCGTGCCAGATACGGGAGAGGAAACTGCGGGAACCTGGGCGGGGCAGATCCGCCAGCACCGCCTCCAAATGGTCGGGCGGCAGGTCGCCCACCAGGACGAACGTCGCATCCGGCGAATTCCACAGCACCCACAGCTCCGAGGGCGCGACGGCGACCATGTACTGCGCCCCGCCCATCACGCGGGGCGATCCCTGCGCCAGCTTGCCGATGTCGTGGAGACCGTCGAGCCGGAACAGGCTGAAACTGAACAACCCATCGGTGAAGAAGCCCTGCTCGGCGCCCTCGGGCCCCAGGTACGAGTCGCTCCGTTCGTAACCACCGGCCTTCCGCGGCAACATGGGCGTCTCCGCCGCGGTCATCACCTCGTAGTCGCCGGCGGTGGCCTCGCTCATCGATCGCTCCGTCGTGTACGGCCGGAACTCGACCATCGACGCGTACCGGAAGACGTTCCCCTCGTCGTCGTAGACCTGCGTCAACAACGGCGCGCCCGTCTGCCGGTCGATCACCAGCCGCATGCGGAGCAGATCTCCCTCCATGACGCCGACGACGTCCCCGATACGGCCGAGGTGCCTGGCCTGGCCGCCGCCGACCACGCGGTACCGATCTGCTTCCGGGCCACCGACCGACCATTCCACGAAGGTGACGGCATGCTCCGTCCCGCTCCGGACCCGCCCCCGAGCGACGGCGCTGCGCCTCCCGTCGATGTCGACGACGGTCACGCCGCGGGCGTGCTCCACCGCGAAGACATCGAGCCGCGACACCCCATCCCAGTCGGTCACCACCATCTGACGACCCGAGTAGACGGCATCGTCCACCCGCTCCAACACGTCGGAGAGTTCCCCGGCGTGCGCGGGAACGACCCCGGCGAGCATCAGGGCAGCCACCGCCGTGACCGTGACGAACCTCCGATGTGGACCGTTCACGGATCCACCGCCTCCACGGACGCCGGGAGCACGTTGAATCCCGGCTCGATCGACACCCTGGCGATGTGACGTGCCTCGAGATCGCTCATCGTGATCGTCGGATCCGACGCGCTCGGTGACAGGATCGACAACAACGCCAGGACCGCGACCAACCCGATCGTGGCCGCCGCGATCGGTCGGGGGCGGAGCCGATGTGGTCGCCGTCGCTCGGGCTCCGACGAGGCGGACGGTCGGGGCCCGGGCGGAGGGACGAACCGGGGAGCGTCGAGCCCGGGAAGCGCCCGCACCGCGATCCGGGACCGGTCCAGATCGTGGAGCTCCTCGCGACAGACTCGACAGGTCGTCAGATGATGCACGATCGAGGTGACCTCCTCGGTGGGGAGCTCACCGTCGAGATACGCCGACAGCCGATCCCCATAGTGCTCGACGTCGAGCAGCCAACCGGGCGGCTCGACCGTGGGCAAGGCCCGCAACAGCCGCTTCATGTCCCTGATCCGGCGGAACTCGGCGGCGGCCTCCGGATCGTCGGAGAGCATGCCGATGACCATGTCGAGCTCCCCGTCGGCCAGTTCCCCGTCCAGGTAGGCCGACAGCACGACGAAACGGTCCGGATCGGGGGTCACAGCGGCCATGTCAACATCTCTCTCAGCATCTTCCGCCCACGGTGGATCCGGCTCCGCACGGTACCGACGGGGATGTCCGTCGCTTCGGCGATCTCGTCGTAGGTGAGACCGACGACGTCGCACAGGACGACCGCCTCCCGGAAATCATATGGCAGCTTGAGCAATGCCGACTGCACGTCGTCGGAGAGACGCACCGCGGCGAGGACCTCATCGGGGGAAGGGCTCGAGCCGAGGTGACCGTGGTCGCCTTCGGGGAGCGGCGAGGTGGGACGCCGCTTCTCCCGGCGGATGTCGTCGAGGAACGCGTTCCGGGTGATGCGCCACAGCCAGCCCTCGAAGGATCCCGGCTCATAGCGTTCCAGTCCCTTCCGGACCCGGAGCAGCACCTCTTGAACGAGGTCCGCGGCGTCGTCGGGGTTGCCGGTGAGTCGATAGGCGAAGTTGTAGATCTTCCGCCCATAGCGGTGCGCAACGTCTTCCCAGGTGGGTCGGTTGATGTCGTCCATCTTCCCCAAGCTTCCGGGGGTACCAACGAACTGCAGACCCGAAGCGTTCCCGCTCAGATCGGGCGTTCAGATGCCGTCAGGACGTGGCGTCGTCGGCCGCCGCCTCTTCGTCCTCCTCGGCCATCCCCTCCTCCATGCCCTTGCGGAACTCCTTGGCGGAGGCACCCAGAGAGCGGGCGAGCTGAGGGAGCTTCGTGGCGCCGAACAGCAACAGCACCACGACCAAGATGACGAGAACCTCGGGACCACCGATCTGTCTCAACACGGAGCGCTCCTTTCGTCCCGCCAGTGTACCGCGGATGGTCCCGTGGGGCGCCGCCGCGCGCTCGTGACGGTCAGGACCACGAGAAGCTGTCGATGAACGACTGCAACCGTTCCCGGGTGATGAAGCGGCAGCGTGGTTCGCGGCGCTCCTTCTCGTAGATGAGATACGGCCCGTACTTGTCGGTGATCAGCAACCCCCGCTCCGCGCTCGCCTGGCCGAACCAGACGAGGAAGCGGTTGATCATCTGCTCGTCCAGTTCGGGGTATTCACCCTCGGTGTGAGGAACGATCAGGACGATCGTCTCGTTGCCGCCCTTGCGAGCTGTGTAGGCGTGCGCCTTGCCGCCCTTGGCGATCTCGAAGCCGTGCACGCCGACCGATACCTGATAACCGGCCGCCCGCAGCAACCCGAGGACGAGATCTTCGAGATCGGCCGCCTCCGGGTCGATCCCCTGGGCCCGGAGCGCCGCCTCCAGCTCCCTGGTCAACCGGATCTCGTCGTGGAACGGGCGGAGCTTCTCGGCGGGAGGACGTTCCGCCACCGTCGGAGGCACCGTCACCTCCATCTCCCCGAGATGCGCGAGGGGGTCGTACGCGGGCAACCCCGCCCGCGGGATCAGCTCGGGGGCCCGGATCTCGGGCAGGACACCCTGCTCGGGCAACTCCACCACCCCCACCTCGACGGGCTCCTCCCCGCGCCGGCCCAACACGCGGATCCGCTCGACGTCCCCCAGCGGCAGGTCGTGGGACCGCTTCTCGCGCAGCACGTCCATGGCGGCGTGGAGGAGCAGTTCCTCGAGGACCGGGTCGGGCCCTCCCTCCGGCAGGGGCACACCGAACAGGATCGTCGCCTCGTCGCCCTTGACGTGGAACTCGAGGACGACCGGGCGCACCTGGCCGGGACCGGCCTCGGTGGGCCCCGACGCCACCTGCGTGTTCCGAACGACCACCACGACGAGACCGATCACGGCCACGACCAGCAACAGAAGGACCAACACGACGACGACGGGCACCCTGACTCCTTGGCTCGCTCTCGATGGGTTCGGTCTCGAGGCGGGAGTCTACGCCGCTCCCGCGGACCGATGTCCTCCCCTGCCGCCGCGGCGGGTCATCCCGCCATCCGGCGGCGGGCCGCGATCTGGCGTTCGCGGCGGATCTTGCGACGCTCCCGCTCCGACAGGCCGCCCCAGATCCCGAACTTCTCGCTCGAGACGATGGCGAACTCGAGGCAATCGACCCGCACCGTGCACTCGCGACAGATGGCCTTGGCGGTGCGGGTGGAGGCGCCACGCTCGGGGAAGAACAGATCGGGATCGGCGCCCCGGCAGTTGGCCAGGTCCTGCCATTCCATGTCGAGACCCTCGGACCTGAGGACCTCGAGAAGTTCGTTCAGCACTGGGATCGCTCCCCCCGAAAGACGATGATGTAATTACAATCATGTGATTCTCCCTCCCTGGCGCGCGCGTGTCAACCCGGCCGCCCTCGTGTCCCATGGGCTCGTTTCGACAGACCCCCCGTCGCGAAGCGATAATCTGGCTCGAGACGACCAGAAGGGATCCGCAGTGACGACCACCACACGTCGTGCCGAGGTCCTGAGCCGAAGCGGCTGGCGCTCCTGGCTCGGGGCGTTCTTCACCTCCGACGTCGGGATGAAATGGCTCATGGGCCTCACCGGCATCGGTCTCCTGCTGTACGTGCTCCTCCACATGATCGGCAACCTCAAGATCTTCCTCGGACCCGAGGAGATCAACCTCTACGGTGAAGCGCTCCGCGACCTCGGCGGCCACCTCGTCCCCCGCACCTCCATCCTGTGGCTCCTGCGGATCGGGCTCATCGCCGTGTTCGCCATCCACATCTGGACGGCTGCGGTCCTCACCAAACGCAACCGCGACGCCCGCGGCAAGATCCGCTACGAGGCCAAGCGGCAGTGGATCGCAGCCAACTACGCCAGCCTCACGATGCGCTACACCGGCGTCGTGGTCCTGCTGTTCGTCATCTACCACCTCGCCGACCTCACCTGGGGCAACGCCAACCCGGATTTCATCCGCGGCGACGTGTACCACAACGTCATCGCCAGCTTCTCGCGGCCCGAGATCGCAGCCCTCTACCTGATCGCCCAGATCGCGTTGGCGTTCCACATCTACCACGGCGCCTGGAGCCTGTGGCAATCCATCGGGGTCGCCAACCCCCGGTTCAACATCATCAGGCGCTACGGCGCCGTGGCGTTCATGGCCGTCATCTTGATCGGCAACTCGTCGATCCCGATCGCCGTCCAGCTCGGCATCCTGTCCTGAGGAGGCGCACAGCGTGACCACCAACACCGAACCGGCCATCCTCGACGGCAAGGTCCCCCCCGGACCGATCGAGAAGAAGTGGGATCAGCACAAGTTCGACATCAAGCTCGTCAACCCGGCGAACAAGCGGAAGTACGAGATCATCGTCGTCGGCACCGGCCTGGCCGGAGCGTCGGCGGCCGCCTCCTTCGGCGAGCTCGGCTACAACGTGACCGTCTTCACCTACAACGACTCGGCCCGCCGAGCCCACTCGATCGCCGCCCAAGGGGGCATCAACGCGGCCAAGAACTACCCCAACGACGGCGACTCGATCTTCCGGCTGTTCTACGACACGGTCAAGGGCGGTGACTTCCGATCCAGAGAAGGCAACGTCTACCGTCTCGCCCAGGTCTCGAACAACATCATCGACCAGACCACCGCCCAGGGCGTGCCCTACGCCAGGGAGTACGGCGGCCTGCTGGCCAACCGCTCCTTCGGCGGGGCGCAGGTGTCGCGGACCTTCTACGCCCGCGGCCAGACCGGCCAGCAGCTCCTCCTCGGGGCCTACCAGGCGCTGGCCCGCCAGATCGAGGCCGGCAAGGTGACCCTCCACACCCGCACCGAGATGCTCGAGCTGGTCGTCCACGACGGACGGGCGGCCGGGATCGTGGTTCGGGACCTGGTGACCGGCGAGATCACGTCGCACTCGGCTCACGCCGTCGTCCTGGCGACCGGCGGGTACTCGAACGTCTACTACCTGTCGACGAACGCCATGAACTGCAACGCGACCGCCATCTGGCGAGCCCATCGCAAGGGCGCCTACTTCGCCAACCCGTGCTTCACCCAGATCCATCCGACCTGCATCCCCGCCAGCGACGAGTTCCAGTCCAAGCTCACCCTCATGTCCGAGTCGCTGCGCAACGACGGGCGCATCTGGGTGCCGAAGGACCCGAACGATCATCGGCCGCCCAACGAGATCCCCGAAGAGGATCGGGACTACTACCTGGAGCGGATGTACCCCTCCTTCGGGAACCTCGTCCCCCGGGATGTGGCCTCGCGGGCTGCCATGCGGATGATCGACGAAGGCCGCGGGGTCGGTCCGCTGAAGAACGGCGTGTACCTCGACTTCGCCGACGCGATCTCCCGCCTCGGACGCAACGTCATCGAAGAGCGCTACGGGAACCTCTTCGAGATGTACGAACGGATCACCGACGAGAACCCGTACGAAGTGCCGATGCGGATCTACCCCGCCCCCCACTACACCATGGGCGGCCTGTGGGTCGACTACGACCTCCAGACGACGATCCCTGGGCTCTTCACGATCGGCGAGGCGAACTTCTCCGACCACGGAGCCAACCGCCTCGGCGCCTCTGCGCTCATGCAGGGACTCGCCGACGGCTACTTCGTCCTCCCCTACACCATCGGCAACTACCTGGCCGACTTCCTCAACACCGAACCACTGGCGACCGACCACGAGGCCTTCACCCGAGCCGAGCAGGAGGTGAAGGAGCGACAACGGCGGTTCCTCGAGATCGGCGGCACCCGGTCGGTCGACGACTTCCATCGGGAACTCGGCAAGATCATGATCGAGGCCTGCGGCATGGCACGGAGCCGGGAAGGCCTGGAACGGGCGCTGGTGGAGATCCCGCGCCTCCGGGAGGAGTTCTGGAAGGACCTGCGGGTCCTCGGGACCGACGAGTCCCTCAACCAGGCCCTCGAACGGGCCGGAAGGGTCGCCGATTTCCTCGAGCTGGGCGAGCTGATGTGCCGCGACGCCCTCGACCGTGAAGAGTCCTGCGGCGGTCACTTCCGCATCGAGCATCAGACCCCCGACGGGGAAGCCAAACGCGACGACGAGCACTTCGCCTTCGTCTCGGCGTGGGAGTGGATGGGCGAAGGTCGCCCCCAGGTGCGCCACAAGGAACCGCTGGTCTTCGAGTACGTCGAGCTGAGCCAAAGGAGCTACAAGTAATGGACGTGACCCTGCGCGTGTGGCGCCAGCCGTCGTCCGAGGTCCCCGGGGAGTTCGTCACCTACGAGGTGAAGGACGTCAGTCCCGCCGCGTCCTTCCTCGAGATGCTCGACATCCTCAACGAAGAGCTCAACCAGCGTGGCGAGGATCCCATCGCCTTCGACAGCGACTGCCGGGAAGGCATCTGCGGGACCTGCGGGATCGTCATCGACGGCATCCCCCACGGACCTCAACGCGGCACCGCGACCTGCCAGCTCCACATGCGCAAGTTCTCCCACGGGGACACGATCACGCTCGAGCCGTGGCGAGCGGCGGCGTTCCCGGTCCTGCGGGACCTGATCGTCGATCGGTCCGCCTTCGACCGCATCATCGAGGCCGGCGGGTACATCTCGGTCAACACCGGCAACCCGCAGGACGCCAACATCATCCCCGTCCCGAAACCCGCTGCGGAAGCATCGATGGACGCAGCGGCCTGCATCGGCTGTGCGGCATGCGTGGCCGCCTGCCCCAACAGCGCGGCGAACCTGTTCACGGCAGCCAAGCTGGCACACCTCAACCTGCTCCCGCAAGGCCAGACCGAACGCCATCTCCGCACCGTGGCGATGGTCGAGACGATGGAGGAGTACTTCGGGTCCTGCACGAACCACGGGGAATGCGAGACCGCGTGCCCCAAGAGCATCACGATCGACTTCATCGCCTGGATGAACCGGGACTACCTGAAGGCACAGTTCAAGAACCTGGCCAAACAGGGACGCGACAACCTCTGAGCGCCACGCCCGGAGACGACGACCACCCGCGAGGGCCGGTGGAGCCCCCGACGTGTGCGGGGTCTACACTCGGCACCGAGTCGGACCACGGAAAGGACCCAACGTTGGCCAAGTTCCTGAGCGACGAGTACATGCAGGAGGCGACCGCGGCCCTCAACGAGGACCCGGGCTTCCAGACGGCCATGGCGAACGTCGACCTCGGCCTCCAGTTCGTCGTCACCGGCGCCCCCGAGGGCGACATCCACTACTTCCTGAAAGTGGCCGACGGGAAGGCGACGATGGCCAGGGGTGAGCTCCCCGACGCCGACGCCTCCGTCACGAGCGACTACGACACGTCGGTGGCGCTGTCGAAGGGCGAGCTCAACGTCCAGATGGCGTTCATGACCGGCAAGATCAAGGTCGGCGGCAACATGGCCAAGATCATGATGAACCAGGGCCTCATCAACGAGTTCGCCCGCGTCCAGTCCGGCCTCGATGTCGAGTACTGACCCGGCGCCGTCCTCGACGCAGTGAAGGGCGCCCGATGGGCGCCCTTCACTGCGTTCGGTGGTGGATCGGACTCAGCCCGGCTTCACCGCGTCCTTGAAGCCCTTGCCGGCCTTGAAGGCGGGGACCCGGGTGGCGGGGACCTTCACCTCGGCGCCGGTCTGCGGGTTGCGCGCGATACGCGCCTTGCGGTCACGGGCCTCGAACGTCCCGAAGCCGGTGAGCTGGACCTTCCCGTCGGCCACGACGCCGGCGACGATGGCGTCCAGCGTCTCATCGATGACCTTCGAGACCGTGGCTTTGGACTCGCCCGTGTTGCGGGCGACCGCCTCGATCAGCTTGGCCTTGTTCATGTGGTTGACCTCCCTGTTCCTCTGGAACCTCGACGAGGCGAATTACAACGCCGTAACTCTACCCTCGGAATGCCCACGCCACAAGGACAATCGCCGATCCGCTTGCTTCGGTCCGCGCTCGGGCAGGTAGAGTACCGCCGGTCGAAGGAGGCATGTGAAGCGCAACTGGATGCAGACCGTGGTGCTCGTCGGGCCCACCCTGACGATGGCCAGCATCTTCTGGGAACTGGCCAGGACGAACTCGAGCTACACCTACCTGGTCGAGCCGTGGTCGATCCGTGGGACCGAGACCGTCCACGGCCTGGTGTTCTTCGCCATCGGGCTGGCCCTCCTGGTCGCCGGCGCCCTCGTCGTCTGGCCCGGATCCCAACGACCCACCACGTCGATGGGGATCGTGGCGCTGATGGTCCTCGAAGCGACCACCATCGCCGCCCTCTTCGGGCCCGGAGCCATCGACGCCTCCATCAACCTCGTGTGGGGTATCGTCCTCGCCGTGGCCCTCGGCATCGTCACGTGGCGGCTCGTCCGTCTCGCCATCGGCGAACGAGTCGAGATCTCGAAACTGGTGAGCAGCGGCGGGCGACTCATCGCCATGGGCATCTGGTTCGGTATCCTCCAGGCCACCCTCATCGGCCGCAGCCTGTCGGTTCCCTTGGCCGTCGCCGTGTTCCTCGTCTTCGCCCTCATCGGGTTCCTCGCCACCACCGGCGAACCGCGAGGGTTGGCCGCGAACCGGATGCTCATCGTCTCCAGCGCCATCGGGTGGCTCACGGTCACGCTGTCGGCCGGTGCGCTGCGCTCCACGCTCCTGCGCCTCCAGACCGAGGCCGAAGGGATCTCCGCCGCCTACCGTGACGTCCAGGTCGCCCCGGGTTGGTGGCTCGCCGGTTTCGGCATGGTGCTGCTGTTCGTCGGCTCCGTGGGCGTCTGGGCGGCCCGGCGCGACACGATGCTCGCCGCCATGCGGGCCCGCCACCAGCGAGAGGCGGCCGACAAGAGCCGCCGCGAGATCGAGGAGGCCATGGAGCGCTTCCGATCCCAGCAGCAGGCCGCCGCCGACTGAACATCCCTCCCGAAGGGACAGGGCGTTCCGGATCGCGCGATCAGCGGAGCGTAGCTCAACCCTCCAGGGAATCGAGGGTCGCGACCTTCTCCTTCACCGCGTCGGCCGCCTCTCGCAGCGCCGCCATCTCCTCGTCGGTGAGGTCGAACTCCACGATCTCTTCGACCCCCGCCGCGCCGAGCTTGGCGGGAACGCCCAGGTACACGTCCGAGACGCCGTACTGGCCCTCCACCCAGGCGCACACGGGCATGGTCTCCTTCGTATCGAGCACCACCGCGCGCACCATGGCGGCGGCAGCCGCAGACGGCGCGAAGTAGGCGCTGCCGGTCTTGAGCAGACCGACGATCTCGGCGCCTCCCTTGCGGGTCCGCTCCACGATCTCGTCGATCTCCTCCTTCGAGAGCACCTCGGTCAGCGGCTTTCCGTCGACCGAACACAGCGACGGGACCGGCACCATCGTCGGCCCGTGACTGCCCAGCGTGATCGCCCGCACCGAGAGGATGTCGGCGCCGGTCTTCTCGGCGATGAAGTGCGCCATCCGGGCGCTGTCGAGCATCCCGGCCTGACCCATGACCCGCCGATGGGGGAAGCCCGACACGTCGGCCGCGAGCGTGGTCATCTGATCGAGAGGGTTGGTCACCACGATGATGACGGCATCGGGTGAGTGCGCCACGATCTTGTCGGTCACGTCCCGCACGATCCTGGCGTTCACCTCGAGGAGGTCCATCCGGGACATCCCCGGCTTGCGCGGCAGGCCGGCGGTGATGACCACCACGTCGCTTCCGGCGGTATCGGCGTAGTCGTTCGTCCCGACGACCTTCGTTCGGAACCGCACGATCGGCCGCGACTCGTTCATGTCCAATGCCAGACCCTGGGGAAGGCCCTCGACGATATCGGTCATCACGACCTCGTCGACGATGTCCGCTTCGGCGACCCGCTGGGCCGTCGTCGACCCGTACTTGCCTGCACCGACCACGGTGACCTTGCTCATCACAACTCCTTACGACGGGGTCCTTCAGGACCGCAGGCTACTCACCGATCGATACCCTTCGAACGGCGCGCCGACCAGGGTCCAAGGCCCCCTTCCGGCACCCGGGTACGGGCCCCAGCCAACTACCGTCCTCGGCATGCTCCGACTCGTGGCGGTCGCCCTCGCCGTGATCTCGTTCACCACCGCCTGCACGCCCGTGGCGACGGCGCCCGACGGCACCGTCGTCATCGAGATCCCCGAGCCCGATCGGGTCGACTGGCGCCGCACCGTCGCCGGGATCGAGGTTGCCGGGGTCGACACCAGGCCCGATCCCCACGAGCTGATGATGCTCGAACGGGCGTTGCGCCAACTCCCCGCCGCGCTCGTCGACGTGGCCGCTCCGCGGCGGATCTACCGTGTGCCCGACGGCTCCGCGGAGCGCGACGAGGCCGCCTACACGATCGGGCCCGACGTGTACCTGATCGACGCCAGCTTCCCTCCCGCCGACGACGGCTATGTCACCTTCGACCTGGTCCGGCTGCTCGCCCACGAGCTCGCTCACGTCGCCCAGTACCGTGCCCTGGACGGCGCCGACCTCTCCGACCTGCCGACCGACGGCACGGACCCGCTGGGAGCCACCCCCTTCGTCGTGGACTTCGCAGAAGCGGCCGGATGGCGTCGAACGTCCTCCGGCGGGTGGGCGCTCGACGACCCGGCACGGACCACGCCGTACGGGTCGACGTCCCCGCAGGAGGACATGGCCGAGACGGTCGCCTCCACGGTGGCGGGCTCCGGCCCTGCGGTCTCTCCCGAGCGCACCGAATGGGTCGTCCGCTGGCTCGGGGTCTCCGCCGACCGGCTCGCCACGCCGCGACCGTGGGCGCCGCCGGACGCGGAGCGGTTCCGCGCTCGCGAGGCCCTCTACGACACCGAAGCCGTGGCCGCGCTCGTCCCCGGCGACGTCGAGATCCTGACCTTCGGGTGGCCCGCCGACGGGCCCGGCGACGTCGCCACCGAGATCGAACGTCACCTCGCCCGTCGCGACGTGCGAGGATCGTTCGCCCCTGTCGCCGATCCGCGGGTGGCCCGGCAGGGCGGGACGTTCACCGCACCAGCGGGTCTTCGCTACCGCATCGAACTGTGGGACTTCCGGGATGCCCCCGGCTACGTCGATCCGCCCGACCGGCTCGTGGTGACCTACGTCGTGCTGTGGCCGTGACCGATCCGGTCACATCCGCTCGATGATGGCGTCACCGAACTCGCTCGTCTTGACCTCGGTGGCGCCGTCCATGAGTCGCGCGAAGTCGTAGGTGACGATCTTGTCGAGGATCGCCGCCTCCATGCCGCGGACGATCAGCTCCGCCGCTTCGGGCCACCCCATGTAGCGCAGCATCAGCGTGCCCGACAGGATCTCCGATCCCGGGTTCACCTTGTCCATGCCCGTGTACTTGGGGGCGGTGCCGTGGGTCGCCTCGAAGATCGCGTACCCGGTCTCGTAGTTGATGTTCCCACCCGGGGCGATCCCGATCCCGCCGACCTGGGCGGCGAGCGCGTCGGAGATGTAGTCGCCGTTCAGGTTCATCGTGGCGATGACGTCGTACTCGGCCGGTCGAGTGAGGATCTGCTGGAGGAAGGCGTCGGCGATGACGTCCTTGACGAGCAACCGGCCGCCGGGGTCGCCGCCGCAGTCCTCCCACGAGACGGCGACGTCGGAGAACTCGTCACGGACCACCTCGTAGCCCCACGTCCGGAAGGCCCCTTCGGTGAACTTCATGATGTTGCCCTTGTGGACGAGCGTCACGGACCTGCGGCCCTCGTCGAGGGCGTACCGGATCGCCGCCCGGACGAGCCGCTTCGACGCCGTCTCCGAGATCGGTTTGATCCCGATCCCCGAGTCGCGCCGGATCTCCCACCCGAACTCCCGATCGAGGAAGTCGAGGAGCTTCAGCGCCCCGGGGCTGCCTGCTTCCAGCTCCTTGCCGGCGTACACGTCCTCGGTGTTCTCCCGGAAGATCACCATGTCCACCTTGTCGGGATGCTTGACGGGCGACGGGACGCCCTGGTACCAACGAACCGGGCGAAGGCACACGTACAGGTCGAGGATCTGACGCAACGCAACGTTGAGGCTCCGGATGCCCCCACCGATGGGCGTCGTCAACGGTCCCTTGATCCCGACCAGGTACCGACGGAAGGCGTCGATGGTCGCCTCAGGCAGCCATTCTCCCGTCGCGTCGAAGGCCTTCTGGCCGGCCAGGACCTCCATCCATTCGATCCGACGGCTCCCCCCGTAGGCCTTGGCGACGGCGGCATCGAAGACGCGTTGGGCCGCTGCCCAGATGTCCGGGCCGATCCCGTCGCCTTCGATGTAGGGAACGATCGGCTCGTCGGGAACGACGAGCCCGTGCTCGGTCTTGGTGATCTTCGCTGCCATGTGTTCGCTCCGTTCTCTCGGTCCGTTCGAGTGATCGTCAATCGCCCGACACCGCTCGCCGCTCGGCCAGCATCACCGTGTTCGCCAACAGCGACGCGATCGTCATCGGGCCGACCCCGCCGGGGACGGGGGTGATGGCACCGGCGACCTCCGCGACGGCGTCCAGGTCGACGTCTCCGACGAGACCGTCGTCGGTTCGATTGATCCCGACGTCGATCACCACGGCCCCGGGCTTCACGTAGGAGGCGTCGAACAGCTTGGGTCGGCCCACCGCGGCGACCAGGATATCGGCCCTCCGGCAGACCTCCGTCAGGTTCGGGGTGCGGGAATGGGCTTGGACGACGGTGGCGTCGGTCCCCTTCGCTCCGAGCAACAGCGCCATGGGTCGCCCGACGAGGAACGATCGTCCCACGACCACGGCGGTCCTGCCCGCCGTGGCGATGTCGTAGAAGCGGAGGATCTCCATGATGCCGCCGGGCGTCGCCGGGATCGGTCCGGGTCGGTCGAGGACGAGGAGACCGAGGTTGAACGGGTGCAGGCCGTCGGCGTCCTTGTGGGGATCGACACGCTCGACGACAGCCTGGCCGTCGAGACCGGCGGGCAGGGGAAGCTGCACGATCATGCCGTCGACCCGCGGGTCGGCGTTGAGTCGCTCGACGACGGCCTCCACCTCGACCTGGGTGGCGCCGGCAGGCAGGTGCTCGTCGATCGACAGCATCCCCACCGCCTGGGCGGCCCGATGCTTGTTACGGACGTACACCTGCGACGCCGGATCGTCACCGACCAGGACGGTGGCCAATCCGACGGTCTTGCCCCGTTCGGCCAGCTCGGCGACCCGGGCGGCAACGTCCGCGCGCACCGCGGCGGCGACGTCGGTCCCGGAGAGGATCTCGGCGCTCAATGGAGGAAGTGCCTCCTTCCGGTGAACACGAGCACGAGACCACGCTCGTCGGCTGCTTCGACGACCTCGTCGTCGCGACGCGAGCCGCCCGGTTCGACCAGCGCCACCACGCCGGCGTCGGCGAGGGTGTCCAGTGCGTCTCGGAACGGCAGGAAGGCGTCCGAGGCCGCCACGGCACCTTCGGCTCGTCGGCCGGCTCGGCGCACCGCTCGTTCCGCCGCCCCCACCCGGCTCTGGTCGCCCGCCCCGACCCCGACGGCAGCCCCGTCGTTCGCGATGACTACGGCGTTGGAGCGGGTGTGGGCGGCAACGATCCACGAGAACCGCAGGTCGGCGAGCTGGCGGTCGTCGGGCCGGCGCGAGCTGCGGACCTCCCATCCCGGCGGCATGCCGCCGTCGGGCCCATCGACCCGATCGCGCTCTTGGATCAGGAACCCCTCTTCGAGTCGCCGGAGATCCAGGTCGGCACCCGACGGCGGCGGGGCGACGATGACCCGGAGGTTCTTCCTTCCCGCCAGGATGTCCGCTGCTCGCCGATCGATCGCCGGGCAGACGACGACCTCGACGAAGTAGGCGGCCAGCTCGACGGCGGTGCGTTCGTCGAGGGGGCGGTTGACCGCCACCACGCCCCCGAAGGCCGACAGCGGATCGCCGTCCCAGGCTGCACGGAAGGCGGCCGGGAGCTCGTCGGCGATCGCGACGCCACACGGGTTCATGTGCTTGACGACGACCGCGCCGATACCCGGCAGGTCGTTGGCGAGCCGCCACGCCGCCTCGGCGTCGGCGTAGTTGTTGAACGACATCGCCTTGCCCTGAAGCTGCTCGGCGTGGCGCCACCAGGGATCCCGACGCCACTGCGAGAAGAGCGCGGCCTCCTGATGCGGGTTCTCCCCGTATCGCAACGGTGCCACCTGCTCGAGGGGAAGCACCAGACGCGGCGGGATGGTCGCGTCCGCACCGAACCACCCGACGATGGCCGCGTCGTACGCGGCGGTCCGGAAGAACGCCTCGGCGGCGAGCGCGCGGCGGAGCTGAGCGGTGAGACCTCCGTCTTCGATGGCCGTCGCGACCTCGTCGTAGCGTCCGGGATCCACGACGACGGAGACCCAGGCGTGGTTCTTGGCCGCGGCCCGGATCAGGGTCGGGCCGCCGATGTCGATCTTCTCGATCGCCTCCCTGCGTCCGGCGCCGGCGGCGACGGTGTCCTCGAACGGGTACAGGTTGACGACGACGAGCTGGAACGGCTCGATCCCGTGATGCGCGAGATCCTCCCGATGGGACGCCTCACCCAGGTCGGCGAGGATGCCGCCGTGGATGCGGGGATGGAGGGTCTTGACGCGGCCGCCGAGGATCTCGGGCGAGGCGGTGACGTCGGCCACCGCCACCACCGGGATGCCGCGGTCGGCGAGGTACCGGGCGGTCCCTCCCGATGAGACGATCTCGACACCCACCGCGACGAGGCGGGCGGCGAACTCGGCCAGTCCCGTCTTGTCGGAAACCGAGATCAAGGCGCGGCGCACCGGGATCTGCCCCGTCTCGTTCACTTCTCCCATCGCACGATCCTCCCTTCCACGGTGATCTTCCCCTCGGCGAAGGCCTGGACCACATCGGGGAGCAGGCGATGTTCCACGGCCTGGATCCGAGCGTGGAGTTCGGCCTCGCCGTCGCCGGGGTCGACCGGGACGGCCTCCTGGGCGATGATCGGACCGTGATCGACCTCCTCGTCGACGAAGTGCACCGTCGCCCCCGACAGCTTCACGCCGTAGGCGATCGCCTGCGCGACGGCATGTGCCCCGGGGAAGGCCGGGAGCAAGGCCGGATGCACGTTGATGATCCGATCGGGGTACCGCTCGGTCGCTCCGGGCGCGAGGATCCGCATGAACCCGGCGAGCACGAGCGCCCCGACTCCGTGGTCGGCGGCGACACGGCAGATCTCGTCGGTGAACGCCGCCCGTGATGCGTGTTCCTTCCAGTCCACGACCACCGCCGGCACCCCGGCGGCGGCCGCCCGACGAAGGCCGAGCACGCCCGGCCGATCGCTGATCACCACCGTCACCTCGTAGGCGGCGTCCGGTCGTCGGGCCCGATCGAGGAGCGCCTGGAGGTTCGTGCCGCTCCCCGAGACGAGCACGGCGACGCGGAGACGGCTGGCATCCATGGGCACGATGTTAGGGACTGCCCACGGCCGCACCGCCGATGCTGCGATGATGTGACCATGAACGAGACCCTGATCATCACCCAGGACGAGGTACGCGAGCTGCTGCCGATGACCGACTGCATCGAGGCGGTCCGCCGAGCCATGATCGCCTATTCGACCGGGGAAGCCGTCCAGCCACTCCGGGACGTGCTGTGGCTCCCGGACCGCCGAGGCGCCCTCGGCTCGATGCCCGCCTACATGGCGCCGTCGGCAGCCATGGGCACGAAGGTGATCTCGATCTTCCCCGCCAACACGAACACTCCCTACGACGCGCATCAAGGGGTCGTGCTGCTCTTCGAGACCGAGTTCGGTCGGCTCCTCGCCATCGTCGACGCAACCGAGATGACGGCCGTCCGCACCGCCGCGGCGTCCGCGGTGGCCACCGACGCGCTCGCTCGATCCGACACCACGGTGCTGGCCATCCTCGGGACCGGCGCCCAAGCGGTCAGCCACCTCGAGGCGATCCCCCTCGTCCGTGACATCACCCAGATCCGGATCTGGGGACGGGACCGCGCCAAAGCCGAACACGTCGCCGCGCAGGCGCCCCGACCGGCCACCGTGGCGCCGACGGTCGCCGACGCCGTGGACGGCGCCGACGTCATCTGCACGGTCACCGCGGCGACCGCTCCGATCCTCACCGGCGACCTCGTCACCCCCGGAGCCCACATCAACGCCGTCGGCTCGGCCACACCGACCGCCAGGGAAGTCGATACCGCGACCATCGTCGGCTCCCGCGTGTTCACCGACTCGATGGAGTCGGCCCTCGCCGAAGCCGGCGACCTCGTCATCCCGCTGACGGAGGGCGCGATCGACGCCGACCACATCATCGGCGAGGTGGGTGCGGTGCTGGCGGGACGGATCCCCGGTCGCAGGTCGACCGACGACATCACCCTCTTCGAATCCCTCGGGATCGGCGTCGAAGACGTCGCCGCGACCCGGCTCGTCTACGACCGGGCGGTCGCCCGGGGGGCAGGCACCCCGATCGCCATCGCCGGGACGAGCGCCCCGTAAGATGCCCGCCATGCGCTACTTCATGACCGGAGCCTCCGGCTTCCTCGGTCGGGTCCTCGCCGAGCAACTCGCCACCGACGGCCACGAGATCGTCGCCGTCGTCCGCGCCCCGGAACGATCTCCGTGGCTCGCGGACCTGGGCGCCGAGGTCCACCGAGGGGACGTCACCGACAAGGACTCGATGCGCGGACCGATGCGTGGCGTCGACGGCGTGTTCCACGTCGCCGGCGTCTACCGGGTCGGCGTCCGAGACCCGGCGCCGCTCGAAGCGGTCAACGTCGGAGGGACGCGCAACGTCCTCGAGCTCATGGCCGAGCTCGAGATCCCGAGAGGGGTCTACACCAGCACCTTGGCGATCAACTCGAACACCCACGGGAAGGTCGTCGACGAGTCCTACCGCTACGACGGTCCCCACCTGAGCCACTACGACCGGACGAAGTGGGAGGCGCACCGGCTCGTCGCAGAGCCCATGATGGCACAGGGCCTGCCGCTGGTCGTCGTCATGCCCGGGGCGATCTACGGACCTCGCGACCACTCGGCCATCGCCGATGTCCTCACCCGATCCCTCCGCGGCCGTCTTCCCGCCGTGCCCGTGGGGAACGCCTACTGCTGGGCCACCGTGGCGGACACGGCGACGGCCCATCGCCTGGCCATGGACCACGGCGTCGCCGGCGAGTCGTACATCGTGGCCGGACCGCCCGAGTCCTTGTCCGGGGCCCTGACGCTGGCAGCCGAGATCGCCGGCACGAGACCACCACGCTTCCAGATCCCCGTCTCGGCCATGCGGGCCCTCGCGGGAACCGTCGGTGCGCTGGCGAAGGTCGTCCCACCCGCGGCGGGCCAAGCCGAGAGCCTCCGTGTCGCCGCCGGGGTCACCTACCTGGGCGACCACACGAAGGCGACCCAACAGCTCGGGTTCTCGCCGGTGTCGCTCCGAGAGGGCTTCGCCGAGTACATCCCAACGCTGCTCGACGAGGCCGCCGAGCGGTGAGTGGACCTTCCCGATCATCACCACAGGAGGAGACATGTACGTCGGGGTCATGATGTTCCCCACCGACACGGCCATCCAGCCGGTGGAGCTCGCCGTCGCCGCCGAGGACCGCGGCTTCGAATCTCTGTGGTTCCCCGAGCACAGCCACATCCCGGTCAGCCGCAAGACCCCCTGGGGCGGGCAGAAGGACGCTCCCCCGCTCCCCGAGATGTACTGGCGAACCCACGACCAGTTCGTCGCCCTCGGCGCCGCCGCGGCGAGGACCTCCACCATCCGGCTCTGTTCCGGCATCACCCTGGTCGCCCAGCGCGACCCGCTGTGGCTGGCCAAGGAGGTCGCTTCGCTGGACACGCTGTCGGGCGGGCGGTTCGTCTTCGGGATCGGGTACGGCTGGAACCGGGAAGAGGTGGAGGACCACGGCGTCCCCTTCCGGTACCGCCGCGACATCCTGCGCGAGAAGGTCCTGGCGATGAAGGCGCTGTGGACCGAGGACGTGGCGGAGTTCCACGGCACGTACGTCGACTTCGAGCCGAGCTGGGCATGGCCCAAGCCGGTGCAGGAGCCCCACCCGCCGATCGTGATGGGTGGCGGCGCGGGTCCCAAGACCTTCGCCCACATCGCCGAGTTCTGCGACGGATGGATGCCCATCTACGGCCGGCACGGCATCGACGACGCCAAGCTCGAACAGCTCGGCGATGCGCTCGAAGCCGCCGGACGACCCCGCGACGACGTCGAGCTCGGCATGTTCGGCGTCCCCGCCGACCCGAGGATCCTCACCAGCCTGGCCGAGCAAGGGATCGCTCGGGCCGTCCTCTCTCTCCCGCCGGATCCCGAACCCGCCATCGTGGAACGCCTCGACCGATACGCCGAGGTCGTCCGCTCCGCGGCAGTGACCGACGACTGATCCCGCCGCGAAGCGTCCCCGGATCAGCCGGGCAGCCCGCCGACGACGATGAGGACCCCGCCGGCGACGAGCAACAGCCCTCCCGCCGCCAGGAGCCTTCGCCGCGCACGGTCGCCGAGCTGGTGACGCACGGCGGCGACGACGGCGGCCAGACCCACCTTCGACCCCACGAGGGCCAGGTAGAACGCCGCCAGGAACCCGACCGCCGTCGGCGGGGATGCGCGGTACAGCCTGATCAGCAGCGGCCCGCCTGCGGTCACCCAGAACAGCCAAGCGTGCGGGTTCGTCACGTTGACGAGCGCACCGGTGGCAAGATCCTTCGACGAACCCCCGGCATCCTCGGGCGGGAGGGGACGACGGGCCCGCACGAGCTCGGCTACACCGAGACCCACCAGCAACGTGCCTCCCACGACGGTCAGCCCCGTGAGCACCGCGTCGGGGAGGACCGACAGCACGGCGACCGACAGCGAGACGATCACCACGTCGGTCAGCAAGGGCGCGATCGCGACCCGCCAACCGGCACCGAACCCCCGATGGAGGGTGGTCGTCACGATGAGGGCCTGGAGCGGCCCGGGAGCGAGACCGGCCGCCAACCCGAGCGTCAGGCCGGTGACGAGTTCGGTCACCGGCTCGACGGCCTCATGCCCGCTCCAACGCCTCGGCCATCGCCTGACCCATGTCGGTGGGGGTCGGCGCCATGACGACTCCGGCCGCCTCCAGCGCCTCGATCTTGGCCGCCGCCGTTCCCTTCCCACCCGAGATGATCGCACCGGCATGGCCCATCCGCTTGCCCGGAGGCGCCGTCGTCCCGGCGATGAACCCGGCGACGGGTTTCGTCATGTTGGCCGCGATCCAGGCGGCGGCTTCCTCCTCGGCGGTACCGCCGATCTCGCCGATCATGATCACGCCCTCGGTGGCAGGATCGTCGTTGAACGACCGCAGGACGTCGACGAAGTCGGTCCCGTTGACCGGATCACCTCCGATGCCGACGGCGGTCGTCTGCCCGAGACCGTTCTGGGTGAGCTGGTAGACCGCCTCGTAGGTCAGGGTCCCTGAGCGGCTCACGACACCGACCCGGCCCGGCGCGTGGATGTACCCGGGCATGATCCCGATCTTGCATTCACGGGGCGTGATGACCCCGGGGCAGTTCGGCCCCACGAGCCGGGTGTCCCTGCCTTCGAGATAGCGCTTGGCGACGACCATGTCGGCGACCGGGATGCCCTCGGTGATGGTGATCACCAGAGGCATGCCGGCGTCGGCGGCTTCCATGATCGCGTCGGCAGCGAACGGCGGCGGCACGTAGACCACGGACGCGTCCGCCCCGGTGGCCGCCATCGCGTCCACGACGCTGCGGAAGATCGGCACCTCCACCCGGTAGGTGTCGGGACGGCCCGGTACCCCGGAATGGTCGGTGTCCCCTTCGAACACCTCGACCTCGCCGGCCCGACTCGGATGCACCGCGCCGACGATCCTTGTGCCGTAGGCGATGGCCTTGTCGGTGTGGAAACGTCCTGTCCGACCGAGCCCCTGAACGATGACCTTCGTTGCCTTGCCCACCAAGATGCTCATCCGGCCAGCTCCACGATCTTGTTCGCTCCATCCTTCATGTCGGCCGCGCTCACGACGTTGAGCCCGGATCCGTCGATGATCTGCTTCCCCAGCTCGACGTTGGTGCCCTCCAGCCGAACCACCAGCGGGACGGTCAACCCGACCTCCTCGACCGCGGCGACGACACCTTCGGCGATCGTGTCGCAACGCATGATCCCGCCGAAGATGTTCACGAAGATCCCCTTGACGTCGGGATCCTTGGTGATGATCTTGAACGCTGCGGTGATCTGGTCGACGTTGGCACCGCCGCCGACGTCGAGGAAGTTGGCCGGTTCACCGCCGAAGTACTTGATGATGTCCATGGTGGCCATCGCCAGTCCTGCGCCGTTGACCATGCATCCGATGGTGCCGTCGAGCTTGATGAAGGACAGTCCGTGTTCCTTGGCTTCCAGCTCTTCGGGGTCCTCCTCGGTGAGGTCCCGCAGCCCGACGACGTCGGGATGCCGGTAGAGCGCGTTCGCTTCGAAACTCATCTTGCCGTCGAGGGCCATCACCGCCCCGTCGGTGGTGACCACCAACGGGTTGATCTCGACGAGGTCGGTGTCGAGCTCGACCGCGGCCTTCGTCAAGGCGGTCAGGAACGCGACACCGTTGCGGTGGGCGTCGCCGTCGAGTCCGAGGGACCAGGCGACGCGCTTGGCCTGGAACGGAAGGAGCCCGAACGCCGGGTCGATCGGCTCGCGAAGGATCTTGTCGGGGGTCTCGGCGGCGACCACCTCGATCTCCGTTCCGCCTTCGGTGGAGGCCATGACGACGTTGCGCGAGATGGCCCGGTCGAGCAGTACCGACAGGTAGAGCTCCTCGGCGATGTCGATCCCCTGTTCGACGTAGAGGCGGTTCACCTTCTTGCCCTCCGGCCCGGTCTGGACGGTCACCAGCGTCGAACCCAACATCTTGGTGGCCAGGGTGCGGACGGCCTCCTCGGCGGCTTCGATCCCGCCCTCGACGCCTGCGGTGACGACGTTGACGCCACCGACGTCGGGATGCTCCTTGAACCGACCCTTGCCGCGGCCGCCGGCGTGGATCTGGGACTTGAGGACCACCACGGGGTTGCCCGTCGACTCGATCAGCGGGCGAACCGCAGCCACGGCCTCGTCGACGGTGGTCGCCACCCGCCCTTCGGGAACCGTGATCCCGCGCTCCTTCATGAGCGCCTTGGCCTGGTACTCGTGGATCTTCACACTGTCTCTCCTTCTGGCCCTGCCTCGGCCCTGTCTCGACCTTCGAGATGTTCGACGACCCACCGTTGGATCGTCTCGAGCGATGTGCCGGGCGTGAACACCTCGGCGATGCCTGCCTCCTTGAGGGTGGCGACGTCACGGTCGGGGATGACACCGCCGCCGAACACGATGATGTCGTCCGCACCGCGCGCCGCGAGCGCCTCGACGACCCTCGGGAACAGGACGAGGTGGGCGCCCGAGAGCGTCGAGAGACCCACGGCGGCGACGTCCTCCTGGATCGCCGTCTCGGCGATCTGCTCCGGGGTCTGGTGGAGACCGGAGTAGATCACCTCACATCCTGCGTCGCGCAGGGCGCGGGCGACGATCTTCGCTCCACGGTCGTGGCCGTCGAGCCCGGGTTTGGCGATGAGCACTCGAGGCGGCATGGCGCCCCAGGCTAGTTCACCGACTTCCCCGGGCGATCCGCCCGGCCCTGGCCGCCCTCCGCCTCGACGACACCATGTGCCACCCGGCTCGCGAGCAGGGCTCCGACGAGGGCGGCGACCCCGGCGATCAACGCCGCCGACGCTGCGATCGTCAAGCCGGTGTCATCGTCGGGCCGAGCCATGAAGATGATGGATCCCCCGAAGGCGATGGCCGATCCGGACGCGACGATCCACGGGCCGGCCACGCGCTGGGACGGGTACCACGTGTCGTCGGACAGGGTCGTGATCCGGGTCCGGACGCCTCCGTGACCGTCACGTGGGAGACGGCCCGACGTGGCTCTCCGCCCCACGGCGATGACGAACGCTCCCCCGACGACCATGGCGAGGGCGGCGAGGTACATCGCAGCGACGTCTCAGACGAGCACGTCGGCCATCAGGTAGGCGACCACGTCGGCGGCGGTGTAGGTCGTCTGCCCGGGGCGCAGGAAACGGGCGACGTGGGCGACGTCGTCGCCCGAGGTGATGAGCGGTTTCTCCCTCGAACCGTCGCGGCGGATCTGTCCGAGGCCGATGTTGGTCAGCAGCGCGTTGCACAGGCATTTGCGGCCGACCGTCTCTCGTTCGCTGCCGCCCTTGCGGACGAAGTGGTCGACCGGCTCGGCGGGACACCGCCACCCCACGGATCCATCGCCCTTCTTGTACGGGGTCCGCAGGTACCCGAGATCGCAGACCCTGGTACGTTCGGCGTACACGTCGTCTTCGGACATCGTGCCTTCGAGGGGGACGACCTTGAACGGGAACCCGGTCGGGGAGGCGACGGGATCGGTGAAGATGCGGGCGGTGCCTTCGATGGAGCGGCGGAGCACCTCGGCCTTGATCTCGGCGGTGAACCCCGACTCCTCGCAGTAGGCGAAGGCGGTGCCGACCTGCACCCCGGCGGCGCCTTCCGCCAGCGCCTCGGCGACCTTCTCCGGCTCGGCGTAGCCGCCGGCGAGCCAGAACGGGAGCCCGAGCTCACGCATGACGCCCAGATCGACGACGTCCCGTTCTCCGTACAGCGGCTCGCCCGTCTCGGCGAGGACGAGCTTGCCGCGGGGCGGCGCGTTGTGCCCGCCGGCCGTCGGTCCTTCGATCACGAACCCGTCCACCGGCGGCTCGGCCTTCTTGGCGAGCATGGTGCCCAGGATGTGCGAGGCGATGATGGCGATGAACCGCCCCCGATGCGGCAGCGGCGCTCCGGCCCGAACGTACGGGGCTGGGTCGAAGGTGGTGACGACCGACTCACCCCTGGCGGTGCCCTTGACGTCGAGCTTCAGCTCGACCGGGCGGCCGGCGGCCAGGGCGTCCATGATCCCGGGGATGAACTTCGGGATGCCGGCCCCCATCAGCACGTAGTCGACGCCGGCGAGCATCGCTCCGAACAGGGACGGCAATGTGGGGATCTGGACCTTCTCGAGGTAGTTGACCCCCACCGGACCGTCGTGTCCTTCCTTGGCGAGGTACACCTCCACGAAGTTGGCGACGACGGTCAGCTCTTCGAGGGGTCGCGGGATGTCGACCGAGAACATGGGCTTGGTCTTGAACCGTGCCGACGCGTCCTTGCCGCCTTCGACGAAGTACCGGTCGAGGATCTCGGCGGCCATGTCGGGGATCGGGAAGGCGGCCAGACCGCGGCGCATGTGCCCGCCGGGGTCGCCCTGTTGGAGGCGGCGGACGAAGATGGTGTCGATGGCGGTGCCCGAGACGACCCCGAGGTGACCGAGCGAGGCGACGGCGCGGGCGAGGCGCCAGTCGGAAACGCCGGCACCCATCCCTCCCTGGATGACGACCGGCAGAGAACGTTGGATCATGGTGTGACGATGGTAGGGCGGTGGGGAGCCTTCTGCGGAGCTATTCGGGCCGCGGACCACCGGCACCGCGACGCGTCGCCGACTCGGGCGTGGCCCCGTCAGAGGGTCCGGAGGACCTCGACGATGTCGGCGGGCTCGGCGCGGTTGCGGTAGTCGGCGTCGACGAACGCGAACCGGATCGCCCCCGCGGGATCCACGACGTAGGTCGCCGGGAGGGGGATCTCCCATCGATCGGTGCCGTTGACCTTGCCGATGTCGTGACCCATCGCCCGGTACACGGCCTCGAGATCGTCGGGGACCTCGAACACGAGCCCGAATCGGCGGGCGACCACGTTCCCGACATCCGACAGGACCGGGAACCCCAAGGCGTGGCGTTCGACGGTGGTCAGCGACTCGTCGGGCAGGTTGGGAGAGATGGCAACGAGACCGCCGCCGGCTTCCTCCAGCTCGGTGACGGCCTCCTGCAGAGCGGCCAGTTCCAGATTGCAGTACGGGCACCACCCGCCGCGATAGAACGAGATCACGACCGGCCCGGCGGTGAGCAGCTCGGCCAGGTGCACGGTTCCGCCGCCGGCGTTCGGGAGCGTGAAGTCGGGAGCCTCGTCGCCGACCGACAGAGCCCGTCCGACGATCCCCGAGTGCCGAAGCTCCTCGAGGGATCGGCCCATCACGGCTTTGACGTGGGCGGGGATCTTGTCGGCGGAGGCCGCCTTGCGGGCCTCCAGCTTCTCACGCAGGGTCATGGTGCTCCTCTTCGCTCGTTCCGTCGAAGACGACAACGCGGACCGACGGCGCGCATTCCACCCTCACGGCGAGATGCGCTCGATCGCCCGCGATCGACGACCGGCGTCCCGCCGTCGGCGACCCGGTCAGACCTTCTCGAGGGGCGCCCAGGCGAGGAGGAGGCGCTTGGGGCCTTGGTCGTCGAAGACGACGATCGCCTCGGCCCGATCGCCGGCCCCGGCGATCTCCGAAACGGTCCCCGATCCCCAATGGGTGTGCTGGACCCGATCACCGACGGCGATGTCGCTCGCGCCGACGGTCGCCCTCGGCTCGACCGCCGCAGCACGGCGGCGCCGATCGCGCTCGGCCTCGGTCATCAGATGGTCGGGGATCTCCGACAGGAACCTGCTCGGCCCGTTGTAGTTGTTCTGCCCGTACAGGTTCCGGCTCCAGGCCCGGGTCAGGTAGAGCCGATCCTCGGCCCTGGTCATCCCGACGTAGCAGAGCCGGCGCTCCTCCTCCAGCTCGTCGGGATCGCCGAGCGCACGCATGTGAGGGAACACGCCGTCCTCCATCCCGGTGATGATCACGACGGGGAACTCGAGGCCCTTCGCGTTGTGCAGCGTCATGAGCGTCACCTTCTCGTCGTCCTCCATGGCGTCGACGTCGGTGACCAGACTCACGGACTCGAGGAACATGCCCAGCTTGTCGATCCCGTCCATCTCGGTCCACTGTTCGGCCCCCAGCGACGCCGGCCCGGTCTCCTCGAACTCGGCGACGGCCGAAACCAACTCCTCCAGGTTCTCTTGCCGACCCAGCGCCTCGATCGTGCGTTCGGACCGGATCATGTCCATGTAGCCCGTGGCATCGAGGACGGCCTCGATGGCCGCTCTCGGGCCGTCGACGGCTCGCTGCCGGAGATGGTCCATCAGCTCGACGAACCCGGCGATGGATCGCTGCGCCCGGCTCGTCAACCGGGTGTTGTCCCCCGCCTGCCGGAGCGCCTCCATGAAGCCGATCGCCGACGCCTCCGCGTAGCGGTCGACGTGCCCGACGGTGGTGTCGCCGATGGATCGCTTCGGCACGTTGATGATCCGCTTCAAGGCCACCTGGTCGTCCGGGTTGACGATGGCCCGCAGGTACGACAGGACGTCCTTCACCTCACGTCGGTCGTAGTACTTCAACCCTCCCACGACCTGGTACGGCAGCCCGAAGCGGACGAACAGCTCTTCCAGGACGCGGCTCTGGGCGTTGGTTCGGTAGAACACGGCGATGTCGGAGAGGCGGATCCCTCGCTGCTCGAGGATCTGCACCTCCTCGGCGACGAACGCGGCCTCGTCGTGCTCGTCCTGACCCTCGTAGAGAGAGATCCGCTCCCCCGAACCACGGTCGGTCCACAGGCGCTTCGGTTTCCGCTGCTGGTTGTGGTCGATCACCGCGTTGGCGGCGTCGAGGATCGTCTGGGTCGACCGGTAGTTCTGTTCGAGGCGCACCACCTTGGCGTCGGGATAGTCACGCTCGAACTCCATGATGTTGCGCATGTCCGCCCCGCGGAACCGGTAGATCGACTGGTCTTGATCCCCGACGACGCAGACGTTGCGGTGGGCGTCGGCGAGGAGCTTGACGAACAGGTACTGGGCCCGGTTCGTGTCCTGGTACTCGTCGACGAGGAGGTACCGGAACCGCTCCTGGTAGGTGGTGAGCACCTCGGGGAAGGCTTGGAACACCTCGACGGTCAGCATCAAGATGTCATCGAAATCCAACGCCGAGGCTTCCACCAGCCGCTGCTGGTAGAGGCGATACACGTCGGCGACCTTCTCGTGGTAGAAGCCGCTGTCGCCGCCGGCGAACGTCTCGTAGTCGATCAGCTCGTTCTTGGCGTTCGAGATCGTGGCTCGGATCGACCGGGGCGGGAACCGCTTCGGGTCCATGTCCAGGTCCTTGACGCACATCGTCACCAGCCGCAACGCGTCCGACTCGTCGTAGATCGAGAACGACGACCGGTACCCGAGCCTGGGGGCCTCTCGACGCAGGATGCGGGCGCAGGCGCTGTGGAAGGTCGAGACCCACATGTCGTTGGCGACCGACCCGACGAGGGCGGCGACGCGAGCCTTCATCTCGGACGCCGCCTTGTTCGTGAAGGTGATGGCGAGGATCGAGTAGGGCGACACGCCGACGTCGCGGATCAGGTGGGCGATCCGATGGGTGAGCACCCGGGTCTTGCCCGAGCCGGCTCCCGCGACGACGAGCACCGGGCCGTCGACGGCGGCGACCGCCTCCCGCTGGGCGGGGTTGAGGTTCTCCAGGAGGGCCGACTCGGGCATGGCCACCGAGTGTACCGAAGCTCCACCGGCGACCTCCGTCGATGTCGCTCGACGCCGCGGAGCGCCTACTCGGCGGCTTCGGATCGCTCGATCAGCTCCCGCAGCGTCTCGGCGAGGACCCCTTCCCTGAAGTCGGCCTTGTCGAAGAACGCGTCGACACCGGCCTCCTCCGCCCGCTTCCGGTCCTCGTCGGTGGCGACCCCCGACAGCATCACGATGGGGATCGCGCCGAACCGGCCTCGGACCATGTGCACGAGCGCGACCCCGTCGGCTCTGGGCATCGAGAAGTCGACCACGATGGCGTCGATGTCCCGAACGGCGAGGACCTTGAGCGCCTCCGACACCGACCCGGTCGTGTACGTGGCGAAGCCGCTCGAGCTGAGCGCCGCCGCCAGGACCTCCTGCACGCCCTTCGAGTCGTCGACGATGAGGATGCTCCGGATCGGCCCGATCGGTTTGGCTTCCACCACGCCGTGGCGCTCGGCGAGGCGGGTCGCGTCGACGAGGAGCACCACCTCGTCGCCGCCGAGGAGGGCGGCGCCGGTCACGAAGTCCGGTCCGCTGACGAGGGGACCGAGTTCCTTGGCGGCGACATCTCGGGAGCCGACCAGTTCCTCCACTCCGACGGCGATCGCCCCGGTGGGGGCGGACACGATGACGAGATGGGTCGGCAGGCCCGACGGTTCGGTCCCGACCAGGGTGGCGAACAGGACGACGGGGATCTCCTTGGCCTTCCACACCATCTTGGATCCGCCGGCGACCACCGAGGCGTGGGCGGCGCCGAGCGGCATGACCGCATCGACGGCGGTCTCGGGGATACCCCAATGCTGTCGGCCGGCGCGGACGACCAGCGCCTTCTGCAGGGCACGATGGGTGGGGACGGTGAGGGTGACGATGGTGCCTCGGCCGGGGTCCGATTCGATCGTGAACGTCCCGTAGAGCTCCTCGGTGACGGCCCGGACCTTGGCCAGTCCCGTGCCGTCGCCGGCCAGGTCGTCGAGCTGCGGGCTGGTGGAGAACCCGTCCCTGGTGAGGACGCTGCGGAGTTCCTCCTCGCCGGCGTCGTCGCCGGCGAGACCTTCGACCTGAGCCCGTTCGGCGACCGCCTCCCAGTCGATGCCGGCACCATCGTCGGCGACCTCGACGATCAGTTTGCCCTCTTCGACGGCGACGTGGACGGAGATGGAACCGGTGGGGGGCTTGCCGCGCTCGTTCCGCACGTCGGGGAGCTCGATCCCGTGGGCGATGGCGTTGACGACGAGATGGCGGATCGGTTCGCCGATCCGATCCGCGATCTGCCGATCGACGAGGACGCTGTCGCCGACGAGCTCGAGATCGACCGCCTTCCCGGTCTTCTTTCCCAGGTAGCGAGCGAGCTGCGGGAGGGTGCTGGTGACGGTCGACAGCTTGACGGACGCCAGGTCCAACGCCTCGGCTTCCAACGTCCTGGTGGTCTCGACCAGCGTGCGCAACGCCGCCGAGATCTCGGCGGTGTCCTCACCGACGGTCGTTCCCGAGGTGAGGGCGACGAGCGCGTCGGCCCGCTTGGACGCGGCCTCCAGCTCGAGGCTCACCCCCGCCAGCTCGTTGATCATGCGGTAGAGCTGACCGGCTCTGACGACCACCGACTCGGCGCTGGCCCACGTCTCGAGCGCACCGAGGAGGCCTCCGAGGTCGGGGGCGTGGGCGGGGGCGACCCGTTCGACGATCTCGACGTCGGCGGCGGGAGCCGCGTCCTGACGGTCGTCGGGGTCGAAGACGGCCAATCCTGCGGGTTCGGGAACGGGGTCGGGGTCCCATTCGGGCTCGAACTCGACGGGAGCGTGCTCGATGTCCACTTCGATGACCGGACGTGGTTCGGGGCCGACGGCCTCGACGCTGAACTCGAGGAACGCCTCCGATGCTCCGTGACGGACGACGCGGTGCTGCTCGTCGCCGCCCTCGGTGAGGTGATCGGGGTCCGACGGGACGGGCGCTTCGACGTCGTCGACGTCCGTCTCGTCGGCGTCGAGGCGGTCCCCTTCCGGCGCGTCTCGGTCCGCCTCCTGGTCCGCCTGATCCTGCTCGGCCTCCGCTGCGTGCCGGTCCGCGCTCTCCGACGCGGCGTCGTCACCCGCCTCGAAGGCGGGCTCGTCGGGTTCCCGGCGGGTCTCGGCGAGGCCCCCCAGCGACTCGAGCGCGGCCACCGCCTCCGCGTCGACGGCGTCGGGCTCCGGCGCAGCAACGGCGACGTCCTCGAGCGCGACGGCGGGAGCTTCGTCGGTCTCCTCGCCGACGGGCGATCCCTCGACGACACCGGCCGCGCGCGGCTCGAAGGGGATCACGATCGCCCCATCGCCGTCGTCGACGTCGATGTCCCCGTTCGACGCTGCCGCGTCGTCCCGGAGGGGCAAGGGAAGCGCGTCGGGCAGGTCGACACCGTCGAAGGCCGTGTGGACCGCCAGCATCGGAGCCACCAGCAGGTCGGGGTCGTCGACGGCGTCCGGAAGCACCTCGGCGAGGTTCCGGAGGGCCTCGGCGAGGGTCGGGGACGGCTCGATGGCGCCCTGGTGGATCCACCTCCAGACGTCCTCCAGCATCAGTCCGGCCAGCGAGACCGCCTCGTACCCCATGACCCGGCCCGTGCCCTTGATCGTGTGGCCCTCGCGCAACATCGAGCCTGCCAACTCGTCGTCGGCGGCTCCCATCTCGATCGCGTCGGCCCCTTCGACGAGCATTCGCGATCGTTGCGCGACCTCGTCGACGAACATGCGATGGAGCTCTGGATCAGTGCTCCAGGACACCCGAATCCCCTCTCACGTCTGCGCCTTGCGGCTCTCAGGGTTCATCGGCATCGCGCCGACGCACTTGAGGCGGCCGTCACGCCGCCGAGGACACCAGGGTGGGGAGGGTGGCCACCCGGGGCTCGGCTTCCTCCCCCGTCGCCGCCGGCAGGACGAGCGTGAACGTGCTCCCCTTCCCCGGACCTTCGGAGTGGAACTCGATGGTGCCACCCATCGCCTGGGCCAGGCCCAACGAGATGGGCAGCCCGAGTCCGGTGGAGTCGACCCGCTGCTGGGCGACGGTGGTCTGCTCGAAGGGGGTGAACACCGCAGGCACGTCCTCGGGCGCGATCCCCGCGCCGGTGTCCTGGACCTCTACGAAGACCTTCCGAGCGACCGAGCGGGTCCGGATCCAGATGCCGCCCTCTTCGGTGTACTTCACGGCGTTCGACAGCAGGTTGATCAGGATCTGACGGAGACGCTGGGGATCGGCCCGACACTCGACGCCAGGTTCCAGGTCGAGCGACATCTCCAGGTGCTTCTCGTCGGCGAGGGGACCCATGTGCCGGGCGATGTCCTTGATCATCTGCTCGGTGTCGACGTCCACGACCTCGATGTCGATCTTCCCGGAATCCATCCGAGCCGCGTCGAGGAGGTCGTTCACCATCGTGAGGACCTGGGTCGCCGACGACCGGATGTCGCCGGCCATGGCCCTGACCAGCTCGGGATCCTGCTGCTCCTCCTCGATGAGCGTCGAGAAGCCGATGATGGCCGACAGCGGGGTCCGCATGTCGTGGGACAAGGCCGCGAAGAACTTCGCCTGGGACTGGGCCGAACGGGCGATCTCCTTGTTCGTGTCGTGGATCTGGGTCGTCCACTCCTCGATGACCCTCTGGGCGATCTCCTCGGTGTGCTCCTCGAGGGCCCGGAAGCGGAACGACGCGCTCGCCAAGAGCCCGCCGAGGGCGGCGAGGGCGAACGGGAAGAAGTCGACGATCCATGTGACCGGCTGGGCGCGGCGGAGGTCGAGGATGGAGGCCGACCCGGTGGTGGCGGTTCCGACGATGAGCGCGACGAGCGGGAAGATCGATCCGATCAGGAACCCGATCACGACGCCGCGGGCGATGGTCTTGTGTCGCTGATCCATAGCGACGTACCCGTCGGCAGCTCCCCGACCGCCTTGAGGACTCGCCGCCGTGCGTTCGCCGGGTGCCGGGATCAGCCGACCGAGGCCGACCGATCGGCTCCGTGCTCGGGCACCGCCGGCCGGGGGATCGTGACGCAGAACGTGGTTCCCTCCGCTCCGGTCGTCTCCAGCCACAGGTCGCCGCCGAGGGATCGAGCAGCACGCCGAGCGATCGCCAAGCCGGCGCCGGTTCCGGGCAGGCCGAGGTGATCGGTGCCTCTGACGAACAGCTCGAAGATCCGTTCCCGGTCGTCGTCGGCCACCCCGATGCCGTCGTCCATGACCACCAGCGACGCGAAGCGATCGCCGGCATCCACCAGCACCGTGACCGAGGGACGTTCGTGGTCGTTGTACTTGGCGCCGTTGTGGATCAGGTTCTGCAGGATGGCTCGCAGGAGCGACGGCGGAACCAGCAGTTGAGCGACGTCCCCCACCACCCGGACGTCGAGAGGCCTGCCGAGGGCCCGTTCGACCTCGACGGCGACCTCATCGACGAGACCGCGGACGTCGACGAGGGCCGGTTCGGGATCGGCGTCGCGCCGCATCCGCGACAACGCCAGCAGATCACCGATCAACTCCTCCATCCGGGCCGCGATGTTCCCCACTCGCCCGAGGTACTCACGGCCCTCTTCGCCCAGGCGGTGCCCGTCCGATTCCTCGAGGAGCGCGACGAACGCCCGGATGGTCGTGAGGGGAACGGCCAGGTCGTGCGAGGCGGAGAACGTGAACGCTTCGAGCTCGGCGTTGAGCTCCTCGACCCGACGCTGCGCCTCCGCCGCGGCCGCGGCCCGGATCTCGAGCTCCAATCCGGCGATGCGCTCCCGCTGGATGGCGGCGCGGAGGGCATCTTCGTGGTCCCGGGTGGCTCGATGCGCGTCGACCACACTGTCGAGGACCGGCCGCGGGAGGACCGACCAGCGACGCCCGCCACCAGATCGTTGCCGAACGATGATCTCGACCGACGCCGACCAGGCGTAGACGGCGACGAACACCGCCACGGCCGCGACCCGCCCCACGGTGGGGATGGGTCCGGGGATCGCCGCGACCGTCACCACCGCCGCGAACGCCGCCGCCGCGAGGGGGAACAGCGACGTCGGTCGCGAGCGCTCAGGCGACATCGATCGGGAACAGGGCATCGAGGTCGACGGAGGTTCCCATGCTCCCGTCGAGCGCGGTCCGCAGCGTGCGCAGCAGGAGGTCCTCGGTGAGGTCGTTCTTCGACACCACCGCGGCGACACCCGCCGCGATCGCCGTGCTGGTGAGGGTCTGGGTCTTGTGTCCGGTCAGCATGACCACCGGGATCCCCCCGGTGAGCGTGGAGCGCCGGAGACGAGCGGCGACGGTGACCCCCGACGCGGCCGGCATCTGGTAGTCGAGGATGATCACATCGGGTTGGGATCGGTTGGCCGCCATCTGGCCTTGGATCCCGTCGGGGGCGATCGTGGTGCGGAAGCCCGCCCGGCTCAGGTACACCGACAGGAGGCGGGCGAAGTCCTCGTCGTCGTCGATGATCAGGACGTGCTCGCTCATTCGTCACCTCCCTCGACCATCACCAGGGAGGGCCGACCACCGGATCGCATGTCCTCGGCCGACGCGAGGATCGCTCCGCGGTAGGCCACGACCCGGCGAGCGATGTCGTCCGGGTCGTCGGCCACCACGATGCGGCGGCCGTCGATGAGCGTGACGACCGTGTCGGGCGTTCGCTCGATCGACTCGATCAGGTCGGCGTTGAGGAAGATCTCCTCTCCTCGCAGCCGGTGGACGGTGATCATGCGCTCCTCCCATCAATGGTCGAGATCGAGATCATCGCTTCATGTTGACCAGGTCGGCGAGGACCTCGTCGCTTGCCGTGATGATCCTGGAGTTGGCCTGGAACCCGCGCTGGGCGATGATCAGGTTGGTGAACTCCTGGGCGAGATCGACGTTGCTCATCTCGAGGGCACCGGCGGCGATGGTGCCCTTGCCGCCGCCCCCGGGGACACCGATCAACGCCTGACCGGAGTTCACCGAGGCGGCGAAGTGCGACTCGCCGTTGCGGACGAGACCCGACGGGTTGTTGAACGTGGCGGTGGCGATCTGGGCGAGGAGCTTGGCCTCTCCGTTGGAGAACACCCCGTTGATCGATCCGTCGGAGCCGATCGAGAAGTCCCTGAGGAACCCGATCGGGTTGCCGTCCTGGTTGACGGCTTCGGCGTTGGCCACGCCCCCGTACTGGAGGAGGGGCGAGCTCCCGGCGAGTTCCACCGTGAAGTTCAGTGGGTTCGCCCCAGGAGGCGTGTAGCCCGACACCGTGAAGCTCGTCGGTCCGGCGAGCGACCCGTCCGGGTTGAAGCTGATCGACGACGTCGACAGCGTCACGGCGTTCCCGTCCACCGTCGCCGACACGTTCCAGTCGTTGGCTGCGGTCTTCTGGAACTCGATCAGGAGGTTCCTCGACTCGCCGAGGCTGTCGATGATGTCGATCGAGGTGCGATGGACATCACCGATGGCCGTGTCGGCCGACAGGTTGCCTCCCACCTCGACGAGGGTGGTGAGGTTCGGTTCGATGACCTGGGTGAGCGGCAGGGTGATCGGCGCGACCGCCACCTGGTTGTCGATGTTGCCGGCGCCGTCGGCGGTCCAGCCGAGGACCATCATGCCGCCGGGGGCCACGATGTTGCCGACCTCGTCGAACCGGAACGTACCGGCCCGCGTGTAGACCCGCTCGCCGCCGCCTTCGAGCACGAAGAACCCGTCGCCCTGGATCGCCAGGTCGGTCGGCCGGCCCGTGACCTGCGTCGCCCCTTGGGTGAAGACGGCGTCGGTGGAAGCGATCTTGACGCCGAGACCCATCTGGATGGGGTTCGTTCCGCCCCGGTTGACGCCGGCACCCGACGGGCCGCCGAGCGTCTGGGCGAGTGCTTCCTCGAAGGTGACCTGAGAGGACTTGAAGCCGGCGGTGTTGACGTTGGCGATGTTGTGGCCGACCACATCCATCATCGTCTGGTTGGACCGCAATCCGGAGACCCCGGAGAACATCGATCGCATCATCGGCGCATCACTCCTTCGTGATGGTCGTCTCCGTCCCTAGAGAGGATCGGCTCCGATCCATGGAGCGCTGCTGGTATCGAGCGTGCGGCCGGTCTTCCGTTCCGCTCGCCCGGTCCCGTCGGCCGTCGCGGCGGTCGGTTAAGCGGAAACGTGCGAGCCCGGACACGTCCACCGCCAACGACACCGAGACGGCGCGGCCCGGGGGCAGGAACGATCGACCGTCGAGCGACCGGGGAACCTCCCGCCGCTCAGGAGGCGGCGAGGTCCGACGACTCGACGATCGTGGGCTCTCCGGGTTTCGCCTCGACGCGGAGGCGGTTGATGCCCTCCATCAGATCGGTGGCGTCACCGGCGAAGGCATCGTCGATCAGCACCACCGACAGACGCGGGGTGAGGCGGGTCGGCGCATCGATCGGTCCGGGCGGCATCGTCCGGAGGTTGGCGTCGATCCGTCCCATCACCACGCCCGCACCGTCACGGCTCAGGTCCGGCAGCACGGCAGCGAAGGTCCGCTCGTCGATCCGCCCGACCGTGTCGGACTGACGCAACGCCGCCGAGATCATCGCGCCGCAGTGACGCAACGCGTCGTGGAGAGCTTCCTGGCCCGCGTCCTCGGTCGTCTCGATGCCGTCGGCCTCGATCAACATGATCCCGAACGGCTCGGCCGTGCGGCGGTTCCGAGCGAGCTGCTTCTCGAGGGTCTGCATGATGCCGGTCAGGTTCGGCAGGCCGGTGATCACGTCGGTCGCCGACAGCATCTCGAGCTGCAGACGGAGCAGACCGAGCTCGGCCCGCTGGCCGGCGATGATCTCCTCGAGGGCGGCGATCCGTTCCATCGCCTCATCGGCCGAGGCGGTCGATCCGTTCCTCGGGTTCCCCGCGGGTCCGTTCGTTCCACCGTTCATGTCGACTCCCCAACTCGGCCGTTCGCGGACGGCACGTTCGATCGATCTACCTCCTCCCTACCTCGGCAGCTCACCGCGGAACTTAAGGAGCAACGTCGCCCGGGCTCCCCGCCCTCCTTAAGCGACGGCCGCCACAGCCGACCGGAAGCACGATGGATCCACAGCTCCGCCTTCAGCAGTTGACGCGCCTCGCAGACATCCTGTGGTACGAGCGCCGTCTCATGGAGTACCTCCTGTTCAAGCTGGTGACCGCCAACCTCATGCTCAACGCCGACGACCAGCGGTTCATCGCACCGGCGATCGGGGAGGTCGATCGGATCATCGCCGAGATCCGCAAGACCGAAGCCGACCGGGCCGGGATCGTGGCGGGCCTGGCCGCCGAGTGGGGAGTTCCCGCCGGGTCGGTGACCCTGGCGTACCTCGCCGTCAACGCACCCGAGGAGCTGCGGGAGGTGTTCGAGGATCACCGCAACCGCTTCCTCGCCCTCACCGGAGAGATCGAGTCGGTCACCAAGGAGAACCGCCGCCTGGCCACCCTCGGCCTGTCGGGGATCAGCGGAAGCTTCGGCATCCTCGCCGACGGGGACGCCGATCCCGGCCTCTACGACGCCTCTGGTCGCCACCGGTCGGAACGGCAGGCGAACCCGGCACGGATCGACGAGGTGCTGTGATGTCCATGATCAGCCTGTACACGGCCTTCTCCGCTCTCCAAGCCGCTCAGGCGGGGACCGACACCGCCTCCAACAACGTCGCCAACGCAGGAACCGCCGGCTACACCCGCCAGCGCGTCGAGCTGGCGACCCGATCGACCTACCAGAGCCCGATCGGGCCGATCGGGACCGGGGTGGACGTGATCGACGTCTCCCGGGCCCGCGACCGGTTCGCCGATCGGCGGGTGTGGGCCAACTCGGAGGTCGCGGGGAGGTTCTCGGCGATGTCGGGACTGCTGGGGACGATGGACGAGATGACCATGGAACCCGAGGGCGGGATCACCGGCGCCCTCGGGAACCTGTGGGCGTCGTTCGAGCAGCTCGCCCTCGACCCGCCCGACACCGCGGCCCGCCTCGACACGATCGCAGCGATGAACGCATTGACCGCTCGGATCAGGGACCTGGCCGGGTCATGGAGCGCCCAGGTCGACCGGGCGGGCGTCGAGCTGGGTGACACCGTCGGCGAGGTCAACACGCTCCTGCGGGACCTCGGGCCGCTCAACGTCCAGATCCTCGACACCGGCACCGCGGGCACCCCCAACGACCTCCTCGACTCCCGAGACCGGATCCTCGACCGTCTCACCGAGCTCGCCGGGGTGGCGGTCACCGACAACGGCGACGGGACCGTTCGGGTCTCGCTGAACGGGCTGGCATTGGTCGACGGCAACACCGTCCACCAGATCGCCGTCGACGGGTCCTACGCGTTCACCGACGACTCGGGCAACCCGCTGCGCCCAGGCGGAGCGCTGGCCGGCTACGCAGAGTTCCTCACGGCCGATGCACCGGCGCTCATGTCCGGCCTCGACACCTTCGCCGCCGACCTGGCCGACGCCATCAACGCCGCCCACGCCGCCGGGGTCACCCCGTCGGGGACGCCCGGGGGTCCCCTCTTGACCTACACGCCGGGAGCGGCGGCGTCCACCATCGCCGTGGCCGTCACCGATCCTTCCCAGATCGCGGCGGCGAGCGACCCGGGACCGCCGGTCCCGGCCTTCGACGGCACCAACGCCGAGGCCATCGCCGCCCTGCGCGACGCGGCGGTCGCCCTCTCGGGGACGACGACCATCGACGGAGCCTTCCGCCAGGTCGTCACCGACGTGGGAAGTCGGGCTCGGTTGGCGGCCAGCAACGCCGAATCGTCCCAGAACCTGCTCCGTACCGCCCAGAACATCCGTGAATCCCGCCAAGGCGTGTCCCTCGACGAGGAGATGGCGGACCTCATCAGGTACCAGCGTTCCTACGAAGCGGCGGCACGGGTCATGACGGCCGTCGACCAGCTCCTCGACACCCTCGTCAACCGGACCGGGCTCGTGGGGAGGTAACGCATGAGGATCACCCACCGCTGGCAGTTCAACGAAGCGATCCGACGGATGGGGGCCGGCCAGTCGGCCATGGCCGACGCGCAGCGGCGTCTCGCCACCGGCAAGGCGTTCGACCGGCCGTCGGCCGACCCGATCGGCATGAGCCAGGCGATGGAGCTTCGTTCGGCGCTCCGTGTCAAGGAGCAAGCCGCCACGAACGCGGCGGACGGAGAGATGTGGGTCAACGTGGCCGACGCGAAGCTGCAGACGGTGTCCGAACGACTGCAGCGGGCCAAGGAACTTGCCGTCACCGGGGCATCGTTCGCATCGGCCACCGAACAGCAGGCCATCGCGATCGAGGTGGCCGAGATCCGCGACCAGCTCGTCGAGATCGCCAACGCCCAACATCAGGGGCGACGCATCTTCGGCGGCTTCGGAGCGGGTGCTCCCGTCACCAACGTCGCCGGGACGTGGACCTTCACCGGCGACACGGGCGCGGTGATGCGCCGCATCGACGACGACGAGACCGTCCAGGTGAACGTCACCGCCGACGACGTCTTCGGCTTCAACGCAGGGAACGACATCTTCACCGTGCTCGACGACTTCGAGACGGCCGCGCTCGCCGGCGACCAGGCAGCGATGGGAGCCGCCATCGCCGACATCGATGCGGCCCTCGAGCGCAACCTCGGCGCCCTGGCACGCCTCGGATCGGCGGGGCGACGCATCGACGCCGCCCAGGATCGGTTCCTGGACGAGATCAACACGCTGCGCAGTCAGCTCACCCAGATCGAGGACGTCGACATCTCCGAGGCGGTCATGGACCTCAAGCTCAGGGAGAGCGCCTATCAGACCACCTTGGCGGTGTTCGCCCGATCGGCTCAGGCGTCCCTGGTCGACTTCCTTCGATGACGACCGGCGCTACCCTGCACCCAGACCCCACCCACTGCAGATCGGTGACCATGGAAGACAAGATCATCCGCTTCCCCGGCGGGATCCCCGGATTCCCCGACCTGGAACGGTTCGTGCTCGTGGAACTCGCGCCCGATTCGGCGTTCTACGAGCTGCGCTCGGTCGACGATCCCGAGATCGCCATGCTCGTCACCGTGCCGTGGCTGTTCGTCCCCGACTACGCCCTCGAGCTCTCTTCCGAGGACGAGGCGGATCTCTCCATCGAGCGACCCGAAGATGCCACGGTGTTCTGCTCGGTGACCTTCGACTCCGAAGACGAAGGAGCGCTCTACCTCAACCTCCTCGGCCCGTTCGTCGTCAACGCCGCCGAGCGCGTCGGCCGGCAGCTCGTGCTGTCCGACAGCGGCTACCCCGCCAGGGCCCGATTCGAGCTGACGGCCGCCTGATGCTCGTCCTCACCCGCCGTCCCGGAGAATCGATCGTCATCCACAACGACATCGTCATCACGATCGTCGAGGTCCGCGGCGGTCAGGTACGGATCGGGATCGACGCGCCCCGCAGCGTGCAGGTCCACCGGGCCGAGGTGTACGAACAGGTCAAACGGGAGAACCTGGCCGCCGTCGAGCACGCCGCCGAGGCCAAGCGCCGATTCGCGGAGACCCGTCCCGATCAGGTGAAGCGTCGCGACGACGGGCCCGAGGGGGGTTCGTAGCGCCCATCGTCGAGGGTGGCTTCGAGGCCCGACAGTCCCCGTTCGATCCGCTCCAGTCGCTCGCGGACGGCGCCACGCCCTCGTTCCCTGAGCCGGTTGACATCGTCGACCTGGGAGAGGAGTTCGGTGCGGCGGCGCTCGAGGGGTTCCCGGAGACCCTCCGGTGCGATCTGGGTGAGCTGGGTGAGGGTGAGCTCGTTGGCGAAACCGAGCAGATCACAGATGTCGGCGACCATCATCGCTCTCGCCAGCTCCATGGCACCGAGATCTTCCTCCACCGCCACGACCTCGTCGGCGGCCCGAAGGAGGTAGACGTCCTCGGCGGCTTCGGCCAGGACCGTCGCCGCGGCCAGCTTGTGCACGAGCCTCTCGAGCATGCTCCGCTCCTCGTCGAGGAGCGCGAGCAGCGCCCGCATCCGTTCTTCGGCACTCCCGACGGTCGCTGGTGACGGCGTCGGCATCTGATGCGGCCCGATCAGGCCGGACACCGCGTCTCCGAGGGTCATCGCCTGCCCCTCTCGATGACGTCGCGCCACGACCGACGGAAGACGTCCTCCGCGTTCGACCCAGGTGCGATGGGATGGCTCATATCGCCGTCCCTGTCGGCCGGAACGGCCCGATGTTTACGAAGACCGAGGCCTTCACCGCACCATGCTCCCGCCGACAGGGTCGGCAGATCCGCCGGGTTGCACGGATGCAACGGGTTCGGCAACAAGGAGGTGCGCCGTGGCAGGATCCGCAACCGAGCTCGAGACCCCGCCCGAGGCCACCGCGCCGGAGGAAAGCGGGTCCGCGCCGGCGTCTTCCGAGACCGAAACGGCCGCCGACGTCCCCACCCTGGGCCTCTACTCGCCCTGGGCGCCCGACCCCCTTCGGTCCCGCCTGGCGGCGTACGGCTACGAGCTGGGCGACGACGACGAGGCGAAGGGGACCGCCGCGGCCATCGTCGTGTCCACCCGCTACGCACCACCGGAGGCCGTCTCGCAGGTCTGTGCCATGGAGACGACGGACCTCCCGGTCATCATCCTGACCCACCCCGCCGGCGAGGCGACGGCGGCGGCGCTGATGGCGTGTGGCGGCACCGCCATCGTGGCCGAAGGGAACGAAGAGGCGATCCGGCTCCATGTGGACGAGGGTCCGCCCGAAGAGGACGTGCTCGAGACCTACGCCCAACGCCTCGAACGTCTCGGGAACGGAGACTCGGCGCCGGCGGTATTCGACCGGGATCCGGCATCGAACCTCCCCGGGCCGGCCGCGCTCGCCGAACGACTCGCCGCGCTGAGTCAGGCCGGAACCGTCCCCCGCTACGGTGCCGTGAAGGTCCTCGGCTCGCCGACGGGTCGCCTCGGACGCGAGGCCACCAAGCTGCTCAAGCGGCGGCTCGGATCCCAGATGCAGCAGGCCTGCCGGATCCGAGGCGCCGACATCTTCTCGGTCGGCGACGACGAGTTCGCCGTCCTCGCCGAGATCCTCGCCGCCGACGAGTTCGCGTCGTTGGGGCGCGAGATGTCGTCGATCGCGTCGACCTTCGCTCCCGACCGGTCCGCACCACTGGTGCTGGCGATGGGTCATGCCGGGCCGGAGACCGGATCGGACGTGGCCACGGTCCGGGAGCTCGCCGAGCGCGGACTCGCCGCGTGCGTCGATGGGAGCCTGGGCGAGCGCATCGTCGGGGCCGACAGCCTGACCCGGGTCTTCTCTGCCACCACCGAGCTCGAAGCCTTGCTGCAGGCCGTCGAGGTCGTCGAACAGGACGACCCGTCGGGACCCGGTCACGGGCTCCGGGTCGAGCGGATCGTCGCCGATCTCGGCCAGCGGCTCGGGCTGGAAGGGCGACGCCTGGCGGCGGTCCGTCTCGCCGCTCGGCTCCACGACCTCGGCAAGATCCACGTTCCCGCCGACGAGCGGTTCCCCGAAGGCGACGGATCGCAGGCCTATCGGTCCCATCCGCGCCTGGGAGCCGACATCGTCCGGATCCCGGCAGGCACCGTCGTGGCCGACGCCATCGCGGGCCATCACGAGCACTGGGACGGGAGCGGCTTCCCCGATGGCACCGAAGGGACCGACATCCCCTTCGAAGCCCGCATCCTCGCCGTCGCCGACGCCCTCGACCGGTGGTCCTCGCCTCCGGAGACGACCGTCGACGCCCTGGTCAAGATCAAGGAGGGGGCAGGATCACGCTTCGATCCCACCGTCGTCGCGGTCCTCGAGGATCGGTGAGGCCGGTCAGTCCTCGACGACGACGTCCGATGCCCGACGCCGGGGAACGGCCGTCTCCATCGAACGAGCGAGGATGGCGACACCCAGACGCCCCAGCCAGGTGACCACCATGACGGCCACCAGCACGATGCCGGCTCGGGTCGCCGCCTCGGGAAGCGACAGTTGCCCCCTGAGCAGCATCATCCCGATCGGGGCGAGCGCGAACAACCCCAAGATGGCCGAGATCTGACGCATCCCCACGTTCATCGCCTCCCGACGAGGCGCCGGATCGCCAGCGCCACGTCGACGGGACGGGCCCTGACCATCCCCGAGGCGAACCCGTCGACCGTCCCGTATCCGAGGGAGCCACCGAGGGTGCTGGCGAGGTAGATGGCATCGACGACCCCGCGGTCGCCCGACCATGAGACGACCAGCGGATCGTCGACGAGGAGCTCACGCCACGGGTCCTCGCCCACCATCAGATGCAGCTTCCGATCACCCCGAACGAACCGGAGCCAGTCGAGGTCCCGCTGGTCGTTGGACACGACGGCACAGACCGATCCCGAATACGGGGGCATACCCGGTGGATTGACCAGGGGAACGTCGAGCGGCTCGGCGAGACGGTCGGCGTGGGCCCCGACGATCAGCATCGGGACGTCCGGCAGCGCGCGGCACAGCGGAGCCACCGCTCGAGCGATCGCGCCGACCCACGCCAGGTCGTCGCGTGGGTCGAGGCCCCTGGTGGCTTCGACGATCTCGGTCGGGAGCCCGATGCGCGCCAGGGCTGTGGCGCTCCAGTCCACCCGCCCCATGCCCTCGGGAACCTCGCCCTCGTCGACGGGCCGGCTCGACGACTCGGAATCGGGGGCGCCCCAGACGGCAGACGTGGCATGGGCGGTCTCGGTGCCGCGGGCTTCGGTCGCGAGCCATGCCGCGGGCGCGTCGGGCTCGGTGTCGGCATCGATCGAGGCACTGACCATCATGACGGGCACGGACGGGGCGACCGTATCGGTGGCTCCGGTCGCGGTGGCCGCGGCCTGCGCCATCGGGCCGACCGGACGCGGGTCGGGACCTGTCGATCCGTCGGCGTCGACGGAGGGCTCGAGCGACCGGCCGGTCATCCGTTCCTGCAGCAGCGCTTCGAACCCGATGTCGCCACCGTCGGCAACGTCGACGAGGGCGTCGATGGTGCCGGCGACGCCCACCGCGGTACCCGGCACCCGGGCGGTGACCTGCACGAGCTCCTTGGCGAAGAAGCCTCCGAGGCCTCCCTTGTGGACCTTCTGGGCATCGACGATCTCGGCCTCCGGTCCGAGCCGCTCTGCGACCTCGGCCAGGGCGGCCTCGAGATCTGCGGCCTCGACGACGATGTCCTCAGACGACTGCTGGATGTGCATCATTCACTCCGATCACTCCGACGGCGATGAGTTCGATATCTGGGGGAAGCTCCGGGTAGGCGAGAACGGTGAGGTCGATGCTCATGGAGGTGACCGTACGCTGCAGTGGTCCCCGCAGCGCCGAGCCGCACACGATGGCGGCAGGCACGTCCTGCCGGGCGGCGTCGGTGGCGCAACGTTCGATCTCTCGTTGCAGACCGACGAGCCGATTGGCGTCGATGGCGAGCAGCGAGGTCCCGTCCGCGTCGCGGATCGACTCGTGCAACCCGGCCTCGAGGCCGGGGTCCAGCGTGATCACTCCCAGCTTGCCTTCCCGAGCGATGCCGGTCACGATCGCCCGACCGACCGCGACCCGGGCCGCGGCGACGAGCTGGTCGACGTTCCTCGTCTCGTGGGCCTTGGCGGCGACCGCCTCCACGATGGGGCTCAGATCCCGGATCGAGACCCGGTCGGCGAGCAGGCCGCGAAGGACCTCGTGGAGCAAGCTCAACGGCAGGAACTCGGTCCCCACCTCGTTGGCGAGAACCGGCTCTTCGAACCGGAGACCCTCGACGAGCCGTTGCACGTCCTGGCGGGACAGCAGCGAGGGAGCGTTGGTCCGAACCACCTCGGCGAGGTGCGTCACCAGCACCGAGGCGCGATCGACGACCGTGGCCCCGGTGGCCGCGGCAGTGGCCCGCGCCGACTCGGGCACCCAGAACGCCGGAAGGCCGAAGACCGGCTCCACGGTCTCGATGCCGCCCAGCCCGCGCAGCTCGGAACCGGCGTCGATCGGCAAGGCCAGGATCTGATCGCGGGGGGCGAGTCCGCGACCGACCTCCGTGCCGCGCAAGACGATCGAGTACGTCGACGGCGGCAACGACGCATCGTCGCGGGTGCGGACGAGGGGCATCACGATGCCGAGCTCCAGAGCGATCTGATGACGAAGCGCCCGTACCCGTTCGAGGAGATCTCCGCCCTTGGCCGTATCGATCAGATCCAAGATGTCGTAGGACAGCCGCAACTCGAGAGGCTCGATCCGCATCTCGCCGATGATCGCCTCCGGCTCCTCGGGGTCGAGGGACACGCGCGGGGTCTCGTCGTCAGCCTCGGCAGGGGCGTCGCGATCGTCCTCGGAACGTCGTGCGGCGACGAGATACAGCACGCCGGCCACGGCGAAGAACGGGAGCTTCGGGAAGCCCGGCAGCATGGCGAGCCCGGCGACCGCCACTGCTGCGTAGAGCAGCGCCCGCCGGCTGCCGAAGAGCTGGATGCCGATCTGCTCACCCATGTCGGTCTCGGTTCCGACCCGAGTGACCAGCAGACCGGTGCTGATCGAGATGAGGAGGGCCGGGATCTGCGAGACCAGACCGTCGCCGACCGACAGGAGGACGTACTGGTTGACCGCGTCGCCGAAGGACAGACCGAGGGACGCCATCCCGATGGCGAGACCGCCGATGAGGTTGATCGCCACGATGATGAGCGACGCGATGGCGTCGCCTTTGACGAACTTCGATGCGCCGTCCATCGCTCCGTAGAAGTCGGCTTCCGCCGCGATGCGCTTGCGAGCCTCGCGGGCCTGGGTCTCATCGATGAGGCCCGACGCGAGGTCCGCGTCGATCGCCATCTGCTTGCCGGGCATGGCGTCCAGCGTGAACCGAGCCCCGACCTCGGCGACCCGCGTCGAGCCGTTGGTGATGACGACGAACTGGATGACGATGAGGATCAAGAAGACGACCAGACCCACCACGATGGAGCCGCCGACGACGTAGCTGCCGAAGGTCTCGATGACCTTGCCGGCGTCGCCGTCGAGCAGGATGAGGCGGGTGGACGAGACGTTGAGGGCGAGCCGCGCCATGGTGGTGATCAGCAGCAACGACGGGAAGATGGCGAAGTCGAGACTGTCCTTGAGGAAGATGGTCCCGACCATGATCAGGATCGCCAGGGTGATGTTCGCCGCCAACAACACGTCGAGGACCCTCGGTGACACCGGCACGACCATCAACAGGACGATGGCGACCAACGTCAGCGGAACGATCGTGGAAGAGCGCACCTTCATGCGACCCGCTTCCCCCGACGTCGGTAGGCGACGGCGAGGACCGTCGCCACGGCCTCGAACAGGGCGGCCGGAACGAAGTGGTCGAGCTTGACGGTCCGGAACAGAGCCCGGGCGACCGGCTTGTTCTCGACCACGACGACGCCATGACGGTAGGCCTCTCGCCGGATCCGGGCGGCGACCGAGTCCGCACCTTTGGCGACGACCTTCGGGGCGGGATCTCCCGGTCCGTAGCGGAGCGCCACGGCCAGATGCGTCGGGTTCGTGACGACGACGTCGGCGGATGCCACGTTGAAGATCATGCGGTTCCTCGACAGCTCGGCTGCACGCCGCCTCCTGTGCTGTTTCACCAACGGGTCCCCTTCGGAGGTCTTGTGCTCCTCCTTGAGTTCCTGCTTGGTCATCTTCAGTTCCTTCTCGGTGCGCCACCAGGTGACCCCGTAGTCGGCGCCGGCGATCGCGACCGCCAGCACCGTGGCTCCCACGACGATCTTCCAGGCGATCGCCGTGGTGTTGCCGACGGCGCTCCCCAACCCGTAGGGCACCAACGGCCCGGACAGGGCCGCATGCAGCGGCGCCCAGACCACCAGCGCCAGCAGCCCGAGCTTGAGGAGGGTCTTGAGGAGGTTCCAGCCGAACACGGACGGCTTGAACTGTTGGAGACCCTTCTTCGGCGACAGGTTCGACAGCTTCGGTTTCATCGCCTTGGGCGCCAAGGAGAACCCGACCTGGCTCACGCCGCCGACGATCCCGAAGGCCGTGGCGAGCCCGAGGACCGGCAGGAGGCCGACGATCACCATCTCGGTCATGGCGTTCTGGACCCCCTGGGTGACGCGGCCGGTGCCGCTGAGGATGAGGAGGTCCCGGGCCGCCACGAGGAGGCGAGGAGCCACCAGCGGGAACAGGAACCGGACCGAGGCGACGAGCACGAGGAGGGAGAGGGCGACGCCGACCTCCTGGCTGCGGGCGACACGACCCTCACGGCGCGCTTCCCGGCGTTTGCGGGGAGTCGGCTTCTCGGTGCGGTCCTGGGACCGGTCGCTCATGGTCGCTCCGCGTCGGCGTTCGCAGCCGTTCCATGGCGTTCGGTGCCCGTTCCGTGGGCATCGGTCCAGTCGGCATCGACGGCGCGGGGTTTAGGGACGGCGTCATCCCGCCGCCATGCCGTTGACGACCTGAGCGAAGGCGTCGCGCATGACCCGCATCGCCCCGTCGAGCGAGTCCGGCATCAGCAGGACGATGACGCCGACACTGGACAGGGCGATGATCAGCTTGAGCGGGAGTCCGACCATGAAGACGTTCGACTGGGGAGCGAATCGCGAGGCGATGCCCAACACGAGCTCGGTGACGAACAACGCGGTGACGACGGGCATGGCGAGTTCCAGCGCGGCGACGAACGACCGGGAGAGCAGCTCGATGGCGGCGGCCGCCAGGTCCGGCGACAGATCGAGCGATCCGGTGAGGCCGATGGTCTGGAAGGAGGCGGCCATGCCTTCGACGACGAGTCGGTGCCCGCCGATGGCGAAGAAGATCGTCAAGGCGATGATGGTGAAGGAACGCCCGAAGGGTGCCGACCGACTGGCGGACAGCGGGTCGAACACCTGGGCGATCGAGAGTCCGGACGAGAAGTCGATCATGGCTCCAGCCATGGTGAACAGATGGAAGATCAGCCCGGTGACGAACCCGAGCACGATGCCCACCGCGAGGTTGGCGAGGAGCCATGCGATGAGCGTGCCCATCGTGTGGGGGTTCGCTCCCTCGCCGGCGAAGAAGAACCCGAGCACCGTGACGAACGCGATCCTGCCCGGCATCGGGATGGCCTTCGAGTAGATCGGCGAGGCGATGACGAACCCGATCATCCGGGCCATCGCGAGGAGGGAACCGAAGACGAACGCGGCCTCGACGTCGATGTTCATCCGATCCCCGGGATCAAGCCCCACAGGGCGCGGACCCAGCTCGTCATCTCGCCGATCATCCAGTTGCCCCCGAGCAACACGACCAGCCCGGCGGCGAGCAGCTTCGGGACGAAGGTCAGGGTCATCTCCTGGATCTGGGTGATCGTCTGGATGACGGAGATGACCACCCCCACGATGAGGGCCGCCATGAGCACGGGTCCGGCGATCTTGCCGGCGATGACGAACGCGTCCTGGGCGATCTGGAGGACCTGGGCGTCGGTCACGACACCGCTCCGACCGATTGGACGACCGAGCCGATGATCAGCGCCCAGCCGTTGACGAGGACGAACAGGAGCAGCTTCAGCGGCAGGGAGATGAACACCGGCGGCAACATCACCATGCCCAGGGCCATCAGGACCGCCGAGACGATCAGATCGATGATGAGGAACGGCACGTAGATGAGGAAACCGATCATGAACGCCGTCGTCAGCTCCGAGACGACGAAGGCGGGGATCAGCGTCGTCAGCGACACGTCCTCGGGTGTCTCGGGCTTCTCCTTGCCGGCGAGACCGATGAACAGGGCGAGGTCCTCTTCACGGGTCTGGTCGAGCATGAAGCTGCGGAGCGGCTCGGAGGCGATCTCGATGGCCGTGGACTGGTCGATCTCGCCGGCGAGGAGCGGATCCACCGCGTCGGCCTTGATGGTGGACAGCATCGGTCCCATGACGAACAGGGTCAGGAAGAAGGCCAATCCGATGAGCACCTGGGTGGGCGGGATGTTCTGGATCCCGACGGCGTTGCGTGTCAAGCCGAGGACGACGACGAACCTCGTGAACGACGTCGTCAGGAGCAACAGCAGCGGCACCACCGAAGCGAGCGCGAGCATGATGACGATGAGGACCGCCTTCGAGATGCCCCCGTCCTCCGAATCGATGGTGATGCCGACGTCGGGAACCGCCGCGGGCGTGGGGACGTCGGGGACGGCCAGCACCGGCTGGTTCTCGGGGACGCCGACGACGCCAGCGGCGGGAGGCTGGTCGGGCACCTGCGCGGAGGCGGCACCACTGGGCATCCCGATGAAGGCGGCGACGATCAGGAGGAACGCGGCGAACCTACGAGGCCGGAACACGCGGCCTCCAGGAGGTCCCCGTCGGCTTGCGCACCGTCATGTGCTGCAACCGGCGGACGAGGCCCATCCCTGGCCGTTCCGTTCCTTCATCTGCGTCCGTGCCGTGTCCCGCGTCGGGAGCGGGGATCCGATCCAACTCCGCGATGACGTTGATCCCTCCGTCGCCGACACCGACGAGGAACCGTCGACCGTCGACCTCGACCACCGCCACCCAGAGGTTCTTCCCGAACGCTGCCTTGGCCCCGATGCGGAGGTCCGCTCCGGCTCCGGTGCTGCCGCTCCGGCGAGCCCACCAGTACGCGCCGAGCGGGACCGCCAGCACCAGCAGGAGCGCCGGGATCGTCCGGCCGATGACCTCGCCGACGTTCATGGCCGAGCGACGACCTCGGTGATCCGAACGCCGAGCTCCTCGTCGACGACCACGACGTCGCCCTTGGCGATCAGGGTGCCGTTGACGAACACCGAGACCTCGGCGTCGGCGGTCCGGTCCAGGTCGATGATGCTGCCTTCGACGAGGGCGAGGAGGTCCCGGACCCGCAGCTGCGTACGGCCCAGTTCGACGCTGACCTCCATCTGGACGTCTGCCAGGACGCTCAGCTCCCGCAAGGAGGCGGATGCCGGCGGCTGGGACGTGAGGTCCGGGTACGACGCCGGAGCCACGCTCGGTGACCCGGGGGACGCGACCGGACCGTCCCCGATCCGGGCCACGAGCGTGGGCTCCAGCAGCCAGTGCATCAGGTACGAGCCCTGCGCACCGGCGATCTCGATGGCGACGTGCTGCCCACCGGCGGTGAGGACCTCGGCGGCAGCGACGATGCCTGAACCTTCGACCCCGACCGGTCCCCCCGCGGCTCGCCCGAGGGCATCGGCGGCCGCGGCAACGATCCCTTCGAGCGCCGCTTCGGCATCGGGCACCGCGTCGGCGGGCACGACGACCACCAGCGCGCCCTGGACCGTTCCCGACAGTTGGGCGGCGACGGCGACCGCGGCGTCCGGGTCGACGTCGGCGTCGCCGCCGACGACCGGCGTGGCGGCTTCGATGTCGAGACCGGCGGCGGTGGCCCACGCCTGGACGGCATCGGATGCGACGGCGGCGAGGGTCGCTTCGACGTCGGGAGTGATCATGTCGGTGGTCATCGTGCGCTCCACTGGGTCAGCTGTAGGGCCAGGTTCTTGCCGTTGCGGCCGATCCGACCGCGAAGGATCTCCATCTCGGCGACCCGCCCGACGACCTCCTCGTCGACCCGGTGGTCGAGGGTGAGAACGTCGCCGGGCCGTAGCTCGACGATCTGGGCGGCCGCGACCGCGGTCGGTCGCAACTCGACTCGGAGGGTCACCGGAGCGTCGACGAGACGCTCGGCGACGGGGGAATCGGGGATGCCCGCCTCCAACGCCGGAAGGCGGTCATCGGCGACGGCGGCGTCCGCGCGCTCGGTGATCGCATCGACGACCGGCGGCGGGTAGGCGACGGTGAGCAGGCCCTCGGCGCGGACACCCTGGACGATCGACAGCGAGAACGACAGGATCGTCATGGTGTCCGACGGGTTGGCGGCCTGCAGGAAGTGTGGGTTGTACTCGATCCCGCCGAGGGCCGGTTCGACCTCGATGAGCGGTTCGAGGGTCTGACGGACGGGCTCGACGAACATCTGCAGCAGGTCCTCGATGATGGAGGTCTCCAGCGCGGTGGGCCGGCGGACGACCGTGGAGGCCCCGTTGCCGCCGAGGAGGCGATCGACGAGGTTGAGCGCCATCTGCGTGCTCATCTCGACGAGGACGGTGCCCGCAAGCGGCGGGGTGGCCATCGAGCAGAGCACCGTCGGGTTCGGCGCCGACCGCACGTACTCGTCGTAGCTCACCTGGTCGACCGACATCAGTTCGATCCGGACCAGCGAGCGCAGCGCGTTGGACAGCTCGTTGCCGAGGGCCCTGGAGAAGACCTCGTGCAGCAGCTCGAGACGCCGGACCAGCTCCTTGGCGATCGCGCCGGTGGCCCGGAAGTCGAACGGCGCGACGGTGACCCGGTCCGGTCGGAGCGGCGTGTCGGTCGTCGGTGCTGCGGTCACGGAGTGCCTCCGGTCGAAGGTGTCACGCCATCAACCGTCGGCAGGGACGTCTCGAGGTGAAGGACCCGTCGACTTCGCGTTCAGGTCACTGGACGAGGACCTCGGTCAGGACGACCTCCATCACCTCCGTCTCGTCCCAGATCTCGGCAGCGGCCGCGGACAGCTCGTTCCGGAGGCGATCCAGGCCACCGTCGCCGAGGAGCATGTCGGACGTGTACGCCGAGATGATGCTGACCGCTCGATCCTTGAGCAGCGCGATCTTCATCCCCACGACCCCCGAGTCGGCGCCCATCGGGAGCACGACGGCGAAGGTCACTCGGGCGTAGCGGGGCGAGCCCGGATCGGCCAGGTTGACCGTCAACGTCTCGCCTTCGATGACCGAGCCGATCTCCGCCACGGTGGTGGTCGTGACGGCGGTCTCGTCTCCCCCGCCCTTCCCGAACATGAAGAAGCCCGCGACCCCGACCAGCACCACGACCGGTACGACGATCATGATGAGCTTCTTCTTCCCTTTCTTGGGCGCTTCTCCTGCCGGCGCCTCGGCGACCTCAGCCACCATCGCCATCACCTCCGTTCGTGGTGTCCTGGAGCCGGGCGACGTCGGCGACGACGACCAGCTCGACCCTGCGGTTCTTCGCTTTGCCTTCCTCCGTCTCGTTCGAAGCCCGAGGTCTGAACTCGCCGTACCCGGTGGCGGCCAGCCGTTGCGGCTCGATGCCGTACCCGTCGACGAGCAGCTTCAGGACCGCCAGGGCGCGATCGGCCGACAGGTTCCAGTTGTCGTAGCCGCCCCGTCCGTGCAGCGGGACCGAGTCGGTGTGTCCCTCGACGAGGATCTGGTTCTCGAAGGAGCCAAGGCTCGGCGCGATCGCCGCGATGATCTCCCGTCCCTGGGCCCCGAAGGCGGCCGATCCGCTGGCGAACAGGACGTCGTCGGTCGCCACCGCGATCACCAACCCCCGGGCGCCGAGCTCGAAGTCGACGTTCTCGTCGAATCCGGCGGCCTGGAGCGCCTCCTTGACGGCGTCGCGCACCCGCGCCAGGTCCTCGAGCGACGTCAGGTAGTCACGGACCTCCTCTTCGTCGATCTGATCCTCCGGCGGCACGTCGCCGGCGACCTTCGTGTCGACCTGGGGCCGTCCGTCGAGGAGGCCGTCGCCTTCGAATCCCTCCCGGTCGCCGACGGGCTTGTCGCCGTACGCCCCGCCCACGATGCCGGTGCCTTGGGCGAGAAGGCCGTTGGCGATGGCTTCGTTGCCGAAGGGATCCTGCAGGCCGGCGACGAACAGCATGAACTTCTGCTCGTCGACCCGCGAGATGGCGTAGAGCATCACGAAGAACGCCAGCAGCAGCGTCACGACGTCACCGTAGGTGGTGAGCCACCGCAGCGGGTTGTCCTCTTCGGGTGGTTGGCGTTTCCTGGCCATCAGGCGGCCTTCCTCTTCGAACGTTCCTGGTGACCCACACGGGCCTCGGGGATGAGGTACGACTCGAGCCGCTCGACGAGGAGCCGGGGGCTGGCGCCGGCCTGGATGGCGAGGATGCCGTCCATGGCGAGCTCACGCTGTCCCATTTCGAGGGCGTTCAGGCGCTCGAGCTTGGCGGAGATGGGAAGGAACACGAGGTTGGCGAAGATGACGCCATAGAGCGTCGTCAGCAGGGCCACGGACATGCCGAGACCGAGCTGAGCAGGATCCGAGAGGTTGCCCAACATGTTGATGAGCCCGACGACGGTCCCGATCATGCCCATGGTCGGGGCGTAGCCACCCATCGCCTTGACGATGTTCATGCCGGTGCGGTGCCGATCGTCGAGCGCCTGGATGTCGATCTCCAGCATGTCCCGGATGGTGTCGGCGTCGACGCCGTCGACGACGGATTGGAGCCCGTTGCGGAGGAAGGGATCTTCGATCCCTTCGAGTTTCGATTCGAGGGCCAGCACCCCTTCCTTGCGAGCGACCTCGGCGGCTTCCATGAGCGTGTCGACGGTGGCCGAGGCGTCCGGCTCCTTGCCGGTGAACGAGTAGATGATGACCTTCGGCAGCTTCTTCAGGTCGTCCATCTGGAACCCCGACATGGACACCCCGAGCGACCCCACGAGGACGAGCACCAGCGACGACGGGCCGATGAGCGCGCCGAACGAGTTCCCGTCCATGATCGTCGCCACGACGATCGCGAGGAGGGCGATGACGATGCCCAGGATGGTGGTCATCGGGGATCCCCCGAGACCCCGTCGATGCCATGCAGGGCAACGACTTCGGCGGTACCGTGATCGAGGATGTCGTCGGCGTAGGCCAAGATGGAGGCCCGCACGTGGCGGATCCGGTCGATGATCTCCTCAGGGGCATCGGTGACGAACATCCGCCGGCCGTTGGCGAGGACGACGACGGTGTCGGGGACCCGTTCGATGGCTTCGATGAGATCCGCGTTGACCAGGATCGATCGACCCTGGAGCGGTGATACGGGGATCACTCGGCACCTCCTTGTGCGCGCTCATCCAATTCCCTTTGGATGTGCTCATCGTTCGTCGCTTGCACCTGATCTGTCGGCTTCGCCGGGCCCGACGTAAGGCCCGCGGCCCGCCTTCGCGCGGGACCGATCAGGAGGTGGGAGCGGTCACCTCGAGGACGTTGTCGAGCGGGATCTGCGAGCCGTCCACATCGAGGATCGGGCCGTCGGCGGTGAACCGCACGGATCCGACGATCCCGACGACCCGGCTGCCCGACGGATCGAGTGCGGTGACCTCCTTGCCGACCACCGACATGGCCAAGGTCACCTGTTGGAGGCCCATCATCTGCTGGTTCGACTCGCTGATCGCCTGGAGCGTCTCGACGGACGTGAACTGGGCGGTCTGCTGCAACATGGCGGCGCCGTCGTTGGGAGCCATGGGGTTCTGATACCGGAGCTGCGCCACCAGCAACTTGAGGAAGGCGTCGGAGCCGAGCTGGCCGAGCGCACTGGACGCGCTCTCCGATGCCGGCGTGGAGGCCGCCGCGGCGGCGGCACCTGTGGCGTCGATGTTCATGGCGAGGTTCCTCCCTTGTCAGAGCCGGAGATCGTCATCGGTCTTCCCACCGGACCGCGCCCGGGCGCCGCCGACGGAGCGGCCGGGGCGATGCTCGCCGGGTCCGGTGTCCCGGCGCCGCTCACCGCCGCCGAGGTCGAGTCCCCGTTCGGCGAGTGCGGCGTCGAGGGCGGGGATCCATGCGCGTACCGCACCGGGGAGTTCCGTCCGGCCGGGGGCGGTGATCGTCACCGTGGTCCCACGCACGGTCACCGCCAGGCGAACGTCGTCGAGCTCGGGCATGTCGATGATCACGCGCTGGGGGAGCTTGCGGGCTTCGACGAGATCGGCGATCTCGACGATGCGAGCCGCCAGCGCCGAGGCCGGGCCGGAGGCGGGGACCGGCCGCGGGGCGGTCGGCTGGGTCGGGCGAGCCGCGTGGGTTCGACCGTCGCCGGACGGCTCGCCGATGGCGACAGACGGCGGCGGCGCATCGCCGCCGCGGCGGACGTCGTGGCGCCCGAGACGGGCCCGCAACCGGGCCAGCGCTTCATCGCCCGCCGAAGCCGACGTCGAGGGGATCGCCGACACCACCGGGCCCGGTTCGGCAGATGGGACATCGGCGGGACCTGCAGGTCCGACGGCCCGCTCCGAGACGACTCCACCCTCGCCGGCGCCGTCCGCTGCGTCAGGACGCACGAGCGGGTCGGACTGCGCCACCGCGGCCGGGGCCGAAGCGGAGGGGGCATCGATGGCGCCGTCGACGCCCGCGCCGGCACCGAACCCGACATCCGGGACGTCACCGGGAGCACGGATCGGGGTCACCGTCGCGAGTTCCCCCATCGCCACGTATCCCGACACCATCGTGGCGACGGTCACGACCTCGTCGGGGTCGTCAGTGTGCGCCGGCGCCGGTTCCGCCGCCGGAGGCGTCCCCGGGTCGGCCTGCGTGGTCTCGACGACGGTCGCGTCGGCCTGGGTCGATCCTGCCGCGGGGATGGAGGTGGCCGGGACCGGCAGCGACGGCGCCGATCCGAGCGACACCCGGGGCATCTCCGGCCCGGGGGCGACGGAGCCGGAACCATCGGCGACGGTGGGTTCGGTACCCGTGTGCCGCTCGGGGACACCGGCGTCCACAGGCACGGAGGCCGCGGTCGCGGCGCCCAGCGCCACGATGCCCGACCCGAGCGCTCCGGCGCCGCCGGGCCGGCCGGGGTCGCTGCCACCGTCCCCGTCGCCGCCCATCGGCGGCTCACCGTCGGTCTCACGGGAGGGAGCACGGGAGGCGAAACCGGGAGCCAGGTTGCGACCGAGGGAACGTTGCAGCATCTCGGCGAACGCCGACGACCCTTCCTCGGCCGGGGCGCCCTCGTCGGAGCCCGTGGCGCCGAGGGGATCGGGCAGGCGGGGGAACTCGATCACGGGTGGGTACCTCCAAGTCGTCGATAGCGAGAGACGATCCGGTCGACGTAGCCGCCGGGTTCGTCGATGTAGGGGTGGCCTCCGTTCTCCCGGACGGCCCCCGGACCGGCGTTGTACGCTGCCGCGGCGAGGTCGAGACGTCCGAACTCGGCCAGGTTCCGGGCCAGGTAGCGAGCACCACCTTCGAGGTTCTGGATCGGATCGACCGGGTCGACCCCGAGGTCGGCGGCCGTCGCCGGCATGAGCTGGGTGAGGCCCACGGCGCCGGCCGACGAGACCGCGTCGGGACGGAACGACGACTCGGTCCACACGAGGGCGGCCAGCATCCGGGGATCGAGGCCGGCCTCCCGCGCCGCGTCCCGGATCGGTCCGACCCAGGGTCGTGCGGCCTCAGGGAGCCGCCGGGCCCAGTCGGTGGTCGCGCCGACCCACGAACCGGTGGCAGCCCCCGGCGCGAGCTTGAGCCTCGTGCCGAGGATGCCAACGGTCGGAGCCCCGAAGACCGCCGATGGTTTCGTCGCCGCGACCGGTCCCGACCGGACGGTCCCGGTGGCGGCAGCGAGGACGCTGCCGAAGTCCCGTGGCGGGGGTGCGATCGCCTCCATGCGTTGTCGGATGGCGGCGATCCTGCCGGCGGCGGCGACGACGTTGCCGGTCATCGGGACCTCCGGGACCTGAGCGAGAGCAGCAGATCGTCGAGGGCTCGTTCCGAGGCGATGACGGCTCGGAAGGCCGCGGCTTCCTTCTTCTTCTGCTTGAGCCGGTCGGCGGCTTCGAGCTCCTCGTAGGTGGCGCGCCACTTGGCCGTGTGGTGCTCGACCAGGACCCTGGCTTCTTCGTGGGCTTCGGCCGCGGCCTGGAGCCGCTCGTGCGACGTGATGCCGGTCAGCTGCAGGGCGCGCAGCTGGACGGCCGACAGCGACCCGGGAAGGCCCGGTGCTCCCTCGAGACTGGCCTTGAGTTCCTGGAGTCTGGCGTACGCCTCGTGCTGATCGGCACGGGCCCGTCCCATCTCGCCGCGAGCTTGCCGCTCACGGATGGCCCGCACACGGAACAGCGCATCGAACGGGTTCCTGCTCCTACTCACGACCCATCGTCCCCCAGGACCGGCGCCAAGGCTTCCAGACGTGCCCACGAATCCTCGAAGGACGGCCGGTCGGATGGCGGCTGTTTCAGGAACTCGACGAGGTGCGGTTTGACGGCGAGACCGAGATCGGCGCCCGGGTTGGTTCCCGGCACATAGGCGCCCACCTCGACGAGGTCACGCACCTCCTCGGCGGCTGCCAACGCACCCCGCGCCCGGGTGACCAGCGCGGTCCGCTTGGCGTCGACGAGCTTGGGCGCGAGGCGGCTGAGGGACGCGAGCGGGTCGATCGCCGGGTAGCGCCCGGCGTGAGCCAAGCCGCGGTCGAGCACGATGTGCCCGTCGAGGATCGACCGGGCGGCGTCGGCGATCGGGTCGTTCATGTCGTCACCTTCGACGAGGATCGTGTAGAAGCCGGTGATCGTGCCCACTTCCCGCGGCCCTGCCCGTTCGAGGAGGTGTGCCATCTCGGCGAACACCGACGGGGTGTAGCCCCGTGCGGTCGGAGGTTCACCGGCGGCCAGACCGACCTCTCGGCGCGCCATCGCCAGTCGAGTGAGCGAATCCATCATCAACAGCACGTCGGCGCCCTGATCCGCGAACCATTCGGCGATCCTCGTCGCCAGGTGCGAGGCGCGGATCCTCACGAGGGCCGGCTGGTCGGAGGTGGCGACGACCACCACCGACCGCTGCATCCCCTCGGATCCCAGCTCGTCCTCGATGAACTCCCGCACCTCCCGGCCCCGTTCCCCGATGAGGGCGAGGACGGTCACGTCGGCCGTCGTCCCTCCGGCCATCATGCCGAGCAGGGTCGACTTCCCGACGCCGGAGCCGCCGAAGATGCCGATGCGCTGCCCCTTGCCTGTGGTGGCGAACACGTCGATCGCCCGTACGCCCACCGGCAGCGGCTGGAGGATCCGGGCCCGAGCCAGCGGCGACGGTGCCCTCCCTGCCGGCGTTCCCCGCGTCGACGCCAACGGTGGGCCTCCGTCGAGAGGACGACCCATAGCGTCGATGACCCTGCCGATCAGTGCCGAGGTCAGCGGGACTCCATGTCCCTCGGCGAGCCGAACCACCCGATCACCCGACCCGATCCCGAGCGGGTCGCCGTACAAGAGCGCCCGCGCGCCGTCAGGGGCGAGCGCGATGATCTCTCCGGGTTGCGGTCCGGCCGACCCGACCACTTCGATGGCGTCACCCACCCGGAGCCGGAGACCCCGGATCTCGATCTCGGCGCCGACGACGCCTGCGACCTTCCCCTCGATCATGTAGGGCGTGACGTCGGAGAGCCGATCGAGACGTTCCGCCAGCTTCGTCATCGCAACGCCCTTCGTGCCGCCTCCAGGGCGATGTCCCGGCTGAACTCCGCCGCGACCCATCGTCCGACGATCCGCGCCTCACCGGGACCGAGGCGTTCGTCGGCGACGACGTCGATCCCGACGGCTCCCGCCAGCCGAGCCACGACCGCTTCCCGATCGCCGGGGCTGACCGCCACGGTGAGCTGCTCGTCGTCCATCTCGTCGACGGCTTCGGCGACGAGTCCGGCCAGACCGTGGCCCTCGTCGTGGGGAACCCGCCCGAGAACGAACTCGGCGACCTGCATGCCGGCCTCCAGGGCCATCGCGGCAGCGTCGCGATGGACCGATCGCAACTCGTCGGTCGCCGTCGCCAGGGCCGACCGCAACACGTCGGCGGCCAGCTCGACCTGTTCGATCCCTCGACGCCGCCCATCCCGGAGACCTCGCTGGTAGGCCTCGGCGGCGGCGGCATCGATCATCGCGGCGACGGCGTCGTCGATCAGCGGCGCCGCGTTGGCGCCGAGGAACCGGGGAACGTCTGCGACGACGGCGTCGCGGATCACGCTACTCAATGAGCTCGGTCTCCCCACCTCGAGAGATGATGATGTCGCCGGACTCTTCGAGGCGCCGGATCACGGCGACGACGCGGCTCTGCGCCGCCTCGACGTCCGACCGGCGCACGGCGCCGAGGAGCTCGATCTCCTCGATGAGCGACTCGCTGGCCCGTTGCGACATGTTCCGAAGGATCGCCTCGCGCACGTCTCCGCTGATGCCCTTCATGGCGTATGCCAGGTCCTTGGTGTCGACGTGCTTGAGAACCTGTTGGATCGATCGGTCGTCGAGCGACGCGATGTCCTCGAAGACGAACATGAGGGCTCGCACCTGCTCGGCGAGTTGCGGGTCGGCCACCGACAGCCGTTCGAGGATGGCTCGCTCGGTCGTACGGTCGGTGTTGTTCAGCACCGCAGCCAGGTCCTCGACCCCGCCGCGAACGGTGACCTCGGCCGACGAGACCGACCCGAGGCGGCTCTCGAGCGCCTCCTCGACGCGGCGGATCACCTCGGGCGAGGTCTTGCCCATCGTTCCCATGCGGAAGGCGACCTCCGCCTGCATGTCGGGGTCGAGCCCGCGGATCACCTCGGCGGCGTAGCCGGGCGTCTGGTAGGCGAGGATGAGCGCCACCGTCTGGGGATGCTCGTCCTTGAGGATGTGAACGAGAGCGTCGGCTTCGATGTTCCTGACGAAGTTGAACGGGCTGACGCTGAGGTCGGCCAGGAGACGCTCGATGATCTCGGCTCCCCGGTTGGACTCCCACGCGGTGAGGAGCTCTCTGGCGTAGTCGATGCCGCCCGAGGCGAGGTACTGGTCGTTGCCCGTCTCCCTGGCGACCTCCTCCAGGAGCGCCTGCACCGTCTCGGGATGCAGTCGACCGATCTTGGCGACCTCGACCGCGAGGGCTTCGACCTCGTCCTCGGTGAGGTACTGCAGGACACTCGATGCCAGATCCGATCCGACGGCGACGACGAGGGCGGCCGCCTTCTGCTCGGGGCGGAGATCCACCGTCATCGCCGATCAGCCAACCATCCGCGGAGGAGCACCGCGATCTCCTCGGGTTGCCGCTGGACGAGGTCGATCACATCGGGGCGGACCCCGGGCTCGACGGCGCCGGCGTCTCCCCTCCCTGCTGCCTCGACGTTCGTCGATCCGCCGGGGAGGCCCGCGTTCACGGTCCCGACCTCGACCGGCGTCACCACCTTCTTGTTGGCGCCTCTGGCCATGAACAGCAGACTGCCGACGACCAACAGCATCACCAGCGCGCCGATCGCCTGGGGGATCAGATCCAACGGGCTGGAGGCAGCAGCCGCATCGGCCGGCGGCTCGGTTGGATCCTGCGGCGCGGGGAACGCCACCAGGCTGACCGCCACCTCGTCGCCCCGGGTCGCGTCCACGCCGAGGGCAGCCGACACGATCTTCTCGACCTCGGCGGCGTCGGGCGCATCGGCGCCGGTCAGCGAGCCGTCGTCGACGAGCACCGCCGCCGACAGCGTCTTGACGACTCCCGGCGCCGAGACCCGCCGTGACACGGTGCGGTTGATGCCGTACTCGCGGAGCGTCTCGTTCCGGTCGTACGTGTAGGCGTCCGAATCGGCAGGGGGCTCGGGGGCCCCGTCCACGCCGACGGTCCCACCCGGCGGGGTGCCGGTCCCGTTGAAGCTCTCGGTCGTGACCGACTCCTTGAGGGAGGTGGCACTGTCGGGATCGTAGGTCTCCTGCTCCGAGGAGACCTCGTCGAAGTCCAAGGTTGCCCGCACGACCACCGAGGATCGATCGGGGCCGAGGACCGACGACAGCAGCGACTGCACGTCCTGGGCCAGGGTCGTCTCGTACTCGCGGGTCAGCCGGAGGTTGCGGCTCGTCAAGGCGGAGGTCCCGCCGAGCTGCCCGGCTGCGTGCAGGACCTGGCCCGACACGTCGGCCACGGTGACGTTCTCTGCCGTCAGCCCTTCGACGGAGGCCGCGACGAGGAACGTGATCGTCTCGATCTGCCCCTCGTCGAGAGGCCGAACCGGATCCACCAGGACGGAGACGGTCGTCTCCTCCTGGTCCGACGAGAACAACGCGTCCTTGGGAAGGACGAGACGGACCGTTGCGGTGGCGATGTCGTCCATGGCGGCGAGGGTTCGTGCCAGCTCCCCTTCGAGGGCCCGCTGGTAGTTCACGTCCTGCATGAACTCACTGACGTTGAGTCCCTGGTCGTCGAGGCGTTCGAAGCCTTGGGGCACGACGCGAGAACGGACGCCGGCTGCGGCGAGGTCGGCCCGCACCTCGTACACCTGGGCTCGCGGCACCAGCACCCTGGATCCGCCACCTTCGATCTTGTAGGGCACGTCGGCCCGGTCCAGCTCCGTGACCACCGATGAGAGCGCCTGATCGTCGAGGTCGGAGTAGAGCACCGTGTACGACGGTTCGCTGATCCAACGGAAGAAGAAGAACGACCCCATCGCGAGCAACGCGATGGCCACTCCGACCATCACCTGCTGAGGAAGCGGAAGGGACCCGAACACACTTGCGATACCTCGTCGTTCCATGTCAGACCTGGATCCTCATGATCTCTTGATACGCCTCTACGGCCTTGTTCCTCACCTGCACCATCAGCTCGAGACTCAACGTCGCCTCGGTGGTGGCGACCATCAGCTCGTGCACCGACGACGACCCTCCGGTCGCGATGTCGGTGGCGATCCGATCGGCCTTCTGCTCGGCCTTCGATGCGGTCTCGATGGCCTTCCCGACGATGTCGCCGAAACCGGAGTCGGCCTTCGGCGCGACCTTGGCGGCGGGGATGCCCGAGGTGGCGCCGATCCCTCCGACGGCTGACACGTTCATCGTCCGATCCTCAACGCGGTCTCGTAGGCCTCTCGCGAGGACTGGATGACCTGGATGTTCATCTGGTAGGTCCGCTGGGCGATGATGAGATCGGACATCTGCCCCGCCATGTCGACGACCGGGAGGGTCACCATGCCGTCGGCGTCCGCGAGGGGATGCTCCGGCTGGTACACCTTGATCGGCTCGCCGGCGGCATCGACGAAGTCCCGGACGGCGACCCCCGAACCGGATGCGCCCGGGCCGTCGGTGATCTCCTGGGCGTACACCAGATCGGCGCGGAAGGGCTCCTCGTCGGGTGGGCGCACGGTGTTGGCGTTGGCCATGTTGTGGGCGATCGTGTCGAGCCACGTCTGGGCGAGCGAGACGCCGGTGGCAGCGATGTCGAGGGAGGTGAACATCGCCTACCTGCTTCCTTGGATGGCGGAACGGATGAGGCCGGCCTTGAAGTTGAACGCCTCCACCATGGCGCTCTGGAGGAGATTGGTCTTCATCATCTCGACGACCTCCTCTTCGATGATCACGTTGTTGCCGTTCGGACCGGCAGGGTCGTTGGTGGCGACCACGCTGGGAGGACGAACGTCGGTGACGTCGCCCGATCCGATGGCTCGTTTCAGCTGCTGTTCGAACGAGAGCCGTGAGGCTCGGAAGTTGGGGACCTGCGCGTTGGCCACGTTCTGTGCGGTGACCTCGGCGCGCCGGGCGAGCGCGCCGAGCGCGTACTCGATGGCCTGCATCGTGGTGTCGCTGATCGGCGTCACATCCGTCTCCTCGAAAATCGAAAGAAGCCAAGGGAGAGCCCCGGGCTCTTCCTTGGCCTTGTCGCGAGATCCTTCTCGTGTACTCGATTGTCGGAGCCCCAGTCGGCGTCGGGGGCCTGCGGTTAAGGACGTACCGAGCCTGACCTACCCGCCTCGCAGGTAGGTGCGGGACGCCTTGCGGTAGCGAGCGGATCGGGTCAGGTCGGCGGCGACCTCGGCGCGTCGTTCCGCGGCGATGGAGACCAGGCCGAGGGTGTCCTCGAGGAGGGCCGCGAAACGGGCCCGGATCTCCGGCGATGCTTCGAGCTCGGGAACGACCGCGGGGAACTCGTCGGCGAGGCTCTCGAGTCGCTCCCAGTCGCCGAGCGCGATGGCCGACTCGATCTCCCGCACGGACGCTTCGCAGCGATCGAGGAGATCGTCGACGGTCATGGCGCCGCCTTGAGGGCTCCGGCTGCTTCGTGGAAGGCGCCCCGGAGTTCCGAGAGGATGGCCGAGACCGGTCCGAGACCCCTCGGGTCCTTGCGGAGGTTCGCCTCGGTGAGACGTTCGAGGCAGAACCCGTAGAGCGCATGCAGGTTGCCGGCGATCTCGCCGCCGCGGTCGTGGTCGAGCGAGAGCTGCAGCTCGCTGACGATGTCCTGCGCCTTGGTGAGGGCTCGGTGCGACTCCCAGATCCGGTCTTCGCCTCCCTCCTCCATGGCCGCCTCGGCGTGGGCGATCGAGTCGAGCGCCTTGTCGAAACACAGCAGGAGCAACGCCTCGGGGCCGGCGGTGCCGACCGACTGGTCCGTGTAGCTCTGGGCAGCCCGGTCGTAGAGCGATGCGGGGGTGCTCATGGGCGGCTCCTCGAGATCATGCGCCACCGGCCAGCGATCCGAGTTGCGACGCCAACCAGTTGGCTTGGGCGGTGAGCTGGGCCATCGCCGTCTCGAGGGCCGAGAACTGCTTGACGAGCAACGCCTCCTTCCGGTCGAGGCGGTCCTCCATGTCGGCGATCCGGTCGTCGATCAGATCGATCTGCGACTGCCACCGATCCTGGGCCCGGGCGATGGCCCCGAAGGTGCCTTCGGCCTCCTCGACGACCGCGTCGAGGGCCCCGAAGACGCCGTCGGAGTAGGTGACGGTCCCCAGGTCGAGGGTGCCGCCGGCTCCCGACACGTCCGCGGCGGTGGACGCGATCGACAGCTCGAGCCCGGAAGGATCCCCCGCGTCGGCGGTGAGGTACCTGCCCGTCCCGGTCGATGCCTGTCCTCCGATGGTCCCTGCCACATCGAGCCCCGTGTAGGTGCCGGCGAGCCCGAAGGGGTCGCCGGTGACGGTGAACGTGGAACCGGATCCGTAGCTCGCGTGGTCGAGCTGGATGTAGTCGTTCCCGCCGTTGACGACGGCCGAGGCCGTCAGCGTGGTCACCCCGGCGGCGGTGAGGGCGGCGTTGATGTTCGCCACGGTGGTGGCGATCGGGTCGCCGGCGACGACCGACACGTCGACGGTGGTCGAGCCGACGGTGATCTGGAAGGTGCCGTCCGCCGCCGGAGCGGCGTAGACGCTACTGGTGGCACTCGGAGCGGTGGCGGCTTGGGTGATCTGCACCGCGTAGGTGCCGCTGACGGTTCCCGATGTCGACGACACGTACGTCACGCGACCGTCGGTCGCGCTCGCGCTCCGTACGAGGAGGTCGACGACGGCGTCGAAGTCCGCGTCGAGCGCGTCCTGCAGCTTGGTGGAGTCGACATCGAAGGTGCCGTCCCGGTTGATCGAGATCCCGATCGAGGAGGCGGTCGGATGGTTCCCGCCCGGAAGGATCGTTCCGGAGATGGACGACCGCAGCTGGTCGACGAGCGACCGGGCGGTGCTGTCACCGAGCAGGGCACCGGCCTGATCCGTGTCGGCGTCGTAGTCCAAGAAGGACCCGAGCGTGGTCAAGGTGGTGTTGACCTCGTCGACCAGCGCCTCGATGGCGTCCGCGGCGCCGGCGGTGTCCCGGTCGACGGAGATCGTGATCGGCGTCGCCGACGTGCTCTTGAGCTCGATGGAGACCCCTGGGACGAGGTCGGTGACCGTGTTCGACGAGCGGGACAGGGTGAGGGCTCCGGTGCCGGACCCGATCGTGAGCTGAGCGTCGGAGGCCTGCTGGACGACCGAGGTCGTCCCGAGGGCCGCGATCGTCGAGGACGAGGTGAACTGGGCGGAGACCCCGGTGTCGGTCGAGGTGAGCGACAGCTTGAAGGTCGTGGCGTCGATCTGCAGCACGGCCGCGGACACCCCGGCGTCGGCGGCGTTGATCTTCTGGGCGAGCTCGCTGAGGGTGGTGGTGGCGTCGGCGGTGACGGTGGTGTCGACTCCGCCCACGGTGAGGGTGAAGTCGCCGGCGCCAACGAGGGCATCGGCCGACGAGAAGTCGGTCGCAGAGACGACCTGATGGGCGGCGGCGAGGGCATCGACGGTGAACGTGCTGGTGCCGGGTCGTGCGTTGCCCGTCACCGCGACCGTCGCCACGGACTCGTCGGAGGACGCGGCCGAGACGAACCCGGACAGATCGGAGGCGTCCTTGACGGCGTCGAGGGCGGTCCGGATGGCGGAGAAACGCGAGCTGATCTGTTGCCAGGCCGCATCCTTCGCCTGGTAGCCGGCTTTGCGGGCCTCGAGCTGATCGATCGGGATCCGCTCGACCTGCATCAGCTCGTTGATGATGTTGTTGGTGTCGAGGCCCGATGCGAGGCCGCCGATGTTCATGAGTGGAAGTGCCATGGTGGGGATTCACCGTCCGGGTCGTGGGATCGGGTGTCGTGGTCTCGTGTGGGGAGAGGGCCCGGCCCTTCCGGGCCCTCTCCCCTTCTGGTCGTCCGGTCCTGCCCCGGGTTAACGGAGGAGGGTGAGGACCGAGGACGGCACCTGGTTGGCCTGGGCCAACATGGCGGTCCCGGCCTGGGACATGATCTGGTTCCTGGTGAAGGTCACCATCTCCAGGGCCATGTCCGTGTCCCGGACCCGGGACTCCGACGCCGACAGGTTCTCGACCGCCACCGACAGGTTCGCGATCGTGTGCTCCAGCCGGTTCTGGGTCGCACCCAACGTCGACCGGGTCGACGACACGTTCCCGATCGCCGTGTCGAGGGCCGTCAGGGCCGAGGAGGCACCCGCACCGGTGGTCACGTCGATCGCCGACAGGTCGACGCCGAAGACACCGTTGGCGGCGCTGGCGGTGTCGAGACGCAGATCGCTCGAGATCGACAGCGTGTCGCCGGAGCTGGCACCCACCTGGAAGGTCAGGTTGTTGGTGCCGTAGTTCTGGAAGACGGTGTTGCCGGCGAACTTGGTCCGGGTGCCGATGGCCCCCAGCTCACTCACCAGCTCGTCGATCTCGGCCTGCTGGGCCGAACCGTCGGTGGTGGCGGTGTTGGCCGCGTCCACCGCGAGCTCCCGCATCCGCTGCAGGATCGAATGCACCTCGTTGAGGGCACCCTCTGCGGTCTGCACGAAGCTCACCCCGTCTTGGGCGTTCCGAACCGCAGCCCGCGAACCGCGGATCTCTGCCCGGAGGGACTCCGACTTGGCCAGACCAGCAGCATCGTCGGCAGCCCGGTTGATCCGGAACCCCGAAGACAGCTTCTCGAGCGACTTGCCCAACTGGCCCTGCGTGACCGAAAGATTGCGATACGCGTTGAACGCCGCAATGTTCTGATTGATGCGCACGATTGCACCTCCTTGTCGCCTGTGCGTACTCCTCGGTCAAGGAGCAACATCGACATCCATGTCGACGCCGAGCCTGTCGGCCCGCCCCGACGCGACATAAGCACAGACCATCGTGTCGTCTCGATGCATCTTCGGCCGCCGGCACCGTCCACCTCGAGGACCAGATCGCGAATGATCACCGACGCGGCGGAAGGGCCCCGAAGGGCCCCTCCACGTCTCGGGTCCGTGGTCTCCTATCGCAGGAGGGTGAGGACCGAGGACGGCACCTGGTTGGCCTGGGCCAACATGGCGGTCCCGGCCTGGGACATGATCTGGTTCCTGGTGAAGGTCACCATCTCCATGGCCATGTCCGTGTCCCTGACCCGGGACTCCGACGCCGACAGGTTCTCGACCGCCACCGACAGGTTCGCGATCGTGTGCTCCAGCCGGTTCTGGGTCGCACCCAACGTCGACCGGGTCGACGACACGTTCCCGATCGCCGTGTCGAGGGCCGTCAGGGCCGAGGAGGCACCCGCACCGGTGGTCACGTCGATCGCCGACAGGTCGACGCCGAAGACACCGTTGGCGGCGCTGGCGGTGTCGAGACGCAGATCGCTCGAGATCGACAGCGTGTCGCCGGAGCTGGCACCCACCTGGAAGGTCAGGTTGTTGGTGCCGTAGTTCTGGAAGACGGTGTTGCCGGCGAACTTGGTCCGGGTGCCGATGGCCCCCAGCTCACTCACCAGCTCGTCGATCTCGGCCTGCTGGGCCGAACCGTCGGTGGTGGCGGTGTTGGCCGCGTCCACCGCGAGCTCCCGCATCCGCTGCAGGATCGAATGCACCTCGTTGAGGGCACCCTCTGCGGTCTGCACGAAGCTCACCCCGTCTTGGGCGTTCCGAACCGCAGCCCGCGAACCGCGGATCTCTGCCCGGAGGGACTCCGACTTGGCCAGACCAGCAGCATCGTCGGCAGCCCGGTTGATCCGGAACCCCGAAGACAGCTTCTCGAGCGACTTGCCCAACTGGCCCTGCGTGACCGAAAGATTGCGATACGCGTTGAACGCCGCAATGTTCTGATTGATGCGCACGATTGCACCTCCTTGTCGCCTGTGCGTACTCCTCGGTCAAGGAGCAACATCGACATCCATGTCGACGCCGAGCCTGTCGGCCCGCCCCGACGCGACATAAGCACAGACCATCGTGTCGTCTCGATGCATCTTCGGCCGCCGGCACCGTCCACCTCGAGGACCAGATCGCGAATGATCACCGACGCGGCGGACGGTCGATGCTGCCGTCGTCCTCGAACCCGGCGTCGCGGGCGGACTCGGCCCGGCGACCGACGGCCCCGATCCCACGCTCCCGTGAGGGGACCCCCACCAGGTGACCACGGAGAGTGACCATTTGGTGATTAGTCATTTACCCGCCGTGGTCGCCGGCCGACGAGAACCCACAGGAACGAGACCCGGTCGATGACCGGTCACCACCACGCCTCGTAGGCACGTCCGAGGAGGAGAACGACGGAGATGGGCGCACGTCCCACAAGGGCCTCGGAGCCCGACGGTTCGAACCGGCTCGTCGTCGACCATCTCGATCTGGTCGGCAAGGTGGTCGGCAGGGTCACCGCCATGTACCCCCGCCACGTGGACCGCCAGGATCTGTGGAACGCCGGAGCGCTCGGCCTCGTCGAAGCCGCTCGCCGGTTCGACCCCGACGCTGGGATCCCCTTCGAACGGTACGCCAGCATCCGCATCCGCGGAGCCATCATCGACTCCACCCGATCCCGCGACTGGGCCTCTCGGTCGGTGCGACGCCGCTACCGGGAGGTCACCAGAGAAGAGGATGCCTTCACCGAGAGCGAAGGCCGCGGACCGACCGACGACGAACTGGCCGAGCGGCTCGGGATCGACACCGGGGAACTGGAGAAGATCCGCGCCAAGTCCAGGAACTCGATGTTGCTCTACCTCGACCACGAAGGCGACGGTGAGGGCCCCACCCTGAAGGACTCGATCAGCGACGACTCGACCGACGGGCGACCGGACCTCGCCCTCGAACAACGCGAGCTCCTCGGAACACTGAGGGAGGCCGTCGCCTCCCTCCCCGGCATCCACGGCGAGGTCATCCGGCGCTACTACTTCGAAGGCGACCTGCTCCAGGACATCGCCGCCGAGCTGGGCGTCACCCAGGCCCGCGTCTCCCAGATCCGAACCGAGGCGCTCAACTCGGTCCGAGCATGGTTCGGGAGCGTCTACGACGGCGTCCCCGACGTCCCCGACGATCTCCCCGGCAAGCGAGCACGTCAGGCGTACGTGGCGCAGATGTCCCAGGCGTCGACGTGGCGGGGCCGCCTCGACGCCGCCGACGCGCCGGCGGCCGGGATCGTCGGCGGCTGACCCCGACGGTCACTCCCACTCGATCGTCGCCGGCGGCTTCGACGAGATGTCGTACGCGACCCGATTGATCCCTTCCACCTCGTTGATGACCCGCGAGGAGATGCGTTCGAGGACCTCGTAGGGCAGCCGGGCCCAGTCGGCCGTCATGGCATCGGCGGAGGTGACCGCCCGAACGACCAGCGGATAGGCGTAGGTCCGACCGTCTCCTTGCACGCCCACGGTCTTGACCGCCGGGAGGACTCCGAACGACTGCCACAGCGTCCGGTAGAGGCCGGCACGATGGATCTCCTCCAGGATGATCGCATCCGCGTCGCGGAGGATCTCGAGGCGCTCGGCGGTGACCTCGCCGATGATCCGCACCGCCAGCCCCGGCCCGGGGAAGGGCTGGCGCCACACGATCTCTTCGGGAAGGCCGAGCTCCTCGCCGACGGCACGGACCTCGTCCTTGAACAGGTCCCGCAACGGTTCGATCAACTGGAACTGCATGTCCTCGGGCAGACCGCCGACGTTGTGATGTGACTTGATCTTGGCGGCGTCTTGCGTGCCGGACTCGATGACGTCGGGGTACAGCGTCCCCTGAACGAGGAACCGCACGTCGGCGAGCTCCGCGGCCACGTCCTCGAAGACGCGGATGAAGGTCTCACCGATGATCTTCCGCTTCCGCTCGGGATCGGCGACACCGGCGAGCGCCTGCAGGAACCGCTCCCGCGCATCCACGGTGATCAGCCGCATCCCGAACGTCCGACGGAACGTCTCGTCGACCTGCTCCGCCTCGCCTTTGCGAAGGAGCCCGTGATCGACGAAGACGCAGACGAGCTGGTCGCCGATCGCCTTGTGCACGAGCGCCGCGGCGACCGACGAGTCGACGCCGCCGGACAGTCCGCAGATGACCACGCCCTCGGCCACCTGCGCCTTCACCGCGGCCACCGACTGCTCGATGATCCCGACGTGGGTCCACGTCGGGCGGGCACCACAGACGTCGTACAGGAAGTGTTTGAGGATCTCCTGGCCGCGATCGGTGTGGGCGACCTCGGGATGGAACTGCACCCCGAAGAGCCGGCGCGCCCGATCCTCCATGGCGGCGACCGGAACATCGGCGGTCCGGGCGGTCACGCGGAAGCCGGGAGGAGGTTCGACCACCGCATCCCGATGGCTCATCCACACGGTCTCGTGCTCCGGGAGCTCGCGGAACAGCACGGAGTCGGGCGTCGCCTCGAGTTCGGTCCGTCCGTACTCGGCGATGTCGTTGCGGGCGACCTTCCCACCCATCTCCTCGGCGAGGACCTGATGGCCGTAGCAGATACCGAGGACCGGGATCCCCAGTTCGAGGATCCCCGGGTCGATGCCGTAGGCATCCTCGGCGTAGACCGAAGCGGGACCACCGGACAAGACGATGCCCACGGGGGCCAGCTCCTGCATCTCGTCGACGGTGATGTCCCGCGACACGATCTCGGAGAAGACATGCGCCTCGCGGATCCGCCGGGCGATGAGCTGGGCGTACTGGGCACCGAAGTCGACCACCACGACCCGGTCGAAGTCCCCCGACGAGGCGTGGCCGGCGGGTGTCGCAGCGGCCATCAGCCCATACCGACACCCTGGGACCGCTGGAGCTGTTTGCCCTCGGTCTGCAGGGCGGGCGCGATCATCACCTCGGCCTTCTGGAACTCCTTGACGTTGGCGTGACCGGTGAGCGCCATCGCGCCGCGGAGACCGCCGAAGAGGTTCCTGCGTCCGTCGTTCTCATGGGCCGGGCCGAGCAGGATCTCCTTCAGCGTGCCGAGGCGTCCCACCTCGACTCGGGACCCCCGCGGCAAGGTGGGATGGAACGTCGCCATGCCCCAATGGAAGCCTCCCGCCGGGGACTCGGCGGCAGCCGCGATCGGCGATCCGAGCATCACGGCATCGGCGCCCACGGCGATGGCCTTCGCGACGTCGCCGCCGGTGCGCATGCCCCCGTCGGCGATCACGTGCACGTAACGCCCGGTCTCCTCGAGATAGCGGGTCCTCGCCCCGGCGGCATCCGCGATCGCCGTCGCCTGCGGTACGCCGATCCCGAGGACGCCGCGGGTCGTGCACGCGGCCCCCGGGCCGACCCCGACGAGCACACCGACCGCCCCGGTCCGCATCAGGTGGAGGGCCCCGGCGTAGGACGCACACCCACCGACGACGACGGGCATCTCGACGTCGCGGATGAACTCGAACAGGTCGAGCGGCTCGGCGCGACTCGAGACGTGCTCGGCAGAGACGACGGTGCCTTGGATGACGAGGATGTCGAGCCCACCGGCCTTGGCCGCACCCACGTACCGGTCGACGTGCTGAGGGGTGAGGCTCCCGGCGACGATGACGCCACCTTCCTTGATCTCCCGAACCCGACGGGTGATGAGGTCCGGATCGATCGGCTCCTGGTAGAGCTCCTGCATGCGACGCGTCGCCTTCTCCTTCGCCAGCGCGGCGATCTCCTCGTACACGGGCGTCGGATCCTCGTAGCGGGTCCAGAGGCCTTCGAGGTTGAGGACGGCGAGACCGCCGAGGCGGCCGATCTCGATGGCCGTGGCAGGGCTCACGGCCGAGTCCATGGCCGAGGCCATCATGGGCAGATCGAACGTGAAGGCATCGAGCTCCCAGCTCAGGTCGATGTCCTCGGGATCCCGCGTCCTCCGTGAAGGGACGATGGCGATGTCGTCGAGCCCCCAGGCGCGACGGGCGGACTTGGCCATTCCGATCTCGATCTCCACGAGCTTCCTGCCTCCGCGTCGTTGGTGCCGGCCCCCAGGAGGGTAGTCGGGGTCGGTGCCCTGTCCCGCGACCGGCCGCCGTCCGCCCGGGCCCGGGAACGTGGCGGCGGTGCCCGTCGGCTCCTCTCCACCCCTCAGGGAGCCCGACGCCGGTGGCGCCGACCTTCTCCTGCCCCCCGTGGGAGCCGCCGGCCGGATCGTTGCACCCTCATCAGGGACGTCGCGGATTACGGCGGGAAGGTTACCGGGCCGCGCCTAGATCTGGTCGAGGCCGACGGCGCGGCGGACCTCCGCCTGGTAGGACTCGGCCTGGGTCCTGGCGTCGAGCGCGCCCTTCTGGAGGATCCGAGCGACCTCACGGTCGTCGAGACGTTCGTACGCCGACCTGATCGGTGCCAGCGCGTCGATGATGGCCTCCGCCACCGCCTCCTTGAACCGTCCGTACCCGGCGTCGTGGAACTCGGCGACGAGATCGTCGATGGAACGTCCGGTACACGCCGCCATGATCTCGAGCAGGTTCGAGATACCGGGCTTGGCTTCCACGTCGTACCGGACGGTGGGTTCCGAATCGGTCACCGCGGACCTGACCTTCTTCATGATCGCGTCCGCCGAGTCGAGGAGGAGGATCCGCGACCGCTCCGCCGGGTCGGACTTCGACATCTTCGCCGTCGGCTCGGTCAACGACATCACCCTGGCGGCGGTCTCGGGGATCAACGGATCGGGGATCGGGAAGACCTCCGCGAACCGGTTGTTGAAGCGCTCGGCGAGATCCCGGGTCATCTCGAGATGCTGCTTCTGGTCCTCCCCGACGGGCACCAGGTCGGCGCGGAACAACAGGATGTCGGCAGCCATCAACACCGGATACGAATACAGGCCCAGGTTGGCCGGCGCACCGGTGGCGAGCTTGTCCTTGTACTGGGTCATACGGTTGAGCACACCCGTCGGGGTGATGGTGCCGAGGATCCAGGCCAACTCGGCGTGATGCGGCACCTGGGACTGCATGTAGAACAACGACCGGTCGGGGTCGACCCCGATGGCCAGCAGCACCTTCGCGGTCTCGAGACGGGCCCGCCGGTACTCGGCCGGGTCGTAGGGGACGGTCATCCCGTGCAGATCGACGATGCAGTAGATCGTGTCGTAGTCGTCCTGGAGCGCGACCCAGTTCCGGAACGCCCCCAGGTAGTTGCCCAGATGCACGTTGCCGGTCGGCTGTACGCCGGAGAACACCTTCTTGTTCGTCTCCACGGTCTGCTCCTTCGCTCCGCGTATGGGAAAACGCCGGGGCCCGAGCCACCGGCGTCTCGTGTTCGACTCCTCGCGCGCGGCGGCCTATCGATCGTGCCGCCACCACCCGAGATCGTTCGTGCGCATCGCCCAAGGCTACCCGAGGGCCCGACCCGCGAGCAAGATGTCGCGCCTTGACGTCTCCTCGATCTCGGGGGATACTCGGCGTCGACCATGTCCGCATCCATCATCATCATCGCCTAGGCACACACGCCCCCAAGAGCGTGTGTGCAGTCGACCCTCCGCCCAGCGGGGGGTCTTTCGATTGAGGAGTCGACCATGCACAACGTCGAGATCTACGACACCACCCTCCGCGACGGCACCCAGCAGGAGGGCATCTCGTTGACGGCCACCGACAAGTTGGCGGTCGCTCGGCTCCTGGACGATCTCGGCGTCACCTACATCGAGGGGGGATGGCCGGGCGCGAACCCCAAGGACGACGAGTTCTTCGCGAGGGCCAAGGAGGAGCTCACCTTGAAGGACGCCACGTTGGTGGCGTTCGGTTCGACCCGCAGGGCGAACCGTCGACCCGAGGACGACGAGCAACTGGCGGCCCTCGTGGCGGCAGACACCGACGTCGTGTGCCTGGTCGGCAAGTCGTGGTCCTATCACGTCGAGCATGCGCTCAGGACGACACCCGACGAAGCGGTGGCGATGGTCGCCGATTCCGTGGCCTACCTGCGGTCGCTGGGCCGTCGGGTCTTCTTCGACGCCGAGCACTTCTTCGACGGCTACCGGAGCGACCCGGACTTCGCCCTGGCCGTCCTCCGTGGGGCCCTCGATGCCGGAGCCGAACGGCTCGTCCTGTGCGACACCAACGGCGGTTCCCTCACCCATGAGGTCGAGCGGGTCGTCGGGGAGGTGACCGATGCCCTCCCCGAGGCCACCTTCGGCTGCCACTTCCACAACGACACCGGCGTGGCGGTCGCCAACAGCCTCCAGTCGGTCCGCATGGGCGTGGCCCAGGTCCAGGGCTGCATCAACGGGTACGGTGAACGCACCGGCAACGCCGACCTGTGCACGATCATCCCCAACCTGTCCCTGAAGATGGGGGTCGAGTCGATCCCCTCCGATCGCCTGAGCCGGCTCACGACCGTGTCGCATCATCTGGCCGAGATCGTGAACCTGACCCTCGATCCGCATCTCCCCTACGTCGGCGTGTCGGCGTTCACGCACAAGGCCGGGCTCCACACCTCGGCGTTGGCGCGACGGCCCGACGCATACGAGCATCTCGCTCCCGAGGCGGTGGGCAACTCGACGCGGGTGGTGGTCTCCGAGCTGGCGGGGCGATCCACCGTGCTCGCCAAGGCCCAGGCCTCCGGGCTGGACATGACCGGCGACGAAGCCCAGCAGGTCGTCGACCGCATCAAGGAGCTCGAGCACGAGGGCTACCACTTCGAGGCTGCCGACGGCAGCTTCGAACTGCTCGTGCGGGAAGCCAAGGGATGGACCCAACCGTTCTTCGAGCTGGAGTCGTACCGGGTGTTCGTCGAGCACCGGGCCGGAGAGGTCGTGGCCGAGGCGACGGTGAAGGTCCACGTGGGCGGCGATCGGGTCGTCACGACCGCCGAAGGCGACGGCCCGGTCGGGGCCCTCGACCGGGCCCTCCGAGCGGCGTTGGAGCCGACGTTCCCCCAGATCGGCGAGATCCGGCTCATCGACTATCGGGTCCGCGACCTCGATTCGACCGACGGCACCGCGGCCAGGGTCCGGGTCCTGTGCACCCATTCCAACGTCGACGAGACCTGGGGCACCGTCGGGGTACATCAGAACATCATCGACGCCTCGTGGAAGGCCGTCTCCGACGGCCTCGTGCTCGGATTGCTCCGAGCGGCTCCCAGGTAGCGGAGGTCCTGCCTGGGACCCGGAGCGACGGAGCCGGTACCGGTCTCCGAGGGGTGGGCCCGGATCACCCAGCAGATCGCGCCGGCGGCGCCAGGTCGTCGATGAGCTGCCAGAGACGCTCGACGTGACGGGCCTCGGTCGTCCGCTGGCCGATGGAGACCCTGATGAACGACCCCGAGTCGAGATGCGACGGCGTCACGTAGACGTCACCGGAGGCATTGAGGGCCGCTGCCAGGTCGTCGGTCGCCCGGTCGCCGGCGACGTGGCGGAACGTCACCAGCGAGAACGGCACCGGAGCGACCAGCTCGAAACGGGGATCGGCCTCGAGCCTGGCCGCCAACCCGCGAGCCAGCTCCACGTGGCTGCGCACCATCGCCCGGATCGCCTCGGCACCGTAGGCCCGCAGGACGAACCACAACTTCAGCGCCCGGAACCGCCTGCCCAGCGGGACGTGCCAGTCGCGGTAGTCGATGACCTGGCCGCTCTCGGAGGCGGCGTTGCGCAGGTAGGGCGGCATGATGCTCATGGCGTCGATCAGCGGTCGCCGATCCGCCACCCAGAACGCCGAACAGTCGAAGTTCGTCAGCATCCACTTGTGGGGGTTGAACACGTAGGAGTCGACCAGCTCGAGACCGTCCTGATGGTGCCGGAACTCGGGACAGATCATCGCCGTCCCCGCGTAGGCAGCGTCGACGTGGTGCCAGAGCCGGTGGCGCCGGGCGATCTCACCGATCGGCCGGACCGGGTCGACCGCCGTGGTCCCCGTCGTCCCGACCGTCGAGACGACCGCCAGGGGGGTTCGTCCCACTTCGAGGTCGGCCACGACGGCCGCCTCGAAGGCAGCCGGGACGATCGCCAGCTCCTCGTCGACGGCCAGCGGACGGACGTGTCGCACCCCGGCGACCCGGGCGCCCTTGACGACGGACGAATGGGCCTCCGCCGACGCGTAGACGACCATCTGCTCCACCGGCGTCTCGTGCCTGCGGTGACGAGCGACGACGAACGCGAGATGGGTCGCGTCCGATGCGCTCATCTGGATGACGCCGCCCCCCGGCCCGGTGGTCTTCCATCCCTGCGGCAGATCGAGCAGGTCGACGAGCCAATCCAGCACCTGCGACTCCAGTTCGGTCGCCGCAGGGCTCGTCGCCCACAGGAACCCGACCACCCCGAGGCCCGAGGACACCAGGTCACCGAGGATCGATGGCGGCGACGCGCCCGTCGGGAAGTAGGCGAACCACCCCGGATGCTGCCAGTGGGTGATGCCGGGCAAGATGACACGATCGAGGTCCGCCAGCACGGCATCGAACGGTTCGGCCTCTTCGGGCGCTCGGGGAGGCAGCATGGCGCGGATGTCGCCGGGCTCCACCCGGGAGATCACCGGGAGATCCTCCACGCGGGCCAGATAGTCGGCGATCCAGTCGACGACCTCGTAGCCGTGCCGTCGGAAATCGTCGGGCGTCCAGTCGGGGAACGTCATCGGAGGTATGAAAGCAGCTCCCGAACCATGAACGCCGTCGCACCCCACAGCGTCCCCTCGGGGAACTCGAAGAACCACAACGGATGGCCGTTCCAGTCGGCCCGGTGCCAGCGGTCCTCGTCCAGCAGCTCGACGAGGCTCGGCTCGATGATGGCCGCCACCTCGCGAGGGTCCGGTACCAGCCTCGTCGGGCGGATCACCCTCGCCACCACCGGCACGATCCAGCGCGTCGTGTCCCGCGTCGTCAAGGGCGACAACCCCCCGAGGATCGTCTCGACGTTGTCGGGCGGCAACGCCACCTCCTCGAACGCCTCACGGATCGCGGCCTCCACGGGGGTCTCGCCCGGCTCGATCGAACCGCCCGGGAACACGACGTCACCTGGGTGGGTGCGCATCTCGTCGGGACGCCGAGTCAAGACCATCCGGACGTGGCCGGCGTCGTCGGTGTACAGCGGCACAAGGACGGCCGCTCGCGCCCCCTCGTGGTCGGCCACGGGAGGTAGCCCATCGAACCGGCGCCAAGGATCCATCCGGCGAGCATAAGCCGATAGGCTGGGTTCGATGGCCCGTCACCTCCATACACGTCCTCGCACCAGCGAGAACCTCGTCCTGCGTCCGCTGCGCCGCCGGGACGCGAGCTCGCTCGAAGAGGCCGTCCGGGTCTCCCTCTCCGACCTCCAACCGTGGCTCCCGTGGGCCGCCGAGTACGACCAGAACATCGCGACCCGGTTCATCCGGGAGTCACTCAACGCCTGGGCCGAAGGTCGCGCCTACGACTTCTCGATCCGCTCCCCGGACCGACCGGACCGTCACCTCGGCAACGTCTCGATCTGGTGGGTGTCGAAACAGAACGCCGTGGGCGAGATCGGCTACTGGATCCGCTCGGACGAGACCCGTCGAGGCATCGCCACCGAGGCCGCCATGCGGGTCCTCCGGATCGGCTTCGAGGAGCTGGCGATGCACAAGGTCCAACTCCGCATCGCCGTCGGCAACGTGGGCTCCGAGCGGGTCGCCGAGAAGCTTGGGTTCGTCAGGGAGGGCGTGCTGCGGGAAGAGGTCAAGGTCGGGCCGCGCTGGCTGGACCATTCGTCGTGGAGCCTCCTCGAGTCGGAGTGGCGCGCCACCCTGGCGGACCGTTCCGCGGGGAAGGCCCCCGGGTAACCCCGGTACTGGGAGCGTGCCGTTCCTGCAGGTCCTCGCCGACATCCTGCTCCCGGTGTTCGTCATCGTCGGGATCGGGGCCGTCGCCGCCCGGCGCCTGTCCCTCGACGCCCAGACCCTGTCCAAGCTCGCGTACTGGATCGTCGGCCCCGCCTTCGTCTTCGACATCCTCGCCGGCGCCGACCTCGGGGCCGCTCTGGTCGGGAAGGTCGCAGGCGTCACGCTCGTCGCGATGGCCGCGACCGGGGTCGTGGCCGCCGTCGCCGCCCGCGTCTCGGGGGCGCCGGCGGCCACGGCGGCAGCCACCGTCCTCACGTCGATCTACGGCAACGTCGGCAACTTCGGCTTGGCCATCGTCGCGTTCACCTTCGGGACCGACGCGTTGGCCCTGGCAGGCGTCGTCCTCGTCGTCGTCAACGTCGTCGGCATCATCGTCGGCGTCGCTGCGGCCCGATGGGAGCACCATGGGGCGGCATCGGCCGTCCGTCGAGCGCTCACCGCCCCCATGACACTGGCCGCGATCCCGGCGCTCGTGGTCAACGCCGGTGGGTGGACGCTGCCGCTGTGGGCGGACCGAGCGGTGGGCCTCCTGGCCACCGCGTTGATCCCGCTGATGCTGCTCACCCTCGGAGTTCAGCTCGCCGCCATGCGCTCACCGAAGCCGACGGTCGACACCATCCGCGCGCTCGTCGTCAAGCTCGCCGTCGCCCCGGCCGTCGCCACCGTCGCCGCCGTCGCCGCCGGCCTCGAGGGAACCGACGCGGGTGTCGTCGTCCTCCAGTTCGCCATGCCCCCGGCGGTGTTCACCGCCCTGATCGCCCTCGAGCACGATCTCGCGCCCGACCTGGTCGCCACGACGGTCCTCGTCGGCACCGTCGCGTCGGTCGTCACCCTTCCCCTCGTCATCCTGTGGCTCGGATGACGGCTACTTCTTCTGGTTGCTCTCGTAGTAGGGGTTCGTTCCCGACGCGTGGTCGGTGACATCCATGACCTTGGTCACCTCAGGCACCATGGCCACGATCGTCGCCTCGATCCCCTGGGTGAGCGTCACCCCGGCCAGGCCGCAGCCCTGACAGGCTCCTCCGAGGCGCACGTAGGCGACACCCTCTTCCACGGCGACCAGCTCGGCGGTGCCGCCGTGGGAGGCGATCGACGGGTTGATCTGGTGCTCGATCACGTGGGCGACCTGTTCGACCACCGGCAACGACATGTCGGGCGGCGGCCCCTCACCGAGGATGGTCGGTGACGGCGAGTTCGGGTTGTCGATCTCCAGGCTCGGGTTGAGCAGGTTCCGAGACATCCCGATCGTCGCGCCACGGAGCTTCTCGATGCTGTCGGCGGGGATCGCGACCGGGAGCTCACCGTGGCGCTCGACGAGGGTGTCCCCGGTGAGGTACGCCGTCGGCGTCAGATGCATCTCGTAGGCGTATTCGGTTCCCCGCACACCGACGACCTGGATCACCAACGCCAGGTCCTCGGCGTCGGGTTCGGTGCCGCGGACCTCGAGGAGCTTCTCGAGCGCTTTGTCTGTGATCGTCAGGACGCGAGACTGTTGAGACATGAGTTCCCGTTCGTCGGCAGCGCCCGCATTCTCGCACGACGAGGATCCCTACCGGAGCGGCGTGCGAAGACGGCGCCTCGCCATCGTCGGTTCCAGCCACGGGTACCGTCTCGCCGATTACCTCACCGCGGCCGCAGCGATGGGGGTCGACGTGGTCGTCGCCACCGACGCCGCGCCTCCGATGGCCAGGATCGGATCGAACACGACCGTGAGGGTCGACTTCGCTCGCCCCGAGTGGTCCGCACGGCGGATCGCCTCCACCCGTCCATGGCCGGACGCGATCGTCGCCATCGACGACGCCGGAGTCGTCACTGCGGCCGCCGCCGCCGAGCGCCTCGACCTCCCCCACAACCCCGTTCCGGCCGTCTCCGCCACCCGGGACAAGGCCTTGCTGCGCACCCTCCTCGCCCGGGCAGACGTCCCACAACCTCGGTTCCGGATCGCTCCGGCCGGCAAAGCCGCCGTCGCCGCCGATGCCCTGGGGGTGCCCGTCGTCGTCAAGCCTCGCCGTCTGTCGGCCGGGCGCGGGGTGATCCGCGCTGACGACCGTCCCGGTGCGGAGGCCGCCGAGGCGCGTATCCGTGCGCTCCTGGGCGCCATCGGCCACGACCCCGACGAGGCGCTGGTGGTCGAATCGTTCGTGCCCGGGCCCGAGGTCTCCGTCGACGGGATCCTGAGCGGCGGGAAGCTCGAGGTGCTGGCCATCATGGACAAGCCCGGCCAGACCGATGGCCCCTTCTTCGAAGAGACGTACCTCGTGACCCCTTCCCGTCTCGACCCCGACACCCAACGGTCGATCATCTCCACGACCGAGGCGGCGGTGGACGCGGTGGGGCTTCGGGAGGGCCCGATCCACGGCGAGCTGCGGGTCCCCGACACCGGGCCGGTGGTGATCGAGCTCGCCGCCCGACCCATCGGCGGGTTGTGCGGCCGAGCGCTCACCTTCGGGCTGCTCGGAGAGACCCTGGAGGGGGTGATCATCCGCTCTGCCCTCGGACTCCCCCGCTCCGGCAGTCGCCCCTCGGCCCCCGCAGCCGGGGTGCTGATGGTCCCGGTCCCCGAGCCGGGTGTGCTCGTGGGCTTCGAGCGGATCGACGCGGTCCTGGCGACGGACGGGATCACCGCGTTCGAACCGACGGTCGCTCCCGGGACGCCGGTGGCTCCCCTCCCCGAGGGGGACCGCTACCTGGCCTTCCTGTTCGCCACCGGCGCCACCGCCGAGGACGTCGAGGCCGCCCTTCGCACCGGTGCCTCCCTCCTCGACGTCCGGATCGAGCGCGACACCGCCGCGGCGACCCCCTCCGCATGCCGATGAACCAGACGCGACGGGAGGGGCGGCATCGCCGCCCCTCCGTGACCGTGACATGAACGTCCGGGTTAGAAGCCCATGTCACCGCCATGGTCGTGGCCACCGGCCATCGCCGGCGCCTCTTCCTTCTGCTCGGCGACCAGCGCCTCGGTCGTGATCAGCAGCGCCGCGATCGAAGCCGCGTTCTGCAGCGTGGACCGGGTGACCTTGGCCGGGTCGATGATCCCGCCCTCGATCAGGTCCTCGTACTCGCCGGTGGCGGCGTTGAACCCGAACTTCGAGTTCTCTTCGCCTCGCACCCGCTCGACCACGACACCGCCTTCGTATCCGGCGTTGTACGCGATCTGCCGCAGCGGCGCCTCGAGGGCACGCTTGACGATCTGGCGACCGGCCTTCACGTCGTCGGTCCCGCCGCGCAGCTTGTCCACCGCGGCGTCGGACCGAAGCAGCGCCACGCCGCCGCCGGGCACGATGCCCTCTTCGACCGCCGCCCGGGTCGCCATGATGGCGTCTTCGATGCGGTGCTTCTTCTCCTTGAGCTCCACCTCGGTGGCCGCACCGACCTTGATCACGGCGACGCCGCCCGACAGCTTGGCCAGCCGCTCGGAGAGCTTCTCGCGATCCCAGTCGGAGTCGGAGTTCTCGATCTCCTTCTTGATCTGCTTGATGCGAGCCTGCACGTCTTCGGCGCTTCCGGCGCCCTCGACGATGGTCGTGGTGTCCTTGGTCACGACGACCTTGCGGGCCCGACCGAGCAGATCCACGGTCACGCTCTCGAGCTTGAGGCCGACCTCCTCGGAGATCACCGTGCCGCCGGTGAGGATCGCGATGTCCTGGAGCATCGCCTTGCGACGCTCGCCGAACCCGGGAGCCTTGACGGCGACCGACAGGAACGTGCCGCGGATCTTGTTCACCACGAGGGTGGCGAGCGCCTCGCCCTCGACGTCCTCGGCGATGATCAGCAGCGGCTTGCCCGCCTGCATGACCTTCTCGAGGACCGGCAGCAGATCCTGGACGTTCGAGATCTTGGTGTTGGCGAGGAGGATGTACGGATCCTCGAGCACCGCCTCCTGACGATCCGCGTCGGTGATGAAGTACGGCGAGATGTAGCCCTTGTCGAACTGCATCCCCTCGGTGAACTCCAGCTCGACCCCGAAGGTCTGGCTGTCCTCGACGGTGATGACGCCCTCGTTGCCGACCTTCTGCATGGCGTCCGCGATGCGCTCGCCGATCACCCGGTCGGCCGCCGAGTTGGCCGCCACGTAGGCGATGGCGGAGTGGTCGTCGGCGCTGACCGGCAGGGCCATCTCCTCGATCGCCTCGACGACCTTGTTGACGGCCTCTTCCATGCCGAGGCGCATCTCCATCGGGTTGCTCCCGGCGGCGACGAGACGCAGGCCGTCCTGCACCATCGCCTGGGCGAGCACGGTGGCGGTCGTCGTGCCGTCACCGGCGACGTCGTTGGTCTTGTTGGCGACCTCCTTGGCGAGCTGCGCGCCCATGTTCTCCCATGGGTCGTCGAGCTCGATCTCCTTGGCGATCGTCACCCCGTCGTTGGTGATCGTCGGGGCGCCCCACTTCTTCTCGAGCACGACGTTGCGACCCTTGGGGCCGAGGGTCACCTTGACGGCGTCGGCGAGCTTGTCGACACCCGCCTGGAGGCCACGGCGGGCCTCGTCGCTGAACTTCAGATCCTTTGCAGCCATGTTCTGGGCTACCTCCTATTCGACTACGGCGAGCAGGTCGCGGCTTGACAGGACGAGGTACTCGTCTCCTTCGACGTTGACCTCGGTGCCTCCGTACTTCGAGTAGAAGACGACGTCACCGACCTTCACGTCCAAGGGGATCCGCTCCCCGTCGTGCCACTCGCCAGGCCCTACGGCGAGGACCTCGCCGAGCTGTGGCTTCTCCTTCGCCGTGTCGGGGATCACGATCCCGCTCGGCGTGCGGGCCTCTTGCTCCTCCTTGGGCTTGACGACGACGCGGTCGCCCAACGGCTTCAACTTCATCCGACCCCTCCTTTGAGGTGAATTGGCAGTCGGTCCTTACGAGTGCCAAGATTAGCACTCCCCGATGATGAGTGCTAACCCTTTCCCCGGGCCGCCGTTCGTGCTGCGACGGCCCCTCAGGATCCGTCGAACACCCTTCCCAGGTCCACCCCTTCGATGATCCCCACGACCTCGCCGCCGTCGACGACGACCGCCCGTCCCGTCCGGCCTGCAGGTCGTCCCAACAGCTCGCCGAGAGGCATCCCGGGATCGACGACATCGGCCGGCCCGATCTCGGTCATCACCGACGCCACCGGCGTCGTCCGTCGACGGTCCGGGGGCAGACCCGCAACCTCGCGCTCGCCCACCAACCCCACGGCCCGACCGCCCACCTCCACCGGCAGGCTCCGCAGGCGCGAACCGAAACCGTACAGGTCGAGCATCCGGGCCACGGTCATCGATCCCGGCACCGACTCGGACACCGGCCGCATGACATCGAGCGCCGTCAACCCGTCGACCCTGGCCGCGAGGCGCTCCCGCCGTCCGGCCGCGTCCGCACTGCGCGCCAAGAACCAGCCGACCAGCGCCCCCAACGCCCCGACGGGCAGACGGCCGGCGAGCAAGGTGTACACCCCGGCGCCGACGAACATCAACCCCAAGATCCGGCCGAACCGGATCGCTCGATCCGTCGCTCGCTCCCGATCGCCGCTCCTCGCCCACAGGAACGAACGCAACACCCGGCCGCCATCGAGCGGGAACCCCGGAAGCAGGTTCACCACCCCGATGGCCAGGTTCATGACGGCCAGCAGCTCGAAGGCCCGGCCGATCGTGGGCCACGGCGCGGTCACCGCGCCGACACCTGCGAAGACCACCGCCACCAGCAGCGACGACAAGGGGCCGGCCGCCGCCACCGCCAGCTCGTCGCCGGGATGCTCGGCGCCGGGATCGACGACCGTCGAGCCTCCGAACACGAGCAGACGGATCCCGCGGACCCCGAGGCCGCGGCGACGCGCGACGACGGCATGGCTCAGCTCGTGCACCGCCAACGATGTCAGGTACCCGGCGACCACCACGACGACCGCCGGCACCGCCCCGGCGGCCCCCGCCAACCCGAACGACACCCGCAGGTCCACCACGACGAGCCATGCCACCAGTGCGGCGATCCCGAAGACCGACGGGTCCGCCACGATCTCCACACCGGCGATCCGGCCGACACGGATCCCACCGTTCACGTCCCCAACGCCAACCCTGGATCGATGTCGGCGGGCCACGCCGTCGGCTCGACCCCGTCGCGGATCCGCTGGACACCGACGGCAGCGACCATCGCCCCGTTGTCCGTGCACAAGGCCCCCGATGGCACGAACAGCTCGATCCCACGCCGCTCCGCTTCGATCGCGAACCGCTCCCGCAGCCGTCGGTTCGCCAGCACCCCGCCGCCTCCTCCCACCGCGCGCACACCGGTCGCCTCGACGGCGTTGAAGGTCTTGTCCACGAGCACGTCGACGATCGCCTCCTGGATCGACGCCGCGACATCGGCCCGGGACGGCAGCTCCCCCCGCTCGACGGCCTGCTCGAGGTACGTGACCACGGCCGTCTTCAGACCCGAGAACGAGAAGTCGTACGGGCGGTCCCGCAATGCGCGAGGGAACGCAACCGCGTCCGGGTCCCCACCTTCGGACTCGCGATCGATGGCAGGCCCGCCCGGATAGCCGAGCCCGATGAACCGAGCCAGCTTGTCGAACGCCTCGCCGGCGGCGTCGTCGATCGTCCGCCCCATCGTCTCGTAGGTGCCCCACTCGACGAAGTGCACGATCTGGCTGTGACCGCCCGACGCGAGGAGGACCACCGCGGGCGGACCGTAGCCGGGGAACTCGAGCCGGGGCGCGAACAGATGTCCCTCCATGTGGTCGATGCCGTAGAACGGCTTGTGGAGGCTCCATGCCAAGGCCTTGCCGAACCCGAACCCGACCATCAACGCCCCTGCCAGGCCCGGACCTCGGGTCGCCGCGACGGCGTCGATCTGATCGGAATAGATCCCCGCCGCCGACAACGCCTGATGCACCAGTGGTCGGATCGCCTCCACGTGTGCCCGCGCCGCCACCTCGGGAACGACACCACCGAAGCGAGCGTGGAGATCGGTCTGGGACGCCAACACCGAACTGCGGATCGTCATCCCTTCCACCACCGCCACGGCGGTCTCGTCGCAGCTCGTCTCGATCCCGAGCACGATCGGTTCGCTCATACCGCTCCCCCGAGGTGCTCACGGATCGCGGCCAGCCGCCTCGCGTACCCGGGCGTGTCGATGTCGATGGCCCACATCACGAGGGCATCCTCACCCGGGTAGTAGTGCTTCCGACGGCCCACGGGACGGAAACCGAACCGCTCGTAGAGCCGCTGCGCGTCGACGTTCGACTCCCGCACCTCCAAGGTCAGGTGCCGGGCGCCCCGCGCCAACGCCGCGTCGATGAGCGCCGACAGGAGCCGAGTACCCAGACGTTGCCGGCGAGCCGCCGGATCCACCGCCAGGGTGGTGATGTGGGCATCGTCCTCGACGAGGAGGAACCCCCCATAGCCGATGACCTCGTCGTCGGCGTCCGTCGCCAGCAGGTAGGTCCGGTTCGGCTGGGCGAGTTCGTCGAAGAACACCCTCGCCGACCACGGTTCGGGATACACGACCCGCTCGAGTGCCGCCACCGACGGGATGTCGCCGCGCTCCATGGGCCGGATGGTGGGCACCGAGGTCACGGCCACAACCCCTCCGATCGGAACTCCGACCAGTTGATGGCGACGTCCGGCTCCCGCAGGTAGCGGGGACGAAGATCCTCCGGGCTGATGAACTCGCCCCGCTCGGCTCGGAGCGCAGCGATCTCGAGGATGACCTCCGCCGACGGGAACCGCGGCCGGCCCCGTTTGACGCGGTGAAGGCCGGACCAGAACCCGTCTGGGAGGGCATGTAGGTCCCCCACCACCAGCGTGTCGGTCGGTTCGCATTCCAGGGTCGCCCGGAACTCCTCGGGAGAGACGACCTCGGTCGGGCCGTCGGGGGCGATCCCGCCCGGCAGCGGGCGGAACGGAGCGGTCGCGATCTGCCCGCGACGCATGTCGACGACCGGCCAGATCCGGCGCCTTCCCGTGGCGGCTCGCAACGCCAGCACCGACAACGAGTCGACCCCGACGAGGCGGGCGCCGACCGCGGCCGCCAACGCCTGTGCCGTCGCCACCCCGGCGCGCAGCCCCGTGAAGGGACCCGGTCCGAGATCGACCGCGACCACGTCGACGTCGGAGGCGTCCCAACCGGCGCGGTCGAACACGAACTCGAGGGCAGGGACGAGGAACCCGATGTGACCGCGCCGGTCGACGTGCACGTTCATCGCGGTGAGGGCGCCGTCCCTGCCGATGGCGACGGACGATGCGGGGGTCGAGGTCTCGATGGCCAGGAGCTTCACGACAGCATCCCGAGATCCCGCGTCTCCCACGATCCGTGCGGTTCGAATTCGATCCGACGCGTGTCGGCCTCGGTCGTGGTGAAGCGGACGACGAGATGATCGTGTGGGACGGCGCCCTCGACCGCCTCTCCCCATTCGACGATGAGCACGCCGTCTTCGGCTTCGGCCACCAGATCGAGATCCTCGAACTCGGCGACGGTCCGCAGTCGGTAGACGTCGGCGTGGACGAGGGGAAGGAACCCGTCCCGGTACGACCGAGCGAGGACGAACGAGGGGCTGGTGACCGGTTCGGAGACACCGAGACCTTCGGCGACACCCGCAACGAACACCGTCTTGCCGGCACCGAGTCTCCCGGAGACCAGCACCACGTCGCCGGCCGTCAAGGTGGCGGCGAACCGCCGACCGAGGTCGGCCGTCCCTTCGGGCGAGGTCGTCGTGATCTGGGTCCGTACGGTCATGAGAACAGGTCGAGTTGCTCGATGGTGGGGGGCTCCTCCGGTCCGGACACCTCTCCCGCCGGCGGGTCGGGGTCGGGTGCAGACCAGAGGTTACCGTCGAGGATGGACCTGACGAGGGACAGATCCTCCTGCATCTCGGCGAGGACCCGGGCGCTGCCGCGGAGCGCCGCCGCCGGATGGTAGGTGGGTACCAGCTTCCTGCCGCCCCACCAGTCGTAGGCCCGACCCCGAAGTCGCGTGATGCCCGTCGTGGTGGCCAGCAGGAGCTTGGAGGAGAAGTTCCCCAGGGTCACCACGACCGCCGGATCGACGAGCTGGATCTGGGTCCGGAGATAGCCCTTGCAGGCGTCGATCTCGACCGGGCGAGGGTCCCGGTTCCCGGGAGGCCGGCACTTGACCACGTTGCCGATGTACACGTCGGAGCGTTCCAACCCGATCTCGCCCAACAGTCGGTCGAGCAGCTTCCCGGAGGGACCGACGAACGGCAAGCCGGTCTCGTCCTCACGACGTCCGGGGCCTTCACCGACGATCATCACCTCGGCGTCCGGATCCCCCGCCCCGAACACGACCTGGGTGCGGGACGCGGCCAGGTCGCACGCCACACACGCCGCTGCCTCCGCCGCCAGGGCGGACAGCTCCTCGGCGCGGCGTTCCCGATCCGTCATCGGCCGCCCTCCCTCGGAGGCCCGACCGCGTCGGCGATCGCCCGTCCGGTCACCACGAACGCGGCCTGCTGGAACAGGTCGATGTCGATCTCGTCGCCGCCGCAGGAGACCACGAACACCGTGTCGCCGTCGTAGCGGGTGTGCACGGGCCGGATGCACGCACCGAGGGCGTCGTGCGCGCGCACGGCGGCTCGCCGCAGCTCGTTGCGGTCACCGATCCCGGCGGAGGTGACCACGCACACGAGGGTCGTGTTGCCGGCGTTCGGCGCCGGCAGGCCCGGCGCCGACACGTCCGCCGGCGACCCACCCGTCAGAGGGCGCCCCTCGAGATCGAAGACGTCGCCGGCCGCGTTCACCACCGCCAATGCCGCCACCACGGCGCCCCCGACCTCCACCGCGGCGTTCCCCACACCTCCGTCGACCACCGCCTCGAGACCTCTCCAGTTGGCGACCGTGGCGCCCGTCCCTGCCCCGACCCTTCCCGATGCGACGGGGCCCGACTCCCGCGCCCGCCAGGCCGCCGCTCCCTCGGAGGGCCCGGGATGGACCGAACCGTCGCCGACCCCGAGGTCGAACACGATGGCCGACGGGACGATCGGGACCGGTCCCGCCGGCGTGGAGGTTCCCCGGCCGGCCCGCGCGAGCTCCCGCACGACCCCATCGGCGGCGGCCAGCCCGAAGGCACTGCCGCCCGACAGGACCACCGCGTCGACGGACACGGGCCTCATCGCCGCGCCGAGGACGTCGGTCTCGCGGGTGCCCGGTGCGCCGCCTCGGACATCGACGACGGCGACGTTGGGAACCGGGAGCGCCACCACGGTGACGCCGGTCCGGGCCACCGGATCGCTCCAATGGCCGACCTCCACGCCCGGTACGTCGGTCAGCGATCCGTCACCCATGGTCCGTCCCCCGATAGCGGCGCGGGAGCCGAGGGCCGAAGCGGGTGACCACCTCGTAGTTGATCGTGTCGAGCCGCCGGGCCCACTCGTCGGCGGTGATCTCCTCGTCCCCCTGTCGGCCGAGGAGCACCACCTCGTCGCCCACGACGGCATCGGTGTCGCCGAGGTCGACGACGAGCTGGTCCATCGTGACCGTACCTGCCAGGGGGAACCGGCGGCCACCGATCAGGACCTCCCCCCCACTCGAGCCGTATCGACGTGGCACACCGTCCGCGTAGCCGATCGGCACGGTGGCCACCGTCGACGCCGCCGCCAGCTCGCGGACACGACCATACGAGGGACGCGCCCCAGCCGGGAGACGCCGCAGGTACGAGATGTGGGACACGACCCGCATCGCCGGACGAAGCTCCAGATCCGCGGCGATGTTCGGCGCCGGGCGCAGTCCGTAGATCCCGAGCCCGACGCGGACCAGATCGAACCGGGACGACGGGATCGCCAACGCCCCCGCGGTGTTGGCTGCATGGACCACCGGCACCTCGATGCCCTCGGCCGCCAAGGCATCCGTGAACTTTTCCAGCGCTCGGACCTGGCGCATCGTGTAGTCGCCATCGGCCTCGGAGACGGGGAAGTGGGTCCAGATCGCCCCGAGGGTCAGCCGTCGGTCGGCGGCCACCGCACGAGCGACCGCGAACGCCTCGACGGGAGCGGCGCCCACCCGATGCATCCCGGTGTCGACCTTCAGATGCACGGCGAACCTTTCGGCGGATCGCTCACGCACCGCGTCCGCGATCCGGGCGACGGCCTCGCGCCGGTACACCGTCGGGGTGATCCCGAGGCGAACGACGACGTCCAGGTCGGACGGGTCGGGCTCCGACAGCAGGAGCACCGGCGCGTCGATCCCCGCCTCCCGGAGACGGACCGCCTCCTCGACGAGCGCCACCCCGAGGCCGGCGGCACCGGAGCGGAGCGCCGTCTCGGCGACGGGAACGTCCCCGTGACCGTAGGCGTCGGCCTTCACCACCGCCCACACCGCAGACGGAGCCACGGCATCGACGATCGTGGCGACGTTGTGGGCGACGGCATCGAGATCGACCTCGATCCACGACGGACGCACGCTGCTCCTCCCGGCGGGTACGAACGAACGGTAGTCAACCGGCGGCCTCCCGCTCGCCGCCGACGTCCACGGGCCTCGTCGGGACCCGGGGCGGACACATCGACGAGGCGGCGGGCGACCCCCGGCGCGACCCCGACATCGCGTCGGCCCTTCGTCTAAGGTGCCGCCCGAGCGACCAAGGAGGAGCGAACGATGGCCGACGATCGGCCGGACGTGGCATCCGCCGACGAGGGAGAGCCGGAGCATCCCCGAGGCACCGTGTTCCTCATGATGATGTTCCTCCTGCTCCTCATCGCCACGTGGCTGTACACCTACACGACGCTGGTGAGCAGAGGGATCTGACATGGCGACCCTGAAGATCGAGAAGTGGGAACGCTGGTTCCTGTACGCCTCGGTGGTCGTCCTCGTCGGTTTCCTCGTGGCCATCTTGGCGTCCATCGGGGAAGCCGGCATCCACCTCCCCACCGACGAGGGCTCCCTCGACCCCAACACGGTGGCCGAGACCCCGCCGTTCGACAACCCGGGGCTCCGCCAGACCGGTGACGGGACCTACGAAGCGGTCATGGTCGCCCGCACGTGGCAGTTCACCACCGGCGAGACGGACGCCGACGGGATCCCGACGATCACCGTCCCGGCGGGATCCACGGTGACGTTCATCGTCACCTCCGGCGACGTCATCCATGGCCTGTACATCCCCCGGACCGACGTCAACGCCATGATCATCCCCGGCCGGGTCACCAAGATCAGCCAGAGGTTCGACGAACCGGGCGAGTACACGTTCCTCTGCCACGAGTTCTGCGGTCTCGCCAACGAGCAGATCGGGCACCATTCGATGTACGGAAAGGTGGTGGTGCAGCCATGACGACGACCGCCCGCCCACCCGCCGACCTCGGCACCGCGGAGATCGCGCAGAAGAAGTGGGCCAAATGGCAGCTCTACCTGGGGTTCGTCGGGTTCTTCCTGGGGTTGCTGATGGGCCTGCTCCAGGCCCTCGACCGTATGGGCTTCTACCTGTACAAGGAAGCCCAACTCTCGTCGTACTACCAGGGCCTCACCCTGCACGGCGTCTCGATGGTGTTCATCTTGACGTTCGCCTTCGGCAACGCGTTCCTCACCCTCGGGGTGATGCGGAGCCTGGAACGTCCGATGGCCAGCACGATGCTCGTCGCGGCGTCGTTCTGGTCGGCGGCGATCGGCGTCGCCCTCGCCGCCTGGGCGATCCTCGCCAACCAAGCGACGGTGCTCTACACGATGTACTCGCCGCTGCGGCCGCACGTGGCGTTCTACGTCGGGGCCGTGCTCCTGGTCGTCTCGACGTGGATCGTCCTCCTCAACCAGCTCCTCACGTTGCGTGCGTGGCGGAAGGACCATCCCGGCGAGCCGATCCCGCTGCTGGCGTTCGTGTCGGTGATCACCTACATCATGTGGTTCATCGCCTCGCTCGGGGTCGCCATCGAGGTGCTCGTCTTCCTCATCCCCTGGTCGCTCGGGCTCGTCGAGAACACCGACCCGCTCCTGAACCGGACGCTGTTCTGGTTCACGGGCCATCCGATCGTGTACTTCTGGCTGCTGCCGGCGTACGTGTCGTGGTACATCACCGTGCCCAAGATGGTCGGCGGTCGGCTGTACTCCGACGGCGTCGTCAAAGGCGTGTTCATCCTGTTCCTCTTGTTCTCGACGCCGGTCGGACTGCACCATCAGTTCACCGACCCCGGCGTCGAAGAGGGCCTCAAGCTGCTGCACATGCTGTTCACCTTCGCGGTGTTCTTCCCGTCGTTGGTGACGGCCTTCACGCTCATGGCGGCACTCGAAGACGGAGCCAAACGCAACGGCGGCAGGGGACTCGTGGCGTGGATCAAGCAGCTCCCGTGGGGCAACCCGTCGGTGGTGGCTCAGCTCTTCGCCATGCTGGGTTTCGTCCTCGGCGGGGTCAGCGGCCTCATCAACGCCAGCGCGACCGTGAACCTCGTGGTGCACAACACGTCGTTCATCCCTGGCCACTTCCACCTGACCGTCGGCACGGCCGTGGCCCTCACCATCATGGGCGCCTCGTACTGGCTGGTGCCGTACCTGACAGGCAAGAAGCTGTGCTGCCGCCGCTTGGCCGTGGCCCAGTCGTGGCTGTGGTTCGGCGGGGTGATGCTCTTCTCACGGGGCCTCATGGCCGCCGGCATCGAAGGCCAGCCGCGCCGGGTCCCGGTCGGCCTCATGGCCTACGCCGAAGAAAGCTGGAAGCTGTGGGACATCGTCACCGGCATCGGCGGCACGCTGATGGTGACCAGCGGAACGATCTTCTTCATCGTCATCCTCGGCACGCTGCTGCGGAAGAAGGGCTCGGCCGGCGCCGTCGAGTTCCCGATCGCCGACACCGTCTACGGGCCCGAGCAGAGCCCGGCGATCCTGGACCGGATCGGCCTGTGGACGGCGGTGAGCGTCGTGTTGATCCTCATCGCCTACGTGCCGGTCTTCATCTCGCACGCCTACAACTTCACGTCGCCGGGGTTCGTCCGCTGGTAGCGGGCGGACCCTCCGCGGGCAGGGTCGAAGGACCCTAGAGACGCCACCATCCGGTCCGTAGGGTTCGACGCGACGAACCGAACCCGGAGGTTGATCCATGCGTCGAAGTCTGATCGTGCTGCTCGTCCTGGTGGCGGTGATCGCCGCGGCCTGCGGCGGAAGCGGCGGAGGGAACGCCGGCGGCGGTTCGGCCACGACAGTGGCGACCACCGCCGCAGGCGGCGATGGAGGCAGCGGCGGCAGCGGTGGCAGCGGTGACGCCGCCAACGGCGAGAAGCTGTACCAGGGAACCTGCGTCGCCTGTCACGGCCCCGACGCCAAGGGCATCACCGGCCTCGGCAAGGACCTCACGACGAGCGAGTTCGCCAAGGGTCTCAGCGACGAGGAACTCGTGGCCTTCATCGAGACCGGCCGCCCGGCATCGGACCCGGCCAACACCACCGGCGTGGACATGCCCCCCAAGGGCGGCAACCCGTCGCTGTCGGACGACGATCTCCTCGACATCGTGGCGTACCTCCGCACACTCGAATGACCTGAGCGGCATCGTCGCTCGACCCATGGGGACCGCCTTCGGGGCGGTCCTCGTGCGTCCGGGACTTTCGGCCCTGGGCCGTCCCCGTGCGCTCTGGCACCCTACGCGAAGGAATCCCATAGTTCCTGACTCAGGGATTCAGCGAAGGCGGGTGTCATGCGGCTCGAAGTCACCAAGAAGACCGACCTCGCACTGCAGGCCATGAAGTGCCTCGGGGAAGGGACCCTTCCGGGGCCCGAGCTGGCCGAACGCATCGGGGTGACGACCAGCTACCTACCCCAGATCATGAACCCCCTCGTCAAGGCCGGATGGGTCGCATCGGCCCCCGGCCGCAACGGGGGATACACCAGAACCATCACGCTCGACCAGGTGTCCACGCTCCAGCTGATCGAAACGATCGAAGGACCCACCGACACCGGCCAGTGCGTGTTGAAAGGCGGTCCGTGCCCGGATGAGGAGCACTGCGCATTGCATCTCCCGTGGTCCCGGGCACGGACCGCGCTGTTGGCAGAGCTCGGCAGGACGTCTCTGGCGGAGGCGTACCAGCCGTGCACCTACACGGAGGAGGCTAAGGCATGAGACGAAGATCGGCGACCCCCCTGTGGCGCAACCGTCCGATCATGGCGGTGCTGGTCCTGGCGGCGGTGATCGCGCTGGTCGCGGTCGCCTGCACACCAGGCGGCGGCGGAGGGGACAACGGAGCGACCGGCTCCTACGTCGACATCATCAACGACCGCGGGTTCACCGACGAGCAGGTCGCGGCGGCGCTCAAGACCTACGTGCCCAGCGGCGAATGGGACGACTACGTCATGTTCGCCTCGGGCGGTCACAGCGGGCAGGTCATCGCCATCGGGATCCCGTCGATGCGGATCCTGAAGAACATCGCCGTGTTCACCCCCGAGCCGTGGCAAGGCTGGGGCTACGGGAACGTCGAACAGCAGGCGCTGTTCGACGCCGGCAACGTGCGCGGCAACGAGATCCGGTGGGGCGACACGCACCATCCGGCGCTGTCGGAGACCGAGGGCGACTACGACGGTGAGCTCTTGTTCATCAACGACAAGGCGAACGCCAGGGTCGCGCTCATCGACCTGCGCGATTGGGAGACCAAGCAGATCGTCAAGAACCCGGTCTCGATCGTGGACCACGGTGGGACGTTCGTCACGCCCAACACCGAGTACGTGATCGAGGGCGGCCAATACGCCAACCCGCTCGGATGGGACTACGCGCCCCTCGAGGACTACGAGGCCAAGTACCGTGGGATGGTGACCTTCTGGAAGGTCGACCGCGACACGGCGCGGATCGACGAATCCCGATCGTTCGCACTCGAGCTGCCGCCCTACTGGCAGGACCTGTGCGACTCGGGCAAGAAGGTCTCCGAAGGATGGATCTTCTGCAACTCCTTCAACGTGGAGATGGCTCGCGGGAAGGTCACCGACGGCGCCGACTTCGAAGCCGGCGCGTCGGCAGGCGAGAACGACTACCTCCATGTGATCGACCTGAAGAAGGCCGAAGCGCTCTACGAGGCCGGCAAGACGACCGAGGTCGACGGCTTCCCGATCATCCCGCTGCAGACGCTCATCGATGAAGGCGTCCTGTACTTCATCCCCGAGCCGAAGAGCCCCCACGGATCCGACGTCACACCAGGCGGCGAGTACATCGTCGTGTCCGGAAAGCTCGATCCGCACGTCACGATCTACTCGTTCGACAAGATCCAGCAGGCGATCGCGGACAAGAACTGGGAGCCGGACCGATACGGCGTGCCGGTCCTCGACTTCGACGCCGTGAAAGAGGCACAGGTCGAGGTCGGCCTGGGACCGCTTCACACGCAGTTCGACGACAAGGGCTACGCGTACACGAGCATCTTCCTGGACTCGGTGGTCAGCCGATGGAGCCTCGGTCCCCCGTATCACGACGGCGACGAGGCATGGAAGCTCGTCGGGCGGATCCCGATCAACTACAACGTCGGCCACATCGCGGCCGCCGAAGGCGACACCGTCAGCCCCGACGGGAACTACCTGGTGTCCCTCAACAAGTGGTCGATCGACCGGTTCCTGCCGCCGGGGCCGCTGCTGCCCCAGAACCTGCAGCTCATCGACATCGCCCAGCCGCCGATCAACCCGACGGTGGATGTCGGCGGAACCGATCCGAACGGGATGCAGCTCCTGTACGACATGCCCTTGGGTCTCGGTGAGCCGCACTACGCCCAGATCATCAAGGCCGACAAGCTCGAAGCGAACACCTTCGAGATCTATCCCGAGATCGGATGGGATCCGGCCACGATGTCGGTCGACCCGAACGCGCCGGTGGCCGGGAACGAACGGGTCGAACGCAACGGCAACACGGTGGAGATCTGGATGACCGCCATCCGGAGCCACTACACACCGGACCGCATCGATGTGAAGAAGGGCGACCACGTGATCTGGCACATCACGAACATCGACCTGTCCAAGGACGCCACCCACGGCTTCGCCCTGCCGGGATACAACGTCACGTTGAGCCTGGAGCCCGGCGAGACGACGACGATCGAGTTCGACGCGACCGAGAGCGGGACCTTCCCCTTCTACTGCACCGAGTTCTGCTCGGCGCTGCACCTGGAGATGGCCGGCTACTTCCTCGTCGAACCGTAACCACGACACTCGGAGGGGGTCGCCCCGGAGCGGGCGACCCCCTCCCCGACTCGAGAAAGGAACGCGACCATGGCGAGCCTGAGGGATCGGATCCTGGGACCGCCCGTTCCCAAAGCGGAGCTGGCGCAACATGCGGATCGGTACCGCAAGCCGTCGCTCTTCTTCGGGTCGGCGGCGCTGCTCCTGATGGTCTCCCTGCTCCTCCCCTACTGGATCCTCCGCCTCCAGGCCCCCCAGTTCCCCGACGGGCTCGTCGTCCGGGCGTACGTCAACCGTCTCGAGGGCGACGTGCAGATCCTCGAAGGCCTGAACCACTACGTCGGCATGCCATCGTTCGAACACGGAGCCGTACTCGAACGGTCGGTCTCGATCATCGCCATCGTGGTGCTGGCCGGGCTCCTGCTCGCGGCGTTCTTCATCCACAGTCGCTGGGTCGTCCTGCTCGCCCTCCCGGCGGTACTGTTCCCCCTCGCGTTCCTCGCGGATCTCCAGTTCTGGCTCTGGAGGTACGGCCACAGCCTGGATCCTCGAGCACCCCTGGCCAACGCCGTCGGAGAGTTCACCCCCCCGATCTTCGGCCCGGCCAAGATCGCGCAGTTCCACACACTGGCCTTGCCCGGCCCCGGCCTCATCCTGGCGACCATCGCCTCGGTGCTGGTCGGCTTCGGTCTGTACCACCACCGGAAGGCCTACAAGCCGCTCCTCGACCGGATCCTCGCCGGGGAGCGCGACCAGCCATGACGACCCGGATCGTGGCGGTCGCCTTGCTGGCCTGGGGACTCGTCACCGCCGCCGCCTCGCCGGCAGCCCACGAACCGCAGGATCTGCAGACGCTCATCGACGACGCCGCCCCCGGAGCCGTCCTCGACCTGGCCGCCGGCACCTACCGAGGCGGGATCACGATCGACAAACCGATCACCGTTCGCTCCGACGGTGCCGCGATCATCGACGGAGGCGGCGACGACACGGTGATCACGATCGAGGCCCCCGACGTCACCCTCGAAGGCCTCGTCGTTCGCGGCTCGGGCGACACGCTGGACCGCGAGGACTCCGGGATCTACGTCAAAGCACCCCGAGCCCGGATCGTCGACAATCGCCTCGACGACGTCCTCTTCGGCATCTTCCTGCATCAGGCCCCCGACTCGGTGGTCGAAGGGAACATCATCGGCGCCAAGGACGTCTTCGTCGCCCGCCGCGGCGACGGGATCCGGCTCTGGGAATCCCATCGCTCGGTCGTCGCCAACAACGTCGTCGACGGCGGACGCGATGCCGTGTTCTGGTTCTGCGACGACCTCGAGATCCGGGGCAATCGGATCTCGAACGGTCGATACGGACTGCATTTCATGTACAGCGACCGGGCGCTCGTCGAAGCCAACGCGCTCGTGGACAACAGCGTCGGCTCCTTCCTGATGTACAGCAAGGACCTGGTGCTCCGCCGCAACCTCATCTCGGGGAACAACGGACCGAGCGGCTACGGCGTCGGCCTCAAGGACATGGACGGTGCGCTGCTCGAGGACAACCTCCTGGTCGGGAACCGGGTCGGCGTCTTCCTCGACAACTCGCCCCAGACGGTCGGCATCGAGCAGTGGTTCCGCGGCAACCTCTTCGCCTACAACCAGATCGGGGCGCTCTTCCTGCCGTCGGTCGAGCACAACGTCTTCTGGGAGAACTCCTTCGTCGACAACACCGTCCAGGTGACGGTCCAAGGAGGCGGCCGCTTCTCGGGGAACGAATGGTCCAAGGACGGGATCGGGAACCACTGGTCCGACTATGCCGGCTACGACGCCGACGGGGACGGGATCGGGGACGTGCCGTACCGACTCGACGACCTCTACGACCACCTCCTCGACCGCAACCCCGAGATCATGCTGTTCAGCGAAACGCCAGCGGCCCGAGCCCTCGACCTGGCCGCCCGGGCGTTCCCCGTCATCAAACCGAGGCCCAAGGTCGAGGACCCCGCCCCGCTGATCAGCCCCCCGGCGCCACCGGAGCCGCCGTTCGATCTCGGCGTTCGACCGAGCGCGGCGCTGCTCGTGGGTTCCCTCACCATGGAGGCGTTCGCCGCAACGATCGTGCTCTCGACCCGTCGAAGGAGGTCCCTGGGATGATCCACATCGAGGAGCTGACGAAGCGATACGGGAGCTTGACCGTCCTCGACCGGTTCTCCCTCGACGTCGCCGAGGCGGAGGCCGTGGCATTGTGGGGACCCAACGGCGCCGGGAAGACGACCGTCGTGCGCTGCATCCTGGGCTTGGCCGGCTACGAGGGGACCGTACACGTGGGCGGGCTCGATGCCGCCTCCCGAGGCAAGGCGGTCCGGAGCCACATCGGGTACGTCGCCCAGGAGCTCTCCTTCTACGACGACATGGCCGTGGTCGACGTCCTCGACTTCTCGGCGTCGCTCCGCCGGATCGACACCGGCCGTGTCGACGAGCTCATCGACACCTTCCGCCTCGGCGATCACCGCCGCAAGCGGATCGCGGAGCTCTCCGGCGGCCTCAAGCAGCGGCTGGCCCTCGCCTCGGCACTCATCCCCGATCCGCCCATCCTGCTCCTCGACGAGCCCACGTCGAGTCTCGATGCCCACAGCCGGGAAGAGGCGATCGAGCTCTTCGAACACCTCCGCGACGAAGGCCGCACGATCCTGCTCACCACCCACCACATGGAGGAGATGGGGATGCTGGTCGATCGGGTCGTAGCCATGGAGAGCGGCAGGATCGTCACCGAATGCGCCCCGGCGGAACTCGCCGACCAACTCGGCCTCCGTGTCTGGTTGCACATCCTCCTCGACGCGGACAGCACCGCCAAGGCACGAGCGGCCCTGGCAGCCGACGGGTTCGACGCTCGCCTCAACGCGGCAGGGATCGTCGTCGAGGTGCCGGCCCAACGGAAGGGCGAGGCGCTCAAGGTGCTGTACCGAGCGGGAGTGGAGATCGAGGATCTGGAGGTGTGGTCATGACCGCGACCGCGACGAAGCCGACCACCGGGAGGTCGCTCCCCGACCTCCCCGAACGTGCCCAGTGGCGAGCGACCCTCGCCATCGCCCACAAGGAACTCGACGACGCGGTTCGGAGCCGATGGTTCTGGATGTGGGCGATCGCCTTCGCCCTCCTCGCCGGCGTCCTGGCGAGCGTCGCCCTGCCAGGCTCCCGCATCGCGGGCTCGGCCAGCTTCGGTCGGACCGCCGCGTCGCTCGTCGCCCTGGTTCAGGTCATCGTCCCACTCATGGGCCTCACCCTGGGAGCCCAGAGCATCGCCGCCCAACGCGAGAGCGGCGCGCTCCGGTTCCTCCTCAGCCATCCGGTCAATCGCACCGAGGCGTTCTGGGGGTTCCACCTCGGACTGTCTGCCGCCCTGCTGGCGGCGGCATCGGCGGGATTCGGGGCAGCCGGGATCGTCACCGCGATCCGCAGTGGCGGTGCCCAGGCGGGAGCGTTCCTGCGGATCACCCTGCTGGCATGGATCCTGGTGATCGCGATGTTGGGAGTCGGGATGTTCATCAGCGCCTTCACCCGACGAGCCTCGTCCGCCCTCGGCGTTGCCGTGTTCGTGTGGCTGGCCTTCGTGTTCCTCGGCGACCTCGGGCTCATGGGAACCGCGGTGGCCACCAGGATGCCGGTCGATGCCCTGTTCTTCGCCACGGTCGCGAACCCGATCGAAGCGTTCAGACTCGCCGCGCTCGGATCCTTCGTCGGGTCCCTGGACATCCTCGGACCCGCCGGGACCTATGCCGTCGACGCGCTCGGTCCGGCGCTCATGCCCGTCATCGTCGGTGTGCTCGTCCTGTGGATGATCCTCCCCAGCGTCGGCGCATGGATCCGCTTCCGGACCTCGAAGGACGTGTGACGTGCGCAGGGTGCTCCCCATGATGCTGGCGATCGTCCTCCCGCTCTTGGCGAGCGCCTGCGCCCGGCAGGAACCGACCAGCGGTCCACCCGAGATCGCATACGGCAGGGACATCTGCGTCCAGTGCGGGATGATCATCTCCGAGCCGCGGTTCGCGACTGCGTACCGGCTGCCGGATGGCACGGTCGAGAAGTTCGACGATCTGGGCGGGCTCCTCGTCCATGGCCACCAAACCGGCGAGCTCGATCGGGCGACGGTATGGGTCCACGACGCCGACACCGAGGAATGGGTGGATGCCGATGCGGCGTTCTACGTCGCGACCGCCACCGGCCAGACCCCCATGGGGTACGGCATCTTCGCGTTCGCCGACCGGAAGGCGGCCGAACGGTTCGCGGCCGGGTCGGGAGGTACGGTCATGACCTGGGACGAGCTGGTGGCGATCCCCGCCGAGCGGATCGGGAGCTCACCGTCGACCCCCTGAGCGCCGCCCGACCTCGACGGCCAGGTCCTCGGCGGTGACGACCTGGCGGGCGAACAGGCGCCGCCCCGCCATGGAGTGGTGGTAGGCGGCCGACCGCGCCGCCGTCTCGACGGGCAACCCGGCAGCGACGAACGCGGCGATCATCCCGGTCAGCACGTCGCCGGTGCCGATCGTCGCCAGCTCGGGCCCACCGGCGACGACCACCCACCGCTCGGCGCCCAGCACGAACGTCGGATTGCCCTTCAGGACCACCACCACACCCGCCGACGCGGCCAGGTCACGAGCCGCCAGGTAGCTGGGAGCCTCCCCGGTCAGCCTGCGGAACTCGCCTGCATGGGGGGTGATCACCGTCGGGGAGCGGCGTCTCGCCAACGCCGACACGCCGTCGAGCGCGTTCAAGCCGTCGGCGTCGAGCACGACGGGTCCGGGCCATCCATCGAGGATCGCTTCGACGAACCCGGACTCCACCGGTCCCAGCCCCGGTCCCAGCGCCAGCACCCGGTAGCGTTCCGACCGCGCCAGCACCGGTGCCGGGTCGCCACCGAGACGACTCCCTCCCCCCACCGTCGCCGTCAACACTCCCGGCCGCATCGTGGCGTACACCGGCTGCAGATCGGCGGCGCAACCGATGGCCACCGCTCCGGCGCCCGCATGCAGCGCCCCGTCGGCGGCCAGGGTGGCGGCGCCGGTCATCCCCGGCGCGCCGCCGACGACCAGCACCGACCCGACGGACCATTTGTGGGCCGTCCTGGGTCGTCGAGGCCACGGCGCGTCCTCCTCCTCGCAGACCGCCAGCTCGGCGCGTCCGTCGACGAGTCCGATGTCGACGACGTCGATGCGGCCGCACCGGTCGGGCCCCTCCCCCAGGAGATGGCCGGTCTTGAGGGCATGGAACGTGACGGTCCTCGTCGCCGTGAAGGCCGGGCCGCGCACCTCGCCGGTCCGGGCGTCGAGGCCAGAAGGGACATCCACCGCCAGGACCGGAACGGACAGCTCCGTCCACCCGTGCAGCGCCTCTCCGAGCACGCCGTGGAACCCGGTGCCGAACACCGCATCGATGAGCAGATCCCATCGTCGGTCGGGGCGACCCAGCGGCTCCACCGCGACCCCGGACCGCACGGCGGCGGTCGCCGCGCGCCGCGCCGGCGAGAAGTCGCCCTTGGGGAACCCGAGCGACCGGACGGTGACCTGCGCCCCGCGACCAGCCAGGTAGCGTGCTGCGACGTACCCGTCGCCACCGTTGTTGCCGCGGCCGGCCAGTACGACGACCTCCGATCCGTAGCCGATGCCCATCTCGGCGGCGACCCGGGCGACCCCGTGTCCGGCCCGGTCCATGAGGACGTCGACGGGGACGGGCGATCCCGCATCCAGACGGGCCGCCTCCTCGGGGGTGACGACGGGTTTCACGTCGGGTGCTCCGCCAGCGACACGGCCAACACCAGGGCCTGGGAGTCGGTGTGGGTGATCGTGATCTTCACCTCGACGACCCCGAGCATGGCGGCCCGTTCCCGCGCCGTCCCGGCCAACCGCACCCGCGGCGGTCCGCCGCCGGTGATCTCGATGTCGGTCCACCGCAGGCGACGCCACCCGGTTCCCAAGCTCTTCATGACCGCCTCCTTCCCCGCGAATCGGGCAGCGAGGCGGGCGGAGGGGTCGACGAAGCGGTGCGCGTAGCCCCATTCGTGGTCGGTGAAGCATCGTTCCTTGAACCGTTGCCCGTACCGGTCGAGGAGGCGCCGTACGCGACTCACCTCGGCGAGGTCGACGCCCAGCCCGACGATCTCCACGGCGCTCCCTTCGGGTGATCTACTCGACGGTGACCGACTTCGCCAGGTTCCTCGGCTGATCGATGTCGTGACCCCGCAGTCGGGCGACATGGTACGCGAGGAGCTGGAGCGGGACGACGGCGGTGACCGGAGCGAGCAGGTCCTCGCCCTCGGGGATCCGAAGGACGACGTCGGCGAACTTCCCGATCTCCTCGTCGGTGTCGTAGGCGACGGCGATCACCCGTGCGCCTCGCGCCTTGACCTCTTGGACCGCGGACAAGGTCTTGTCGTAGACGTCGCGTTGGGTGACCACGACGATGACCGGTACCCCCTCGGTGACCAACGCCAACGTGCCGTGCTTGAGCTCGCCGGCCGGCATCGCCTCGGAGTGCAGGTAGGAGATCTCCTTCAGCTTCAACGACCCCTCCATGGCGACGGCGTAGTCGAGGCCACGCCCGATGAAGTAGACGTCGTCGGCATCCACCATCGACGCTGCCGCCGCCATCACGTCCTCCTCGCTCCGGAGGACCTCCTCGACCATCTCCGGCAAACGGCGGAGGCCGGCGGTGATCCGCCGGGCGAGCCCCTCGTCGAGGGTGCCCCTCGCCCGGCCGAGGCGCAGCGCCAGCAGGTACTGGCCGATGAGCATGGCCAGGTAGGCCTTCGTCGACGCCACCGAGATCTCCGGGCCGGCACGGGTGTACACGATGTCGTCGGCGTCCCGGCTCAGGGTGCTCCCGACGACGTTCGTGAGGGCCAGCACGCGGGCACCCAGCTCGCCGGCCAGGCGGGCAGCCGCCAAGGTGTCGGCGGTCTCCCCCGACTGCGAGATCGCCACCGCCAGGTCGCCCGGCGCGACGAGCGGCTCGTGGTACCGCAGCTCGTGCGCGTACTCGACTCGGGTGGGGATCCGTAGGGTCCGGCGGAACACCTCGGCGCCGACGAGACCGGCGTGGTACGCCGTCCCACAGGCGGTGATCCACAGCGTCCCGATCCCCCGCACGAAGTCGTCGTCGAACGCCGCCTCCTCGAGAAGCACCCGGTCGTCCTCGAGCCTCCCGGCCAGGGTCTCGGAGATGACCGACGGCTGTTCGTGGATCTCCTTCGCCATGAAATGGTCGAACCCGGCCTTCTCGGCCTGTTCCGCGTCCCACGACACGTGGAAGATCTCCCGTCGCACCGGGTCGCCCGAGATCGTCTCGATCGACGCCCCGTCGGCGTCGATGACGACCAGCTCGTCGTCTTCCACGATGAGGAAGTCCCTGGTCCGATGGAGCACCGCCGGGATGTCCGACGCCAGGAAGTTCTCCCCGTCGCCGAGGCCCACGACGAGCGGACTGATCTTGCGGACGGCGACGATCCTCCCCGGCTCGGCCCTGGCCATCACCACCAGGGCGTACGCGCCGGTGGCGCGAGCCACGGCCTTTCGGACCGCGTTCACGAGGTCGCCGTCGTACTCGGACGCGACGAGATGGGCGAGGACCTCGGTGTCGGTGTCGGAGGCGAACGCCGCTCCCGACGCCTGCAACTCCTCACGCAACGCGTAGAAGTTCTCGATGATGCCGTTGTGGACGACGACGAAGTCGCCGGTCGGATCGGCGTGGGGATGGGCGTTGCGGTCCGACGGTGGGCCGTGGGTGGCCCATCGGGTGTGTCCGATGCCGGCGTTGCCGGCGATCGGCTCCGAGTCGATCAGCGCCGCCAGGCGCTCGATCTTGCCCTCCGCCTTGCGGATCTCGATCCCCCCGCCGGCCACGGCGATGCCCGCCGAGTCGTAGCCGCGGTACTCGAGGCGGGTCAGCCCGTCGAGCAGTATCGGGGCCGCCTGCTGGGGCCCAACGTATCCCATGATCCCGCACACGGCGCGACCTCCCATCGTCGATGGGGTCGGAGGAGCGGGAACGGGAAGGCTCCCGTTTCACACCGATGCGGCCTCTGTGTCGGGATCGCTCCCGGTTTTGCTCCGCATCGTCACGACCGTGAACGGCCGAGAGGGCATCCGCCGACGGTTCGATACTCCCTCTTCCTCGTCTCCTCACCCGAGGTGAGGGCAGGCGCTCCAGAGACAGCTCGTCCGACCCGGCTTCGGTTGTGGACCCCAGGTTACCCGAGGATCAGCCGAAGGCCTCAGGGTCGCCCGATCCGACGAGCGACCACCTCGGCGATCGAGTCGGCGACCCGTGCCGCCTGTTCCTCGGACGGTGCCTCGACCATGACCCGCACGAGCGGTTCGGTGCCCGATGCCCGCACGAGGATGCGGCCCCGGTCTCCCAAGGTCCGCTCCCCGTCGGCGATCGCTGCCGCGATCTCGGCGTCGTCTCCGAGCCGATCCTTGTCGGCGACCTCCACGTTGCGCAGGACCTGGGGATAGACCGTCATCACCGTGCGCAGCTCCCGCAGCTCCCGGCCGGTGGCCGCCATGACCTCCATCAGGCGCAGCGCCGTGCGGAGCCCGTCGCCCGTCGTGCGGTCCTCGAGCAGCACGTGTCCCGACTGCTCGCCACCGATCACCGCTCTGGTGCGCCGCATCGCCCCCAGGACGTAGCGGTCACCCACCGCGGTCTGGATCACCTCGACGCCGATCGACCGCATCGCTTCGTGGAAGCCGAGATTGGACATCACCGTCACGACGACCGTGTCGTTCTGCAGCCGGCCCTGTTCGTGCAGCCAGTTGGCGAAGATCGCCATCAGCACGTCCCCGTCGACGACCGCTCCGTCCTCGTCGACGGCGATCAGCCGATCGGCGTCGCCGTCGAACGCGAGCCCGACCCTCCCCCGCGCCGCGGCGGCGACCGTCTCCGGTCGGGTGGCGCCACACCGGTCGTTGATGTTCATCCCGTCGGGCTCGTCGTTGATGATCTCGACGGTCGCTCCGACCTTGTCGAACAGCAACGGTGCGGCCCGGAAGGCCGCACCGTTGGCACAATCGACGACGAACTCCAACCCGCGCATGGAGTACCGCACGGTCGCCGCCAGTCGGTCCACATAGCGCTCGGTGGCGTCGGTCATCACGGTCTGGATCCCCACCGCCGAGCCGACGGGCACACCGGCGGGGCGGCCGCTGCGATAGGCGGCCTCGATGGCAGCCTCCTCCTCGTCGGACAGCTTCGTCCCGTTCCGTCCGAAGAACTTGATCCCGTTGTCCTCGGCGGGGTTGTGCGATGCGCTGACCATCACACCGAAACCGGCGTCGATGTCGCGACCCAGTCGCGACACGGCGCCGACGGGGACGATCCCGAGATCGACGACGTCGACGCCGACCGAGTTGAACCCGGCCATCAGGGCGGCAGCGAGCATCGGTGACGAACGCCGGGGGTCGCGGCCGATCGCCACCGGAAGATCGGTCATCCTGCCCGCCGCCCTCGCCAATCCGACCGCGAGGTCGACGGTCAACTCCGAGTTGGCGCGGCCTCGCACACCGTCGGTGCCGAACAACGTCCGTTCGGTCACGGATGGGTCGGTCACGGATGGGCCCCTTCCGTCGCCCGGGGTGTCCCCACCGCCTCGACGGCCGACGCCTGGACGCCCGTCAACGCTTCGTGAACTGCGGTGCCCTTCGGGCCTTGCGGAGCCCGTACTTCTTGCGTTCGACGACGCGAGCGTCTCGGGTCAACATGCCTTCACGCTTCAACGCCGGCCGCAGGTCCGCATCGATCGCCACCAGCGCCCGGGCGATACCGAGGCGGAGCGCGTCGCTCTGACCCGTCGGTCCACCGCCTTCGAGCTTGGCGTGGACGTCGTAGCGCCCTTCGGCGTTGACGACCTTGAACGGCTCCTTGACCCTGATCTGATGGGTCGGTTCGGGGAAGTACTCCTCGAGCTCCTTGCCGTTGAGGATCATCTTGCCGTCCCCGTGATAGAGACGGACACGCACGACCGAGCGCTTGCGACGGCCGGTCGCCTGGGTCAACGGTTTCGGCTTGGCCATCAGGAACCGACCTTTCCGTAGCTGATCTCGAGCGGTTCGGGCGACTGGGCGGCATGGGGGTGATCCGGACCGCCGTACACCTTCAGCTTCTTGATGATCTGCCGCCCGAGCTTGTTCTTCGGGAGCATGCCTCGGACCGCCGACTCCACGAGACGCTCGGGGTACTTCCGTCGCACGTCGCCGAGGGTCTCGGCTCGGAGCCCGCCCGGGTAGCCCGAATGTCGGTAGTAGACCTTGTCGGTCTCCTTGTTGCCCGAGACGCGGATCTTGGCGGCGTTCACCACGATCACGAAGTCGCCACCGTCCATGTGGGGGGCGAACGTCGGCTTGTGCTTGCCCCGGAGGATCTTGGCGATCTCCGACGCCATCCGGCCGAGCGGCGCATCCGTCGCGTCCACCACGTACCAGGTACGATCGATGTCCGCCGGCGTGGGGGTGAACGTTCTCTGCAGTTTGGCTCTCATGGGGGTCCTCGGGAGACGCGGCGTGAAGACACTCCCGAGACGAGGTCCGGGAGCGGTGCCCTATGCTATCGGGTCGGCCGTTCAATGACCAACCGGAGCGCCGCCGATGACCCGCACACCGCCGCATGGAGCCACGCTCACGGTGCACGGCGCCGCCGGAGAGGTCACCGGCTCGTGCCATCTCCTGGAAGCCAACGGGACCCGCATCCTCGTCGACTGCGGGATGTTCCAAGGAAGCGACGACCTCGAACACGACAACGAGCAGCCCTTCGGCTTCGATGCGGCGACGATCGACGTGCTCGTGCTCACCCACGCCCACCTCGACCACTGCGGCCGGATCCCGCTGCTGGTCGATCGCGGGTTCCGAGGCGAGATCGTGGCCACCGCGGCCACCCGGGAGCTCGCCGAGCTGGTCCTCCTCGACGCCGCCAAGCTGCAGGAGGAGGACGCCGAACGCGACGCCCGCAAGGCCCGCCGGGAGGGAAGGGAACCGAAGGAACCGCTCTACACGACCGCCGACGCCGCATGGGCGATGGGCTTCTTCGGCCGCAACGCCACCTATGGCGAAGCGATCCGGATCGGCCCCGGCATCGACGCCACGTTCCTCGATGCCGGCCACATCCTCGGCTCCGCAACCGTCGTGGTCGACATCACCACCGGCGACGAGGTCCGCAGGGTCACCTTCTCGGGGGACATCGGCAACCACGGGCGCCCGATCATGCGCGACCCGACCCCGCCGCCGCCGTCGGAGTACGTCGTCATGGAATCGACCTACGGGAACCGCCGCCACAAGTCGGTGAAAGCGTCGGTGACCGAACTGTACGAGGCGATCGACGACACGCTCCGACGCGGCGGCAACGTCATCATCCCCACCTTCGCCCTCGAACGGGCCCAAGAGGTCCTCTACTTCATCCGCGAGGCGTGCGAAGACGGGCGACTTCCCCGCATGATGCCCGTCTACCTCGATTCCCCCATGGCGATCAGCGCCACCGAGATCTACCTCCATCACCCCGAAGCGGTCGATCCCGAGACGTACGCGCAGCTCCACCACGGCGACGACCCGTTCCGTCCGCCCGGCCTCCAGATGACCCGCGACGTGCAGGCCTCGATGCAGATCAACCACGTGCGCAGCGGTGCGGTCATCCTGGCGGGTTCGGGCATGGCGACCGGCGGACGCGTGAAGCACCACCTCAAGCACAACCTGTGGCGGAAGGAGTGCAGCGTCGTCTTCGTCGGCTACGCCGCCAAGGGGACACCGGCGAGGGCCATCATCGACGGGGCCGACAGGATCCGTCTCTTCGGCGAGGAGATCGCGGTCCGAGCCCGCATCTACACCATCAACGGCTTCTCCGCGCACGCCGACCACGATGAGCTCATCGAATGGGTCTCCCATGCCGGCGCACCTCGTGAGGTGTTCCTCGTGCATGGGGAGCGCCACCGCGGCATGGATGCCCTCGCCCACGACCTCCGGGCCGAGGGGTACCGGGTGGCGGAACCCAAGGCTCATCACCCCTATCGACTGATCTGACGGTCATCGCTGGGCGATCCACGCCGGAGGTCGCAACTCCTCGCCCGGATAGCCCACCCCGACCAGGGTCAGGCCGTGCGGCCGAGCGGCGCCCTTCGCCTCGGCTCGGTCCCGGGCGTCGATGATCCGCGGCACCTCCTCGACACCGACGCGGCCCCGGCCGATCTCGAGGGACAAGGCCACGATCGAGCGCACCATCTGATGACAGAACGAGCTGGCGGCGATCGACAGCTCCACGATGTCGCCCGTCCGCCGCCATCCGGCCCATCGGACCTCCCGCACCGTCACTTTCCCGTCCCGGTTCCGACAGAACGAGGCGTAGTCGTGCTCACCGACGAAGGCGGCGACGCCTCGATCCATGGCGTCGACGTCGAGGCGTGTGGGAACGTGCAGCGTCGTGCGGGCGACGAAGGGGTCGGGCGCCTCCCGGTCGAGGATCCGGTAGCGGTAGGCGCGACCGGTGGCGGAGAACCGAGCGTGGAAGCCGTCGGGGGCATGGGCCGCTCGCAGGACCGCGATCTCCGGTCCGAGACGCCGGTTGAGCGACCGGCGGATGCGGTCGAGATCGAGGTCCCCGGAGGCGACGAACGACACCACCTGGCCGCTGGCGTGGACGCCTCGATCGGTCCGTCCGGCGACGACGGTCTCGAGGGGCGACACGAACGGCGCCAGCGCCGCCTCGAGCTCCCCCTGCACGGTCCGCACCCCGGGTTGACGGGCGTAGCCGTGGAAGCCGGTGCCGTCGTAGGCGATGTCGAGGCGGATGGTCGGCATCGCCGTCAGAAGATGATCCCGCCGCTGAAGATCGCCGCCACGATGACCCAGCCGACGAGGCCGAGGATGGCCGACGCAGCCGCCTTCTCGAGGGGCAGGTCGGCGACATAGTGGACGCCGTAGGCGACGATGGCCAGCAACCAGACCGCACCCAGGATGAACGCCGCGAGCCCCGACGACGGCAGCACGCGGGTCGTGAACAACCACAAGAGCAAGGTCGGATAGGCGAACCCGGCGATGCGCAGCACCGTGGCGTACCCGAGATGCCCCGAGAACAGGTACCGACTGGCCGCGTAGGTGATCCCCGAGTACACCAGCCAGAAGACGATGGCGCTCAGCAACGAGCCGATGACCTGGTTGAAGCCCAGCGCCAGTCCGAGGAGGCTCTGACCGTTGCCGAGCAGCAGGAGGATCTGGGTGACGACCACCAGGAGGAGCCCGTCGCCGGTGGCTCGGTCGTTCAGGTCCATCCACACGAAGGCGTCGCGTTCGAAACGCAACGTCTGCAGCAGGCGATGAAGCACGGCTCCCAACGGAACTCCCTCTCGGTTGGCGGGTCAGGTTACCGGGACCCACCGCCCTAGCCTCGCCACCGATGACCCGCCCACCCGATCTCGACCAACGCCACGCCGCCCTCGTCGCCGCCCTCGAGCGGTACCCGGGCGACGACCCGGTTCGGACCCGGATGCTGACGCTGACCGCCGCCTCACCGCGTCCGTGCACCAGGAGCCTGTTCACCCCCGGGCACTTCACGGCTTCCGGGTTCGTGATGTCGCCCGATCGTGCCGCGGTGCTGTTGATCGAGCATCGCCGGCTCGGGCGGTGGCTCCAACCCGGGGGCCACATCGACCCGTCGGATCCGTCCCCGGAGGCCGCGGCCCGTCGGGAGATCGCCGAAGAGACCGGGGTCGCCGATCTCCGCCTGTTGGTCCCGGGTCTGTTCGACCTGGACATCCATCCGATCCCTCCCCGCACGGACGAACCCGCGCACGAGCATTTCGACCTCCGGTTCGCGTTCGTGGCCCGCTCGGGCGACCTCGTCCCCGACGCCGAGGTCGCCGACGCCCGCTGGGTCCCGCTCGATGGGCTCGATCCGTACGAGCTGGATCTGTCGACCCGCCGGGCCATCGACCGCCTGGCGTCGTTCGCCGCCTGAGTGGCCGGCGGGAGCGACGAACTCCTGCAGGGCAGGGGTCGCACCGGGTATGCTGCGACGGCGCCCGGTACATGCGCATCGGGTGCGCGGGAACGGATTGGACGAGGAGGACCACATGGGCAAGAGAGTCGATCCGGATCAGGTCGCCTTCGACCGGCGCAAGTTCCTCACCACGGCCGGTGTCGCCGCCGTCGGTGGGATGACATTGGCGATCGCGGGGTGCTCGGCCAACGACGCGAGCGACGCCGCGGCCGACAACAGCGCCAGCCTGCCGGACATCACCTGGGACATGGCGACGAGCTGGCCGCGGGGCCTGGACACGATCTTCGGCGGCGCCGAGACCTTCGCCGAGACGGTCAAGGCGCTCAGCGGGGGGAAGTTCATCATCAACGCCCGTGAAGCCGGTGAGCTCGTCGGGGGCCTCGAGGTGCTTCCGTCGGTGCAGGAAGGCGGCATCAAGGCCGGACACACGGCGTCGTACTACTACATCGGCAAGAGCCCGGTGACGGCCTTCGGCACAGCGTTGCCGTTCGGGTTGACGTACCGTCAGCAGAACGCCTGGCTGTACGAGGGCGGCGGCCTGAAGATGATGCAGGACCTGTACGCCGAGAAGTTCAACCTGATCCAGTTCCCCGCCGGGAACACCGGCACCCAGATGGGCGGCTGGTTCAACAAGGAGATCAACAACGTCGGTGACCTGCAGGGGCTGAAGATGCGGATCCCCGGCCTGGGCGGCAAGGTGATGGAGAAGCTGGGGGTCCTCGTCCAGGTCCTCCCCGGCGGCGAGATCTTCCAGGCGCTCCAGACCGGCAACATCGACGCCACCGAATGGGTCGGCCCCTACGACGACACCAAGCTCGGGTTCAACGAGGTCGCCAAGTTCTACTACTACCCGGGATGGTGGGAGCCGGGCCCATCCCTCGAGGTCGAGATCGGGCTCGACGAGTGGAACAACCTCCCCGAGGAGTACCAGGCCATCGTCGAGGCTGCCGCGTACACGGCCAACGCGACGATGATGGCCAAGTACGACGTCCGGAACCCCGAGGCGTTGAAGGAGATCATCGACGGCGGCAACGTGACCATCCTGCCGTTCCCCGACGACGTGATGCAGGCCTCCAAAGATGCCGCCGACGAGCTCTTCGAGGAGCTCAAGGGACAGGACGCCGACTTCGCCACGGTGTTCGACCACTGGGACACGTTCCGCAAGGAGAGCTACAACTGGATGGGCCTGGCCGAGCTCGGCATGCTCCAGACGAGCGCCCTGCAGACCTGAGCGACCACCGACGCGACGAAGCGAGGGGGCGGCCCCACGGCCGCCCCCTCGTCGCGTTCGTGACGGCAACGGGGTCTCAGGTGGTGGCGCGGGAGAGCTGGACGAGCCAGTCGACGGTGATCGGGAACAGCATCACGATGACGAGCGCGACGCCCTGCAGCGCCATGAACGGTAACGCGCCCTTGTGGATGTCCCCGGTCTTCACTTCGGGTGGCGCCACCGACTGGAGGTAGAACAAGGAGAACCCGACCGGCGGCGAGATGAACGCCATGTTGAGGTTGATGGCGACCAACACGAGGAACCAGATCAGGTTGACGTCCAGCGCGACGGCTGCGGGGATGAAGATCGGCATCGCGATGAACGTGATCTCGATGAACTCCAGGTTGATGCCCAGGATGAAGATGGCGATCATCGACGTGATGATGAACCCCCACTTGCCCCCCGGCAGGTCCGTCAGCAGGTTGGTGGCGAACCGCTGACCACCGAGGCGATCGAACACCAGGGCGAAGAACGTCGACGCGAACAGGATCATCAACACCAGTGCCGTGATGTCGGCCGTCGCCCGGCCCGATCCCTTGATGACCTCCCAGGTGAGGTTGCGGTTGGCGAACGCCAAGAACGCGGCGCCGAAGGCCCCCACCGCCCCGGCTTCGGTGGGCGAGGCGATGCCGAAGAAGATGCTGCCCAACACGGCGAAGATGAGCAGCAGCGGCGGCACGACCGCCACCATGGCCTTGCGGGTCAGCGCCCAACCGTGGTGGGTGCGCTCTTCCGGCGGCATCGGCGGCGCCTTGTGCGGCTGGAGAACCGCCACCACGAAGGCGTACAGGGCGTAGAGACCCGACAGGATGATCCCCGGGATCAACGCCCCCAGGAACAGGTCACCGACCGACACGCCGGCCACGCCTGCGAGCAGGACCAGGACGAGGCTCGGCGGCACGAGCTGGGCCATCGTTCCCGAACCCACGATGACGCCCGTCGCCAGCTTGTGGTCGTACCCGTGACGCACCATGACCGGCAGCGCGAGTAACCCCATCACGATGACGGTGGCCGCCACGACGCCGGTCGCCGCCGCCAGCAGCGTCCCGACGAACACCACCGTCAGCGCCAGGCCGCCTCGGATGGGCCCCAGGATCATGGCGATCGTCGTCAGGAGCTCCTCGGCGAGGCCGGACCGTTCGAAGATGGCGCCCATGAACACGAAGAAGATGATCGCCAGCAACGTGAAGTCCGACATCGCCCCGAACCAGCGGTTGGGCAGCAACCTGAGGAACGTCGTGTCGATCACCCCCAGCGCCACGCCGAGGAACGTGAACACGACGGCGGTCCCGGCGAAGGAGAACGCCACCGGGTAGCCCACGAGCAGCAGGACGAGGAAGAGCACGAACATGATGACGGCCAACCAACCACCCATGCCCGGCCTCCTCTACTCGATCCTCATCGGTGCTTCGTGCTCCACGGGCAGCTCCACCCAGTCCTCGTGTCCGGTGAGCACGGCGACCAGCTTCACCATCTCGGCGAGGGCCTGGAGGAACAACAGTCCGAACCCGACGAGGATCATCGCCTTGATGGGGGCCCGCGGGAGGCCGCTGGGGTCGGGGCTGTTCTCCCATATGGTCCAGATCTTCCAGGTCGTGAAGCTGCCGGTCTGCGACGTGAACGAGGAGAGGACCCAACTCAGGCTCACCCAGAGCCCGACGAGGGTGAAGGGGATGAGAGCGATGATGTGGCCGATGACGTCGATCCACACCTTGGTCCGCAACGGTTGCTCGGCCCACCAGAAATCGACCCGCACGTTGATCTGGTGCTTGAGGATGTAGCCGAATCCGAGCAGGAACACGAGCGAGTACATGTACCACTGGGACTCGAGCCAGTAGTTGTTGACCAGGCGGGTCTCGAGGAACCGACCCAGGTACCGGAGCACGACGTTCGTGAACCCGACCGTGACGACGACGATCACGATGTACGGCGTGACCGACCCGGCCTTCTCGTTGATCGTGTCGACGACCCGTTCGTAGGCGAGGGCGGCACGCCACAGGCCGGTCGCCTCCTGCCCCTTGCGTTCCGACGCGGTCACGCTGTCGGTCATCGGCTGCCGTCCTCCATGGACCGAGAGACTAGACGGCGCCGAACGGCGGCGCACGCCTCCGGGTAACCTGCAGCCGACGAGCGAAGGAGCGCCGATGCGAATGGTGATCGCGACCGACCTGACCCGTGCGTCCGTCGACGCCGCCCGCTACGCGATGGCGCAGGCTCGACGGGCCGGAGCGGACCTGATCGTCGCCCACGTCGTCGGATCCAGCGCCATCGATACCGCCCCGGTCGCCGCCTACCGCTACCAGATCCACGAGCCCGAGCCGGACGCCAGACCGGTGGTCGACGAGTACCAGCGAGAGAAGCTCGCGGCGGTGAAACGTTGGTTCCACGAGGCCGTCGGCGACACCGACGGGGTGATGGTGTCCTACGAGATCGCCTTCGGGGATCTTCCCGAGGTGCTGCGGTCGATCGTGACCGACGCCGGCGCAGAGTCCCTCACCGTCGGCGTCCGGGGACACGACAGCGTCGGCCGCCATCTCACCCGGATCCTGCTGGACGCGCCGGTCCCGGTGGTCGTCGTCCGCGAAGGGATCCTGGCGACCGACTGAGCTTCCCCGGCTCGCTCAGACGAGCTCGATGAGGGCCATCTCGGTACCGTCGCCGCGGCGAGGCCCCAGCTTGGTGATCCGGGTGTAGCCTCCCGGTCGTTCCGCGTAGCGGGGACCGACCTCGTCGAACAGTTTCGTCACGACCTCGGTGTCGCCGACCTTGGCGAGGACCGTCCGACGAGCGTGGAGGTCACCGCGCTTGGCTTTGGTGATGATCTTCTCGACGTACGGACGCAGGAGCTTCGCCTTCGCCCGGGTCGTCGTCACACGTTCGTGGACGATCAGCTGACCGGCCAGGTTGGCCAGGATCTTCCGCTGATGCGACGGGCTCCCACCGAGGCGGGGACCCTTCTTCGGCCTCGGCATCAGACGCCACCTTCACTGTCCTGGGCGGACTTGAGCGAGAAGCCGAGCTCATCGAGCTTGGCAGTGACCTCCTCCAGGCTCTTCTGGCCGAAGTTCGTGATGTTGAGCAGGTCGTCCTCGGTCTTCTCGATGAGCTCGCCGACGGTCTGGATCTGGGCACGCCGCAGGCAGTTGCGGGGACGCTCGGACAGGTCGAGCGCCTCGATCGGCAGGTCGAGGTGCTCTTGGCCGGAGACCTCCTGCTGCACCATGTCGTCGGGCACGAGGGCCTGGTAGTCGTCCATGTCGGCGATCAGCTCGAACAGGTTGCGCAACGTCCCGCCGGCCGACGACATGGCCTCGGACGGGGTCACCGAACCGTCGGTCTCCACATCGAGCACGAGCTTGTCGAAGTCGGTCATCTGCCCCACCTGGGTGCTCTCGACCCGGTACGAGACCTTTCGTACCGGCGAGAAGATCGAGTCGATGGGGATCACGCCGATGGCCTCGGCCTTCTTGTTCTTCTCCGCGGAGCGGTAGCCGACGCCACGCTCGGCGGTCATCTCGACCTCGAGCTTGCCGGAGGCCGACATCGTGGCGAGGTGCATGTCCCCGTTGACGACCTCGACGCCGGCGGGCACCTTGAGGTCGCCCGCGGTGACCTCGCCCTTGCCCTTGGCGGACAGGTACAACGTCTGCGGCTCATCGACGTCGATGCGAAGCACGACCTGTTTGAGGTTCAAGATGAAGTCGACGACGTCCTCGACGACGCCCTCCATGGTGGAGAACTCGTGCTGGACGCCTTCGATCCGGACGGACGTGATGGCTGCACCGGGGATCCGGGACAGCAGCGTCCGACGCAGGGTGTTCCCGAGCGTGTACCCGAAACCCGGCTCCAACGGTTCGACGATGAACCGGGACCTGGTGTCGTTGACGCGTTCCTCTTCGATGGCGGGTCGCTGCGTGATGAGCACGGCGGACTCCTCTGCTGGTCTACTGCGTGATTCGGTCTGGGCTACTGCTACTTCGAGTACAGCTCGACGACGAGCTGCTCTTGGATGTCGGTGTCGATCTGTTCCCGGCTGGGGAGGTCCTTGACGACGATCTTGCGCTCGTCCTTGTCGACGTCGAGCCATTCGGGAACGGGGCGATCGACGGTGTCGACCGAGTGCAGGATCGGGAGGACGTCCTTGCTGCGTTCCTTCACCGTCACCACGTCGCCGGCGCGAACCTGGTACGACGGGATGTCCACCTTCTTGCCGTTGACCAGGAAATGGGCGTGGTTGACGAGCTGGCGGGCCTGAGGCCTCGTGGCGGCCAGACCGGCTCGGTACACGACGTTGTCGAGTCGAGCTTCGAGGATCTGCAGCAGGTTCGTGCCGGTGATGCCCTTCCTGCGCGCCGCTTCGGTGTAGTAGCGACGGAACTGCTTCTCGAGGACCCCGTAGATGTGCTTGAGCTTCTGCTTCTCACGGAGCTGCACCATGTACTGGGACTCGCGGATGCGGCCCCGACCGTGCTCGCCGGGCGGGTACGGGCGACGGTCGAAGTACTTGGCCTTGTTCTCGTCGAGGAGCTGACGGGCTCGACGGCTGACCTTGGTCCTCGGTCCGGTGTAACGCGCCATCGCTCAGCCCCGCTTCCGCTTCTTGGGACGGCATCCGTTGTGCGGGATCGGGGTGACGTCGCGGATACCGGTGACCTCGATGCCCATGTTCTGGAGGGTACGGATGGCGGTCTCGCGGCCGGAACCGGATCCCGACACGATGACGTCGACCTTGCGCATCCCCATCTCACCGGCCTTGCGGGCAGCCTGCTCGGCAGCGACCTGAGCGGCGTACGGCGTCGACTTGCGGGAGCCCTTGAAGCCGACCGAACCGCCCGACGACCATCCCACCACCTTGCCGTCCAGGTCGGTCAGGGTGATGATCGTGTTGTTGAACGTGGCCTTGATGTGCGCCTGTCCGTGGTGGATGTTGCGTTTGACGCGGCGCCGTCTTCCCTGTTGTCTCGCCATTACTTCTTGACCTTCTTCTTCCCGGCGATCGGTGCCCGCCGACCCTTCCGGGTCCTGGCGTTCGTGTGCGTCCGCTGGCCGCGGACGGGCAGGCCGCGGCGATGCCGGAGACCCTGGTAGGAACCGATCTCGATCTTGCGCTTGATGTTCTGGGCGACCTCACGACGCAGATCGCCTTCGACCTCGAAGTTGGCGTCGATGAACTGACGGATGCGCAACACCTCGGAGTCCGTGAGATCACGGACCTTGGTGCCCGGATCGATGTCGAGTGCCTCGACGATCTTGGACGCCGAGCTACGCCCGACCCCGTAGATGTACGTGAGGGCGATCTCGATCCGCTTGTCTCTCGGAAGGTCTACACCGGCGATCCGGGCCATTGCTCTCCTACCCCTGACGCTGCTTGTGCCGCGGGTTACGCGGGCAGATGACCCACACCCGACCATGCCGGCGAACGATCCGGCAGTGCTCGCACATCTTCTTGACTGACGCTGAGACTTTCATCGGTACCTGTCGTGATCGGTCGGGGCGGTCGGGCGTCGCTCCGCCCGGAACAGGACATTCGGGGGCGGCTCGACGGCGGTCCGCATCGACGCGTCGTCGTCTTCCTTCTGCCACAGAGGAACACGGCCCGGCTCCGGGCCGAGACGGAATCATAGGGATGGCGCACGGCTAACGGCAAATCCCGCTGCCGTCCCCACCTCGAGGGCGGACGTCGGCTACGTTTGGTTCATGGAACGGTTCCTCGTGTTCGACGTCAACGAGACGCTCCTCGATCTGGGCCCGATCCGGAGCGGATTCGCCGAGGCCTTCGGGGACGAGGCGGTGGCCTCCACGTGGTTCGCCACCTTGTTGAAGCTGTCGTTCGTGTCCGCGATCGTCGACGACTACCACCCGTTCACCGATCTGGCCGCGGCCGCCTTCGACATGGTCCGTGCGGGCAGGGCGGCGAAGGTGACCGACGAGGTTCGCGACGACATCCTCGGCCGTATCCGTAGCCTGCCGCCCCACCCCGACGTCCTGCCGGCCATCGAACGGATGGCCGAGGCGGGGATCCCGATGGCGGCACTGACGAACTCACCGCCGGCCACGGCGAAGGCGCAGTTGACCAACGCGGGGATCGCCCCCTACCTGGCGCAGATCCTCACCGTCGACATGGTGCGCCGGTTCAAGCCGGCGCCGGAGGTGTACCGGACCGCCGCCGCCCGACTGGCCGTCCCGATCGATCACATGGTGATGGTGGCCGCCCACGACTGGGACGTCGCCGGGGCGATGCACGCCGGCGCGGCCGGAGCGTTCGTGACCCGACCGGGGCAGGTCCTCAGCCCGCTGCAGCCGACCCCGGCGTTCGTCGTCGCCGACCTCGGTGAGCTCGCCGACGCCCTCGGCGCCTGACCGCACCCGATCCCCCCTCCGGTCCTGGCCGGTCGGGACCTTCGTCCCTGGTCGCCGACGTGGTGCGGTGGTTCGATTGCCAGGACGAGGAGGTGTCCCGATCGCCCGTTTCGATCTCGTCCCGATCGCGTCCCCGCTCCACGACGCGGCGGCGCTCGAGACGATCGTCGGCCGCTACCGGCACGTCGTCGACGCCCTGGGTGGACGACTGGTCGACGCCCTCGATCCCTCCGGGCCTCCGGCGCTGCTCTTCGTCCTCACCGGCGGCACCGAACATCGGATCCTCGAGACGTGGGACCGGACGCTCCGACGGGGCCGGTTCGTGACCCTCGTGGCCCATCCCGACCAGAACGCCCTCCCGGCCGCCCTCGAGGCTCTCGCCCGGATCCATCAGCTCGGAGGTCGAGGCCGCATCGTCTATCTCCCCGACCTCGATCGGGCAGGTCCCCTCCTCGACGAGGCCGTCCGCGACCTCACCGTCGACGCCCGGCTCCGGGGGACGAGGATCGGTCTCGTGGGCGAGCCGTCCGACTGGCTCGTCGCCTCGAACCCCGATCCCGCGGTCGTGCGACGGGTATGGGGCCCCGAAGTGGTGCCGATCGGCCTCGAGCGCCTCTACGCACGGTTCTCGCCCGACGCGGCGTCCGCCGCCGATCTCGTGTCCGCAGCCGCCGCATCGGACCGGTCGCTGGGTGAGATCGACCGCGCCGGAGGGATCTACGACGCCCTGCGGGCCCTGATCGACGAGGAGCGCCTCGACGCGGTGTCCCTTCGGTGCTTCGATCTGATCTCGGTCCTCGACACGACCGGGTGTGTCGCGCTCTCCGAGCTCAACGACGAGGGCCTCACGGCCGGATGCGAAGGCGACGTGGTCTCCACCATCGGACTGCTGTGGGCACGGCTCCTCCTCGACGCCCTCGGGTGGATGGCGAACCCGGCCCGGATCGACGTCGACGCCTCCCGCATCCTGCTCGCCCACTGCACGGTGCCGAGGAAGCTCGTCACCTCCTATCGCCTCGAGAGCCACTTCGAATCGGACCGTGGAGTGGGCATCGATGGGACGATCCCGCCCGGACCGGTGACGCTGCTGCGGATCGGCGGGGAGGAGCTCGACCGCCTCTGGCTCGCCCAGGGCACGATCGTTCCGACGGACCGTTCCGCCGGCCTGTGCCGAACCCAGATGACCGTCGAGGTGACCGCCCGAGATGCACTGCACAGGGTCCTCGACGCCCCGCTGGGGAACCACATGGTGGCCGTGGCCGGCCACCACGCGGAGCGGCTCGGCGCCTGGTGGCGTCGGTTCGTCGCCCCGATCGACTGACGACCCGCCGTCCCCGACGCTCGTGGCCTACTCTCCGGCCAGTCGTTCCACCGCCGCCGCGAGCCTGGCCACCTCGGCACGGAGCGCCGCGATCTCGGCGTCCTCGCTAGCGGCGTGTTCGCCACCGAACATGGAAGCCAACGCACCGGCGACCGTCCCGAGGGCAGCGAGGCCGACGAGCATCATGATCACCCCGGCGAACCGTCCGATCGGGGTCGTCGGGACGAGGTCGCCGAAGCCGACCGTCGTGAACGTGACGATCGACCACCAGAGCGTGTCGCCCAGGGTCCGGAAACCCGCCTCGGCAGGTTCCGCCCGCAACAGGATGATCGACGACACGAACGACGACACGGCCAGGACGATCGCCATCGGCCCGAGGCGGTCGAGCAGGAACCGGAGCCGTTCACCCAGGCGGGTCGCGGAGACGAGACGGAGTAACCGGGCGAGGCGGAACACCGCCAGGAACGCCGTGTTTCCGACCGCCGGCACCACGTACCAGGGGAACGTGAAGACGACGATGAACAGGTCGAACAGGCCCTCACCCGAGCGCAGGTACCGGCGATCGAGCCGCATCCGCGCGCCGAGGTCGACGACGAACACGGCCCATGCCGCCAGGTCGACGAGGAGCAGCAGACCGGCCGGGCCCGCCGGGAGCGCCACGACCGTGACCAGCGGAGCCAGCGCCGCGACGACGATGGGCCCCCGCATGCGCCGGTCCCAGCGAACGAGAGCCTCGGAGGGGGCGGCCATGCGGGCGAGGATATCGACGGCACCGCCGCCGCCAAAGGACCCGACGTCAAAGCAGGACGGGCTCGGGCAGTGTCGACACCTTGGGCCCCTCGGGAGTGATGAGCACCGTGTGCTCGAAGTGCGCCGACAGGCTCCCGTCGGCGGTGACCACGGTCCATCCGTCGTCCAGGACGGCCGTTTCGGCGCCGCCGAGGTTGAACATCGGTTCGATCGCCAGCGCCCAACCCTCCTTCAACCTCATCCCTCGTCCCGCCTTGCCGTAGTTGGGGACGTTGGGCGCCTCGTGCATCTGGCGACCGATGCCATGGCCGATGTACTCGCGAACGACGCCGTACCCGTGAGGTTCGGCGGTGGCCTCGATGGCATGACCGATGTCGCCCAGACGGTTCCCCGCTCGGGCCTGACGGAGCCCGTTCCAGAGCGCCTGCTCGGTCACCACGAGCAGCTCCTGCACCTCTTCGGGCACCTCCCCGATCGCCATCGTGAAGGCGGCGTCGCCGTGCCATCCCTCGTAGATGGCACCGGCGTCGACCGACAGGATGTCACCCTCCCGCAGCCGGTAGTCGCCGGGGATGCCGTGCACGATGACGTTGTTCGGCGACGTGCAGATGGTCGCCGGGTAGCCGTGGTAGCCGAGGAACGAGGGCCGGCAACCATGCTCGCCGATCACCTCAGCGGCGACGGCGTCGAGTTCCTTCATCGAAACGCCCGGCTCGGCGGCGCGACGAACGGCATCGTGCACCGCGGCGACGCAGCGACCGGCGACCTCCATCTTGGCGAAGTCGGCGGCGGACTTGGTGGTGATGACCTTGGTTCCGAGGCTCATGGGGTTCTCGCGAGGGTGAGGACGATGCGGGCGAACACGTCCTCGATGGTACCGACCCCGTCGATCCTCACGACACGATCGCCGTAGTGCTCGACGAGGGGCTCGGTCTCCTCGCGGTACACCTGCAGCCGTCGCCGGATGGTCTCCTCCGTGTCGTCCGCCCTCCCCTGCTCGCGGGCCCGGTGGAGGAGGCGGCCGACGAGCTCGTCCTCGGGAACCTCCAGAAGCAACGCGATCTCGATGGCGCCCTCGCCGACCGCCTCGTCGAGCGCCGCGGCCTGCTCGAGGGTGCGGGGGAACCCATCGAGCAGATAGCCACACGCGGCGTCCGGCTCGGCGAGGCGTTCCTCCACCAAGGCGACCACGAGGTCGTCGGGCACCAGGTCGCCGCGGGCCATGATCGCCTCGGCCCGCCGGCCGAGGTCCGTCCCGGCGGCGACCGCGGCCCGCAACATGTCCCCGGTCGAGATGTGTGGAACTCCCAGCGCCCGGGCCAGCATCGACGCCTGGGTTCCCTTTCCAGCCCCGGGAGGCCCGAGGAAGAGGATGCGTCGGCCCATCAACCCACCACCATCAGGACAGGAAGCCCTCGTAGTTCCGCATCATCAACTGCGACTCGATCTGCTTGGTCGTCTCGAGGGCGACCCCCGCGACGATGATGATCGACACGCCCGACAGGCCCACCGGGACGCTCCACAGGTAACCGAACAGCGACGGGGTGATCGTCACGATGGCCAGGTAGAGCGCGCCGGGGAGGGTGATCCGGCTCAGCACGTGCTCGAGGTAGCGCACGGTCGCCCGACCCGGACGGATGCCGGGGATGAATCCGCCCTGGCGTTGGATCATGTCGGCCTGACGCTCGGGATCGAACTGGATGGCCGTGTAGAAGTAGGTGAAGAACACCACCAGCAGGGCCAGGACGAGGATGTACCAGATCGAGGGAGAGAACCCGCCTCCTGCACCGGAGGACAACAGGTTGTTGTTGATCCAGTTGCGCACCGAGTTGCCCCACCCGGTCGGAGGCAGCACGGAAGCGATCAACGCCGGGAAGTACATGATGGAGGTGGCGAAGATCACCGGGATCACCCCGGCCATGTTGACCTTCAACGGGATGTAGGTCGACTGACCACCGAGGACCTTGCGACCCCGAACCCGCCGCGAGAACTGCACCGGGATCCGCCGCTGCCCTTGCTCGATGAAGATGATCCCCACCGTCAAGGCGAGCATGACCGCCAGGATGACGATGAACTGGTAGGGCTGGGAGTTCACGCGCAGGATCCCGAGCTGGGACGGGATCTGACTGACGATGCTGACGAAGATGAGCAGCGACATGCCGTTACCGATGCCCCGCTGGGTGATGAGCTCACCCATCCACATGAGCAGGGCCGTCCCGGCCGTCATGGTGACGACGATGAGGATGATGTTGCGGGTCGTGAAGTCGGGAACGAGATCCACGCCGTTGGTGAGCTGCCCGGAGTGGAACAGGAACGTGAAGCCCATCGACTGGAGCAGCGCCAAGATGACCGTGACGTACCGGGTCCACTGCGTGATGACCTTCTGACCGTGCTCGCCTTCGTCCTGCAGCGCCTGCAGCTTCGGGATCACCACGGCGAGGAGCTGAAGGATGATCGATGCCGTGATGTAGGGCATGATGCCCAGCGCGAAGACCGACATCCGTGTCAAGGCGCCGCCGGAGAACAGGTTGAGGAGACCGACGAACCCCTGCTGGCTGGCGGCGTCGGCGAACTCCTTCACCCGGGCCAGGCTGACGCCGGGGACCGGGATGACCGAACCGAGCCGGTACAGGGCGAAGATGGCCAACGTGAACAGGATCTTGTTCCGGAGGTCGGCGATCCGGAAGGCGTTCCTGAAGGCGGTGAGCATGGGTTGTTGGCTCCTCTAGGTGGGGAGACGGTTCACGACTCGATGATCTCGACGGTACCGCCGGCGGCTTGGATCTTCTCGACGGCACCGAGGCTGAAGGCGTGGGCCTTGACGGTCAACGGACGATCGATCTCGCCCTGACCGAGGACCTTCACCCTCCCCCGCGCCTTGATGAGCCCGTGGGCCCTGAGCTCGTCGGGCGTCACCGTCGAACCGGCGTCGAACCCGGCGAGGCGCTCGACGTTGACGACCGTGTAGTCGATGCGGTTGGGGTTGCGAAAGCCCTTCAACTTCGGGAGCCGGCGCTGCAGCGGCATCTGCCCGCCCTCGAACCCGGGACGGACCTTGTTGCGGGCCTTGAGGCCCTTCGTCCCGCGTCCGGCGGTCTTGCCTCGACGACCCGATTCGCCCCGACCGACGCGGATCTTCTTCTTCTTCGATCCTTCGGCCGGCCGAAGGTGATGCAGTTTGAGCTTCATCCGATCTCCTCCACGTCGAGTAGGTGCTTGGCGCGGAAGATCATCCCCCGCACGTCGGGCGAGTCGGGCCGCTCGACGCTCTGGCGGATCTTCCGCAGGCCGAGGCTCTCGACGGTCGCTCTGGTCTTGGGCTTCTCGCCGATGGTGCTGCGCACCAGGGTGATCTTGAGGGTCTTGGCCATCGTCACACCTGCGTCTTCATCAACTCGGCGGAGCGGTAGGCGGCGAGCAGCGCCGGCGGGAAGATGTCCTCGGCCTTCTTGCCTCGTGCCCGCGCCACCTCGTCGGGACGCTGTTGGGCCTGGAGGGCGTTGACCGTGGCCTTGGCGACGTTGATGTGGGTGGGCGAGCCGAGGGACTTGGCGAGGACGTCCTTGATCCCGGCGGCCTCGAGGATCTGCCGAACGGCGCCGCCGGCGATGACCCCGGTTCCGGGCGCGGCCGGCTTGAGGAGAACCCGCGAGGCTCCCTGCTCACCGATCACCTCGTGGATGATCGTCTGTCCCGCCATGGGGACGTCGAACATGTTCTTCTTGGCGATCTCGAACGCCTTCTGGATCGCGGTCGGCACTTCCTTGGCCTTGCCGTACCCAACGCCGACCTGGCCCTTTCCGTTCCCGACCGTCACCAGGGCGGTGAACGAGAACCTCCGTCCACCCTTGACGACCTTGGCGACCCGGTTGATCGTGATGACCCGCTCGTCGAACTCGGGCTTCTCCCGACGGTCCCGACGATCCCGGTTCCTGTCCCTGCTGCGATTGCGATCCATTGAGCGCTCCTAGAACTCGAGCCCGGCTTCGCGGGCTGCTTCGGCGAGCGCCTGGACACGACCGTGGAACGGGAACCCGCCGCGGTCGAAGACGACCGCGTCGATCCCTGCTTCCTTGGCCCTGGCGCCGATGAGTGCACCGACCTGTTTGGCGACGTCGACGGTCAGCGTCGCGTCCTTCAAGGACGCCTCCCGGGACGACGCCGAGACGATGGTCTTGCCGGCCTCGTCGTCGATGATCTGGGCGTAGATGTACCGGTTGGACCGGAAGACCGCCAGGCGTGGCCGCTGCGCGGTGCCGGACACCTTCTTGCGGACACGGAAATGGCGTCGACGGCGAGCGTCCGCTCGTGAACCCCTCATCAGACTCCTGCCTTCCCTGCCTTGCGACGAACCTGCTCGCCGACGTACCGGATCCCTTTGCCCTTGTAGGGCTCGGGGGGACGGACCCGCCGGATGTCGGACGCGACCTGCCCGACCTTCTGCTTGTCGATGCCGCTGACGACGATCTTGGTCGGTTCGGGGACCTCGAAGTCGATGCCCTCGGGGGCGTCGATCTGGACGGGATGCGAGAACCCGACCTGCAGCTCGAGCGTCTTGCCCTTGAGGGCGGCACGGTAGCCGACACCGACGGCCTGCAGTTCCTTGCGGTACCCCTCGGCGACGCCGGTGACCATGTTGGCGATCAGCGCCCGTGACAATCCGTGGAGCGCTCGGCTCTCGCGCTCGTCGTCGGCCCGCGACACCGTGACGACACCGTCGTCGACGGTGACGGTGATCCGGGGGTCGATCGCCTGGGTGAGGGTCCCCTTGGGGCCCTCGACGGTGACCGTGGTGCCGGCGACCGATACCTCGACGCCCGCCGGCAACGGGATCGGGTTGTTGCCGATGCGACTCATGTCACCACACCTCGCCGATGATCTCGCCGCCGATGTTGCGACGGCGCGCCTCCCGGTCGGTCATGAGGCCGTGGGAGGTGGAGACGATGGCGACGCCGATGCCGCCCTTGACGCGCGGGATCTCGGACGCGCCCTTGTAGACCCGCCGGCCGGGCTTGGAGACCCGGCGGAGGCCGTGGAGGACCGGTTCGCGACCCGAGTAGCGGAGACGGACCGTCAGTTCCTTGCCGACCCTGGCGTCGACGACCTTGTAGGAGTCGACGAACCCTTCTTCGGCGAGGATCCGGGCGATCTCCTCCTTGATCTTCGACGACGGCATGCCGGTCTCGGGATGCAACGCCTGGTTGGCGTTGCGGATCCGGGTGAACATGTCGGCGATGGGGTCGGTGTACATGGCTACCACGACGCCTTTCTCACCCCGGGAAGCTCGCCTTGGTGGGCGAGCTCGCGGACGGCGATCCGGGACATGCCGAACTTACGGAAGTAGGCCCGAGGCCGGCCAGAGACGCCGCATCGGTTGCGATAGCGGGTCGCGGAGGAGTCGCGTGGGAGCTTGGCGATGGCGGCGTACGCCTCGCGCTTGTCCTCGTAGGAGGCCTCCGGGTCCTTGATGATCGCCAGCAGCTCGGCTCTCCGCTCGGCGTACCGTTCGACGAGCATCTTGCGCTTCTGGTTCTTCACGATCTTGGATTTCTTCGCCATGTCTCACACACTCACTTGTTGCCGTCGGAAAGGGAACCCGAAGGCGTCGAGCAACGCCTTGCCCTGCTCGTCGTTGTCGGCGGTGGTCACGAACGTGATGTCCATGCCCCGGACCTTGACGACCTTGTCGTAGTCGATCTCGGGGAAGATGAGCTGTTCGGTGACACCGAAGCTGTAGTTCCCACGACCGTCGAAGCCCTTCGGGCTGAGCCCACGGAAGTCGCGGATACGCGGGATCGCCAATGCTACGAGACGATCGAAGAACTCCCACATCCGGTCACCCCGCAAGGTCACCGACGCTCCGATGGGCATGCCCTCGCGGATCTTGAAGTTCGACACCGACTTGCGTGCCCGGTTGATCTTCGGCTGCTGGCCGGTGATCGTGCGCAGGTCCTCGACGGCGGCGTCGATCAGCTTGGCATCCTGGGCGGCATCGCCGACACCCATGTTGACGACGATCTTGACCAGGCGTGGAACCTGCATCACGTTGTCGAGGCCGAGCTGCTCCTTGAGTTGGTCGATGACCTCGGTCTTGTACTTCGTCTTGAGGCGCGGCTCCATCAGAGCTCACCTCCACATTTCCGGCACACTCTGACCTTGATCCCGTTCTCCTCGATGCGGAACCCGATCCGGGTCGGCCCGCACTCCTTGCAGATGATCATCACGTTGGAGGCGTCGATGGGCATGTCCTTGTCGATGATCCCGCCTTGCATCGCCTGACCCTGGGGCCGTTGGTGGCGCTTGGCGGTGTTGACCCCTTCGACGATGATCCGGTTCTCGTCGGGGAAGACCTTGGCGATCTTCGACTCCTTGCCCGTGTCCTTGCCGGTGATGACCTTGACGTGGTCGCCTGCGCGTAGCTTCATCAGAGGACCTCCGGGGCCAACGAGACGATGCGCATGAAACGGCGGTCGCGCAGCTCCCTGCCGACCGGTCCGAAGATCCGGGTCCCGCGAGGCTGCTGCTGGTCGTTGATGATGACGCACGCGTTGTCGTCGAAGCGAATGTAGGTGCCGTCCTCGCGACGGTTCTCCTTCCTGGTCCGCACGACGACGGCCTTGACCACCTCACCCTTCTTGACCGTGCCCCCGGGCGTGGCGTCCTTGACGGTGGCGACGACGACGTCGCCCAACGACGCGTACCGCCGACCGGATCCGCCGAGGACCCGGATGACGAGCACTTCCCGTGCGCCCGAGTTGTCTGCGACCTTGAGCCGCGTCTCTTGCTGGATCATCGGGCCCGCTCCACGATCTCCGCGACGCGCCAGCGCTTGGTCTTCGACAGCGGCCGGGTCTCGACGATCTTCACGGTGTCACCCAGCTTGGCGTCGTTGGTCTCGTCGTGCGCGTGGAAACGCCGACGGACAGGGACGGTCTTGCCGTACTTGGGGTGCCGCTTGGTGTCCCGAACCTCGACGGTGACGGTCTTGTCCCGCGCGTCGGAGACGACGACGCCGGTCCTGGTCTTGCGGCGTGCTCGTTCCATCACGCTTCCTCCTGGGCCTGCTGCCATGCGGCGATCTCCTGTTCCCGCATCACCGTCTTGATGCGAGCGATCTCGCGCTTGACCTGGGTGATCCTGGTGGTGTTGTCCAACTGGTTCGTGACGAGCTGGAATCGCAGGTTGAAGAGCTCCTCCTTGGCCTCGGCGAGCTTGTCGCCGAGCTCCGCGTAGGTGAGCTCTCTGAGCTCGGCGGTCTTCATGTGTCCTCCCGCTTCACGAACTTGGTCTTGACCGGCAACTTGTGCCCGGCGAGCCGCATCGCCTCGCGAGCCAGCTCTTCGTCGACGCCGGCCATCTCGAACATGACGCGTCCCGGCTTGACGACGGCCACCCAGTACTCGGGGTTGCCCTTGCCCGATCCCATGCGGGTCTCGGCGGGTTTCTCGGTGATGGGCTTGTCGGGGAAGATCGTGATCCAGACCTTCCCTCCACGCTTGATCTTGCGGGTCATGGCGATCCGTGCGGCTTCGATCTGACGGGACGTGATCCAGCCCGGCTCGAGCGCTTGGAGCCCGTAGTCGCCGAAGGACACCTTGGTGCCGCCCTTGGCTTTGCCGGTCATCCGACCCTTGTGCGTCTTGCGGTACTTGGTCCGCTTCGGCATCAGCATCAGGCGTCACCTCCCTCGTCGGTGGCCTCGGTGGCCTCGGTCTCCTCGGCCGCCTCGGGCTCAGGGGCCTCCTCGGTGGCCGTCTCGGCGGCCGGGGTCTCCTCGACGAGCGGCTCGGGCGCCGGTTCGGCGGCTGGGGCGGTGACCTCCGACGCCTCCGCGTCCGGCGACGACGTCGCCTCGAGCGGCACCACCGCTGTCGCCTCCTCGACGACCTCGCGGGCTTCGGCGAATTCGGCGGCGGCTTCCGACGTCGTCGGCTTCTTCCCGCCACCGGCTTCGATCAGGCGCTTGCCGCCGTCCTTGCGCTTGCCGCCACCGGCCTCGACGACCCGCTTGCCGCCACCGGCCTCGATGAGCTTGCGCTCCCGGCCGCCGCCGGCGGCCGCTTCGGCCCTCGACTTCGCCGAACGGCGCCGACGCTGCGACGGTCCGCCGGCGGCGAGGCGGGCCTCGGCGGCGATCCGCTCTCGGCTCAGGCCACCGGTCTCGACGACGTCGCCCTTGTAGACCCACACCTTGACCCCGACCGTACCGACGGTGGTGTGCGCGGTGGCTCGGCCGAAATCGATGTCGGCGCGCAGGGTGTGCAGCGGGACACGTCCCTCGAGGTACCACTCGCGCCGACCCATGTCGGCGCCTCCGAGCCGCCCCGAGGCCTGCACCCGCACACCTTCGGCGCCGGCTTTGAGCGCGGTCTGCACGGTCCGCTTCATGGCCCGCCGGAACGACACGCGTCCCTCGAGCTGGTCGGCGACGCTGCGAGCCAGGAGCTGGGCGTCGGTCTCGGGGTTCTGAACCTCGATGACGTTGAACTTCACGAGGCGGTTGGTCAGGTCCTCAAGGCCTCGCCGGAGCCGGTCCGCCTCCGAACCGCCGCGACCGATCACGACCCCCGGTCGCGCCGTATGGACGTCGATCTGGACCTTCTTGTCACCGATGCGTTCGATGTCGATCCGCGAGATCGCCCCGCGCCTGAGCTCACCGGTGATGTAGCTGCGGATCTTATGGTCCTCATTGACCTGAGCGGCGTAGTCCTTCTCGGAGTACCAGCGCGACTTCCAATCGGTGACGATGCCGAGTCGCAGCCCGTAGGGGTGGATCTTCTGGCCCACTATTCGTTCTCCTCTTCGTCTGCGACGACGATCGTGATGTGGCTCGTGCGCTTCCTGATCTTCGTGGCCCGGCCCCGGGCACGGGGGCGCCAGCGCTTCAGCGTCGGCCCTTCATCGGCGTACGCCTCGGCTACGAAGAGCTCATCGGCGTCCAGCGCCAGGTTGTGCTCGGCATTGGCGACGGCCGAATCGAGGCACTTCAAGATCGCGTCGGCGGCGCGCCGGTTCGTATGCTCGAGGATCACCCGAGCTTCACCGACCGGGAGGCCCCGAACCAGATCGAGCACCCGTCGCACCTTGTACGGCGACTGCCGGATGAACCTCGCCTTGGCGTGCGTCCTCATCGCTTCCTCGCAGAGCGTTCACCCGCGTGACCTCGGAAGGTGCGGGTCGGCGCGAACTCGCCGAGCTTGTGGCCGACCATCGATTCGCTGATGTACACGGGGACGTGCTTGCGTCCGTCGTGCACCGCGATCGTGTGACCGACCATCTCCGGCGTGATCGTCGACCGGCGACTCCAGGTACGGATCACCCGCTTCTCGCCCTTCGCGTTGGCGGTCTCGATCTTGCGGAGCAGATGCTCGTCGACGAACGGACCCTTCTTGAGACTCCGAGCCACGGGGTTACCTCCGACCCTTCTTCGTGCGCCTGCGAACGATGTACTTGTCGCTGGCCTTGTTCTTCTTGCGGGTTCGGCCTTCCGGCTTGCCCCATGGGCTCACCGGATGACGGCCGCCCGAGCTCTTGCCTTCACCGCCCCCGAGGGGATGATCCACCGGGTTCATGGCGACGCCGCGGGACTGCGGGCGCTTGCCCTTCCACCGGCTCCGTCCTGCCTTGCCGATCTTGATCAGCTCGGCCTCCGGGTTGCCCACCTGGCCGACCGTCGCTCGACAGTCGAGCGGCACGTTGCGCATCTCCCCCGACGGCAGACGGAGCAGCGCGAGCTTGCCCTCCTTCGACATCAGCTGGATGGCGGTGCCTGCCGAGCGCCCGAGCTTGGCCCCACCACCGGGACGGAGCTCGACGGCATGCACGACGGTGCCGGTCGGGATGTTCCGCAGCGGAAGCGCGTTGCCCGGGCGGATATCGGCCGACGACCCCGACTCGAGCATGTCGCCGACCTCGATCCCGACGGGAGCCAGGATATAGCGCTTCTCTCCATCGACGTAGTGCAACAGGGCGATCCGCGCGTTCCGGTTCGGGTCGTACTCGATGGCGGCCACCTTGGCAGGAACGCCGTCCTTGGTCCGCCGGAAGTCGATGATCCGGTAGCGCCGCTTGTGCCCACCACCGCGATGACGCGACGTGATCCGCCCGTAGCTGTTGCGCCCGGACGAACGCTTCTTCTTGTCGAGCAGGCGCTTCTCCGGCGTCGACTTCGTGATGGTCTCGAAGTCGGAGACGGTCTGGAACCGGCGGCCCGGCGATGTCGGCTTGCGCTTCTTCACACCCATGGTGTCATACCTCGAAGATGTCGATCGAGCTGCCGGGAGCCAGTTTGACCAGCGCCCGCTTGGTGTCCTTGCGTCGACCGAACCTCCATCCGGTCCGCTTCCGCTTCCCCTTCCGGTTCATCGTGTTGACCGAGACGACATCGACCTCGAAGATCGCCTTGACGGCTTCCTTGATCTCGGTCTTGTTGGCCCGCCGATCCACGATGAAGGTGTACGTGTTGAGATCCTCGATCAGGTCGTAGGACTTCTCCGAGACGACCGGCTCGAGGATCACGTCGCGAGGATCCTTCATGCGTCCTCACCTCCCGCCTCGTCCGTCCGACCGGCGGCATGGGCTTCCGTGCCGCGGGGGGCGCCCTGACCGAGGTCGAGCGTGCCCTTGGACATGATGATCGTGTCGGCCCACAGCACGTCGTACGTGTTGGCCTGGCCCAGGTTCGACGCGATGACCCCGTCGATGTTGCGGAACGACTTGATGGCGGCCCGTTCGTGATCCTCGGCGATGAGGAGCACCTTGCCGGTCACCCCCATCGCCGCCAGGAGCTCCGCGGCCCGCTTGGTCTTCGGCTCGTCCCAGACGTCGAAGCTCTCGACGACCTTGATCTGACCCTCGGACGCCCGCGCCGACAGGGCGCTGCGCAAGGCCAGGCGACGCATCTTCTTGGGCGTGCGTTGGGAGTAGTCGCGCGGCTTGGGACCGTGGGCGACACCGCCGCCGACCCATTGGGGCGCCCGGATCGATCCCTGCCGGGCACGTCCGAGACCCTTCTGCCTCCAGGGCTTGCGGCCGCCGCCGCGAACTTCGGCCCGGGTCTTGGTCGAATGGGTGCCTGCCCTCGCTGCCGCGAGTTGCGCGGTGACGACCTGATGCATCACCGGGATGTTCGGCTCGATACCGAAGATCTCCGGTGCCAGGTCGACCTCGCCCTTGCGGGTTCCGTCGGCTGCGTAGAGCTCGGCCGTGCGTGCCTCAGCCATGGGCCTTCACCGCCTCCCGCAGTACGACGATCGCGCCCTTGGGGCCGGGGATCGCACCCCGCACCAGGACCAGGTTCCGCTCCGGATCCACCTGGACGACGTCGAGGTTCATGATGGTCTGCCGATCGGACCCCATCCGCCCGGGAAGCCGCTTGCCCTTGAACACCCGAGCAGGTGTCGCGCAGGCACCGATCGCGCCGGGGGCGCGATGCACCTTGTGGGCACCGTGGCTGGCTCCTTGGCCGGCGAAGCCGTGGCGCTTGATGACCCCGGCGAACCCCTTGCCTTTGGTGATGCCCGTGACGTCCGCCTTCTTGCCGGCTTCGAGGACGTCACCGACGTTGATCTCCTGACCCGGCTCGAACGCGTCCGGGTCATCGACCCGCACCTCGACGATGTGCCGGTGGGGAGCGACGCCGGCCTTGGCGAAGTGCCCGACCGCCGGACGCGTGGCCTTGTCCGCCGACATCTCCTTGAACGCGATCTGGATCGCCCCGTACCCGTCGGTCTCGGGGCGCTTGATCTGGATGACGCGGACCGGCCCGGCCTTCACGACGGTCACGGGGATCGCCCGGTTGTCGTCGTCGAAGACCTGGGTCATGCCCAGCTTCTCTCCGATGATCGTCTTCACGTCTTGATCTCCACTTCCACACCGGCGGGCAGATCGAGCCGCATCAACGAGTCCACCGTCTTCGGCGTCGGATCGATGATGTCGATCAGTCGCCGATGGATCCGCATCTCGAAGTGCTCCCTGCTCGTCTTGTCGACGTGGGGACCCCGGATGACGCAGTACCGATGGATCTTCGTCGGCAGCGGCACCGGTCCCTTGATCTTCGCCTGGGTACGGACCACGGTTTCCGCGATCTTGCGCGCCGACTCGTCGACGACCGAGTGGTCGTACGCCTTCAGTCGGATCCGGATCCGGTGCTCAGATGCCATCGTGTCGTCGTCCTCTACTTCCTGTTCAGCCCGGTTACTTGATGATCTTGGTGACCCGACCCGCACCCACGGTCCGGCCACCCTCACGGATCGCGAACCGCAACCCCTCATCCATCGCGATCGGCGCGATCAACTCCACCCGCATCTCCGTATTGTCCCCCGGCATCACCATCTCAGCCCCCTCCGGCAGATGCACCGTCCCGGTCACATCCGTCGTCCGGAAATAGAACTGCGGCCGATACCCATCGAAGAACGGATTGTGCCGACCACCCTCCTCCTTGGTCAACACATACACCTGCGCCTCGAACTCGGTATGCGGCGTGATCGACCCCGGAGCCGCCACCACCTGACCCCGCTCCACATCATCCTTCCCGATCCCCCGCAACAACAACCCCACATTGTCCCCAGCCTGCGCCTCATCCAACAGCTTCCGGAACATCTCGATCCCCGTCACCGTCGTCGTCTGCAGATCACGGATCCCCACGATCTCCACCTGATCCCCCACATGCAGCGTCCCCTGCTCCACCCGGCCCGTCACCACCGTCCCCCGACCCGTGATCGAGAACACATCCTCGATCGGCATCAAGAACGGCTTGTCGGTCTCCCGCACCGGCTCAGGCACATACGAATCCACCGCCTCCATCAACGCCACGATCTGCGCCGCCGCCTCCGCATCCCCCTCCAACGCCTTCAACGCCGACCCCCGCACCACCGGCACCTCATCACCGGGGAACTCATACTCGGTCAACAGATCCCGAACCTCCAACTCCACCAGATCCAGAAGCTCCTCATCATCGACCATGTCCACCTTGTTCATGAACACCACGATGTACGGAACCCCCACCTGACGCGCCAACAACACATGCTCACGCGTCTGCGGCATCGGACCATCCGCCGCCGACACCACCAAGATCGCCCCATCCACCTGCGCCGCACCCGTGATCATGTTCTTCACATAATCCGCATGCCCCGGCATATCCACATGCGCATAATGACGATTCGGCGTCTCATACTCCACATGCGCGATCGCGATCGTGATCCCCCGCTCACGCTCCTCAGGCGCCTTATCGATCTCATCGAACGCCGTGAACTCCGTCGACCCCTCACCCCGCTCAGCCAACACCTTCGTGATCGCCGCCGTCAACGTCGTCTTCCCATGATCGATATGACCCATCGTCCCGATATTCACATGCGGCTTCGTCCGCTCAAACTTCGCCTTCGCCATGGTGCGGCCTCCTTCTATTCGCCTCGAACCTTGGCCACGATCTCCTGGGAGACCGCGGTGGGAACTTCCTGGTAGGAATGGAACTGCATCGTGTAGTTGGCCCGGCCCTGGGTGCGTGACCGCAGGTCCGTGGCGTACCCGAACATCTCGGCGAGCGGGACGAGGGCTTTGACGACCCTGGCCTGTCCCCGAGTGTCCATCGATTCGACCTTCCCTCGCCGGGAGGACAGGTCGCCGATGACGTCACCCATGTACTCTTCAGGGGTGACGACCTCGATCTCCATGACCGGTTCCATGATCTTGATGCCGGCCCGTTTGGCGGCTTCCTGCAACGCCATCGAGCCGGCGATGCGGAAGGCCATCTCGTTGGAGTCGACCGCGTGGCTCGACCCGTCGGTGAGGGTGGCCTTGACGTCGACCAGCGGGTAGCCGGCGAGGATGCCGCCTTCGAGGGCCTGCTCGATCCCCTTGGCGACGGCCGGGATGTACTCGCTAGGGACGTTCCCGCCCTTGACCTTGTTCTCGAACTCGAACCCGGAGCCGGGCTTGAGCGGTTCGAGGTCGATGACCACGTGGCCGTACATGCCCGAACCGCCGGTCTGACGCTTGAACTTGGCGTCGACCTTGTGGACGGGCTTCTTGATCGTCTCGCGATAGGCGACCTGCGGGCGGCCCACGTTGGCCTCGACCTTGAACTCGCGCATGAGCCGGTCGACGATCACCTCGAGGTGGAGCTCGCCCATCCCGGCGATGATGGTCTGTCCGGTCTCCTCGTCGGTGTGGACCTGGAAGGTGGGGTCCTCTTCGGCGAGGCGCGCGAGCGCCTCGCCGAGCTTGTCCTGGTCGGCCTTGGTCTTGGGTTCGATCGCCACCGAGATGACCGGTGCCGGGAAGGTCATCGACTCGAGCTGGATCGGATGGGAGGGATCCGACAGCGAGTCCCCCGTCTTGGTGTTCTTGAGGCCGACGGCGGCGACGATGTCGCCGGTCATCACCTCGTCGATGTCCTCCTGCTTGGCGGCATGCATCCGGAGGAGCCGCCCGAAGCGCTCCTTCTTCCCCGAACGGGTGTTGAGGATCGAGTCGCCCTTGGCGGCCTTCCCCGAGTAGACCCGGAAGTACGTGAGCTTGCCCACGTACGGGTCGGACATGATCTTGAAGGCCAGCGCCGTGAACGGCTCATCATCGGAGGGCTTGCGTTCGATGATCTGGTCCTCCTTGCCGGGGACGAATCCCTGCACCGGCGGCAGATCGAGGGGGCTCGGCAGGTACTCGACGATCGCGTCGAGCAGGGGCTGCACGCCCTTGTTCTTGAAGGCCGAACCGAGCAGGACCGGGACGAAGTCGCGATCGATGGTGCCCTTGCGGATGACCCGCCGGATGTCGTCGGGGTCGAGGGTGTTGCCTTCGAGGTACTGCTCGAGGAGTTCCTCGTCCTCGGAGGCCACCACGTCGAGCATCTTGTGGTGCCATTCCTCGGCTTCGGCTGCGTAGTCCTCGGGGATCTCGACGACCTCGCGTTCCTTGCCCTCATCGTCCTTCCACACGATCGCGTTCATCTCGACGAGGTCGATGACGCCGCGGAACTCCGACTCGGCGCCCATCGGGATCTGGATGGCGACCGGGTTGCCTCCGAGACGATCGACGATGGACTGCACGGCGGCGAAGTAGTCGGCACCGATCCGGTCCATCTTGTTGATGAAGGCGATCCGGGGAACACCGTACTTGTCGGCCTGGCGCCACACCGTCTCGGATTGCGGCTCGACCCCGGAGACCGCGTCGAACACCGCCACCGCGCCATCGAGAACCCGCAGCGACCGCTCCACCTCGACGGTGAAGTCGACGTGGCCGGGGGTGTCGATGATGTTGATCGTGTGGTCCCGCCATTCGCAGGTCGTCGCGGCCGACGTGATGGTGATGCCGCGCTCCTGCTCCTGCTCCATCCAGTCCATCACGGCCGCGCCTTCATGGACCTCACCCAGCTTGTAGGTGCGGCCCGTGTAGTAGAGGATCCGCTCGGTCGTGGTGGTCTTGCCCGCGTCGATGTGGGCCATGATCCCGATGTTGCGGATCGACTCGAGGGGGATGGTGCGTGCCATGATCTTCTGCTTCTCTTCTTCGCTACCAGCGGTAGTGGGCGAAGGCCTTGTTGGACTCCGCCATCTTGTGGACGTCTTCGCGGCGTTTGACGGCCGCTCCGGTGCGGTTGGCGGCGTCGAGCAGCTCGTTGGCGAGCCGCTGTGCCATGGTCGGCTCCTTGCGCTTGCGGGCGAACTCGACGAGCCAGCGCACCGCCAGGGTCTGGGCGCGACGAGGTCGAACCTCGACGGGCACCTGGTACGACGACCCGCCGACCCGGCGGGACCGCACCTCGAGGGTCGGTCGCACGTTGTCGATGGCCCGCTTGACCACGGGGAGCGGATCGGAGCCCGTGCGGGTCTCGATGATGTCCATCGCCCCGTAGACGATCCGGCGGGCGGCGCCCTTCTTGCCTCGCAGCAGGACCTTGTTGATGATCTGGCTGACGAGAACGCTCCCGTAGACCGGATCGGGGTCGAGCTTGCGTACCTCTGCTGGTGCCCGTCGCATGCTCAGCTCTCCTTCTTGGTGCCGTAGCGGGACCGCGCCTGCCTGCGGCCGTCGACCCCTGCCGCGTCGAGGGCACCGCGGATGACCTTGTAGCGCACACCCGGGAGGTCCTTCACCCGTCCGCCGCGAACGAGGACGATCGAGTGCTCCTGCAGGTTGTGTCCCTCGCCGGGGATATAGGCGGTGACCTCCACCCCCGAGGTGAGCCGGACGCGAGCCACCTTCCGGAGGGCCGAGTTCGGCTTCTTCGGGGTCTGGGTGTAGACGCGGGTGCAGACCCCGCGTCGCTGCGGCGAACCCGCAAGTCCGAGCGTCTTCGACTTCTTCGGCTTCGGCTTGCGGCCCTGGCGGACCAACTGCTGTACGGTCGGCACGTTGGTGTCGTCTCTCTCTTCTCGGCGCACCCCATCCCTCCATCCGAGGAGAGGGGTTCTGACGAACGAAAAATCGGCGCTGCCACGACGTGGCCTCGCCGATCCCTTCTGTGAGCCGCTCCGCTCACGACAACGTTCCGCAGAACGCCTCAAGGTAAGCGCGGGCTCCGGCGGGAAACCGGTCCCCGGGAGTATAGGAGGGCCGTGAGCTAACGCGCAAGACGACGGCGACCCGTCTCGACCTCAGATCGGGAACTCCGGGGGACCCTCCGGGCGGGACGACTCCGGGGGCGCAGGCGGAGCAGGCCGCAGCGGTTCGTCGGCCTCGCCGGCGCCGTCGGGCTCGGCGGACATCGACCCGGACCGATCCCGGAGACCGGCCAGCACGATGAACACCAGGAAGAACGCCAGGAAACGCTCTCCGTACCGCAACGCCAACGCGATGAGCGCCACTCCCACCACGAGCGACACCCCCTTGGCGATCACGACGGCTCGGCGGGGCGCGACGATCGCCAGCAGGCTCTCCATCATGTGGCCGCCATCGAGCGGCAGCACCGGGATCCAGTTGAGGATCCCCCACCCGAGGCCGGCCCACACGAACGCTTGCAGGAACACGAAGCCGAGCGATGGCACGCCGTCGAGGAACCCGAGCCGGCCCAGTCCGAGAACCGCGAGCCCCGCCGCGATCCCGACGGCCGATCCGGCCGCGGCGATGACGAACCGACGGCCGGGAGAGATCGGTCGGACCGCGCGCCATGTCGTCAGACCGCCCAGGGCGAACAACGTGATGCCCTCCACCTGGGCACCGAGGGCTCGGGCCACGAACGCGTGACCCGACTCGTGGAGCATCACCGCGACGAAGACCGCCGCGGTCCACGCCGCCAACTCCCATCCTTCGTAGACGCCGAGCCCGAGCACCGCGACGAAACCGAACGACCAGTGCACGCCGACGGGGACGCCCAGGAGGCGGAACCTCACCATGGACAGACTCTACGTCGCAGGCCGGCCAACCCCCCGACGCGATGGAGGCGGCCTGTCGGCCGCCTCCATCGGTTCGCCGCTCGGCGGCGCTCACTCGTCGACGTCCTCGTCGCCCTCGTCGCCCTCGTCGGCCGACGGGGTGCCGAGGCTCGCCAGCCACTCGGCCGGGTTCGCCGGCAGCGCCTCCTCGGTCGACTCGGGAGCCGTCTCCCCGAACAACCCCAGCGCGGAGACCACGGTGGCGTCCGGCAGCATCGGTTCGATCATCTGATAGCGATCCGACCCGGTCCCCGCAGGGATCAGCTTGCCGATGATGACGTTCTCCTTGAGGCCCCGCATGAAGTCGGACTTGCCCTGGATCGACGCCTCCGTGAGGACCCTGGTCGTCTCCTGGAACGACGCCGCCGACAGCCACGAGTCGGTGGCCAGCGACGCCTTGGTGATCCCCATCAGCTCAGGGCGGCCCTCCGCCGGGCGCTTGCCGTCTTCGACGAGCTGCCGGTTGGTCTCCCGGAACTCCTGGGCGTCGGCCAGCTCCGCGGGCAGGTAATGCGAGTCGCCCGGGTTGACGATCCGCACCCGGCGCAGCATCTGGCGAACGATCAACTCGATGTGCTTGTCGTGGATGTCGACGCCCTGGGACCGGTACACCTCCTGGACCTGATCGACGAGGTACCGCTGGCAAGCCCGCACACCTTGGATCTCGAGGACCTCCTTGGGATCCAGCGGTCCTTCGGTGAGCTGGGTCCCCGGTTCGATGATGTCGCCCTCGGCGACGCGCAGCCTGGCCCGGCGCGGCAAGGGGTAGCGGGACTCCTGGTCCTTGTCCTCGACCACGATGTAGCGGGTGCCGTCCTCCTCATCGGTCTCGAACCGCACCGCGCCCCCGAACTCGGCCAGCAACGCCTTGCCCTTGGGGGTCCGTGCCTCGAACAGCTCGACCACCCGTGGCAGACCGTGGGTGATGTCCTCGCCGGCGACGCCGCCGGTGTGGAAGGTCCGCATCGTCAACTGGGTCCCCGGTTCGCCGATCGACTGGGCAGCCATGATCCCCACCGCCGTGCCGGGCTCGACCATCTGCCCCGTCGCCAGGTCGATGCCGTAGCTGGCCCGGGAGATGCCGAACCGCGACGTGTCGGTCAGCGGGGAACGGACACGAACCGACGTGACCTCCTCGGCGCTCTCGATGGCGATCAACGCGTCCCGGTCGATGATCTCGCCCTTGCGGAGCTTGCGGCCGCCGGCCGTCTCGAGGAGCTTGCGCTCGATCTTGACGTCCTCGGCCAGGACCCGTCCGAAGATCCGGTTCCGGAGATGACGCAGGAGCCCCCCGCGAGCGTCCCGTGTCGGGATGACGATCCCCGGATCGTCGGACTCCTCGTCGTGGATGATGATCTCCTGGGAGACGTCGACAAGGCGTCGGGTGAGGTACCCCGAGTCCGCGGTCCGCAGCGCCGTGTCGGCGAGACCCTTGCGGGCCCCGTGGGTCGAGATGAAGTACTCGAGCACCGACAGGCCCTCACGGAAGTTCGCCTTGATCGGCTGGGGGATGATGTCACCCTTCGGGTTGGCCACCAACCCTCGCATCCCGGCGATCTGGCGCAGCTGCATGATGTTCCCTCGGGCGCCGGAGCGGACCATCATGTCCATCGGGTTGAACGGCTCGACCGAGAGGGTCTCCTGCATGGCGTCCTTGACCTTGTCGGTCGCCTCCGTCCAGATCTCGATCAGCTCCTGACGACGTTCGTCGTCGGTGATGACCCCCTTCTGGTAGAGGCTCTCCACCTTGTCGGCCCGCGCCTCGTACTCGGCCAAGATGGCGGCCTTCTCCGGCGGGGTCTTGACGTCCTCGAGGCCGATGGTCAGACCGGCCCTGGTGGCGAAGTGGAACCCGAGATCCTTGATGGCATCCAGGGTCGCGGCCACCGCCGGCTTGTCGTAGCGTTGGATGATCTCGGCGATCAGGGCGCGGATATCCGACTTGTAGACGACGGCGTTGATGAAGGGGAAGCCGTGCGGGAACGCCTCGTTGAGCAGGGCTCGACCGACGGTGGTGTCGGTGAGCGCGGCCCCGTCGACCGGTTCGGCCGTGATGAGGTCTCCGAGGGCGGCCTTCAACTCCTCGTGGGCGGCCGGGTCGCCGGCCAACGCCCCGACGCGGATCTTGACCGGAGCGTGCAACGAGACCTCACCGAGTTCGTAGGCCATCCGGGCCTCGTCCACGTCGCTGAAGACCTTGCCCGCTCCGTGCGCGTCCTCGACGAGCGCCGACAGGTAGTACATGCCGATGACCATGTCCTGGGACGGCGTCACGACGGGCCGTCCCGACGCCGGGGACAGGACGTTGTTGGACGACAGCATGAGGACCCTCGCCTCGGCCTGGGCCTCGGCGGAGAGAGGCAGGTGAACGGCCATCTGGTCGCCGTCGAAGTCGGCGTTGAACGCCTCGCACACCAGCGGATGGATCTGGATGGCCTTGCCCTCGACCAACACCGGCTCGAAGGCTTGGATCCCGAGCCGGTGCAGCGTCGGGGCTCGGTTCAACAGCACCGGGTGCTCCTGGATGACCTCGCCGAGCACGTCCCAGACCTGAGGCCGCCGGCGCTCCACCATGCGCTTGGCCGCCTTGATGTTCTGCGCCATGTCGAGATCGACCAGCCGCTTCATGACGAAGGGCTTGAACAGCTCGAGGGCCATGATCTTGGGAAGCCCGCATTGGTGCAGCTTGAGCTGCGGACCGACGACGATCACCGAGCGGCCCGAGTAGTCGACCCGTTTGCCGAGCAGGTTCTGGCGGAAGCGACCCTGCTTGCCCTTGAGCATGTCCGACAGCGACTTGAGGGGCCGGTTGCCCGGCCCGGTCACGGCGCGTCCACGCCGACCGTTGTCGAACAGCGCGTCGACGGCCTCTTGGAGCATCCGCTTCTCGTTGTTGACGATGATCTCCGGAGCGCCGAGGTCGATGAGTCGCTTGAGCCGGTTGTTCCGGTTGATCACCCGCCGGTACAGGTCGTTGAGATCCGACGTCGCGAAGCGGCCGCCGTCGAGCTGCACCATCGGGCGGAGGTCCGGGGGGATGACCGGCACCGCGTCGAGGATCATGTCCCGCGGGTCGTTGTTGCCCTGGGCGAACGGCTTGACCACCTTCAGTCGCTTCATCGCCCGTTGCCGGCGCTGCTGGGACTTGGCGTCGAGGTCTTCTTCGAGCTTCTCCACCTCGGCCTGCAGATCGAGGCGATCGATGAGGTCCTTGACGAACTCGGCGCCCATCCCGCCGACGTAGTAGTCGCCGTACCGGTCGACGATCTCACGCCAGAGCTGCTCGGACTCGATGAGCTGCTTGGGTTTGAGCGTCTTGAAGGTATCGAAGGCCTCCAGCAGGAGCTCCTCTTCGACCTTGGCTCGTTCCTCCCGGTCCTTGATCTCGCGTTCGACCTCGCGTCGGCGAGCGTTGATCTCCTGCGGCTTGGCGCCGGCCTCCTCCATCTGGGCGAGCTCCTGCTCGAGCCGCTCGAGGCGCGCCTCGTGCCAGTCCGCGAACTCCTCGCGGATCAGGTCCTGCTCGTGACGCACGGCCTCTTCCAGGTCGCCCAGCTCCTTCTGCCTGCGTTCCTCGTCGACGTGGGTGATGAGGTAGGCAGCGAAGTAGATGACCTTCTCGAGGTCCTTGGGCGACATGTCGAGGAGGTACCCGAGGCGGCTCGGGACGCCCTTGAAGAACCAGATGTGCGTCACCGGGGCGGCGAGCTCGATGTGGCCCATCCGCTCGCGACGCACCTTGGCCCTGGTGACCTCGACGCCGCAGCGCTCGCACACGATGCCGCGGAACCGCACGCGCTTGTACTTCCCGCAGTAGCACTCCCAGTCCCTGGTGGGGCCGAAGATGCGCTCGTCGAAGAGGCCGTCCTTCTCCGGCTTGAGGGTCCGGTAGTTGATCGTCTCGGGCTTCTTCACCTCGCCGAACGACCAGGCCCTGATCTGGTCGGACGAGGCGAGGCTGATCTTCAGTTCATCGAACAGCTGTGGCACCTGCTACTCCCCGGCTCCGTGTGTGCTGCATGGACGTGTCGCGTTCATCAGATGTTGACCTCGGCCTTCTCGGGACGGGAGATGTCGATGCCCAACGAGGCGGCCGTGCGGAACACGTCCTCCTCGAGCTCCTTGAGCTCGACCTCCTCACCCGCCGACAGCATCTCGACGTTCAGGCACAGGCTCTGCATCTCCTTGATGAGGACCTTGAACGACTCGGGGATGCCCGGCTCGGGGATGTTCTCGCCCTTGACGATGGCCTCGTAGACCTTGACCCGTCCGCGAACGTCGTCGGACTTGATCGTGAGCAGCTCCTGGAGGGCATAGGCGGCGCCGTAGGCCTCGAGGGCCCAGACCTCCATCTCCCCGAACCGCTGACCGCCGAACTGGGCCTTGCCCCCGAGGGGCTGCTGGGTGATCATCGAGTACGGGCCGGTGGACCTGGCATGGATCTTGTCGTCGACCAGGTGCACGAGCTTCAGGATGTAGATGTACCCGACGGTGATCTTCGAGTCGAAGGGTTCGCCGGAGCGGCCGTCGTACAGCGTGGCTTTGCCGGACGGGTCGACGAGCTTGTGGCCATCCCGGTTCGGGAGCGCCTTCTCGACCACCTTGAGGACCTCGTCCTCGTGCGCGCCGTCGAACACCGGCGTCGCCACCTTGGTCCAGGGCTTGGCGCCCTTCGCCGCCGGGCTCTCCAGGTCGTCGAACGGCTCCCATCCTTGGGCGGCGGCCCATCCGAGGTGCGTCTCGAGGACCTGTCCGAGGTTCATGCGAGACGGGACACCCAGCGGTGACAGGATGATGTCGACCGGGGTGCCGTCCTCCATGAAGGGCATGTCCTCTTCGGGGAGGATCTTGGCGATGACGCCCTTGTTGCCGTGCCGTCCGGCCAGCTTGTCGCCCTGAGAGATCTTGCGCAGCTTCGCGATGTAGACCCGGACCAGTTCGTTCATCCCGGGGGGAAGGTCGTAGCCGTCCTCCCTGGAGAACTCCTTGACCGCGATCGCCTTGCCGGACTCGCCGTGGGGGACCTTGAGGGACACGTCCCTGACCTCTCGGGCCTTCTCGCCGAAGATGGCCCTGAGGAGCCGCTCCTCGGGGGTCAGTTCGGTCTCGCCCTTCGGGGTGACCTTCCCGACGAGGTAGTCGCCCGGGCCGACCTCGGCGCCGATACGGATGATGCCCCGCTCGTCGAGGTCGTGGAGGACCTCCTCGGCCACGTTGGGGATGTCCCTGGTGATCTCCTCGGCGCCGAGCTTGGTGTCGCGGGCCTCGATCTCGTGCTCCTCGATGTGGATCGAGGTGAGGATGTCCTCCTTGACGAGCCGCTCCGACAGGATGATCGCGTCCTCGAAGTTGTGGCCCTCCCATGGCATGAACGCCACCAGCAGGTTCCGGCCCAAGGCGAGCTCACCTTGTTCGGTGGATGGTCCGTCGGCCAGGACCGAGCCCTTCTTGACCTTGTCGCCCTCGGCGACGACCGGGCGCTGGTTGATGCAGGTGCCCTGGTTCGACCGTTCGAACTTGAGGAGCTTGTGGCGATGCTTCTTGTTGCTGCCGGTCTCCTTGACGACGATCTCGTCGCCGGTGACCTCGACCACCTGCCCATCGACGGCGCTGAGGACCACGTCGCCGGAGTCCTGGGCCGCCTTGGCCTCGATGCCGGTCCCCACCAGCGGCGATTCGGCGTGCAGGAGCGGGACCGCCTGGCGCTGCATGTTGGAGCCCATGAGCGCCCGGTTGGCGTCGTCGTGCTCGAGGAACGGGATGAGGGCGGTCGACACCGACACGATCTGCTTGGGCGAGACGTCCATGTAGTCGACCTTGTCCGGCGACACGTAGTCGACGTCGCCGCCGGTGAGACGGACGAGAACCCGGTCGTTGACGAACGAACCGTCGTCGTTGAGCGGCGCGTTGGCCTGGGCGATGATGTGGCCTTCCTCCTCCGAGGCGGTGAGGAAGTCGATCTTGTTGGTCACCTTGCCGGCGACGACCCGCCGGTAGGGAGTCTCGATGAACCCGAAGCGGTTGACCTTGGCGAAGGTGGCCAACGAGCCGATGAGACCGATGTTCGGACCTTCGGGGGTCTCGATGGGGCACATCCGCCCGTAGTGCGACGGATGCACGTCGCGGACCTCGAACCCGGCACGTTCGCGCGACAGGCCCCCGGGTCCGAGGGCCGACAGCCGGCGCCGGTGCGTGAGGCTGGCGAGGGGGTTCGGCTGGTCCATGAACTGGCTCAGCTGGCTGGTGCCGAAGAACTCCTTGATCGACGCCACGACGGGCCGGATGTTGATGAGGCTCTGGGGGGTGATCGCCTCGGGATCCTGGGTGGTCATCCGCTCCCGGACGACCCGCTCGAGACGGCTGAGGCCGACCCTGATCTGGTTCTGGATCAGCTCGCCCACGGTGCGGATCCGCCGGTTCTGGAAGTTGTCGATGTCGTCGGTCCGGTAGCCCTCCCGGCCTTCGTGGAGGGCGATGAGGTAGCGGATGGCGGCGAGGATGTCCTCGGTGTCCAAGAGGCCGTCCTCGGTCTGCACGTAGGCGTCGAGGTCGATCTGGGGGCGACCCAGCTTCTGGTTCAGCTTGTAGCGGCCGACCCGGGTCAGGTCGTAGCGCTTCGGGTTGAAGAAGAGGGTGTTGATGAGGCCTCTGGCGGATTCGACGGTGGTGAGCTCGCCCGGCCGCAGCTTCCGGTACAGGTCCAACAGGGCCTCGTCGCGGGTGGTCGTCGGGTCCTTCTCGAGGGTGTTGCGGATCAGCTCGGAACCGTCGAACAGGTCGAGGATCTCCTCGTCGGACTCGGCGATCCCGAGGGCCCGGATGAAGGTGGTGACGAACTGTCGCCGCTTGCGGTCGACGCGAACGCCGACGGTGTCCTTCTTGTCGATGTCCATCTCGAGCCAGGCGCCGCGGCCGGGGATGACCTTCGCCGAGTAGATGTCGCGGTCGGAGGTCTTGTCGATCGACTTGTCGAAGTAGACCCCGGGACTGCGCACGAGCTGGCTGACGACGACGCGCTCGGTGCCGTTGATGATGAACGTGCCGTTGTCGGTCATCATCGGGAAGTCGCCGAGGAAGACCTGCTGCTCCTTGATCTCGCCCGTCTCGCGGTTGAAGAACCGGGCGGTGACGAACAGGGGTCGGCTGTAGTCGTCGTCTCGGTCCTTGGCTTCCTCGATGCTGAGGGTGGGCTCACCGAAGCGGTGCTCGGCGAGGTCGAGCGCGAGGTTGCCCGTGAAGTCCTCGATGGGCGAGATCTCCTTGAAGATCTGCGCGAGTCCGCTCTCGAGGAACTGGTGGAAGGAGTCCCGCTGGACGGCGAGCAGGTCCGGGACCGGCTGCACCTCGGGGATCTTGGCGAAGGAAAGACGGGTCGAACGCGCACGGGCCAAGGGCGGTTCCTCCTATTCGTGACGGGCATCGATCGTGGACGGCACACGATCGGCGGATGGCTGGGACGAGATCGGACGCGGGTAGGGATCGGACGGCAAGGGGGAGGATACTAGCACAAGCCAGGATAGCGCATAGCTACCCCGGCTCTTCCAGCGGAGAGGTGTGGAACATCTTCAACTGCTCCATCGAAGATACACCCTCGGGAGCGTGGTCGTCAAGGTCCTCTCTGCCGGCCCGTCCGGGGCGGGTGCGGTCGCGGGAGTCGCCTGGGCGATCCAGGCGACTCCCCGCCCCCGGCTACTTCAGCTCGACGCTGCCGCCGGCGGCCTCGAGCGCCTCCTTGGCCTTCTCGGCGGTCTCCTTGTCGACGCCTTCGAGCACCGGGGCCGGCGCTCCGTCGACGAGGGCCTTGGCTTCCTTGAGACCGAGGTTGGTCAGGGAGCGAACCTCCTTGATGACCTGGATCTTCTTGTCGCCCGCCGAGGTCAGCACGACGTCGAACTCGTCCTTCTCCTCGGCGGCTCCGCCGCCGGCCTCGCCGCCCCCGGCGGGGGCCATGGCGACCGCCATCGGGGCGGCTGCGGTCACATCGAACTTCTCCTCGAACGCCTTGAGGAACTCCGACAGTTCGAGAACCGTCATCTCCTCGAAGACGCCAAGCAACTCGTCGGTCGTCATCTTCGCCATCGTCACTCATCCTCCTCGGCCTCGGGGGCCGTTGTTCCGTCGGGATCTTCGCCATCGGTGTCGGAAGCATCGTCGGACGCCGCGGGCGCGGCCTCGGCCGGCGTCTCATCGCCAGCTTCAGCCTCCGGCTCGGCAGCTTCAGCCTCCGGCTCGTCTGCGGCCGTGGTCGGCGCCTCCTGCTCCTTGATCTCCAAGAGCTGCTGCATCACCGTCGCCGCGTTGCGCGGCAAGGCGGCGAGGAGGCCCGCCATCTGCGACAGGGGCGCCTTCATCGCTCCGGCGATCTTCGCCAGCAGCACCTCACGAGGCTCGATCTTCGCCAACTCCCCGACCCGCTCAGGGGTGAGGAACTCGCCTCCGAGGAGGCCGCCCTTCACCTTGAGCGCCTCGTGGGTCTTGGCGAAGTCCGCCAACGCCGCGGCGGCGGTCACCGGATCGCCCTGCGCGAAGGTCAGCCCCGTCGGTCCGGTCAGCAGATCGTCGAGGACGTCGAGACCCAGCTCGTCGGCGGCCCGCCTGGCCAAGGTCATCTTGACGACCTTGAACTCGGCGTCGTTGCCGCGCAGCCCGCGCCGGAGCTCCTGCTGCTCCTTCACCGACAGCCCAGCGAACTCCGCGAGGAAGACCGCGCTGGCCTCCTCGAGGCGTTCCTTGATCTCGGCGACCGCCTGGACCTTCTCGGGCCGTGGCATGCGTCGTCCTTTCTCAGGTGGGCTCGTCGTCTCGCCCTCACCCCGGCCGTCCCGACGCAACGGGACCTCCGACGCGAGACGGCGGAGGTCCTCGGAAGGACGACCTGCGTCGGCGCCGCGATCACGGCATTGGGGTCGATGACCACCGACGGTCTCGGGTCGGTATGGGGTTCGTGCGAACGGCAGTGTAGCGCGACGGCGATCGAATGGGCCACGCTCCCAGAACGGCTCGTGCCCGGCTGGTGGAGCCGGGCACGAGCGCCAAACGGAGGTTCGCCGGTACCGGGAGAACGGATCGCTCTATGAGGATTCGGGCAGACGGCGGGCCAGGAAGCCATCTACTCGGTCCATCCCGTGGGCCGACCGGGGTAGGGGCCGGTCGACCGTGAACCGGGATGATCGCGATCCGCTCTCGGGAACGGTGGTGGATCGTCCCTGCCACCGGCGCCGGGTACCTCCGTTATGTACCCCGAGTATGACCGAACTCGGAGCCGGATGCAACGGGTTTCCCGCGCGCCTGGCGCGCAGGTCCTCGCCGAGGATGGTCACCTCTCAGCGTCGCGCCTTGACGAGGGCTTCGAGCTGACCGGTGTCGATCGCCACGCCCGGACCCATCGTCGAGGACACCGCGACCTTGCGCAGATACTGCCCCTTCGCCGCTGCGGGACGGCCGCGGATCACCTCGGTGGAGATGGCCACCAGGTTGTCGACCAGGTCCTCGAGGGGGAACGACACCCGGCCGATCGGCACGTGGACGTTGCCGTAGCGGTCGTTGCGGTACTCGACCCGTCCGGCCTTGAAGGCCGCCACGGTCTTGCCGACGTCCTGGGTGACCGTGCCGGACTTCGGGTTCGGCATCAACCCCCGAGGGCCGAGGACGGGGCCCAACTTGCCGACCACCGGCATCATGTCCGGGGTCGCCACGACGACGTCGAAGTCGAGCGGTTGAGCCCCCGACGTGATGGCATCGGCCAGTTCCTTGCCGCCGACGATGTCGGCGCCGGCCTCCTCGGCCTCGCGGGCCTTGTCGCTCTCGGCGAACACCGCCACGCGAACGTCCTTGCCCGTCCCGTGGGGGAGGGACACGGTCCCCCGGACGATCTGGTCCGCCTGACGGGGGTCGATCCCCAGCTGGAACGCGACATCGACGCTCTCGTCGAAGTTCGCGTACGCCAGGTCCTTCACCAGCCCGAGGGCGTCTTCGGGAGCGTACGCCGTGTGCTTGTCGTAGCGACGCTCGGCGTCGAGTCGCTTCTTCGATTTCTTCATGCTCACCTCCGTGGTCCGAGCGGGATCCCATCGGATCCCTCCCACCGATCGATCGCCCCTCGGGGGCGCTTGCTGACTGCCTCGCCTAGTCGACGACGTCGATGCCCATCGAGCGGGCCGTGCCCGCCACGATCTTCATGGCCGCGTCGATGTCGTTGGCGTTGAGGTCGGGCATCTTGGTCTCGGCGATCTGTCGCACCTGCTCCTTGGTGACCGTCCCCACCTTCACCTTGTGCGGCTCCGGCGATCCCTTCTCGACCTTCGCCGCCTGCCTGAGCAACACCGCCGCCGGTGGTGTCTTGGTGACGAACGTGAACGAGCGATCCTCGTAGATGGAGATCTCGACCGGGATGATCGTCCCGGCCTGCGACGCCGTCGCGTTGTTGTAGGCCTGGACGAAGTCCATGATGTTGACGCCATGCTGGCCCAGCGCGGGACCCACCGGCGGAGCCGGGCTGGCCTGACCCGCGGGGATCTGCAGCTTGAGCACGGTCATCAGTTTCTTTCGACCCATCGGGGGAACCTCGCTTGATCAGCTCACTGGATCAGTACTTGACGATCTGGTCGAAGTTGAGTTCGACCGGGGTCTCCCGGCCGAAGATGTCCACGAGCACGCGGACCTTCGACTGGTCGACGTTGATATCTTCGATGACGCCGTTGAAGTCGGCGAAGGGGCCTTCGACCACCCGCACGGTCTCGCCGACCTCCCAGAGGGGCTTGAACGTGGGCTTCTCCTTCTTGCCCTCCTCCTTGGAGACACCGAGGATCCGTTCCACCTCCCGCCGTGACAACGGCGTCGGCTTGGTGCCGGATCCGACGAAGCCGGTGACGCCCGGCGTGTTGCGCACGGCGTACCACGAATCGTCGTCCATGTAGAGCCGCACGAGGATGTAGCCGGGGAACTTCTTCCGCTGGACCGTGACCTTCTTGCCGCCCTTGTACTCGACGACGTCCTCCATCGGGATCACGACGTCGAAGATCTTGTCCTCGAGGTGCATCGACTTGACCCGCGTCTCGAGGTTGGCCTTGACCTTGTTCTCGTATCCCGAGTACGAGTGCACCACGTACCACGAACCCGGCAGGTCATAGGGGCTGAGGGGCTTGGGGGGCTCCTCGACGGCCGCCGGTTCCTCGACCGCCGCGTCCTGGGCGTCCGCCTCGGACGTCGCGTCCGGTTCCTTGTCGCCCGCGCCCGAGATCGCGTCCTGGGTCATCGTCTCTTCCATCGCGTCAGACCGCCGCGTTCTCGAGGAACGTGAAGATCGTCTTGTTGAACGCCCAATCCAGACCGAAGATCAGCAAGGTGAGCGTGGTCGTCACCAGGAACACGACGGCGGTGTAGGTGATCAGCTCCTGACGGGAGGGCCATGCGACCTTCTTGAGTTCCTGGCGCACCTCGCGAACGAACTGCTGGACGGAGGTCCGCTCCTTCTTGGTGGGGCGCGACCGGTCCTGGCGCCGCTTCTTGGCGCGCTCTTCTTCTTTCGCCTGAAGCCGACGCATCTCGCGATTCACGTTTACATCCCTCCTGGGTTGCAGGGGTGGCGGGACTCGAACCCACAACTTCCGGTTTTGGAGACCGGCGCTCTGCCAGTTGGAGCTACACCCCTCCGGGCGGCCGGGGCCCGCAGCGGGAGTATATGAGTCGTCCTCTCGAAGTGTAAACCTCGTCGATGCCCGTCGGGTTCCCGGAACCTTCCCCGATCGGACACCCCGATGCCCTCGACGGCGCCGGACCGCCCACGCCCGGTGATCACGCGACCCGAGCCCGCCGGTAGCCGACCACGGCGGCCGTACCGAACGCCGCGGCCACGACCGCGGCGCCCGCAAGACCTCGGAACACTCTGCGTCGTGGGGTCGGCCGGAGCGTCGCAGCGGGGACGGGCAGGTCGAGACCCGCCATCCGTCGACGAAGCGCACGGTATCGGGCCTGTTCTGCCTGACAGCGCAGGCAGGTCCTCACGTGGCCCCCGAGGAGGCGCTCCACGGCGTCGGTGTCCTCGAGCCATGGCAACATCGACGAGACCACCCTGCAGCCGGGACGGAGACCGCCGCTCATGGCCGGACCTTGGGCCACAGCATCGAGCGGAGCTGCTTGCGCGCACGGTGCAGCCGGACCTTTGCTGCGGTCACGGTGATCCCGAGATGCTCGGCGATCTCGCCGTGGGACCACCCGTGCACGTCCTTGAGCACGACGACGGTGCGGGCGTCGTCCGGCAGCGCCCGCAGCGCCGCCTCGAGATCGTCGCGGAGGGCGACGCTCTCCGCCGCCCGCTCCGGCGTGAGGCCCCCGTCGGTGGGCTCGGGCACCGACGGGTGATCGATCGAGGTCGTCCGTTCCCGGTTCTTGCGCTTGCGATGATCGAGCGAGACGTTGATCGCGATGCGGTGGATCCAGGTCGAGAACCGGCTCTCCCCACGGAAACGGGGAAGGCCTCGCCAGGCGCGGACGAACGCCTCCTGGGTGACATCGGCGGCCATCTCTCGATCCGCCACCATCCGCAACGCCACGGCGTACACCTCCGCGCGGTGTCTCGTCATCAGCTCCCCGAAGGCCCTCGCGTCCCCGGCCTGGGCCTGGGCGACGAGGGCCCCGGTTTCGACCGATCCGACCCCCTCGACGGTCATCGGGTTACGTCGGTGTGGAGGCGGACCGTGGCCGCCGCCGAGACGAGGGTCTCGCCGCCGGATTCGACGGCCAGCGCCAACGCCGCGTCCTTCCCGTCGTGGGCCAGCTCCTTGAGTCCGGCCGTCACGGTCGCCTGCTGGGCCGGTCGCAGGGGCTGACGGAACCGCGTCTTCATGAACACGATGGGTTGCTCCTCCCGCGACGCTACGGACGCGAGCTGCGACATCCACGAATGCAGGAGGAGCCCGTGGACGACCACGCCGGGGAGCCCGGCGTCCCTGGCCGCGTCGTGATCCCAGTGGATCGGGTTGAGGTCGCCGGTGGCCGCGGCGTAGCGGACAAGGTCCTCCCGGCTGGCCGACTTCGCCAGCGAGACACCCGACGAGAGCCGATCGAGCGTGACCGCCTCGGGCACCTCGGTGATCCCACGCTCGACCGCAGGCGGCTCACCCGGATCGGGACCGGGATCGGAAGCGGCCTCGGGGGACATGAGGAACGTGGACCGGCTCCCCAACACCACATCGGCGCCGTCGCGCACCTCCGCCACGAACGTCACGAACGACGCCTCCCCACGGCGGCGGACCCGCTGGACGGTGCCGGTCACCGCCAGGTCGACCCCGACGGGGATCGGGCGACGGAAACCGAACTCCTGGTCGACGTGGAGGAGCGTTCGTCGCTCGTCGCTGAGCCGGGGATCCCACAGGAACCCTCCGGCGACCCGGAACAGGAGCGCCGCGGCGTAGCCCGGAGGCGCAGCTCCCGCCCAGCGTTCCGGATCGTCGCCAGTGGCCGCCACGAACGCCTCGATCCGTTCGGGATCTGGACGCGTCACGACGGGCCCGAGGGTGAGGCCTTCCACGTCGGCGGGGGTGAGTCGCTCGTCGGGCAGCATCGGCGCAGGCTACCGCATCGACCCGCCGACGAGCCGCACGGCCGACGCCGCCGGGCTGCGGACGCGATGGGGGCCGGCGGATCGCCGGCCCCCATCGTCGGACCCGATCACCGGGTCTCTTTGTGCGGCGTGTGCTTGCGGCACCACCGGCAGTACTTCTTCAGCTCGAGCCGCTCGCGCGTGTTGGTCTTGTTCTTCGTGGTCACGTAGTTGCGCCGTTTGCATTCCTCGCACGCGAGGGTGATCGGCGGTCGCTTGTCTGAGGCCATGGCCTGACTCTTTCGTCGTCGTGTCGGGGTTCAGCCCGGTTACTTGATGATCTTGGTGACCCGACCCGCACCCACGGTCCGGCCACCCTCACGGATCGCGAACCGCAACCCCTCATCCATCGCGATCGGCGCGATCAACTCCACCCGCATCTCCGTATTGTCCCCCGGCATCACCATCTCAGCCCCCTCCGGCAGATGCACCGTCCCGGTCACATCCGTCGTCCGGAAATAGAACTGCGGCCGATACCCATCGAAGAACGGATTGTGCCGACCACCCTCCTCCTTGGTCAACACATACACCTGCGCCTCGAACTCGGTATGCGGCGTGATCGACCCCGGAGCCGCCACCACCTGACCCCGCTCCACATCATCCTTCCCGATCCCCCGCAACAACAACCCCACATTGTCCCCAGCCTGCGCCTCATCCAACAGCTTCCGGAACATCTCGATCCCCGTCACCGTCGTCGTCTGCAGATCACGGATCCCCACGATCTCCACCTGATCCCCCACATGCAGCGTCCCCTGCTCCACCCGGCCCGTCACCACCGTCCCCCGACCCGTGATCGAGAACACATCCTCGATCGGCATCAAGAACGGCTTGTCGGTCTCCCGCACCGGCTCAGGCACATACGAATCCACCGCCTCCATCAACGCCACGATCTGCGCCGCCGCCTCCGCATCCCCCTCCAACGCCTTCAACGCCGACCCCCGCACCACCGGCACCTCATCACCGGGGAACTCATACTCGGTCAACAGATCCCGAACCTCCAACTCCACCAGATCCAGAAGCTCCTCATCATCGACCATGTCCACCTTGTTCATGAACACCACGATGTACGGAACCCCCACCTGACGCGCCAACAACACATGCTCACGCGTCTGCGGCATCGGACCATCCGCCGCCGACACCACCAAGATCGCCCCATCCACCTGCGCCGCACCCGTGATCATGTTCTTCACATAATCCGCATGCCCCGGCATATCCACATGCGCATAATGACGATTCGGCGTCTCATACTCCACATGCGCGATCGCGATCGTGATCCCCCGCTCACGCTCCTCAGGCGCCTTATCGATCTCATCGAACGCCGTGAACTCCGTCGACCCCTCACCCCGCTCAGCCAACACCTTCGTGATCGCCGCCGTCAACGTCGTCTTCCCATGATCGATATGACCCATCGTCCCGATATTCACATGCGGCTTCGTCCGCTCAAACTTCGCCTTCGCCATGGTGCTGCTCCTCCGAGCTGGTCGGTTGTCGGTTGCGTTGGTCCGTAGCGGAGGGCGGACTCGAACCGCCGACCTCTCGATTATGAGTCGAGCGCTCTCACCGTCTGAGCTACTCCGCCGCATTGGACGGCGGCCTCGTCGGCCGCAGAGCCCCCTCCGGGATTCGAACCCGGGACCCCTTCCTTACCATGGAAGTGCTCTGCCACTGAGCTAAGGGGGCCGTCGCCCGAAGGCTAGTGACCGCTTCGAGACGGGCACAACCTCCGCGTCGTGCCGGGAGAAGGATTCGAACCTCCGTAGGCATGAGCCGGCAGATTTACAGTCTGCTCCCTTTGGCCGCTCGGGCATCCCGGCGCGCCACGTCCCCACGAGACGTGATGCAGGGCCGGAAGGTTAGCCGATGCCGATGCTCAACGGTCCGCCCGATCGCCGGCCTGTCAGCGGATCCCCGAGGCCATCTGCTCGAGGCGAGCGATGCGCTCGTCGATCGGCGGATGCGTCGAGAACAACCGGGTGAGCGCATTGCCGCCCCGACGGCCCTCCAGGGCCTTGAGCGGGTCGGCGATGAACAGTTGCGAGACGGCGGGGTCGACCTGCATGGGGATCTGGGACGTTCCCCGTTCGAGCTTGTGGAGTGCCGAGGCGAGACCCAAGGGCGAACCGGTGGTCAACGCCCCGGACCGGTCGGCCTGGAACTCACGAGAGCGGCTGATCGCCATCTGCACGATCAGCGCGACGATGGGCGCCAGGATCATCGCCACCAGGGACATCACGAGGCCCGCGGCGCCCGAGTCCCGACGGCGACCCATCGACGACCACAGCGCCATCCGGGAGAGGAAGGTCACCGCGGCACCGATCGTGGCGGCCACGGTGGAGATGAGGATGTCGCGGTTCGCCACGTGGGCGAGCTCGTGGGCGAGCACACCCTCGAGTTCCTGCGGCGTCATGATCTGGAGGATGCCGCTGGTCACCGCGACCGCGGCGTGCTTCGGGCTTCGACCCGTGGCGAACGCGTTCGGTTGGGGAGCGTCGATCAGATAGAGCCTCGGCATCGGCATCCCCTGCCGCTCGGCGAGGGTCCGGACGATCGCGTGGAGCTGCGGGGCATCGGATTCCGACAGGGGCTGGGCTCGTGCGGACCGAAGCGCCAGCTTGTCCGAGTTGAAGTACATGAACAGGTTCATGGCCGCCGCGAACCCGAGCGCGACCAGGGCGCCCGTCGTGCCGCCCAGCGCCCAACCGACGACGACGAACACGCCGCCGAGGAAACCGAGGAGAGCGACGGTCTTCAGGTTGTTGGCCATGCCGCCAGGGTAACGGCACCCACCGGCAAGGGGCCCAGAGTCACGTACCGTTGGCGCGCGACCACCGTGTGCGCGTAGGATGGCGTCGAGAGGACCCGACCCCGCACCGGGGAGGCCACCGTCGAGCGTGAAAGCCGCTCGACGGTGCCGGCACGGACGGAGCCTCGACGGAAAACCAATCGGACGAGGGAACGAAGGGGGCCTTGTGTCCAGACGCACGTTCGTGCTGCTCGCTGTCCTGGCGCTCGCCGTATCGGTGCTCACACCGGTCACGGCGGTCGCCCAGGAGGCCGGCAGCCTCACCCAGACCGCCGACGCGGTCACCGTATCGGGGAGCGTTGCTGCTCCTGCCTCACCCAAGAAGGAACGACCCGTCGAGGTCGACAAAGCCGCGATCCTGGCCGCCATGAGCCGCGCCAGGTCGGTGGCCCGCTCCGAAGGGGTCACGATCGGCGATGGGTTCCTGGCCGCAGGGAAGGCCTCGGTCATCGTCTCGTTCGACGAGTCGACGACCGCCGCCGACGTGGCCGCCGCGGTCGGCGGGGAGGTCCTCGCCCAGTACTCGCACGTCATGAACGGCGCCGCCCTGCTGGTCTCGACCGGCAAGCTCGACGCTCTGGGCGCCGTCGCCGGGGTCACCGGCGTGTTCGCCAACGAGTTCCGCCAGACCCAGACCACCGTCAGCCCGGAGTTCATCGGCGCCGACGAGGCGTGGGACGAGGTCGGCGGCCCGGAGAACGCCGGTGAAGGCGTCGTCGTCGGTGTGGTCGACACGGGCATCTGGCCCGAGCACCCGAGCTTCGCCGACGACGGGACCTTCCCCGCGCCGCCGGCCTCGTGGACCGGCACCAACTGCGACTTCGGGAGCAGCACCCCCGGGGATGCACCGTTCACCTGCAACAACAAGCTGATCGGGGCGACCTGGGCCATGCCCGCCTACGCCTCGTCCGGCCTGCTGCTGCCGACGGAGTTCCGGTCGGCTCGCGACGACAACGGCCACGGCACCCACACCGCGTCGACGGCCGCCGGCAACCACGGCGTCCCCGCCACGTTGCTCGGCATCCCTCGAGGAGAGGTCTCCGGGATCGCTCCCCGAGCCCACGTCGCCATGTACAAGGCCTGCGGCGATCTCGGCTGCTTCGGCTCGGACCTCGTCCTGGCCATCGACCAGGCCGTCGCCGACGGCGTCGACGTGATCAACTACTCGATCGGGGGCGGCCAGTCCGACCCGTACACCGACGCCGACGCCCTGGCGTTCCTCGCCGCGCTCGACGCCGGCGTGTTCGTCGCCACCTCCGCGGGGAACTCCGGCCCGGGACCGAACACGGTCGGCTCGCCCGGCGACGCCCCGTGGATCACCACGGTGGGTGCCTCGACGACGGACCGGTTCTTCATCTCCGAGGTGACCGTGACCGCCGACAACGGCGACACGTTGACCATGGAGGGTGCGTCGGTCACGACGGGCATCTCGACGCCGACCGAGGTGGTGATGGCCGACCCGGCCGATCCACTCTGCCTGGAATCGACGCCCGGGACCTACGACTACACCGGGAAGATCGTCGTGTGTGAACGCGGGGCGATCGCCAGGGTGGCGAAGAGCTTCAACGCGATGCAGCAGGGCGCCGTCGGCATGTTGCTGTACAACCCGACGTTGCAGGGTCTCGCCACGGACAACCACTTCATCCCGAGCGTGCATCTCGAGGTGGACGACGGCACCGCGCTGGTGGACTTCGTCACGACCCACACCGGGGTGATGGCGACCTTCACCCAGGGCACCGCCACCGAGGTCCAGGGCGACGTGATGGCCGCCTTCTCGTCGCGAGGAGGAGACGGGTACCTGACGATCAAGCCCGACGTCACCGCCCCGGGCGTCCAGATCCTGGCGGGACACACCCCGCTTCCGGCGACTATCGAGGGTGGCGTACCCGGTGAGCTGTTCCAGTCGATCCAGGGCACGTCGATGTCGTCGCCGCACGTCGCGGGCGCTGGAGCGCTGCTCGTGCAGATGCATCCCGACTGGTCACCGGCGCAGATCAAGTCGGCGCTCATGATGAGCGCCCGCACCAAGCACGTGACGAAGGAGGACGGCGTGACGCCGGCCGACGCCTTCGACATGGGCTCGGGCCGGATCGATCTCGAGGAGGCCGGCGAGGTCGGGCTCACCCTCGACGAGTCGGCTGCCGACTTCCTGGCCAACCAAGGCAAGGAGTGGAACGACAACCTGGCCAGCATCTGGATCCCGGTCCTTCCGGGCAAGATCACGGTCCAGCGCACGTTCACCAACGAGGTCGGCAAGACGAAGACCTGGAAGGTCAAGGTCAAGGCGCCGAAGGACCTGAAGATCCGGGTCCCGAAGAAGCTGCGGGTACCGAAGAACGGCGAAGCGACGATGGACATCACCATCGACGCCCGCCGGGTGCCCGAGGGCGAGATGCGGTTCGCGACGCTGATCCTGGACGGACCCGGCGCCGATCTGCACATCCCGATCGCCATCAAGCGACAGCAGGCGGCCGTCACGTTGTCGAAGTCGTGCGATCCCACCGAGCTGAGACAGTTCGAGCGGATGACATGCACGATCGAGGTGACGAACACGACCTTCGAGACGGTCCAGGTGGACGTCGTCGACAACCTGCCGAGGAAGCTCGTCGTGTTCCCCGGCAGCGTCGTCGGTGGCGACCAGACGGGCGTCCGCCGGGTCGAGTTCTCCGGCGCCTTGGCGCCGGCGATCCCGCCGCCGGTGTCCATCGTCCAGGAGCCGGCGCCCTTCGGCTACTTCTCGCTGGCGAGCCTCGGTGTCGCCCCAGCGCCGCTGCCGGGCAACGCCGATGACGGAGCGTTGCTGCTGACCGGGCTCGACTTCTGGTACGCCGGCAACCACTACGTCGACGGGATCTGGTCGGTCAACGGAACGATCGAGGCGGGGACGGCGAGCGGCACGGCGACGGGCGGAGCGAACGCTCCGATCCCCGATCCGACGCTGCCGAACAACCTCATCGTGCCCTGGTGGACCGACCTGGACCTGTCGGCGGGTGGGAACTGGTACTCGGCGACCCTCAGCGCCGGCGGGCCCGAGAGCTGGGACGTCTTCGAATGGGAGAACGTCCCTCGGTTCGGCGACCCGTCGTCGACCTTCACCTTCCAGGTGTGGGTCGAACGCGGGACCGACAAGATCTGGTTCACCTACGCCGCCTCGACGGGCGACACCACCGACGGCACCGTCGGTGCCGAGACCGCCGACGGCACGGTGGGTGACCAGTACTACTTCGACGGGGTCGGGACGAACCCGTGGGACACGCCGGGTACGGACCTCCGGGTCCTGACCGGGGCGCCCACACCGGGTGAGACCCACACGATCACCTTCGACGCCCTCGCCGTTCGCCACGGCAAGTGGAGGAACGACGTGGAGATGACCAGCGACGCCTTCGAGGGAACGGCGATCGCCTCCGAGTCGGGGAAGATCAAGAAGCGCCGTCCACCGTGGCGTGGACGTCACTTCGACTGAGATCCTCCCGCACGGCAGGCGAGGAGGGGGCGGACTGGGTCCGCCCCCTCCTCGCGTCCGCTATCGTCGACACGGCAACAGGGGGAAAGCGCCTCCCGCGCCTGGGGTGACGAACGCGGCGGGCGCCGCTTTTCTCTCGGCTACGAGAGAAAGGACGACTCCATGTCGAAGAGACTGTGGATCCTGCTCGGGGTCCTGGCGCTCCTCACCGCGTTCGTCGCGGTCCCAGCGGGCGCCATCACCGACGGCGACCTCGACGGCGACGGCCACCCGTACGTCGGGCTGATGGTCGCCCAGGGCTACGACGACGCCGGGAACCTCACACCGATGTGGCGCTGCAGCGGCACGCTGCTGTCGTCGACGGTGTTCCTGACGGCCGGACACTGCACCGACGGGGCCGACCGCGTCGAGATCTGGTTCGACGCCGATGTCGATAGCGGCATCCCCGCCAACGGATATCCGTACACCGGCGACGTGGGCGGAACGCCGTACGCCCATCCCGACTACGACCCGGCCGCCTTCTTCCTGCGGGACGTCGGCGTCGTCGTCCTCGACGAGCCGATCGTCATGCCCGAATACGGGGCGCTCCCTGCCGAGGACGAACTCGATCGGCTGGCGAACCGACGCGGCCTCCAGGATGTGGCCTTCACGGCGGTCGGGTACGGGCTCCAGCAGATCAACCCGGTGTTCGTCGAAGCCGAGCGGGTGAGGATGGTGGCGAATCCCCATCTCATCCAGATCAACGTGCCCGGCTTCACCGGCGACTTCTCGCTGCTGTTGTCCAACAACCAGGCGACCGGCGGAACGTGCTTCGGGGATTCCGGCGGCCCGAACTTCATCGGTGATACCAACGTCGTCGGAGGCGTGACGTCCTTCGGGATCAACGGCAACTGTGCCGGCACCGGCGGCGTGTTCCGCATGGATCGGGCCTGGGCTCGCGACTGGGTGCAGGACTTCCTCGACGGGGTGCTGCCCTAGATCCGGCCTTCGACCTCGACGGCGATCAGCCGGGCGTCACGCAGAGGAACGGAGCTCTCGTCCCGCCCGAGTGGTACTCCCACGTCTTGTCCTGGGCGTACAGGACGATCTTGGCACCGTCGACGAGGACCTGGGTGTACTCCATGCCCGGCTGCGGACACCCCAGGCTGCCGTCGGGCCAGACGACGGCTTCGGCGGACACCGTCTCGATGTCGTCGACCGGGATGCCGAGCCGGTCGGCGAGATCGGCCTTGGCCTGGCCGATGAGCGGATCGAGACCGGGTTCCACGACCCCGGTCGGTGGCTCCGAAGGGAGCTCTTCGACGCGGTGACCGTCATCGGTCGGGGCGACCGTGCCTTCGCTTGCCTCGGCCGATCCTTCGTTCGTCACCGGTTCCTCCTCGTTGGCGTCGTCGACGGCGGTGCCCGACGTGGTGCTCTCTCGTGTGGGCGCGTCGCTCCGGTCGTCCGTGGCCGCCTCGGTGGTGGGAGCCGGGGAGCCTCCGGTACCCACCGTCGTGGTGGTGGCGATCGCCTCGCCTCCGTCGCCGGCGGGGGCAGCGCAGGCCGCCAGGACCACGACCGTGGCGACCAGCCAGGGAAGGGCTCTTCGCACCATGACCTCCTCGTTCTCGGCTGTGGATGAGACGCTCCGTAGCGCTCCCGAGGTTCCCCTCCACGCTACCTGTTCGTGGCGCTACGCGCGCGGAGAGTGACTCGATCACGGTGAGGGGAAGGGCGTCCGCCTGCTCTGGGGAGCGCGAACGCGGCCGGGTGTCCGCGGCCTCCCGAATGTGCGGGACGGGACGCCGATGGAGGTCGACGACCGCCGACCGAGGCCACGCCGCCCTCATCCCTTGCGAGCCACGAGGACCCGGAAGTCGCCGAGGCCGCGAGGGTGCAGCAGGGTCTCGGCGTCGGTCGCCTCCGAGCGCACCTGGAGCCGGCCCATCGTCTCGCCCGAGGCAGCCAGCTCACGCTCCCGCCTTCGGAGGCGCTCGATCTCGTCTCGCAGGCCGAGATCCTCGAGGAACGCCGCCTGTGTGGTCAGCTCGGTCACCGCACCGGCGTCTTCGGCCACCGCGACGAGGGCCCCGAAGTCGACGTCGACCGTGATGTCGTTGGCTCCCGGCTCGAGCAACGGGTCGGGCCCGAGATGGTGGCCTCGGTAGGTGCGAAGCGTCCCCTCCGCACGCCGCCCGGCCAGTTCCTCGGCGGTGCCTCCGTAGTCGATGACCACCACGGCTCCCCGACCGAGACGGCCGAGGGCCGCTCGCAGCCACTCCCCGGCCGCGAGCTGGACCTCCACGATGCCATCGTCGGGGACGACGCCGGCGTGGCGGTCACACCATCGGGCCACCGCCGGACGGCACGGGGCGGCAACGAGATGGAACCCATCGGCGTCGTGACCGACCCAACGCTCCTCCCAGCCGCTTCCCGCCCGCACCGCGACGGCGACCGGGAGGTTGTCCATCAGCTCGTTGGCGATGACGACCCCATCGAACCGGGGCGGGAGGTCGTCCATCCGGGAGTGGACACGATCATCGCCGAGGAGACCGCGCAGCGCCCGTCGCGCCGCGGCGGAGGTTTCGATGGCGTCGATCTGGGCTCCCTCGGGAAGTTCCCGGCGCAGCGAGCGAAGCAGGGAGCCGGAGCCGGCTGCGACCTCGACGACCCGGAACCGGCCCGGTCGTCCCAACCTCCGGCGCACCCCGAGAGCGAAACGACCCAGCATGGTGCCGAACCAGGGGCTCACCTCGGGGCTGGTGAGGAAGTCCCCGGCCGCGACCGAGCGGAGAGGACCGGCGGTGAAGTACCCCCCTGCCTCGTCGTACAGGCAGGCAGCCATGAACTCGTCGAACGGTATCGGGCCGTCGGCAGCGATCCGGGAGGCGAGGCGGGTGGAGAGCACGACGGAAGCCTACGACGCGTGAGATCGCCGTCGGTCATGGCTCCGACGGGATGTGGGGGAGCGCCGGAACGCTCCCCCACATCGGGTGTCGAGGCCGCTCAGGCGAGATCGGCGCGGCGGCGGGTCACGGTGAGGGTCACCGCGCCTCCGGCGAGCAGCACGGCAGCCATCAAGAGCAACACGTCGGTGTCGATGCCGGTGTTGGGCAACGCGTCGGCGAGCCCGAAGTCGTTCGTCAGGCTGGCTTCGCCCTCGGCCAGCGTCGGCGTGAAGACCCCGGGCGTGGTCAACTCACCCGAGACCGACGACTTGACCAGTTCGACCCGGTACCGACCGGCGGGCAAGGCCGAGAACAGGTACTTCCCGTCGGAGTTCGTCGTCTGGAACGATTCCTCGTTCGTATCCAGGTTCGTGAGCTTCACCTTGGCGCCGGCGATGCCCTTCTCCCCCGGATCCTGCTTGCCGTTCTTGTTGACGTCGTGCCACACCGTGTCGCCGATGAGGCCGCTGGCGGCCACGACGGTGACGGGCTCCGGATCGGTATCGGTGACCTTCTCGCCTCCCGGTCCGGTCCCGACCACGTCGGCGACGTTCGTGTACGACGCGGTCACGTTCGGTGCGTCGCAGGTGTAGGTGCTCGACGCACCGACCGCGAGATCGCCGATGGTTCGGTCACACGCCGGGGTGAGCGGGTCGGTGACGGTCACGTCGGTCAACGGAACGTCGCCGGTGTTGGTCACGACGATCTCGAAGGTGGCGGTCCCGCCGAGGGGCACGAAGCCACCTTCGTTGGTCAGCGTCTTGACGATGTCGATCGCCGGGTTGGAGACGCCGATGTAGTGGGACGGGTCGGTCGCCGAGACGGACTCCTCGTTGGGCCCGGTCGCGGTGACCTTCCCGACGTTGGCGTACTGACCGGCGGCCGCGATCCCTGACGCCGTGTACGTCCACGCCTCGCCCGGCTCGAGCACACCGTCGCCGTCGTCACCGGACTGGTACACGGGCACGACGCCCTGGTCGTCGGTCACCGTGACCCCTGTCAGGTCGACGTTGCCGGTGTTGGTGACCACGTAGGTCCAGGTGACCGGATCGCCCACCGTGATCGCGGGCCCGGTCGGGGTGTCGGCATCGACACCGTTGGTGGCCTTCTCGATGTCGACGGAGGGCGCCTGGATGGGAACGCCGATGTAGTGGGACGGGTCGGTCGCCGAGACGGACTCCTCGTTGGGCCCGGTCGCGGTGACCTTCCCGACGTTGGCGTACTGACCGGCGGCCGCGATCCCTGACGCCGTGTACGTCCACGCCT